>JBBDXF010000028.1:0-111602 GCA_040902485.1 Myxococcota bacterium | reverse complement strand
GCGGCTACGCCGCGCCGGGACCCACTGTACGCGGCTACGCCGCGCCGGGACCCACCAGACGCGCGAGCGTCCTGCGAGCTTGCGTCAGGTGCGGGCGGTCGAGCATCTTGCCGTCGAGCGCGACGGTGCCCGCGTTCGGATTCGCCGCGAACGCCGCCACCACTTCGCGCGCGTGCGCGAGCTCGACGTCCGTGGGCGTGAACGCGGCCTGGATGATCGGCACCTGGTCGGGGTGGATCGCGATCTTGCCGGTGAAGCCGTCCATGCGCGCGCGCGACGCGTTGCGCTCGAGCCCCGCGAGATCGCGGAAGTCGGGATAGACCGTGTCGACCGGCTGTACCTCGGCGGCGACCGCCGCGGCCAGACAGAGCGCGCGCGCGAGCTGGTACACGAACGCGAGCTCGCCGTCCGGTGCGCGGTTGGTGCTCGCGCCCAGCGCCGCGGGCAGGTCTTCGGCGCCCCAGGTCAGACCGTGCAGCCGCGCGCTCGCACCGACGTAGCTCGACAGACCGAACAGCGCGCCGGCGGTCTCGGTCGCGACCGGCAGGATGCGCGTGCTGCCGAGCGCGATGCCCTCGCGCGCCTCCAGCGCCGACAGGAAGTGGTCGAGCCGGACGACGTCCGCGCCCGAGCCGGTCTTCGGAACCACGATTCCGTCGGGTGCGCCCGCCATCACGCCCGCGAGGTCGGCGAGCGCGTCGGCCGAGTCGAGCGGATTCATGCGCACCCACAGCCGCGGCCGGCGCGGAGCGCGCCGCGCCGACAGGTACTCACGCACCAGCCCGCGCGCGAACGGCCGCCGGTCGGCCACCACGGCGTCCTCGAGATCGAGGATCAGCGCGTCGGCGCCCGACGCGTCGCCCTTCGCGAGCTTGCGCTCGCTGTCGCCGGGCACGAACAGCATGGCTCGGGGAAGCACACCCGAAGCCTAGCCGAATCCGTTCCGAGCAGTCGCGCAGCACGTCCGGCAAGCGAGCGCGACGCGCGAAGCGAGCGAGCGGAGAGCGGGTGGCGCGGCTACGCCGCGCCGGGCACCGCCGCGGTCAGTTGTTGCGGAAGCTGTCGCCGACGATCAGCTCGCGGTCCGAGCGGGTGACGAGGGCGAGCGACGTCTTCTCGCCCGCCTTCACCACGAAGACCTCGCCCACGATGTCGTCGGGAACCATCATCATCTGCGACGAGAGCGGATCGCGGGCCGGGCGTCCGGCGCGGTACACTTGGAGCCGGCGGCCGGGCACGACACCGTTCTGCGTGCCCTGGTCGAGCACGACGAAGTCGCGGTCGCCGACGCGCAGCCGGTACGGCTCGAACGCGACGATCTCGCCCTTCACGGGCTGGCCGACGCGCACCTCGGTGATCGCGTCCGGCTCCTCGACGAACGGCATCACGCGGTCGCCGGGCTGCATCTCGGACCACGACGCCGTGATGCGCACCCACGAGGTCTCGGGCAGGAGCTGCGTGATCTCGGCCTTGCCGAGCACCTGGATGAAGTAGCCGAGCAGCTCGCCCGTGTCGGGATGGCGCAGCGGGCGGCGCACCCGGAAGACCGTGTACGCGTCGCCGACGTGGGCCTGGCCCTCGCCGACGCTCACGATCGAGCGCTGGCCCTGGACCGTCCAGTAGTTCTCTTCGTGGTTCCCCATCAGCGCGCCGCTCGCCTTGAGCAAGTCGTCCGAGACGAAGCTGACACCCTGAAGTGTCGGAATCGGCAGCTTGTAGTCGTCGGTCACCTCGGCGGCGTCGAGGGCGGCGAAGGGATCCTCCTCGGCGGCCGGCGCGATCTTGCGCGCCTCCGGAGCGGGCGCCTCGGGAGCCGGCGCGGCCGGCGTTTCGCCGCCCTGTGCGCCCGCGGCGGCGAGCCGCGCGGCCTCCTCCGGGGTGAGCTTGCGCATCATGCCCTCGGAGAGCCAGATCAGCTCGCCGGGGTAGATCAGATGCGGATTCGCGATCTCCGCCTCGTTCTCCTTCCAGAGCGAGGGCCAGATCCAGGGCGTGCCGAGATAGGTCTGCGAGATCGCCCAGAGCGTGTCGCCCTTCTGGACCTTGTAGATCTGTCCCTTCTTGCCGTCAGGCGTCACGCCGGCGCCCTGGTCCTGCGCGAAGCACAGACCGGGCACGACGAGCACAACGACCCAAGCGATGGAGCGCAGCGAGGACATGGATTCCCCTTTCCTCGACGCGCATCGGCAGCCGCCAAGCGCCTCTTTAGAAGGGTTTCCGCAGCGGGCGATCAGCCGGCCTGGAGCTCCTTCAGCAGCTTCTCGGCGGCCTCGCGCTCGTTGAAGTTGGAGTCCTCGTCGAGCGCGCGTTTCAGCTCCTGGACCGCCCTGTCGCGCTCGCCGTTCTTCTCGTAGGCGGCGGCGAGGTGGTAGCGCACGGTGCCGCGCAGCGGGTGGCCCTCGGGGTAGCCGTCGATCGACTCGCGGAACAGCGCGATCGCCGCGGAGGGGATGCCCTTCTTGTACATCACCCAGCCCAGCGTGTCGGCGACGCTCGGATCGTTGGGCATCGCGTTCTTGGCGTCCTGCGCGAGCTGCAGCGCGCGATCGAGATCGGCGGGGCTCGCGTTGGCGTTGTCCGCCAGCAGCCACGCGAGATTGTTCTTGGCGCCGGCCTGGTCCTGGTCGAGCCGGAGCACCGTCTCGTAGTTCTCGATCGCCTCGGGGTAGCGGCCCGCCTGCTCGGTGAGCGCCGCGAGCTCGAGCGCGATCAGCGCGTTCTGCGGGTCGAGCTCGCGCGCCTTCTTGTAGGCGTTGATCGAATCGTCCAGGTGCGAGCCGTCGCGCTGCCACATGGTGCGGTAGAGCTTGCCGAGCGTGACGACGGTTTCGACGCGCTTGGGATCTTTCTCGATCGACGTGTTCAGATCGGCGAGCGCGAGCTCGATCGACTCCGGCTTGTCGCCGCCGGGCGAGGCGAGCCGCACCTTCGCGCGCATCTCGTAGAGCGGCACGTTGTCCGGCTGCTCCTCGAGGAAGGCGTCGATCTTGACCAGCGCCGCCTCGTGGTTGCGCTCGTCGAGGTCGGCCTGGATCAGCTCGCCCATCGCCGCGGGATCGGTGGGGTTCTCCTTGAGCAACGCCTGCAGGATCGGCGCGGCCGCCTTGGTGTCGCGGGTGCGGCGGTAGAGCTGCGCGATCTTCAGCCGCATCGGCGCGGGCATCGCCTCGGTGACCTCGATCGGCCTGAGCACCTCGCGCGCCTCGTGGATCCGCTTCAGGCGCGTCAACGCCTCGGCCAGGATCAGGCGGATGCGCAGGTCCTTCGGGCTCTGGTCGAGCACGAGCTTGGCTTCGCGCGCGGCGTTCTCGTCCTCGCCCGCGCCGAGGTACAGCGCCGACAGCTGGCTACGCGCGGGTGTGTACTGCGCGTCGACCTGCAGCGCCTGCAGGAACTCGCTGCGCGCGAGGTCGTTCTGCTTCTGCGCCAGATAGGCCGTGCCCAGCAAGACGTGCGCGGCGGCGCTCGGCTGCTCGTCGATCACGCGCCGCAGGCTGGTCGCGGCCTCGGCGTATTTCTTGTCCAGCAGGTAGAACTTGCCCTCGGTGAACAGGCCGAGCAGGCTGCGCGGGTTGTCCTTCAGCACCTCGCGCACGATCGTCCACGACTCCTCCGTCGGCGTCGCCTCCTCGCCTTTCTGATCGACGATCAGCTCGGCGCGGCGCAGGCGCGCGGCCTCGCTCTTCGGCTCCACCGCGATCGCGCGGTCGACGTCGGCGATCGCCTGCGCGACGTTGCCCGCGCGCCGGTGGTAGTCCGCGAGCACGAGCAGCGGCTCGGCCGAGTCCGGCTGCATCTTCACGCTCTCTTCGAGCATCGCCTCGGCCTGCTCGCCCTTGTCGACGGCGTAGTAGAAGCGGGCGAGCGTGAGCAGCACGCTCGCGTCGTCCGGTGCGTCGGCGCGCGCCTCGAGCAGCACCTCCTCGGCTTTGTCGTTCTGTCCCTGGTTGATGTAGAAGTTGGTCAGGAACAGGCGCGCCTGCGTGCGCTCCTCCGGTTTCTCCGCCGCGGCGATGGCCGCGTTCAGCTCGACCAGCGCTTCGTCGTTCTTGCCGATGATCGCCAGGAAGCGCGCGACCGACAGATGGTTCGACGCGGTCGGCTTCACCGCGACGAGCTTGCGCAGCGCCTCCTCCGCGCCGGCGATGTCGCCCTTGCGGCCGAGCGCCTGGGCTTTGAGCGCGAGCGAGTCGGGATGGTCGGGATTGATCGCCAGCGAGGCCTCGACGTCCTCGAGCAGGCCGTCGATGTCGCCCTTCACCGACTTCAGCGCGCCGCGCAGCAGCAGCGCGTCGATGTTCTGGGCGTCCTTCTCGAGCACGGCCGAGACCTGCTCGAGGGCGGTGTCGTAGTCGCGCGCGGCGAACAGGACCTGCGTCAGCCGCATGCGCCACTCGGTGTTCTCGGGCGCGAGCCGCGACGCTTCCTTGTACTGCCAGAGCGCCTCGCCGTACTCCTGCATGGCCCACAGGGTCTCGGCCATCTTGTAGTGCGCCTCAGCGTCGTTCGGCGCGATCTGGAGCAGATTCATGTAGGCGATCTTCGCCTCGCTCCACTCCTTCTCCTCGAAGAACGCGTCGGCCGCCGTGCGCTGCTCGGCGATGCGGGTTTCCTTGGACGTGCAGCCGACGGCTGCGGCGAGCAGCAGGACGCAAAGGATCGCGGCGACCCGCATCTTCGAGGACCTCCTGGGGCGTAATCGGTCCCGAAGAGCTAGCACACGACCGAACCCGGTTCAGGCCCGCTCGGCGGCGTCCGTGTCTTCGGTGGGCACCAGGTAGCGCTTGCCTTCCTGCTCGAGCCAGCCGCTGTCCTTCAGCTCCTTCACGACGCGCGTGATGGTCTCGCGGGACGTGCCCACGAGATCCGCGAGCTGCTGGTGCGTGATCGGCGAGGTGGCCATTCGGTCGGTCCGGTCGGAGACCTTCTCCTTGGCCAGGCGCGCCAGCAGCCGCCGCGCGCGGCTCTCGACGCGCTCGAAGGAGAGGCCGCGGATCTGCTCGTCGGTCTCGCGCAGGCGGCGCGCGAGCACGCGGATCAGCTCGAGCGTCACCTCGTGGTTCTGCTTGAGCAGGCCGAGGAAATCCTGGCGCGACAGGGCGAGCAGCACACAGGGCGTGGTGGTCTTCACCGACGCCGAGCGCGGCGCGCGGTCGAGCAGTGCCATCTCGCCGTGGAAGTCGCCGGGCCCGAGGATCTCGAGGATCTTCTCGCGCCCGTCCTCGGACATCTTCGTGACCTTCACCTGCCCTTCCTGGATCAAGTACATGTAGTCGCCGATCGAGCCGTCCTCGTAGATCACGGCATCGCGCGGGAACTTGCGGTCGATCAGAAGAGTGGCGATCTCGCCGAGGTCCTTCTCGTCGAGATTCTGGAACAGCGGGATCGCGCGCAGTGCTTCGTTGCGGTCCTTCATGCCTGTCTGCCTCATTCCGTCCGGTGAGACGGAATTCCTATACGAGCTCTTCACGATGCTGGCGGGTGAACGCATCGACGACCTTCCTCACGTCCTGCGCCCGATCATTAGCGCAGACCAGTAGAGCGTCGGTGGTCTGGATCACAAGCAAGTCCCGTACCCCGATCAGCACCACCTGCCTATCGGCCGAGCTCCATACGACATTGCGCTCGGCTTCGAGCAACAGCGGCGGCGGCATGCAGTGTACCCGGTTGCCGTCGAGACGCATGAGGCGTTCGCCGAGCGCGTCCCAGCTGCCCAGGTCGGACCACGCGAAGCGGCCCGGGAGCGCCGAGACGCGGCGGCTGCGCTCGAGCACCGCGTAGTCGAACGAGAGGGGCTTGGTTCGGGCCCAGGCGCGCGCCAGCGCCTGGCGCGGAACACTCCGGCCGGCGGCGATCCGCAAAAGTGTCGGGCCCAGCGCGCGCCACACCTCGGGCGCGAGCGCGCGCGTCTCCTCCAGGATGAGCGAGGGTCGCGCGACCAGCATGCCGGAGTTCCAGAGATACGCGCCGCTGGAGACGAAGCGCCGCGCGCGCGCGAGCGAGGGCTTCTCGACGAAGCGCTCGACGGTGCGAATGCCGCCTGCCTTCACACCGCGTCCGAGCCGCAGGTATCCGTAGCCGGTGTCGGGCCGCGTCGGCTCGATGCCGAGCAGCACCAGGCGGTCGCCGTCGGCGGCCGCGCGCGCGGCGCGCACGACGCAAGCCGCGAACGCTTCGGGACGCGCGATGTGGTGATCGGCCGGAAACACGCCGAGCACGCCGTCGTGACCGCGGCCCAGCGCGTCGGCCGCCGCCCAGGCGATCGCCGCCGCGGTGTTGCGCGCCAGCGGCTCGAGCAGGAGCCGCGTGCCCGGATACGCGCGCAGCGCCGCGCGCGAGGCTCTCGCCAGCACAGCGGCGGCCACGACCGTGGTGTGCTCCGCCGGCGCGAGCAGACGCAGGCGTTCGAGCGTGTCCGCGAGCAGAGTGCGCTGGCCGACCAGCGGCACGAACGGCTTGGGCCTGGCCCTGCGACTCGCGGGCCAGAAGCGCGTGCCCGCGCCGCCCGCGAGCACGACGGGCAGGATCTCGGGCGTCCTTGCTATCGCCCCACTCCGGTGTAGCGGAAGCCGAGCTGCAGCATCTCGGCCGGCTCGCAGACGTTGCGCATGTCGACCACGACCGGCTCGCGCAGGAGCTCCTTCAGGCGCGCGAGATCGAGCTTGCGGAACTCGTTCCACTCGGTGAGGAAGAGCAGCGCGTCGCTGCCCTTGGCGGTGTCGTAGGCGTCCTCGCAGAACTCCACGCCGCTGAGCTCGCGCGCCGCGGTCATCATCGCCTCCGGGTCGTAGCAGCGCACGTGCGCGCCGCGCGCCTGCAGCTGCCGGATCACCCAGATCGCCGGCGACTCGCGCACGTCGTCGGTGTTCGGCTTGAAGGAGAGGCCGAGCGCGCCGATCGTCCTGCCGCGCAGGCTCCCGACCATCTGCTCGACCTTCACGATCATGCGCTCGCGCTGCGCGTCGTTCGCCGCCACTGTCGCCGCGACGATGCGCTGCTCGACACCGAACTCGCGGCTGAACTGGACCAGCGACAGCGTGTCCTTGGGGAAGCACGAGCCGCCGTAGCCCGGGCCCGGGTGCAGGAACTTGCGGCCGATGCGCCCGTCGAGGCCCATCGCCCGCGACACGTGGTGCACGTCGGCGCCGACCGCCTCGCACAGCGCCGAGATCTCGTTGATGAAGCTGATCTTGGTGGCCAGGAACGCGTTGCTTGCGTACTTGATCAGCTCGGCGGTCGCGACGTTCGTGATCACGAACGGCACCTCGATCAGGTTGAGCGGCTTGTACAGGTCCTTCAGGATCGCGATCGCTTCGGGATCGTCCGCGCCGATCACCACGCGGTCGGGATGCAGGAAGTCCTCGACGGCGCTGCCTTCGCGCAGGAACTCCGGGTTCGAGGCCACCGAGCAGCGGATGCCCTGCTTGCCTGCGGACGCCGCGGCCTCGACGATCGTGCGCCGAACGCGCTCGGCGGTCTTCACCGGCACCGTGCTCTTGGTGACTACGACCTTGTAGCCGTCGAGGTGCGTGCCGATCGTGCGCGCGACCTCGTCGACGTAGGAGAGGTCCGTGCTGCCGTCCTCCTGCGGCGGCGTCGGCACGGCGATGAAGATCACCAGCGACTGCTGCACGGCGCGCTTCGCGTCGGTGGTGAAGCGCAGCCGGCCGGCCGACGCGTTGCGGCGCACCAGCTCCTCGAGCCCGGGTTCGAAGATCGGCACCTCGCCGCGCTCGAGCCGCGCGATCTTGTCCGCGTCCTTGTCGACGCAGGTGACGTTGATGCCGAACTCCGCGAAGCCGGCGCCCGTGACGAGACCGACGTAGCCCGTGCCGATCACGGCGATGTTCATCGTTGTGACTCCCTTCGAAAGGCCAGGACGAGCGGCCGCGATGCCTCCGCGAGCGCAACCCCGATTCCCACCCCGATCACATCTCGCACGAAGTCGGAGAGCGAGGCGACGCGACCCGGTGCGAAGCGCTGCAGCCACTCGTCGACGGCGGCGAACGCGACGATCGCCAGCACGACGAACGCGAAGCGCTGCACGCGCGGCCCCACGACGGCCCACAGGGTAACCAAGGTGAGTCCCGTGAACAGGGGAATGTGCGCGAGGTCGAGCAGCGCGCTGTTGATGCCCCAGCGCGCGACCTGTCGGCCCGGCAGCGTGGTCAACGCGAGCACCATCGCCATGTACGCCAGCACCGCCAGCGAGCGCAGGGGAAGGATGCGCATCATGCCGTCGCTCCCGCGTACCAGCGCACCGTCTCGCGCAGGCCCGCGTCGAGCGGCGTGCGCGCGCGGAAGCCCAGGCGCTCGGCGGCGCGCGACACGTCCGCCTGGCTGTGGCGCACGTCGCCGGGCCGCACGGCCTCGAAGCTCGGCTCGGGAAGCGGCTCACCGAGCGCCGCGGCGCACAGCGCGAGCAGCTCGAGCAGCGTCGTGCGCTGGCCGCGCCCGATGTTGACGGGCTCGCCGGACACGCCCGTCTTGGCCTGCGCCGCCGCGCGGTTCGCGGCCACGACGTCGCCCACGTACACGAAATCGCGTGTCTGGAGCCCGTCGCCGAAGATGCGCGGCCGCGCACCCGCACACAGCGCGGTGACGAACAGCGGAATCACGCCCGCGTACATCGACTTCGGATCCTGGCGCGGCCCGAACACGTTGAAGTAGCGCAGGCTCACGCTCGGAAGGCCGTGGAGGCGCGCGTACTGCTCGCAGTACGACTCACCGAAGAGCTTCTGCAGAGCGTAGGGCGAGCGCGGACGGGCCTGCATGTCCTCGTGTTTCGGCAGGCGCTCGTCGTCCCCGTACACCGCCGACGAGCTCGCGTAGACCACGCGCCGCGCGCGGGCGCGCCGCGCGGCCTCGAGCACGTGCAGCGTGCCGGTCGCGTTCACCGCGTGCGTGCCGACGGGATCCTCGACCGAGCGCGGCACCGAGGCGATCGCCGCGTGGTGGTAGACGATCTCGCAGCCGCGCGCGGCGTGCTCCAGAGCAGCCAGGTCGACGATGCTGGCTTCGACGACCTCGATCTGGCCCGATACCTCGCGCAGGTTCTCCGCCTGGCCGCTGCTGAAGTCGTCGAACACGCGCACCTGCTCGCCCGCCTCGAGGCACGCGCGCACGAGGTGCGAGCCGATGAAGCCCGCGCCGCCGGTGACGAGAACGCGCAAGCGCTTAGCTCCGCGAGACCAGCGCGCTCTTCCGCCCGCGTTCGAGCTCGGCGTCGACCATCAGCTCGACGAGCTCGCGAAAGCTCGTGCGCGCCTCCCAGCCCAGCCGCTCGCGCGCCTTGGTCGCGTCGGCGAGCAGCGTGTCGACCTCGGCCGGCCGCAGCAGGCTCGGATTCGTGCGCACGTGCTGGCGGTAGTCGAGCCCCACGCGCGCGAACGCCAGCTCGCAGAAGTCGCGCGGCGTGTGGTGGCGGCCCGTGCCGACGACGAAATCGTCGGGTGCGCCCTGCTGGAGCATCCGCCACATGGCCTCGACGTACTCGGGCGCGTAGCCCCAGTCGCGCTTCGAGTCGACGTTGCCGAGCTCGAGCTGGCTCGCCTGTCCGAGCGCGATGCGCGCGGCGCCCTCGGCGATCTTGCGCGTGACGAACTCGCGGCCGCGGCGCGGCGACTCGTGATTGAACAGGATTCCCGAGCACGCGAACAGGCCGTAGCTCTCGCGGTAGTTCACGGTGATCCAGTGACCGTAGAGCTTGGCCACGCCGTACGGGCTGCGCGGGTGGAACGGCGTCAGCTCGTCCTGCGGCGTCGCGCGCACGCGCCCGAACATCTCGCTCGAGCTCGCCTGGTAGAAGCGGATCTTCGGGTTCACCAGCCGGATCGCCTCGAGCATGCGCGTCACGCCCAGCGCGGTGATCTCTGCGGTGAGCATCGGCTGGCTGAAGCTCGTGGGGATGAACGACTGCGCGGCCAGGTTGTAGACCTCGTCGGGCGCGACGTCCTGCAACAGGTTCACGAGCGAGAGCTGATCGAGCAGGTCGGCCTGGCGCAGCTGGAGCCGATCGACCATGTGCGCGATACGCTCGAAGTTCTCGCTGCTCGAGCGCCGCACCATGCCGATCACGCGGTAGCCCTTCGCGAGCAGAAGCTCGGCGAGGTAGGAGCCGTCCTGTCCGGTGATGCCTGTGATCAGCGCGGTGCGCGCGTTGGCCATGCTCGAGCCCCTCGGCGGGAATCCGTCGTTTCGCGTTGGGTGGGAGTAGCAGACAAGCGCGGCCCGCGCGATCGACCGGCCGGGGCGCTCAGCGCCCCGCGCTGCGCGCTTCGCACCACCAGCGGTAGCAGAGTCCGATCACGACCGCGCGTTGGATGGCCGGGTTCGCCTGCGCGGCCGCCCACAGCCACTCGGCGCCGCCGGGCACGAAGGCGTCCGGGAAGCCGGGCGTGGACGCGCCGAGCTGCGCGCGCATCGCGCTCGCCACGGCCGGGTCGCGCAGCCAGGACTGGATCGGGATCGCGAAGCCGCGCTTCGGTGCCGCGCACACCTCGGGCGGAAGATGGCGCTCGGCCAGGCGCCGCAGCAGGTACTTGTTCACGCCGCCCCGGACGCGCAGGCGCGACGGAACGCGCAGGCCCAGCTCCACCATCCGGTAGTCGAGGAACGGCGACCGCAGCTCGAGCGAGTGGCGCATGCTCATGCGGTCGACCTTCACGAGAATGTCGTCGAGCATGTAGCTGCGCAGGTCCGTGCGCTGCGACTGGTCGACCGGACTCGCGCCGCTCCAGGCCGGCAGGTGCGCGGCGTAGCGGCGCACGAGCTCGTCCGCGTCGATGCGCATGGACGGGACGAGCGCTCGCTCCTGCCAGTCCTCGAACGGGTAGAGCGTGGCGCCGACGCCGAAGCGGCCGACCGGCTGCGACAGCCGGCGCGCGAAGCGACGCAGAGCGGAGTCGGGCGCCGAGACCGACGTGAGCAGGCCGGCCACGCCGCTGCGCAGCGGAGCTGGAACGCGCTCCAGCGAGCGCCAGCGCCAGGCGCGCACGTGGTTGCGGTAGCCGCCGAAGACCTCGTCGCCCGCGTCGCCGGTCAGCACCACGACCAGGTGCTTGCGCGCCTCCGCGCAGATCAGCGCGGTCGGCAGCGCGGAGGTGTCGGAGCACGGCTCGTCGAAGTGACCGATCACGACCGGCAGCTCGCTCATGCCGCGCCGCACGTCGACGTCGAGCGTCTCCATGCGCACGCCCAGCCGGCGCGCGGTGGCCGCGGCGAGCGGAGTCTCGTCCTCGGCCTCGCCACGAAAGCCCACCGTGAAGCAGGCGAGGCCCGGCTTCTGCCGGGCCGCCGCTGCCGCGACCAGTCCCGAGTCGATGCCGCCGGACAGGAACACGCCGAGCGGGACGTCGGAGCGCAGCCGGATGCGCGTCGCGTCGTAGAGCAGCGCCTCGATCTCGTCGACCCAGGCAGCCTCGCTGCGCCCGTCTTCGAGCTCGGCCACCTCGGGCAGGTCCCAGTAGCGGGTCGGCTCCTCTTTCGCGGGCTGGTCGAGCCGGAAGCGCAGCCAGTAGCCCGGCGGAAGCTTGCTCACGCCGGGATGGACGCAGGTCCAGTCGGGAATCGAACCGACGCGGAAGAACGCGCCCATGGCCCCGTCACAGAGCTGCGTCGGGAAGCCGGGCACGTCGCGGATCGCGCGCAGCTCCGACGCGAAGGCGAGCGAGCCGCCGTCACGCCAGTAGAAGAGCGGCTTCACGCCCAGCCGGTCGCGCACCAGCACGAGCGTGCGCTCGACCGCGTCGTAGATCGCGAACGCGTACATGCCGTTCAGCTTGGGCAGGCACGCGACGCCCTCGCGCGCGAACAGCGCGAGCAGCACCTCCGTGTCGGAGCGGCTGCGGAAGCGCACGCCCTCGTGCTCGAGGTCCGCGCGCAGCTCCTCGAAGTTGTAGATCTGCCCGTTGAACACGATGGTGTAGCGGCCGTCGGGCGTGCTCATCGGCTGGTGACCCGCGGGCGAGAGATCGAGGATCGCGAGGCGCCGGAAGCCGAGGAACAGGCCGCGATCGTGGAAGGTCGCGGCCTGGTCGGGGCCGCGGTGCGCGAGCCGATCGCGCCAGCCGTCGAACACGGCCGGCGCTATCTCCGCTCGAGCGCTCACGACTCCGACGATGCCACACATGAGTCACTCGCCTTCGACACGCTGACGCCCTGCCCGGCCGCTCTCTTCATTCGCGCGCCGGCGGGGGTGCGGATCGGCAACCGAGTCGACGAACTTCTCCCAGCGACGGAAGCCGAGCTGCCGCCACAGTCGGTACGGCAGACCGCGCAGGCCGAGCCCGCGCCGCGCCTGCTCCCGGCGCAGGTCGTCCACCAGGAAGGTCCGCACGGTCGCGTGGTAGGCGCGCAGCGCCTCCGCGGAGAAGCGGCCCGACTCGTCGGCGTAACCGGCCAGGAAGGCGCCGGCCCAGCGCTCCGGCGACCAGCCGACGAGCGCGCCGCCGGGCCGGAAGCGGAAGAAGAACAGGGCGAACCAGAGGATGTCGAAGTAGCGGCTGCCGATCGTCGCAGCGACGCCGAGCGCCGGGGCCGCCGACCAGTCCACGATCACCACCCGGTCGCCGTCGGGATCGAAGCCCACGTTCGAGCCGTTCAGGTCGCCGTGCAGCACGCATTGGTCGGCCGGCTCGCCGGCGAGCGGCGCGGGCAGCGGCATGCGCAACTCGTCGGCAAGACGCAGCTCGGCGTGGGCCGCCGCGACCGCCCGTCCGACGCGCTCGCAGACGCCGAGCAAGCGCGGATCGCGGCGCAGCACGAGCTCGAGCAAGCTCACGAAGCCGTGCACGCGCCCGGTCTCGAGCACGCCCGCGGCCGCGTCGAAGCGCAGCACCGCGGGCACGTAGAAGCGGCCGGTGCGCGCGCCCACCGCCGCGGCTGCGCGGGTCTTCGCGGCCTCGATCGCGAGCCGATCGCCCGGCCCGCGCTTGCGCGCGACGTCGCCGCTGAACTCCATGCGGGTCCTCGAGAGGCCACGGGCGCGGCCAGCGCGATCACCGTGAGCGCGCGACGCCGGGGCGAGGAGCGTAGCGGAACACGTTCGCGCGGTGCACACCGCCGATCCCCCTCTGCTACAAACTCGCGAGGCCATGGGGGGCACGTCCGTGCGCACGGTGCTGTTCGTCGTTCCGACACTCAAGGGAGGCGGTGCGGAGCGGGTGATCGTGACGCTGCTCCGCCAGCTCGATCCGGCGCGCTTCCGGATGGTGCTCGCGGTCGTCGACACGACCAATCCGGTCTATCGCTCCGACGTGCCGGCCGGCGTCGAGTTCGTGGATCTCGGCTCCACGCGACTGCGCAGCGCGCTGCCCGGTTTGCTGCGCGTGGTGTGGCGCGTCCGGCCCGACCTGGTGTTCTCGACGATCTCGTACCTGAACCTCGCGCTGATCGCGATGAAGCCGATCATGCCGCGGCGCTCGGCGTTCATCGGCCGGGAGAGCACGATCGTCACGGAGCTGATCAAGCCGTTCAAGCTCCGGGCGCTGTGGCGCGCGACCTACCGCGCGGTCTACCCGCGCTTCGACGCCGTGGTGTGTCAGTCGCGCTACATGCAGACGGATCTGGTCGAGACCTACGGCATGCCGCGCGAGAAGACGGTGGTGATCAACAACCCCGTCGACCTGGAGCGCGTCACGGGCGCGCTCGAGACGCGTCGGCGCCGTCGCGAGCCGGGTGGGCGGCTGCGGCTGGTGTGCGCGGGGCGGCTGTACCCGGTGAAGGGCTACGACCTCTTGCTCGACGCGCTCGTGCTGCTGCGCGACCTGGACGTCTCGCTCACGATCTTCGGCGACGGACCGCTGCGCGCCGAGGTCGAGGCGCGCAGCGCCGCGCTCGGGCTCGAGCGCGTGGTGACGCTCGCGGGCTTCCACGCGAATCCGTTCCGCCAGATCGCGGAGGCCGACGCGCTCGTGCTCTCGTCGCGCTACGAGGGCTTTCCCAACGTCGTGCTCGAGGCGCTGGCGTGCGGGATCGGCGTGATCTCGACGCCCGCGATCGGCGGCGTGTCGGAGATCCTCGAGGGCGTGGCCGGCTGCGTGCTCGCGGATGCCGTCTCGGCCGAGGCGCTCGCCCGGGCGATCCGCGCCTGGGCCTCGCGGCCTTTCGAGGGCATCGACCCGTCGGTGCTCGACAAGTACCAGCTCGGCGAGATCGCGGAGCGCTACGCGCAGCTCTTCGAGCGCGTCTGCACGGCGCGTCAGCAGCGGTAGTAGTCGCGATACCACTCGACGAACTTGCGCACGCCCGTCTCGACGCTCGTCGCCGGCCGGTAGCCGACGTCGGCCACCAGATCCGCGACGTCGGCTTCGGTGTCGGGGACGTCGCCCGGCTGCAGCGGCAACATCTCCATGCGGGCCTTCTTGCCCAGACACGCCTCGAGCACCTCGATGTAGCGGAGCAGCGGCACCGGATTCTGGTTGCCGATGTTGTACAGCCGGTAGGGCGCGCGGCTGCGGGCCGGATCGGGGCTCGCGCCGTCCCACTCGGGATCGGGCGCGGCGACGCGGTCGAGCGTGCGCACCACCCCCAGGACGATGTCGTCGATGTAGGTGAAGTCGCGCCGGTGGTGGCCGTGGTTGAAGACCTGGATCGGCTGGTCCGCGAGGATCGACTTGGTGAACAGGAACAGCGCCATGTCGGGCCGGCCCCAAGGGCCGTACACCGTGAAGAAGCGCAGGCCCGTGCAGGGCAGCCCGTACAGGTGCGCGTAGCTGTGCGCCATCATCTCGTTGGCCTTCTTGCTGGCCGCGTACAGCGAGAGCGGGTGCTCGGTGCTCTCGTGCACCGAGAACGGCAGGTGCGTGTTCGCGCCGTACACGGAGCTGGTCGAGGCGTAGACCAGGTGCTCGACGCCGTGGTGCCGGCAGCCCTCCAGCACGTGCAGGAAACCCGTCAGATTGCTCGACACGTAGATGTGTGGGTTCACGATCGCGTGGCGTACGCCCGCCTGCGCCGCCAGGTTGACCACGCGCTGGGGCTGGTGGCGCGCGAACACGGCCTCGACCGCGGCGCGGTCGGCGAGGTCCGCGTGCACGTGCGTGTAGCGCAGGTGGTCCAGGTGCCGCGCCAGGCGCGCCTGTTTCAGGCTCACGTCGTAGTAGTCGTTCAGGCTGTCGACGCCGACGACCTCGTCACCGCGTTCCAGGAGCGCGAGCGTCAGCGCCGAGCCGACGAAGCCGGCGCTGCCGGTCACGAGCACGTTCACGAAGCCGCCCTCAGAGCCTGCCGTCGACCGCTTCGCGCGGCAGCACGGACTTCACGTCGTACAGGATCGAGACGGGCTTGCCGAACGCGCGCACGCCCGCGGCGCCGAGCGCGACGAACTGCCGGTGCGCGACCGCCAGGATCACGGCGTCGTAGCTGCCCGGCTCGGGCGCGGCGACGCTGCGCAAGCCGTGCTCGCGCAGCGCCTCGTCGGCGTCGGTCCACGGATCGTGCACGTCGATCTGCACGTGGTACTGCCGCAGCTCCGCGACGATGTCGACCACCCGCGTGTTGCGCACGTCGGGGCAGTTCTCCTTGAAGGCCAGGCCCAGGATCAGCACGCGTGCGCCGACCAGGCTCACGCCGCGCTTCGCCATCAGCCGCACCACCTGATCGGCGACGTACGGGCCCATGCCGTCGTTGATGCGGCGACCCGCGAGGATCACCTCCGGGTGGTAGCCGATCTCCTGCGCCTTGTGGGTCAGGTAGTACGGGTCGACGCCGATGCAGTGGCCGCCGACGAGGCCGGGCCGGAACGGCAGGAAGTTCCACTTGGTGCCCGCCGCCTCGAGCACCTCGATCGTGTCGATGCCAATGCGGTTGAAGATCAGCGCGAGCTCGTTGACGAGCGCGATGTTCACGTCGCGCTGGGTGTTCTCGATCACCTTGGCGGCCTCGGCCACGCGGATCGAGCTCGCCTTGTGCGTGCCAGCGCCGATGATCGACGCGTACAGCCGGTCGACGAAGTCCGCGACGTCGGGCGTCGAGCCCGAGGTCACCTTCACGATGCCGGTGAGCCGGTGCTGCTTGTCGCCTGGATTGATGCGCTCGGGGCTGTAGCCGCAGAAGAAGTCGACGTTGAACTTGAGCCCCGACACGCGCTCGAGGATCGGCACGCAGACCTCCTCGGTCGCGCCCGGGTACACCGTCGACTCGTACACCACGATGTTGCCCGGCCGGAGGCTCGCGCCCACCGTCTCGCTGGCGCGGATCAGCGGCGTCAGGTCGGGGCGCTTGGCGGAATCGACCGGCGTCGGCACCGTGACGATGTAGACGTCGCAGGCGTCGAGATCCGACGCGCGAGCCGAAAAGCGCAGGTTCGCGCTCGCGCGCAGCTCCTCGGGCGAGACCTCGAGCGTGTGGTCGCGGCCGCGCTCGAGCTCGGCGATGCGCGCGGCGTTGACGTCGAAGCCGAGCGTCGCGTAGCGCTTGCCGAACTCGACGGCGAGCGGCAGGCCGACGTAGCCGAGGCCGATGATCGCGAGCTTGGTTTGTTCCAGCGCCATCGGCTCGGCCTACAGTCCCAGGTCGTGGTAGTACCGGAAGCCCACGCCGACGGTGAACTTGTCGAGATCCTCCGTCCGGATGTCCCCGAAGTTTCCGCGCGTCTGGTCGGTGATCGAGTGGTAGTAGCGCGCCACCGCGTAGGAGCTCAGCGTCTTGCGCAGCTGCCACTCGAGACGTCCGGAGAGCGTCGTGTGCTGGCGATCCTCCTCCGACGATCCACCCCCGCATTGAAAGGTGGGCAGCAGCTCTTCGGGATTTGCAGGATTCACGACCGGGGCCGCCAGAGTCAGCGCTCCGCCGCGTCCGCAGAAAGCGGTGATGGTGCCGGTCGCGGTGGACGTGACCCTTGCGGCATAGTTCGGGATCTTGTCGGTGGCCGAGCGATCGAGGGTGTAGTTCCCGGTCAGCGTCAGCCGGACGCGCTCTGCGAGCCGCTGCTGCCACGCGAGCGTGAAGGAGTCGGTGTTGAAGTTGGTCTTCCCCGAGCCGGCCGTCGTCCGCGTGTCTCGCGTGTACATGAACTCGAGCGAGCCGCGCTGGAAGAGGCGTCGGACCATGAGCGCCCCGACCACGGCGGTGGAGCTGCTCGAGAAGTCCGCTGGTCCGAGCAAGGCAATCCCGGACTGGGGGCATGGGAATGGAATCTGGAGCCCTCCGATGCTGATGAAGCAGGTGTCGACGTAGGCGAAGCCCGCGGTCTGCGGAACACCCTTTTGAACGGCGTCGAGCGAGCTGACGCCGATACTGGCACTCGTCGTCCAGGCCTGCGTCCAGTTTCGGCTCCAACCGGCCTCCGCCTTCCAGATCGCGGAGTCGTTCGTGCCCGCTCCCAGGTTCTGGAACGTGGTGTCGTCGTACTTGACGTTCAGGCTCACCTGATCGAGAGCCGTGAGCTGATACGAGAGCGACGAACGCCCGCTGAGCAGGGTGCGGTCGCGGTAGTAGCCGTCGGAAGCCGTGGGGCTGTCGATGCTCTCGTAGTTCACGCGACCTGCGGAGCCCGCCGTCGTGAACGAGAGGCGCTCGCTGAGCAGGTATCGGAAGCCGCCGCCGATCAGGTCGCGCTTCCAGGCGGGCTGCTCGGCCACGATCGGCTGGTCGCCCTGGTTCAGGCCGTCCGGATCGATCTCGTTGTAACCCGAGTAGTGCTCGAGGTACCCGTTACCGAAGAGCGTGAGGCGCGGCGTCACCCTTCGGTCGAACTCGCCGCTCGCGAGGCCGTCGATCCCGGAGAGGTCCGACTCCTCCCAGACGTTGCGCGCGATCCCCGTCAGGCCCAGCCGCGCGTTGCCGAGCTCGCCCGTGTTCTCGAGCCAGAGCGACGGGCTGATGCGCGTGACGAGGCTGCCCTCGTCCTGCTCCGATTTGTTGAAGATGTTCGAGTCCCAGCCCTGCTCCACGTCGAGCATCGGCTTCAGGACGGTTTTGTCCCCGGCCCGCGCCGGAAGCGCGGCGCACGCCAGCAGCGCGGCGAGCGCGAGGCTAGCGCCAGAAAGGGCGTTCTTCGGGGACGACAATCGTATCTCCAGGAATCAGCAGGATGTTCTGGGCGAGGTCCCGGCCGTCGACGAAACGATCATAGTCGAACGTGAACTCCGCGGGGGCAGTTCCCTGGCTGCGGATGATCTTGATCCGGCTCTTGCCGGCGAAGGGGTTCAGGCCCCCGGCCAGGCTGATCGCGTCGAGCACGCGCATGTCCGGCTGCATGTTGACCGGGCCCTCGCGCGTGACCTCGCCAATGATGTAGACGAGCTTGGACCCGACGCTGGCGACAATCACCGTGACCATGGGCGCGGTCACGTACTCGTGCAGCCGCTCGGTGAGCTCTTGCTTGAGCTGCAGAGGGGTCTTGCCGGCCGCCTGTACGTCGTCGATCAGCGGCACCGAGATCTTGCCGTCGAGCCGCACCTCCGCGCGGGGAACCGACAGGTCCTGCTCCTTCCAGACCACGATGGTCAGCACGTCGCGCGGGCCGATCACGTACTCCTCTTGCGCCTGCACGGCGACGGTCTCGAGCTGCTCGGCGGTCGGCTGCTCGCGCGCGGTGCCGGCGCAGGCCGAGAGCAGGAGCGCAGCCAGCGCCAGGGCGAGCGCCGATCCGGGATTGCCGTGCGGAATCATCGTCCAGGGTCCTCCGGTGCGGGCTAGCGCGCGTTCGCCAGACCCGCGTCCTTCATCTTGTAGAGCAGGGCCTTGTAGCTGATCTGCAGGATCTCGGCGGCTTCCTTGCGGTTCCAGCGCGTGCGTTCCAGAACCTTGGCGATCAGCCGAGCCTCGGCCACTTGGGCGGCTTCACGGCCCACTTGCTTCAAGCTCACCCGGTCGGTCTCGCCGGCGAGGAAGCGCTCGAGCTCGCTGGCCGCCACCGGCCAGACCGGGGCCGCCGGCACGCGCAGCTCGGCCGCCCGCGCGCGCAGCTCCTGCAGGACGGGCGCAGCGGCGCCCAGCACGACCACGCGCTTCACCAGGTTCTCGAGCTCGCGGATGTTGCCCGGCCAGTCGTAGCCGTACAGCGTCTCGCGCAGCTCCGCGGACAGCTTGGCTTCGGGCTTGCCGTACTCGCGCGCGTAGCGCTCGAAGAAGAAGTCGGTCAGGAACGGGATCTCCTCGCGGCGCTCGCGCAGCGGCGGAAGGCCGATCGTGACCACGTTCAGGCGGTAGAACAGGTCCGCGCGGAACGCGCTCTCGCGCACCGCGTTCTCGAGGTTGCGGTTCGAGGCCGCGATCACGCGCGCGTCGACGGAGATGTCGGCCTCGCCGCCGAGCCGCGAGAAGTGTCCGTCCTGGAGCACTTGCAGGAGCTTCGCCTGCAGGCTCGGGTGCACCTCGCTGATCTCGTCCAGGAAGATCGTGCCGCCGTTGGCCAGCTCGAACTTGCCGAGCCGCCGCTTCTCGGCGCCGGTGAACGCGCCGCGCTCGTAGCCGAACAGCTCGCTCTCCAAGAGCTCCGACGGCAGCGCCGCGCAGTTCACCTTCACGAACGCGCGCTGCGCACGGTCCGAGCGCGCGTGGAGCGTGCGCGCGACCAGCTCCTTGCCCGTGCCGCTCTCGCCGCGGATCAGGACCGTCACGTCGGTGTCGGCGACGTGCTCGATCATCTCCTCGACCAGGCGCATCTTGGGGCTCTGGCCGCTGGACAGCACGCCGACCGGCGCGCCCGGATCGGGCGAGAACGGACGGGCCGATGAGAACGGCCGTTCGGCCGGGCAGGACGGAGCCTTCACGGGCTCGCGGCGGCGCAGCGCCTTGGCGAACGCGGCTTCGAGCTCTTCGGGCTCGAACGGCTTGCGCAGGAAGTCGGTCGCGCCGTGCTTCACCGCGTGCGCGATCGCGCGCGTGTCGGCCACGCCCGAGAGCATGATCACCGGCACGGCGGGGGCGAGCTCGCGCAGCTTGCGCAGCGTCGCGATCCCGTCCATGCCGGGCAGCGAGAGATCGAGCGTCACGAGGTCGGGCGCGTGCTTGCGGAACAGCTCGATCGCCTCCTCGCCGGAGCCCGCGCAGCTCACGCCGTAGCCGAGCTCCGCGGCGAAGGCCTCCAGCCAGGCACGCACGCCCGGGCTGTCGTCGACGATCAGCAGTCTGTGCTGGGGATTCATGGGGGTCCGTTCCGGCATTGCCGGTGGGTGACCGCCGGGGGGATTGCGACAAGCGTGCCAAGTATACGGACGCGCCCGGCCTCGAGAGGGTCGGGCGGCCCGGGCGCCTCGGGCGTGCTGGGTAGACGACTTCCGAAAAGCGGTGGCCGGCGACTCTTGCGCAGCTCGGACGCAAAGCGCGGCGCTGGTTCGAAGCCCTTGCGCCTGCGTGGTAGCTTGCCAGTCGATGTCGCGAAGGGTCGAAAAGCCGTGGGGCCACGAGGAGATCTGGGCCGAGACCCCCCGCTACCTCGGCAAGATCCTGGCGATTCGCGCCGGTCAGCGACTCTCGCTGCAGCTGCACCGCCAGAAGGACGAGGCGATCTACCTGCTGCGCGGCACGCTGCGGCTCACGCTCGAGAACGACGCCGGGGAGCTCGAGACCCGCGATCTCGCACCGGGCGACAGCGCGCGAATCGCGCCCGGCCGGCGCCACCGCTTCGAGGCCTTGATCGACTGCGAGCTGTGCGAGGTGTCGAGCCCCGAGATCGACGACGTCGTCCGGCTGCAGGACGACTACGGCCGCGCCCCCTCAGCCGACGCGCTCGGTCCCGCGAAGCGATGAGCCGATAGCGTCGGCCATGAGGTGGGATCAGCTCGACCCCGGGCTTCGGGCCCGTCTGCTCCAGTGGCACGCCCCGATCTGGGAGCCGCTGATCCGCAAGGGCCTCGACGCCTCGGGCGACCTGGCGGGGAAGCGCGTGCTCGAGGTCGGTTGCGGAGACGGCGGGCTCGCCTGCCTGCTGGCCTCGTGCGGCGCGCAGGTCTTCGCGACGGATCTGTCACAGGCGCGTCTGCGAGCCGGCCGGGCGCTCAGCGAGCAGATGGGCCTCGCCTCGCGGGTCCACTTCTTCCGCGGGAACGCCCGCGAGCTTCCGCTCGGACGCGGGCGCTTCGACCTGGTGCTGACCCGCTCGGTGCTGGTGCTGCTCGATCGCCGGCTGGTCGTGCCGCGCCTCGCTCCCCTGCTGGTGCCGGAAACCGGCGCCGCGGTCTTCATCGAGAACATGGAGAACCACCCGGGGCTCCGGCTCTGGCGGCGCATCACGCGCACGAAGTGGGGGAGCTATCCGTACCTCTCCAACGCCGAGGTCGCGCGCTTCGCCGATTCATTCGAACGTGTCGACGCGAGCTACTCCGGGCTCTTGCTGCCCGTCGTCGGCCCGTTCGGCCGGCTGCAGCGGACGCTGGCGCCGCTGGTCGGCGGGATCGACGCGGCGCTGCTCGCGCTCTTCCCGCGCCTCGCCCGCTACGCCTGGCTGGTCGTGCTGCGCTGCACGGGGCCGAAGCGTCCGCGCGACGCGGAACGCTAGCGAGCGCGCCGCTCGGGACTCGCCACGACGCCGAGCCGCAGCAGCTCCGCGGCCACGAAGTGCCCGAGCCGTTCCTGCCCCTCCGGCGTCAGGTGGCCGTCTACGGGGTAGTAAAGCCTGGTCGGCCGCTCGACCGAGGCGAGCTCGTCGAGCGCGTCGATGTACGGAATGCCGAGCGACTCGCACACCTGCCCGAGCGCCGCGAAGAACGCGCCGGCGTCGAGCTCGGGATAGCGATCGGCGCGCGAGAACAGCAGCACCTGCATGCGCTGCGGAATCGCGATCACCACCAGCTTCGCGTGGCCGGCGCGGGCGGTCTCGGACATGCGCCGCAAGAGCCGCTCGCCCTCCGCGAGCTTGGCGAGCCACTTCTCGCCGAGCGGCCGGCTCAGGTAGGAGTCCTTCCCTTCGCGCCACAGATAGGCGACCGCGTACGCGTCGTCGGAGGACATGACCAGGTGCACCGCCAGGTCGAGCGCGCGGCTGTTGGAGAGCACCGACCGATACAGCCGCTCGAGCGGCGGGCGCTTGGCCATGTAGAGCTGCTGGTACGCGGCCTCCATCGAAGCGGCGTCGTTCTGCAGCGCGATCCGCTTGGCCTCGGCTTCCTCCGAGAGGTCGGCGTAGAAATCGTTGGCCAGCACTCCGAGGCTGATCACGTCGGCGCCGCGATTCACCGCTTCACGGACGCGCACCGCGTACTGCTGCAGGTCCCAGCTCGAGACCCCGCCGTTCACGTACTTGACCGGGATGCCGAGCTTCGCACCGAGATCGGCCTCGGCGACCGCGACGTAGCTGCTCTCGAACGGCACCATCGCGCCCATCGTGAACGAGTCGCCGATCGCGAACAGCTCGAGCTCGGAGGGCAAAGGCTCCGCGACCAGCGTTCGATCGCGGTAGCCGAACTGGTTGAAGCGGAACTCGACCAGCTCGCCCTCGGTCTTCTTGTCGCGAAACGCGCAGCCGGGCTGGTGCACGTTGATCAGGACGGGATCGCGCACCGCACAGTGCCCGCCGTGGTTCTCGGCGCGCCAGACGATCCGCGACGCCAGCTCGAGCACGCCGTAGAAGAGCACGAGCGATGCGAGCGACAGCGCGAGCTTCGGCAGCATCCCGGCGAGGCGTCTCACACGCGATTCTGTGTCGCCGGCTGCCGGATCACCACGGGCGTCGCGCGGGCGAAGCGCCGCCAGCGGCCCGGGAGCGGCGCACGTACGCCCTCGGGCTCCTCCTGCTCTTCGAAGCGCTCCACGGTCGCGCGCGCCGCGATCGCATACAAGATCCAGAACTGCGCCGAGACCTGGGCCACCTGCAGGAACGTGGTCGAGGCCAGGTTCGAGACGAAGTTGTAGAGCGACGCGGAGAGCACGACCGCGCCGAGCATGTAGGCGGGCGAGTCGGAGCGCCACAGCGTGCGTCCGCAGCGGTACACCGCCCAGCTGAGCCAGGCCAGCATGAGGATCCCGGCCGTTCCCATCTCGGCGGCGAGCCGCACGAGCAGGATGTGCGGATCCTTGTGCGTGAGCAGACCGTAGCGGGCTCCGAACTCCGGCGTGCGCATGTGGAACGCGTTCAGCCCGTTGCCCCACACCGGCGAGAGGGCGAGCATGTCGAGGCCGATCTTCGCGAACACGACGCGCATGGCGGTAGAGCCCTCCAGCCCGACGGCGAGCGGAACCTGGTAGACCGACGGCCCCGCGGCGGTCGTGGACTCGAGGCGATCGCGCACGATGGTCGGCAGGAGCGGCGCGCCGAGCGCCACCAGGATCGCACCGACCGCGACCGCACCGACGAGCAGCTTGCGGTTCACGAGCAGCAGGAACACGAAGTTCGCCGCGACGAACGCGATCCAGTTGCCGCGCGAGAGCGAGAGCACCAGCGCCACCAGGCCGAGCCCGTAGGTCGCCACGCTGAGCAAGCGCGTGGCCCAGCCGATCTCGCGTCCCTGCATCAGCAGGTACAGCGGCACGAACAGCATCGGACCGATCGTCTCCGCCATCGCGTTCGCGTTGTCGAGCAGCCCGTTCGCGCGGCCGTCGGAGACGCGCGGGTTGATGCCGATCACGAAGTCCGCGATGCCCGCGACCGACGACAGGAAGACCGCGATGCAGATCGCGACCAGCGTGCGCTGCCGGTCCTCGGGAGAGCGGACCCACCAGTAGGCGATGAAGAAGAGCAGCGCGGTGAAGGTGGAGCTCTTCACCGTCTTGAAGTTGTACCAGATGGCCGGACCGCCATCGACGGCGCGCATGCCCGTGGCCCACGGGATCGACACGATGAACGCGATCAGCATCACGCCGATGAAGGCGAACACCGGCCCGGAGTAGCGCAGCGGCGGAATGCGCCCGCCGAAGCGCAGCACCGTGACCGCGAACGCGACGCCGATCATGATCGTCTCGGTGTTGATGCCCGGAACTGGCAGGCGCGGCGCCCAGGCGTCCATCGGGAAGATCGCGACGAGCAACGCGAGACCCCAGATCGGGCGCCAGAAGAGCATCGCCACGACCAGCGTCACGAGCGCGATGTACGGGTAGGCGATCTGTTCGAGCATTCTGTGCTCAGCCGGCGATGCGCCGGCTCTCCTCCACGATCCGGCCCGGCCGGGCCTCGTCGGCGGGCGCGGAGCTCGCGGCCAGCTCCGAGTCGCGGCGGGAAGCGCGACGCTCGAGCGTGCGCAGCGTCGCGTAGCCGGCGGCGATCAGCCCCGCGAACAGTCCCCAGCGCAGCGTCGAGCTCGCCTCACGCGTGCCGAGCCCGATCACTGCCAGCGCGACGCACACGGCGTACAGGACCGCGAGTGACTCGGGCACCGACAGGCCGTTGCGCAGCAGCAGATGGTGGAGGTGGCCGCGATCCGCGAGCGTGACGGCGCGGATGATCGCGAGCGGTCGCAGGCCCTCGGTGCCGCGCGTGCGCAGGTGTGAGAGACCGCGCCGGATCACCGCCAGGATCGAGTCGAGCAGCGGCAGTCCGAGCACCAGGAGCGGCACGATCAGCGCGACCGCCGCCGGCGACTTCTGGTACGACGCCATCGCCAGCACCGCGGTCAGATAGCCGATCGAGAGCGCGCCGGCGTCGCCGAGGAAGATCCGGGCCGGCGGCAAGTTGAAGCGCAGGAACCCGGCGAGCGCGCCCGACAGCGCGAGCGCCGCGATCACGGGCACCGTCGCGCCGTTCTGGTTCGCGAGCAGGAACACGGTGAGCGCGGTGATCACGGAGACGCCCGCGGTCAGTCCGTCGATGCCGTCGAGCAGGTTGAAGGCGTTCGAGACGATCACGATCCAGGCCACGGTCACGAGCAGCGAGACCGGCGCGGCCGCCGTCAGGAACAGCTCGAACGGCAGCTCGATCGAGCCGACGCGGAAGCCCATCGCCCAGGTCAGCACCGCGATCGCGATCTGACCGGTGAGCTTGTGCATCGGGCGCATGTCGTACAGGTCGTCGTACGCGCCGAGCGCGACCATCAGCGCGGTGCCGAGGCCGAGCGCGCCCAGCGATTCGTAACCGACCAGCGCGTCGCGCACCGGCGCCACGAACGGCGCCAGCGCGAGCAGGCCGAGGGCGATCGAGCCGAACACCGCCACACCGCCGAACATCGCGACCGGCGCCTTGTGCGCCTTGCGCGCGGTCGGGTGGTCGAGGTAGCCGCGCGCCTGCGCGACGCGGATCACCCACGGCGTCAGCAGCAAGGCCAGCGCCCAGGGAACGATCAGGATCGCTGCGAATGTCGCCATCGCGCTTGCGCCTCCGACCGTGCGACCCTGCGCTCAGCGTTTACCGTAGCCGTAGGAACCCGCGTACGGAACTTCGCTGCTGGCGCAGCGATTCAGGACCACTCCGACCACCTTGCTGGCGTCGAGGCGCTCGAGCGCCGCTTCGACGTCGTCGCGCGGCGCGATGCCGGCGCCGACGACGAACAGCGTGGAGTCGGACAGGTCCACGAGCGTCACGGTGTCCGGCAGGCCGAGCACGGGCGGCGTGTCGAAGATCACCGTCTGGAACCGTGTGTGCAGCTCCGCGACCAGCTCGCGCATCGCGCGCGAGGCCAGGAGCTCCGACGGCGCGGTCGGCAGCGCGCGCACCGGCAGCACCATCAGCCGCGTGTCCGGCACCGAGATCAGCGCCTCGTCGAGCTTCGCGTCGCCCTCCAGGACCTCGGCGAGACCGAACTGACCCGCGCCGCGGAACACCTGGTGCACACGCGGCGTACGCAGATCTGCGTCGACCAGACAGGTGAAGCCCTCGCGCTCCAGGCCGAAGCCGAGCGCGAGATTCGCTGCGGTCGTGGTCTTGCCCTCGCCGGGCCGCGTCGACGTGACCACGATCGAGCGCAGCTCGCGGGTGCGGCGCAGCGACTGGATGCGCGCGCGCAGCGTCCGGTACTCCTCCGAGAGGGTCGCCTCGCCGGTCGAGATCGCGGCCTCGCGCGGGCGCGGCTCGGGGCGCGCGGCCTTGCGCCGGGCGAGCCAGCCGCGCGCCGGCTTCGACACGCGGGGGGTCGGGATGGCGAGCGGCGTGCTCGCAGCCTCGCTCGTGACCTCCTCCGCGGCCGGAGCGCCGTGGCGCAGCTCCTCCGCCTTTCGCAGCGCATCGTGGATCTTGCCCATGAACGAACCTCCCTCGACCTACAGCTCGGGTGCGGGCTGAAGCGCTCGACGGCGCCACAGCCTGCGCAGGAATCCCGGTCGTGACTCGCGCGCCGCGTTCGCGTCCTCGCCCGCGAACTGCGGCCCCGCCGAGTTCTCCAGGAGGCCGAGATCGCGCGCGGCGTCCTGGATCATCTGCGCCGACACGCGCTCGGACTGGCGCGAGAACGCGACGATCAGCGCGTTGTCGCACAGCACGTTGATCACGCGCGGAATGCCGCGCGAGAAACGGAACACGGCGCGCTCGGCCGCGACGGTGAAGGCGTCGCCGCGCGGGTGCCCGGCGACGAGCTGGCGCTCGCGCAGATAGGCCGCGGTCTCCTGCGCGTGCAGCGGCCGGATCGCATGGCGCAGCTCGACGCGCTGGCGGAGCTGGCGGAGCTGCGGGCGCGCGAGCTTCTCGCCGAGCTCCGGCTGTCCGACCAGCATGATCTGCAGAAGTTTGGACTGCGGCGTCTCGAGGTTCGAGAGCATGCGGATCTCTTCCAGCACCGCCTCGGACAGGTTCTGCGCCTCGTCGACGATCAGCAGCGTCTGCAGTCCGCGCTCGAGCCTCTCGATCAGGTAGCGGTTCAGGCGCGAGAGCGCGGCGCTCTTGCGGAACGGCAGGAGCGGCTCGAGCTCGAGCTCCTCGAACAGCGTCGCGAACAGGTCCTCGACCTCGAGCACGGTGTTGAAGATGAAGGCGGCCTGCACCGTCGGCTCGAGCTTGCCGAGCAGCGCGTTCAGGATCGTGGTCTTGCCGGTGCCGACCTCGCCGGTGAGCGTGATGAAGCCCTTGCGCTCCTGCACGGCGTAGACGAGCGTGGCCAGCGCCTCGGCATGTCCTTCGGACATGAAGAGGAAGCTCGGATCCGGATTCACGCGGAACGGATCCCGGGCGAAGCCGAAGAAGCGGTTATACACGCGCGGCTCCGAGGCGCGGCAGCCGGAAGCGACCGGCCGGGCGCGCGGCGAGGCCGGTCTCGGGCACGGCCGCGAGCACCGGCAGCCCGAGCGAGTTCTGCAGGTCCACCACGCTGTGGAAGCTGCGGTCGCTCATCTCGCGTAGCACCAGGAGGCCCAGGCCGAGCATCATGCCGAGCAGCGTGCCCGCGGTGAACCAGACGGGGCGGTTCGGGCTGATCGGCGAGGTCGGGATCTCCGCCGACTCCACCACCCGGAAACGCTCGCCCTTGTTGTTGGTCTCGATCGTCTTGCCGATCTCCGCGTCGACCTGCTTGAGCTGCAGGATGCGGATCGACTCGTTGATGTTCTTGTACTGCTCCTCGAGGTGGTCGAGCTCCGCGGCGCGCCGCGGCGTGTTCTCGATCCGCTGCTCGTACTCGGCGATGTCGGCCTTGAGCCGCTCCACCTCGCCGGCGAGCACCTTGGCCTCGACCTCGTAGTCGCGCAGCTTGTTGCGCAGCTCGAGCTCTTCGCGGGTGGCGGCCGCGGGCTGGTCGGCGGTCTCGGCCAGCAGGTCTTCGAGCTGTGAAATCTCGGCGCGCGTGTGGATCACGTCCGGGTGCTTGTCGGTCTTGCCCTGGGCGACCAGCTGGTTGAGCTGCATCGCCAGGCCCTTCTTGCGCCTGCTGGGATCGCTCTCGTCGGACGTGCTCGCGATCCGGATTTCCTGGATCGACTGCGTGAGCAGCCGTTCCTGGTCGCGCGCGGTCTCGAGCTTGTTCTCGGTGCTGGCCAGGTCGATGCGGTTGCGCTCCAGGCGATCGCGGTTGAGCAGGAGCTGCTCGGGCAGCTCGCCCTGGAAGTTCTCCTTGTAGTCCGTGATCTGGCGCGCGACGTCCGACAGGCTCGAGCGCGCCTTCTGGAGCTGCTGGTCGAAGAACTCCATGGTGCCGTCGGCCAGGCTCGTGCGGTCGCGCAGGTTGGCCGAGATGAAGTCGCGCGCCAGGCGGTTGGAGACCTCGGCGGCGATCTTCGGGCTCGACCAGCGAAACGAAACGCGGAACGAGTTCAGCTCGATGGGCTTGCGCGGATCGACGATCGCGGGCGGCAGCGGCGCGATCGAGATGCGCTGGCGCAGCTCCTCGACCTGGACCTCGCGCGCGGTGGTCGCGCCCTCGAACAGATTGAAGTCGGTGATGATGCTCGACAGGCTGTCGCGCGCGAGCAGCTGGAGCTTCAGGTTCTCGTAGCGGGTTTCGGTGTCGGATGCGATCGTATTGGGCGCCAGCTTGTCCGGAATCACGGGCGGCTCGACGGTGACCGTCGCGGCCGCTTCGTACTCCGCGGGCAACGTCAGGGCGAGCACGAGCGAGGCGACCACACCCAGGACGGTGGGGACGAGGAACCACGCGCGTCGGCGGCGCAGCACCCCGTAGATGTCGCCGAGACTCATCCCCGCTTCGTTGCGTACATCCCTAGCAGCCATCACGAATCCTCTCTCAACCAAGCGCTTGTCGCGCTCGCATGGGTCGAGACACCTGGCGGCCCCCCCGGAATGCACCGGGGATCGCTGGGGCGGGCATCATGCCACAAGCGTGCCAAGAGCCCGGAAGTCCGGTGCGCCCGGCACACCCGGCTCGGGGGGGCGGTGGGAAGATGCCTACATATTACGGGAAGCGCACGGGACTGGGCGAGCGGAGATGCGGTGAAGAAGCTATTCGCCCAGCCCGCACTCTTTGATTTTCTGGAGGAGTGTCTTGTACGAGACCTCCAGGATCCTGGCCGCCTTCTTGCGGTTCCAGTTGGTCTGGTAGAGCACCCGTTTGAGGGCCTCGCGTTCGGCGTCGCGGGCGGCCCGCCGGCCGATGTCGCGCAGCGACACCGGCCCGGAGTCGCCGGCCTCGCTGCCGGCCGACGCGGCCACCTCGGGCGCGCCCGCGGGGAGCGCCGCGCTGGCGGCCGTCGGCGCACCGAAGATCTCGTCTGCGATCGCATCCTCGCTCTGTAGGACGACGATGCGCTTGATCATGTTCTCGAGCTCGCGGACGTTGCCCGGCCAGCGGTAGGCGAGGAACCCGCGCATCAGCCGGTCGGAAATCGCCTGCTGCTGGCGGCCGTACTTGGCGCTGTACATCGCCAGGAAGTGCTCCACCAGGACGGGGATCTCCTCCTTGCGCTCGCGCAGCGGCGGCACGCACACGTTCACGACGTTCAGCCGGTAGTACAGGTCCTCGCGGAAGGTGCCCTGCCGCACCATGTCCTCGAGGTTGCGGTTGGTGGCCGCCAGGACTCGCACGTCCACGTGCACGTCCACATCGCCGCCCAGCCGCGAGAACTCGCCGTCCTGCAGCACCTGCAGGAGCTTGGCCTGGAGCTTGGGGCTCATCTCCGCGATCTCGTCCAGGAACATCGTGCCGCCGCTCGCGACCTCGAACTTGCCGGCCTTGCGCGACGACGCGCCCGTGAACGCGCCGCGCTCGTAGCCGAACAGCTCGCTCTCCAGCAGCTCCTCGGGCAGCGCCGCGCAGTTCACCTTGACGAAGCGCTGCTCGCGCCGGGTGGAGAACTCGTGGGTGGTGCGCGCGACGACTTCCTTGCCGACGCCGCTCTCGCCGTGGATCAGGATCGTGACGTCGGCGTCGGAGACCTGCTCGAGGATGTCGCGGATGCGCGTCATCTTGTCGGACGCCCACAGGAAGCTCGTGCGCTCGCGCGCCTCGTGCGCGCGCAGCCGGTCGCGCAGGTCCTCGCGCTCGCCCTTGAGCGTCTCGACCTCGAGCACCTTCTTGAGCGCGATCTCGAGCTCTTCCTCCTCGAACGGCTTGTTGATGTAGTCGGCCGCGCCGAGGTTCATCGCGTCGACGACGGTGCCCGCCTTGCCGACGACCGAGAGCATGATCACCGGCACCTCGGGGATCAGCTGCTTGATCTTGCGCAGCGTCTCGATGCCGTCGATACCGGGCATCATCACGTCGAGCACGACCACGTCCGGGCGCGCGCCGCCGTTGAGCAGCGCCATGGCCTTCAGGCCGTCCTCGGCGACCAGCACGTCGTAGCCCTTCATGGGCAGCAGGTTCCGCAGGTAGGTGCGGATCACCTCGGCGTCGTCGACGACGAGGATCTGCTTGCGCTGCGGCACGGTGCGCGGTGTTCCGGGTCGAGTCATCGGTTCAATCCCTCTCGCTCGGGAGCGTTACGCGGAACAGTCCATGGCCGACGTCGGGCACGGCCTCGATGTGGCCGCCGTGGTCGGAAACGATGCGCCGGCAGATCGCGAGCCCGAGCCCGACTCCACCGGAGGCGATGCCGATCGAGCCGTGGCCCTGGACGAACGGCCGGAAGATCCGCTCGATGTCGGCGAGCTCCACACCCGGGCCCTGATCGGCCACCGCGATTTGTACGACGGTGCCGTCCTCGAGCTCCGCGAGGTCGGTCGAGACGAGCACCCGGCCCCCTTCGGGCGAGTGCGACGCGGCGTTGGCGAGCAGATTCACGAACACCTGCTCGAGCCGATCCGGATCACCGCACAGCCCGTCGGGCCGCGCGTCCAGCTCGCACTCGACCGCGACGCCGCGGTCGGCCAGCAGCGGCCGCGCGGTGCGCAGCGCGAGCCCGAGCACGTCGTGCAGGCGCAGCGGCTTGCGGGTGCTGGGCAGGGCCTCGCCCGCGCGCGCCAGCTCGAGCAGGTTGTCGAGCAGCGGAGCCACGCGCTCGATCGCGCGGCGCGCCTCGCGCACGAAGCTCCAGTGCTCCGGGTCGAGCAGCCGATCGCGCTCGCCGCCGAGCCAGCGCAGGTACCCGCGCACGGCCGTCACGGCGGTGCGGATCTCGTGCTCGATCATGCCGATCTGCTCGCCGCGCAGCGGCTGGTCATCGAGCGCGGAGCGCGCGCGCGCCTGCTGAGAACGCTCGCGCTCGTCGCCGAGATCGCTTGCCAGCCGCCAGACCTCGCGCTCGAGCCGGCTCTCGCGCTCGCGGTCCAGCACCAGCCAGAGCGTGTCGGAAACACGGCGCAGCGACACCGGACGCAAGCGGCCTTGCAGGTCGCGGAGCTGGTAGCCGTCCCCCGCCTCGATCACAGTGAGCGCCCGGTCGCCCGGATCGACGAACAGCTCGGCGAGCATGCGCCCGGCCAGCTCGTCCACTGGCAGCCCGGCCATGCGACCGAAAGCACCATTCGCGGCCACGACCCGGTCGCCCGCCACCCGAACCAGGCCGTGGTCGAGAGCCTCCAGCAGCGCCGGCGTTTCGTCCGAAGAGGTCAGCGGAGAGTCGAGCTTCATCTGCCTCCTCTTCGGCATTCTGGGCGACCAGCTTACCCAAGAGTGAACCTTTTCTACTCTCTGCACGCCGGCTTGCAGGCGCGAGTCGACGTCGCTGGCGCGCGTTGCCGTGGCTTTGCGATGATGGCTCCCGGTGCCGGACGCGAAGGCCACGGAGCACGCGCGGTTGCTGGAGCTGCGAGAGCAGCTCGAGCGGCACAACCACCTGTACCACGTGCTCGACGACCCGCAGATCTCGGACGCCGAGTACGACCGGCTCTTCCGCGAGGCGGTCGAGCTCGAGGCCCGCCACCCCGAGTGGGTGACGCCGGACTCGCCGACCCAGCGCGTGGGCGGCGCCCCGGTGGCCGGCTTCCGGGTCGTCGAGCACGCCGTGCAGATGCTCTCGCTCGACAACGCGATGAGCCGCGAGGAGCTGATCGCCTTCGACGCGCGCGTGCGCCGCTACCTGGCCACCGCCGAGGAGCTCGCCTACTCGGCGGAGCCGAAGTACGACGGCGTCGCGGTCGAGCTCGTGTACGAGCAGGGGCGCTTCGCGCTCGGCTCTACGCGCGGCGACGGGCGCACCGGCGAGGACGTGAGCCACAACCTGCGCACGGTGCGCACGATCCCGCTGCGCCTGCGCGGCGCGAAGCCGCCGCCGCTGCTCGAGGTGCGCGGGGAGGTTCTGATGCCGCTCGCGGACTTCGCGCGGCTGAACGAGGAGCGCGCCGCGCTGGGTCTCGAGCCGTTCGCCAACCCGCGCAACTCGACGGCCGGCACGCTGCGCCAGCTCGACCCGAAGAGCGCCGCCTCGCGGCCGCTCGAGTTCTTCGTGTACGGGATCGGGCGCGGCGAGGAGTGGCTCGGCGCGAAGGCGCACAGCGAGCTCTTGGCGCGGCTCCGCGAGCTCGGCTTCCGCGTCGACACGCGCCGCGAGGAGTGCGTCGGCATCGCGGGGGCACTCGCGTTCCACGAAGGGCTCGAGCGCGAGCGCGACGGCCTGCCCTACGAGGTCGACGGCACGGTCGTGAAGGTCGACGACTTCGCGCTGCAGAGGCGGCTGGGGACGCTCAACCGCTCGCCGCGCTGGGCGATCGCGTTCAAGTTCCCGCCGCGCCAGGAGACCACGCGCGTGATCGGGATCGAGGCGTCGGTCGGCCGCACCGGCACGCTCACGCCGGTGGCCGTGCTCGAGCCCGTGCGCATCGGCGGCGTCACGGTCGAGCACGCGACGCTGCACAACCAGGACGAGATCGACCGGCTCGACGTGCGCGTCGGCGACACGGTGTTCGTCGAACGCGCGGGCGACGTGATCCCCAAGGTCGTGAAGGTGGTGCGCGAGCGCCGGCCGCCCGACACCGTTCCGTATCGCCTGCCCGAGACCTGCCCGATCTGCGGCGAGCGCACCGTGCGTTCCGAGGGCGAAGTGGCGCTGCGCTGCCCGAATCCGCGCTGCCCCGCCAAGCTGCGCGAGCGGCTGCGCCACTTCGCCAGCCGCAATGCGCTCGACATCGACGGGCTCGGCGAGAAGCGGGTCGACCAGCTGGTCTCGGCGGAGCGGGTGAAGCGCCCGTCGGATCTGTTCGGACTCACCGCCGAGAAACTCGCCGCGCTCGAGGGCATGGGCGAGAAGTCGGCGCAGAATCTGGTCGAGGCGCTGGAGCGCGCCAAGAACACGAGCAGCGCGCGCTTCCTGTACGCGCTCGGCATCCGCCACGTGGGCGAACACGTCGCGGCCGTGCTCGCGCGCGCCTACCCGGACCTGTCGCGCCTGCTCGACGCCACCAGCGACGAGCTCGAGGCCGTCGACGAGATCGGGCCGACCATCGCCCTTGCGATCCGGCTCTGGCTCGACGAGCCGGAGAATCGCGACGAGTTCCAGCGCCTGCGCGAGCTCCTCCGGATCAGCAGCGCGCCGGTGCGCGAGCTGGCCGAGAGCACGACTCTGGCCGGCCGGACCTGCGTGATCACCGGCACGCTCGAAGAGCCGCGCTCGACCTGGAAGGCGCGGCTCGAGGCGGCGGGCGCGAAGGTCACCGACTCGGTCTCGAAGAAGACGAGCTTCCTGCTCGCGGGCGAGAACGCGGGCGCGAAGCTCGAGAAGGCGCGTGAGCTCGGCGTGGCCGTGATCGACGAGCGGGAGGCCGCGCGGCTGATCGCCGAGGGCCCGGGCGCGTGAGAGCGGCTCAGCCGCCGGGCGACACGCGGGCGAGCACGCGCGTGTAGGCGTCGCGCTTGGCGAGCCCGAGCTCGGCGGCCAGGCTGCGCGCGGCGTCGCGGGGGGAGAGACCGGATCGGAGCAGGCGATCCACCGCCTCGTCGATTTCGGCAGCGGTGGGCTCCGGCGAGCCGCGCTGCGCGGCGCCTTCCACGACGATCGTGAGCTCGCCGCGCAGCTCATCGAGCGCGAGCTCACCGAGCCGTCCGCGCAACACCGTTTCGTGACGCTTGGTGAGCTCGCGCGCGAGCGCCGCGCGACGCGGTCCGAACGCGGCGTGCAGATCGCGAAGCGTGGCCGCGGCGCGGTTCGGCGCTTCGAACAGGACGAGCGTGCCCGGGAACGCCGCGAGCGCCGCCAACGTGCGCGCGCGTTCGGCGCCCTTGCGCGGCAGGAAGCCGGCGAATGCGAACGGGCTGGTCGCGAAGCCGCTTGCGACCAGCGCCGCGAGCAGCGCGGACGGACCCGGCACCGGCACCACGGGGTGGCCCGCCTCGAGCGCGGCGCGCACCAGCCGCTCGCCCGGGTCGGAGACGAGCGGAGTGCCCGCGTCGGAGACCAGCGCGAGCGACTCGCCGCGCGCGAGTCGTTCCAGCAGCTCCTGCACACGCCGCGCCTCGTTGTGCGCGTGCAGCGAGACGCGCGGCGTGGCGATCTCGTAGCGCTGGCAGAGCAGCGCCGTGTGCCGGGTGTCCTCGCACGCGATCACGGCCACCTCGCGCAGCACGCGCTGCGCGCGCGGCGAGAGATCTTCCAGATTGCCGATCGGCGTGGCGACCACGTAGACCGTCGCGCGCGCGTCGGGTACGGTCACGTCGCCTCACCCCGAAGACGAGGCATGCCCATGTCCGATCGTCCTCCGGGCTCCGATCGTCCTCCGGGAAGCGGCCGCGCGCACACGCGCGCGCGCGGCGCAGCCGGCGAGGCGCTCGCCGCGCGCCACCTCGAGCAGCAGGGTCTGCGCATCGTCGCGCGCAACGTACACCTGCGCTTCGCCGAGCTCGACCTGGTCGCGCTCGACGGCGCGGCGCTGGTGATCGTCGAGGTGCGGCTGCGCGCCGGCGCGGGCTTCGGCTCGGCGGCCGAGTCCGTCGACGCACGCAAGCAGCGGCGCATCGTGCGCGCGGCAGCGGAGCTGCTCGCGCGCGGCGGCCTGCCGCGCTTCTCGCGCGTGCGCTTCGACGTGGTGGCGATCGACGCGGCGACCCATCCACCGCGCCTCAGCCACATCCGCGACGCCTTCACCGCCGACCGAGACTAGAGCTCGAAGCTCTTTCCGGCGTGCTCCGCCCAGGGTGCGGAGGCGGTCGCGAACTGCACCACCTGCACGACCGAGGCGAGGCGCTTGAACGCGCGCGCGAGGGCGCGCTGCTCGGCCTCGCCGCGCGCGGGCAGGTCCGGACCGACCAGCAGCGGGACACGGCGATCGCCAGCCAGCGCCTCGAGCAGCGCGAGCTGCACCGCCAGCCGCACCAGCTCGCGCTCGCGGTCCGGAAGCTCCGCGAACGGCTGCTCCTCGCGCGCCGCGCCGCGCAGCAGCCAGCCGCCGCTGTCGGCGCGCGCGTTGGTGAAGATGCCGGTCGAGAGCGCGCGCAGGTACACGGGCAGCACCGGGGCGAGGCGCGCGCGAACCTCGGCCTCGCTGCGTCCGAGCACGCGCCCCGTGGCTTCGACGAGCAGCTCCGGGCCGAGCTCGACGGCCGCGGGCTCGGGCTCCTCTTCGGGCTTCTCGAGCAGATCCACGGCGGTGTCCGCGTCGGTCTGCAGGAACTGCTCGGCCGGAGCGGGAACGCTCGAGACGACGGCGGGGAGCTCGGGCATCACCACCGCGGTCGGACAGGCGAGCAGCGCATCGCGCGCGGCGCGAACCGCCGGATTCGCCTCGACGTCGCCGCCCGCTTGCTCGAGCAGACGGAGCTCCGCGCGAGCCTCCGGGGGATGGCGCTCGGCGAGCTCGGCCAGGTGTCGCTTCTGCGCGGCCGCCTTGTCGACCAGCTCCGCGAAGCCTTGCGCGGCGACCTTCAGCGCGTCGAGCGAGTCGACGCCGAGCGCCAGCATGAGCCCGCGCACCTGCGCCCCCTCGCTCGCGAAGCGGCGCTCCGCGGTGCGCTCGCGCACGCGCAGCACCGCGAGCAGCGTCTCGATGCGCGTGAGCTTCGCGCGCGCGATGCGCGTGGCCAACAGCGCCGCGAGCAGCGCCAGGACACCGACGGCCGCGAGTCCGTAGCCTGCGGGATAGCCCACCGCCCCCACCGCCGCGCCGGCCGCGCCGAGCGCGAGCCCGAGCAGGATCGGCACACGCTGGCGTCGCGGCACTTCGCGCAGGCGCGCGCGGTCGGCCAGCAGGTCGAGGCGCTTGTCCTCGACGATGGCACGCTCTTCGTCGTGCTCCGCGGCGAGCGTGCGGAAGACCGCGAGCCGCGTGTCGAAGTCCTCGACCGTCTCCGCGAGCGCGGTGTTCTTCTCGAGCTCGGCCTGCGTGGTCTTGTGCTCCTGCTCGAGGCGCGCGTGCTCGGCGTCGAGCGAGCGCAGCTCCGCGATCCTCGCCTGATCGCGCTCGCGCTGGCTCGCCGCGAGCGCGAGCGCGGTCTCGAGCTCGCGCGTCAGCCGCTCGTGCTCCGCGCCGAGCGCGCGCGAACGCGCCTCGTGCTCCGCCACGAGCTTCGCGCGCTCGGCTTGCACGCGCGCCGTCTCGTCCTGGGGATTCCGCGCGACCGGCGCGCTGCGCGGCCGCGGCGGACTCACCGGCGCGATCGGCTGCGCGCTCGCGCGCGCGCCGTGCGCGGGCTTGGCGCCGAACACGTGCAGGCGCTCGAACTCGTTGGCGGCGGGCAGGCCGATGGCCAGCAGATACTCCTCGATCTCGTGCGCGTCGCTCGACAGCGCCTTGTTGCCGCCGCCCTTGGCGTCGAGCCGACCGAGCGAGACCCGGCCGCGCGCGAAGTCGGCGGCGACCAGGCACCCGTCGGCGCGCAGCGCCAGGGTCAGCAGCGCACGGCCTCGCGAATCACCGGCGGTGGCGCGCGCGCTCTCGGGGTGCAGGAGCGCGCGCACGAGCTGGAGCACGCTGCGCGCGGTCGCGGGCTCCGCGCAACGCACGACGGTGTAGCCGGGATCGAGAGCGAGCTGGTGGTCGCCCGTCGGTGCGGTCAGCCCGCGGAGCTGGATCCCGTGGATCCTCATGCGTCCGGAGTCGTCCCTTCCTTGTCAGCCGGAGTCGCCGCTTCGCCGGCGGGGGCGGCAAACGTGTCGCGCTCGCGGATGCGCGCGGCCTTGCCCGACAGCTCGCGCAGGTAGGTGAGGCGCGAGCGGCGCAGGCGCCCGCGCGCCTTGACCTCGATCTTCGCGATCGTCGGCGAATGCAGCGGGAAGATGCGCTCGACGCCCACGCCGTAGGAGACCTTGCGCACCGTGAAGCTCGCCGAGGCGCCGCCGCGCCGGCGCTGCAGCACCACGCCCTCGAACACCTGCACGCGCTCCTTGTCGCCTTCCTTGATCCGCACGTGCACGCGCACCGTGTCGCCCGAGCGGAATTCGGGGTGGTCCTTGGTCTCGGTCGGCCCGATCTCGGAGATCTGTCTCATCGCTTCGCTCCCTTGGATTCGAGGAGATCGGGCCGCCGCGCGCGCGTCAGCCGCTCGGCTTCCTGCGCGCGCCAGCGCTCGATCTCTGCATGATTGCCCGAGAGCAGAACCTCGGGTGCTTCGTGCCCGCGGTATTCGCGCGGGCGCGTGTATAGCGGATGTTCGAGCAGGCCCTCCGAGAAGGAGTCGGCCTCGGGCGAAACCGGGTTCCCGAGCACGCCCGGCACGAGCCGGGTGACCGCCTCCGTGACGACCAAGGCCGCGAGCTCCCCCCCTGCGAGCACATAGTCCCCGATCGAGATCGACTCTGCACCCGTCAGCGCGAAGATTCGCTCGTCGAAGCCGGCGTAGCGGCCGCACAGCAGCACGATCTGCGACGCGGATGCGAGCTCGCGCGCGAGCGCCTGGTCGAAGCGGCGGCCGCGCGGGCACAACGCGAGCACGCGCGCGCCGGGCCGGGCGATCGCCTCGACCGCGGCCACCACCGGCTCGCACTTCAGCACCATGCCGTCGCCGCCGCCGAACGGCGCGTCGTCGACCGTGTGGTGGCGGTCCTGCGCCCAGCTACGCAGATCGGAGACGCCCACGTCGAGCACGCCGTCGCGGCGCGCCTGGCCGAGCAGCGAGCCCGACAGGAAGTGCTCGACCAGGTCCGGGAAGATGGTGACGATGTCGATGCGCGGTCCGGCGCTCATCGCTGCGCCTCCGCGAGCAGCTCCGCGGGCGGGTCGAGCCAGAGCTCGCCCTGCTCGCGCTCGAGCCGCAGGATCCAATCCGTGACCACGGGCAGGAGCAGATCGCGGCGTCCTTCGCTGCGGATCACCAGCACGTCCGCGCCGCCGGTGGCGACGATCTCCTCGATGCGGCCGAGCGACGCGCCGTCGGCCGAGCGCGCCTCGAGCCCGATCAGGTCGCGCCAGTAGAACTCGCCCTCGGGCAGGGCCTGGATGGTGCCGGGCGGCACGAGCACGGCCGCGTCCATCCACACGACCGCGCGCTCGCGCGAGTCGATGCCGGCCAGGTGCAGGCGGACGCGATGCCGGCCGCCGGGCCCGCCGCCCGCGGAGGCCGAGCTCTCGACCTGGAACGGGATCGTCCCGGGGGCGGCGCGCAGCGCGATGGTCGGGGCGTCGAGAAGGTTCGCGGGGTCGTCGCTATGCAGCGCGACGAGCAGGCCGCCGTCCAGGCCGTGCGGCCGGAGCACCCGGCCCAACTCGACCCAGTCTTGCGCCGCGACGCCGGGCGCCGCCGCGATCTCGTGCGCTCTTCCGCTCGCTGCCACGGTTCAATCCTGATCGTCCCCGTCGGGCTCGCCCTCTTCGTCCTCGTCGTCCTCGCCGTGACCGGCGATGTCGAGGTCCCAACCCTCGGCGCTGACCGAGAGCAGGGTGCGGATCGCCTTCGCGGTCTTGCCGCGGCGGCCGATGATCCGACCCACGTCGTCCGGCGCCAGCCGCAGCTCGATCACGTGGTCTTCGGCCGCGTGGACCTCGACCTCTTCGGGCTCCTCGGCCAGCGTGCGCGCGATGAACTTGACCAGCTCCGTCATGGCCGTGCGCCTAGCCCGCGCTCGGCGCGGCGGCCGCGGCGCGCTTCTGGCGGCGGACCAACGACGCGACGCTGTCGGACAGGGTGGCGCCGTTCTCGATCCACTTGGCGAGCGACGCCTCGCGGATCTGGATCGAGCCGTCGCCCTGCGGATCGTAGGTGCCGAGCTGCTCGAGCACGCGACCCTGTCGCTTCTTGCGCGAGTCCATCACCACGATGCGGTACGACGGGTTGTTCTTGGCGCCGGTGCGATACAAGCGGACTGTGACCATGGACGTACTCCGAGGGGGCTGTCGGGCTCGGCCCGGACGAGCGAACGGCCGAAGCTATAAGGGCTTCTGGCGTGAGTCAACCTTGGCGGCGCGGGCCGCTTCCTTCTCCCGCGAGCAGGTGTCGCAGGCGTAGCGGACGACGTGGCGCTGGCCGAGGCGGTCGTACCCGGTGTCGAGCGCGACCCGGCGCACCCGGAGGGCCTCGGCCCCGCAGAAGTCGCACTTCAGGGTGATGAGCGCGCGCTTGGGCATTTCCGGCGCCGACGTTAGCACGTCGGGTACCATCCTGACGTGCAGCGCGGCGGAGATCCCGAACGCAATTCCCGACGGCGCGCGCCGGCGGGACCGGTGCGCCGGAACAACCCGCCCGAATCGCTCGCCGACCTGCTGCCGCGCATGCTCGACGAGGTGGGTCTGGGCGCGACCGCCCAGGCCGTGCAGGTGATCCGCGCCTGGGACCAGGCCGTCGGGCCCGCCTTCCAGGAGCACTGTCGCCCGGACGGGGTGCGCAACGGAGTGATCCACGCGCGCGTCCGAGATTCGTCGTGGATGCAGGCGCTGCAGCTCGAGAAGCCCGCGATCTTCGCCCGCCTGCGCGAGCTGCTCGGCGAGTCCGCACCAAAGGACATGCGCCTGCGGATCGGACCCGTGGACTAGAAGCGGTCTCAGGAGTTCCGAAGCGATTCTCGCGGTCGAGGCGCCGCGCTCGCAAGGCGCACGAACGAGGCGAATCGGTTGATTCGTCGAGCGAGTGCAACGCCGCGAGCGCGGATGCATCGGCCGCCGAGAACGCGAGCGAACTTCTGAGACGGGACACTAGCCCGACAGGAGCGCTTCCAGCTCGGCGAATCGGACGCTGCCGTCGCGCAGCAGGGTGAGCGCGCCGGCGCTCGAGACGGCGACGACCGTGGAGGGCGCGAGGCCGAAGGCGGGCTCGCCGCCCGCGATCGCGAGCGCCGGCCCGAACGCGCGCTCGACCTCGGCCGCGCTCGTGCACGGCGGCTCGCCACTGCGGTTGCAGCTCGTGGAGACGATCGGCCGAGCGGCCGAGCGCGCGAGCGCGCTCGCGGTCGGTTGCGGCGAGCAGCGAAAGCCGACACCGAGCGGTGTGCGAACGCCTGCGAAGCGGGGGTCGGCGACCGGCACGACGAGCGTCAGCGGACCGGGCCAGAAGCGCGCGGCGAGTCGCGCCGCCTCGGGTGGGAGCGGCGCGGCGATGCGCGCGAGCGCGGCCGCATCGGGCACCAACACCGATAGGCCGCGCTCGGCGTCCCTGCCCTTCAGCGCCAGCAGCGTTGCCAGCGCCGTCGGCGAGAACGTGTCGGCGCCGATCCCGTAGACGGTTTCGGTCGGATAGGCGACGAGCTCGCCGCGCGCGAGCCGCGCGACCGCCTCGTCGAGCCCGACGATCACGCCGGCTTCGCGCCGAGCGCCCGCGCGCCGATGTCGCGCCGGTAGTGCGCGCCCGCGAAGTGGATGCGGCCGGCGAGCGCGTAGGCCCGTGCGCGCGCCGCTTCGAGCGTCGCGCCGCGCGCGGTCACGCCGAGCACGCGCCCGCCCACGGTCTCCCAGCGCTCGCCGATGCGGCGCGTGCCCGAGTGAAACACCTTTGCGTCGGGCAGGTTCGCGAGCGCCTCGAGCCCGGTGATCTCGCGCCCGCTCGCGTGCGTGCGCGGGTAGCCCTCGCTCGCCAGCACCACGCAGACCGCCGGATCGCCGAGCCGCACCGGCGGACAATCCGCGGGCAGGCGACCCTCGGCCGCGCCGACCAGCAGGGGCACGATGTCGGACTCGAGCCGGAACAGGAGCGCCTGCGTCTCGGGGTCGCCGAAGCGCGCGTTGAACTCGATCACGCGCGGCACGCCCGCATCGATCATCAGCCCCACGAACAGCGCGCCGCGGAACGGCCGGCCCTCTTCACGCATGCCGTCGAGCGTCGGGCGCACGATCGTCTCCGCGATCACGCGTTCCAGCCGCGCGTCGATCGGCGCGGCGGGCGAGTACGCGCCCATGCCACCGGTGTTCTCGCCGCGGTCGCCGTCGAGCGCGCGCTTGTGGTCCTGCGCGTGCGAGAACGGCACGAAGCGCTCGCCGTCGCACAGCGCGTAGTAGCTCGCCTCTTCGCCGAGCAGCCGCTCCTCGATCACCACCTCGTTGCCCGAGTCGCCGAAGCGCCGCTCGCGCATGATCTCGCCGATCGCGCACAGCGCTTCGTCCGGCCCCGCGCACACGCTGACGCCCTTCCCCGCCGCCAGCCCGTCGGCCTTCACCACGCACGGACCGCCCAGCGCGCGCACGTGCGCCTCGGCTGCATCGGCCGAGCTGAAGGACGCGAACGACCCGGTGGGAATGCCGTGCCGCAGCATGAAGGTCTTGGCGAAGTGCTTGCTCGACTCGAGCCGCGCGGCCTCGGCGCTCGGGCCGAACACCGCGACGCCCGCTTCGCCGAGCCGATCCGCGATGCCATCGGCGAGCAGCGTCTCGGGCCCGATCACGACCAGCGACACGCCCTCGCGCTTCACCGCCTCGATCACGGCGCGCGCGTCGGCGGCGTCGATCGCGAGCACGCGCGCGTCAGCGGCGATGCCATCGCTGCCCGGCGCGCACAGCACCTCCTCGACCAGCGGGCTGCGCGCGATCGCCCACACGAGCGCGTGCTCGCGGCCACCGGACCCCAGCACGAGCACGCGCATCCGTCCCTCCCTGTTCGGCCCCGATGTACGCGGGGCGGACGCGAGAATCAAGTCGCGATGCGCGGCACGCGCGGGCCGATGCGCGCCAGGATCTCGTAGGAGATCGTGCCCGCGGCGCGCGCGGTCTCCTCGACGGGGATCGCGAGCGCGCCGCTCCTGCCGAAGAGAAGCACCGCGTCGCCCGGCTCCATCCGCTCACCGCCCGGCGCAGCCGCGGTCGCGAGGTCGCAGGACACGCGGCCCACCAGCGGCACGCGCCGGCCGCGCCAGCCCACCTCGATCCGGCCGCCGACGGCGCGCGGCAGTCCGTCGGCGTAGCCGATCGCGAGCGTCAGGATGCGCGAGGTCTCGCGCGCGACGAAGTCGCCGCCGTAGCCGATCTTCGTGCCCGGGCCGACGACCTTGGCGTGGATCACGCGCGCGAACAGACTCATCACCGGCTCGAGCGCGTGCCCGCCGCCGAGCATCGGCTCGGCGCCCCACAGCCAGAGCCCCGGCCGCACCGCGTTCGTGCCCGGCGTCGCGCCGCGCGCGATGCCCGCGGAGTTGTCGAGGTGGATCCAGTCGGGCGCGAAGCCGGCCGCGTTCACGCGCGCGACCAGCGCCGCGAACTGCGCGCGCTGGCGGTCCGTCGCCTCGGCCTCGAGGTCGTCGGCCTCGGCGAGGTGACTCATCACGCCTTCGAGGCGCAGCTCCGGGGCCGCGCGCAGGCGGTCCAGGAAGACCGGCAGGTCCTCGGCCGCGAGGCCCAGGCGGCCCATGCCCGTGTCGAGCTTCAGGTGGAAGACCGCCGCCCGGTCCGCGCGCGACGCCGCCTTCGCCAGCCAGTCCAGCGTCTCGACGCGGCTCACCACCGGCGTCAGGTCGCGCGCGAGCGCGGTGTCCGCCTCGTCGGGCTCGAGCAGCCCGCCGAGCACCAGGATCGGCTCGCGCAGCCCGGCGTCGCGCAGCTCGAGCGCCTCGTCGACGGAGATCACCGCGAACGCGTCGCAGCCTTCGGCGGCGAGCGCGCGCGCGACCAGCACCGCGCCGTGTCCATAGGCGTCCGCCTTCACGACCGCGATCACGCGCCGGCCGTGCGCGCGCGCGCGGATCGCGCGCAAGTTGCGCACCAGCGCGCCCCGGTCGATCTCCGCCCAGGCGCGTGACTTCGAGGGCCCGCTCACGCGCTTCAATCTAGGCGAGCTTTCCGCTAACGTCCCGCGCGTGAGGTACGTGCTGAACGGCGAATCGCACGAGACGCCGGCCCCCCTCAGCGTACTCGACCTGCTGACCCGCTTCGATCTCCGACGGCAGCGGGTCGCGGTCGCGATCAACGCCGAGGTGGTGCCGAAGTCGCGCTTCGCGGAGGTCCTGGTCCGCGACGGCGACAAGGTCGAGGTGATCCACGCCGTCGGAGGTGGCGCTTGAGCTCGTCGTTCCGGCTCGGGGATCTGGAGCTGCACTCGCGGCTGATCGTCGGCTCGGGGAAGTACAAGTCGTTCGAGGAGAACCGGCTCGCGCTGGACGCGAGCGGCACCGAGCTGACGACGGTCGCGGTCCGCCGCGTCGATCTGACCTCGCGCGCCGCCGGGTCGTTGCTCGACTGGATCCCGCCCGAGCGCTTCCACATCATCCCCAACACCGCCGGGTGTAGCACCGCCAAGGAAGCGGTGCTGACCGCTCAGCTCGCGCGCGAGCTGCTCGGCACCAGGCTCGTGAAACTCGAGGTGATCGGCGACCCGCGCACGCTGTTTCCCGACACCGTGGCCACGCTCGAGGCCGCGCGCATCCTGGTCGCCGAGGGCTTCACCGTGCTGCCCTACATCACGGACGATCCGGTGGCCTGCATGCGGCTCGAGGAGATCGGCTGCGCGGCGGTGATGCCGCTCGGCGCGCCGATCGGCTCTGGCCTCGGGATCCGCAATCCGGCCAACATCCGCATCATCCTGGAGAGCGTCTCGTGTCCGGTTATCGTCGACGCCGGCGTCGGCACCGCGTCCGACGCCGCGATCGCGATGGAGCTCGGCTGCACGGCGGTGCTGATGAGCACGGGCATCGCCGCGGCCAAGGACCCGATCAAGATGGCGCACGCCATGAAGCTCGCGGTCGAGGCCGGGCGCGCGGCCTACGAGGCGGGCCGCATGCCGCGCCGCCTGCACGCCCAGGCCTCGAGCCCCGAGCAGGGACTGATCGATCTGCCGTGAAACCGCGCCTCTGCTTCATGAGCGACGGCCCGCGCAGCACGGGCGGTCGGCCGCTGCTCGACGTGATCGAAGGCCTCGCGCGCGGCGGCGTCGAACTCGTCGTGCTGCGGGAGCCGGGCTGGACGGGAACGGAGTGGACCGAGGCCGCGCGCCGGCTCGCGCCCTGGCGCGCACGCGGCTTGCGCGTAGTCTCGAGCCGGCGGCTCGACGTCGCGAGCGCGCTCGAGCTCGACGGCGTGCACCTGGGTCGGGACGCGGTGCCGGTGAACGAGGCGCGCGGCTTCCTGGGCGAACACGCACTGGTGGGCTATTCCGCGCACGACCGAGACGAAGCGCGGCGCGCAGCCGCGGAGGGCGCGAGCTACGTGATGCTGTCACCGATCTACCAGACCGAATCCAAGCCGGGCGAGCCCGCACGCGGCTGCAGCTGGCTGCGGAACGCCTGCGCGGATCTGCCGATTCCGGCCTTCGCGCTCGGCGGCGTGACCGCGAAGCAGGTGCCCGAGCTGCTCGCGGCCGGGGCCTCCGGCGTGGCCGCGGCCGCCGCACTCGGCGCCGCGCCCGATCCCGTGGCCGCCGCCCGTGAGTTCCGCCACGCGCTCGCCGATGAGGCCTGGCGATGACGCTGCGCGCGCTGCTCGCGAGCCTCTCGTTCGTGCTGACCGGCTGCGCGGGCCTGCCGCCCGCGTTCGCGCGCGACGCGCTCGACGAGCTGCAGGCGCGCATCATCGAGGTCAACCAGCGCGTCTCGCCGGCCGTGGTGCACATCGAGTCGGCGGTGCGCGTGAACAACCGCCGCGACCTGATCGAGGGCTCGGGCTTCCTGATCGATCCCGTGGGCGTGCTGCTCACCAACTGGCACGTGGTCGATCGCGCCGAGAAGGTCAGCGTGATCGTCACCGGCCGCGACGGCCGCTACGACGCCGAGGTCGTCGGCACCGACAAGCAGACCGACGTCGCGGTGCTGCGGCTCGTGCCGCGCGCCGGCGAGCCGCCGTTCACGTTCGCCAAGCTCGGCGACTCGGACAAGCTCGCGGTCGGCGAGTGGGTGATCGCGATCGGCAATCCCTACGGGCTCGAGGGCTCCGTCTCGCTCGGCATCGTGTCCGCGAAGGGGCGCGACCTGCGCACCGAGCAGCTCCTGAACGATTTCATCCAGACCGACGCCATGATCGATCACGGTTCGTCGGGCGGGCCGCTGATCAACCTGCGCGGCGAGGTGGTCGGCATCAACTCGCGCGGCCAGGGCCGCGGCATCGGCTTCACCATCCCGATCAACACCGCGAAGCGCGTCTCCGGCGACCTGCTCGACGCGGGCCGGATCGCGCGCGGCTACCTCGGCGTGACGATCCAGCCGCTGCCGCGCGAGCTCGCGCGCTACTGGGGCGAGCCCGACACCCACGGCGTCGTGGTCGGCTCGGTCGCGCACGGCTCACCCGCGGAGGCGGCGGGCATCGCGGTCGGCGACGTGCTCATGAGTTTCGACGGCGAGCTGCTGCGCGCCGAGAAGGACGAGGATCTCGGCCAGTTCCAGCGCCTGGTGGCACTGAAGAGTGTCGGCAAGGAGGTCGAGATCGAGCTGCGGCGCGGCGGCGAGCGCCGCGAGCTGCGCGCAACGCTGGCCGCCCAGCCGAAGTACGTGCCTGACGAGGAGGAGAGCGCCCACGGCTTCACCGTCGAGGAGGTCACCGAGGCGAGCTTCCGCGGCCAGCGCTTGCCGCAGCGCGAGGGCGTGCTGGTGTCGTTCGTCGAGCCGGGCTCCGAAGCCGACGAGGCGGGCATGCAGCGCGGCGACCTGATCGTGGAGATCGAGAAAGAGCCGATCGCGACACTCGACGACTTCCGCCGCGCGCTCGGCGAGAAGCGCGGCCGCCCGTTCCTGGTACGCGCGCTGCGCGGCGACGACACGCGCTTCCTGCTCGTGAGCCCGCGCTCCAAGCCCGAGCCGTCGCCGACGTCCAGCTCATCGAGTCCCTCGACTCCGTCGCGCTCGGCGATCCGACGCTAGCGGGCTCGCGCGCGCCGCTCAGCCCGGCGCGAGCAGGCGTTCGCGGATCGAGGGATCGAAGGCCTCGGGCGGGAGCGAATCGGGGCCTGCGAACGCGGCCAGAAACCAGAGCGCGAGCATGGGGTCCTCGGCTTGGAGCTCGCGCACGCGCTCGCGGCGCTTCGCGGCCTCGGGGCCGAACTCGCCCTCGAGGCTCGAATCGAGCGCCGCGACGAAGCGCAGCCGGCCCATGCGTTCCCGGCGCTCCTCGGTGTAGGGTGCGAAGAGCTCGGGCGACCAGTCCGTGCTCCCGAGCAGGAGTTCGCTCACGATGCGCACGTCGCGCATGGTGATCGAGAGACCCTGGCCGATGATCGGGTCGTTGTGGCCGGCGGCATCGCCGATCAGCACCACCCCGTCGGCGACCGGCGCGTCGGTCCAGGTGTCCTCGTTTCCGTAGGAGTGACACGGGCCCGCGGGTCGCGCGTTCGCGAGCGCCTCGGCCTCGGGCAGGCAGCGCAGATGGAACGCTTCGAGGAAGCGCTGCGCGGCATCCGGGCCGGTGAGGCGCTTGTGTTGCTCGAGCGCGTAGCCCAGGTAGAGCCGGGCGCGGCCTTTGCCCTGGGGGAAGACCAGGAAGTGCGCGTCCGTCTCGACGCCCGTGACCTGCAGCGAATCCGGCCAGCCGTCCGCGCCCTCGACGAGCAGGCCGGCGAACAGGTGGTGCGTGGGATCGCGGTGCAGCGCGATGCCCGCCTGCTTGCGGATGACCGAGCCGCGGCCGTCCGCTCCGACCGCGATCCGACACCTCACGGTGTGGGTCTGGCCCGCGTGCTCGAAGCGCAGCTCGCGCCGTCCGCCCAGCTTCTCGCCGAGCACGATCTGCTCGACGCCGCGCTGCAGAACCGCTCCGGCCGCCTCGGAGGCGTCGGCCAGGATGCGACACATTCGAGGATGCCCGAGACAGAGCGGCCCGGGGACATCCGGAATCAGGCCCCGCAGGTCGATCGCGTTCTGCGGTCCGGGCGAGGCATCGGGCGAAGCGTGGTAGGTCCGGTGCTCCGACACGTGGTGGCCGCCCGCCGCGCGCAGCGTGTCGTAGAGTCCCAGCCGCTTGGCCTCGACGACCCCCCAGGGCGCCATCCATTCCCCGCGCACGCGGTCGCGATACTCGGTGTCCTTCTCGAGCACGAGCACGGACAGGCCGCTGCGCGCGAGCACCGTCGCCAGGGCGCCGCCGCCGATGCCCGCGCCCGCCACGACGACGTCGAATTCGTTCATGCCCGTCTCATATCAGATTCGCACCGGCGGCGGCGCGGGAGCGGAAGTAGCGGGGCTCGCGGCCGAAGCGCGCGCGGAAGCGCCCCGCGAGCTCGCTCGCGAAGGCGCGCGCGTGCCCGGCCTCGACCAGGTGCACGGTGCAGCCGCCGAAGCCCGCGCCGGTCATGCGCGCGCCGACGCAACCCGGCAGCGCGCGCGAGTCCTCGACCAGCGCGTCGCTCTCCGGAACCGTCACCGCGTAGTCGACGCGCAGGCTCTCGTGCGACGCGAACATCGCCTCGCCCGCGCGCACGAGATCGCGCTTCTCGAACGCCTGCGCCAGCGCGCGGACCCGAGCGTTCTCGCCGACCACGTGGCGCGCGCGCCGCAGGGCGACCGGATCGAGCGCGCGCTCCAGCCGCGGGAAGTCGTCGAGCGCGAGCTCCGAGAGCGACGCGAGCCGCCGGCCGAGCGCAGCGCGCGCGCCGACCAGCGCGCGCTCGCACTCCGCGCGCCGCTCGGCGTAGCGGCCGTCGCGCAGCGCGCGCTCGACGCCGGTGTCGAAGATCAGGAGCTCGAGCCCCTCCGGAAGCGGCACCGCGCGCGCCTCGACGCGCGCGCAGTCGAGCAGCAGCGCCGCGCCGGGCTGGCTACACAGGACGGCGTAGTGGTCCATGATGCCGCACGGCACGCCCGCGAACTCCACCTCGGCGCGCTGGCACAGCCGCGCCAGCTCCGGCCGGTCGAACGCGACCTCGGGCGCGCCCGATGCCGCGAGCAGCGCCAGCGCGGTGGCGGCCTCGAGCGCGGCCGAGCTCGACAGACCCGCCCCCGCGGGCAGGTCGGAGAGCACGGCGATCTCGAAGCCCGACTCGCGCACCGGTCCCGCGTCCGCGAGCAGCCGCGCGGTGCCGCGGACGTAGTCGAGCCAGGTTCCGGCCGGCGGATCATGCAGCTGCGCCTCCGCCTCGCCGCGTTCGCGCGAGTGGCCGCGCACCAGCAGATCCGCGCGCGGGCGAAGCGAAACACGCGTGGCGAGCTCGATCGCCGCCGGGCAGACCAGCCCGCCGTTGTAGTCGGTGTGCTCGCCGATCAGGTTCACGCGGCCGGGCGCGCGCGCCGCGCTCGCGGGCGGCCCCCCGAAAACCTCGGCGAAGAGCGCCCTTACCAAATCGCGGCACCTGTCCTAGCGTCCAACGCGGAATTTCTACTATGGCGCGGCCGGTCCTGACAGCCCTGATCGCGTGTGCGCTGTGCGCGGACGCCCACGCGGACCAAGGCTCGCGGCGGACTCCCGTGGTCGCGGCGGCCGAGAGCGGCGCGCCCTCGACCGTGAATATCGTCTCCACGCAAGCGGTCGCAGACACCGGCAACCCCTTCTTCCGGGGCGACCCCTTCTTCGACGAGTTCTTCCGACGTTTCATGAACCCGCGGCCGAGCACGAGCACGAGCCTGGGCACAGGGGTGATCATCCACAGCGCCGGCTACGTACTGACCAACGAACACGTGCTCGCGGGCGCGACACAGATTCGGGTCAGCCTGTCCGATGGGCGTCAGTACGACGCGGAGCTGGTCGGCGGCGACCCGGGCAGCGACCTGGCCGTGGTGCTCCTGCACGCCGATGGACCGTTGCCCGCCCCCAAGCTCGGCGACTCCGACGCGGTGATGATCGGCGAGACCGTGGTCGCGATCGGCAACCCGTTCGGCTTGAACCACACCGTCACGACCGGCGTCCTGTCCGCCGTGAACCGCTCGATCCGCGGCGACGGCCGCGAGTACCACGGCTTCCTGCAGACGGACGCCAGCATCAACCCCGGCAACTCCGGCGGGCCGCTCTTGAACCTGGACGGCGAGGTGATCGGCATCAACACCGCGATCCTGGGCAACGCGCAGGGCATCGGCTTCGCGATCCCGATCAACCGCGCGCGCCGCATCGTCGACGACCTGATCCGCCACGGCGAGGTGCAGCCCGCCTGGCTCGGCATCTGGCTGCAGGAGCTGACCCCGAAGCTGCGCGAAGCGCTCGGCGCCGAGCGCTCGACGGGCGTGCTGATCTCGACCGTGTACGAGGGCACGCCGGCCGCGGCCGCGGGTGTGCGCCGCGGCGACGTGCTGGTCGCCGTCGACGGCACGGACGTGCGCACGCGCCGCGACTTCTACGAGATCGCCCGCAGCCTCACCGTCGAGCAGATCGTGAAGCTCGAGCTCGACCGCGCCGGGCAGCGCACCCGGGTCGAGCTCCGGGCCGAGAAGTTCCCCGAGACGCGCGCCGACGAGTTCGCGCAGATCCTGCTCGGGCTCGAGCTCGCGGAGCGGAGCGCGCAGCTCGCGCGCAAGTACGGCATCGACTCCCCGCGCGGACTGTTCGTGTCCAGCGTGGTGCCCCACAGCGCGGCCCAGTCGCGCGGGCTGCGGCCCGGCGATCTGATCCTCCAGATCGGCCGCGAACGGGTCGATGACCGCACGTCGCTCCGGCGTGCGATCCCGAAGATCCTCGGTCAGGACGGAGTCGTAGTCGTGGTACAACGCGGCCGACAGTACGGCAGCGTGATGCTCGAGCTCTGGTGAAGCGAACGCCCAACCCCTAGGGAGACCCATCGATGCCTCGTTTGTCCGTCATCGGTTCCGCAGCGCTGCGCGGCCTCGCGATCGGCACGCTTTCGCTCGGTCTCGCCGCCGCGCCCCCGCTCGCGCAGGTCGCGCGCGCCGAGCTCTCGAAGCCCTTCTGGACCGAGGGCGAGCCGGGCGACGCGTCGGCGCGGCCGGACTCGCTGGCGGATCTCGCCGAGAAAGTCTCGCCCGCGGTCGTGAACATCAAGGTCGAGCGCAAGCAGACGCTGCGCGGCGGGCCGGAGGAGCTGTTCGAGGAGTTCTTCGGCCAGCGCAAGCCGGGCGAGAAAGGCCAGAAGAAGGGCCCGCGCCAGTTCAACGTACCGTCGACCGGTTCCGGCTTCGTGGTCTCGAGCGACGGCCTGATCGTCACCAACAACCACGTGGTCGAGAACGCGGACAAGATGGTCGCGGTGTTCGACGACGGCACCGAGCTCGACGCCAAGGTCGTCGGGCGCGACCCGAAGACCGATCTGGCGCTGATCAAGGTCGATTCGACCAAGCTCCTCACCCCGGTTCCGCTCGGTGACTCCGAGGGTCTGCGCGTCGGCAGCTGGGTGATGGCGATCGGCAACCCGTTCGGCCTCGACCACACCGTGACGGTCGGCATCCTCTCCGCGAAGGGTCGCTCGAACTTCGGCGGCGAGCAGATCGCCGGCCCGTACGACGACTTCCTGCAGACCGACGCGAGCATCAATCCCGGCAACTCGGGCGGCCCGCTGATCGACATGAAGGGGCGCGTGGTCGGCATCAACACGGCGATCGCGGCCAGCGGCCAGGGCATCGGCTTCGCGATTCCGATCAACATGGCGAAGAGCTTGCTGCCGCAGCTGCTGGAATACGGATCGGTGACGCGCGGCTGGCTCGGCGTGCAGATCCAGCGCGTCACGCCGGCGCTCGCCAAGACCTTCAAGATCCAGGACGCGAAGGGCGCGCTGGTCGGCCAGGTGTTCGAGAACAGCCCTGCCTCGAAGGCCAAGCTCGAGCGCGGCGACGTGATCACGAAGTTCAATGGCAAGCCGATCGAGGACTACGACGACCTGCCGCGCATCGTCGCGTCGACGCCGCCGGGCAGCGCCGTCGAGGTCGAGATCCAGCGCGACGGCAAGGTGCGCAAGCTCAAGGCCACGCTCGAGAAGATGCAGGAGGAGGAGATCCAGCCCGCCAGCGACGCGGGCGCGGACATGGACTGGGGCTTCGAGGTCCAGGCGATCAACGACGAGATCGCGGCGCGGCTCGGGCTGTCGGGCAACGCCAAGGGCGTGGTCGTCTCCGCGGTCGATCCGGATTCCGCGGCGGCGCGCGCCGGCCTGCGGCCCGGCGACGTGATCGTGGAGGCGAACCGCGTCGAGATCGGCACGCCCAAGCAGCTCAAGGACGCGCTCGCCACGAGCGCCGACTCCGCGGTGCTGCTGGTGCAGCGCGGCGACGGAACGCTCTACCTGGCGATCGAGAAGGAGAGCTGACGCCCTAGGGAGGATCGGCGCAGCAGCGGAAGCCCGTGCGATGGGTGCGATGGTTCCGATCGTGCGCCGTCGTGACGTAGCCGCAGCCGGGTCCGTTCAACCCGCCATCGTAGACGTAGGTGCCGCCGCGGAACGTTCCTGCGGCGTCCGCGACCCACTCGTCCAGACCGCCGACCATGTCGAACACGCCCTCGACGCCCGCGCACAGCGGATGACTGCCGGTGTCGGCCAGCCCCGGGCTGATCTGATTGAAACAGCGGTGCGAGGGCGCGTCGCCGAACAGCGCGGGATCATCGGTTCCGAAGTAGTCGTAGTGCGGAAGCGTCGTGCGCTCGTCGTTGCAGGCGCCGACGATCCGCGTCGGGCCGTAGGGATAGGTCAGGCTCGTCGGTCCCCGGCACGCGCGCAGCCACTCGACCGAGCTGCACAGGCGCTTTCCCGAGCCCTGGCAGGCGTCCTCGGCTTCGTTGGCGTTGATGAACGCCTGGGGGCGCGCGCCCGCGGCCGAGACCGCACGCACGGCATGACCGGTTGGACTGACGTAGGGCGACCACGGTCCGACGAACGTGCCGTTCAGCGGCTCGTATTCCTCGACGAAAGCCTCGTAGCGATCGATGCAGACCGCGCCCGCGGCGACCATGCCGTCGGGGCAGCCGGGTCCGGCGGGGGACGAGACGATCCCGGCATTCGGCTGCGGCTCGTCGGTCGACCGACAGACTCCCGCGCACGCACCGCTGCAGGCGATCGCCGCGCACACCGAGTCCCACGCTCCGCGACAGCAGCGGGGCTCGAGGTCGCAGACGCAGGTGGTGACGGCGAGCTCGTCGCAGCCCACGCTCTCGTGCGCCGCGCAGCAGTCCTGGCTGCCAAAGACGGCGCAGACCGGCGCGAGCGGGGGCTCAAGGGCGGCGAGCGAGCGCCGCATGACCACCGCGTCCACGACCGTGCAGCCGTGGCCGGGATCGCTTCGGTCGACGGGGTCGTTCATGAGCGGCGTCTCGTCCCGCACGTCGCAGCGCAGGACGCCCCACGCATCGAGCGCCGCCACGCCCGCCAGATCCTCGCGCAGATACGCGGGGTCGGGAGCGGCGAAGTCGAGCGAGCCGTCCAGCTCGCCGCAGCCGGTCTGCGCCGCGGCGCCGCGCGCCGCGAGCAGGAGCAGGAGCGCCGCCAGTCCGGCCGCCGCTCGCGCCATTCCGCTACCGCACGCTCAGCCCCGCCCAGCGCTTCAGCTCGCGGCGGGCGATCACCATCTTGTGTACCTCGTCGGGTCCGTCGGCGATGCGCAGCGAGCGGCCGTTGCGCCACATCGCCGCGACCGGCGTGTCGTCCGTGACTCCGAGCGAACCCATGGTCTGGATCGCGCGGTCGCATACGGCCATCAGCAGATTCGCCGCGATCACCTTGATCATCGAGATCTCCTGCGCGGCCTCCTTCTTGCCGACGCTGTCCATCTTCCACGCCGTGTACAGCGTGAACAGGCGCGCCTGGTCGATCTCCATCTTCGAGTTCGCGATGAAGTCCTGGATGAACTGCTTGGTGCCGAGCGGCTCGCCGCCGACCTTCCGGTTCGCCGCGTAGTCGACCATGATCTCGTACGCGCGCTGCGCACCGCCGATGCAGCGCATGCAGTGGTGGATGCGGCCCGGGCCGAGCCGCGCCTGCGCGATCGCGAAGCCCGCGCCTTCCGGGCCGAGGCGGCTCTCGACCGGCACGCGGCAGTCCTCGTAGCGGATCTCGCAGTGGCCGCCGCCGCCGGAGTGCCCCATCACCGAGACGGCGCGCACGATCTTGAAACCGGGCGTCGCGGTCGGCACCAGGATCATGCTGGCGCGCTGGTGCGGCGCCGCGGACGGATCGGTCACCGCCATCACGATCGCGAACTCCGAGCCGATCGCGCCGGACGTGAACCACTTGTGACCGTTGAGCACGTAGCTGTCGCCGTCGCGCTTGGCGAGCGTGGTGAGCTGCGTGGGATCCGCGCTCGACACCTCGGGCTCGGTCATCGAGAAGCAGGAGCGGATCTTGCCGTCGAGCAGCGGCTGCAGGTACTTCTTCTTCTGCTGTTCGCTTCCGAACTCGGCCAGGATCTCCATGTTGCCGGTGTCGGGCGCGGCGCAGTTGAAGATGCGCGGCGCGATCGCGCTACGGCCCATGACCTCGCACAGCGGCGCGTACTCGAGGTTGGTGAGTCCGGCGCCGTGCTCCTCGTCGGGCAGGAACAGATTCCAGAGCCCGAGCTTCTTCGCCTTCTTCGCGAGCTCCTGGATGATCTCGGGCATGTGGTGCGGGTTGCCGCTCGCCTCGATCTGCTCGCCCACCACGCGCTCGGCCGGGTAGACGTGCTCGTCCATGAAGCGCTCGAGCTGGCGCTGGATCTCCTTGACCTTCTCACTCGGCTCGAAATCCATTGCGGGGCTCCTTCTGTGTTCGAAGCGATGCTACCGGAACGCTCAATCGCCACTGTACAACGGCTCGCGCTTCTCCAGGAACGCGCGCACGCCCTCGTGGAAGTCGCCGCTCTGCGAAGCCAGGATCTGGTTGCGGTCCTCCATCGCGATCGCGGCTTCGAGCGTGGGCGCGTCGATGCTCCAGTTGAGGCAGTCCTTGGTGAGCCGCACGCCGACCGGGGAATTGCGCAGGATCGCCTCGGCCATCTCGCGCCCGGCCTTCTCGAGGTCGGCGTCGGGCACGACGCGCGAGACCAGGCCGGTGGCGAGCGCGCGCGGTGCCTCGATGAAGTTGCCGGTGAGCAGGAGCTCGGCCGCGACCGACGAGCCGACGATGCGCGGCAGGAAGTACGACGCACCGATGTCGCACGCGCCCAGCCCGATGCGGATGAAGGCGGCGTTCATGCGCGCGCTCTCGCCGGCGATGCGGATGTCGGAGGCGAGCACGAGCGCGAAGCCGCCGCCCGCGGCCGCGCCGTGCACGAGCGCGATGAAGACCTGCGACACGCGCCGCATCTTGATCACGAGCTCGGCGATCTTGTGCTGCCCGCGCAGGCTGGTCGAGACGCTCGGCCGCAGCGTCGCGCCGCCGGTCTGCTCGCGCAGGTCGAGGCCCGCGCAGAAACCCCGCCCCGCCCCGCGCAGGATCACGACCCGCGCATCGGTGTCGTCGTGAAGCGCGTCCAGGAAGGCATGCAGCTCGTCGACCAGCTTCGGGCTCATAGCGTTCAGCGACTGCGGCCGGTTCAGCGTGCAGAGGACGAGCCCGCCCGGCTCCCGGGTCACCAGCAGCGTCTCGTAGGCGTCAGTCATGCTACGCACCTCCGTGTCGGTCGGTTTCTTCAGGCGCGATCGAAGAGCACGCCGGGGTTCAGGATCCAGGCCGGGTCGAGCTCGGACTTGGCGGCGCGCAGCGCGCGCGCGAAGCCCTCGGGGCGCTCGCGGTCGTACCACTTGCGGTGATCGCGCCCGACGGCGTGGTGATGGGTGATCGTGCCGCCCTCGGCGGCGAGGATCTCGCCCGAGACGGCCTTCACCGCGTCCCAGAGCTCGAGCTCCGCGCCGCGCCGCGCGGGCGCGAGCATCGTGTAGTACGGCGCGGGGCCGTCCGGGTAGACGTGCGTGAAGCGGCAGGTGACGGTTCCCGCGCCGCACAGGCGCACGAGCGCGTCGCGCACCTCGCTCATCAGGCGTGCGTGCAGCCGCTCGAAGCGGTCCCAGGTGCAGGCGGTCTCGAAGGTCTCCGTGAACACGCCGATCGCGATCAGCGCGTCGCGTACGTAGGGTGCGCCGATGAAGGCGTTGCGCCACGCGCCGGCCGCGCCCTCGCGCGAGGCGCCCGCGTCGCTGCGCGTGCGCAGCGCGTCGTCGGGCACCAGGCCTCCGTGGTCGCGGCAGAGCTCGACCGCGCGCGCCATCCAGGCGTCGAGCGCGTGGTCCGCGGATTCGAAGCCGAGCACCAGGATCGACTCAGCCCCGGTCGCGCCGGCGGAGGTCGCCGCCTCGCCCGGGTCGAGCAGGCGGCAGTTCGCCGGCTCGAGTCCGGACTGGCTCAAGGCGTGCACGGCCGCGACGGCCGAGGCGAAGTCGGCGAAGCGCACGCTCGCGTTCGCGCGCTTCGTGGGCCGATCCTGGAGCCGCATCCACGCCTCGGTGATGATCCCGAGCGTGCCCTCCGAGCCGGTGAAGAAGCGGTCCGGCGACGGACCCGCGCCGGAGCCGGGCAGACGCCGCGTGGCGACGACGCCGGTCGGTGTCACCACGCGCAGGGCTTCGACGAACTCGTCGATGTGCGTGTAGTGCGTGGCGAAGTGGCCGCCGCTGCGCGTCGCGATCCAGCCGCCCAGCGAGCTGAACTCGAACGACTGCGGATAGTGGCGCAGCGTGAGCCCGTGCGGCCGGAGCTGGTCCTCGAGCGCGGGGCCGAGCACGCCGGCCTGGATGCGCGCCGCGCGTGATGCGCGGTCGACCTCGAGCACCCGGTCCAGGCGCCCGAGATCGAGCGTGACCACGCCGCGATGGTCGCCCGCGAAATCCGTCTCGACGCCGCCCACCACGCTCGAGCCGCCACCGAACGGCACCGCGGCCAGCCGCTCGCGCGCGCACCAGTCGAGCAGGTCGGCGACCTGCGCTTCGTTGGTCGGGAACGCGACCAGGTCCGGCGGCGAACGGAACTCGCGCCGCAGCGTGCGCACGATGTCGCGGTAGCCCTGCCCGTGCGCGTGGCGCGCCCGCTCCCACGGGTCGTCGCTGGTGAGCGCGGCCAGCGCGGCCGGCGCGCGCACGCGCGCCGCGGGCAGCGTGATCTCCGAGATGCGCGGGTACGGCGCCGGCGTGAGGTCGTCTCGTCCGAAACGCTCGCCGAGACCCCGGGCCAAGCGGGCGCGCGCGGTCTCGTCGGGACCCTCGTCCTCGTAGCCCCAGCCCCAGAACTTCAGCCGCTTCACCCGCGCATTATGGACGGGCGGACCGCGCCGGGCCATCGCGCTAGTCTTGGCGGCGATGGGGAGAATCGAGAGCTGGCGAGATCTGCCGCGCGGCCTGCTCGCGCTCGCGGTGCTCCCGCTCGGCGTCGTGTTCTGGAGCGCGCTCGCGTTCCTGCACGCGCTGCTCGGCGCGACGCCACACGCCGCGCACCGCTACTACCGCGGCTTCGCGCGCACCTGCCTGGTCGTCGGCGGCACGGACGTGGAGCGCAACGGCCTCGAGAAGCTCGTCCCCGGCCAGGCCTACGTGGTGGTCTCGAACCACGAGAGCAACTGGGATCCGCCCACGATCATCGCGTCGCTCCCCGACCTGGTGATCCGCTTCGTGCTGAAGACGGAGCTGCTCGCAGTGCCGGTCTTCGGCCCGGCGCTGCGCCGCACCGGAAACATCGCGGTCGAGCGCACGCGCACCGGCGCGGACGTGAAGCGAATCCAGGAGGGGATGTCGGAGCGCAGCCGCGACGTCTCGATCCTGTTCTTCGCCGAGGGCAATCGCTCGCGCGACGGGTCGTACCGGCCTTTCAAGATGGGCGCGTTCGCGACGGCGCTCGACTTCAAGCTGCCGATCCTGCCGATCGCCGTCGCGGGGACGTTCCGGATCTGGCGGCCGGAGACGATCTGGGTCCGCAAGGGTCCCGTCGTGCTCGAGATCGGCGAGGCGATCCCCGTGGAGGGGCTGGGCAGCGAGGACCGCGGCGCGCTGCGCGACCGGACCCACGCGGCGGTCGCCGAGCTGCGGGCACGCGCGCGCGCCCGGCTGCGCGCGCGCGGCGTGGAACCCGGCGGCATCGACTGAGGTAGACTCGCCCGATGCAACCCCGCTCGATCCGTCTGCCCGGCACGCACGGCCTCGATCTGCACGCGCTCGAGTGGAGCCGGGAAGGCACGCTCCTGCTCTTCCTGCACGGCTTCTCGAACGACGCGCACGTGTGGGACTGGGTCGCCCCCGTGGTGGCTCCGCACTATCGCGTCGTGGCGCTCGATCAGCGCGGCCACGGCGACTCCGGCGGCGATCCCGAAGGCCGCTATGACCACGAGACCATGGCGCGCGACGCGAACGCGGCGATCGAGTCACTGGGCGTGTCGCGCGTGGTGATCGTCGGCCACTCACTCGGCGGCCGCGTCGCGATGCGCTTCGCGGGGCTGTTCCCGGAGAAGCTCGCGGGGCTCGTGATCGTCGACTCCGCGCCCGACCTCGACGCGCGCGGCACTACGCGCATCAGCCTGGACGTACAGCAGCAGGATTGGTCGTTCGCGAGCGTCGCGGACTACGAGCGCGTGTTGCAGCGCCAGTACGCGGCGACCAAGCCGGAGATCCTCGCGAAGCTCGCCGTGCACTGGACGCGCAAGCGCGACGACGGCCGCTACGAGCTGCGGCTCGACCCGGGCTTCATGAAGGCGCGAAAGGGGATCTCCGCCGAGGACGCCAAGGCCTGGTCCGAGCAGGAGGCGAAGCAGCTGTGGGCCGCGCTCGCCAAGCTCCCCTGCCCCGCGCTGGTCGTGCGCGGCGCCGCCTCGGACGTGATGTCGGCCGAGGTCGCCGACAAGATGGCCGACGAAGTGATCCCGAACGCCAAGCTCGAGACGGTCGCGCGCGCGGGCCACTCCGTGATGCTCGACAACCCCGAGGCGTTCGAGAAGGTGCTCACGGCGTTCGTGCTGGGGGAGTGAGCGCCGGCGCGGATTCGCGCAGGTGCAGGAGCAGGATCCGGCGGATCTCCTCGATCGCGGCCGGGTCGCCCTGCGCCGAGTGACCGGCGCGGATGATCTTCTCCGACTCGACGCCCTCGAGGTGGGCGCTCGAGTAGCGGACGACACCGTCACTGGCGACGTCGAGCGCGTCCTCGTCGTCGAGCGCGATGATCGAGTTCGCGGCGATGCCGGGCGCGATCGGCAGCGAAGCCAGCGCCTGGATGAACTCGCTCGATGGGTTCATGTTGTCGAGGCTCGTGGGGAGTCGGTCGAAGTGGCGCAGGATGAGCGCACCCTCGTTCAACGTGAGCACCTCGCGCATGCGGCCGGTGAGCTCGCTCGGCAGCGCGACGAACGACCCCACGAGCCGGCTCAGCGTCATGCCAGCGAGGTAGCTCCCGCGGTGCGGCGTGCACACGAAGATCACCCGCGCTACGAACGGCTCGGGCCTGAAGAAGTTCGAATTCGCCAGAATCACGCGCGTCTCGTCGTCCATCCGCACGTCTTCGAACGCGCCGTCGCTGGAGAGCTTCCAGAAGACATCTGCGCTGTCTACCGCGGTGAGCTTCGCGAGCAGCCCCCCTGGCTGTGACCGATCACCACCATGCGGCGCAGCGCGGGATCCGTCCCGCGCGGATCGAGTTCCCGCACGGTCTTCTCGAGCGCCTGACGCATCGCGCCGGCGGAGTAGCCGATCGGATTGCCGCTGTTGTACATGTAGAGCCAGATCTGGTAGCGGCCCCAGATGTCGCGATCGATCTCGAGCTCGTTCATCAGATCCGCCCGGCGCGCCGGGCTCGACGCCGTACCGTGTACGAGCACGACGGGGATCAGCCCGGGTCTGTACGGATGGATCAGCAGCAGCCCGTCGTCCGCGCCACGGTGCTCGGCGTCGGTGCGGAACACGCCCGAGAAGAAGCCTTCGAGCTCGAAGTCCCACCACGGCGAGTCACCGAGCATGTAGGCGAGGGCGGAGCTGGTCTCGAACTCCAGCGGCCACTCGCGGCCGTCGACCTCGACCTCGAGCAAGTCGTCCTGCGAGTACAGCTCGAGCCGACCGGCGAGCCAGCCGTGATCCAGATTCGCGCGCGGCTGGTCGAGCCGCAGGAACGCGGTGATCGGAACCTTGACCAGGTCGGGAATGCGCCGGTGCTCGGCCGCTTGGTGCTCGACCTGCCCGGCCGCGAGGCGCGCAACCAGCGGCGCGCCGATGCCCGCGCGGCGGTAGCGGTTGCGCAGTCCGCGCACGCGCAGATCGGCGGCCGGCGTAGCTCCGGTCGCCGGAGTCCTGCGCGTACGCATACGAGAGCTCCGAGAGCGCGAAGAGCGGGTACCGCCCGCCGCTGCCGCCGAGTCGCCGGTGCAGCTCCGCGAGCGCCGCGGGCGGGTTGCGCTGCCAGCGGTCGTAGAGGTCCTGTCGCTGCAGCACCTGCGTGGAGAGCAGGCTCGGCTCGCCCGAGTTCAGCACGTTCGAGGTCAGCTCGCGCTCGACCGCGCTCGGATCCGCGGGCGAGACGCCCACCGGCACGGCGAAGCAGCCCGCCAGCGCGAGCGCCGCGCAGGCCGAGGCGAGGCCGATTCTTCGTCGCGTGCCGCATCCGCTCATGCCCGGGCGCGCAGGGTACGCGCCGCCGCGAGCCACGACCAGCCGGAGGGTATGATGCGTGCGGGAAGGAGCGATCGATGCAGCTCGCCGAGCTGGAAGCGCGCCTCGTGCCGTTCGCGCGCGCGAAGTACGAAGACCCCGAAGCGCAGGTACGCGACGTTCACATGATGCCCGGGCACGCGGGCTTCTCGTACGGCTTCACGGTCGATTCGCGCGGCCGCACCGAGAGCTGGTTCCTGCGCCTGCCGCCGCCGAACGTGCAGTGGAAGGGCACCGCGGACGTGCTGCGCCAGGTCGCCGCGCTGCGCGCGCTCGACGGCGGCCCGGTCCCACACTGCTCGGTGAAGTGGGCCGGCGCGGACCTCGAGTGGTTCGGGCGCCCGTACTTCGCGGTGCCGAAGCTCGAGGGCGACGTGTTGCGCTTCGGCCCGGGCCAGTGGGGCGAGAAGCTGACGCACCAGCAGCGCCGCGAGCTGGCGAACCAGGCCATGACGGCGCTCGCGGGCATCCATCGCGTCGAGTGGCGCGAGCAGCTCGCGTACCTCGGCGACCCGATCCCGTGCGAGGACGACGTCGCGCGCTGGGACCGCTTCGTCGAACGCGCCGCCGACCCCGAGTCGATGGCGCTGCAGCCCGAGGTGCGCGCGAGGCTGCTGGCGCGGATTCCGCGCGACGCGCCGGTCGGTCTCTTCCACGGCGACTACAACTGGATGAACACCTTCTGGTCGATGGAGGGGCGCCTGCTCGCGGTGATCGACTGGGAGCTGTGCGGGATCGGCGCGACACTGAACGATGTCGGTTGGGTCGCCACCTTCAACGACCCGGGCGCCTGGGCGAGCGACGGCGCGCCCACGCCCGTGCTGATCCCCGCCGACGAGCTGCTCGAGCTCTACGCCAAGGCCTGGGGCGACCCGCTCCCGGACCTCGGCTGGTTCCGGGCGCTGGCGGCGTACAAGTTCGCGATCATCACGGGCTTGAACCTGGGTCTGCACCGGCGCGGCAAGCGCCACGATCCGCTCTGGGAGATCACCGGCCGCTCGATCGTGCCACTGCTCGAGCGCGCGCGGGCGCTGCTCGGCTAGTCGCCGTAGTTGTAGCCGGGCTGCGCGGGCGGAACGAAGCGCCGCCGCGCGTCGAGCAGGCGGCAGAACGTGGTGTGATGTCGGGCCCGCCGCGGATTCTAACCGGGCGCGCGCTTCAAGAAGCGCAACAGCCAGATCAGCACGATCGCTCCGACGGTCGCCATGACCAGGCTGCCGAGCAGCCCACCCGCGCTGAGCCCGAGGACTCCGAACAGGAAGCCGCCAAGCAGCGCTCCGATCACGCCGACGATCAGGTCGCCGACCAAGCCGAAGCCGCCGCCCTTCATGATCTGGCCGGCCAGCCAGCCGGCCGCGAGACCGATCAGCAGAAACCACAGAAGCGACATGCGCCCTCCCTTCCGGTGACTCCGTAGCGCGCGCTACTGCACGGTTTCGGCGGCCTTCTCCGCGGCCTTCTTCGCCGCTTCCTCGGCTTCCTTGGCGGCGTCCTGAGCGCCGGCCGAGACGTCCTCGACCGCGTCCTGCACGGCCTCGCCGGGTCGTCGATCGAGCGCGTCGTTCACCGCGTCCGCGGCCTTGTCGGCGGCGCTCTTCTCCTCACAAGCCGTGAACGCGAGCACGGCCAACCCCAGCGCGAGAGTTCGTACGAGCTTCATGGTCCCACCTCCGAATCGATCGTAGCACCCGTGGCTCGGATCTACACTGCAATCTGTCGGAGGATGCTCCCGGAGTCGAAGTAGACGCGCTCGCACACGATGCCGTGCTCGTCGAAGATGAAGTACGCCATCATGCGCGTGCGGAAGGCGCGGCCGCTGGGCTCGAGCGCGCCGAGCCGGCCGGTGTGCGTGCCGAGCAGCCAGAGCTCCACGAGCACCGCGTCGTCGGAGTGGCGCAGCGAGATCAGCTCGTTGCGCTGATCGGGAAACGCGGCGCGCGAGGCGCGGAAGTACTCGCGCACCGCCGCCTCGCCGTCGTGCACCTGGTCGGTCGCGATCAGCTCGTAGCGCGGGTGCGAGAACGTCTCGATCGTGGCGTCGAAGTCGTGCTCGTTCTCGGACTCCATGTGGCGCCGCACGACGGACTCGCGCCAGGCGAGGACCTCGGCCGCCGGCGCGAGCGAGGCGACCAGGATCAGCGCGGCGTTCTCCTCGCCCCACAGCGTGCGCGATTCGAACAGCGGCTCGAAGCCCTGCGCCAGGTAGAAGGCGCGCGTGCGCTCGTACTCGGGATCGGGCGTCGACGGTCCGCGCGTCTTCACGTGCAGCCACTTCGCGCCGCGCGCGCGGCCGACCTGGCGGGTCCAGCGCACGAGCTCGCGGCCGATCCCCTGCCGGTGCTTGTCGCGCTCGACCCCCATCACGTGGATCTCGGCCGACACCGGATTGTGCAGCTCGATCGCGGCGAAGCCGACGATGCGCCCGTCCGACTCCGCGACCGCGCCCGGCAGCCGCGACAGGCTCTCGACGTACGCGCGATTCGACGCCTCGAGCCCGAACCAGTCCGGCAGTCCCGCGAGGATCCGCGCGCAGGCCGGCACGTCGGCCGGCTTCAGCTCGCGTACGGCGCACGCCACGGCGTTCCTCCCTCGAGATCGGGTCGGCCTCGCTCAGATCGGCTCGAGCGCGCGATGCGGGAACGGCGGAAGCTCGATCCCGATCGCATCGCCCGGACGAACGTCACCGCCGGCGACCACGATCCCCATGATACCCGCCTTGCGCACCAGTCCGCCGGACGCGTCGCGCGCGAGCGTCGCCTTCATCAGCCCGGGCGCGATGCCGTCGAGCTGCAGGCACGGATTGCGCAGGCCCGTCACCTCGACCAGAGCGTCGCTTCCGAGACGCAGCCGCGAGCCCGTCGGCAGCGCGAGCAGGTCGACGCCGCGCGTGGTCACGTTCTCGCCCATCCGACCCGGCTCGATCGCGAAGCCCGAGGCCGCGAGCTCGTCGAGGAGCTCCGCGTGGATCAGGTGTACCTGTCGGTAGTTCGGCGTGGTCGGATCGCGCGCGATGCGGGAGAGGTGCTGCACCGTCACCCCGCGATGCGCGTCGTCCGCGACGCCGAGGCCCGCCTCGAGCCGGATGCTCGCGTGATTTCGCTTCGACACGGAGTGCGCCGCGCTGCGGCTGACCGCGAGCACGGCTCCCGCGATCGCGCTCGATCCGTTCGGTCTCGACACGCGGCGAGGCTACGTGAACGGACCGGCGGCGGCAACGCAGGCCGCCGCCGGTCGCCGCTACTCCGCGTCGTTCGGATTGTTGAACAGGACGCCGAGCTTGATCGAGCCGTGACCGCGCTGCGGGAACGACGGATGGCTCGGATCACCCGGATCGAGATTCGAGGCGGTGTCGTCCGGCGGGAAGAGCACGAGCGTGTCGAGGAAGTCGATGATCGAGTTGCGCGTGTCCGAAGGCAGCGCCGCGAACGCGTCGCGCGAGCTCCTGGCCTCGCCGCCGTGACGCAGGATCACCTCGAGCAGGTTGATGCTGCGGCCGTCGTGCCCGTACGGCGGCGTCGATCCGACACCCCAGAGCGGCTCGGTCATGAAGTGCGTGCGGATCTGGCCATCGAAGTTCCGCTCGTGAAAGCCCGGACCGAGATCGTGTCGCTTGAAGTCCGCGAAGATGTCGCGCACCACGAACGAGCGCCGCTGCGGCCGCTTGATCGGGGGCTGTCCGGAACCGTCGTCGATCGGCGTGAGCAGCGCGGTCGCGGTCGAGAACAGGCGGTTGAAGTGGCCGCGCTCCGGATCGAAGACGGTCTCGACGTCCGCGACGCGCCGATCCGACTCGATCGTGAGATTCGGCGTGTGGTACGACGCGCAGCCCACCATCGAGAACGCCGAGCGTCCCGTGCGCGACGAACGCGTCTCCTGGCCCTTGCCCGCCTTGAAATAGTTCAGCAGGTAGAACTCCATGTGACCGATCAGCGCCGTCGGCATCTCGTCGACCTTGCTTCCGCAGCTCGGTGGTCATCTCGTCCGCGAGCATCTCCACCAGTCCCAGCCCGAACAGATGAGGCGCGTCGCGGCTGTCGGGACGCGTGAACACGTCGCCGCCGAAGCCCGCCGAGCCGCGCGGCCGACCGTGACAGCCGGCGCAGCTGTCGACCAGGCCCGCACCGGGCGACGGATCGCCGTTGATGTCGTCGTGGATCCCGTCCCTGGAGCGCGGCCCCGCGCCCTGCGCGATCGTGAACTTGCGCTGGAACAGCTGGCGTCCGCGCCGGATCGAGCGGAACGGGTCGCGCTGGATGATGTAGAGCGACGAATCGGGCGTGAGCGCGTTGCCGCGACCGGCGCCGATCTGCTGGGCGAGCGACTTGTGAACGCCCTCGTTCTCGACGTTCGGCGTTTGCGTGACATCCGTCAGCTGCGCGAACGCCGGTGTGACACAACGCGCGGAGCGCGGGCTTCGCGAGGTCCGCGGCCGACGCGATCCGCACGTGCCGGATGCGCGCGGCCTTCCCCACCAGGATCCGCTCGGGATCCGTCAGGCTCGCGCCGCGGTTGAAGCCGAGATTCACGTACACGCGGTACGCGGCGACGTGGCAGAACGCTTCGCCCAGGCTCTCGCTGAACGAGTACGCGGTGGTCACCGCGTTGTACGCGTCGTAGATCAGCTCGTTCGCGTCGGGCGCAGCGTCGAGCACCGCCGCGCGCGCAGAAAGGTAGAGACGTCGGACGGCCGGATCGTACGCCTCGAGAAACCCTCGGAGCGCGGCGTCAGGTCTTCGGCGCATGCGCGTTCGGGTACAGAGCGCTCCTCGAGCTCGGGCGTCTCAGAGCTGTCGCATGAACGCCACGAGGTCCTTCTTCTCCTCCGCGCTGAGCTTGGTCTCGAGCACCAGGTTGAAGAACTCGACCGTGTCGTCGAGGGTGAGCAGGCGGTCGTCGTGGAGGTACGGCGGCGAGTCCTTGATTCCGCGCAGGGGGAACGTCTTGATCGGTCCGTCGGCGTTGGCCATGCGGCCGTTGATCACTCGCGGCTTGTAGAAGCGCTGGACCTGCAGGTTGTGCATCAGGTTGTCGGTGTAGTACGGCGCGGGATGGCACGTGCCGCACTCCGCCTTGCCGAAGAAGAGCGCCTGTCCGCGCAGCTCCGACTCGCTCGCCTTCGTCGGGTCGAGCTTGCCGTCGACGCCGAGCTTCGGCGCGGGCGGGAAGTCGAGCAACGCCTGGAGCTCGCCCATGAAGTGGACCTGGCTGCCGCGCTCGAGGATGTTCACGCCCTTCTTCGTCGCGATCACGGGATCGCCGTCGAAGTACGCGGCGCGCTGCTCGAACTCGGTGAAGTCCTCGACCGACTTCAGCGCGCGCTGCGAGCCGAACAGGCGCTGGATGTTCACGCCACGAAGCGTGGGCGTGTCGATGCGGTGGCGGAGCTCCTGCGGGCGCACGTCACCGGCCAGGTGCGTCGCGGCGTTCGTGTGGCCGTTCTGGTGACAGTCGAGGCACGCCACGCCCCGGCTCGGGCGTGACGAACGCCGGTCCTCGGTCTGGTTGAACTGCTGCTGCGGGAACGGAGTCACGAGCAGCCGGAGGCCCTCGATCTGCTTCGGGTTCAGGATGCCGTTGAACAGCTCGTAGTAGTTGTCGATCGTGACGAGCTTCCCCTTCGAGACGTCCCCCAGGTCGGGCCGCGTGGTCAGATAGATGGGCGCCGGGAACTCGGGCAGGAAGTGGTCGGGGATGTCGAAATCGAGATCGAAGCGCGTGAGGTCACGGCCCTCCTGCTTCTTGATCTCGTCGATCTCGAACTTGGGGAAGGTCATGCCGCCTTCCGGGTGATTCGGATGCGGCAAGGGAAAGAGCCCCGCCGGCCACAGGTCCTTCTCGCGGATCTCGCTCGGTGCGAGCGCCGCGAGCCCGTCCCACGTCGTTCCGCTGGAGAGCTTCACGCGCACTCCGTCCTGGATCGCCTTGCCCTTGGACATCGTGACGCCCGAGGCCGGGCGGTTGGCGAGGTCATAGCGCTGATTCAACAGGTCCATCTGCCGCTTCATCACCGCGGCCTTCGCGGACTTCATGCGCGACTCGACCGTCGCGAAGCTCTCCTTGTTGTCGACGGGCGCGTAGCTCGACGTGCGCTTCTCGGCCTGCTGCGCGAACCCGAGCAGCGGCACCCCGACCAGGACGGCGACTGCGAGCAACGAAGTCTTGATCACGACCGATCCTCCTCTCATCTGGATCCGCCGCGCTCGAGCGCGAGCGGGCCGGGTCCTCGAGCCGCGAGAAACAGGAACACGAACGCGTAGAGCGCCGCGAGCTCGCCGCCGTTCTGGATCGGCAGCGGACCGTTGGGCTGGTGGAACATGAAATACGCGACGGCCATCTGCCCGCTGCAAATGAACGCGGCGATGCTCGTGCGCACGCCGAGCGCGACCAGCGCACCACCGACCAGCTCGACGATACCCCCGAACCAGAGCAGCGTAAAGAGCGGCGCCGTGGCGCCGGGGGTTCCGCCGAATCCGCCGAACAAACCGAAGATCTTCTGCGCGCCGTGACAGGCGAAGAGCAGGCCGGCGACGATGCGCACCAGCGCGTGGGACAGCGGGCCGATTCGCGCGAGCAGCGATTCCATGACTCACTCACTCCGACCAGGCGAAGCGCGTGCCCTCGGGAGTCTCTTCGCGCACGAGCGCCCCGAGCTCGAGCACGCGCTCGAGCTCGCGGGCCGCGAAGTCGGGCTTCACGTTCGCCGCCTCGGCGACCGCCGACACCAGCGACCCGACCGCATCCTCGCGGTAGGCGGGCAAGCCCTCGATCACGTCGTCGAGCAGGAGCTTCCACAAGAGCTGCTGGCGCAGCCGGCGCAGATACATCTTACGCTCGTAGGGCGGCAGCTCGTCGCGCGCGAACAGGTGGTCCTGGTACTTCAGATACCGCTCCATGGTGTCCTCGTACTCGTCGGCGACCTTCTGGATCACGGTGGGCGATGCGCCCTTGGTGCGTGTGACCACGTGGTTCGCGTCGTACTGGGTCCAGTCGTCGGTCAGGATCTCGAGCCCGTACTCGGACGCGCGCTCGCGCACCTCCGTGCCGGGAAACGGCGCCAGGATGTGGAAGCCGTACAGCGAGCCGAACTCCGAGTGCAGCTCGTTCGCGAACTCGACCGTCTTGCGCAGCGTCTCTTCGGTCTCGCCGGGCAGGCCGATGATGAACGACGCCAGCGCGCTGATGCCGACGTCCTGCGTCATGCGCATGGCCTCCTTCACCTTGGCGAGATTCGACTTCTTCTTCACCAGGTCCAGGATCTCCTGGCTGCCGCTCTCGACGCCGAAGCAGATCGCCTGGCAGCCGGCCTTCGCCATCGTGTCCACGATCTCGGGGCTGATCGTGTCGACGCGCGAGAAGGCGTTCCAGCGGATGCCCGTGTCGCGCCGCACCAGCTCGTTGCAGACCGCCAGGAAGTGCGCGCGGTAGAGCGTGAACAGGTCGTCCTCGATCGTGATCTCGGTGAAGCCGAGCCGCGCGAGCTCCTCGATCTCGTCGACGCACAGGCTCGGATTGCGGTAGCGCACCTGGCGGCCCGTCCACTGCGGCGCGGAGCAGAACACGCAGGCGTACGGGCAGCCGCGGCTGGTGACGACGCTGGCGTGACTGTCGAACGCGAGATAGCGCGCGAGCGGCACCAGGTCGCGCGCCGGCGTGGGCAGCGTGTCGAGGTCGTCCTGGAGGGCGCGGGCCGAGTTGCGCACCACGCGGTCGCCGTCGCGCAGCGCGAGCCCGCGCACGTCGCGCACGTCCATCCGGCCCTCGAGCGCGCTCACCAGCTCGAGCATGGTGTGCTCGCCCTCGCCGATCGCGATGAAGTCGAGCGAGGGCAGGTCGCGGAAGCTCGAGTCGATCTCGAAGCTGACGTGCGGCCCGCCCATCACGATCGGGACCGCGCCGTCGCACTTGCGCACGACCTCGGCGATCGACGCGGCGATGTGGTGATTCAGCGTGACGGAGGTGATTCCCACCACCTGCGGCCGGCAGCGAGACATGCGCCGCTCGATCTTCTCGGGCGTGGTGCGCGAGAGCAAGAGGTCGAGGATCTCCACCTCGTGTCCCTGCGCGCGCAGCGCCGACGCGACGTACGGCAGCGTGACCAGCAGCCGCGGAAACTCCTCGAAGGGGTACGAGGGGTTGATCAGAAGCACGCGCATGACACCTCCCCACCCGCGACGGAGTGTGCCGGGGCGTACGCGCATTCTATCCATGCGCGCGGTGATTCGTCACAAGTTCATGCGCCGGCCAGGCGCGCGGCGATCGGCGCGAACGCCTCCATGTCGCGCTCGAACAGCACGTAGTACGAGATCCCGAAGCGCTCGCGGCGTTCGTGGAGCAGCGCCTCGATCTCGGCCGGGCTGCCGACCAGCGCGTAGGGCGTGTCGAGCACCGCGTCGCTCGGCACGCCGAAGGCTTGGGAGATCCGCGCGGCCGCGGCGTGCCGATCGGAGGTGATCGCGATCGTCTGCAGGAGCGTGTTGAGCTCGAGCGCGGCGAAGCGCGCGCCCGCGGCTTCCCGCACCCAGCGCACCTTGTCGTCGAGCGCGGCCGATGACAGGTCGCCGAGATCGAGGCCGTTCCCGTCCGCGCGCGAGCGCAGCACCAGTCCGACGATGTCGGCCTCGCGCGCGGCCAGGCGCAGGATGCGCGGACCGCCGCCGCCGATCAGGAGCGGCGGTCCCGGCCGCTGCGTCGGCAGCGGCGCGCTCTCGAGCCCCGCCAGCCGGTAGTGCTTGCCCTCGTGGCTCGCCGGCCCGCCGTGCCAGATCGACCGGATCAGCGGAACCGCCTCTTCGAGCCGCGCGACGCGCGTCGGTCCCGGCTCGAACGCGAGCCCGGCCTGCTCGTACTCCGAGCGCATCCAGCCCGCGCCGATCCCGAACTCGAAGCGGCCGTCGCAGAGCAGGTCGAGCGTGGCCGCCTCCTTGGCGAGCAGCGCGGGATGGCGGAAGTCGTTGTCGTACACCAGCGACCCGATCCGGATCGAACGCGTCGCCTCGGCCGCGGAGAGCAGCGCCGGTGTCGGCGCGAACTGCTCGCCGAAATGGTCGGGCACCAGGAACACCTGGTAGCCGAGCGCCTCCACGCGGCGCGCCTTCGCCTGCCACTCGCTGCGCGAGCCGGCGAGCCAGCACTGCACCCCGAAGCGGAACGCGCGCGCCATCGCGATCTCCTCGAGCGCGATCATATCGAAGCGCGGCTAGCGCGCCGTGCGGCGCTTCACGTGCTTTTTGGCGCCCCGCCGGGGGGCGCGCGCCCGGCGCGACAGCTCCGACGGTCCGCGCGCCAGGATCTCGAGCAGAGCCTGCGCGAGCGCGCTGTGGTGCGCGGCGCGACGGCGCACCGCGACCACCGGCTGCTCCGCGGAAAGGCTCGCGACCGCGACCGTGCGCAGCCGGCCGCGGCGCAGCTCCTCGCGAAAGCTCGAGAGCGGCAGCAGGGCGACACCGAGCCCGGCTTCGACCAGGCGCTTCTGCGCGGTCAGACTGTCGACCGGCGTGATGCGCGGGTTCGCGAGTCCGGCCGCGATCAGGCGCCGCTCGAGCGAGGCCTCCGGGTGGCGGCGATCCGCGGGAAAGCCGAGCCAGGCATCGCCTGCGAACGCGCGCAGGTCGGCCACGCGCTTGGCGCGCACGCGGTGCGCGGCGGGAACCACGACCCGAACCTCCTCCGAGCCGAGCGGAAGCGACTCGAGCTTGGGATCTGGATCGGCGAAGTAGCGCAGGCCCAGATGCGCCTCCCCGCGCCGCACCAGGTCGCTCACCTCGAGGCTGTTCGCGGTGCTCAAGCTCACGCTCGCGCCGGGGAAGCGCGCACGGAAGCGGCGCAGCGCGTCGACGATGTGCGAATCGGCGAGCGTTCCGACCAGCGCGAGCTTCAACACCAGTGGCTCGGATGCGCTGGTGCCGAGCTCGCGCACCGCGCGCTCGCCGTCGCGCAGCGCCGCGAGCGCGGCCTCGGCGTGCGGCAGCAGCGCGCGGCCCGCATCGGTCAGGCGCACCCCGCGGCCGAAGCGCTCGAAGAGCTTCGCGCCCAGGCCCTGCTCGAGCTGCCGGATCCGGCGGCTGATGGCCGGCTGCGAGCGGTGCAGCCGGCGCGACGCCCCGGTCACCCCCGCGCCGGACGCGATGCACACGAACGACTCGAGCTCGTCGACGGTCATCCATGCATTCTACAGATGGATGGCTCTCGTTGTATGCATTGGACGGATCGGTGGGTCTTGGCGAGGATCGGCGCCATGAACGAGCCAGTCACGAACGAGCACGTACTGAACGACCAGAACGCCAAGGCCCTGCGCTTCCGCGCCCTTCACCAGGGCCCCGACCCGCTGCTGCTTCCCAATCCGTGGGACCCGGGCACGGCGCGGCTGCTCACCCAGCTGGGCTTCGAGGCGCTCGCGACCACCAGCCTGGGCGTCGCGAACCGGCTCGGGCGCAAGCGCGCGAGCGCGACGGACCTGCTCGACGACTGCCGCGCGATCTGCGCGGCGACGGCGCTACCGGTGAACGCCGACCTCGAGAACGGCTTCGCCGACGCGCCCGCCGAGGCCGCGAAGATCTTCGCGCAGGCCTACGCGTGCGGCGCGGTCGGCGGCTCGATCGAGGACGCGACCGGCGTCCCCGGCGCTCCGATCTACGACTTCGCGCTGGCGGTGGAGCGCGTGCACGCGGCGGTCGAGGCCACGCGCGCACTGCCCGGTCCCTTCGTGCTGACCGCGCGCGCCGAGAACCTGCTCTACGGCGCGGGCGATCTCGACGACACCATCCGGCGTCTGCAGGCCTTCGAGAAGGTCGGCGCCGAGGTCCTGTACGCGCCGGGCCTGCGCACGATCGAGCAGATGCGCACGGTGGTCCGCGCCGTCGGCCGGCCGCTGAACGTGGTGATGGGCTTCGCGGATCCGTCGATCACGCTCGCCGAGCTGCGCGAGGCCGGCGTGCGCCGCGTCAGCATCGGCGGCGGACTCTCACGCCTGGCGCTGCACGCGTTCCTGGACGGCGCGCGCGAGATGCGCGCCGGCCGCTTCGGCTTCGTCGCGCAGATGGCCGCCGTGCGCGAGCTGCAGGGCGCGTTCGTCTAGCGGCGTGCTGGCCTAGCGCGGCTGGCCGAGATCGGCGCGAGATCGCGCGTGGCCTGGCGGGCGTCGACGCCGAGCGGGAGGATCGCGAGCGCCGGCGCGTAGCCGCCCGCGTCGACGTAGCGCTGGATGTGCGCGCGGCACTCCGCGGGCGTGCCGTGCACGATCAGCTCGTCGACGACCTCGTCGGGGATCGCCGCGATCGCGGCCTTGCGGTCGCCCTGCTTCCACGCATCCCACATGCCTTGCAGCTTCGGCCCGCGCCCGAGCCACTCGTGGAACGCGGCGTAGACGGGCACGTTCAGGTACGCCGCGATCGCGAACTTGGCCATCGCGCGCACCTGCGCCTTGTCGGGATTGGGCGCCACGAAGATGCGCGCGACGATCTCCTTGTCTGCGCCCGCCTCCTTCACGATCGGCGCGACCTTCTTCACGTCGTCCGCGGAGAGCCAGTTGATGATCGCGCCGTCGCCCACGCGGCCCGCGAGCTTCAGCATGCCCTGGCGCAGCGCGGCGACGAGTATCTTGGGCTGCGTCTCGAGCTTCACGCCCAGCCGGAAGCCCGCGACCGAGAAGCTCTCGAACTCCTCCGTGATCTTCTCGCCCGCCAGCGCCTTGCGCAGGAACTTCACAGTGTCGCGCACGCGCTGATAGGGCTTGGTGAACGGGATGCCGTTCCACTTCTCGACGATCACGTCCGACGACGTGCCGATGCCGACCACGAAGCGGCCCGGCGCGGCCTGGCACAGCGAAGCGACGCTCATCGCGAGCAGCCCCGGCCCGCGCGTGAACGCCGGCAGGATCGCGACCCCGAGCCGCATGTTCGGCGCCCAGACCGAGGACAGCGCCAGCGGCGTCAGCCCGTCGTAGCCGCCGGCCTCGGCCGACCAGAGATCGGTGTAGCCCAGGCGCTCGAGCTCCTGGATCCACTCGCGCTGCTCGCCGAGCGGAACGCCGTCGAGCGGGATCGTCATGCCGTAGCGGTTCATCGCGTGCTCTCCATGGCTTGCGGCCATCATACACGCGCGCAGCCGCGGCCCGCGCGGTGGTAGAGTCGCGTAGCTCGACTGGAGACACGATGACGGCAACCCGCGAAGCGACGATCCTGCGCCTCGACGACGGCCGAGAGCTGGCCTTCAGCGAGTACGGCGATCCGAACGGCACGCCGGTGTTCGCGTTCCACGGCACGCCCGGCTCGCGCCGCATGTTCGGCCCGATGCACACCCACGCGCTGCGTCTCGGTGTGCGGCTGATCGCGCCCGACCGACCCGGCTACGGCGCGAGCGAATACGTGCCCGACCGGCGCCTGCTCGACTGGCCGCGCGACGTGGCCGCGATCGCGGACTTCCTGGGCCTCGCGAAGTTCGGAGTGTTCGGCGTCTCGGGCGGCGGGCCGCACGCGGCCGTGTGCGCGCACCAGCTCGCGCCGCGCCTGACCGGCGCCGCGCTGGTGTGCGGCGTCGCCGAGACGCTCACGAACGAGGACGCGCGCGGGATGATGCCGATGAACCGCCTGATCACCCGGCTCGCGCGGCGCTCCAAGTGGCTGGTCTGGCCGATCTTCGCGGCGCTGACGTTCGCCATGCGCCACTTCGGGGAGAGCCTCGTGCGCGGCATGGCCAAGCAGCTCCCGGCGCCGGATCGACGCGTGATCGAACGTCCCGACATCCGCGCGGGCTTTCTCGAAGAGGGCCGGCGCGCGCCGCGCACCGCCGCGCGCGCCACCGCGCAGGACTTCGAGCTGTTCACGCGGCCGTGGGGCTTCCGGCTCGAGGACGTCGCCACGCGCGTCGACGTGTTCTGCGGCGAGCTCGACATCAACGTGCCGGTCGCGCACGGGCGCAGGCAGGCCGAGCGCATTCCCGACGCGAAGCTCCACCACTACGCCGAGGAGGCACACTTGCTGGTGTTCGATCACGCCGACGAGATCCTGCTCGCGGCCACGGGACGCGCGTGATGCTGCAGGGCGTGCGCGTGGTCGAGCTCGCGGTCTGGGTCGCCGGCCCCGGCGCGGGCGGCATCCTCGCCGACTGGGGCGCGGACGTGGTGAAGATCGAGCCGCCCGAGGGCGACCCGTGCCGCAGCCTGTTCATGCACCTGGCGGGTCTGAAGGAGCCGAAGTCGCCGCCCTTCGACCTCGACAACCGCGGCAAGCGCAGCATCGTGCTCGACCTGCGCACGCCCGAGGGGCTGGCGCTGGCACGCAAGGCCGTCGCGGGCGCGGACGTGTTCCTGTCGAACCTGCGGCCCGACGCCCTGGCCAAGCTCGGGCTCGACTACGAGACGCTCGCGCGCGAGTGTCCCCGTCTGGTGTACGCCAGCGTCACCGGCTACGGCCTGCGCGGCCCCGATCGCGATCGCGCGGCCTACGACGTGGGCGCGTTCTGGGCGCGCACCGGCGCCGAGCACATCATGTTCCCGACCGACGTCGAGCCGCACGGCGTGCGCGGCGGCTTCGGCGATCACGTGACCGCCATGACGCTGGTCTCCGGGATCATGGCGGGGCTCTACCAGCGCGAGCGCACGGGCTGCGGCCAGTTGGTGTCGACCTCCCTTCTGCGCGCCGGGCTCTACTGCGTGGGCTGGGACACGGGCATCCGCTTGCGCTTCGGCACGGTCGCGGCGAGCGCGCCGCGCACGCAGCCGCTGAACCCGGTGCTGAACCAGTACCGCAGCCGCGACCGGCGCTGGTTCTGGCTGCTCGGGCTCGAGGCCGAGCGCCACTGGCCCAAGCTCGGGCGCGCGATCGAGCGGCCGGAGCTCGTCGCCGACGAGCGCTACCTCGACGCGCGCGCGCGCCGGCGCAATTCGGTCGAGCTAACCGGCTTGCTCGACGAGACCTTCGCGACGCGCGATCTCGCCGACTGGGCCGAGCGCTTCGATCGCGAGGATCTGTGGTGGGCTCCCGTTCAGACCCAAGACGAGGTGGTGCGTGATCCGCAGGTGCGGGCGATGAATGGCATCGTGAGCGTTCCCGACTACGGCAGCGACGGCACGTTCGAAGCGGTCGCCACGCCGCTCGAGTTCTCCGACTCGCCCGTCGGACCGCAGGGCCCGCCGCCGCGGCTCGGCGAGCACACCGACGCGGTCCTGCGCGAGCTCGGCGTGGACGACGCCGGGATCGCGGGCTTGCGCGCGCGCGGAGTCGCGCGATGAAGTCCACGCAGGAGCTCTTCGACCTGTCCGGACGCGTCGCGCTGGTCACGGGCGGCAGCCGCGGGCTCGGCAAGGAGATGGTGCTCGCCTTCGCGCGCGCCGGCGCCGAGGTCGTGATCGCGAGCCGAAAGCTCGACGCGTGCAGCGAGCTCGCCAGGCAGGTCACGCGCGAGACCGGCCGCAAGGCGCTGCCCTACGCCTGCCACGTCGGCCGCTGGGACGAGCTCGACGGCCTGGTCGATGCGGCCTACCGCGAGTTCGGCAAGCTCGACGTGCTGGTCAACAACGCCGGCAAGTCGCCGCTCTACGACCACGTGTCGAACCTGACCGAGTCGCAGTACGACTCGGTGCTCGACCTGAACCTGAAGGGGCCGTTCCGGCTGATGGCGCTGGTCGGCACGCGCATGGCGCAAGCTGCGGGCGGCTCGATCATCAACATCTCGAGCATCGGCGCGATCCGGCCGACCGGGAACATCATCCCGTACTCGGGCGCGAAGGCCGCGCTGAACGCGATGACGATCGGCTTCGCGCACGCGTTCGGTCCGAAGGTGCGCGTGAACTGCATCATGCCGGGCTCGTTCCTCACCGACATCTCGAAAGCCTGGGACATGAAGGCGTTCGCGCAAGCTGCGAAGCAGATCGCGCTGCGCCGCGGTGGCGAGCCGAACGAGATCGTGGGCGCCGCGCTCTACTTCGCGAGCGACGCATCGAGCTACACGACCGGCGCGATCCTCAGCGTCGACGGCGGTGTGCCCTGAGCGAGTCCCCGCTGTGAGGCGACTCGACCGCGCCTTCTTCGCGCGCCCCGTCCTCGCGGTCGCCCCGGACCTGCTCGGCTGCCGGCTCGTGCGCGTGCTCCCGGACGGCGCGCGCCTGGAGGGACGGATCGTCGAGGTCGAGGCCTACCTCGGCGACGGCAGCGACGCGGGCTCGCACAGCCAGCGCGGCGAGACGCGCCGCAACCGCTCGATGTTCGGGCCGCCCGGACACTTCTATGTGTACCTGAGCCACGGCCTGCACTTCTGCGCGAACCTGGTCTGCGAGCCGGCGGGTACGGGCGCCGCGGTGCTGTTGCGCGCGGTCGAGCCGCTCGCGGGCGAGGAGCGTATGCGCGCGCTGCGCGGCGGCCGCGACCCGCGCGAGCTCACCAACGGCCCCGGCAAGCTCGCGCAGGCCTTCGCGATCACGCGCGAGGACGACGGCGCCGGCGCGCTGCGCGGGAGCCTGCGCATCGAGGCGCGCCCCGACGCAGGCGCGCCCGCGATCGCGACCAGCACGCGCATCGGGCTCGGCAAGGGCGTCGACCTGCCCTACCGCTTCTTCGTGCGCGGCAGCGCGTGGGTCTCTCGCCCTGCTGGCCGAGCGCTCCCGGCTGTCCCTATCATCCGCGCATCGTGTCGGAACCCGTGAAGCCCGCGAAGCCGGTCGCTCGGCTCTCCGCGCGCGAGCGCTTCCTGCGCGCCGCGCGCGGACAGCCCGTCGATCGGCCGCCCGTGTGGCTGATGCGCCAGGCCGGCCGCTACCTGCCCGAGTACCGCGAGCTGCGCGCGAAGACGGGCTTCATCGAGATGTGCGATCGACCGGACGTGGCGGTCGAGGTCTCGCTGCAGCCGCACCGGCGCTTCGGCATGGACGGCGTCGTGGTCTTCTCCGACATCCTCTTGCCGCTGCGCGGTGCCGGGCTCGAGCTCGACTTCTCGCCGGGACCGGTGGTCGCGCGCCCGGTCACGAGCGAGTCCGAGCTGGCGCGGCTCGACGGTGAGATCACCGCCTCGATCGCGCCGACCTGCGCTGCGATCACGCGCCTGCGAAGCGAGCTCGGCGACACGGCGGCGGTGATCGGCTTCGCCGGGGCGCCCTGGACGCTCGCGGCCTACGCGACGGAGGCGAAGCTCTCGCGCGATCTCGAGGTGCTGTCCGCGCTCTCCTACCGCGAGCCGCGCACGCTCGATCGCCTGCTCGAGCGCATGGTCGAGATCTGCGCCGAGACGCTCCGGCTCGAGATCGAGGCCGGCGCGGATTGCGTGCAGATCTTCGACACCTGGGCGGGCACGCTCTCGGCGGCGCGCTTCGAGCGCTTCGCCGGACGCGCGCTGCGCGCGGTGATCGAGCGGCTCGGTCCGAAGCGCCCGCCGGTGATCGTGTTCGCGCGCGGCGCGGCGCACCTGCTCGACCCGCTCGCGGGGCTCGGCGCCGACGTCGTCTCGCTCGACTGGCGCGTCGACTTCGCGGAGGCCGCCGCAGGCGTCGGCCAGCGCGTGGCGCTGCAGGGAAACCTGGATCCGACCGCGCTGTTCGCGCCGCTGCCGGAGATCGCGCGCGAGACGGCCGCGCTCGTGCGCGCGGGTCGCAAGGCGCGCGGCCACATCGTGAACCTCGGTCACGGCGTGCTGCAGCGCACGCCGATCGAGGCGGTCGCGACGTTCGTGCGGACGGTCCAAGAATCCACGCCGTGACGAGCGCGCACACGGTCGTGGTCGGCGCGGGCATCGCCGGACTCGCCTGTGCGACCGAGCTGGTCGCGCGCGGCGACGGCGACGTGCGGGTGCTCGAAGCCGCCACGCGCGCGGGCGGCGCGGCGCAGACCGTGCGACGCGGCGAGTACACGATCGAGCGCGGCCCCAACACGGTGCGGGGGAACGCCGCGCTCGCGGCACTCGCGGACGCCGCGGGCCTCGCGCTCGTCGAGGCGAGACGCGCGCCGCCCTACGTGGTGTCGAACGGAGCGCTCGTGCCCGTTCCTCCGCCCCTGCGCACGCTGCTCTCGGGTTCGTTCGTGCCTTGGAGCGGCCTCGCCTCGATCCTGGCCGAGCCGCTGCGCCCGGTGCGCGCGGGGCCGAAGTCGGTGCGCGCGCTGGTCGAGGAGCGCTTCGGAACGACGGTGGCCGAGCGCTTCGCGGACCTGCTGACGCTCGGCATCTACGGCACGTCCGCCGATCAGGTCGGCTTCGAGTCGGCCTTTCCGGAGCTCGCCGCCTCGCTCGAGCAGGCCGGCGGTCGCTTCGCCCGGCTCGCGTTGCAGCGGCTGCTCGCGCGCGGCGCGGCGCCGACACGCGGCTCGGCGCCGACACAGATGGGTGTCGTTTCGACGCCGCTCGGGCTCGGCGGACTGTGCGCGGGTCTCGCCTCGCGGCTCGGTGAGCGCCTGCGCCTGTCGACGCCGGTCCTGCGCGCGCGCGGACGCACCGGGGCCTTCGAGCTCGAGGTCGGCGGCGCCGAACCGGCGAAGCTCGCCTGTCGCAGGCTGGTGCTCGCGATTCCGGCCGCCGCGGCGTCGCGCGTGCTCGAGCTGCCCGGCGTGCCGGCGCTGCTCGAGCGCTACCGCGACGTGCCGCAGGTGCTGGTCACGTTCGCGCTCGAAGACCCGGCCTGCGCCGAGCGCTGGCGCGGACTCGGCTTCCTGGTCCCCTCGCGCGAGCGCCTGCCGCTGCTCGGGTGCCTGTTCCCGAGCAACCTGTTCGACGGGCGCGCGCCGCGCGGCACGCTGCTGCTTTCGGTCTTCGCCGCGCCCGCCCTGCACCCGGCGAGCGACGAGGAGATCGCGCGCGCGCTCGCGCCCCTGCTTGCGCGCCTGCTCGGCGCCGTGCGCGAGCCGGAGCTGCTCGACGTCGCGCGCTACCCGGAGGGGATTCCGCTCTACGACGTCGAGCATCGCGCGCGCACGCGCGAGCTGCGCGCCACGCTCGAGGCCGCGCACGGCCCGATCCTGTGCGGTGTCGGCTACGACGGCGTGGCGTTCGCGGCCGCGGCCCGGTCGGGGATCGCGGCCGCGCGCGCCGTGCTCGAAGCCGCGCCGCGCTGACACGGCGCTAGAAGAGGATCTTGACCTTGCGCTTGCCCCAGGCGCGCGCGGCCTTCACGTCGAGTCCCATGTACACGTCGATGCGACGCGTCCAGCGCGCATGCATGCGATCGCCGACGGTCCACTCGCCCTCGAGCCCGCTGATCCGGAGCTTCGCTCCCTGGCGCAGACCCAGCTTCTCCAGATCGCGTGAGACCGCGACGATGCGCATGCCCGGCCGCAAGCGGATCCCGTACGCGGTGATCGAAGGATCCCCGTCGGTCTGACCGCGCACCGAGTTGTACGCCGTCGCCGTGACCTCGAGCTCGCGCTTCGCGCTCGGCTTCGGAGCCTCGGGCTCGCCACGGAACCAAGCGCAGCCGGAGAGCGCGCCCGCGACGAGAGCGATCGCGAGCGCGCCCCGGCCCGCCGTCACAGGAACGCGGACAGATCCGCGATCTCGATCAGCGGCAGTCCCCAGTGCAGCGCGAAGCGCTCGAGCTCGGCGGGCCCCGCCATGTGCCCGTCGGGCGACATGATCTCGCAGCACACGCCGACGGTCGCGAGCCCCCCGGCCCTGCACAACGCGACCGTCGCCTCGGTGTGACCCGCGCGCTCGCGCAGCCCGCCGGCGCGCGCGCCGAGCGGGAACACATGACCGGGACGCACGAAGTCCTCGGGACGCGCGTCCGGATGCGCGAGCCGCCGCACCGTCGCCGCGCGCTCCGCCGCCGACACGCCCGTGCCCTTGGCCGCCGTGAGGTCCACCGCCGTGAACATGGCCGTGCCGTGGTGATCGCCCTCGCCCGACATCGGCGGAATGCCGAGCCGCTCGAGTCGCGCGCGATCGCACGGCACCGTCGTGTGTCCGCACGCCTGCGTGAGCAGGAACGCGAACGTCTCGGGCTTGAGCTCGGCGCCCGCGGCGATCACGTCGCCCTCGCCCTCGCGCGTCGGATCCCACACCACCGCGCAGCCGCCGGCCGCGATCTGCGCCACCACCTTCTCGGCGCCGAGCCGCCCGGAAACGCAGCCCTTCCAGGGCATCGCCGCCACCACGCGCTGCAGCGCGCTGCGCGTGCGGCCCTCGTACCGTTGGGCGAGCCGGTCGAGCAGATCGCCTTCGAGGTTCACGCGCGCGCCGACCTCGAGCCCGCCGAGCGTGGTCGACGCGAGCGTGACCGGCACGAGCGCGACCGAGAAGCGATCGCGGTGCACCTCGGCGATCGTCAGGCTCACGCCGTCGACGGCCACCGAGCCCTTCGCGAGCAGCGACTCGAGAAAGCGCGGCGGCGGTCGCAGCCACACGCGCCGTCCGAGCGGCTCCTCATCGACGCGCACGACCTTCGCGACCGCGTCGACGTGCCCCTGCACCAGATGCCCCTCGAGCGCGTCGCCGACGCGCAGCGGCAGCTCCAGGTTCACGCGCGCCAAGGCCTCGAGCTCCGCGAGCGTCGAGCGCCGAGCCGTCTCGCTCGAGACGTCCGCGCGGAACACCTCGCCCTCGACCTCGATCGCGGACAGGCACACGCCCGCCACCGACACCGAGCCGCCCAGCGCGAGGCACGCGCTGAGTTTGGGCGCGCGGAGCGCGATACCGCGCGCATCGACGTCGACGACCGTTCCGATCTCACCGATGTAACCCCGATACATGCCGAACCTCCTCGATTGGTGTGGTTGAAGAGGGAGGACGCCGTCGGTCCTCGTGCGGGGTCTGACCGCGTGGCTCCGGAATCGCACCGGATCGCAACGCCCGAGGGCGAAGCCGGCGGGCTGTCGCCGCCGCACCGTGGAATTGCACCGAGTCGAGTCTACACGAGCGGCGGGTGGGCTGTCGCTACGCCCCGCCCCCGACCGCCTCGGACAGGAAGCTCACGAGCGGCTTCGCGCGCCGGCAGGACTTCGCGAACGCGCCGAGAAAACCCGGCGCGCACGCGTCCTTCTCGCCGAACTCGGTTCCGGTCGTGAAGCTCTTGCGCTTCAGGTCCTCGATCCACGGATGCTCGGGATCGTAGCCACGCGGCGGGCGCGAGAGCCGCTGGTCGTCTTCGTCGAGCGCAGCCGACCCCTTGCCGCGCGTCGTGCGCCGCCAGTGCTCGGGCCGCGCGACGATCGCGTCGCGGATCTGCTTGAGCGTGTCGGGCATCGGGTGCCAGATGCCCGCGCCGGCGAACACGCTGCCCGGACCGAGGTGCAGGTAGAACGCGGGGCCCGGCAGCTCCTTGCCCGCCGCGTGCCGGAACGCCATGGCCGCGTGCGTCTTGTACGGGCTCTTGTCCTTGGCGAAGCGCGTGTCGCGGTGGATGCGGAGCAGCGACCCGCCCACCGGCCGCGGGTCGGCGACCCAGTCGGGCGCGATCTTCTCCAGCTCCGGCGCGAAGGCGGCGATGAAGACGAGCAACGGATCGCGCACGTCGGCGAGGTAGCGCGACTTGTTCGCGGCGAACCAGGCGCGATCGTTGTTGCGCTCGAGCTCGCGCAGGAAACGGAACAGGCGCGGGGTGATCGGGTTCTTCGCTACCGCCATGGCGCGATTCTACCGCGACGAAGCCACCGAGCTCTCGCCCGCGCGAGACGCACGCGGAGTGCGCATTCGCACGCGCCCTGGAAGGCGGCGCAGGTCCTCGAGGATCAAGTAGCCGCTCGGTACCACGAACAGCGTGATGAACGCCGAGGCGAGCACGCCGAAGGCGAGCGAGATGGCCATCGGGATCAGGAACTGGGCCTGCATGCTGCGCGCGGAGATCAGCGGTGCGAGCCCGAGGAACGTGGTCGCCGAGGTCAGGAAGATGGGCCGGAAGCGCGCGACCGCGGATTCGCGCACCGCCTGGAGCAGCTCGACTCCGGCCTCGCGACGCTGATTCACGTAGTGCACGAGCACCAGGCTCGCGTTCACCACGACGCCCGACGCGGCGACGAGCCCCATCACCGACATCATCGCCATGTCGCGTCCCAGCAACAGGTGACCGCCGATCGCACCGACGAAGCCGAACGGGATCACCGACATGATCAAGAGCGGCTGCGTGTACGAGCGCAACGGAATCGCGAGCAGCGCGTAGATCGCGAACAGCGCGATCACGAACCAACGCAGGAGCGAGCCGAACACGCGCTGCTGCTCGCGCTGGATGCCCTCGAGCCGATAGCTCATGCCCGGGTAGTCGGCGAGCACCTCGGCGATGGGACCGTCCTCCAGCGCGGCGACCACGCTGGTCTCGGTGGTGAGCTTGCGGTCGACGTCCGCGGTCACGTTGACGACGCGCTGGCGATCGGAGCGACGGATGGTCGCGAAGCCGCGTCCGAGCTCGGCCCGCGCGACGGTTCCGAACGCCACCTCGCTACCGTCGGGCGCGCGGATGCGCATGTTCTCGAGATCGCCGATCGCGCGCCGCTCCCGCGCGGGGTAGCGCACCATCACGCGCACGTCGTCGCGACCGCGCTGGATGCGCTGCGCCTCCTCGCCGTAGAACGCCTGGCGCACCTGCCGTGCGAGCGTGAGCTGCGTGAGTCCGAGCGCCTCGGCTTCGGGGTGGATCGTTAGCTTGATCTCCTTCTTTCCCGCGCGGAACGAGTCGGCGATGTCGGTCACGCCCGGATACAGCGCGAGCTGCGCCTTGAGGCGCTCCGCCGCCTCGCGCAGGTCCCCGATGTCGTCGCCCTGGAGCTGCACGTTCACCGCCTCACCGGCCGAGAACAGCGCGGAGGCGAAGATCAGCTCGACCGCGTCCGGGACCGGACCGGTCAGCTCGCGCCAGCGCGATGCGATCTCGCTCGTGCGCATCGGCCGCTCGTCGGCGGGCGCCAGCTCGAGCGTGACCTCGCCCAGGTGCGAGCCGACCCGCGAGCGTGTGCTCGAGCTCGGTCCCGGACCGGAAGCGGCGTCGCTCGCGAACGGCTGCTCGCCCACCGACGCGTGCGCATGCCGCACGTAGCCGGACTCCCCTTCGCCCGCCTGCTCCGCGAGCTCGCGCTCGAGCGCGAGCGCGGCGTTCTCGATCTGGCGCACGGCCTCCGCGGTGACGTGCGCGGGTGTGCCCTGCGGCATGGTGAGCTGCGCCGAGACGTAGTCCGACTCGATCGGCGGGAAGAACGAGAAACGCAGCCGGCCGCTCGCCACCACCGCGACGCAAAGGAGCAAGAGCGCGGTCGCCGTTGCGATTGCGGTGTAGCGCCACTCGAGCGTGGTCTCGAGCCAGCGTGTGTAGCGTCCGTTCAGGAACACCTGGAAGCGCGCGTCGAAGCCGGTCTGGAAGCGCACCCAGCCGTCCATCGCGCGTGCCAGCTGCGGGCCGAGCCGCGAGGTTCCCGGCGCGCGCTCGTGTCCGTGCGCGAGGTGGGCGGGCAGGACGAGCTGTGACTCGACCACCGAGACCGCCAGACACAGGATCACCATCGTGCCGATCACCGACATGATCTGACCCATCGTGCCGGGGACCAGCAGGAGCGGAGAAAACGCCGCGACGGTGGTGAGCACGCCGAAGATCACCGGCACCGTCACCTCGCTCGTGCCCCGGATCGCGGCCTGCAGCCAGTTCTGGCCCTGCTGCTGGTACGTGTAGACGTTCTCGCCGACGACGATCGCGTCGTCGACGAGCATGCCGAGCACCATGATGAAGCCGAAGGTCGAGATCGAGTTGATCGAGTAGCCGAGCAGCGGCATCAAGAAGAGCGCACCCAGAATCGCGACCGGCACGCCCATGGACACCCAGAGCGCGACGCGCGCGCGCAGAAACAGCATGAGGATGCCGACGACCAGCAGCAGGCCCTGGAGGCCGTTCGAGTACAGCGTCGAGAGCCGCCCGCGCAGGCCGATCGACGAATCGCGCCAGACGCGCAGCGAGATGCCCTCGGGCATGCGCGCCTGCGCCTCGGCGACGTAGCGCTTCACGGCATCGGAGATCTCGATCACGTCCTGATCGCCGATCCTGAACACCCGCACCATCACGCTCGGCTTGCCGTCGAACCGGGCGCGCTGATCGGTGTCCTCGAAGCCGTCGACGATCGTCGCCACGTCGGCGAGCCGCACGCGCGTGCCGTCGGGCCGCGAGAGCACGACCAGATCCTCGAACTCGCGCCCGACGTACGCCTGCGCCTTGGTGCGCAGCAGGATCTCGCCGCCGTCGGTCTTGATCGCGCCGCCCGGGAGGTCGAGCGAAGAGTTGCGCACCGCGTGCGCGACCTGCTCGAAGCTGAGCTCGTGCCGGCGGAGCGCGGTCTCCGGCACTTCGATCGAGATCTCGTACGGCCGCGCGTTCGTCACCTCGACCTGCGTGATGCCCGCTGTGGCGGCGAGCTCGTCGCGCACCCGCTCGGCCAGCTGCTTCAAGCTGCGCTCGTCCGCGTCGCCGAAGATCGCGACGTCCGCCACGGAGCGCCGAATCGTGACCTGCGAGACGATCGGCTTCTCGGTCTCGTCGGGCAGCGTGTCGAGCGCGTCGACGCGATTCTTGACGTCGGCCACGGCCTTGGTCACGTCGGCGCCTTGGAGCAGCTCCGCGGTCACGACGCACAGGCCTTCGTTCGAGGTCGAGCGGATCTTCTCGATGCCCTCGACGCCGTCGAGCTCCTCCTCGACGCGCACGCACACGCCTTCCTCGACCTCCTCGGGCGCCGCGCCGCGGTACTCGACGGAGACCGTGACCACGTCGATCTGGATGTCGGGCATCTCCTTCTGAGGAATCGAGACGGCGGAGAGCGCTCCGCCGATCAGCACGATCCACATCAGCAGGTTCGCGGCGACGGGATTGCGCGCGAACCACGCAACCACGCTCTTCACGACTTCTTGCCCTCCGCCGCCACGTCGACCGCCGGCGCGACGCGCACCTGCATGCCGTCGACGACCGTTTCGAGCGCCGAGACGCAGACACGCTCGCCGGCCGAGAGCCCCGCGCTCACCACGATCTCGTCGCGCAGCGAGCGCAGCACCACGACGTCGCGGAAGCGCAGACGCCCTTCGGCGTCGAGCACGAGCACCTGGCCGTCGCCGCGCAGCGCGGCGCGCGGCAGCACGACCACGCCCGGAGCGACCCGGCCTTGGATCTCGCCGCGCACGAACAGACCCACCGCGAGCGGCGAGCTGTTGCCGTCCGAGACGCGACCGTAGGGATCCTCGACACGCGCCACGACGTGGACCATGCGGCTGCGCGCGTCGATCTCGCCCTCCGTGCGCACCACGCGCCCGCGCCACTCGCGCTCCGCGCCCCCGAAGCGCGCGAAGAGCCGCACGTCGGGTCCGGGGGGATTGGCGCTCCCGTCGCGCCAGACCAGCGGTAGATCGAGGAACGCGAGCTCCTCGTCGGGCACCGGGAGCCGAACCTCCGCCCAGTCCACCGCGTAGAGCGTCGCGATCGGAGCGCCGCGGGTCACGAACTGCCCGACGTCGACGTTCTCGTCGCGCACGCGGCCGGTGAACACCGCGCGCAGGCTCGTGCGGGCCAGGTCGCGCTCCGCCTGCACGAGCATCGCGCGCGCTTCACGAAGCGTCGCGGCGGCGACCGCCTGATTGCGGATCGCCTCGTCGAGCTGCGCGGCGCTGGCGAAGTCGCGCTCCGCGAGCGCGCGACGCCGGGTGAGCTCCGACGCCGCGCGCACCTCCTCGCTCGAGGCGCGCGCGACCGACGCCCGCGCCCGCTCGAGCGCGACCTCGTAGTCGCGCGGGTCGATCCGCACCAGCAGATCGCCGTCCGCGAAGAATCCACCGGAGACGAGCGCGGGCGAGATCTCCAACACACGCCCGGACACCTCGGGCACGAGCGTGCTCTCGGTGCGCGGCGCCACCGTGCCGTGCGTGCTCACCGACAGCGTCAGGTCGACGAGCTCGACGTCGACCACGCGCACGAGCGGCGCCACCACGTCCGGCACCTTGGCCTCGACCTCGGGGCGCGTGGCGATCAAGACTACCGCTCCGGCCACGCCGATCGCGAGCACGGCCAGCGGAACGATCGAGCGGGGGGAGGCCTTCATCGCAACGACTCCTGTGCGCGCGCGGCGCGACGCACGACCTTCCGCCGGCGAGCCGGCGCGCGCAGACCTGCCGCGAGAAACACGACCAGCTCGTCGAGCACGGCGCGCTCCGAGTCATCCACGGTGACGCCGACCAGCTTCGGTGAAATCCGGTGTCGGCCGCCGAGGAAGTGGATCATCGCGCCGATCACCATCTGGAAGCGCAGCGCCAGCGCAGAGGGATCGGCGCGGCCGAGCACCCGCGAGACGGCGGCGTGGAAGCGCAGCGCACACTCGCCGAACAGGCGCTCGATCAGCTCGGGCATCCGCTCGTGGGGCTCGCTGTACAGCAGCGTCGCGATGTCGCGGGCCTCGCCGTCGGCGCGCATCGCCGCGAACGCGGGCTCGAGCAACGCAGCCAGGATCGGCTCGAGCGCGCGCGGCTCGCCGCGCCGCCAGCGCGTCTCGATGGCATCGAGGCGCCGGAGCCGCTCCCGGTTCACGGGCTCGATGCGGCGCTCGAGCACCGCGCGCAAGAGCTCGTCCTTGCCGCCGAAGTGGTAGCCGACCGCCGCCAGGTTCACGCCCGCCGCGGTCGTCAGCGCGCGCAGCGAGGCGCCGCGGAAGCCCTTCTCGAGGAAGAGCCGCTCGGCCGCATCGAGGATGCGCGCGCGGGTGTCGGGTTGCTGCGCCGCCTGCGTCATCGGTCTCGCGCTCCGATTCAAATGTATGTTTGAATCATACGCGCGAGCGAGAGTGGAAGTCCTGGCGGGGGTCGGGGGCGGGCTAGAGCTCTCCCTTGCCCTTCCACTCGAGCTCCCAGCGGCAGGTGTGCCCGCCGTTGGCGCGGCAGACGACGTGCTGGACGGTCGGGTTGTCGAACCCGAGCAGCGTCATGCGCTCCAGGTTGTAGCCGGTGAACGTATCGCACACCTCGCGCGTCGGCAGCGCGAAGCCGTGGTACTCGAGCGCCGCGCGGCCCGGCGCGCGATCGACCACCTTCATCTCGCCGGTGTCGTACATCGACGACAGCAGCGTGAACGTGGCCTGGCGATTCGCCTTGTCCTTGAAGCGACTGTAGGTGCCTTGCATGTGCGAGCGCGCCGCGCTGCGGCCCATGGTCTCGTAGACGTTCGCACCGCCCTCGCGGGGCAGGACCTGTCCGGCCGCGCGCAGCAGGGCGACGTAGTCCTCGAGCGGATACCAGGAGGCGATCACGATCCGCTCTTCGAGGTAGTGGTGGAGCTTCGGCGGGAGCAGGGTCAGCGCCTTGGGCTTGCTCCTGCGCAAGGCCTTCACGAGGTCGACCACCACGGTGCCCTTGGCCTTCGCCAACCTCGACCCTCCCATGGGCAACGGATACGCCCAGGTCTGCGGATCGGGTGGCCTTCGCCCCTGCTTGAGGCGCGGAGTGGCGGCGGTAAACCGCGGCGCCGCCTCGCGGTTCCAATCAGAAGCTCGATGCAGATTGCAGCGTACACAGGGATGGCAGACGTTCTGCTGCCGATGGAAGCGGCGGCGTTCGCGGCGTTCGTGGAAGCTCGCCGCGAGCGCGCGGTCCGGGTCGCCTATCGCCTGCTGGCCGGCGATTCCGACGCGGCCGAGGACGTGGCGCAAAACGCCTTCCTGCGCGCGCACCGCGCGCTCGGCGGATTTCGCGGCGAGTCGAGCGTCGACACCTGGTTCTACCGGATCCTCCTGCGCGAGGTGCAGCGGCAGCGGCGCTGGCGCGGCTTGCGAAAGCTCTGGAGTGGCGCGGCCGAGCGAGCGCCGGAGCCTGAGGACGAGCGCGCGACCGGCGACCCCGGTCTGCGCAGGCGCATCGTCGACGCGCTCGAGCGCCTGAGCCCGGCGCAGCGCGAGGTGTTCGTGCTGGTGCACCTCGAGGAGCACAGCCTGGCCGAGACCGCCGCCGTGCTGGGCAAGGCGATCGGCACCGTGAAGAGTCATTTGCACCGCGCGCTCGAGTCGCTGCGACGCGAGCTCGCGGACCTGGCCAAGGAAGGACGCGAGCGATGAAGCGAGACGACGAACGGGAGCGCGGGCTCTCCGCCGAGGACGCACGACTGATCGCCGCAATCGACGCGGGCCTGCGGCCCGAGCCGATCAGCCCCGCGCGCCGCGCCGCGTTTCGCGCCGCGCTCGACGAGCGCATCGCGCGCGGAGCGAATCCGTGGCGCTGGCTCGCGCCGGCGCTCGCCGCGACCGCGGCCGTCGCGCTCTGGCTGGCCCGTCCCGTCGCGACGCCGACCGAGCCGGTCGCGCTCGCGGAGCCCGCGCTCGAGGACGCGGAGCTCTACGCGTTCATGGACTACGACGCGGTCGCGGCGGAGCTTTTGGGAAGCTCGACCTACCTGCCCGACGACTACCGCGCGCTCGCGCTCTTGATCGAGTCCGAAGAGGGCGAGCCGTGAAGAAGGAGAGCTCGAGATGAAGATCGAACGCTTGGTCGCGCTCGCGCTGGCGGCGTGGCTCGCGCTGCCGCTCGCCGCGGGCGTCGCGCGCGCGGAGCCGCCCGGCGGTCGTCCGCCGGAACGCGGAAACGCGCCCTGGGCGCCACCCGACGCGCGGCTCGAGCAGCAGCTTCGCGAGCTCGGTCTCGACTCGACCCAGCTCGCCAAGGCGCAGGCGATCCTCGCCGACGCGAAGCGCACGCGCGAGGAGATCGACGGCCGGCTGCAGAAGACGTTCGAGGCGATGCGCACTCTGCTCGAGCAGGACACGCCGAACGAGGCCGCGGTGATGAGCCAGGCGGACCGCATCGGCGCGATCCGCACGGAGGGCCGCAAGGCCATGTTGCACGCGCTGCTCGCGGTGCGCGCGGACCTGACACCCGCGCAGCGTCAGAAGCTGAACGAGATGATGCGCCGCGACGGCCCGCCCTGGCGGCGCGGCAAGCACGGACAGGGCGCCGGCGCAGCGGGCGGCGCGCACGAGCCCGCGCCGCCCCCGGCAAAGGAGTGACGCCTTGCCGCGGGTGACGCTCGCGCTGCTCGTCGGCGCCGCACTGCTCGGCTGCGCGGTCGGTCCGGACTACGTGCGTCCGGAGACCGCCTCGCCCGACGCGTGGAGCGAGCCGCTCAGCGAGGGTCTCTCCGCCGCCGCGCCCGAGCGCGAGGCGTTGGCCGAGTGGTGGACGGCGCTCGGCGACGCGCAGCTCACCGAGCTCGTGCGCCGGGCGGTCCGCGGGAACCTCGACGTGCAGGCGGCCGAGGCGCGCGTGCGCGAGGCGCGAGCGCGGCGCGTGGTCGCCCGCTCGGGCTTCTTCCCGAAGCTCGAGGCCAGCGGCAGCGCGTCGCGCTCCGACGCCAGCGACTCGCTGCGCAACGACAGCGCCAACGTCGGCGGCAGCGCGGGCGCGAACAACCTGTACTCCGCCGGCCTCGACGCGAGCTGGGAGATCGACGTGTTCGGCGGCGTGCGCCGCGGACTCGAGGCCGCGCAGGCCGACGTCGTGCGCAGCGAGGAGGACCTGCGCGACGTGCTGGTGAGCCTGGCCGCCGAGGTCGCCCTCAGCTACGTGGACGCGCGCTCGTTCCAGGCGCGGCTCGCGATCGCGCACGCCAACCTCGAGGCGCAGGAAGAGACCGAGGCGATCGTCGGCTGGCGCGTGCAGGCGGGGCTCGCGACCGAGCTCGAGCTGGAGCGCGCGCGCAGCAACGCCGCGCAGACTCGGGCGCAGATCCCGTCGCTGCGCACGAGTCTCGAGGACGCGCGCAACGGGCTCGCGGTGCTGATCGGTGTCGCCCCCGGCTCGCTCGCGGCGGAGCTCGCGGAGCCGCGCCCGGTGCCGCGCACGGCGCGCGAGGTCGCGGTGGGCGTGCCCGCGCAGACGCTCGCGCAGCGTCCCGATGTGCGGCGCGCGGAAGCGGAGCTCGTGGCGCAGACCGCGCGCGTCGGCGTCGCCAGCGCGCGCGCCTATCCGAGTCTGACGGCGCTCGGCTCGATCGGCCTCGAAGCGCTCACCCCCGGGCGGCTGCTCGACGCGGGCGCGTCGACCTGGCGGCTGGCGGGCAGCACGGCCTGGGTCGTGTTCGACGGCGGCGCGATCCGCGGCGGCATCGACGCCGAGGACGCGCTGCGCGAGCAGGCGCTCGCGGGCTTCCGCTCGGCGGTGCTCCTCGCGCTGGACGAGGTCGAGAACGCGCTGGTCGCCTACGCGCAGGAGCAGGAGCGCCTCGCCGCGCTCGAGGACGGCTCGAGCGCGGCGCTGCGCGCGGTCGAGCTGGCGCAGACCCAGTACGGCGCAGGGCTCGTCGACTTCGAGATCGTGCTCGACTCGCAGCGCTCGCTGTACGTGCTGCAGGAGCAGGTCGCCGTGAGCGAGCGCGACGTGACGTCGAATCTGATCCGCTTGTACAAGGCGCTCGGCGGCGGCTGGACGCCGGGGGTGAGCGGATGAGCGGACTCGACGAGGCGTCCAGCGAGGCTTTGGCGATCGCGAAGCTGCTCGGGCTCGGCGACGGCGCGAGCTCCAGCCGCACGCGTCAGCGCCGGCGCGCGCTGCTCGCGGGCGGCGCCGCGCTCGTGATCGCGATCGCGTTCTTCGCGCTCTCGCCCGGCGACGACGGGCTGCGCTACACCACGGCGCCCGCGCTGCGCGGCGACATCACCGTCAAGGTCACGGCCACCGGCACGCTGCAGCCGACCGTCCAGGTCGACGTGGGCAGCGAGCTGTCGGGCACGATCCGCAGCGTCGACGTCGACTTCAACGACAAGGTCGGCGTCGGCCAGGTGCTCGCGCGGCTCGACACCACGCGGCTCGACGCGCAGGTGCTGCAGTCGAAGGCGGTGGTCGAGTCGGCCGAGGCCAAGCTCGTGCAGGCGCAGGCGACCGTGGCCGAGGCCGAGAGCCAGCTCGCGCGGCTCCTGCACGTGCGCGAGATCAGCGGCGGCAAGGTGCCGTCGCAGCAGGAGCTCGACACGGCCAACGCCGTCGCGCTGCGCGCGCGCTCCGAGGTCGCCAGCTCGCGTGCCGCGATCGCGCAGGCGAAGGCCACACTCGACGCGCAGGAGACCGACCTCGGGAAGGCCGCGATCCGCTCGCCCGTCGACGGCATCGTGCTGCTGCGCGCGGCCGAGCCGGGTCAGACCGTCGCAGCCTCCCTGCAGGCGCCGATCCTGTTCACGCTCGCGCAGGACCTGACGCGCATGGAGCTGCACGTGAGCGTCGACGAGGCCGACGTCGGCCAGGTGAAGGAGGGCCAGGAGGCCACGTTCAGCGTCGACGCCTGGCCGGATCGCAGCTTCTCCGCGCGCGTCGCGCAGGTGCGCTTCGGCGCGACGGCGACGGAGGGCGTCGGCGTGGTCACCTACGAGACGGTGCTCGAGGTCGACAACGCCGAGCACCTGCTGCGGCCCGGCATGACGGCGACCGCGGAGATCACCGTGAACCGGATCGACGACGCGCTGCTGGTGCCGAACGCGGCGCTACGCTTCACGCCGCCCGTGACCGCGAGCACGCCGTCGGGCGGCCTGTTGCGCGCGCTGGTTCCCGGACGCCGCGGGCCGCAGCGCCGGGCGCGCAGCGAGCGCAACGGCCAGGCGCGCGAGGAGCGCGTGTACGTGCTCGACGGCGGCGAGACCGAGCCGATCGAGCTCGCGATCGGGGCCACGGACGGAAGCTTCAGCGAGGTGACGCGCGGCGAGCTCGAGCCCGGCACGGAGCTCGTCGTCGACGCGGTGGTGCCGAAGTCGTGAGCGAGCCCGCGCGCGATGCGCGTCCCCCGCTCGTCGAGCTGCGCGGCGTGACGCGCATCTACGGCGCGGGGCAGACCGCGGTCGCCGCGCTCGCGGGCATCGACCTGCGCATCGAGAGGGGTGAGTTCCTCGCGGTGATGGGGCCGAGCGGATCGGGCAAGTCGACCTGCATGAACCTGATCGGCTGCCTCGACACGCCCAGCTCGGGCTCGTACCGGTTCGCGGGCGTGGAGGTCGGCGCGCTCTCGCGCGACCAGCGCGCGCGGCTGCGGCGCGAGTACGTCGGCTTCGTCTTCCAGGGCTTCCACCTGCTCGGCCGCAGCAGCGCGCTCGAGAACACGGAGCTGCCGCTGGTCTATCGCGGGCTGCCCGCCGCGGAGCGCCGAGAGCTCGCCAAGCGCGCGCTCGCGTCGGTCGGGCTCACGGGTTGGGAGAGCCACACGCCGGCCGAGCTCTCCGGCGGACAGCAGCAGCGCGTCGCGATCGCGCGCGCGATCGTGACCAATCCCCTGCTGCTGCTCGCCGACGAGCCGACCGGCAACCTCGATTCCGAGCGCGGCCGCGAGATCCTCGAGCTGCTGGCGCGGCTGAACCGCGAGCGCGGCATCACGGTGGTGATCGTCACGCACGACGAGGCGCTCGCGCGCGCGACGCGCCGCGCGATCCACTTCGTCGACGGCCGCATCGTCGGCGAGGACGCGCCGAGCGGCAGCCCCGACCACGACCACACGCGCGAGGCCGCCTGATGATCGGGTCGATGGTGCGTCTGGCGTTGCTCGCGATCCGGCGCAACGTGCTGCGCTCGTCGCTGACCATGCTCGGCATCGTGATCGGCGTGGCGGCAGTGATCGCGATGGTGACGATCGGCGCCGGCGCGACCGCGAAGGTCACCTCGGATCTCGCGAGCCTGGGCACGAACCTGCTGCTGATCCGCCCAGGACAGGGACAGATGGGCCCGGGCGGCGCGCGCTCGGACTCGGCCATGTTCGAGGCGCAGGACGCGGGCGCGATCCTGGCCGAGGTCGGCGGCGTCGCCGCGGTCGCGCCCACCGCCTCCAGGCCCGTGCAGGCGATCGCGGGCAGCCGCAACTGGTCGACCTCCGTCACCGGCAGCACGGCGTCGTTCCTCGACGTGCGCAGCTGGGTGCTGTCGGGCGGACGCTCGTTCACGGAGAGCGAGGAGCGCGCCGGCAAGCCGGTGTGCCTGATCGGCGCCACCGTGCGCCGCGAGCTGTTCGGCGGGCGCGATCCGCTCGGCGAGCGCATGCGACTCGGCAAGCTCACCTGCGAGGTGATCGGCACGCTCGCCTCGAAGGGCGAGTCGACCTTCGGTCAGGACCAGGACGACTTCGTGCTGGTGCCGCTGCGCTGGTTCCAGCGCCGGATCGCGGGCAACCTCGAAGTCGGGGCGATCTTCGCCTCGGCGCGCGACGGCGTCTCGACCCCCAAGGTGCAGAGCGACATCGAGCGCCTGCTGCGCGAGCGGCGCCGCAGCCCGACCGGCGAGGACGACTTCTCGGTGCGCGACATGAAGGAGATCGCGACGGCGGTGACCGGCACGACGCGCGTGCTGACCGGGCTGCTCGGCGCCGTGGCCGCGGTCAGTCTGCTGGTCGGCGGGATCGGCATCATGAACATCATGCTGGTCTCGGTGACCGAGCGGACGCGCGAGATCGGCATCCGGCTCGCGATCGGCGCGCTCGAACGCGAGGTGCTCGCGCAGTTCCTGATCGAGGCGGTGGTGCTGTCGTCGGTGGGCGGCGTGATCGGCATCGCCGTCGGGCTCGCGCTCGCGATCGCCGGCGTGCGCACGCTCGCGGTGCCGTTCGTGTTCCAGCCCGGGATCGTGGTGCTCGCCTTCGTGTTCTCGGCCACCGTGGGCGTGATCTTCGGCTACTTCCCCGCGCGCCAGGCCGCACGGCTCGACCCGATCGAGGCGCTGCGCCACGAGTGAGACGCGCTCGCGCGCGTCGGGTCGGCGGTGGATACTGCGCGCGTGCACGCCTCACTTGGTGGACCGCTCGCGCTCGCGCTGCTCGTGGGTGCGTGCGGGTGCTTTGCTGAACGCGAGGCAGCCCCGCCGATCGTGCTCTCCGAGGCGAACGCGCGCAGCTATCAGGTCGCCTGCGCGACCTGCCACGCGCGACGGGGGATCGGCGCGCCGGTCACGGGTGTCGAGGCGGACTGGCGCGAGCGGCGCGAGCAGGGCATCGACGCGCTGCTCGTCCACACCGTGGACGGCTACCGCGGCATGCCGCCGCTCGGCAGCTGCGGGCTGTGCACCGAGGACGACTTCCGCGCGCTGATCCGATACATGGCGGGGCTGCCGTGAATCGGCGCAGCATCACGCGCCGCGAGGTCCTGCGCGCCGCGCTCGCAACCGGCGCGAGCTTGAGTCTGCTCGGCTCGCTCGCGCGCGCGCAGGCGCAGCCGCCGGCGTGGCTCGACGGTGGTCCCCTGCCCTGGCGGAACTGGTCGGGCTTCCAACACTGTCGGCCCGCTCGGCGGCTCGGACCGGCGTCGGAGGCCGAGCTCGCGGCGCTGCTCCGCGACGCGAGCGGCGGGATCCGGCCCGCCGGCGCGGGTCACTCGTTCAGCGGGCTGGTGCCGAGCGACGGAGCGCTGGTGTTCCTCGACAACCTCGCGGGCGTGGTCGACGTCGACGCGGAGCGCCTCCAGGCGGAGGTCTGGGCCGGCACGCGCCTCGCGCAGCTCGGCCCGCTGCTCGACGCGCGCGGCCAGGCCATGCCGAACCTGCCCGACATCGACTACCAGACGCTGGGCGGCGCGCTCGCGACCTCGACGCACGGAACCGGCGCGCTGCTCGGCTCGCTCTCGTCGTGCGTGGTCGGGCTCACGCTCGCGACGCCGGGCGGCGAGCTGCTGGAGTGCGACGCGACCCACAACGCAGAAGTGTTTCACGCCGCGCGCAGCTCGCTGGGCGCGCTCGGCGTCGTCACGCGCTTCCGGCTGCAGAATGCTCCGCCCTTCAAGCTGGTCGAGAAGACCGCCTGGCGAGACCTCGACGAGCTGCTCGCGAACCTCGCGAGCCTGCGCGGCGACAACCGCTGCTTCGAGTTCTACGCCTTCCCGCACTCGCAGGTCGCGCTCGAGATCACCACCAACGAGACCGACGTCGAGCCGTACACGCTGGGGAGTGACGACCCGGACGGCCTTCAACTCCTGCAGACGCTCTTCGCCCTCACGCGCCGGCTGCCGGGGATCGGGACGAAGCTGTACGACGCGCTGCTGCGCCGCTCGGGCACCACCGAGCACGCGGACGGGTCGTACCGCGTGCTCACGCACCCGCGCACCACGCGCTTCAACGAGATGGAGTACACGGTCCCCGCCGAAGCCGGGCCCGACTGCCTGCGCGAGCTCTTGCGCACGATCCGCGAGCGCGAGCTCGACGTCTGCTTCCCGATCGAGTGCCGCTACGTGCGCGAGGACGACGTGTGGCTGTCGATGTTCTACCGGCGTCCGGGCTTCTCGATCTCGGTGCACCAGTTCGCGGAGCTCGACTTCGCGCCCTACTTCGAGGCGGTCGAGCCGGTGTTCTGGAAGTACGAGGGCCGCCCGCACTGGGGCAAGCTGCACGGGCTGGACGCGCAGCGGCTCGAGGCGCTCTACCCGCGCTTCCGCGACTTCCTCGACGTGCGCCGCGCGCTCGACCCGCGCGGCCGGCTGGTGAACGCGCACCTCCACACGCTGCTCGGCGTCTAGCGTATCCTCGCGCGAGGTTCGGGGAGGTTCTGCATGAGTCGGTTCGCTCGGATCGCGCTGCGCGTCCTGGTCGTCGTGCTCGCGATCGGCTTCGTCGGCTACCGCTACCTGCTCGGCCGCACGGCCGTGCCGGAGACCACGACCTACGTGCTCGACATGGACGAGCTGCGCAAGCTCGCGAGCTCGCTGCCCGGCGAGCGGCCGCTGCGGGTGAACCACGAGCAGGTGGCGCTCGCGTCGCTGCCGCGCGGGGCGATCTTCGCGGGCGAGTCGATCCGCACGCCCGAACCGACGATCCACGGCGCGTACCAGGTCGTCTACCCGGACGGCTACGTCGTGGTCGACTCGGCCTTCGACGAGGCGGGCATGCAGGCGATGGGAAATCCGGACGCCCAGTTCTCGGCCGAGGGTTACGCCGCCGTGCAGCGCGCGCTCGCGGGTGCGCGCAAGATCGTAATCACCCACGAGCACGCCGATCACAGCGGAGGCTTCGCGAGCCATGCGGCGCCCGAGAATCTGGTCGGCCGGCTCGAGCTCACGCGTGAGCAGCTCGCCAACACCGAGCAGCTCGATCGCGCGCGCTTCCCGAAGTCGCTCGCCGGAGCGCTCACGCCGATCGAGTACGAGCGCGCGTACGCGCTCGCGCCCGGCGTGGTGCTGGTGAAGGCCGCCGGTCACACGCCCGGCAGCCAGATGGTGTTCGTGCAGCTCGCCAACGGGAAGGAGTACCTGTTCCTGGGCGACGTGGCCTGGCACATGGATCAGATCCGCGAGCTCTGGTACCGGCCGCGGCTGGTGACCGACTTCTTCCTCGGCGAGGACCGCGACGCCGTGCTGGCGCAGTTCCGCGCGCTGCACGATCTGGCCGGGCGCGAGCCGGTGCAGCTCGTCGCCTCGCACGACATCGATCAACGCCAGGCCCTGGTCGAGAGCGGCGCACTCGGCGCGAATTTCGAGTTCTAGAGCGCGGCATGCGAGATTCGCTTCCCCGAGAGCAGCGCCGACCCCGGCCCGTTCCCACGCCCGAGACGCGGGAGTTCTGGGACGGCACCCGCAGCGGAGAGCTGCGCCTGCAGCGCTGCCGAGCGTGCGCGCGCGCATACTTCCCGCCGCGGCCGTTCTGCCCGCGCTGCGCGAGCCGCGACGTCGAGACCTTCCGCGCGAGCGGCCGCGCGACGCTGTACAGCTACGTGATCCACCAGCGGCCGGCGCCCGGCTTCACGCCGCCCTACGCGATCGCGGTCGTCGCGCTCGAAGAGGGCCCGCGCATGATGACGAGCCTGATCGACGTGGCGCAGACGCCGGAAGCGCTGCTGCTCGACATGCCGCTCGAGGTCGCGTTCCAGAAGCTCGACGACGAGATCACGCTGCCGGTGTTCCGACCGGCGCTGGTGCGCTCGTGAGGCGCCGCGCGGTCGCGATCGTCGGCGCGGCGGAGACCACCGACCTGGGCGAGATCCCCACCCTCTCGCAGCTCCAGCTCCACGCCGACTCAGGCCTGAACGCGCTCGCGGATTGCGGCCTGAAGCCGACCGACATCGACGGCGTGGCGACCGCGGGCGAGTCGCCGACCACGATCGCGCACCAGCTCGGCATCACGCCGACCTGGGTAGACGGCACCTCCGTGGGCGGCTGCTCGTTCATGCTGCACGTGCGTCACGCGGCGGCCGCGATCGAGGCGGGGCTGTGCAAGACGGTGCTGATCACGCACGGCCAGAGCGGCCGCTCGCGCGTCGGCGCCGGCGGCTTCGGCTTCTCGCCCTCGAGCCTGCCCGGGCAGTTCGAGTCACCGTACGGTGTCACGGGTCCGCCGACGCTGTTCACCATCCCCTGCCTGCGCTACATGAAGGACTTCGGGCTCACTCACGAGCAGCTCGCCATGGTCGCGGTGGTGCAGCGCGAGTGGGCGTCACACAACCCGCGCGCCATGTACCGTGACCCGATCACGGTCGACGACGTGCTCGCCTCGCGCGTGATCGCCTGGCCGTTCCACCTGCTCGAGTGCTGCCTGGTCACCGACGGCGGCGGCGCGCTGGTGCTCGTCTCCGCGGAGCGCGCGCGCGACTTCCCGCGCCAGCCCGTCTACGTGCTCGGCACCGGCGAGAGCGTGGAGACGCCGCTGGTGAGCCAGATGGAGGACTTCACGACCTCGCGCGCGTTCCGCGTCTCGGGTGCGAGGGCGTTCGCGGAGGCCGGCATCGACCCGCGCGAGGTCGGCCACCTGATGATCTACGACGCCTTCGCGCACCTGCCGATCTACGGCCTCGAGGACCTCGGCTTCGTCCCGCGCGGCGAGGCGGCGCGCTTCATCTGGGACCGGAACACCGCGCCCGGCGGCTCGCTGCCGCTGAACACGAACGGCGGCGGGCTCTCCTACACGCACACCGGCATGTACGGCATGTTCGCGCTGCAGGAGTCCGTGCGTCAGCTGCGCGGTACGGCGCCTGCGCAGGTTCCCGACCTGCACGTCTCGGTGGCGCACGGCGTGGGCGGCATGTTCGCCGCGGCGGGCACGGTCGTGCTCACCAACGAGCCGAGCTAGCGCGAGGCGTCAGCGCGGGTCGGGCGGGTCGCGCCGCACGCCCGCGAGGCGCCGCGCGCGATCGGCCTCCTGCTTCGCGTGAAGTCGGCGCTCGGCCCGGGTCTGGCCCTCGCGCGCGCGGTTCGACTCCGCCTCGCGCGCCTTCGCCGCGCGCGCCTTGCGCTTGCGCGCGCGGGCCAGGTTCGTGGGCTCGCTCAGCTAGAACCCGGACAGCGCGGCGAAACGCGCGCGGTGCCAGGCGGCGTCGCCGAGCGAGAGCTCCGCCACGCGCGCGCGCTTCAGGAACAGGCCGATCTCTTCCTCGTCGGTCACGCCGATTCCGCCGAACATCTGCACCGACTCGTTGCCGATCAGGTGGATCGCGTCGGAGACGCGCGCCTTGGCGATCGACGCGAGCTGCGCGACGTCGGGCCGGTTCTCGTCGATCGCGCGCAGCGCGTCGAGCACGATCGAGCGCGACAGCTCCACCTCGACGAACATGTTCGCCGCGCGGTGCTTGAGCGCCTGGAACGAGCCGATCGGCACGCCGAACTGTTTGCGGTCCTTCAGGTACTGGATCGTGCGCTCGAACGCCTCCGTGATCGTGCCGAGCATCTCGGCCGCGAGGCCGATGGTGGCGCGGTCGAGCACCGGGTCGAGCACGTCGGCGCCGCGTCCCGCGCTGCCCACCAGCGCCGAGCGCTCGACCTCGACACCGTCAAGCCGCACGTTCGCCGCGTTGCGGCCGTCGACCATGATCGTGCGCGTCACGCTGAGGCCGCGCGCCGACTTCGGCACGAGGAACAGCGACAGACCGTCGCGATCACCCGACGCGCCAGCGGTGCGCGCGACCACGATCAGCTGATCCGCGACGTGGCCGTCGAGCACGAAGGTCTTCTTGCCGGTCAGGCGATAGCCGCTCGCGATCGCCTCGGCGCGGGTCGCGATCGCGCAGGGCGCGTGGTGCGCGCCCTCCTGCAGCGCGAGCGCCAGCACGCGTTCGGCCTTCGCCACCGCGGGCAGGATCTCCTTGCGTTGCGTCTCGTTCCCGCCGAGCAGGAGCGCGTTGCCGGCCAGGAGCGTCGTCGAGACCAGCGGCGTGGCGGCCAGCGTGCGACCGCACTCCTCGAGCACGATGCCGAGCTCCGCGTAGCCCAGCCCCGCGCCGCCGAGCTCCTCGGGCAGGATGATGCCCGCCCAGCCGAGCTCGCCCATCTGCGTCCACAGCGCGCGCGAGAAGCCGACCGGGTCCTGCGCGTCGCGCAGTCGCCGCAGCTCCTTCACCGGCGAGTTCTCGCGGACGAACTCGCGCGCGGTGTTCTTCAGCAGCTCCTGCTCTTCGGAAAGTGCGAGCGACATGAGGGATCCCTTCTCCTGGAGGCACGCCGCAGGCGTGAACGCCCGCTCAGTCCGGCAGACCGAGCACGCGCTTGGCGATGATGTTCAGCTGCACTTCGGAGGTGCCGCCCTCGATCGAGTTGCCCTTCGAGCGCAGCCACTCGCGCGTCGTGCCGAGCTCGCGCGTGTTGAATCCCTCCCCTTCCCAACCGAGCGCCTGCGAGCCGAGCACCTTCACGAGCAGCTCGTAGCGGCGCTTGTTCATCTCGGTGCCGTAGAGCTTGAACATCGACGACGCGGCGCCCGGACCCGCGCCGGCCTTCGCCTCGTCACCGGAGCGGCGCATGCTGGTGGTGAAGCAGCGCGAGTCCATCAGGTGCTGCGCGATCTGGTCGCGGATCACCGGATCAGCGACGCGCCCCGCTTCGGTGCCGCAGTACTCCTTGGCGAGCTGGTCGAGCGAGCCGCCGCCGCCGCTGCCGCCCATGCCCAGGCCCATGCCGCCGATCATCTCGCGCTCGTGCTGCAGGAGCGCCTTCGCGATCGTCCAGCCGCCGTTGAGCTTCCCGACCAGGTTCTGCTTCGGGACCAACACGTCCTGGAAGAAGGTCTGGCAGAACGGCGACGAGCCGCTGATCAGCTTGATCGGCGCCACCGACACCCCCGGCGTGCGCATGTCGAAGAGCAGGAACGAGATGCCGTCGTGCTTGGGCGCGGTCGGGTTCGTGCGCACCAGGCAGAAGATCCAGTCGGCGTAGTCCGCGTACGAGGTCCAGATCTTCTGGCCGTTCACCAGGTAGTGATCGCCCACGTCTTCGGCGCGCGTCTGCAGACCCGCGAGGTCGGAGCCGGCGCCGGGCTCGGAGTAGCCCTGACACCAGCGGATCTCGCCGCGCACGATCTTGGGCAGGTGCTCGTGCTTCTGCTCCTCGTTGCCGTACTGCAGCAGCACCGGGCCGAGCATGGTGATGCCGAAGCTGACCAGCGGCGGCCGGCAGTGCAGCCGGCGCATCTCCTCGGCCAGCACCCGCGCTTCGGCGGCCGAGAGTCCGCCGCCCCCGTACTGCTTCGGCCAGGTCGGCGTGGTGAAGCCGCGCGACGCCATGCGCTCGAGCCAGAGCTTCTCTTCGGGGTTCTCGTAGACCTTGTCGCGTCCGCCCCAGTTCAAGTCCTCGTCGGGGCCGAGCGCCTTGCGCATCGAGGGCGGGCAGTTCTGCTCGAGCCATTTGCCGATCTCGGAACGGAAGGAGTCGAGATTCTCCAAGGCGAGATCCTCCAACGGGGCCGCGCGCGGGGCTGGCGGGGCGGGCGTATCGTAAGCGCCCGACGCGCTCGACCGCAACCCTGCCCGGACGGGCCCTTGCCGCCTCCGGCGCATTCGGGTCTCATGGCGCAGATGAGAGCCCTGCGCCGGATCCTGGGGGTGGAAGGCGAGCCCCGCAGCGACGCGAACGACACCGCGACGGTACGGAGGATCGCCGCCGAGCTCGAGGCGCTGCCGCCCGCGGAGGCGCGCTTCCTCGCCGCGTTCGCCTACGTGCTGGCGCGCGTCGCGCGCGCGGATCTCGAGATCTCGAGCGACGAGTCCGAGAAGATGGTCGCGCTGCTGCGCGCGTGCTCGAGCTTGAGCGAGGCGCAGGCGCTCCTGGTCGTGCAGATGGCGAAGACCTCGGCGATCGCGCTCGGCGGCACCGAGAACTACCTGGTGACGCGCCAGTTCAAGGAGATCTCGACGCCCGCGCAGCGCGTCGAGCTGCTGCGCTGCCTGTTCGCGGTGGCCGGCGCGGACACCAGCATCTCGCACGTGGAGAACACGGAGATCACCACGATCGGGATGGAGCTCGGCTTCGGCGGCGAGGAGGTGGCCTCCGTGCGGGCCGCGTTCCGCGACCAGCTCTCGGTGCTGAAGCCGCTGGCGAGGTGACACGGATTTGAGTCAGGAGCCCGACGTCGCGCGGATCGGCGAGGACGCGCCGCTGCTCGAGGGCATGCGCACCGCGCGCGCGATCCGGCGCCTGCGCGCGGATCCGGTTCCCGCGGCGCTGATCCGCAAGGTGTGCGAAGCGGGCACGTTCGCGCCGAGCGGCGGCAACCGGCAGCCGTGGGTGTTCGTCGCCGTGACCGAGCCCGAGCGCCGCGCCTGGGTCGCCGAGCGCTACCGCAAACGCTTCCACGCCTACATCGCGCCCGCCCTCGAAGCCGCCAGGCGCCCGGACTTTCCCGAGGTCGGCCGGCGCAACATGCGCGCCGCACTGTGGCTCGCCGACCACCTGCACGAGGCGCCCGTACACTTGTTCGTGGCGGGCTGGACGCGCCGCGGCGAGGCCCAGGGTCAGGCGCTGTTCCCGTGCATCCAGAACATCCTGCTCGCCTGCCGCGCGGTGGGACTCGGCGCCTCGCTGACGACGATCCACCGCAGCTTCGGCGACGAGTGCGACCGCTGGCTCGGGCTGCCCGAGACCTGCCCCACGATCGCGCTGCTGCCGATCGGCTGGCCCGCGGGCAAGCACGGCCGTCCGCCGCGCAAGCCGGTCGAGGAAAGCCTGCACTTCCAAAGCTACAAAGCCCCTTCCTAGGGCCCCCGGAACGGCGAGGGCCTCCGGAACGGCTGAGATCCAGCCTCACTTTCGTCCCCGTTCGGGCTATGCTGCGTTGGCGCACGAGTTGCTCTCATCCAGTGACATGATCCGACGGAGGTGATCATGGAGCGGAAGGATGGCCTCTCCTCCCCCGGCGCTTTCCACGGCGTGACTCGCCTCGAGCGCCGACTCGCACGGCACGTGCTCGAAATGTGGGGCGACCCGCAGCTCCGGCTGGTGCTCTGGAACGGCGAGGAGCTGCGGCTCGCGGACGTTGCCCCGGTCGGTCGAATCGTCTTGCGCGAGCGGCGCGTGATCTGGGACCTGCTGCGGCAGCCGGGGTCGCTCGGGCTCGGCGAAGCGTACGCGGACGGACGGCTCGAGATCGAAGGCGATCTCACGACCGTGCTGAAGCGCGGGTTCGCCGTGCCGGAACGCGAGACGCTGCAGCTTCGCGCCGCGTGGGCGTGGCAGCTCTGGCGGCGGCGGAGCCGACAGCTCGCGCACGCGCGCGCGAACGTGCATCACCACTACGACCTCGGCAACGACTTCTACGCGCTCTGGCTCGACGAGGGCATGTCCTACACCTGCGCGTACTTCCCGACGCCCTCGGCGTCGCTCGAGGAGGCTCAAGCCGCGAAGCAGGAGCACGTCGCGCGCAAGCTCTGGCTGCGGCCGGGCGAGCGCGTCGTCGAGGCCGGCTGCGGCTGGGGGTCGCTCGCGCTGCACATGGCGCGCGCGCACGGCGTGAAGGTCACCGCCTACAACGTCTCGTCCGAGCAGGTCCGCTACGCACGGTCGCTGGCGCACGCGCAGGGTCTCGCGGACCGCGTCGAGTTCCGCGAGGACGACTACCGCAACATCACGGGCGAATACGACGTGTTCGTCTCGGTCGGCATGCTCGAGCACGTGGGCCCCGAGAACTACGCGGCGCTGGGCAACGTGATCGACCGCTGTCTCGGCCCGCACGGGCGTGGGCTCGTGCACTCGATCGGGCGCGTGCGGAGGCGCCCGATGGACGCCTGGATCTCGCGGCGCATCTTTCCGGGCGCCTACTCGCCCACGCTCGAGGAGATGGTGGGGATCCTCTCGCCGCACGACTTCGCGGCGCTCGACGTCGAGGATCTGCGCCTGCACTACGAGCGCACGCTCATGCACTGGCTGGAGCGCTTCGAGAAGAACGCGGCTGCGATCGAGCGCCGCTTCGACGCGCGTTTCGTGCGCATGTGGCGGCTGTATCTCGCCGGCTCGATCGCCGCCTTCCACACCAGCTCCCTCCAGCTCTGGCAGGTCGCGTTCGCACGCTCGCGCTCGAACGCGATCCCGTGGACGCGCGCGCACCTGTACGAGCGCGAGGCGTAGGCCCGTGCGCTGCGACGTGCTGATCGTCGGCGGCGGACCCGCCGGCTCGACCTGCGCGTGGAAACTGCGTGGCTCGGGCCTGCGCGTCGTGGTGCTGGACGCGAAGCCGTTCCCGCGCGACAAGGTCTGCGCCGGCTGGATCACGCCGCAGATCGCCTTGGAACTCGCGCTCGATCCTGCGGACTACGCGAAGGAGCGCGTGCTCCAGCCGTTCCGCGGCTTCGAGGTCAGCCTGCTCGGCGGGCGCAGCGCGCGCGTCACCTATCCAGAGATCGTGAGCTACGGCATCCGCCGCTGCGAGCTCGACGACTACCTGGTGCGCCGCTGCGGCGCGGAGCTGCGGCTCGGCGAGCCGCTGCGCTCGCTCGCGCGCGACGGCGCGGAGTGGCTCGCGAATGGGAGCCTGCGCGCCCGGCTCGTAGTCGGCGCCGGCGGTCACTTCTGTCCGGTCGCACGCGCGCTCGCGCCCGGCGCCGACGAGCGCGACGTGGTGGTCGCCGCGCAGGAGATCGAGTTCGAGCTCGACCTTGCCGGTGCGCGCGCGTGCAACGTCTCACCGGAGGTGCCCGAGCTGTTCTTCGAGCGCGACCTGCGCGGCTACGCCTGGCTGGTGCGCAAGGGCCCGGTGCTGAACATCGGCATCGGCCGCCAGGACGCGCACGATCTGGCGGGACACGCGCGGCGCTTCCTCGCGCACGTGCGCGCGCTCGGCAAGCTTCCTCCCGACGTGCCGGAGAAGCGACACGGACATGCGTACCTGCTCTACGGCCACTCGCCGCGCCCGCTCGCCGGCGACGGCTTCCTGCTGGTCGGCGACGCGGCCGGCTTCGCCTGGCCGCAGAGCGGCGAGGGAATCCGTCCCGCGATCGAGTCGGGCCTGCTCGCCGCGCGCACGATCCTGGCTTCGGGCGCGCGCGCCGACGCCGAGAGCCTCGCGCCTTACGCGCGCGCGATCGAGGCGCGCTTCGGCCCGCGCACGGGCGCCTGCGGCGCGTCGCTCTCCGCGTGGGTCCCCGCGTCGTTGCGCCCGTGGCTCGCCGAGAAGCTGCTCGCGACTCCGACCTTCGCGCGCCGAGTGGTCGTCGACCGCTGGTTCCTGCACCGCGATCAGCCTGTGCTGGGCGTCTAGCCCGCCCTGCGCAGCGTGATCTCGGTGATCTCGGCGGGCGCGAACAGGCGCATCGGTGGCCCCCAGAAACCGGTGCCGCGGCTCACGTACAGCTCGGCGCCGTTGCGCGTGTAGCGTCCCGCAACGAACGGAGTGGCCAGCCGCACGAGCCAGCGGAACGGCCAGATCTGTCCGCCGTGCGTGTGACCCGAGAGCTGCAGGTCGACACCGCTGTGCGACGCGCGCTTGAAGGTCGAGGGATCGTGCGCGAGCAGCACGACGGGCTGTGCTGGGTCGACGCCCGCGAGCGCCTGCGGCAGGTCCTCGCGCTGGCCGTCGCCGAAGCCGCCGCGGTGGTCGTCGACGCCGGCGAGCACGAACGACGCGCCCTCACAGCGAACGGTGACGTGGCGGTTGCGCAGCGGCACGAGGCCGAGCTTCTCGATCACGCCGACCCAGTCGTTGGCGCCCGAGTAGTGGTCGTGGTTTCCCGTCACGAAGTACACGCCGTGGCGGGCGCGCAGTTCCCCGAACGGCGTGACCTCGTCCGCGAGCAGGCGCGCGCTGCCGTCGACCAGATCACCGGTGACGCAGGTGAGATCCGGCGCGAGCGCGTTCACGCGCTCGGTCAGGTGCCGGGAGAAGCGCCGGTCGCGCAGCGGGCCGATGTGGATGTCGCTGATCTGCGCGATGCGGAAGCCGTCGAGCGCCCTGGGCCAGCGCGCGAGCGGGATCTCGATGCGCACCAGGCGCGGCGGCCGCAGCCCCGACACGAGCGCGAGCAGGCCGGCGACGCCGACCACCGCCGCCGTGATCGCCGCCAGCCCGCGCGCCGACGACGCGGCGTCGGGCAGCGCGCCGCCCGCCGCGTACGCGACGCCGCCCGCGAGGAAGCGCAACAGGTCGCTGGCCGCGAGCGTGATCAGGAGCAGGAACGCGATGCCCATCCACAGCGAGGCCGGCCAGCCCACGATGCGATTCCAAGGCGGCGCGATCACGCGCTCCGCGATCGGCTGTGCGACGAGCGTGGCCAGCCCGAGCCCGATCAGCCCGAGCGCGAAGCCGCGCAGGGGCGAGGCAACTTCGGGGTCGAAGACCAGGCGCTGCGCAAGGTACGCGTGGCCGCCGAGCAGCACGGTGAGCGCGATCGTGAGGAAGGCGATGCCGGCGAGGAGGCGACCCGCGGTGCTCATCGCGCACGAGCGTATCCCACGAGCGACGATCAGGCAGGCTGCGGCGTGGTACGCTCGCGCCAGAGGACTCGAAGGTGCCGCTCCTCGTCGACACGCGCTTTGGCAGGGTGCATGGCCGCCTGGACCGCGGCGTGACGGTGTTTCGCGGCGTCCCGTACGCGGCGGCGCCCGTCGCTGCGCTGCGCTTTCAGCCGCCCGCGCGACTCGAGCCCTGGTCCGGCGTGCTCGACTGCCGCGATCCCGGACCCGCCGCGCCGCAGAACGCGCCGCGCCTCGCGCTGCTCGCACCGAGCACGACCGCGCCGGCCCGGAGTGAAGATTGCCTGCGACTCGACCTGTCGACCGCGGGCTTCGACGGCCTGCCGCGGCCCGTGCTCGTGTTCGTCCACGGCGGCGCGTTCGCGGAGGGCGCGGCCGCGGACCCCGGCACGCGCGGTCGCCGGCTGGCGCGCGGCGGCGACCTGGTGGTGATCTCGCTGCAGCACCGGCTCGGCGCGCTCGGCTTCCTCGATCCGGCGGAGCTGCCGCCCGACGCCGGACTCGGCGCGGCGAACCTGGGACTGCTCGACCTGATCGCCGCGCTCGAATGGGTGCGCAAGGAGGTCGACGCGTTCGGCGGCGACCCGCACAACGTGACGCTTTTCGGTGAAGGCTCGGGCGCCACCGCGGTCGCGTGCTTGCTGGCCGCGAAGTCCGCGCGCGGTCTCTTTCAACGCGCCATCCTGGCGAGCGGCTCGTTGCGGATCGACACGCGTGAGAGCTCCACGCGCCGCACGCGGGAGTTCCTGGGCGCGCTCGGCCTCGAGGCCGCGGACGCGCGCAAGCTCGCGGATCTGCCGGTCGCGGCGCTGCTCGCCGCGCAGGCGCGCGCGGGCGGCTTCCGTCCGACGATCGACGCCGGCCTGCTCGACGCCGCTCCGCTCGACGCCGCGCGCGCCGGCACGCTCGCGCCGCTGCCCGTCCTGATCGGCAGCAACCGCGACGAGACGCGCGTGCTCGAGCTCGAGGATCCGGAGATCCGCAGGCTCGACCGCGAGGGCATCGTCACGCGCTTGCGCGAGCGCGGTCTCGAGGCTGCGCAGGCCAAGGCCGCGGTCGCTGCCTACACGTCGCTGCGCAGCTCCGCCTCGCCGGCCGAGCTGTTCCACGCGATCGAGACCGACCGCTGCTTCCGGATCCCCGCGCTGCGCTTGGCGGAGTCGATCGCCGCGGCCGGTGCGCCGGCGTATGTGTACGAGTTCGCCTTCTCGGGCGTCTCGGCGCAGGGCCCGACCGGGGCTTTCCACGGGCTCGAGCAGCCGTTCGTGTTCGGCACGCGCCGCATCCACGCGCTCGGCCCGCTGATCGAGGACGGCGCCGAAGCCAAGGCGCTCTCGCGCCGCATGCGCGAGGCCTGGACCGCGTTCACGCGCTCCGGCAACCCGCGCAGCCCGCTGGTCGGTCCCTGGCCCGCCTACACCGCCCCGGATCGCGCTACGCTGGTCTTCGACGCGGACACGCGCGTCGAGCACGCGCCGCGCGACGCGGAGCGGCGCTTCTGGGACGGATCCCCCAGGCGCTGACAGCGCCCCCGGACGAAATTCCTGTTGACCGCTCCGAGGGCGCGCCCCTAGACTCGGAATCGGAATGGGAGTACCGATTCCGCCCGGGTCGAGGAAGAGGCCCTTGCTGGGCTGGCCGCGCCAGGCGCGCAGCCGCGACGCGCTCGAGCAGTTCGTGCGCGCCGGCGAGGAGCTGCTCGCCGCGCACGAGTACGAGTCGGCCGCCGTGGGCGAGATCGCGCGCCGCGCCGGCTCGTCGGTGGGAAGCTTCTACCGGCTGGTGGGCGACAAGGACCGGCTGCTGCGCGCGATCCACGATCGCTTCCTCGACGACAGCCACGCCCGGCTCGAGAACGAGCTGTCGGAGCCGCGCTTCGCCGGGCGCGAGCCGGCCGCGATCGTGCGCGTGTTCGTCGCGACGCTGGTCGACATCCACGCGCGGCGCGAGGGGCTGCTGCGCGCGCTGATCGTGCGCAGCTCCGCCGATCCGGAGTTCCGCGCGCGCGTGCACGCGCTGAACGACGCGCTCGAGACGCGCCTCGCGACCCTGCTATCGCCCTACCGCGCGCGCATCGGCCATCCGCGACCGCGCGAGGCGATCCGCTTCGGGCTGCGCGTGGTGCTGGGCGCGCTGAACCAGAACACGTTCGCGCACTCGCCCGAGTCACGCGACACGAGCCTGCTCGTGCGCGAGCTCTCGCGGGTCTTGGTTTCGTACCTCGCGCTCGAGGTCGAGTGAGAGGTTTTCTCGGAGGGAGGGAAGCGATGCGAACCACGACCATGGGACGAATGGTGCGATTCATGGCTCTGTGCGCGGTCTTCGCGGCGGCGGCGCTCGCGGCGCCGCGCGCCGAGGCCGCCCGCTGTCAGCAGGACGGCTCCGGCAACTGGAGCTGCACGCACAGCTACCGGGTGAACTGGTACTCGTGCAACGGCATCCCGATCGGGCGCGGAGTCCGCTGGCAGGTTCCGGAGGGCACGCCGCCCGCGGGCGGCTGGCCGGTCGCGTTCTTCTACCACGGCACTTCGCCGGCCGACACGAATCCGTTCCTCACCGAGCTCGGCACGCTGTTCGGCGCGAACTACACGCCGCAGATCTTCCACGAGCTGCTCGACGATCCGAGCGGTAGCGGCAAGCGCTACGCGGTGGTCGCGCCCGAGCCGCCGCAGGCCGGCGGGTTCCTGGAGTTCTGGAACACGAACTCGGTGTTTCCGTACTCGATCAGCTGCGACTACGACTTCTTCCCGGACTTCTTCGCCGAGATCAAGAACGGCAGCTACGGCCCGGCCTCTCGCTACAACATGAATCGCCGCTACGCCTTCGGCATCTCGAGCGGCGGCTACAACACCAGCCGCATGGCGGTGACCTTCAACCAGGCGAAGCAGTGGTATCAGAGCTGCGCCGGGTGGTGCAATCTGAACACCTGGCGCGCGCTCGCGATCGTCGCCGCCTCGTACGCGACGTGCGCGGGGCCGGTGTGCTCGGTGCCGAACCTGCCCTCGAACCACCCGCCCACCAAGTTCTGGCACGGCACGAGCGACCTGATCGTGCCGATCTGGACCGCGGACCAGTACTTCGACGAGCTCGAGGACGACGGCAAGCCGACCGAGTTCCAGAGTCACGGCGGCGGCCACGAGTTCAACGCGACGCAGCTCGGCGCGACGGGCGTGAAGAACTGGTTCGACGAGTTTCCGTGAGCGGCGCGGTCAGGGCGCGCGCGCGAGCAGGAGCAGCGACGCCCAGCCGGCGAGCAGGCACACGCCACCGATCGGTGTCACCGGCCCGAGCGCGCGGATCTCGAACAGCACCAACCCGAAGATCGAGCCCGAGAACATCACCACACCGGCGAGGATCAGGGACGCTTGCAGCGTGATCGCGCGCCCGGTCGCCGAGGCGTAGAGCGCGAGGGCGAGCAGCACGGCGCTGTGCGCCAGCGCGTAGTGCGCGCCGGTCTGCCAGGCGGCGAGGCGCTCGGGCGTGACCGAATCGCGCAGGCCGTGCGCGCCGAACGCGCCCGCGGCGACCGACGCGCAGCCGAGCAGCCCCGCGATCGCGATCCAGCTCACAGGTCGGCGTCCGTGACGGCTCCGCGCGACGCGCTCGAGACGAGCTTCGCGTACTTCGCGAGCACCCCGTGCGGGTAGCGAGGCGCCGGCTGCCGCCAGGCCGCGCGGCGCTTCGCGAGCTCGGCCTCGGCGACGTTCAGCTGCAGGAGCCGTCGCTTCGCGTCGATCGTGATCGAGTCGCCCTCCTGCACGAGCGCGATCGTGCCGCCGACGAACGCCTCGGGCGCGACGTGGCCCACGACCATGCCGTAGGTGCCGCCCGAGAAGCGCCCGTCGGTGAGCAGGCCGACCGAGTCACCCAGGCCCTTGCCGATCAGCGCCGAGGTCGGCGTCAGCATCTCGCGCATGCCCGGCCCGCCCTTCGGTCCCTCGTAGCGGATCACGACCACGTCGCCCGGGCGGATGCGGTCGGCCATGATCGCCTCCATGCACTTCTCCTCGGACTCGAACACGCGCGCGGGGCCGGTGATCTCGGCGAGCTTCACGCCGCTGATCTTCGCGACCGCGCCCTCGGGCGCGAGGTTGCCGCGCAGGATCGCGAGGTGTCCCTCGGCGTAGACGGGCTTTGCGAACGGGCGCACGACGTCCTGGTTCGCGGGCGGCTCCGACGGCACGTTCGCGAGGTTCTCCGCGACGGTCCGGCCGGTCACGGTGAGACAGCCGCCGTCGATCAGCCCGCGCGCGAGCAGCATCTTCATGACCAGCGGGATCCCGCCCACGCGGTGCAGGTCGGTCGCGACGTACTTGCCGCTAGGCTTCAGGTCCGCCAGCACGGGCGTGCGCGCGCGGACGCGCTCGAAGTCGTCGAGCGCGAGCTTCACCTCGGCCGCGTGCGCGATCGCCATCAGGTGCAGCACCGCATTGGTCGAGCCGCCGACCGCCATCACCACCGCGATCGCGTTCTCGAAGGCGGCCTTGGTCATGATCTTGCGCGGGGTCAGGTTCGAGGCGACCAGGTCGATCAGCACGCGCCCGGACTCGGCCGCGCTGTCGCGTTTCTCGGCGTCGACGGCCGCCATCGTCGAGCTTCCCGGCAGGCTCATGCCCATCGCCTCGATCGCGCTCGACATGGTGTTCGCGGTGTACATGCCGCCGCACGAGCCGCGACCCGGGATCGCGCAGCGCTCGATCTGCACGAAGTCGGTGTCGCTGATCTTGCCCGCGCCGTGTGAGCCGACCGCTTCGAACACCGAGACGATCGTCAGGTCGTTGCCCGCGTAGCGGCCGGGCTTGATCGTGCCGCCGTAGACGAAGATCGCGGGAATGTCGAGGCGCGCGAGCGCGATCAGCGCGCCGGGCATGTTCTTGTCGCAGCCGCCGACCGCGAGTACGCCGTCGTGGCACTGGCCGCGCGAGACGGTCTCGATCGAGTCCGCGATCACCTCGCGCGACACCAGCGAGCACTTCATGCCCTCGGTGCCCATCGAGATGCCGTCGCTGATCGTGATCGTGCCGTAGGTCTGCGGCATGCCGCCGGCCTTGCGGATCGCGGCGGCGGCGGCGGCGGCGAGCTCGCCGAGTCCGACGTTACACGGCGTGATGTCGCTCTCGCCCTGCGCGACGCCGACGATCGGCTTGCCGAAATCCGCGTCGCCGAAGCCGACCGCGCGCAGCATCGCGCGGTTCGGCGCGCGATCGTGGCCCTCGGTGATCAGCGCGCTGCGTGGGTTCTTCTTCGCGTCCGCCATGCTCGACCTCCTGCGAGCACAGTCTACCGCGTGTGGCGTAGACTGGTGTCGGAGGAACCACTCGAAATGGAACGCGCGCTCTCGATCACGCCGGTTCCGAGCTCGCTCGACGACCCGCGCGTGCGCACGACGCTCGACGGCCTGCACGACGCGGCGCGCGGCGACGTGTTCCGCATGCTGGGACGCCTGCCGTCGCTCGCGCGCTCGTTCCTGGGCGGCAAGCCGCCCGAGCCCGCGGTGCTGTCGGAGCGCATGAAGGACGTGTACATCCCGCTCTCGCCCGCGCAGGGCAGGTTCCTGTACCTGGTCGCGCGCTCGCTCTCCGCGCGCCGCATCGTCGAGTTCGGCACCTCCTTCGGCATCTCCACCATCTACGCGGCGGCTGCAGCGCGCGACAACGGCAACGGCCGCGTGATCGGCTCCGAGCTCGAGCCCGGCAAGCACAAACAGGCGCTGGCGAACCTCGACGCCGCCGGGCTGGCCGGTCACGCCGAGGTGCGGCTCGGCGACGCGCTGCAGACGCTGCGCGACGTCGCGCCGCCGGTCGATCTGGTCCTGCTCGACGGCTGGAAGGAGCTCTACCTGCCCATGCTCGAGCTGCTCGCGCCGAAGCTGCGCCCCGGCGCGGTCGTGCTCGCCGACAACGTGCGCACCTTCAAGCGCTCGCTCGCGCCCTACCTCGCCTACGTGCAGTCGGGCAAGAGCGGCTTCCAATCCGTCACGCTGCCCTTCCCGTCCGGGTTCGAGTTCTCCGTTCGAACCTAGGCCGGAGCCTCGCGTCGTCGCGCCCGGCTCTATTTCGGGCCCCCCTTCGTCGATACGGTTTCGAATGGCGAGACCGGCCCGGATCCTCGTTGTCGATGATGAGCCGCGGGGCGTCGAGCTCCTCGTCCGCGCGCTGCGTCCGCTCGGCGAGATCGTCGGCGAGGGCGACGCCAGGGCCGCCTGGTCGCGCTTCTCCGACGGCGAGTTCGACGTCGTCGTCTGCGACCAGCGCATGCCGGGCGTCAGTGGCGTGGAGCTGCTCTCGCGTGTCGCAGCTCACGACGACGTGATCGGGCGGATCCTGCTCACGGGCTTTGCCGACTTCGACGACACCGTCGACGCGATCAACCGCGCTCGGGTCCACGCGTACTTGAGCAAGCCGTGTCCGCCAGCGCACCTGCTGGCGACGGTGCGCTCGGTGCTCGAGCGCGCGCAGCTCGCGCGCGAGAACGACGGGTTGCTGAAGGAGCTGCGCGCAAAGAACCACGACCTGGCGCGCGCGCTCGCGTCGCTCGGCGAGGCCAAGGACGTGGCCGAGGCCGCCAGCCGCGCCAAGAGCGAATTCCTGGCCAACATGAGCCACGAGCTGCGCACGCCGATGACGGCGATCCTCGGCTACAGCCAGCTGCTCGACGAGGAGCTCGGCGCGGAGGATCGCGCCGAGGCGCTGCTCTCGATCCGGACCAACGGCACGCATCTCCTCCGCCTCCTGAACGACATCCTCGACCTCTCGCGCATGGAGGCCGGCCAGCTCGGGCTGCAGACCGAGAGCGTGTCGCTCGACGAGCTGCTCGCCGACCTCGCCTCGACGCTGACGCCGCAGGCACGCGAGCGGAAGCTCGAGATCGCGATCGCGCGCGATCCGGGCGCTCCCGCGCAGCTCACCACGGACCGCTGGCGGCTGCGGCAGATCCTGCTGAACCTGCTCGGGAACGCGCTCCGCTTCACGGAGCGGGGCCGGGTCGAGCTCATGGTTCGCGCCGTGCGCAGCGCTGACCGGGACGCCGTCGAGCTGGCGGTGAGCGACACCGGTGTCGGCATGAGCCCCGAGGAGCAGCTGCGGATCTTCCGCCCCTTCACGCAGGTCGATGGATCGTCGACACGGCGCGTCGGCGGAGCGGGTCTCGGCCTCGCCATCTCCCGGCGCCTGGCGGAGCTGCTCGGCGGCACGATCGCGCTGGAGAGCGCGCCGGGACAGGGAAGCACGTTCCGCCTTGCACTGCCCTGCGTCGGCGGCCCACCGGTCTCGGGTCCGCCCGCGGCCACGAGCGCGACGCCCGACGGCTCCGACCTCGCGGGACGGCGCATCCTGCTCGCCGAGGACTCGCACGACAACCAGCGCCTGATCGGAACCCTGCTGCGCCGCGCCGGCGCCAGCGTCGAGATCGTCGACAATGGACGCAAGGCGCTCGACCGGGCGCTCGAGGCGCTGGCATGCGACGAGCCGTTCCACGTCGTCCTGATGGACATGCAGATGCCCGAGATCGACGGCTACGAAGCCACCCGCGTGCTGCGCGAGCGCGGCTACACGCTGCCGGTCGTCGCGCTCACGGCGCACGCGATGACGGGCCACCGCGAGGAGTGTCTGGCCGCGGGCTGCGACGACTATCTGACCAAGCCCGTCGAGCGCGCCGCGCTGCTCGAAGTGACCGCGCGGCACGCGAGCAAGGCGAGCTAGAAGCGGTCTCAGAAACCTCGACCCGAGCCCGGCGCGCGGATTCGGCCCGAG
>JBBDXF010000027.1:108631-113795 GCA_040902485.1 Myxococcota bacterium | reverse complement strand
CGCGCAGGGACGCAAGCGCCGCAGGCGCGCGCAGCGAGGCGAAGCCGAGCGAAGTGAATCGGACCAGGGAGCGCTGAGCGCGGGAAGGCCCTGCGCGAAGCCGCCTTCGCGCAGGGACGCAAGCGCCGCAGGCGCGCGCAGCGAGGCGAAGCCGAGCGAAGTGAATCGGACTAGGGGAGGTCGAGGGTCCTCCCGAGGGTAACCCCCGGGGAAGCGCAGAGGCGCCGATCCGCGTCCGAGTCCGGCTCCGACGCTACCGGTAGATCTCGCTACCCGTCTCGACGAACTCGCGTGACTTCTCCGCGAGCCCTTCCTTCAGCGCGACCGCATCCTCGAGGCGCTTGCGCTGTGCGTACTCGCGCACCTGCTGCGTGATCTCCATGCTGCAGAACTTCGGTCCGCACATGGAGCAGAAGTGCGCGACCTTGGCGTTCTCGGCCGGCAGCGTCGCGTCGTGGTACTTGCGCGCGGTCTCGGGATCGAGTGCCAGGTTGAACTGGTCCTCCCAGCGGAACTCGAAGCGCGCCTTCGAGAGCGCGTCGTCGCGCAGTCGCGCGCCCGGGTGGCCCTTCGCCAGATCCGCCGCGTGCGCCGCGATCTTGTACGCGATCACGCCCGCGCGCACGTCGTCGCGGTCGGGTAGTCCGAGGTGCTCCTTCGGCGTCACGTAGCACAGCATCGCGGTGCCGAACGCACCGATCATCGCCGCGCCGATTGCGGAAGTGATGTGGTCGTAGCCGGGCGCGATGTCGGTCGTGAGCGGGCCCAGCGTGTAGAAGGGCGCCTCGTGACAGACCTCGAGCTGGCGGTCCATGTTCTCCTTGATCTGGTGCATCGGCACGTGGCCGGGGCCCTCGATCATCACCTGCACGTCGCGCTCCCAGGCGATCCTGGTCAGCTCGCCGAGCGTGTCGAGCTCGGCGAACTGGGCGGCGTCATTCGCGTCCGCGATCGAGCCCGGGCGCAGCCCGTCGCCCAGCGAGAAGGCCACGTCGTACGCCTTCATGATCTCGCAGATCTCGCGGAAGTGCGTGTAGAGGAAGTTCTCCTGGTGATGCGCGAGGCACCACTTGGCCATGATCGAGCCGCCGCGCGACACGATGCCGGTCACACGATCCGCCGTCAGCGGCACGTAGCGCAGCCGTACCCCCGCGTGGATCGTGAAGTAGTCGACGCCCTGCTCGGCCTGCTCGATCAGCGTGTCGAAGAACAGCTGCGGCGTGAGCTCTTCCGCGCGCCCGCCGACCTTCTCGAGCGCCTGGTAGATCGGCACGGTGCCGATCGGCACGGGCGAGTTGCGGATGATCCACTCGCGCGTGGTGTGGATGTTCGCGCCCGTCGACAGGTCCATCACGGTGTCGGAGCCCCACTGGATCGACCAGAGCAGCTTCTCGACTTCCTCGTCGATCGACGACGACACCGCGGAGTTGCCGATGTTCGCGTTGATCTTCACCAGGAACGGGCGACCGATCAGCATCGGCTCGCTCTCGGGGTGGTTCACGTTGTTGGGCAGGATCGCGCGGCCGCGCGCGATCTCGCTGCGCACGAGCTCGGGATCGACGCCCTCGCGCAGCGCCGCGAACTCCATCTCGGGCGTGACGATGCCGCGCCGCGCGTAGTGCATCTGCGTGACGTTGCGGCCGGGCTTCGCGCGCAGCGGCTTGGTGCGCCGGCCGGGGAAGGCCGGCGTGTCGCGCGTGCGGCCGCCGTCGTCGATCGGCTGCAGCGGCCGGCCGGGATAGGTCTCGACGTCGCCGCGCTCGAGGATCCACGCGTCGCGCAACTTCGGCAGGCCGTGCATCAGGTCGATCTTCGCGGTCGCGTCGCCGTGCGCGCCGCTGGTATCGTAGACGCGCAGCGACGCTGGCGCGGGCTCGCCCGGCCGCGCGGTCAGGTCGATCTCGCGTACCGGCACGCGCAGATCCTTGCGCGAGCCGATCAGGTACGTGCGCCGCGAGCGAGGGAAATGCCGGTGGTCGCTCATTCGCGCAGGGTACCCTAGCTGCGCGACTTCAGCCTGTCCGCGTACAGCTTGTGGAGCTTCGCCACCTTCGGCAGCGCGATCGCCGCGATGTACGGCTGATGCGGGTTCCGCGCCGCGTAGTTCTGGTGGTAGTCCTCGGCCGTGAAGAACTCGGAGTTCGGCTCGATCCGCGTCGCGATCGGCCGCGGAAACACGCGCGCGGCGTCGAGCTGGCGGATGTACGCCTCGGCGACCTCCTGCTGCTCGGTGTCGACGGGGAAGATCGCGGAGCGGTACTGGCGGCCGACGTCGCTGCCCTGGCGGTCGAGCTGCGTCGGATCATGCGCGACCGAGAAGAACACCTTGAGCAGCTGGCCGTAGGAGAGCTTCGCCGGGTCGAAGCGGATGCTCACCGCTTCGGCGTGCGCGGTCTGCCCACCGCACACCGTCTCGTAGTCCGCCTTCGCGGCCACGTCGCCGACGTAGCCCGAGGTGACCTCGAGCACGCCGTCGAGCTCGCTGAACACCGCCTCGGTGCACCAGAAACAGCCGCCCGCGAACACGGCCAGCTGCGGCGCGCCGGTCACGGACGGCGAAACGTCGCGCAGGGGATTCGGGAACTCACTCATCGTCGTCTCCTCAAGTGGCGGCCGCTTCGCGGCGGATCGCGTCGAGCTGCTCCGGATCGCGCAAGAAGGCGCGCAGCGCGAACTCCGCGAGCGCGTCCCCGACCTGCTCAGGAGACCACGCTCCGCCACGATCGAACCACGACAGCACGCCTTCGTCCATCCCGAACAAGAGTTTGGCGGCGAGCAGCGGCTCGCCGACGCGGAACTCGCCGGCGCGAACGCCGACCGCGATCAGCATGTGGATCAGCTCGAACAGCCGCTCGCGCAGCCGCCAGTAGCGCTCGAAGCGCTTCGCGCGCGCCTCGGGCGCGAGCCAGATCGCCGACAGATCGTACGGCGCGGCGCACAGCTCGCGCGCGTCGAACGCGAGCACGCGGTACAGGCGCAGCGAGGCGCGCTCGTCGCGCGCGAAGCAGCGCTCGGCGTGGGCCAGGGTCGGCGCGATCGAGAGCTCGAGCAGGGCTTCGACGATCGCGTCCTTGTTCGCGAACCAGTGGAACAGCGAAGGCTGGCGCAAGCCCGCGGCGGACGCGATCTCGCGCGTCGTGGTGGGCGTGATGCCCTTGCGCGCGAACAGCCGCGCGGCGTGGAACAGGATCTCCTCCTGCGGGGGCCGCGAGTGCCGGCGGCGATCCGCTCGTGGGCGGCCGACCGAGCGGGGGCGGGCGGCGGGGCGGCGGGGCGCGGGCATGGCTCAGAATCTATCACTGGATAGGTATTGACGGAAGCCCGGCTCTGAGTTTGAATCGATCGCGCAATAGAAAAGAGGATCGGCCATGCTCTCCCCCGAGCTGCCCCGGACCACGCTCCCGCCCGCGCACTACACGAGCCCCGACCTGTTCGCGCGCGAGGCCGACGGCGTGCTTCGCCGCGAGTGGACCTGCGTCGCGCGCGAGGACCAGCTCGCCCGACCCGGCGACTACGTCGCGTTCGACCTGCTCGGCGAGCCGCTCGTGGCCGTGCGCGGCGAGGACCGGGCGCTGCGCGTGCTCTCGGCCGTCTGTCGCCACCGCTACATGCCACTGGTCGAGCCGGGCTGCGGCCACGCGCGCGCCTGGCAGTGCCCGTATCACCGCTGGCGCTACGCGCTCGACGGCCGCCTGCTCGGTGCGCCCGACATGCAGCGCACGCCCGGCTTCGAGCGCAAGCAGATCGCGCTGCCCACGCTTCCCGTCGAGGTCTGGCATGGCTTCGTGTTCACGACGCTCGACCCGAACGCCGCGCCGCTGGCGCAGAGACTGGCGGCACTCGCGGAGCGAATCGCGCCCTGGGAGATCGCCGGCCTGCGCACGCTCGAGCCGCTGGTCTTCGAGCACGACTGGAATTGGAAGATCATGGTCGAGAACTTCGTCGAGTCCTATCACCACCAGGGTCCGCACCTCGACAGCCTGCAGACGATCGCGCCGGCGAGCGGCACCTGGGCGGAAGACGTGAGCGGCCCGTTCATCGCGCTGCACAACCCGACCAAGGACGGGGCTCCGCTGCCGACGCTGTTCGGGACCCGCCCGAAGCTCGAGCATGCGCAGCGCGGCGAATTCCTGGTCGGGGCGGTGTTTCCGCACCTGATGTTCTCGCTGCAGCCCGACGGGATGTTCTGGTACCGGATGGAGCCGCGTGCGGTGGACCGCTTCAGGCTTTCCATCCATCCGTGCCTGCCCGCCGAGGGCGCGGACGAGCCCGGCTTCGCCGAGCGCGTGGAGCGTCTGCGCAGCTACATCGACGCGATCCACCGCGAGGACATCGGCGCCTGTACGGGGGTGCAGCGCGGCGTACACGCGCGGCTCGCGCAGGCCGGGCCACTCTCGCACCTGGAGAAGCCGATCGCCCAGTTCCATCGCTGGCTGGCGTCGTGACGACCGCGGACTGGCTCGGGTCGCTGGGCGTCGCGCTGCTGCTGGCGGCGTACTTCCTGAACCTGGTCGGCCGGCTCGGGCGGGAGCGGCGTGCCTATCACGTCGTGAACGCGCTCGGCGCCGCGCTGGCGCGGCCGCACGCGCCGGCCTGAGCCTGGTGGCGATGGAGGGACTCGAACCCCCGACACGGCGGATATGAGCCGCCTGCTCTAACCAGCTGAGCTACATCGCCTGACTCGGCGGGCGCAGAACACTAACCGGAGCCGCGCGCCGCTGCTACAGGAGCTTCAGGTACTCGAGCAGCTGCGTCATCTCGTCGGAGCCGAGCTCGACACCGCCCGCCGGGAAGTGCGCGCGCACCGCCGTCTCGAGGTCCGGCCAGCGGCCATCGTGGCCAAACGGCCCGGCCGCCGATGCGCCGCGCAGCGTGGGGATGGCGAAGCGACCGCCGCTGCCGATGTCGACGAGCTTGGCGCGGCTGTACACGGGTGCGGGATGGCAGTCCGTGCATTCGGCCTTCGCGAAGACCGCGTAGCCGCGGCGCGCCGACAGGGTCGAAGGCTCGACCGGGGCGCCGTCCGGCTGGATGCGACGGCGATCGAACGGCGCGAGCGAGAGCAGGTAGGCCTCGAGCGCCTCGCGATCCCGTCCTTCGAGCTTCCCGCCGCGCATCTCGGCCGCGAGCATGCGGTCGACTGCGTCGGCGACGCGCGGCGCCG
>JBBDXF010000027.1:105921-108621 GCA_040902485.1 Myxococcota bacterium | reverse complement strand
GCAGGGTGAGGGGGCGCCGTCCGCCCGCCGAGCCGGGCGGAACGCTCTCCCCGTCCAGATAGACTCGCGCATCCGCGCCACCGCCCGGATGGCAGGTCGAGCAGGTGCGGCTGCCGTCGCCCGAGAGCCGCGCGTCCAAGAACAGCGCGTGGCCGCGCTGCACGAGGTCGGGGTCGAGCACCGGCCTCGCGGCGGGCGGGGCGTCGCCGAACAGGCCGAGCGCCGTGCAGCCCGAGAGCACGAGGAGCGCGACACTAGGTCCGAGCCAGGAGCGCATGTTTCTGCACCTTTCCCGAGGCCGTGCGCGGCAGCTCGGCGACCACCACGACCTCGCGCGGGAGCTTGTAGCGCGCCAGCCGCTCGCTCGCCCAGGCCAGCAGGCCCGCGGCGTCGAAGGTCGCGCTCGCGCTCACCACGTAGGCGCGGCCGGCCTCGCCCCACTTCTCGTCCGGCACGCCGACGACCGCGACCTCCGACACGTCCGGATGTTGGCCGAGCACGCGCTCGACTTCGGCCGGGTACACGTTCTCGCCGCCGCTGATGTAGAGCTCCTTCAGCCGGCCCACGAGCGACACGTCGCCGTCCTCGTCCATCACGCCCAGATCGCCGGTCCGGTGCCAACCGCCGATCCGGCTCTGGGCGGTCTCCTCGGGCCGGCGCCAGTAGCCCGACATCACGATCGGCCCGCGCACGACGACCTCGCCGCGCGCGCCGCGTGACACGTCGCGACCGCGCTCGTCGGCGATCCGCACCTCGCCGAAGCGGACGGGCTTGCCGACCGAGCCCGCCTTGCGCAGGGCGTCGCGCGCGTCGAGGCAGCACAGGATCGACGTCTCCGTCTGTCCGTAGCCCTGCTGGATGCGCAGGCCCGCGCGCGCGTAGCGCTCGATGGTGTCGACGCCGAGCGCGGAGCCCGCGCTGAACGCGAAGCGCAGGCGCGCGAGCTTCTTCGGCTCGAGTCCGGCCTCGAGCATGCGCTGGTACATCACCGGCACGGCGCCGAGCAGCGTCGCGCGCTCGCGCTCGACGGAGTCCTGCAAGCCGATCGGGTCGAAGCGATCGACCAGCAGCGCGGTCGCGCCGACGAACAGCGTTGGCACCGACAGGATCTTCAGCCCGAAGGAGTGGAAGAGGGGGATCGGCACGACCACGACGTCTTCGGGCACGAGCTCGAAGTAGAGCTCCGCGTTGCGCGAGTTCCAGTACGTCTTGCGGTGCGGGAGCACGGCGCCCTTCGGCCGGCCCGTAGTGCCGCTCGTGTACAGGATCACCTGCGGGCTCTCGGCGCCGGGCGCAGGCGCTCGGCGCTCGGCCTGTGCGGGCGTGCGCGCGCGCAGCTCTTCCGGCGAGAGCATGCGCGTGCCCGCGCACGCCGGGATCTCGACGCCCGGCACGCGCACCACCACGCGCGGCTCGGAGTCCTCGATCTGGAAGCCGAGCTCCGTCGGTCGCAGCCGCGTGTTCAGCGGGATCAGGATCGCGCCGAGCTGCGCGGCCGCGAAGTACAGCTCGAGGTATAGCGGCTCGCTCGCGAGCGCGAGCGCTACGCGATCGCCCGCGACTACACCGAGCCCGGCGAGCGCCGCGGCCGCGCGGTCCACGCGCGCGTCGAGCTCGCGGTAGCTGATGCGCTCGCCCGTGCCCTCGACCAGCAGCGCCGGGTGATCGGGCCGCGCATCCGCGTGCGCGCGGAGCCAGGTCCCGACGTTGGCTTCTGGCCCTGGATCACCCCGCATCGCAGTGCCCGAGTGTGACAGAATCGCTTCGTGAATCTCAAAGGCCAGCGCGTCCGCGTCGGAGATCTCGTCCACACCGCCGAGCGCGCGATCTCGCCCGAGGTGATCGCGTTCTACTGCGACACGTTCGCGGATCGCAATCCGGTCTACGCGCGCGAGTCGGTCGCGCCGCCGCTGCTCTACCACAGCGAGGTCTACGCGCACATCGACCGCTGGTACCTGAAGAAGCTGGTGGGGAACCTGCACGCGCGTCAGGAGTGGCAGCTGTTCGCGCCGCTGCGCGCGGGGTCGAGCGTGCGCACGCGCTCGACGGTCGTCGATCGCTACCGCAAGCGCGACCGCGACTTCGTCGTGAACGAGGTCGACTTCGCCGACGAGAGCGGGCGGCTCTTGGTTCGCTCGCGCACGCACCAGTCGTTCTTGGCCGACCTGCCGCAGTCGGGCCGCGAGGCCTACGTCGTCGATCGCGACAGCGCGGCGAAGAAGGAGCGGCGCGCGGTCGGGGAGGGCGACGGTCCGGAGCTCGAGCCCGCCGAGCTCGAGGTCGATCTCACCACCTGCTGGCGCTTCTCGGGTCCGATCAAGAACTACCACACCGACCGCGACGAGGCGAAGAAGCTCGGCTTCCCGGACGTGGTCGTGCAGGGCATGCTCTCGACCTGCTTGATGTCGCAGGTGATGGGCAACGCGCACGGGCCGGGCTGGCTCGCCGGCGGGCGCATGGACGTGAAGCTCGTGAACGTGCTGTGGGGCGGCGAGCGCGTGCGCGCGCGCGCCAAGCTCCAGGGCGAGAGTCCCGAGGGCACGTTCACGCGCCGCGAGTACGAGATCTGGGTCGAGAAGGACGACGCGAAGCGGACCGTCGTGACGGTCGGCAGCGCCTCAGCGCTTCTCGGCTGAGTCTTCGCAAGCCGCCTGAATGCGCGGCGCGCAGCGAGCCGCGGGCGAGCGCAGCCAGGGTGGC
>JBBDXF010000027.1:0-105911 GCA_040902485.1 Myxococcota bacterium | reverse complement strand
CCCCCGGGACCCGTAAGAAACGCGTCGAGCGCCTGCGCCATCTCGTGGGCGCTCGCGAAACGGTCGTCGGGATCCTTCTGGCAGGCGCGCATGAGGATCTTCACCAGCGCCTCCGGAATCTCGGGGCGCAGGCGGCGCGGATCGGGAAGCGGCGCGTGCAGCTGCTGGTCGACGACGGCGTCGCCGCTGAACGGGCGCTGCGCCGTCGCCATCTCGAACATCGAGATGCCCAACGCGTACAGGTCGGTGCGGCCGTCTATCTCGCGACCGAGGATCTGCTCGGGCGGCATGTACTGCGGCGTGCCCTTCGCCTCGGTGAGCGCCTCGTTGCCGGTCTCGAGCGCCTTGCTGATGCCGAAGTCCATCAGCTTCGCGCTGCCGTCGGCGGCGAGCAGGATGTTGGACGGCTTCACGTCGCGGTGGATCACGTTCGAGCGGTGCGCGTAGGCGAGCGCGCGGCACATCTGCCGCCCGATCTCGGCCACGCGGTGCGGCGGCAGCGGCTGGCGCTCGTTCGAGCCACGGATCCTCATCACCTCGCGCACGGTGCGGCCCTGCACGTATTCCATCACGATGCAGGGCTGATCGTTCACCACCGCGACGTCGTAGATGTGCACGATGTTCGGGTGGTTCATGGCCGCGGCGGCGCGCGCCTCGGCGCGGAACATCTTCACGGCCTGCGGGTTCGCGGCCAGCTCACTGGGCAGGAACTTGATCGCGACCGCGCGCTCGAGCTCGCGATCGCTGGCCAGGTACACGATGCCCATCCCGCCGCGACCGATCTCGTCGCGCAGCTCGTAGCGGTCGTTCGAGTTGGGGCCGAGCGAGGGCGAGGTGAGGCCGTTCGCGCGCTCGGACAGGCGCTCGAGACGGGCTTCGACGTCGGCGTAGCCGGAGTCGACGCTCGAGATGCTCTCCAGCGCCTCGACCGCGCCCGTGGCGTCGCCGATCCGTTCGAGCGCGGTCGCGAGCTGGAGCAGGAGCTCGAGGTCGTCCTTGCCATAGCCGGTGTCGCCCGCCAGCGTGCCGAGCTTCTCCTTGGCGCGGTCGATCAGGCCCTTCTCGAGGAAGATGCGCGCGAGCAGGCGCGCGGCGGGTCGCGCGTCGAGCGAGCCCGGAGCGACACGCTGAAGTGTATCGACGGCGCGTTCGTAGGAGCCGACCTCGTAGAAGGTGCTCGCGGCCGCCAGGTGGTTGCCCTCTTCGAGCGCGAGCTCCGCGGCGCGCATGCGGTCGCCCGCGCGCTCGAAGCAGGCGCGCGCCTCGGTGCGCTGACCGGCGCGCTCGTGGCACTCGGCCGCGCGCTCGTAGACGCCGGCACGCTCGTAGGCCTCGGCCGCCTGTGCGTGGCGGCCGATCTTCTCGTACAGCTCCGCTGCCAGGCGCGGCTCGCCCGCCTCGGAGTAGCAGGCCGCGGCGGGATCCCACTCGGACGCGGACTCGTACAGCTCCGCGGCGCGCTTGAGCCAGCGCGGCTTGCGGCCGCGCGCCTCGAGTAGCGTCTCCGCGGCCGCGACGCCCATGCCCGCGCGCGCGAACAGGCGCGACGCGCTCTCCGCGTCGCCGAGCCGCTGGTGGAGCTCGGCCGCGCGCTCGAGGTCGCCCGCGCGCTCGAAGAGCTCCGCGGCCTCGCGCTCGGCGCCGCCGCTGAGCAGGAGCTCGTCGCCGGCCTCGCGCCACAGGCCGGCGTTCTGTAAGTGGTGCGCGGCCTCGGCGTGCCGGCGGTGCTCCGCGAAGACGACCGCGGCCCGCGCCGGCTGCTTGGTCAGGAGCAGCGCGCGCGCGAGCTTGTGCTTGGCGCCGGCGCGCTCGAAGAGCGGAAGCGCGCGCGCCGGCTGGTTGCGCTCGAGCAGGTGGTCGCCGGCCTGCTCGAAGGCGCCGCTCTCGACCAGGCGCCGGTACTCGACTTCCGGATCGGCCGGCTTGCGGGGCTTGCGCCGCCGCCGCTGCCACGCCCACAGCACGACCAGCGTCAGGATCGAAGCCAGCAGTGCTGCCGCGACGAACGGGTCGTCACTGCGCACGTGGCGCGCGAGCGCAGCGGTAGCGCGCTCGAAAAAGACACCATCGTCCAAGCGACGCCTCTCCCCTGCCTCGCGCGGTACGGCGCGTCATATCAGTCTTCGGCCGGGCGCCGATCCGTGTTGAGGATCTCGGCGCTTGGCTGCGTGCGCGTGTTCCGTACTCTCCCGCCATGGATCCGGTGCAGCGCGAGGTCGCGGCCTTCCTGCGCGAGCAGGGCGTGAGTCGCGCGGCGAAGCTCCTGGTCGCGGTCTCGGGCGGCGCCGACTCGGTCGCGCTCCTGCACGCGCTGCTCGGCATCGGCCAGCGCGTCGAGGCGGCGCACGTGCACCACGGCCTGCGCGGTGCGGAGGCCGACGCCGACCTGGCGTTCGTGGCGCGTCTGGCGCACGCGCTCGGCGTGCCGTTCTGGTCCACGCGCGTCGATGCGGCCAGGCGCGACGGCCGCTCGCCCGAGGCGCGCGCCCGCGCGCTCCGCTACCAGGCGCTGGAGGAGATCCGCGCGCGCCGCGGCTGTGCGCACCTCGCGACCGCGCACCACCAGGACGATCAGGCCGAGACCGTGCTGCTGCGGGCGGTGCGCGGCACCGGCCTTGCGGGGCTGGCCGCGATCCGCGCGAGCCTCGACGGCGGGCGGGTGCTGCGGCCGCTGCTCGCCCTGCGCCGTGTCGAACTGCGCCGCTACCTCGCCGAGCGCGGCCTCGCGCATCGCGACGACGAGAGCAATCGCGATCTCTCGATCCCGCGCAATCGCGTGCGCGCGGAGATCCTGCCTGTGCTCGAGTCGATCCATCCGGGTGCGGCCACGCGCCTGGCCGCGCTCGCGCGCCTGGCCGCGCAGGCGGAGAGTCGGGTCGGCGGCGATCTCGAGCCGTGGCTCGACGCGCGAATCGAGCCCGGCGAGGGAGGCGTGTGGCTGGACGACGGCGCGCTCGCGGCCCTCGACGATGCGGGGCGCGCTCGCGCCTGGCTCGCGATCGCCGCGCGCGCGGGGCTTGCAGCCGATCTCACGGAGGTGCACCTCGCGCGCATCGACGAGTTCGTCTCCCGCGCCGCGTCCGGCCTCGCGCTCTCGCTGCCGCGCGGCTTCGCGCTGGTTCGCGAGCGCGCGCGGCTGTGGCTCGGTCCCGCACCCGGTCCACAGCTTCCCGACCCGATCCGCCTCGAGTTGCCGGCGGACGGCGAGCTCGAATTCCCCGAGCGATGCCTTCGTCTGAGCTGGCACGCGTGCACCGCCCCGGACCCTCCCGCCCGTCTGCTGCGCCTGCCGGCCTCGCCTGGCGAGGCCCTCGTCGCGCGCAGCCCGAGGCTCGACGACCGGATCTTCACGCGCGGGCGCGAGCGACGCCTCAAGGACCTGTTCGCGAGCGCCCGATGGGGAAGAGTTGCGCAGGCGCGCGCATTGATCGTCGAGCGGGGCGGGGAGATCGTCTGGGTTCCGGGGCTTTGGCGTGGCGAGAAAGTGACGGACGGGACAGGCTCGCGGGAGCTGCGCGCCGTGCGCCTTCCAAGCCCGCCGCGAAGTTGTTAGATTGCCAGAGAATTCGAGCGGTTGGCCCGGAACCTGAAATGAACTCGACCGGCTACGCGCTCGACCGGAGGTGAGTTGAACCACCTTTACAAGAACCTGCTGACGCTGGCGATGGCCATGTTCGTGCTGCTGGCCATCTTCAGCCTGTTCGGCGGCACTCCCCAGGAGCCCAACGAGATCAAGTACTCGGACTTCCTCGCGCGCCTCGAAGCGGGCGAGGTCGAGGCGATCACCGTCAAGGGCGACCACATCGAAGGCAAGTTCGACGACGACGCGAGCTTCACGACCAACGGTCCCGCCACCGGCGAGCGCTTCGCGAAGCTGCTCAAGAAGCACAAGGTCGAGACCACCTACACCGCGCAGGATGACACCGGCGTGTGGCAGTCGTTGCTGATCAGCTGGCTGCCGATGCTGCTGTTCATCGGGCTCTGGTTCCTGCTGTTCCGCCAGCTGCAGTCCGGCGGCGGCAAGGCGATGAGCTTCGGCAAGTCGCGCGCGAAGCTGCTCTCGGAGAACTCGCAGCGCGTGACCTTCGCCGACGTCGCCGGCATCGAGGAGGCCAAGAGCGAGCTCGAGGAGATCGTCTCGTTCCTGCGCGACCCGAAGAAGTTCACGCGCCTGGGCGGCCGCATCCCCAAGGGCGTGCTGCTGATCGGCCCGCCGGGCACCGGCAAGACGCTGCTCGCGCGCGCGATCGCGGGCGAGGCGGGCGTGCCGTTCTTCTCGATTTCGGGCTCGGACTTCGTCGAGATGTTCGTCGGCGTGGGCGCGAGCCGCGTGCGCGACCTGTTCGGCCAGGGCAAGAAGAACGCGCCCTGCATCATCTTCATCGACGAGATCGACGCGGTCGGTCGCCACCGCGGCGCCGGACTCGGCGGCGGTCACGACGAACGCGAGCAGACGCTGAACCAGCTGCTGGTCGAGATGGACGGCTTCGAGTCGAACGAGGGCGTGATCATCATCGCGGCCACGAACCGGCCCGACGTGCTCGATCCCGCGATGCTGCGGCCCGGCCGCTTCGACCGCCACGTGACCGTGAACCGACCCGACCTGCGCGGCCGCGAGGCGATCCTGCGCGTGCACGCGCGCCGCGTGCTGCTGTCGCCGGACGTGAACCTGACCGTGATCGCGCGCGGCACACCGGGTTTCTCGGGGGCGGATCTCGAGAATCTCGTGAACGAGGCCGCGCTGCTGGCCGCGCGCCGCGACGGCGACTGCGTGGCCATGCGCGATTTCGAGCGCGCCAAAGAGAAGGTCATGATGGGCGCCGAGCGGCGCAGCCTGATCATCTCCGAGAAGGAGCGCAAGATCACCGCCTACCACGAGGCCGGCCACGCGCTGATCGCCATGCTCGAGGACCACAGCGACCCGGTCCACAAGGTGACGATCATTCCGCGCGGCGGGGCGCTCGGCGTCACCATGACGCTGCCCACCGAGGACCGCTACTGCGTGTCCAAAGACGAGCTGCTCGCGATGATCACGCGCGCGATGGGCGGGCGCGCCGCCGAGGAGCTGGTCTTCAACCACTTCTCCACCGGCGCGTCGAACGACCTGACGCAGGCCACGAAGATCGCGCGGGACATGGTGTGCAGCTACGGCATGAGCGAGAAGCTCGGGCCGATGAGCCTCGACGACGACCACGCGACCGTCTTCATCGGCCGCGAGTTCGGTGCGCCGTCCAAGCACAGCCCGGACATGGCGCGGCAGATCGACACGGAGATGTCGGCCATCCTGACGGAGCGCTACGCACGCGCGAAGCAGCTGCTGATCGATCACCGCGACGCGCTCGAGCGGGTCGCGCAGGCGCTGCTCGAGCGCGAGACGCTCGAGGAGAGCGACCTGCAGCTCCTGCTCGAGGGCCGGCCGCTGCCGCTGCTCCCCGATCCGCTGGTCCGCGGCACGGCGGGCGCGGCGGTGAAGCCCACTGCGGAGACGGAAGACGGCTCACGCCGCCGCTTCGGCGAGAAGCCGATGCCGGATCCCGAGCCGGTTCCGGGCTAGACGCATGTCCGATCCGCGGCCGGAAACGCCCTCCGGCGCGCCGAGCGCCCCGCCACGTGTGATCGTGATGGGGATCGTGAACGTCACGCCCGATTCGTTCTGGGAAGGCGGGCGCTTCGCGGATGCGGAAGCGGCGATCGCGCACGGCCTCGCACTCGCGGCCCAGGGCGCCGATTGGCTCGACGTGGGCGGTGAGTCGACGCGTCCGGGCTCCGCGCCGATCGGCGAGGACGAAGAGAGCGCGCGCGTGCTGCCCGTGATCGAGGGCCTGGCCAAGCGCACGGAGCTGCCGCTCTCGATCGACACCCGGCGCGCGCGCGTCGCCGAGGCGGCGCTCGCGGCCGGAGCGCGGATCGTGAACGCGGTCTCCGGCCTGCGCGATCCGGAGCTCGCCGCGGTCTGCGCCGCGCACGGCGCGACGCTGGTGCTGAACCACATGCGGGGCGAGCCCGCGACCATGCAGCGCGAGCCGGTCTACGCGGACGTGGTGCGCGAGGTGCGCGACGAGCTGCTCGGCGAGGTCGGGCGCGCGGAGCGCGCGGGCGTCTCGCGCGGGCGCATCTGGCTCGACCCGGGGCTCGGCTTCGGCAAGCACATGCTGCGCCACAACCTGCCGCTGCTCGCCGGGCTCGAGGGGCTGGTCGCGACGGGATTCCCGGTGCTGGTCGGGGCATCGCGGAAGTCGTTCCTGGGCGCGCTCACGGGCGCGGGCGTGTCCGATCGTCTGCCGGGATCGCTTGCGGTCGCGACCGCCGCGGTGCTCGCGGGCGCACGCGGCGTGCGCGCGCACGACGTGGCCGAGACCCGCCAGGCCGTCGACGTCGCAGCCGCGATCCGCGCGGCGCGCGCTGGAGCCGGCGCGTGACCTGGCTGGTCTACAGCTGGCTGCTCGATCGCTGGGAGACGTTCGCCGAGAACTTCCAGCCCCTGCGCGATTCGCTCGACATCGTGGTTGTCGCCTGGTGCGTGTACTGGCTGCTGATGCGCATCAAGGGCACGCGCGCCGCACAGATGGCGCTGGGCCTGTTGATCCTGGTGCTGGCTTGGCGACTCTCGGATCTGCTCGAGCTCGCGACGGTCTCGTTCCTGCTCGACAACTTCCTGTCCTCCGGTTTGCTCATCCTGATCGTGATCTTCCAGGCCGACGTGCGCCGCGCGCTGACGCGCGTGGGTCGCGGGCTGTTCGCGCCGGCGCGCATGCAGGAGGCGCACACGATCGAGGAGATCGTGCGCGCCTGTCAGGCGCTCGCGCAGCGCCGTGTCGGCGCGCTGGTCGCGATCGAGCGCGACGTGCAGATCGACGAGTTCGTGGAGCAGGGCACGGCGCTCGACGCGGAGCTCTCGCGCGATCTCCTGATCTCGCTGTTCCTGCCCTACTCGCCGCTGCACGACGGCGCCGTAGTGGTGCGGCGCGGCCGCGTCGCGTCGGCCGGCTGCATTCTCCCGCTGGCGATGCGCGGCAACGTGCCGGGCGCGGTCGGCACGCGCCACCGCGCGGCGATCGGCATCACCGAGGAGACCGACGCGCTCGTCGTGGTCGTGTCCGAGGAGACCGGCAAGATCTCGCTCGTGGCCGGCGGCGAGATCCGCGAGGACCTCGACGGACCGCACCTGCGCCAGGCGCTGCTCGAGGCGACCGGGGGCGTGCGCGTGTCCGAGAAGTCGTCCGCTTCGGACGGCGTGAGCGAGCCGGCGCGCGCCGGCACGGCCGAGACCTGAGGGCGCGATGGGGATCTTCGACAACCTGCTCTACAAGGTCGTGTCGCTCATGATCGCGTGCGTGCTGTGGGCGGCGGCGCAGGGCGTCACCGACGTGGAGCAGAGCTTCGACATCCCCGTCCAGGTGGAGAAGGTGCCCGAGAGCCTGGTCGTGACCGAGGAGTCCGCGCACGAGATCAACCTGCGCGTGATGGGGAGCCGCGCCGCGCTGCGCCAGGTGGCGAAGAACGTGCAGCACTACGCGGTGTCGTTCGAGGGCGCCAAGGCCGGTGAGGCGCGCCTGGCGGTGAACAAGGAGCAGATCACGCTGCCGCGCGGCGCGCGCATCGTGGCGAGCTCGCCCTCGACGCTGGTGTTCGCGCTCGAGGCCGTCAGCTCCAAGGTCGTGCCGGTGCGCGCGGACCTGATCGGAGCGCTCCCCTACGGGCTCAAACTCGGGCGCGTCACGATCGAGCCCAAGGAGATCGCGATCACGGGCGCGCGCAGCGCGGTGCGCAACGTGCGCGAGGTCGTCACCGACCGCATCGACTTGTCGACGATCCACGAGGCCACCTCGCTCGAGAGCCCCGTCGCGCTCGGTTTCCCGCACGTCTGGCGCAAGGATCAGAGCGGCGCGCCGATCCGAATAAGGATCGAGATCGAGCCGGTCGACGTCCCGCGCGCGGGCGGCTGACGCGGGAGGGCCTGGGTGGCGGCGTTGCGCAAGCTGTTCGGTACGGATGGGATTCGCGGGCGCGCGAACGTCCACCCGATGACCGGCGACGTGATGCTCCAGCTCGGCCGGGCGCTGGCGCTGGTGTTCCGACTCGGCCCGAACGGCGGCCGCGTGCCGCGCGTGCTGATCGGCAAGGACACGCGCCGCTCCGGCTACATGCTCGAGGACGCGCTCGCCGCGGGCCTGTGCTCGATGGGCGTGAACGTGCTGCAGGTCGGCCCGATCCCGACGCCGGGGCTCGCCTTCCTGACCGTGGACATGCGCTGCGATGCCGGGGCGATGATCACCGCCTCGCACAACCCGTTCGAGGACAACGGGGTGAAGTTCTTCTCGCGCGACGGCTTCAAGCTGCCCGACGCGGTCGAAGCGCGCATCGAGGCGCTCATGGACTCGCCCGAGCTCGAGAGCCAGCGCGCGCTCGGCGCCGACATCGGTAGCGCCCGCAGAATCGATGACGCGGCAGGGCGTTACATCGTTTTCTTGAAGAAGACCTTTCCGCGCGCGCACACGCTCGAGGGGCTGCGGGTCGCGATCGACTGCGCGAACGGAGCCGCCTACAAGGTCGCGCCCACGGTGCTCGAGGAGCTCGGCGCCGAGGTGATCGCAACCGGCAACACCCCGAACGGCACGAACATCAACGCCGGCTGCGGCGCGACGCATCCCGAGCACCTGGCGGCGTTCGCACGCCAGCACCGTGCGGACATCGGCATCGCGGTCGATGGCGACGCCGATCGCGTGATCCTCGTCGACGAGCACGGCGCGATCGTCGACGGCGACCAGATCCTGGCCATGTGTTCGCTCGAGCTGAAGAAGCGCGGCGAGCTGTCGCGCGACGCCGTCGTCGGCACCTTGATGAGCAACCTCGGGCTCGAGCGCGCGCTCGCGGACATGGGCCTGGCGCTGATCCGCGCCGACGTCGGCGATCGCTACGTCGTCGAGGCCATGTTGAGCGAGAAGATCAATCTCGGCGGCGAGCAGTCGGGGCACGTGATCTTCCTCGATCACAACACCACGGGTGACGGCATGCTCACGGCGCTGCAGGTGCTGGCGCTGATGCGCCGCGAGCAGCGGCCGCTCTCGGAGCTCGCCGCGGTGATGCAGAAGACGCCGCAGGTACTCAAGGCCGTGCGCGTGCGAGGCAAACCACCGCTCGACGAGCTCCCCACCGCCCACAGCCACTACGACGCCGTGCGCCGGCTCTTGCACGGCCGGGGTCGCGTGAGCATCCGCTACTCGGGAACCGAGGCCGTCGCGCGCGTGATGGTCGAGGGTGACGACCACGCCGAAATCGACCGGCTCGCTTCGGAGCTGTGCGAGGCGATCCGCAAGGACATCGGGGAGGAGCGGCCGTGAGCGAACGCAGACTCGTGGTGAATGTCGATCACGTCGCCACGGTGCGGCAGACGCGGCTGGGCGTGGAGCCGGATCCGGTGACGGCTGCGACGCTGGCACTGCTGGGCGGCGCGGACGGGATCGTCGTGCACCTGCGCGAAGACCGCCGCCACATCCAGGACCGCGACTTGCGCGTGCTGCGCCAGATCATCCACGGCCGGCTCGTGCTGGAAATGGCCGGCACCCAGGAGATGCTGAAGGTCGCGCTCGACGTGCGACCCAATTCGGTGACGCTGGTGCCGGAGCGGCGCGAGGAGCTCACCACCGAGGGCGGGCTCGACGTGCAGAGCCGGATCGGCGAGATCGGCGAGATCGCGCGCGCGCTGCACGAGTCGAACATCCGCACCTGCGTCTTCATCGAGCCCGACCTCGACCAGGTCAAGGCCGCGCACCGGGTCGGCGCGCGCGCGATCGAGATCCACACCGGCCGCTATTGCGAGCGCGGCCCGGACCACGAGGACGTGCTGCGCAAGATCGAAGACGCGGTGCGGCTCGCAGTGAAGCTCAAGCTCGAGGTCGGCGTCGGCCACGGGATCGACTACGCCAACATCGGCAAGCTCGCCGAGAACGACCTGATCGACGAGTTCTCGATCGGACACGCGATCGTGTCGCGCGCGCTCTACGTCGGCATGGAGCGGGCGGTGCGCGAGATGAAGCAGCTTGTCGGGCGCAGTTAGGGGCGTCGGGCTGGCGCTGGTCGAGGTGCCTCGCTTCCGAGCGGCGCTCGCTGCGCACGGCGAGCGCATGCTCGCGCGGGTCTTCAGCGAGGCGGAGCGCGAGTACGCGCTTCGCAAGTCGACCGGCTGGCAGAACCTGGCGGCGCGTTTCGCCGCGAAGTGCGCGGGCCGCGCGGCGCTGCGCGAGGTGCTCGGCCGCACGCTTCCGCTCGCCGGGCTCGAGGTCGCGCGCCGCCGCAGCGGTGAGCCGCTGCTGCTTTTTCGGCGCGACCTTCCCGCCGAGCCGCTCGCGCTGTTCCTCACGCTCACGCACGACGCGGACTTCGCGCTCGCGAGCGTGGTCGTGCAGGAGGGAGTCGCGTGAATGCGAGGGCGCTCCGTGCGCGCGTCTGGCCGTGCCCGACCGAATCGGAGATCCGCGCGATCGAGCGCGACGCGATCGAGCGGCTCGGTATCCCGAGCCGCACGCTGATGGAGAGCGCGGGCCGCGTGGTCGCCGAGGCGATCGCGCGGCATTACCCGGAGAGGCGCCGGCCGCTGATCGCCTGCGGCGGCGGCAACAACGGCGGCGACGGCTACGTGATCGCGCGCGCGCTGGCGGAGCAGGGCCGCGGTGTGGCGCCGGTCGTGCTCGACCTCGCGCGCCCGGAGACGCAGAGTCCCGAGGCGAAGGCGAATCGCGAGCTGCTCGACTCGGCGGGCGTGTCGGTGCGCCGCGCCGCGAACGCGCGCGAGCTCGAAGCGCTGCTCGAAGCCGCCGACCTGATCGTCGACGCAATTTTCGGGATCGGCCTCACACGGCCGGTCGAGGGCGCCGTTGCCGACGTGCTGCGCGCGCTTGCCTCGAGCGGGCTGCCCTGCGTCGCGGTCGACGTGCCCTCGGGCCTCTCGAGCGAGACCGGGCGGCCGCTGGGCCTGGCGCTCGAGGCCGCGCTGGTCGTCAGCATCGGGCTGCCCAAGCTCGGGCTCGCGCTGCAGCCGAGCGCGGCGCGCGTCCTGATCGCCGACATCGGACTGCCGGAAGCGTCGATCTCGCGCGGGCAGGTTCGCGCGCACGTGCTCTCGCGCGCGGCCGCCGCAGAGTTGCTGCCGGCGCGACCGCTCGACGGGCACAAGGGCACGTTCGGCCACGTGCTCGTGGTCGGCGGCTCGCCGGGCAAGACCGGAGCGGTGCTGCTCGCGGCGCGGGGCGCGCTGCGCGGCGGCGCGGGACTCGTGAGCCTCGCGACCCCGCGCGCGCTGCTGCCGATCTACGCGGGCGCGCTCGCCGAGGCGATGGCGATCGTGCTCGACGACACGGCGTCGGGTGGCCTCGACGCCGTCCACGAGGCCGCGCTCGCGCGCGAGCTCGACGCCCGCGACGCGCTCGTGCTCGGTCCCGGTCTCGGCCAGGAGCCGGGCAGCGCCACGCTCGCGCGCGGGCTGCTCGCGCGCACGCGCCGGCCCGCGGTGGTCGACGCCGATGCGCTGAACGCGTTCGCGGGGCGGCTCGAATCCCTGCGCTGCGAAGCGCCGCGCATTCTCACGCCGCACCCGGGCGAGGCCGCGCGCCTGCTCGGTGTCTCGGCCGCCGCCGTTCAGGCCGACCGCGCCGCCGCGGCACGGGCGCTCGCCGCGCGCAGCGGCGCGATCGCGATTCTGAAGGGCGCGCGCAGCGTGATCGCGCGGTCCGACGGCGAGCTGTGCGTGAATCCGACCGGCGGACCGGGCCTGGCCGCGGGCGGATCCGGCGACGTGCTCGCGGGTCTGGTCGGCGCGCTGCTCGGCCAGGGGCTCTCGGCCTGGGACGCCGCCCGTGCGGGGGCATACCTGCATGGTCTCGCCGGCGAGCTCGGCCCCAAGCTCGGCGGCCTTGCTTCGGAGCTCGCGGCCCGCATTCCGGCCGCGTGGCAGGCGATCGAAGCGGCGCTAAACACGCCGCATGAGCCGGGCCCGCTCCAGCCTTTCCCGTAGCCCCGCGCAGACGCGCGAGCTCGGCCGATTGCTCGGCGAGCTTCTGCAGGGCGGCGACGTGCTGGCGCTGACCGGCCCGCTCGGCGCGGGCAAGACCTGCCTCGTCCAGGGCCTGGCCGAGGGCCTCGGCATCGATCCGCGCGCGCCGGTCACCAGCCCCAGCTTCGGAATCGTCGCGGAATACCCCGGCCGCGTCTGGCTTCGACACGCGGATTTCTATCGGGTAGAAAGCTACGCTCGGCTGCTCGACGCGGGCTTCGACGATCTGTGCGACGCGAGCGGCGTGCTGGTGGTCGAGTGGCCCGAGCGTTTCCCCGAGGTGGTTCCGGCCGAACGCCTCGAAATCCGGATCGAGCCGGGCGCGGATCCGGAGGCGCGGCTGCTCCGGGTCGAGGCGCGAGGCGAGCGGGCCGGAAAGCTCAGAGAGGAACTCGATTCGCGATGGCCCTGATCGTCCAGAAGTTCGGCGGCACCTCCGTGGCCGGCGTCGAGCGGATCCGCAACGTCGCGAGGCGCGCGGTCGAGACGCGCAAGCGCGGCAACGACGTGGTGGTCGTGGTGTCCGCGATGGCCGGCGTGACCGACCAGCTGGTCGCGCTCGCGAACGAGATGTCGCCCGCGCCCGACCCGCGCGAGTACGACATGCTGGTCTCGACCGGCGAGCAGCAGACGATCGCGCTCACCGCGATGGCGATCCACGGGCTCGGCGTATCCGCGCGCAGCTTCACCAGCGCCCAGGTCAAGGTGCAGACCGACAGCGACCACGCGCGCGCGCGCATCCTGCGCATCGACACCGCGAAGATCCGCGAGGAGCTCGAGCGCGGCGGCATTCCGGTGCTGCCGGGCTTCCAGGGCGTGACCGACGAGGGCGAGATCACGACGCTCGGCCGCGGCGCGTCCGACACCACCGCGGTCGCGCTCGCCGCCGCGCTCGGGGCCGACGTGTGCGAGATCTTTACCGACGTGACGGGCGTGTTCACGAGCGACCCGCGCATCGTGCCGAACGCGCGCAAGCTCGGGCAGGTCTCCTACGACGAGATCCTCGAGATGGCGAGCCTCGGCGCGAAGGTGCTCGCGGTGCGCTCGGCGAAGATCGGCATGAAGTACCGCGTGCCGATCCATGTGCGCAGCACGTTCAGCGACGAGGAGGGCACCTGGGTGGTTCCGGAGAGCGAAGTGATCGAGCGGCTGGTGGTCTCGAGCGTCACCTACAACCGCGACGAGGCCAAGGTCACGATCTTCGGCGTGCCCGACGCGCCGGGCATCGCGGCGAAGATCTTCGTGCCGCTCTCGGACGCCGGCATCGTCGTCGACATGATCGTGCAGAACGTCTCGACCGAGGGACACACCGACATGACGTTCACGGTGGCGCGCGGCGAGATGCAGGGCGCACTCGCGCTGGTCGAGGGCGTCGCGCAGAAGCTCGGCGCGGCGGGCGTGAAGTCGGACGGCGGCATCGCGAAGGTCTCGGTGGTGGGGCTCGGCATGCGCGACCACGCGGGCGTCGCCGGCAAGATGTTCCAGGTGCTCTCCCGGCACGGCGTGAACATCCAGATGATCGGCACCTCGGAGATCAAGATCTCCGTCGTGATCGATGAGAAGTACACCGAGCTCGCCTGTCGCGCGCTGCACGACGCGTTCGAGCTCGGCTCGACCGCGCCCGAGCCCGAGGCCGGCTAGCGCGTGGAGCCGCGCGTGCCCGAGACGACGGCGGTGCGCGCGGGGCTGTGGGCGCTGCTCGCGCTCGCGGCGCTGCTCGAGCTGCGCGCGCCGTCTGCGCCGGGCCCGCTCGCGCTGCTGCGCGACGCAGCCGGGTGTCGGCTCGGTCCCGCGGGCTCCGCGCCCGAGTGCGCCTGCGACGCGCTGCCCGCCGACGCGCGCATGGCGCTAAGCCTGCCGCTGCCGCTCAACGCTTCCGACGCGGCCGCGCTCGAGCGCGTGCCCGGGCTCGGTCCCGCCCGCGCGCGCGCGATCGCCGCGGAGCGCGAGGCCGGCGGGGCGTTCGCATCGCTCGAGGCGCTCTCCGCGCGGGTCCCGGGCATCGGCCCCAAAACGGTCGACCGGATCCGACCCCACCTGTTCGCGGTGGGGCCGGATCCGGCCTGTGGAGCGGGAAGTCAGAGTTGAGTCGGATCGGCCCTGCGGGGCTGCCAGCCAGGAGAAAGACGCCCCGAAGCCTCGGATCCGGCCCGGGACGAGAGCAAGCGCCGTGCCTCCGTCCGGGGCGCGCCACGGCCCGTTCCCGGCGCCCCGGGGACGCGCGGGTGCCGAATGCGGAGGCGGGCTACCCAGCGTCGAAACTCGCTAGTCTGTGCTGCGTATGAATGACGTGTACCTCGACTACAACGCGACCGCGCCGCTGCGCCCGGAGGCGCTGCGCGCGATGAACGACGTGCTCGCGCACACGCACGGCAATCCGTCGAGCACGCACGCGTTCGGCGCCGCGGCCCGGGCTGCGCTCGCACGCGCGCGCAAGCAGGTGGCCGATGCGCTCGGCGTCACGGCCGATTCGATCGTCTTCACCAGCGGCGCGACCGAGGCGAACAACACCGTGCTGCGACAGGTCGCGCGCACGCTGGCCGGCCGCGACGTGCACCTGGTGAGCTGCGCGACCGAGCATCCCTCCGTGCTCGAGGAGCTGCGCGCGCTCGGCGCCGAGGGCTGCCGCGTGACGATCCTGCCGGTCGAGCGCGACGGGCGGCTCGACGTCTCGCGCTTCGAGGCTGCGCTCGGGCCGTCGACCCGGCTCGCCTCGGTGATGTGGGCGAACAACGAGACCGGCGTGATCCAGCCGATCGCGGAGCTCGCGCGCGCTGCTGCCGCGCGCGGCGTGCCGTTCCACAGCGACGGCGTGCAGGCGCTCGGCAAGCTGCCGCTCGCGCTCGCTGCGCTGCCCGTCGACTACGCCTCGTTCTCCGCGCACAAGCTCGGCGGACCCAAGGGCGTCGGCGCGCTGTACGTGCGACCCGGCGTCGAGCTTGTGCCGCTGCTGCGCGGCGGCTCGCAGGAGAAGGGCCGCCGTCCCGGCACCGAGAACGTGCCGGGCATCGTCGGCTTCGGCGCCGCCTGCGAAGCCGCGGGTGCCGAGTTCGAGCACGCGCACGCGCGGCACGACCGCCTGCGCGAGCGGCTCTGGGACGGAATCCGCGCGGCGCTGCCGGATGCGCTGCGCAACGGCGCGCGCGAGCACACGCTCGCGCACACGCTGAACGTGTCGTTCCCCGGCGCCTCGGGCGAGGCGCTGGTCGAGGCGCTCGACCTCGAGGGCGTCGCGGTCGCCACCGGCGCCGCCTGCCACGCCGGCTCGACCGAGCCCTCGCACGTGCTCTCCGCCATGGGGCTGGCGCGCGAGCTCGGCGCGAGCGCGATCCGCTTCAGTCTCGGCTCCGGGGTCGACGACGCGGCGCTCGCGCGCGTGCTCGAGGTGCTGCCGCGCGTGGTCACGCGCGTGCGGCAGGCGAGGGCGGCGTGAGCGAGCGCTGGCTGGTCGCCATGAGCGGGGGCGTCGACTCGTCGGTCGCGGCGGCGCTGGTCGCGCGCGCGGGCCACGAGGTGGTCGGCGTGACGATGGATCTCGGCGACGGCTCCGCCCGCGGGACGTCGGCCCGCGGGCCGATCTCGAGTGATCTGGTGCCGCGCTCCGCGAAGAAGTGCTGCGGGCTGCCCGACGCCGAGGACGCGCGCGAGGTCGCGCGCACGCTCGGCATCCGCCACTACACCGCGAACTACCGCGACGAGTTCCGCGCAGCCGTGATCGAGCCGTTCGCGGCGGAGTACGCGGCCGGCCGCACCCCGATCCCGTGCATCGCCTGCAACCGCGTGCTGAAATTCGATCTGCTGCTGCGCCGCGCGGAGGCGCTCGGCGCGCGCGGCGTCGCGACCGGCCACTACGCGCGCATCGCCAGCGCGCCCGACGGGGGCCTCGGCCTGTTCCGGCCGCGCGACCGCGAGAAGGACCAGACCTACTTCCTCTTCGACCTGCCGCGCGCGACGCTGGCACGGATCGCGTTTCCGCTCGGCGAGCTCGAGAAGGCGGAGGTGCGCGCGCTCGCGCGCGAGCTCGGTCTGGTCACCGCCGAGAAGCCCGAGAGCCAGGGCATCTGCTTCGTCCCGGACGGCGACGTGCGCGCGGCGCTCGCGCGCCTGCGGCCCGACTCCTCCCCTGCCGTCGAGCCCGGCCCGATCAGCGCACCCGACGGCTCCGAGCTCGGCACGCACTCCGGCGCGGTCGGCTACACGCCCGGACAGCGCCGCGGGCTCGGCCTCTCGGGCGGACCCTGGTACGTGCGCGAGGTGCGCCCCGCCGAGAACCGTCTGGTGGTCGACCGCGCTCCGGCGCTCGAGGCGCGCAGCGTGAGACTGCGTGACGCGAGCTGGCTCGACGGCGCGCCGCCTGGGGGCGAGGTCCGCGCCGCGGTTCGACACCGACACAAGTCCGTGTCGGCGCGGGTCGAGCCCGCAGCCGACGGCACGGCCGAGCTCCGTTTCGCGCAGCCGGTCTGGGCGCCCGCGCCCGGACAGGCCGCCGTGCTCTACGACGCAGCCGACGAACGGGTGCTGGGCGGAGGATGGATCACTGGCGCCGGAACGTGACCCGCGCCTGGCTGCGCTGTGCGAGCGTCTCGGCCACCGCTTCGCGCGCCCCGAGCTGCTGGAGCAAGCGCTCACCCACAGCTCGCGCGCGCACGAGCTCGGCGATCCGGCCGGGGGCAACGAGCGGCTCGAGTTCCTGGGTGACGCGGTGCTCGGCTTAGGCGTCGCGGAGTTCCTGATGTCGGCATTCCCCGAAGCCAGCGAGGGCGCGCTCTCGCGAGCGCGCGCGCAGGCCGTGAATCAAGCCGCGCTCGCGTCTCACGCGCGCGGGCTCGGCCTCGACGAGCTGCTCCAGCTCGGCAAGAGCGAGCGCCGCAACGCGGGCGAGCAGAAGCCCTCGATCCTCGCCGACACGTTCGAGGCGGTGCTCGGCGCGCTGTACCTGGACGCGGGCTTCGCGAAGGCGAGCGCGTTCGTCGCGCGCGAGCTCGCGGCCGAGCTGTCGAGCACGAGCGCCGGGCAGCGCGATGCGAAGACCGCCCTGCAGGAAGCGCTGCAGGCGGCGGGGCGCGAGCCGCCGCGCTACGTCACCGTCGATGAATCGGGCCCCGCCCACGCGCGCGCGTTCAAGGTCCTTGTGCAGATCGGCGCGACCGTTTGCGGCAAGGGCGAGGGCCGCTCGAAGCAGATCGCCGAACAGGCCGCCGCGCGTGACGCGCTGCTCGCGCTCGCGAACGAGCGCGCGTGAGCGTTCATCGCTGCGGCTTCGTCGCGCTGCTCGGCCGCCCCAACGCGGGCAAGTCGCAGCTGCTGAACGCGCTGCTCGGCGAGAAGATCGCGATCGTCTCGGCCAAGGCGCAGACCACGCGCGGGCGCATGCTCGGTGTGCTCTCGCGGCCCGAGGCGCAGATCCTGTTCCACGATACGCCCGGACTGCACCGCGGCGAGCGCAAGTTCAACCAGCTGATGAGCGAGCGCGCGCTCGAAGCCGCCGAGGGCGCGGACGTGCGGCTCCTGCTCTTCGAGGCCGGCGCGCGCTGGGACGAGCCCGAGCAGCGCGTCGCCGCACTGGCGGCCCCGCTCGTGCTCGCGCGCACCAAGTGCGATCTCGGCCCGCCGGGTCCCGTGCCGCATCCGGAGCGCTTCGCGCGCGTGCTGGAAATCTCGGCGCTGACCGGCCAGGGCCTCGAGGCGCTGGTCGAGGTGCTCGGCTCGCTCCTGCCCGAGGGGCCGTCACTCTATCCGGAGGACACGCTCACCGACGCGAACCTGCGATTCCTGGGCGCGGAGCAGATCCGCGAGGTGGTCTACGAGCTCTACCGCGACGAGATCCCCTACGCGATCGCGGTCGAGGTCGACGAGTGGAAGGAGGACGATCACGAGGTCCGCGTCCGCGCCAACCTGTTGGTCGAGCGCGAATCGCAGAAGGGCATCGTGCTCGGCTCGGGCGGAACCGCGCTCAAGGCACTGGGCATCGAGGCCCGCAAACGCCTTTCGAAACGCCTGCAGAAGACGGTGCATTTGAAGCTCTGGGTGAAGCTCGACAGGAACTGGACGAAGCGCCCTAAGCGCGCGAGAGAGCTCGGGTATCTTTGATTGACGCGGTGCACAAGGATCGTGTAGCGTGCAGGCGCCGCTGCGCCTCGGGCGCAACGCCTCGTCCATCATCCGGGACCGTCTGTCGCGGAACCGTGTCGCCAAGGGAGTAGAGCCAATGACGGATGTCGTGATCTCGAGCGCCTGCCGCACCCCGATCGGCTCGCTTCAGGGGGCGCTCTCGACGCTCTCGGCGTCCGAGCTCGGCGCCGTCGCGGTGCGCGAGGCCGTGAAGCGCTCGGGCATCGAGCCCGCCAAGGTCGAGCGCGCGATCCTCGGCAACGTGCTCCCCGCCGGCATGGGCCAGGCGCCGGCGCGCCAGGCGGTGATCAAGGCGGGCCTGCCCGTCTCGGTCGGCGCGATCACGGTCAACAAGGTGTGCGGATCCGGCCTGCAGGCCGTGATGTACGCGCGTCGCGAGATCCTGGTCGGCGACGCGCAGGTCGTGGTCGCCGGCGGCATGGAGAGCATGACCAACTCGCCGTACGTGCTGCCGCAGGCGCGCGCCGGCTATCGCATGGGCAACGGTCAGATCATCGACACCATGATCCACGACGGCCTGTGGGATCCGTACAAGAACTTCCACATGGGCAACTGCGGCGACATGGTCGCGGTGAAATACGGCTTCACGCGCGAGGATCAGGACGCGTTCGCCGCCGAGTCGTACCGCCGCGCGCGCGCGGCGCAGGCGAGCGGCAAGTTCAAGACGGAGATCGTGCCGGTCGAGATCGCGGGGAAGAAGGGCGCCGTGGTCGTCGACCAGGACGAGGAGCCCGGGCGCGGCGATCCGTCGAAGTTCGCGAGCCTGCGCGCCGCGTTCTCGAAGGAAGGCACCGTCACCGCGGCGAACGCCTCGTCGATCAACGACGGCGCGGCGGCGCTGGTCGTCACGAGCGCCGCGAAGGCCAAGGAGCTCGGCATGCCGGTGCTGGCGCGGATCGTCGCCGACGCGACGGCCGCGATCGAGCCGGAGTGGTTCACGATCGCACCCGTTCACGCGCTCGCGAAGCTGTACGAGAAGACCTCTAGCTCGGCGCGCGACTGGGACCTGTACGAGATCAACGAGGCCTTCTCGGGCGTCACGATGGCGGCCGCGAAGGAGCACGGCATCGATCTCGAGACCGTGAACGTGCACGGCGGCGCGGTCGCGCTCGGCCACCCGATCGGCTGCTCCGGCGCGCGCGTGCTGGTGACGCTGCTCCACGCGCTCAAGGACCGCGGCAAGCGGCGCGGCATCGCGACGCTCTGCATCGGGGGCGGCGAGGCGGTCGCGCTGGCTGTGGAGCTCGTCTGATGAAGACGCTCGGCGTACTCGGCACCGGCACGATGGGCGCGGGCCTCGCGCAGGTCGCCGCGCAGTCCGGCTTCCAGGTCATCTTCTGGAATCGCAAGCAGGCCTCGGTCGACAAGGGCCTGGCCACGATCAAAAAGGGCTTCGGCCGGCTGCTCTCGAAGGAGAAGATCTCGCAGGCCGATCACGACGCCGCGCTCGGCCGCATTCGCGGCGCCGATGCGCTCGAGGACGTGAAGGGCGCGGACATCCTGCTCGAGGCGGTGCCCGAGGATCTCGAGACCAAGCGCGAGCTGTACGAGAAGCTGCACGCGCTGTGCGACGAAGAGGTGATCTTCGCCACCAACACCTCGTCGCTCTCGGTGACGGCGCTCTCGTCGGTGTCTGGCCGCTCGTCGAAGTTCGTCGGCATGCACTTCTTCAACCCGGTGCCGGCCATGAAGCTGGTCGAGATCGTGCGCGGGCTCGAGACCAGCGACGCGACGGCGCAGGCCGTCACCGATCTCGCGGAGCGGCTCGACAAGGTGCCGGTGCCGGTGCGCGACATGCCGGGCTTCGTCGTGAACCGCGTGGTCATGCCGATGATCAACGAGGCCGCGACCGCGCTCCAGCAGGGCGTGGCCGACGCGAAGTCGATCGACGAGTGCATGAAGCTCGGCTGCAACCATCCGATGGGGCCACTCGCGCTCGCGGATCTGGTGGGGCTCGACGTGGTGTGGGCGATCCTCGACTCGCTGCACCGCGAGTTCGGGCAGCCGCACCACAAGCCGTGCCTCGAGATCACCAAGCGCGTCGAAGCGGGGCATCTGGGCACGAAGACCGGACGCGGCTTCTACACGTACTAGCAGCGATTCACCGTGGACGGCGCCGGAACCCGCGACACGCTGGAACGCATCCGCGCGGGCGGGTCGAAGGCCGCGCACGAGAAGCTCGCCGCCGAGGGCAAGCTGTTCGCGCGCGCGCGCATCGCGATCCTGTGCGACGCCGACTCGTTCGTCGAGGACGGCGCCTTCGCCAACGCCAAGGCCGGTGACCTGCCCGCCGACGGCGTGATCACCGGCCAGGCGCGCATCGCCGGCCGCCCGGTTTGCGTGATGGCCAACGACTCGACCGTGAAGGCGGGCTCGTGGGGCAAGCGCACGGTCGAGAAGATCGTGCGCATCCAGGAGTCGGCGGAGCGCCTGCGCGTTCCGCTGGTGTACCTGGTCGACTCCGCGGGCGCGCGCATCACCGACCAGGTCGAGATGTTCCCGGGCCGGCGCGGCGCGGGCCGGATCTTCTTCAATCAGGTGAGGATGTCGGGCCTGGTGCCGCAGATCTGCTGCTTGTTCGGGCCCTCGGCCGCGGGCGGGGCCTACATCCCCGCGTTCTGCGATCTGGTGTTCATGGTCGAGGGCACGGCCTCCATGTACCTCGGCTCGCCGCGCATGGCCGAGATGGTGATCGGCGAGAAGACCACGCTCGAGGAGATGGGCGGCGCGCGCATGCACTGCTCGGTGTCGGGCTGCGGGGACGTGCTGTGCAAGACCGAGCGCGAGGCGCTCGAGGGCGCGCGCGCGTATCTGTCGTACCTGCCGTCGAGCTGCGGCGGAACGCTGCCCGAGTCAGCGCCCGTCGCGCCCGCGAAGGCCGCGCTCGAGCTCGAGGCGGCGATCCCCAAGGACGAGAACCGGCCCTTCGACATCTTCGAGGTGATCGACCGGGTGATCGACGCGGGCTCGTTCTTCGAGATCAAGGCGCTGTTCGCGCGCGAGATCGTGACCGGCTTCGCGCGCATCGACGGCAAGCCCGTCGGCCTGATCGCGAACCAGCCCAAGTGGAAGGGCGGGGTGCTGTTCGTCGACTCCGCCGACAAGGCCGCGCGCTTCATCCAGATGTGCGACGCCTACGGCTTGCCGCTCCTGTACCTGGCCGACGTGCCGGGCTTCATGATCGGCAAGAAGGTCGAGCGCGAGGGCATCATCCGCGCCGGCGCGAAGATGATCAGCGCCGTCAGCGAAGCGACCGTGCCGCGCGTGAGCGTGATCGTGCGCAAGGCCTACGGCGCCGGCCTGTACGCGATGTGCGGCCCCGGCTTCGCCCCCGACGCGTGCCTCGCGCTGCCGGGCGCGCAGATCGCGGTGATGGGTCCCGACGCCGCGGTGAACGCGGTCTTCTACAACCGCATTCAAGCCACGCCCGAAGCGGAGCGCCCGGCATTGGTCGCGAAGCTCCGCGACGAGTACCGCGCCGACATCGAGCTCGAGCTGCTCGGCTCGGAGCTGGTGGTCGACGACATCGTGGCGCCCGAGCGGCTCCGCGACGAGCTCGTGCGCCGCTTCGCGTACTACCGCGCGCGTCCCGAGGACCCGCTTCCGGCGAAGAAGCGCGGCATCCGGCCGGTCTGATTGACTTCGCTCGCTCGCTACGCGCACGGCCTACGGCCGGCCTCGCTGCGCGCGCCTCCGGCGCTTGCGCCCTCGGCTCGGGGCGGCCCTCGCCTCGGCCCTCGCTCTCGTCAATCTACCGGCATGAGGTCCTTGCCGTCGAAGGCCGGCGTGTAGACGGCGTAGGCGAGCGCGGGCTCGCCCGACGCGTTCGTGAACGCGTGCGGCGTTCCGCGCGGCACGTACAGGATCGAGTTCGGTCCCACGGGCCGCGTCTCGGCGCCGAGCCGCATGCTGCCGAAGCCGCGCAGCATCACGACGACCAGGTCGTGCGTGTCGTGGCGGTGCGGGAGCTCGCGGTCGACGATCCAGACCAGATGGTGGCTCGAGTGCGCGTCGCGGCCCAGCTCGACGACCTGGAAGTCCTTGCCGCGCTCGAGTGGGTGGCGCGCGGCCAGCTCGTCGAGCGCGATCGTGAGCCGACCCGAGGCGAACAGCGCGTCGAGCGTCGGCGGGGCCGGCCCGGGCGCCGGCGAGACCGCGAGCGAGACCGCCGCGAGCGCGGCGGCCGAGACGGCCGTGCGAAGCTTCGAGGCGTTCATCGTGCGGGCTCCTCCTGTGCGATTTCCTCCAGCTCGCGGCGCGAGGTCTCCGGGAGCAGCAGCAGCGCGAGCGCCGCGAACACGGTGGCGAACGAGACCAGCGGAATCACCAGCGACTGGCTGCCAAGCCGCTCCATGCCGCGCGCGTACACGAACAAACCCGCGGCGACGCCGAGCGTCTCGAGCAGCGCCAGGCTCCCGCCCCCGGTGCCGCGCAGCGCGGTCGGAAACAGCTCGGTGGCGAGCGCGCGCGTGGTCACCGAGCTCGCCATCGACAGGAACACCATCGCGGTCCAGGGCAGCGCGACAAGCCGCGCCGGCCCGGCGTAGAACGCCAGCGCGCAGAGCGGAAACAGCGTCAGCACCACGGCCGCGATCGCGCGCCGGCCGATCCGATCGCCGAGCCGCCCCGACACGGGATTGCCGATGATCCCGAACGCGCCGAACGTGACCGAGAGAGCCGCGAACGTGCCCGGCGTCCAGCCGCGCTCGGTCTGCAGGAACTGCGAGATGAACTGGAACGCGACGCCCGTGCCCGCCGCGGACAACCCGCCGAGCATGCCCAGCGCGAGCGCCCGGCGCGGGTGCAGGCGATACAGCTCCGCGATCGGCCCGAACGCGCCCGTGATTGCGGTCCGGAAGCTCGACGTCGCCGCGCGCAGGCTCGCGCTGTGCTCGCGGAAGCGCCGCGTCTCCACGATCCCGCGGCGCAGCGCCGGGAACAGCACGAGCGGCAGCAGCCCGATCAGGTACAGCGCGCGCCAGCCGAACGGGAGCTGATTCACGAAGCCGTAGGTGAGCGCGCCCGCGCCGAAGCCGATCGCCGACACGCCGCCGAGCATGCCGATGCCCCAGCCTCGGTTCTCGGCCGGGAACTCCTCGGTGATCACCACGAACGTCACCACCGACGCGGTCACGATGAACGTGCGCGTCAGGATCTGGAACAGCACGAACTGCACCGCCGTCTGGCTCAAGGCGGTCAGCGCCGAGCCCACGCTCATGCCGATCACGCAGGCCAGGAGCACGCGCCGGCGGCCGAGCCGGTCCGCGAGCGGAACCAGGAAGAACGCGGGCAGCGCGCCGAAGCGAGTGGCGCTGGTGAAGTCGCCGAGATCGGCCTTCGAGAGCCCGAAGCTCTCGCCGATCTGCGGCAGCGCGTTGCCGAGCAGCGACAGGTCGTAGTTCTCGAAGAACATCGCGAAGGTGAGGAAGCCGAGCAGCCGCAGCTGCGTGGCGGACACGCCGTGCGGGATGCCGCCCAGGAACGGCGGGATCCACCACGGATTCTCGCGCGGCGACCGATACGAGGGCGGGCCTGCGGAATCAGCCATGAGCGCGGCATACTACGTGACATGAGACGGACGTTCCCGTCAGACGCTCCCGACGTCGCGCCCGCCTCGGCGCGTGGACCCGTTCGCGCGGTCACCGCCGCGGCGCTGTTCGACGGCCACGACGCCTCGATCAACATCATGCGGCGGCTGCTGCAGTCGCAGGGCGCCGAGGTGATCCACCTCGGCCACGACCGCTCGGTGGACGACGTGCTGACGGCCGCGCTGCAGGAAGACGCGGACATGATTGCGGTCTCGTCGTACCAGGGCGGGCACCTCGAGTTCTTCCGCTACCTGATCGATCGGCTGCGCGAGGCCGGCGCGGGTCACATTCGTGTGTACGGCGGCGGCGGCGGAGTGATCTCGCCCGAAGAGGTGCGTGCGCTGCACGCCTACGGCGTGACGCGAGTCTTTCGGCCCGAGGACGGCCAGAAGATCGGGCTCGCGGGCATGATCACGTCGATGCTCGCGCCCGGGATTTCGCGCCCCGAGGTGTTCCCCGAGCAGGAGCTCGCGCGGCTCTCGTTCGACTCGACCACCGCGATCGCGCGGCTGGTGAGCTTCTTCGAAGCGCGCGGAGCCGAAGCCGACGCCGCGGTCGACGCGCTGCGTAAGCGCCTCGCCACGCGCCGGCGCGGCGCGTCGGCGCCGGTCGTCGGCTTCACCGGTACGGGCGGCGCGGGCAAGTCGACACTGGTCGACGAGCTGGTGCGGCGCTTCTGGCTCGCGCATCCGGACAAGAGCGTGGGCGTGCTCTCGGTCGATCCGACCCGGCGCACCAGCGGCGGGGCGCTGCTCGGTGACCGGCTGCGCATGAACGCGATCCGCCCGCCGCAGGTGTTCGTGCGCTCGCTCGCGACGCGCCGCGCGCACCTGGCGCTGTCCTCCGCCGTGGCCGACGGCGTGCGCGTGCTGCAGGCCGCGAACTTCGACCTGATCCTGGTCGAGACCGCGGGCATCGGCCAGAGCGACTCCGAGATCGTCGATCAGGTCGACCTCTCGGCCTACGTGATGACGCCGGAGTACGGCGCGCCCTCGCAGCTCGAGAAGATCGACATGCTCGAGCTCGCCGACGTGATCGTGCTGAACAAGTCCGACCGGCGCGGCGGCGAGGACGCGCTGCGCGACGTGCGCAAGCAGTGGCGCCGCAACCACCCGGAGGAGCCGCGGTCCGACGAGCGCGTGCCGGTGTTCCCGACCATCGCGAGCCGCTGGAACGATCCGGGCACGGATCGGCTGTTCGCGGAGCTGATCGGGCTGGTGGCCGGACGCGGCTTCGCGGGCTTCGAGGTGGCGAAGTCGAAGCCGGCGGCGGCGCTGCCGACGGCGGCGGCGCTGGTGCCCGCCGAGCGCACGCGCTACCTGGCCGAGATCGCGGAGACCGTGCGCGGTTACCGCAAGCGCGCCGACGACGACGCGACGCGCGCGCGCGCCGCGTTCGGACTCTGCGAGGCGCTGCGCGCGCTCGGAGATGACGTGCCGGAGATGGCGAAGCCGTTCCCGGACGCCTCGCTCGCCGACGGCGTCGCGCCGCTCGAACGGCTGGCGCTGCGGCGGCGCTACAACGAGCTGCTCGGCTCGCTCTCCGACGAGGCGCGCAGCGAGCTCGCGAGCTGGCCCGAGCTGCGCGCGCGCTACACCGCCGAGACTCAGGTCTACGAGGTGCGCGCGCGCTCGATCCCCGCCGCCAACTACGTGCGCAGCCTGTCGGGCCTGGACGTGCCGCGCGTCGCGCTTCCGGACAGCGGCGACTGGGGCGAGCTCGCGCGCTTCGCCGCGCTCGAGAACCTGCCCGGCCGCTTTCCGTTCACCGCCGGCGTGTTCCCATTCAAGCGCACCGGCGAGGAGGATCCCGCGCGCATGTTCGCCGGCGAGGGTCCGGCCGAGCGCACCAACCACCGCTTCCACCTGCTCGCCAAGGACCAGCCCGCCGTGCGGCTCTCGACCGCGTTCGACAGCGTCACGCTGTACGGGCGCGATCCCGACGAACGCCCGGACATCTGGGGCAAGGTCGGCACCTCCGGCGTCTCGATCGCGAGCGTCGACGAAGCGGTGAAGCTCTACTCCGGCTTCGATCTGCTCGACCCCAAGACGTCGGTGTCGATGACGATCAACGGCCCCGCGCCGGTCGTGCTCGCGTTCTTCTTCAACGCCGTGATCGACCAGGCCGTCGAGCAGCACCTGCGCGAGACCGGTCAGGCCGAGCGCGTGCGCGCACGGCTCCGCGAGCAGGGCCTGCCCATCTACGACGGCGCGCTGCCCGAGGGCCACGACGGCCGCGGGCTGCTCCTGCTCGGCACGTCCGGCGACAAGGTCGTCGACGCCCCGACCTATGCCCGGCTTCGGCGCGAGGCGCTCATGCGCGTGCGCGGCACCGTGCAGGCCGACATCCTGAAGGAGGACCAGGCCCAGAACACCTGCATCTTCTCGTCGGAGTTCTCGCTCAAGCTGATGGGCGACGTGCAGGAGTACTTCTCGCGCAACGGCGTCGAGAACTTCTACTCGGTCTCGATCTCGGGCTACCACATCGCCGAGGCCGGAGCGAACCCGATCTCACAGCTCGCCTTCACGCTCGCGAACGGTTTCACCTACTGCGAGTACTACCTGAACCGAGGGCTCGCGATCGACGAGTTCGCGCCGAACTTCTCGTTCTTCTTCTCCAACGGCCTCGATCCCGAGTACGCGGTGATCGGGCGGGTGGCGCGGCGCATCTGGGCGATCGCAATGCGCGAGCGCTACGACGCGGCCGAGCGCAGCCAGAAGCTCAAGTATCACATTCAGACCTCGGGCCGATCGCTGCACGCCCAGGAGATGTCGTTCAACGACACGCGCACGACCCTGCAGGCGCTGCTCGCGCTGCAGGACAACTGCAACAGCCTGCACACCAACGCCTACGACGAGGCCGTGACCACCCCGACCGGCGAATCGGTGCGCCGCGCGCTCGCGATCCAGCTGATCCTGAACCGCGAGTACGGCTGGCTCAAGAACGAGAACCCGATCCAGGGCTCGTACTACATCGAGCAGCTCACCGACGCGGTCGAGGAAGCGGTGCTGGTCGAGTTCGAGCGCATCTCCTCGCGCGGCGGCGTGCTGGGCGCGATGGAGACGATGTACCAGCGCGGCCGGATCCAGGACGAGAGCCTGCACTACGAGTCGCTGAAGCACTCGGGCGAGCTGCCGATCGTGGGCGTGAACACGTTCCTGGCGCCGAGCCCCGACTCCGAGGCCAGCGCGAAGCGCGAGCTGATCCGCGCGTCGGACGCGGAGAAGCAGGCGTGCCTGGCGAACCTGCGCGCGTTCCACGCCCGGCACGCGAGGGAGGCGCCCGAAGCGCTCCGCCGCCTGCAGCAGATCGCGCGCGGCGGCGGCAACGTCTTCGCCGAGTTGCTCGAAACCGTGAAGGTGGCCAGCCTCGGCCAGATCAGCGAGGCGCTCTTCGACGTCGGGGGACGCTACCGCCGCAGCATGTAAAGGCGCGGATCGCCTGATATTCTCCGGCGCGTGAGCGAAAAGAGTCCCAAGTCCAAGGCAGATGTCGCCGCGTGGCGGAAGCTCGCGAGCGAGGATCTCGGCGGAGAGAGCCCCGACACGCTGGTGTGGAACACGCCGGACGGCATCGCGGTGAAGCCGTTCTACAGCGCGGAGGATCTCGAGGGGCTCGAGCTCACCGACACCATCCCCGGCGCGTTTCCGTTCCTGCGCGGGCCGCGCGCCACCATGTACGCCTACCGTCCCTGGACGGTCCGCCAGTACGCCGGCTTCTCCACCGCCGAGGCCTCGAACGCGTTCTTCCACGCCAACCTCGCGGCAGGGCAGATGGGCCTGTCGGTCGCGTTCGACCTGGCCACGCACCGCGGCTACGACTCGGACCACCCGCGCGTGGTCGGCGACGTGGGCAAGGCCGGCGTCGCGATCGACTCCGTCGAGGACATGAAGATCCTGTTCGACGGGATCCCGCTCGACCAGATGTCGGTCTCCATGACCATGAACGGCGCGGTGATCCCGACGCTCGCGAACTTCATCGTCGCGGCGGAGGAGCAGGGCGTGCCAGCCGCCAAGCTCACCGGCACGATCCAGAACGACATCCTGAAAGAGTTCATGGTGCGCAACACCTACATCTATCCGCCCGAGCCCTCGATGCGGCTGTGCGCCGACGTGATCGCCTACACCGCGAAGCACATGCCGCGCTTCAACTCGATCTCGATCAGCGGCTACCACATGCAGGAGGCCGGCGCGACGCAGGTGCAGGAGCTGGCTTTCACGCTGGCCGACGGGCTCGAGTACGTGCGCGCGGCGCTCTCGCGCGGGCTGGCGGTCGACGCGTTCGCGCCGCGGCTCTCGTTCTTCTGGGCGATCGGCATGAACTTCTTCATGGAGATCGCCAAGATGCGCGCCGGCCGCATGCTCTGGGCGAAGCTGATGAAGCAGCACTTCGACCCCAAGGACGTGCGCTCGCTCGCGCTGCGCACGCACTCGCAGACCTCCGGTGCGAGCCTGACCGAACAGGATCCGTACAACAACGTGATCCGCACCACGATCGAGGCGATGGCCGCGGTGCTCGGCGGCACCCAGTCGCTGCACACCAACGGTTTCGACGAGGCGGTCACGCTGCCGACGCCGTTCTCGGCGCGGATCGCGCGCAACACCCAGCTGATCCTGGCCGAGGAGACCGGCATCACGCGCGTGATCGATCCGCTCGGCGGCTCGTACTTCGTCGAGAGCCTGACCGCCTCGATCGCGCGCGAAGCGGAGAAGCTGATCGCGGAGGTCGAGGCGCTCGGCGGCATGACCAAGGCGATCGAGGCCGGCATGCCGAAGCTGCGCATCGAGGAGGCGGCCACGCGCCGCCAGGCGCGCATCGACCGCGGCGAGGACGTGGTGGTGGGCGTCAACAAGTACCGCACCGACGAGCCGACCGAGGTCGAAATCCTCGACATCGACAACACGCAGGTGCGCGAGAAGCAGGTCGCATTGCTCGCCAAGATCCGCGCCACGCGCGACGCGGGCCGCTGCAAGCAGGCGCTCGACGCGCTCGAGGCGGGCGCGCGCGGCACCAGCGCGAACATCGTCGAGCTCGCGGTCGAGTGTGCGCGCGCGCGCGCGACGGTGGGCGAGATCTCCGACGCGCTCGAGCGCGCCTGGGGCCGGCACCGCGCGCAGGTGCGCAGCGTGTCCGGCGTGTACGCCGCAGCCTATCGCGGTGACCCCGACTTCGACGCGCTGCAGCAGGAGATCCGCGCGTTCGCCGAGGAGGACGGCCGGCGGCCGCGCATCCTGGTCGCGAAGCTCGGCCAGGACGGCCACGACCGCGGCGCCAAGGTGATCGCGACCGCGTTCGCCGATCTCGGCTTCGACGTCGATGTGGGCCCGCTGTTCCAGACGCCCGACGAGGTCGCGCGCCAGGCGATCGAGAATGACGTGCACGCGGTAGGCGTCTCGACGCAAGCGGGCGGACACAAGACGCTGGTGCCGCAGCTGGTCGCGGCGCTGCGCGCGCAGGGTGGCGCCGACGTGCTGGTCGTATGCGGGGGCGTGATCCCGCCGCAGGACTACGGCTTCCTGCGCGAGCACGGCGTGTCGAACGTGTTCGGGCCGGGCACGCAGGTGCCCAAGGCCGCGCGCGAGGTGCTGCGCTCGATTCGCGAGCGCCGCGCATGACCAAGCTCCAAGCCCCCGCGGACTTCGTCGCGGGGGTGCGTGCCGGCGATCGGCGCGTGATCGCGAAGACCATCACGCTGCTCGAGAGCCGGCGGGCCGAGGACCGTGAGCGCGGCCAGGAGGTGCTCGACGCGCTGATGCCCGAGACCGGCCGCGGCATCCGCGTCGGCATTACCGGCCCGCCGGGCGTGGGCAAGAGCTCGTTCATCGAGACGCTCGGGCTCGCGCTGGTCGCCAAGGGCCACATGCTCGCGGTGCTGGCGATCGATCCGTCGAGCCCCGTCTCGGGCGGCAGCATCCTGGGCGACAAGACGCGCATGGAGCGGCTGGCGCGCGAGCCGCACGCGTACATCCGGCCGACGCCCTCGGGCGGAACGCTGGGCGGTGTCGCGCACCGCACGCGCGAGGCGATGCTGGTCTGCGAGGCCGCCGGCTTCGACGTGGTGATCGTGGAGACCGTGGGCGTGGGCCAGTCCGAGGTCGAGGTCCACTCGATGGTCGACCTGTTCGCGGTGCTGCTGCAGCCGGGCGCGGGCGACGAGCTGCAGGGCATCAAGAAGGGGATCCTCGAGCTCGCCGACGTGCTGGTCGTGAACAAGGCCGACGGCGAGCTGCGCGCGGCGGCGGAGCGCACGCGTGTCGACCACGATCACGCGCTCTCGCTCCTGTCCGCGAGCCCGACCGGCTGGACCACGCGCGTCCTGTGCACGAGCGCGCTCAACGGCGACGGTATCGCCGACTTCTGGAAGCTCGTGCTCGAGCACCGCGAGGCGCTCGGCAAGAGCGGCGAGCTCGCGCGCCGCCGCCGCGTGCAGGCGCGCGCCTGGCTCTGGCGCCTGCTCGACGACGGGCTCCAGGCCGCCTTCCGAGCCGACACACGTGTCGCTGCTCGCCTTGCCGAGCTGGAGCGCGAGGTCGAGACCAGCCACACCTCGGCTCCGCGCGCAGCACGCACGCTCCTCGACCTGTTCACGCGCAAGAAGCCCGCCCGCTAGCGCGATCCCTCAACCGCTTCCGAAGCAGGGCCGATAGAAGGATCCGACCCGTCAAAGGCGTCACGCATGCCGCAGCTCAACGTCGAAGCCCGAGAGATCACGCTCAAGGTCGTGTACTACGGCCCCGCGCTCTCGGGGAAGACCACGAACCTGCGGCAGATCCACGCTCGGCTGGCCGCCGGCATGCGCAGCGAGATGGTCACGCTCGACACGCAGGACGACCGCACGCTGTACTTCGACTTCCTGCCCGTCGAGTTCGGCGCCGACGGCGACTTCAAGATCAAACTGAAGCTGTTCACCGTGCCCGGCCAGGTACTGCACCGCTCGACGCGGCGCGTGGTGCTCGCCGGCGCCGACGCGGTCGTGTTCGTGGCCGACTCCCAGCGCTCCGCGTCGTCGGGCAACGCGTACTCGTATCGCGACCTCGAGGCGAATCTGCGCGCGAACGGTCTCGACATCACGCAGATGCCGACGGTGGTGCAGTTCAACAAGCGCGACCTGCCCGACATCAAGCCGCTCGAGGAGATCCGCAAAGCCTGGGAAGGGACGGGCATCCCGACCATCCCGGGCTCTGCCGCGAAGGGCGAGGGCGTGATCGAGACGCTCGAAGCGCTGCTCCAGCGCCTGTTCCGCCAGCTCGATCAGCGCCACGCGTTCGGACAGAAGTTCGGCATGAGCGAAGAGCAGTTCATGCGCGACGTCATGCGGCACTTCGAAGAGCAGAAAAGCGCCTGACGCCACCGGGCTCGATTGACGCGAACGGACTCGGCTGATACCGTCGCGGCGCGCGTACCTAGCTCCTAGGTAGCGACCGCCCGAGGCCGAGAAGATGAGCCGCGCCGAGGAGTTCGAAGCGCTTGCCGCGCCGCGAGAGCTCGATGACGTGATGGCGCGCGTGCGCGCCGGTCTCGAGCAAATCCGCGCCGGCCGGATGGTGATCCTGGCCGACGACGAGGATCGCGAGAACGAGGGCGACCTGTGCATGGCCGCCGAGGCGTGCACGCCCGAGGCCGTGAACTTCATGGCCATGTACGGACGCGGGCTGATCTGCCTGGCTATCACGCCCGAGCGCGCGCGCCAGCTCGACCTGCCGATGATGGTGCGCGACACCGAGAACGAGACGCCCTTCGGCACCGCGTTCACGGTCTCGATCGAGGCGCGTGAGGGCGTGACGACCGGCATCTCCGCGGCCGACCGCGCGCGCACGATCCAGGTCGCGATCGCCGCCAGCGCGCGGCCGTCCGATCTCACTCGGCCCGGCCACGTGTTCCCGCTGGTCGCGAAGCCCGGCGGCGTGCTGCGTCGCACCGGTCAGACGGAAGGGGGCGTCGACCTGACGCGGCTCGCGGGCCTGCAGCCCGCCGCGGTGATCTGCGAGATCATGAACGACGACGGCACCATGGCGCGCATCCCCGACCTGCGCATCTTCGCGGAGCGCCACGGCCTGATGATCCTGACCGTCGCGGACCTGATCAAGTACCGGCTGCGCACCGAGAGCCACGTGACGCGCGCCGCCGAAGCCACGCTGCCGTCGATGTTCGGCGACTTCCGCGCGACCGTGTTCAAGAACGAGATCGACCACGTCGACCACATCGCTTTCGTGCGCGGCGACATCCGCGCCGAGGAGCCGACGCTGGTGCGCGTGCACAGCGAGTGCCTGACCGGCGACGCGTTCGGCAGCTTGCGCTGCGACTGCGGCGAGCAGCTCGTCACCGCACTCAAGATGATCCAGGAAGAGGGCACGGGGATCCTCCTGTACATGCGCCAGGAGGGCCGCGGCATCGGGCTCCTGAACAAGATCCGCGCCTACGCGCTGCAGGACTCCGAAGGCCTCGACACCGTCGAGGCCAACGAGCGGCTCGGCTTTCCGCCTGACGCGCGCGACTTCGGCGTCGGCGCGCAGATCCTGGTGAACCTCGGCGTCACCAAGCTGCGCCTGCTCACCAACAACCCGAAGAAGCGCGCGGGGCTCGAGGGCTACGGGCTCGAGATCGTCGAGCAGGTCGCGCTGGAGATGATGCCCAACTCCAAGAACCTCGAGTACCTGCGGACCAAGCGCGAGAAGCTCGGCCACATCCTGAACCTGATGAGCTAGCGCGATGTCCGTCTCCTACACCATCCTCGGCGTCCTGATCGATGCGCCGGCGCACGGCTACTCGATCCGCAAGCACCTCCAGGAGACGTTCTCGAAGGACCTGGGCCTGAACGACGGCCAGCTCTATCCCGCGCTCGCCAAGCTCGAGGCGCGCGGCTGGATCGAGAAAGAGATCGTCGAGCAGCGCTCCAGCCCGACCAAGCACCTGTACCGCGCCACCGAGTCGGGGCGCGCGGCCTTTCAGCGCTGGCTCGAGGGCGTCGAGCACGACGAGGCCCGCGAGCGGCTCAGCTTCTTCTGGCGCGACGGCTTCCTGCCGCGCTGCAGCTTCTTCGCGAACCTGGCGCCCCACGTCGCCGCAGAGCAGGTGCGCGGCCGCCTCGCCGAGACCGCGCGCTGTGCGGAGCGACTGGAATCGGTGCTGGCGGATCCCGCCGTGCGCGAAGCCGACCCCTACAGGCGTATGATTCTCGAGTACGGCGTGCGTCTGCAGCGCATGCGGGAGCAGTGGTTGGAAGAGCTTCTGGCGAGGGCCACGGAGCCGAGCGAGGCAGACAGACCGGTTCGCGCCGCGAGCGCGCGCTAGGCCCCAAGGGAGACCGAATGTTCGATAGCGTGGAAGAAGTCCAGAAGCGCCTGCTCGACCAGAGCTACATCGCCGGCAAGAAGATCGCGACGGTCGTGTACCTCGCGTCCAAGCTGAACAAGCCGGTGCTCGTCGAAGGACCCGCCGGCGTCGGCAAGACGGAGCTCGCCAAGGTGGTCGCGGCTGCGATCGGCCGCAAGCTGATCCGCCTGCAGTGCTACGAGGGCCTCGACGAGTCCAAGGCCCTGTACGAGTGGGAGTACTCCAAGCAGCTGCTCTACACGCAGATGCTGCGCGACAAGATCAGCGATGTGATCGCCGGCACGAAGACGCTGAAGGAGGCCTCGGAGCGCATCGCCGCGCAGGACGACGTGTTCTTCAGCGAGCGCTTCATCGTGGCGCGCCCGCTGCTCAAGGCCATCACCTCGGCCGACCCGGTGCTGCTCTTGATCGACGAGGTCGACAAGTCCGATCCGGAGTTCGAGGCCTTCCTGCTCGAGGTCCTGTCGGACTACACCGTCAGCGTGCCCGAGGTCGGCACGATCCAGGCCAAGCACATCCCGATGGTGTTCCTGACCTCGAACGACGCGCGCGAGATGACCGACGCGCTGAAGCGCCGCTGCCTGCACCTGCACATCGACTTCCCGTCCCAGGAGGAGGAGATCCGCATCCTCGAGCTGAAGGTGCCCGGCATCGGCGACCGCCTGGTGCAGGACATCGTCGAGCTGGTGCAGCGCATCCGCAAGCTCGACCTGAAGAAGACCCCGTCGATCTCGGAGACGCTCGACTGGGCGCGCGCCCTGATGGTGCTGAACGCGGACGCGCTCGACATCGAGATGGTGAACGACACCATGAGCGTGATCCTGAAGCACCAGGGTGACATCGCGAAGGCGCAGAGCGAGCTCAACGCGCTCTTGCAGAAGAAGGCCGCGGAGAAGGCGGCCGAGAAGGCGCAGCCGGCGCCGGCCCCGGCCGCCCCAGCGGCGCCGGTCGCCAAGAAGAGCGTGCTGCACTAGCGATGGAGAAGAAGATCGTCGAGTTCACGAACCTGCTGCGCAAGGCAGGGGTGCGGGTCTCGGTCGCCGAGTCGCTCGACGCGTTCAACGCGATCGACGAGATGCCGCTCGAGGATCGGGAGCTGTTCAAGGACGCGCTGCGCACGACCATGGTCAAGCGCGGCGACGACATCGACACCTACGACCGGCTCTTCGACCTGTTCTGGTCGGGCTTCCACGACCAGCTCCAGAACGAGCTCAAGCAGGCGTTGGGCGGCATGCCGGGCGAATTCGACCTGGAGCGGCTGCTCGAGCAGCTCCGCGACCTGCTCGAGAACATGGACATCGACCTGTCCGAGCTCGCCAAGGCCCTGCTCAGCATGGACGCGAACGCGCTCGAGCAGCTGATCCAGCAGGCGGGCGAGGAGGCCGAGGTCGGCAACATCCGCAACATGCTGCAGATCGGCTTCTTCTCGCGCCGCATGATCGAGCAGATGAACATGGAGGGGGCGGCCGGGGAGCTCAAGACCCTGATGGACCGGCTGCGCGAAGAGGGCATGGACGAGGAGCGCATCGCCGAGCTCGAAGCGCTGCTGAAGGCCGTTCAGGAGGCGGCCCGCCGGGCGGTCCGGCAGTTCACCGAGCGCGAGCTCGACAAGCAGAACCACGACTACATCGAGCGCTTCCGGCGCGAGAGCCTGCTCGAGAAGAGCTTCTACAACCTGACCGAGGAGGACCTGCGCAGGCTGCGCGAGGTCGTGCAGCGGCTGGCGCAGAAGCTGAAGAGCGTCATCACCATGCGCCGCAAGCGCGAGCGGCGCGGCAAGTTCGACCTGAAGACGACGATGCGCAAGAACATGGCGCACGGCGGCGTGCCGTTCGAGCTGGTGTTCAAGCAGCGCAAGAAGGAGAAGCCGAAGCTGGTCGTGCTGTGCGACATCTCGAGCTCGGTCGCCAACGTGTCTCGCTTCTTCCTGCAGTTCATCTTCAGCCTGCAGGACTGTTTCACCAAGGTGCGCAGCTTCGTGTTCGTGGCGGAGCTCGGCGAGGTGAGCCAGCTGTTCCGCGACCGCGACATCTTCGACGCGATCGACCTCGCGCTCGACGGTGGCGAGGTGATCAACCCCTACACGCGCTCGAACTTCGGCATGGCCTTCCACGTGTTCTGGCGTGATTATCTGTCCGCGATCGACAGTCGGACCACCGTGGTCGTGATCGGCGACGCGCGCAACAATTACAACGACCCGCGCGCGTGGTGTCTGCGCGAAGTCCACTCGAAAGCGAAGAGCGTCATCTGGATCAATCCCGAAGCGCCCGGCGCCTGGGGCTTCGGCGACAGCGTGATGGACAAGTATCTGCCCTACACCGATGTCGCCGAGGAGTGCCGCAACCTGAAGCAGCTCACGCGCCTGGTGGACAAGCTCGTGCTCTGAGCCGTACCTGTCGTCACGCGCCGGCTCCGAACGCGAACAGCCCCGGCAACCTTTCGGTTACCGGGGCTGTCGATGGGTCGGAGAGGGCGGTGGCGACTTGTGGGGGGTGAGAGGTTGGACATTTCAAAGCCGAAATGTCGTCTCCACCGCCTTCTCCGTGAGAACTTCGTCGGGTCCGGTCTCCTGTCGTTACGTGTCCGACTGTGGACAGATTATCCACAGGGAGTCCGAGCTGTCAATCACGTTTTCAGGCGTTCAAACTCGGCTTCAAGCGCTCACAATCAGCCTCGAATCAGGCGATTGAGGGATATGCGTCATGTCTTCGCCTGCTGAGGGTTTTCGTCCCGTCTCCGCCTCTCGATCCACCTCTCGAGAATCGCTTGAGATCGGGGTCGGCGGCCGATTTCACATCCGAACCTTCGGCTGCCAGATGAACCAGCACGACGCCCAGAAGATGGCAAACCTGTTGCACCACGCGGGGCTCGAGCCGAGCGACCGGGCCGAGGGTGCGGACGTGGTCGTGATCCACACCTGCTCGATTCGCGAGAAGGCGGAGCACCGGCTGTACACGGAGCTCGGCATCCTGCTCGCGAGAAAGCGCGAGGAGCCGCAGCTCGTGGTCGGCGTCGGCGGCTGCGTCGCTCAGCAGGAGGGGCAGTCGCTGCTGAAGCGCTTCCCGCGGCTCGACTTCGTGTTCGGTCCCCAGAACCTGGTGCACCTGCCGGCGATGGTGAGCGCGGCTCGCGAGCGCGAGCGCTCCCTGCGCGTCGACTACGCTGACGCGCCCGGCGCGCGCTTCGACCTGCCGCAGCGCCACCCCGCCTATGCGTCGCCCACGCCGGGGCGCGCCTTCGTGACCGTCATGGAGGGCTGCGACCTGTTCTGCTCCTACTGCGTCGTGCCGCGCACCCGCGGCCGCGAGGTCAGCCGGCCGAGCGCGCAGATCCTGGCCGAGGTCCGCGCGCTCGCGGAGTCGGGCACCAGCGAGGTCACGCTGCTCGGCCAGACCGTCAACGCTTACGGCCGGCCCCGCCCGGGCCGGGTCGAGGGCGAGCTTGCGTTCGCCGACCTGATCCGACGCGTGGCCGAGGTCCCGGGCATCCGCCGGATCCGTTTCACCAGCCCGCACCCGTGCTTCGTGACGCCGGAGCTGATCCGCGCCTTCGCGGAGGTGCCCGAGCTGTGTCCGCACCTCCACCTGCCCGTGCAGAGCGGCTCGAGCCGGGTGCTCGAGGACATGAGCCGGCGCTACGACCGCGACCAGTACCTCGACATCCTCGCTCGGCTGCGCGAGGCGCGGCCCGGGATCGCGCTCACGACCGACCTGATCGTCGGCTATCCGACCGAGACCGAGGCCGACTTCGCGGACACCCTGCGGCTGATGGAGCAGGCTCGCTTCACCGACAGCTACTCGTTCAAGTACTCCGAGCGGCCGGGCACGCCCGCCCAACGCCACGGGCTCGGCGAGCTCGACGACAGCTTGGTCCAGGCGCGCCTCGAGCGCGTGCAGGACCTGCAGCGCGGGCTCACGCTCGACGCCCACGCCGCGCGCATCGGCCAACGCGTGGAGGTGCTGGTCGAAGGCGCGAGCCGCCACGGCGACGGCCAGCTCACCGGCCGCTGCCCGGAGCATCGGATCGTGAACTTCCGCGCCAGCCATCCGGTCGCGCTCGGCAGCTATCAACGAGTGACCATCCACTCGTGCACGCCGCACTCGCTGCTCGGCGTGGCCGACGGGATTCCCGCGTGAGAAATCGCGCTTCAGCGCCGACAAGGAAGAAGCACTAAGCTGGCGGCGCAGGCGGGGGGACTCGTTCGCGCTCGAGCAGGGCCCGTGCCCGACGGCGCGGTCCGAGGAGAGAAGTGGCTCCGAAGGCGCGGATACTGGCGATCGACGAGCAGCTCTACTTCCGGAGCTTCGTCGAGGGAGTGTTGTCGGAGGCCGGCCACGCCGTCCGCTCGGTCGAGTCCGAGGCCAAGGTGCCCTCGGCGATGGCCGCCGGCGAGTCGCCCAGCGTCGTGATCTTCGACCCCGTGCAAGTCGGCCCCGACGTCGCCGCGGCGGTCGCGCGCATGCGCGAGCGCTGGCCCGAGGCGGGACTGCTCGCCGCCAGTGGCTCGGTCGACCCGCGCTGGGGCGTCGCGGCGCTGCGCGCCGGTGCGGGCGACTGTCTGCAGAAGCCGCTCGAGCGCGAGGCGCTGCTGCGCAGCGTCGCCAGCCTGCTCGACCCCGTACTCGGACAGTCCGACGACCGCCGCTTGCTCGACGAGAATACGCTGCTGGCGGGCCGCGTCGCGCTGCTCGAGCGCGGCATCGGTCTGATCGGCCAGCGCACGCCGGCGGAGGTCGGCCGCAAGCTCGCCGAGCTGCTCCAGCTCGAGACGGGGGCGCGCACCGTCGAGCTCTGGACCGAGCCCGGCGACGAGGGCGAGCTCGGCCGCAGCGTCGTGCTCGGCGACGAGCCGGCCGCGGCCACGCCCGAGCTCTGGAAGCTCGAGGGCGGCCGGCGCGCCGAGACGCTCCTGAACGGCCGGCCGGTCGCGGATGCGAGCGACGGCGACGGACCGCGCGCGCTGCTCGTTCCATGCGCGCGGGCCGGCCAGCTGATCGGCGTGGCCCGGCTCACGCCCGGTGCGAACGGCGCCTTCGGCGCGCGCGAGATCGAAGTCTCGGGCCGGCTCGGCGAGATCGGGGCGCTGGTGCTCGAGACCGCGCGCGAGCGCGAGCGCCTCGCGCGCTCGAGCTTCTGCGACTCGCTCACCGGCCTGCCGGGCCGCGCGTTCCTGGACGAGGTCGGCCGCACGGAGGTGCACAAGGCGCAGCGCTTCGGCCGGCGCCTGTCGCTCTTGAGCGTGGACCTGGAGGGCTTCGACCCGACCCGCGATCGCGCGGCCCTGCCGGCGCTCGTGGCCGCGTTTCGGCGCACGCTGCGCACCACCGACGTGCTGATCGCCGAGAACGGCCGCCTGTACTGGGTGCTGGTGACCGACACCGACTCGCTGGGCGGGGTGGTCCTGAAGCGCCGCATCGCCCAGCGCCTGCGCGACGTGCTGGGCGAGGCGCGGCTCGACGCGAAGCCCGCGCTGGGTGTGGCCAACTTCCCGGCCGACGGCGAGACCCTCGAGGGTCTGATCGCCGCCGCCCAGCGGCGCGTCCAGGAGGAGCACTCGAGCGTCGTGCACGACCTGGGCATCGAACCCGAGACGCCGCTCTCCGCGATCGGCGCGCGCCTGCTCGACCGCGCGCGCTGGCTGCCGCGCGACTTCGCGGGCGAGGCGGCGGAGCTCCTGATCGGCGAGCTGGTCTGCCGGCCGCGCGACCGCGGGCTGCTCTTCCTGGCGCCCGGGCCGGAGCGCCCGCGCTTCCTCGCGCCGCTCGCCGCGCTCGGCGACACGGAGACCGCGACGGAGGTCTTCGTCGCGACCGACGGCGACACGATCCCGTCCGGCCCGGCCGTGACCGCGCTCTCGCTGCCGCCCAACGTCTCGGTCGACACTTCCTGGATCGTGCGCTTCGGTGAGGGCCCGCCCTACGCGCTGGTCGCGGGCAAGCCGCGCGCCGACGGCGCGCGGCCCGTCTACCACTCGAACGACCCCGTGCTGATCGAGCACATGACGTTCCGGCTGCGCGCCGAGACGGGCTTCGGAGTGCGCGGCTAGCATGCGCCTGCTGATCGCCGACCATGATCGCGGTCGCGCCAAGGCGGCCTCCGAGGCGTGCACCGGGCGCGGCCACGTCGTCGAATTCGCGCCGCACGGCGCGTCGGCGCTGGAGCTCGCGCTCGAACGCGTGCCCGAGGTCGTGATCTGCCCGATCGACCTGGCCGTGATCGACGGCGTGCGGCTGGCGGAGATCCTGCGCGGCAACCCGCGCACGCGCTCGGTCTCGTTCGTGTTCCTGGTCAACGACGAGCTGGACGCGCCGATCTCGATGGACTCGCGCGACGCGACCGTGGTCGCGCCGTGGCACGACGCGGACGTGCTCGACCACCTCGACCTGATCCTCGAGCGCAGCGCGCGCTTCGGCGAGATCCGCTCCGACAAGGAGATCGAGGGCAAGCTCGCGCAGATCCCCGTCGCGGACCTGCTGCAGATCCTGCAGGTGAACCAGCGCAGCGGCAGCGTGCGCATCTCGCAGGACGGCATGCCGGCCTCGGCCACGATCTCGATCCGCGGCGGCCAGGTGATCGATGCCATGATCCCGCTGGTCGACGGCACGGCTGTCGTCGGCGAGAAGGCGCTGTACCGGACGCTGGGCTGGAAGGAAGGCCGCTTCGAGTTCATCCCCGGCGACATGCGCGAGCCCGCGCGCATCACCAAGCCCCTGCGCATGCTGCTGCTCGAGGGTGTGCGCCAGAAGGACGAGTGGGACAAGCTGCGGCGCGACATGCCCGGGCCGGAGCTGCGGCTCGAGCTGCGCGTGCCGCGCGAGCAGATCCCCGCGATCGGCCACCCGCTGACACGCGAGGTGATCGACGCGCTGACCGCCTACCGCAAGATCGGCGAGATCGTCGACCACTGCCCGTTCCCCGACTACCAGGTGCTGCGCGTGCTCTCCGATCTGTTCGCGCGCGACTTCCTGGGGCTCGAGCAGATCCGCACCACGCCCGAGGGCGGCTTCGCGGAGAGCGAGGCCGCGATCTTCTCGCCGCCGCAGATCCGCCGCCTGCGCGAGTGGGCCGCGACGCAGCGGCCCAAGGCCGGCACGGTGCTGAAGGTCGTGATCGCCTCGCCCGAGCGCGGCCTGGTGCGCGCGTTCGTGACGGCGCTGCGCGAGAACACCCACTTCGTGATCGACGGCCGCATGGCGCGCGAGCCGCAGCGGCTCGGCGAGCTCGGCACGGTCGGGCACGTGCCGCTGGGTGAAGGCATCGCGCTGCGGCTGATCTCGGTCCCCGCCGGCGAGGCCTACGAGCCGCTCTGGGACGTCGCCGCGCACGGCATGGTGGGCGGGATCATCCTGCCCTCGGGGCCGTACGGCGCGGCGCTCGAGGCGACCGAGGCGATCTGGGCGCGGCTGCGCGCGCGCAGCAGCCGCCCGAGCGTGCACCTGCTGCTGCCCGACGCGCCGGGCCTGTCGCTGTCCGACTCGGCGCGCGGCACGCTCGCGCACCTCGAGGGCGGATCCTTCTTCGTGCTGCCGCCGCAGTCGAGCCTTGGGCGGCTCGAAGTGCTGCGCAGCGTCTTTGCGAGGCTCGTGCCATGAAAGGAAAGCTCGCTCGATTCCCCCTGCTGGCCGAGCTGATCGACAGCGATCGGGGCACCCTCGCGGAGTTCCTGACCGAGCGCGAGCTCGACTCCGGCTCCACGCTGTTCCGCACCCACGACGAGGCAGAGGAGCTCTACTTCGTCACGAGCGGCGCGCTCGCGATCAAGAGCGATGGCCAGGTCGTGAGCGAGCTCGGCGCGGGCGAGGTGCTCGGCGCGCTCTGCCTGGTGAGCGTGAGCCTGCGCGAGTGCGACGCGGTCGCGATCGAGACCTCGCAGCTCCTGTGCCTCTCGCGCGAGAGCTACCTGCGGCTGCGCTCCGATCAGCCCACGCTCGCGCTGCAGCTCGAAGAGGCGATCTTGCGCAGCTTCTCGTCACTCGTGCGCAACATGCTCGTCGATGCGCGCGCTCCCGACGCCGTCGATTCTTGACACTCACCGACTCCCCCACTAGAGTGCGCCACCAACTCCAGCCAGGGGGACGGCGGTGCACGAGCCCAGCGCCTCCGGTCGCGCAGCCATCCGGGACGGTCTCACCTTCGACGACGTCCTCCTTGTGCCAGGCCCTTCCTCCGTCCATCCCACCGACGTAGATCTCTCCGCGCAGCTCACGCCCGGCATCCGCATGAAGATGCCGCTGGTCGCCTCGCCGATGGACACGGTGACGGAGCACCGCACCGCGATCTGCATGGCGCAGGAGGGCGGCGTCGGCTTCCTGCACAAGAACCTCTCGATCGAGGCGCAGGCCGCCGAGGTCGCCAAGGTCAAGCGCTTCGAGTCCGGCATGATCGTCGACCCGATCACGCTCGGACCGGATCAGCCGATCCAGGACGCGCTCGACATCATGCACGAGCACCACATCTCGGGCCTGCCCGTGGTGCGCGGCGAGCGGCTGGTCGGCATTGTCACGAACCGCGACCTGCGCTTCGTGCGCAAGCTCGATGCTCCCGTCTCGACGGTGATGACCAGCGAGGGCCTGATCACCGTGCGCGTCGGCGTCTCGATGGAGACCGCCAAGGAGCTCCTGCACGAGAACCGGATCGAGAAGCTGCTGGTCGTCGACGACGGCGGCAACCTGCGCGGGCTGATCACGATCAAGGACATCGAAAAGCAGCAGCTCTATCCCAACGCGAACAAGGACGCGCTCGGGCGCCTGCGCGTGGGCGCGGCCGTCGGCGTGACCAAGGACGCGCTCGAGCGGGCCGACGCGCTGCTGCGCGCCGGCGCGGACGTGCTGCTCGTCGACAGCTCGCACGGCCACGCGGAAGCGGTGCTGCGCTCGATCGCGGAGCTGCACGCCACGTTCCCCGATGTCGAGATCGTCGGCGGCAACGTCGCGACCGCCGAGGGTGCGGAGGCGCTGATCAAGGCGCACGTCTCGGCCGTGCGCTGCGGCGTGGGCCCGGCCTCGATCTGCACCACGCGCATCATCGCGGGCGTCGGCGTGCCGCAGCTCACCGCGATCATGGACGCCGCAGAGGTCTGCCGCCGCCACGGCGTGCCGCTGATCGCCGACGGCGGCGTGAAGTACTCGGGCGACATCGTGAAGGCGCTCGCGGGCGGCGCGGACACGGTCATGATCGGGTCGCTGTTCGCCGGCACCGACGAGAGCCCGGGCGATCTCGTGCTGCACCAGGGCCGCTCGTACAAAGTGTACCGCGCGATGGGCTCGCTCTCGGCGATGCGCGACGGCTACCGCGACCGCTATTTCCAGCAGGAGGTCCGCGCGCCGTCGAAGCTGGTGCCCGAGGGCGTCGAGGGACGCGTGCCGCACCGCGGCCCGCTCTCGAACAGCCTCTACCAGCTGCTCGGCGGTGTGCGCTCGGGCATGGGCCTGATCGGCGCCCCGGACCTCGCGGCGCTCCGCGCGCGCGCCGAGTTCGTGAAGATCAGCTCGGCGGGCCTGCGCGAGTCGCACCCGCACGACGTGATCATCACGGAAGAGCCGCCGAACTACTGGCTCGAGAGCAAGTGACGGCCGACGGCCGCTCGGAGTGCGTGGTCGTCGTCGACTACGGCTCGCAGTACACACAGCTGATCGCGCGCCGGATCCGCGAGCTCCACATCTACTGCGAGATCGTGCCGCCCTGGGTCGACACCGCGCGCGTGCGCGCGCTCGCGCCCAAGGCGCTGGTGCTCTCGGGCGGGCCCGCGAGCGTGTTCGCCGCCGACGCGCCGAAGCTGAACGAGGAGATCCTCGAGCTCGGCGTGCCGGTGCTCGGCATCTGCTACGGCATGATGCTGCTCGCCCAGCACTTCGGCGGCAGCGTCGAGCCCGCGACCGAGCGCGAGTACGGCCGCGTCGAGCTCGCGCTCGGCGCGCCCGACCCGCTGTTCGAGGGCGTGCCCGCCAAGAGCACGGTCTGGATGAGCCACGGCGATCGCGTCACCCGCATCGGCCCGGGCTTCGAGGTGATCGCGACCTCGCAGAACTGCCCGCTCGGCGCGGTGCGCGATCGCGCGCGCGGCCTGTACGGGATCCAGTTCCACCCCGAGGTCGTGCACACCGAGCACGGCACGCGGATCCTCGAGAACTTCCTGGTGCGGATCGCCGGGCTCTCCGGCTCGTGGACGATGGACGAGTTCATCGAGACGCAGGTGCGCGACCTGCGCGCCCGGATCGGCGACCGCCACGTGGTGTGCGGCGTGTCCGGCGGCGTCGACTCGACCGTGGTCGCAGTGCTCCTGCACCGCGCGATCGGCGCGCAGCTCCACTGCTTCTTCGTCGACAACGGGCTCTTGCGCGCGGGCGAGCGGGAAGAGGTCGAGCGCAGCTTCCGCGACACGCTCCGGATCCCGCTCGAGACGCTCGACGAGTCCGAGGCGTTCCTGACGGCGCTGGCCGGCGTCGAGGATCCCGAGAAGAAGCGCGTGACGATCGGCCACGTGTTCGTCGCGGCCTTCGAGCGCGCGGCCTCGCGCATCGCGGGCGCGCACTTCCTGGCCCAGGGGACGCTCTACCCCGACGTGATCGAGTCGGTCTCGGTGCACGGCCCGTCGGCGACGATCAAGACCCACCACAACGTGGGCGGGCTGCCCGAGCGCATGAAGCTCGAAGTGGTCGAGCCGCTGCGCGAGCTGTTCAAGGACGAGGTCCGCGAGGTCGGCGACCGGCTCGGCGTGCCGAGCGCGCTCTCGCGCCGCCATCCGTTCCCGGGCCCGGGGCTCGCGATCCGCGTGCTCGGCGAGGTCACGCCGGAGCGCCTGGCCCTGCTGCGCGCCGCCGACGCGATCGTTCAGCACGAGGTCCGCGAAGCCGGCTGGTACGACAAGCTCTGGCAGGCCTTCGCGGTCTACCTGCCGATCCGCTCCGTCGGCGTGATGGGCGACGGCCGCACCTACGACCACGCGATCGCCGTGCGCTGCGTCACCTCGCGCGACGCCATGACCGCCGATTGGGCTCACGTCCCGCACGAAGTGCTCGGCCGGATCTCGAGCCGGATCACCAACGAGGTGCCCGGCATCAACCGCGTCGTCTACGACATCTCTAGCAAGCCGCCCGCCACGATCGAGTGGGAGTGAGGCTGGACCCGGACTTCATCGCGGCGCACCGCAACCGCGTCAACGGGAGCTTCGATTTCGCGACGACGCGTTAGAATGCCCTCGGGGGGTAGCGAGGCGTGATCGCGAAGGACGGTTTCGCGCATCTTCACCTGCACACGCAGTACTCGCTGCTCGACGGTGCGATCAAGCTCACGCCGCTCTTCGATCAGGTGAAGGCGCTCGGCCAGCGCGCGGTGGGCATGAGCGACCACGGCAACCTGTTCGGCGCGGCCGAGTTCCACGAGAAGGCGCGCGCGTCGGGCGTCCGGCCGATCATCGGCTGCGAGACCTACATCGCGACCGGCTCGCGCTTCGAGAAGGAGAAGCGCGCGCAGGACAAGTCGGGCTTCGACGCGATCAACCATCTGTTGCTGATCGCGCTGGACCGCACCGGCTACAAGAACCTGATCCAGCTGGTCTCGCGCGGCTACCTCGAGGGCTTCTACTACAAGCCGCGCATCGACCTGGCGCTCCTGCGCGAGCACAGCGAGGGGCTGATCGCCACCACCGGTTGCCTGTCGTCGATGATCTGCCGCGCGCTCGGCTCGGGCGAGACGAAACGCGCCTGGGAGCTCGCCGAGGACTTCTCGCGCATCTTTCCGGGGCGCTTCTACGTCGAGCTCCAGCGCCACGGCATCCCCTTGCAAGCGCGCGTGGAGGCGGAGCTGCTGGCGATGGCGCGCGACCTGAAGCTCCCGCTGCTCGCGACCAACGACGCGCACTACCTGCACGCGCACGACCACGATCCGCACGAGGCGCTGCTCTGCATCGGCACCGGCTCGACGCTCGACGACCCGAACCGCTTCAAGTTCGACGGCAAGGGCTTCTACGTGAAGTCCGCCGCCGAGATGGCCGAGGTCTTCCACGATCTGCCGGAAGCGCTCTCGAACAGCGTCGAGATCACCGAGCGCTGCACGCTCGAGATCGAGACCGGCGTGTACCAGATGCCCGAGTTCCAGGTGCCCTCGCACACCACGCGCGAGGCGGTGCTGCGCGAGCAATCGTGGGCGGGCCTGCGCTGGCGGCTCGGCCTGGCCGACGACGAGCCGCTCGCCGAGAAGCACGTCGTCTATCGCGACCGCTTGCAGATGGAGCTCGACGTCATCTGCAAGATGGGCTTCGAGGGCTACTTCCTGATCGTCGCCGACTTCATCGGCCACGCGCGCGAGAGCGGCGTGCCGGTGGGCCCGGGGCGGGGCTCGTCCGCGGGCAGCCTCGTCACGTTCTCGCTCGGCATTACCGGCGTCGATCCACTCGAGTACGACATCCTGTTCGAGCGATTCCTGAATCCCGAGCGGATCTCGATGCCCGACATCGACGTCGACTTCTGCATGCGCGGTCGCGACCAGGTGATCGAGTACGTGCGCCGCAAGTACGACGGGCCCACGCACGCGGAGAAGCGCGTCGCGCAGATCATCACCTTCGGCAAGCTGCAGGCGCGCGCGGTTTTGCGCGACGTCGGTCGCGTGTTCGGGCTCGCGTTCAACGACATCGACCGGATCGCCAAGCTCGTGCCGGACATCCTCGGCATCACCCTCTCGGAGGCCATCGCGCAGTCGCCCGAGCTCAAGGCCAAGGCCGCCGAGGACCCGCAGGTGAAGCGCCTGCTCGAGACCGCGCTCGCGCTCGAGGGGCTCACGCGCCACGCCTCGACCCACGCCGCCGGCGTCGTGATCGGCAACCAGCCGCTGATCGATCTGGTGCCGCTCTACCGCGATCCGAAGTCGGGCGAAGTCGTGACCCAGTACGACATGAACATGGTCGAGAAGATCGGGCTGGTGAAGTTCGACTTCCTGGGCCTGCGCACGCTCACGATCATCGCCGACGCCGAGCGCCTGGTGCGCGCCAGCACGCAGTCGGACTTCTCCGTCGCCAACATCCCGATGGACGACCCCAAGACCTACGCGCTGCTCTCGCGCGGCGACACCGAGGGCGTGTTCCAGATGGAATCCGCGGGCATGACGGAGCTCGTGATGAAGCTCAAGCCCAAGGTCTTCCGCGAGATCATCCCGCTGATCGCGCTGTACCGCACCGGGCCGCTCGAGTCGGGGGCGACCCAGGAATACGTCGACCGCAAGCTCGGGCTGGCGAGCGTCGAGTACTTCCTGCCCGCGTTCGAAGAGGTCACCTCCGAGACGCTCGGCGTGATCGTGTACCAGGACCAGGTGCTGCAGATCGCGAACCGCGTCTCCGGCTACTCGCTCGGCGAGGCCGACTTCCTGCGCCGCGCGATGGGCAAGAAGAAGCCCGAGGAGATGGAGAAGCAGCGCGAGCGCTTCGTCTCGGGCGCGCTCGCCAAGGGCGTCGAGCAGAGGAAAGCCGAGGCGCTGTTCGAGAGCATCGAGAAGTTCGCGGGCTACGCCTTCCCGAAGGCGCACTCCACGGCCTACGCGCTGATCACGTACCAGACCGCCTACCTGAAGGCGAACCACCCGCGCGAGTTCCTGGCCGCGTTGCTCACCATGGAGTCGGGCAACCACGACAAGCTCGGGCCCTACATCCAGCACGCACGCGACCGCGGCATCGACGTGCTCGCGCCCGAGATGAATTCGTCGGAGCGCGACTTCGCGGTCGTGCCCGAGGGCATCCGCTTCGGCTTCGCCGGCGTGAAGAACGTGGGCGAGGGGGCGATCGAGGCGATCCTCGAGACGCGCGAGTCGGGCGGTCCGTTCGAGACCCTGTACGACTTCGCCTGCCGGATCGACCCCAAGCGCGTGAACCGGCGCGTGATCGAGAGCCTGATCCGCGCCGGCGCGTTCGACTTCGCCAAGGCCACGCGCGCCACGCTCTTCGCCGCGGTGCCGGCGGCGATCGAGCGCGCGCAGCGCGAGCAGCGCGACCGCGAGCTCGGCCAGGTGTCGCTGTTCGGTGTCACGGCCGCAAGCCGAGCACCGGCGCTCCCCGAGTTGCCCGAGTGGCCCGAAGCCCAGCGCCTGGCGGGCGAGAAGGAGACGCTCGGCTTCTACGTCACCGGCCACCCGCTGCGCGAGCACGCGCGCCCGCTCGAGCTGTTCACCAGCTTCCGGCTCGACCAGATTCCTGCTGATCCGAGCCGCCGCCGCGAGGTCTGGCTGGGCGGGCTGCTCGGCGGCTTGCGCGTACAGAACACCAAGAAGGGCGACCTGATGGCGCGCGCCACGCTCGAGGATCTCGGCGGCACGATCGACATCGTGTTCTTCCCCAAGACCTACGCGAAGTTCTCGGCGCTGCTCCAGGCCGGGACGCCGGTCCTGATCAAGGGGAACGTGTCGGGCGAGCCCGACCGCCCCGAGCTGCACGCCGACGAGATCGTGCAGCTCGCCGACGCCTGGACGCAGCGCACCAGCCGTCTGTCCGTGGTGGTGAGCGAGACCGAGGCCAGCCGCGAGCGGCTCGCCGGCCTGCGCCGCGTGCTCGACCTGGTGCCGGGGCCGGTGCCGGTCTGGCTCGAGCTGCGGCTCGCGAGCGGCGCGGAGGCCGTCTTCGACCTGCCGCGCCACAAGGTGCGCGTCAGCCAGGAGCTGGTGCGCGAGCTGGACGAGATCTTCGGAAGCGGGGCCGCGCGATGTCGCGTCGCCTGACTCGGACCGGGCTCGCCCTCGCGCTCGCGGCGGCGCTGCTCGCCGCGCGGCCGGCGTTCGCGCTCGAGCCGCTCACGGTCACGAGCGAGGGCGTGGTCGCCGTGGCCTCCGCCACCGAGCCGGCGCCGCGCGACGCCGCCTTCCGCGCGGCGCTGGTCGCGGCCGTCGTCGAAGCCTCGCGCACGCTGATTCCGCCCGAGCGCTTCCCGAGCGAGCTGGAGCGCCTGCGCGCGCAGCTCGAGCCGCAGGCTCAGTCGTTCGTGCTCACCTATCGCGTCACCGGCGCGCTGCGGAAGCGCGCATCGTCGCTCGATCCGGGCATCCAGGAATGGGTGCTGCCCGTGACGGCGCGCATCGACACGCCTGAGCTGCGTGCGTACCTGGTGCGGGCGGGCTTCGTCCGCGACGCCGGCGAGCGGCCGTCGCTGGTGATACGCGTGCGCCCGGTCGGCGAGCTCGCGACAGCGCCGCCGGTCGGCGCGCTATCGCACCTGGCCCGCGCGCTGCGCACGAAGCTCGAGGCACAGCAGTTCGTGCTGGTCGACTCGGACCTGCGGCCGGGCGAGAAGAGCGAGCCGCGCAGCGCGCTCGAGCTCGCGCGCGGCGGCGGCGCCGACGTCGGCCTCGAGCTCGAGGTCGACTGGCGGCCGAACCCGGACGCCCAGGTCGCGGCCGGCGGCGTCGCCGAGGTGCGCGCCCGGGCGCTGCGCGCCGACGACGGCAGCGAGCTCGCGATCGCCCGTTTCGAGGCCGCCGGCTACGACGCGGAGCGCGACGAGGCGATCGCGCGCGCGCTCGCGGCGCTCGAGCCCCAGCTGGCGGCCAATCTCGGCCTCCAGCTCGAGCGGAACTGGCAGGCCCAGACGCCCGGTGAGCGCCCCGTCGAGCTCGAGCTCGAGGCCGTCTCGAGCCTGGCGCAGGTCGACGCAGTGCGCCGGGCGATCCTGAGCACGCTCGCGGCCAAGAGCGCCGAGCTCCGCACGCTCGAGGCGGGCAGCGCCACGCTGCGGGTGGTCTCCTCGCTGTCCGCAGGTGGCCTGCAGGAGCGGCTCGCGAGGCTGCACTTCGAGGGCTTCGCCCTCACCCCGGTCGAGGCGGGGGCAGGGCGGGCCCGGCTGCGCGTCGAAGCCCCCCCGCCGGCCGCCGAACAGCTCGCGCCGGGGCGCGGCGAAATTGACGCCCCAGGACGGAATTGATACTCAGGTCGCTGGTTTACAGGCACGTAGCTCAGGGGTAGAGCACTACCTTGACACGGTAGGGGTCGGCGGTTCGAAACCGCCCGTGCCTACCACGAGTGCCTCCTTCTGTCCCAGGGCGAGCCACGCATGAGCGGCGGTGAACTTTTGATCGAGCTGCCGGACGGCACATGTATGAGCGTGCCCGGCGGGAGCACTGCGCTCGACGTCGCCAAACGGATCGGCCCGGGGCTCGCGAAGGCCGCGCTCGCCGGGCACATCGACGGCGCCTTGATCGACCTGCGCGCGCCGCTTCCGACGGCGGGTGGACGGCTCCGGATCGTGACCGCGCGCGACCCCGAGGGCGGCGAGGTGATCCGGCACTCGGCCGAGCACGTGATGGCCGACGCGGTGAAGCGCCTCTGGCCCGCGACACAGATCGACGTCGGCCGCAGCGACCACAGCGAGAAGTTCCAGTACGACTTCGACATCCCGGTGCGCATCACCCCCGACGACCTGCCGCGCATCGAGGCCGAGATGGCCAAGATCGTCGCCGAGGACGCGCCCTTCGAGCGCGTGGTCGTGTCGCGCGACGAGGCGCGACGGCTGTTCACCTCGCTGGGCGAGCTGCTCAAGATCTCGCGGCTCGACGACATCCCGGAGGGCCAGGACATCACGATCTACCGCCACGGCGGCTTCGCCGACCTGTGTCGCGGCCCGCACGTGCAGCGCGCTGGACAGATCGGGTCCTTCAAGCTGACCGAGCTCGCGGGCTCGTACTGGCGCGGCGACGAGCGCAACAAGATGCTCCAGCGCATCTACGGCATCGCGTTCAAGGACGCGAAGGAGCTCGCGGAGTCCGAGCAGCGGCTCGAGGCCGCGCGCGAGCGCGACCATCGCAAGGTCGGCGCCGAGCTCGAGCTGTACAGCTTCCACGAGTGGGCGCAGGGCTCGCCGTTCTACCTGCCCAAGGGCCTGGTGCTGTACAACGCGCTGGTCGAGTACATCCGCGAGCTGTACCGCAAGCACGGCTACGACGAGATCATGTGCCCGCAGGTGTTCTCGGCGGAGCTCTACAAGACGTCGGGCCACTACGACAACTTCCACGACGACTTCTTCCTGTTCCCCGGCTCCGAAGAGGGCGAAGAGCTCGGCATCAAGCCGATGAACTGCCCGGGACACTGCCTGGTGTTCCGCTCGAAGAAACGCTCGTACCGCGAGCTGCCGCTGCGCCTGGCCGAGTTCTCGCGCCTGCACCGCAACGAGCGCACCGGCTCGCTGCACGGCCTGCACCGCGTGCGCTCGATGGCGCAGGACGACGGCCACATCTTCTGCGCCTGGGACGAGATCGGCTCCGAGATCGACGCCTTCATGGCGCTGACCGCCGAGGTCTGGCGCGATCTCGGTCTCACCGGCGCGCAGATCTACGTTTCGACGCGGCCCGACAAGTACATCGGCCGGGCCGAGGACTGGGAGCGTGCCGAGAAGCTGCTGGTCGAAGCGGTGGAGCGTGCCGGCTTCGAGTGCGGAATCAAGCCGCGCGAGGGCGCGTTCTACGCGCCCAAGATCGAGTGCCACTTCAAGGACGTGCTGGGCCGCGCCTGGCAGCTCTCGACCATCCAGGTGGACATGGCGATGCCCGGCCGCTTCGGCCTCCGGTTCATCGGCGCCGACGGACAGGAGCACGAGCCCGCCATGCTCCACCGTGCGGTGTTGGGGTCGCTCGAGCGCTTCATCGCGATCTACGTCGAGCACACCGGCGGCGACTTCCCGCTGTTCCTGTCACCGCAACAGATCGCGGTGCTGCCCGTCAGCGATCACCAGACGGCCTACGCCAGCTCGCTCGTCGAGAAGCTCCGCGCCTCGGGCGCGCGCGCCGAGCTCGACGCGCGCAACGAGACCTTGAACTACCGCGTGCGTGCCGCGGAGACGCAGAAGGTTCCCTACGTGCTCGTGGTCGGCGAGCGCGAGCAGGAATCCGGCAGCGTCAGCGTGCGCCGCCGACACGTATCGGGCCAGACGGTTCTGCCGTTCGAACGATTCCAGATCAACATCCAGGAGGAGATCAAAACGCGTGGGATTTCGTAGACGCCGTTGGCGCGACATCGCGCCCGAGAAGGACAAGGTCCGTGTGAACCGGGCGATCCGGGTACCGGAGGTGAGGGTGGTGAACGAGGAAGGCCAGCAGCTCGGCGTGATGCCGACGGACGCCGCTCGGGACATCGCTTCACGCGTGGGGCTCGATCTGGTCGAGATCTCCCCGAACGGTACGCCGCCGGTGTGCAAGATCATGGACTACGGGCGCTACAAGTACGAGCTGAAGAAGAAGGCGGCGACCGCGAAGCGATCCCAGCACCAGAGCCAGTTGAAGGAGATCAAGCTGCGGCCGCAGATCGACGAGCACGATCTCGCCTTCAAGCTGCGCGCGGCGGAGCGGTTCCTGATCGAGGGCGACAAGGTCAAGGCGACGGTCACGTTCCGCGGGCGCGAGATCATGCACCAGCAGGTCGGTCGCGACCTGCTCGATCGCGTGGTGAAGCGGCTCGCGGAGATCGCGAAGGCGGAGTCCTCGCCCCACATGGAAGGACGCATGCTCTCGCTGATCGTGGCGCCCGACCGAGCGGCGATCAAGAAGATCCTGGCGCGGCGCGCGGCGGAGCAGGAGAAGGCGGCGCGCGCGGCCGCGGAGGCGGGCTTACCCGCGCCGGTCGCCGAGGAGGAGCCGGAAATGCCCGACGACTCCGACGACGATGATGATGACGACGACGACGAGGATCACGAGGACGGCGACGAGAACGAGCACGAGCACGACGAGGAAGCGAGCGATGCCTAAGGTGAAGACGCGGCGAGCGGCCGCGAAGCGATTCAAGAAGACGGGCACCGGGAAGGTGACCCGCCCGCAAGCGATGAAGCGGCACCGCCTCATCAATCGAACCAGCAAGCGGAAGCGCAATCTCGACGGTACGGTGGTGGCGTCCGACGCCGATCAGCCGCGCCTCAAGCGCATGATTCCGTACGTCTGAGCTACGGCAAGAAACGAAGGAGAACGAGCCATGCGAGTCAAGCGCGGAGTCACCAAGCGCCGTCGCCACAAGAAGATCCTGAAGCTCGCGAGCGGCTTCCGCGCCGCGCGCGGCAAGCTCATCCGGCCCGCGCGCCTCGCGGTCGAGAAGAGCCTGGTCTACGCGTACCGCGACCGGAAGCAGCGCAAGCGCCAGTTCCACCGCCTGTGGATCGCGCGCATCAACGCCGCCGCGCGGGAGCACGGGCTGACCTACAGCCGCTTCATCTCGGGCCTCAAGCGCGCGGGCGTGGAGATGGACCGCAAGGTCCTCGCCGACCTGGCCGTGGCCGAGCCAAAGGCGTTCTCGGAGCTGGTCGCGCTCGCCAAGAACGCCGCCTGAGCGAGCGCACCCGGATGTCCACCGGCACCGGGCAGCTCGAGCTCCTCGAGCGCGAGGCGTGCGAGGCGATCGCGCGCGCGTCGTCGCTGCAGGCGCTGCGCGAGGCGAGCGCGCGCTACCTCGGCCGGAAGGGCGCCCTGTCGGCGCTGCTGCGCGGGATCGGCGAGCTCGCGCCCGACGCGCGCGCCGCAGCGGGTGAAGCGCTGAATCGCGCCGCCGCGCGCGTGGAGGCGGTGGCCAGCGAACGCCAGGCCGCGCTCGAGCGCGCGCAGTCCGAGCGCTCGCTCGCCGAGCACGTGCTCGACGCCTCGCTACCGGGCGCAGCACCCCCGCGCGGTCACCTGCATCCGGTGACGCTGATCGAGCGCGAGATGGCGGAGTTCTTCCACGGCCTCGGCTTCTCCGTGGAGGAGGGCCCGGAAGTCGAGAGCGAGTGGAACAACTTCGACGCGCTGCGTATCGCCGCCGATCACCCCTCGCGCGACTCGCACGACACGTTCTTCGTCGAGGGCGGGAACGTGCTGCGCACGCACACCTCGCCGGTGCAGATCCGCGCCATGACCGGACGCACGCCGCCGTTCCGCTTCATCGCGCCCGGGCGCGTGTTCCGCGTCGACCACTCCGCCACGAAGTCGCCGTTCTTCCACCAGATCGAGGGCTTCATCGTCGACGAGCACACCAGCTTCGGCGACATGAAGGGCGTGCTCTACGCCTTCGCGCGTCACCTGATGGGGCCCGACGTACGGCTGCGCTTCCGCGCGCACTTCTTCCCGTTCACGGAGCCCTCCGCGGAGTTCGACTTCTCCTGGAACGGCGGCTGGCTCGAGTGGGGCGGCTGCGGGATGATCCATCCGGGCGTGCTCGAGAACTGCGGGATCGACTCGCGCCGCTTCCAGGGCTTCGCGTTCGGAATGGGCATGGACCGCTCTGCGATGCAGCACTGCGGGATTCCGAACATCCACCTGATGCTCGACGGCGACGTCCGCGTGCTGGAGCAGGTCGGATGAGGGTCCCGCTCGGCTGGCTCGCGACCTGGATCGATCTGCCCGTGCGGGCAGAGCTCGAGGAGCGCCTCACGCTCGCGGGCCTCGAGATCGAGGAGGTGCTGCGCACGGGACCCGACCTGTCCGCGATCCGGGTCGGCCACGTGCTCGAGCGCAAGCAGCACCCGAACGCGGACCGACTCTCGGTGTGCAGCGTGGACCTCGGCGAGGCGGCGCCCGCCACCATCGTGTGCGGGGCGTCGAACGTCGCGGCCGGCCAGAAGGTCGCAGTCGCGGTGCCCGGCGTGACGCTGCCCGACGGCACCAAGCTCAAGAAGTCCAAGATTCGGGGGGAGGTCTCCGAGGGCATGATCTGCTCCGCGCGCGAGCTCGGGCTCGGCGACGACCCGAGTGGCATCCTCGTGCTCGATCCGGGCGCGAACATCGGGGCACCGCTCTCGGAGGTGCTGCAAGCGGGCGAGACGATCCTGGACGTCGAGATCACGCCGAACCGCGGCGACTGGGTGTCGATGCTCGGCATGGCGCGCGAGGTGCGCGCGCTGTTCGGCGGCACGCTGCGCATGCCGCCGTCCGAGCCGGTCGAGGGCACGCGCGCCGCCTCGGAAGACGTCCGCATCGCGATCGACGACCCGGACGGCTGCCACCTCTACGTCGGGCGCGTCGTGCGCGGCGTCCAGATCGGGCCATCGCCGGCTTGGCTCGCCGCGCGGCTGGAAGCCGCGGGCATGCGCGCGATCAACGTCGTGGTCGACGTGACGAATCTGGTGCTGCTCGAATACGGCCAGCCCCTGCACGCGTTCGACCTCGCGAGCCTGCGCGGCGCCGAAGTCCGCGTGCGCCGCGCCCACTCCGGCGAGAAGCTCGCGACGCTCGACGGCGAGACGCGCGATCTCGCACCGGACGACCTGGTGATCGCGGACGCCGAGCGCGCGGTCGCGATCGCCGGCGTGATGGGCGGCGCCGAGACGGAGGTGCGCGCGACCACGCGCGACGTGCTGATCGAGAGCGCGCAGTTCGCGCCCACCCGCGTGCGCCGCACCTCGAAGCGCCTCGGTCTGCGCAGCGAGGCCTCGTACCGGTTCGAGCGCGGCGTCGATCCGGACGGTGTCGCGCGCGCGGCGGATCGCGCGGCGCGCCTGCTCGCCGAGCTGGCCGGCGGCACGGTCTCGCGCGGGCGCGTCGAAGTGAGGGGCGTCGCTGCGCCTCGCTCCGGCGAGATCGTGCTCGATCCCTCGCACCCGAACCGTCTGCTCGGCACGAAGCTCACCACCGAGGAGATCGTGTCGCTGCTCGCGCGCGTGGGCGTGCAGGCGCGGCTCGATGTCGACAATCGGCTGCGCTGTACGGTGCCGAGCTGGCGCAACGATCTGTCGATCGCCGAGGACCTGATCGAGGAGATCGCGCGCATCCATGGCTACGACGCGATCGAGCCCACCATGCCGCGCGCGGCGCTGGCCCCGGTCTCGCGCCCGGCGTCGCTCGCGCTGGTCGAGCGCACGCGCGACCAGCTGAAGGCGGCCGGCCTGATCGAGATCCGGCTGATGCCGACGCTGCAGCCCGCCGACCTCGACGCGCTGCGCCTGCCCACCGACGACGCGCTCCGGCGCGGCGTGCGGCTCGCGAACCCGATGCCGGGCATGGGACCGCTCTTGTGCACGAGCCTGCTGCCGGGACTGCTGCGCGCGGCGCGGCGCAACCTCTCGCGCCAGGTCGACTCGGTGCGGATCTTCGAGGTCGGCCGCACGTTCCTCGCGCGCGGGCCCGGCGAGCTGCCGGAAGAGCCGCTGCGCGCGGCTGCGCTGGTCACGCGCGGCGAGCGCGCCAGCCTGTGGGAACCCGGGTCGCCGATCCCGGCATTCTTCGAAGCCAAGGGCATCGCCGAGAGCCTGCTCGCCGAGCTCGGCCAGCGCGCGGTCTTCCAGGCCGGATCGAGCGCGCCGTGGCTCCACCCGGGCGCGTCGGGCGAGCTGCGCAGCGTCGACACCGTTCTGTGTCGGCTGGGCGAGCTCCATCCCGAGGTCGCGTCGGCCTTCGAGATCAGCGCCGCCTGCGCGCTGCTCGAGGTCGACCTGCAGGCGCTGCTCGACAGGCCCGGCGAGCCGTCCCGCTACCGCGAGGTCTCGTCGTATCCCGCGGTGCGCCGCGACCTGGCGGTCCTGCTCGCCTCCAGCCAGCCGGCCGGCGAGGTGCTCGACGCGATCCGCAAGACCGCGGGCAATATGCTTGTATCTGCGGCGATCTTCGACCGATACGAGGGCAAGGGAATACCCGCAGGCAAGGTCAGCATCGCGTTCCGCCTGGTCTTCCAGCGTCCGGACCGGACGCTTCTGGACGCGGAAGTCGCAAAGACGACCGAGCGGGTGGTCGACATGCTCGGACAGCGCTTCGGCGGAGAGCTCCGCTAGCAAGGTTCTTTGGGGAGGGCAGAGAGATGACCAAGGCCGACATCGTCGAGACCATCTACGAACGCGTGGGCTTCTCGAAGAAGGAGTCCGCGGAGCTGGTCGAGACCGTCTTCGACGTGATCAAGGACGCGCTCGTGGGCGGGGAGAAGGTGAAGTTCTCCGGCTTCGGGAACTTCATCGTGCGCGAGAAGAACGCGCGCAAGGGCCGGAACCCGCAGACCGGCGAGGAGATCCAGCTCGAGGCGCGCCGCGTGCTCACCTTCAAGCCGAGCCTCGTGCTGAAGAACGCCCTGAACGAGGGCGGCGAGATCGAGACCGGCAACGAAGAGGACGACGACGAGTAGCGCGTGAGCCGGCTCGTCCCTTGGAGGCACGCGGGCCTGCTGCTCGTGCTCGCGGCGTCTGCCTGTGGGGGCGACCCGATCGAACCGCCGACCCGAACCGGCCCCGAAGCCGCGTGGGAGCGCGTTGCTCTCGTCGAAAAGCGCCTCGCCGCCGACGTCGCCGCCGCCCCGATCCACCCGCTGGAAGCGCTGCAGGCGATCGCCCGGGATCGCGGTCTGCCGCTTCCGTTCTTCGCCGGCCCGGGCGCCGAGGCCAGCGCGAAGTACGCGACGGAGATCCACTACAACCACCCGTGCGGCCCCTCGCTGACCGCCGTCCTGACGCGGATCCCGCGGCTCGGCGATCCGCTGCTCCAGGCAGACCGAATCGTCGAGCTGGGGCCGAACGACGCGATTGCGCGCGAGTGGTCCGCGCCGATCGACGCGGTCGTAGTCGGCGTGCGAGGCGACCGCTTGCTCGTGCGCGACGACGTCTACTTCGAAGGCGGTGCCTCCTTCGCCTTCGCGCTCGAGATCGCACCCGATGGTGGCTACGCCGTCGTACCGCTCCCCGGAGGCAAGCCGACCGCGATCGAGTGCCCCGCCCGCTCACCCTTCGGAGACTCGGCCTACGACGCGTGTTGGAGCTTTCTCGACCTCGACTCGGGGGCGCAGCGTCGCTTGACCTATCAGGGCCGGTGCACCTGACGCGAGGCGTTCGCTAGACTGGTCGCGGGGGTGAACGCATGATCGACGCGATCCAGGATCCGCTCGCGAAGATTCCCGACAAGACCTATTTCCGGATCGGCGAAGTGGCGAAGCTCGTGGGCGTCGAGCCCTACGTGCTGCGCTTCTGGGAGACCGAGTTCAAGACCATGGTCCCGCCGAAGTCGCGCTCCAAGCAGCGCATGTACCGGCGCAAGGACCTCGAGACCATCCTCGTGGTGAAGCACCTGCTGTACGCCGAGCGCTTCACGATCGAGGGCGCGCGCAAGCGACTGCTCGAGCTGCAGCGCGCGCACAAGGCCGGCGCCGTCGAGCCACCGCGCGAGGGCCTGGCCCTGGTGCGACAGCAGCTCCTGAAGCTGCGCCAGCTCGTCGCTTCGGCCTAGACCGGCCTAGCTGCGCGGGGCTCAGAGCTCGATATTGCGCTGCGCGTTGCAGGCGGCTGCGGTCGCCGGGCCGAGCTCACCGCTCACCGGATCGAGCTCCTGATAGAAGACCTCGGCGCCCGCGCTGCAGATCGGCACCGGCGAGCCGTGAGTGACTTCACCGTCGAAAAGCGGCTGCGAGCAAGCGGGGCCTTCGGCCGCAGCGCAGACGCGAACGTGCGTCGTCGGAGGCGTTGGCTCGATCTTGACGAGCTGACAGCACTCCGCACGTGAGACGCCTGCTCCGCCAAAGACGATGGCCACGAGCATGAACAGACAAGCACTCTTCGAGAATGAAGACTTCATCGCCTCGCACTCTAGCCCAGTGCGATGTCGGCTGAGAAGTGCCCCGGTTCGTCGATTTAGTGATTGAAGTTCCGCGGGTCCATGGGAGAAGATGCGCGGGCGTGAGTGTCCTCAAGCTCTTTGGGATTTCCGTGATCATCGGCCTGTTCGGCGCGCGCCCGGCCGACGCCGTCACGTATGCCTTCTCGAGCCCGATCTCTGGTGACTCGGTTCAAACCACGCTCACGTTGACCAACGCGCCGGGCGGAAACGGCGTCGACATCACCGTGTCGATCCCGGCCGGACAGGGCGACTTGCTCGGGCTCTTCGGAAACGTCACTCCGGAGACCCTCGTTCCACAGCTCTCCGTGCCCTGTTCTGGCGTAGTCACACAATTCCAAGCCAGCAAGAACAAGGTCTCGAAGGTCGGTGCCGGGAACGTGATGAACCCGGTAGGCACCTGGGATTGGGGCGTTCGCCTGGGCCAGAACGGCAGCGCGGGCGGGGCAATCACGACCGCGACGTTCCGCCTGCAGGCTCCAGGGCTCTCGATCGCGAGTTTGACCGGCGCCTCGACGCAGGGCTGGGTGTTCGGTGTCCGGATTCAGTCCACGCTCGGGCCCGACGGCTCAGCGAAGCTCGGGCTGGCCGCAGGCACGCTCCCCGTCGACAGCGCGCCGACGATCGCGATCGGTTCGCCCGCAAATGCGGCGCTGCTCCCGACCGCCTCGGTTACGGTCACGGGCACCTTCACCGGGACCGGCGTCTCGATCGGCGTGAATGGCGTCGCGGCGATGCTCACGGGATCGACCTACAGCGCCGTCGTTCCGCTTGTCGAAGGCGCGAATACGCTCCTCGCGACGGCAACCAATGCCGCCGGCTCGGCCAGCGCGCAGGTCAGCGTCACGCGCGACACGACGCCTCCTGTCGTCACCATCTCGACTCCCGCAGACGGAGTGCTCACCGCGGCTCCCTCGGTCGTGACAAATGGCACGGTCACCGACGCGAGTCCGATCGTGAGCTTCACGGTGAACGGCGCGAGTGTGCCGCTCTCGGCTGGCGAGTTCACGACGACCGTCTCGCTAGCGCTGGGCTCGAATCCGATCACCGGCGTGGCCACCGACGCCGCCGGGAACACCGGATCGGCGGAAATCTCGGTCACGCGCGCAGCCCCGCCCACGATCGCGATCGACACGCCAGCAAACGGGCTCCTCACCGGTCAGAGCCCGATCCTGGTCTCCGGAACCGTCTCAGGCACTTCACCGCTGGTCGTGAATGTGAACGGGGTCGCCGCGGCGGTGACCGGCAACAGCTTCAGCGCGACCGTTCCGCTCGAAGAGGGCGTGAACACGGTGACCGCCACGGCCACGAACGCCGTCGGCTCCGACTCCGCGGCGGTCTCGGTCACGCTCGACACCACTCCGCCCATCGTCACGATCACGGCGCCGGCGAACGGCGCGGTTTTCTCGAGCGCGCCGCAGATCGTCGCGGGCACGGTGCTCGACGCGAGTCCGATCACCGCGCTCTCGGTCGCGGGCACCTCCGCGCCGCCGGCGAACTCGTTCACACGCTCGCTCGACCTGCAACCCGGGCTGAACCCGATCGCCGTGGAAGCCAGCGACGCCGCGGGCAACACCGGCTTCGCGTCGATCGTGGTGACGCTCCAGACCACCGCACCTCCGCTCGCGATCGCGATCCAGTCGCCGCCCGACGGTGCGCTCGTATCGACGCCTTTCCTCCCCGTGACGGGCTCGCTCAGCGATCCGAACGCGAGCGTGGCGGTCGGCGGGGTCGCCGCCGAGTCGGGCCCCGACGGATTCGTCGCACCGGTGGTCGTGCTGGTCGAGGGTGACAACCTGCTCGTCGCGACCGCTCGGCGCGGCTCGGAGACCGCGACCGACTCCGTCACGGTCCGGTACGAGAAGCCACCGGCGATCTTCATTCTGCACCCGCGCAACGGCATGCGCCTACGCCAAGCGGCGACCGACGTTTCGGGCTTCGTCGACGAGCCCGCCGCGGCGGTCGACGTGAACGGCGTAACCGCAACCGTTGACGAAGCGGGCGGCTTCGTCGCTCGCGGCGTTCCGCTTGCGCTTGGTGACAACCCGCTGGTCGCGCAGGCCGTCGATCTGGACGGCGGCGTCGGCAGCGACACGGCGCAGGTGAACCGCGACGATGGTGTCGCTCCGCTGCTTCGACTCGTGCTCCACGACCCGGGCCGGTTCGGCATCGGGTACGGAGCGTCCGTCGCGGATGGCTTCGAGGCTTTCCGCAAGCTTCTCGCCGAGCAAGGATTGTCCCCGGAACAGTTCTCCCCCCCAGTCGACCGGATCGTCGTCGGGCAGAGCGGGCAGGCGTACCTCTACGTGTTCGCCGAGGAGGGCGGCACGGTCACGATTCCCGAGGTCGAAGAGTTCGACGCTGAGCCGACACAGGAGCTGAGGGCGATCGAGGAGCTCCAGTTCGAGCTCGATCCAGCGACGATTCTCCAGCTCCTGCCGCTCGACTTCGAGCCGCGCTTCTTCGCGCGCTACTTCCTGCTCTTGCCAGAGGGCGAGAGCTGATGAAGGCGCGCATGCCGCGACTCGCGTTGGCCCTTGCGATCGCGCTGCTCGGCGCCGCGCCGACCGCCCGCGCCGACAATGCGGGCCCGTTCAGCTTCCATGCGGACGCAGGCACCGCGATCGACGATCTCGACCTGTTGGTCGACGCCACGCGACCCCAGGTCCAGTTCATCGCGCCGCTCGAGGGCTCGCGGCTCGGCGGGACGTCGACCACGATCACGGGCAACGTCACGGATCTATCCACGCATCCGCAAGACCCGCGCAACCTGCCTGGAAATGTTTTTCACACGGTCGACTGGTTCCTCAAGGACGGCCGGTTCGGTCCGGAGGTCCTGTGGGGATCGGCGCCGGTCGTCGACGGGCACTTCGTGATCCCGGACCTGCCGCTGCTCGAGGGTGAAAACGCGCTGATCGTGTTCGCGCGCGACGCAGCGGGCTGGTACGAGGGGACGACGCTCGTCTTCGACGTCGACCCGAACGCGCCGACCGCAGCGCTGGTCGGCGTGCTCGACGGGCAGGCGGTGCTCTCGCAGAGCCTCTCGATCGACCTGAACTTCGCCGCCACGACGACGGTCGTCTCGCTGAACGGTGTTCCGGACGGGCGCAGCTTCCCAGCCGGGCTTGCGCTGGACGCCTTCGATCTGCCGCTCGCGCTCGGCCCGAACACGTTCACGCTCGAGCTCGAGAGTGGAGGCGAGACGTCGAGCTTCTCGTTCACTTTCTACCGCGTTGCCTCGCGCGAGCCGATCGCGATCCTGCAGCCGATCGATGGCGCGCTCGTGAACACCGTCACGGTCCCGGTGAGTGTCCGCGCACCGCTCGGCACGCCGTTCGTCTCGCTGAACGGCCGGCCCGCCGTGCGCGGCGACGATCTGCAGACTTTCACGGCCGACGTGCCGCTCTTCGAGGGGGCGAACACGGTCGACGCGATCGCGTACCCGTTCGGCCAGCGCGCGAGCGTGCGCATCACGCGCGACACCACGCCGCCGCGCGTGATCTCGATGGCGCCTGGGTCCGGGCGGACCCTGCTCGCGTCGACGGCGACGATCCAGGGCGTCGTGTCCGAGCCAGCGTTCCTCGAGATCGTGTCGCAGGTGGATTTCCGCGACGCACTCACGATCCCGATCCTCACCATTGTGCCGGGGATCTTCGGAGACACGCTCCGTTACACCCACACGTTCGAGTTCGCCGACTTCGCGCTCGATCCAGGTCTGAACGAGATCCTGTTCGTGCTGCGCGACCGTGCAGGAAATTCGGCCGTGGTTCCGCTCAACCTGACGCGCAGCGACTCCGCGCTGCGCATCCTGGACCCGGTCGCGGGCAGCAGCATCCCCGCGCTCGAGACGAGCTTGCGTCTCGAGGCGCTCGAGACGCTCGCGCTTCAAGCGCTGTACGTCGGCGGGCGCCAACTCACGTCCTTCCGAGGCCGAACGCTCAGCGCGGGAATCCGTCAGTTCGATCACATCCCGCTCGCCCCGGGCCTGAACGACATCCGCGTCGTCTACCAGCGGTTCGGCGGGCCGCAGGAGGTGCTCGTCACCAACGTCACGTCGACGGCGCTTCCGATCGCGACGCTGCGCGGTCAGCTCACCGATGCGGTTACCGGTACGCCGATCGGTGGCGCAACGGTGACGATCACGCGCGGCGCCGAGGATCTGGTGCTGATCAGCGGCAGCGACGGTCGCTACCAGACCGACGTGCCGCCGGGTCCGTTCTCTCTGGTCGTGCGCCGCTCGGGCTTCATTCCCGCGTACCTCAGCGAAGACGCGGCTCTCGGAGAGACGCTCGAGATGGACGCCGCGATGCTGCGCTGGACGACGGGGATTCTGCCCGCAACGCTGACCGGGTCCGGAGCGGCGAGCAATCACCTCGAAGGCGTGGTGACGAGCGCCGCGGACGGCCTGCCGCTCGCCGGCGCACAGGTGCGCGTGACCTCGACGGGCGCGACGCTGACCGCGCTCTCCGGCGAAGACGGCGCATTCGAGATCAACGGGATTCCCGTCGGACCGTTCTCGGTCGCGGTGTCGAAGACTGGGTTCGCCGCGTTCTCGTACCAGATCGACAACACAGAAGCAGTCGACGTGCGTCTCGCGCCGGCGCTCCGATCCGTAGGAAGCGCCGTCAGCGTGGTGGCGACGACGCGCAACGCCATGACGGGGGTCGAGGAGCAGGGCGTTCGCATTACCCTTCTCGGTCCGAACCAGCAGCTGCTCTCCGATGCGCACGGGCGCGCGATCTTCCTGAATGTTCCCGCAGGTACGCGGAGCCTTCGGCTCGAGAAACCCGGCTTCCTCGACGGCTTCGTGCAGTTCGAGGCGAGCGGCACCGTCGATGGAAGCCCGCAACCTCTTGCCCTCGACTACCCTGAGGCTACGGGGAGAGCACGTCCGGTCGCGATCAGCCCCGACGCGCAGGGGACGGTCCGAGACCTGCTCTCAGGCGCGCCGCTCGCCGGGGCGACCGTCACCGCTGGAACGTCGACCGCGGTGGCGGACGCCGATGGCCGCTTCCAGCTCTCGGGGCTCCCCGCTCTCCAGGATCTGCGCATCGTGGCCTCGGCCGCTGACCACGAGCCGCAGTCGATCCACGCAGTCGTCCTCGTGAATGCCGTCGATCCGCTGGAGTTCGGACTCCGCTCGAGCCGTCGGGGATATCTCACCGGCGTCATTCGCGACGCTTCGACGGGATTCGGAATCGAGGGCGCGAGCGTGCAGATCGGGACGAGCGAGTTCCTGCGCGCTCGAACCGACAGCTCGGGCGCCTACAACGTGGTCGCGGTACCCCCGGGCACCTACTCCGTCCAAGCCACGCACCCGCGGTATCTCAGCGCTACGACCGCAAGCGTCATCGTCCCGGACGCGGCAGGTGCGACGCTCGACGTCGCGCTCGCGCACCGTCCAATGACGGGCGGGATTGCTGGAACTGTGACCGATCTCGACTCCGGAGCGCTCGTCGCGGGCGCGGTGGTATCGCGCGGGGCTCTCAGCGCGACCTCGAACGCTGCGGGCGAGTACGCCCTGAACGGGCTTCCCGCTGGGCTGGTGACACTCGAGATCGAAGCGCCTGGCTTCCCTCCGACCCTGCGCGCGGTCGCGGTTGCGGCAGATCCGGACTTCTCGATACCTCAGGTAACGCGACTGGACATCGCACTCTCGCTCGACGCGACCGAGCCGACGCAGGCGACCGCGGAGATCCGGTCGTCGCTCGGCGGGGCCGTCGAGATGCCCGGCGGCCGCTTGCGCATCGACATCCCACCGCTCGCGCTCGCGGGCGACGCGCGAGTGACGCTCAAGCTGTCCGACTCGCCCGAGGTGGCGTCCGGTGAGCCCATTCCCCTCGATCCCGAGCTGAACGCGCCGGTAGTGCGCGCCGTCGGACCCGAGCTCGAGATCCGCCTCGAGCCCCTGATTCCGGGTGGTGTCGTGCCGAAGCTGATCGCACCGGTGATTCTCACCGCTGGGTACTCAGCCGCGGAAGCCGCCGGAGTCGAGGAGGGCGCGCTGTTTCCGTTCGGATGGGACGGCACGAAGTTCACGGTGTTCCGGTCCGTGCCGTACCTGCACGCGGTCGACGAGATCGACCGTGTCGTGGTGACCGGCCTGGACTTCTCGACCACCGAGTTGGGTCAGCCCGTCGTCGCGGGACTCGTCGGGAAGTCGCTTCCGTTGCTGGCCGCGGCCGTGCCCGTTCCGGACGATCAGGTGCTGGAGTACTACCTGCAGTTCGCGGCGAAGCTGGAAGAGCTAGTCGCGGGAACCTCGCCGACCGCCTCGCTAACGGACATGCGCTCGAATTCCGACGTGGGCGAGCGCATCCACGCGAACGGACTTCCGCTGCTTCTCTTCCACGGCTGGAGCGTGACGAACCTTCTCTTCGCCACGAGCCCGGAAGACGATCCCCTCGACGACGACGAGCGCTTCGGCCAGATCATCCGCGACTTCCTCGACGCGACACGCGGCGTATATCGCCCGGTGTACGTCGGCTACAACTCGCGCGCGCGAGCGTCGGAGACGGCAAACGCGGTGCGGGACCTCATCCACGGGGCGCTCGGAACGGGAGATGCGATCCGTGGGCTGCCTTCGCCGCTCGACCCCGATTCGGGTCGCTTCGAATACGTCGACTCGTTCGGGTTCAGCAAGGGCGGGCTCGTCGAGCGAGCGCTGCAGTGCTACTCGGGCCGCACGCGCGGGATGGTGGCGCTGGCGACGCCGCATCACGGGGCGCTTCAAGCTCTCGTCCCGATCGATGGCCCGCTGCGGGACTTCATCGCCAGGCTCTCGCCGGGGACCGGGGACCTGTTCGACTACCGCGAAACCGCGGCCGTCTCCGACAGTGGGAACCCGTTCCTGGCGAACCTGAACCGGAGCCCGTGCAGCGCATCGACGGAAGCGCTGAGCCTCGTGGCCGGAACCGACGCGATCCGCATCCCGCTCGTGGGAAGCCTCCTCTCGAAATGGGTCGACGATGCGATCCTCGCGGGAGAGCTGGACGAGTCGGACCGACTATCGGAGGAGGCGATCAACGAGGCGCTCACGATCGGCAACCTCGTGACCGGGTCCAGCAGCGACGGAGTCGTGCCGGTCTGGAGCGCGCAGGGGAAGGACGGTGCCGGGTTCGACGTATCCGCGCTCGCTGCGGTCGGCGATGGCGGGCTCCGAGTGGAGGTTGAGGATTTCAACCACCTCGACGTTGGCGAGCCTGGCACGCAAGCGCTGAGCGCCTTCATGGCCAGGTCAGTCCTGCCCGCGCTGAGCGACTGGATCACCGTGACGGAGGTGCCGCCGGAGGACCCGAACGTCCCCGCCGTGAAGCTCCCGACCGTCGCCGAGGCTGGGTACATCCGGAAGACGCTCGAGCTGGAATGGCACGTTCCTCATGGATCCATCTCAGACATCTTGCCAGTCGTATACGGGAGGGACACTCAGGGCAACTGGCACATCCTCGCGGGTGCGGATCCCGACACGGGAGCGCCCGATGACGGGTATGAGTTCCTGCTGCACCTCGTCGACCAGAACTCGTTGGAAGTCGCAAGCGCGGAGGATCGCACGATCGCTCTCAACCAGCCGATCCCTCGAGCCGAGTCCGGCCGGCCCGAGACCTTCATCGTCGACGTGGTCTTCTTCCTCGCCCGCCTGCCATACGAAGACGAGAATCTGCCGATGGAGCCTTCTGGGGGAAACTTCGGGATCCCGCAGAAGGAGTAAGCCACGTCGCGAACGAGCAAGAACCGCCGACTTCGGGCTCCGTGGTGGGTGAGTGCGGTCGCTGTCGCTCTCTGCTTCTTCGCCTACGAGACGCATGCTGCGGAGTGGCAGCAAGCGCCGCCACTGCCTGATCCCCGCTGGCACCACACCGCGGGTGCCTCCCCGGATGGCCACGTGTTCGCCCTCGGAGGTCGGCTACGCGTCGGGCCAAAGCGTGTGTACCAGCACGGCCTGCGGGAATGGGCAATTGACATCTACGATCCCAGCAAGAAGCGCTGGGTTCGGGGTCCAGAAATCCGCCCGCTTCGTCGCCGCGTTGTCCACCACCACTCTCGGGGCGTGATCATCGAGGGAACACGGGAGACGAAATTCGTCCCTGCTCAGCGGGAGTACGTAGACACTTCCACTCACTTCGACTTCGAGCTGCCCTTCGGCGGGTCGGATCGACTCGGTCGTGCTCACTATTTCACGCCGAGCGGCTCCGTGTACTACGACCCGACGAAGGGCGAATGGGACCAGTCGCTGGGTCCGATCTATCACAGCAAATCGAAGTGGAATGATCGGTGGATCGAGGGCGGAACCGCTCCCGCCTGGAATAGGTCGGCCGGTGCGACGGCGACCGCACCCGATGGCAAGATGTACCTCGTCGGCGGGCAAGGCAAGCGCAAGTACGGCGAGGGGAAGCAAAAGTCACGCGTCCTTGGCACTGTCGAGATCTACGATCCGTCGACGGAGCACTGGTCCGAGGGTTCGTCGATGAAGGTGCCGCGCCAGCAGTTCGGCGCTGCGTTTGGCGCGGACGGGAAGCTCTACGTCTTTGGGGGCTGTGCGTGCGAGGGTTCGACTGCGTACCTCGTCGGCGACGAGGAGAGCAAGCGACATGCGCTCGCCGAGGGCGAGGCCATGAAGCATCCAGTCACCCGCACCGAGGTCTACGATCCGGCGACCAACTCGTGGTCGGACCGAGCGCCGATTCCTACACCGAGGATGTCGCTCTCCGCGGCAGCGGGGCGTGACGGAAGGATCTACGTGATCGGCGGCCAGCCTCGGTGGGGTGGCGATCCCCTCGATGTCGTCGAGGTGTACGAACCTACAACGGACACGTGGTCCAATGGTCCGCCGCTTCGGATCGGCCGGCAGGCTCACGCGTCGGCAGTGACCGCTGACGGCCGGATCTGGGTGATCGGAGGTGTGGGCGCGGATCCAGAGTTCGGTGACATCTGGCGCTTCCTGCGCGGGGAGGGCGGCGGGCCACAACGCACGGTTGAGGTTCTCGACACTGCGCCCGACGCAGACTGATCCGCATCCCTCGGGAACGGGCTTGAGAACGGAAGTTGCCGCAGACGAGAATCTGCCGACGGAACCCACGTCTGGTCGCTTCGGGATCCCGCTGAAGGAGTGAGCCATCTCGCACGAGAGCAGCCGAGGAGTTCGGTGGTCGAGGTTCCCCGCCGTTCTCGCCTTGGCGATCTCGACCCTCGCCGGCGCGCCGGGTGCGGCGGAGTGGGAAGACGCGCCGCCGCTCCCCGATCCGCGTTGGCACCATGCCGCTGCGGCGTCCGCCGACGGCTACGTGATGGCTTTCGGCGGGCGGATGCGGGTGGGACCCAAGCGCAAGTATCAGCATGGAGTCCGCGAGTACGGGATCGACGTCTACGACCCGGCCAAGAAGCGCTGGGCTCGAGGTCCGAAGATGGAGCCGTTCCGGCGTCGGTACGTACATCACTACGCCCGAGGGGTCATCGCTCCAGGAACGCGGAAGCAGATGTACGTTCCCGCGGAGAAGGCGTCCGTGAACAGCAGCGACCGGTTCCCATACGAGCTGCCATTCGGCGGAGCGGATCGGCTGGGGCGCGCGCACTACTTCGTTTCGAGCGGCTCGGTGTTCTTCGATCCCAAGAGCGGTGCCTGGGGCCAGGAGATCGGCCCAATCTTCCACAGCAAGTCGAAGTGGAACGACCGCTGGATCGAAGGCGGCACCGCGCCCGCGTGGCGTCGGTCGGCCGGAGCGACAGCGACGGCTCCCGATGGTCGGATGTACCTCGTCGGTGGACTGGGCGCGCGCAAGTACGACAACGGGAAGGGCGGCGACACCGTGCTTGGCACACTCGAGATTTACGATCCCGCAACGGACCAGTGGTCCGAGGCGGCGCCGATGAAGGTGCCGCGTCAGCAGCTTGGCGCAGCGTTTAGCGCTGATGGAAAGCTCTACGTGTTCGGGGGATGTTCGTGCCTCGGGGGACTCTCCTACAAGCCCGGCAACTTGGAGAGCGAGCGTCGTGCGCGCGAGGATTCCGAAGCGATGAAGCATCCCGTCGCCGTGGCCGAGGTCTACGATCCGGCGACCAACTCGTGGTCGGACCGAGCGCCGATTCCTACACCGAGGATGTCGCTCTCCGCGGCAGCGGGTCGCGACGGCAGGATCTAGGCGATCGGCGGCCAGCCGCGCTGGGCGGGCGGTCCGCTGGCCGTCGTCGAGGTCTACGATCCAGCGACGGATACGTGGTCGACGGGCCCGTCGCTTCGAATCGGCCGACAGGCTCACGCGTCGGCAGTGACCGCTGACGGACGGATCTGGGTCATCGGAGGCTGGGGAGCGGATCCAGAGTTCGGTGACATCTGGCGCTTCCTGCGCGGCGAAGGCGGCGGCCCGCAGCGCACGGTCGAGGTGCTCGAAACTGACCCGGGCGGGGAGTGAGGAGCGCGATGCCCGGCTCGGCGCGGTGCATCCTTGGTCTCTTGCTCCAGCGCGGCCCGAACACGAGCGCAGCTCGGCACGCCGTTCGTCACGCTGAACGGCCGGCCGGCTCAGCGCGGCGAGGATTTGAAGAGTTCACAGCGACGACCGAGGTCTACGACTCGACGAGCAACACCAGGCTCGTCGAGCCATGCAGGTTCTCAGCCCGGGTGCCGCGACCTTTCGCGGCAGCCGCCCTTGTAGCGGGGTCGTTCTTTCGACTGACCCCCGCTGCTGGCGCCACCCACGCGGGCTGGATCGACGGCCCGCCGTTGCTCGAGTCGCGCTGGGTTTGTGCGGTAGCTGTCGCTCTCTACTTTTTCGCCTACGGAACGCATGCGGCCGAGTGGCAGGTGGCCCCGCCCCTCCCGGATCCGCGCTGGCATCACGCGGCGGCTGCGTCCCCCGATGGCAACGTGTTCGTCTTCGGCGGGCGGCTACGCGTCGGGCCGAAGCGAGTGTACCAGCACGGCCTGGGAGAGTATGCGATCGACATATACGATCCCGGCAAGGAGAGCTGGGTTCGGGGCTCCGAGATCCACCCGCTTCGCCGCCGCGTCGTCCACCACCACTCTCGGGGCGTGATCATCGAGGGAACACGGGAGACGAAATTCGTCCCTGCTCAGCGGGAGTACGTAGACACCTCCACTCACTTCGACTTCGAGCTGCCCTTCGGCGGGTCGGATCGACTCGGTCGCGCGCACTACTTCACGTCGAGCGGCTCCGTATACTACGACCCGACGACGGGGGAATGGGACCAATCCCTCGGTCCGATTTTTCACAGCAAATCGAAGTGGAATGAACGGTGGATCGAAGGCGGAACCGCTCCCGCTTGGCGTCGGTCGGCCGGAGCGACGGCGACGGCTCCCGATGGTCGGATGTATCTCGTCGGCGGACTTGGGAAGCGGAAGTACGGCGAGGAGAAGCAGAAAAGCCGCGTGCTGGGAGCGCTCGAGATCTACGACCCGGCGACGGAGCAGTGGTCGGAGGCCGCGCCGATGGACGTCGCCCGTCAGCAGTTCGGCGCCGCGCTCGCGCCCGACGGCAAACTCTACGTGTTCGGCGGCTGCGCCTGCCGTGGCTCGACCGCGTACACGGTCGGCGATGAGGAGTCGCGGCTTGGGGCACGCGCGGACGGCGAAGCGATGGGCCATCCCGTCACCCGCACCGAGGTCTACGACCCCACCACCAACACGTGGTCCGACCGCGCCCCGATCCCGACGCCGCGCATGGCGCTCACCGCCGCGACCGGGCTCGACGGCAAGATCTACGTGATCGGCGGGGAGATGCGCTGGGGCGGTGAGCCGATGGCGCTCGTCGAGGTGTACGACCCGGCGACCGACTCCTGGTCGAAGGGGCCATCGCTTCGCATCGGCCGGCAGGCGCATGCCTCGGCTGTCACGCCCGACGGGAAGATCTGGGTGATCGGCGGCTGGGGAGCGGATCCGGGGATCGCAGACGTGTGGCGCCGGCTGCGCGGGGAAGGCGGAGGTCCACAGAAGACGGTCGAGGTGCTGCAAACGAAGAAGTCCGACTGAGCAAGGTCCCCTCGACGGCGTTCGTCGTGCGGTCCGAAGTACTCGAACACGCCCGTCAGTCACTCGCCGCCGCGTTCGGTGGCGACGGCAAGCTGTACGTGTTCGGTGGCTGCGCCTGCCGCGGATCGATTCCCCTCTACAGCCCCGGCAACGCAGCAGAGAAGACCGTGGCAACGGCCGAGGCCGAAGCTCAGAAGCAAGCGGTCGCCGAGACGGAGGTGTACGACCCGAAGACGGACACTTGGTCCACCGCGCCGCCGATGCGCACGCCGCGCATGCTGTTCGCGGCCGCGTCGGGTGCTGACGGGAAGATCTACGTGATCGGCGGCCAGACGTTCTGGGGCGGGGAGCCGCTCGCCAACGTCGATGTCTACGACCCCGCGACGAAACGCTGGTCGCGCGGGCCGAGCTTGCGGATCGGACGCGTGGGGCACACCGCGGTGACGACAGGAGACGGGACGATCTGGGTCGTCGGCGGGTCGGCGAGTACGCCCAGCGTAGCGGAGGTTGCACGCGTGATGGCCGGCGACAAGGGCGGCCCGACGACCTCGGTCGAGCTGCTCGCGACCGCGCCCGCTGTACAGTGATGCACACTAGGCGACGAGTGATGTTGCGCCACTACTTGATTCTGCTCGCGGCCGCGCTGCCCGCAGCGAGCTGCGGTCCTTCGGAGCCGCGGGATCCGGAGGTCGAGGTCGTGGCTCGGGTGAACGGCGAGCCGATCGCGATCGCCGAGGACACGAAGGACGCTGCAACGACGTCGGACGCCGTGCACGCGCGCGTGGATGCGGCGGTAGCCCGGCATCTGGCCGCCGCGGAGGCGACTCGCCGCGGGCTACTTGCGAGCGACGTCTCGGGACCGCCGTCCGTTCGAAAAGAAGAGAAGCTGCGCGACGCGCTGTATGCGTCGATGCGCGACTCGCTCGAGCTCGGCGAAGACGAGCTGCGCGCGCACTACGAGAAGACACGCGTGCGCTACCTGACTCCTCAGGTGTCGCTCCGACGGAAGTCGTTCGCGCGCGAAGCCGATGCGCGCGCCGAGGAGCGTCGGCTCGGGGCCGACGGTCGCATCTCCGCCGCTGGCTCCGACACGATCGGACCGGCGCCCGTCGGAGGACTTCCCACGAGCGTGATGCCGGAAGCGCTTTCACTCACCGCCGAGGGACAGCGCGTCGTGCTGACGCGAGGCGGGCGCTGGTGGCTCGTCGAACTCGAAGAGATTCACGCTTCGGAGCCGCTGCCATTCGAAGCGGCGCGGACTCGAGTCGAGCAGAGCCTTCGCATGCTCCGCGCGCAGTCGCTGTTCCACGCCGAGATCGACCGCCTGCGGAGCGAGGCGCAAGTCGCGGTCGATGAGGCAGCGCTCGCGAGAATGGCGCCGGAGCCGGCTTCCGAGCGCTAGCGCGAGAGCATTGCGAGACGGCGGCGCTGCAAGGCGGCGGTGACGGGATCGAGCTCGGCCGTGCCGGCCTTCTGCGCGCTCGCGCGCCGGGGCATGGGTGCCGCGGTCTTCTTCGTCTTCGCCGGTACGCGCTTCCCGGTCGTCTTCTTCGCCGCTTTCTTCTTCGCCATCGCTCTTTCCCTCGGTCCACTTCCCCTGGATCGGGGTGGGCGTGCATCATAGGGCCGAATGGCGATCACCACCAACGAGCAGCGGAAAATCTTCGACGAGCAGGGCTGGTTGGTCGTGCCAGGAGTGCTCTCGGCGGCCGAACTCGAGCGCTTCGGCGCGGCCGTCGACCGCGGCGTCGCCGCGCGCAGCGCCAACGATCCGCGCCCGCTCGAGGAGCGCACGCGCTACGAGCAGTCGTTCCGGCAGTGCATCAACCTGTGGGAGGACCGCGAAGACGTGCGGCCGCTCACGTTCCACTCGCGCATCGCGCAGATCGCCGCGGAGCTCGTCGGCGTGCCCGCGCTGCGGCTCTGGCACGACCAGGCGCTCTACAAGGAGCCGGGCGGGCGCGAGACCGATCCGCACCACGACCAGCCGTACTGGCCGCTGGTGGAGACGAACAACATCACGGCGTGGATCGCGTTCGAGGGCGCCGACCTCGAGACGGGCTGCCTGGGCTTCGTGCCGGGCTCGCACCGCTTCGGCGTGAAGGCGTTCGCGAACATCTTCACGGACCGCGGCTTCGACCTGGAACACGGGCCCGAGGCGCGCGGCATCGCGCCCGAGTACGCGCCCCTGAAGCCGGGCGACGTGAGCTTCCACCATTCGCTCACGATCCACGTGGCCAAGCCGAACCTGACCGCGCGCACGCGGCGCGTGCACACCATGATCTACTTCGCGGACGGAACCACGCGCAAGCAGAGCAAACAACGGCACCCGTGCGTGGACCGCGCGGGCATCGAGCCGGGCGCGTTGGTCCAGAGCGACGTCACGCCGATCGCCTGGCCGCGCCCCCTGGGCGATCTCCCGAAGACGCCGCCGCTTCCCGATCCTCCGATCCCCGGCTGGCCGGGCTCGACAAAACCGGTATTCGGATGAGGGCGGTGTTCGGATGAAGCCGACCCCGCACCCCTGGAGCCGCGACTTCACGTGGCAGGCGGCTCGCGGCGCGTTCCGCCGCATCGACGCCGCGCAAGCCCGAAGCTGGGACGAGCACGGCTACTTCGTGCTCGAGGACGCCTTCGACGCCGCGACCATGGATCGCGTGATCGCGGAGATCGACCCGTTCGAGCGGAAGTCCGAGGCGTTTCTTCGCAAGCAGCCCGGCGGCCGGCTGCAGATCGCGCGCGCGGACGAGATCACGTTCACGACGCACCTCGTTGCGCGCTCGCCGTACCTGCGCGAGTTTGCCCGCCACTCCGTGTTCTGCGACCTGGTGCACGACCTGATCGGACCCGACGTGCGGCTCTACTGGGATCAGGCCGTGTACAAGAAGCCCGGCACGCGCGCGGATTTTCCGTGGCACCAGGACAACGGCTACACGTTCGTCGAGCCGCAGGCGTATCTGACGTGCTGGGTCGCGCTCACGGACGCGACCGAGAAGAACGGCTGCCCGCGCGTCGTGCCGGGGCTACACCGCGGCGGAACGCTCGCGCACCAGCCGACGGACCTGGGCCTGATCTGCTTCGACGAGCCGCCGCGCGAGCCAATCGCCGCGCCCGTGCGCGCCGGCGGGATCGTGGTGTTCTCGTCGCTCACACCGCACGCGACCGGGCCGAACCTGACCGGCGAGACGCGGCGCGCCTACATCCTCCAGTACGCGCCCGAAGGCGCGATCGCGCTGCGCTCCGGCGAGAACGGCGCCATCGCGCGAGAGCCGTGCGCGGCTCCCGGGCGCCAGTATTCGGTGTTGCGGAATGGAGCACCCGTCGTGAGTGACCCCTACTGAAGTGCCTGACCGCGCCGAGCCGATGAGTCATACGAATCATCCAGGCGAGGGCGAATCATGGCGATCTCACAGGTGGTCCGGCGGATCACCGTAGCTTCCTCTGTCGCGTTCCTCGCCGTCGCCTTGGGCGCGTGTGGCGAGAGCCGGGACGCGGGATCGAGCGCAGCGCCCCGCTCCGCTGCACCGGGAGTTCCGCTTGCGCGTCCGCAACCGGCGCAGGGCGTGTCGATCGAGCGCGCTCTCGAGACCTACCAGTCCCACTTCCGCTTCGAGCCGGACCGTCGTTTCCTGTCCGCCTTTCGCGCCGTGACCCTTCTCGCCAGTGGGCAGCCCGGCACGGCCGAAGCCTCCTGGACCGGCAGCGGCTGGCAGATCAAGGCGGAGGGCGTGCCTGTCGCAGAGGTCTCCGCGCTGCCGTCCTTCGACGAGCTCTTCTCCGCGCTGCTGACTCACGCGCGACGCTCGCTTATGACCGGAGGGGTGACACGGGGTCGTCCGGTGAGCGCCACGCAGTGGTCCCGCGACGAATACTTTCCCGAGCGCGCGATCGTGGCCCTGGACCGCCTGGGAGTCTCCTGGTCGGCGACGCGAAGTCCCGAGGTCGCCCAACGAGCGGCGCGCCTGCTCGCGGGTCTCGCCTTCCAGGTGGAGTGTGTCTCTTCGCTGCCCTTGCAAGAGCCGCTCGCGGCCCGCGCACTCGCGGCGTTGGCGGTGGCGCGCGCGCTGGACTCGGAGAGCGGGCGCAGCGAGGAGAGTCTGGTCTCCTACCTGCTCGGCTACTCGGCGCACGCCGCGGATCTCGCGCGATCCGCGCCGCCCGACGACGCGGTCGCTGCCTACCTCCTCCGGAGGGACGACGTCCTCGATCGCCTGGCCAGCGCACCCGACGCTTCGCCCGAGGTCCGCTACCTGCACGTGAGAGCACTCGTCCGGCGCGGACCGGCGGGCGAGTGGCGCCAGGCGTTGGAGGCCTGGCGGATCGAGCCCTCGGACCTTGCGGTCGTGCTGGCGCCGGTGCTGCGGGGGAGCTTCGACGAGGAGCGCAGCATGCCGCCGGCGCTGCTCGGAATGTGGGCGTCCCACTGGCTCGAACAGCGGCCGCCCGAGAAGGAGTGGTTCCAGTGGGTGATCGCGAGAGCGGGCGACGTCGACGCCGCGATCGAGACCCACGCGAATCGCTGGAGCGGGCCGTTCGTCGATCGCGAGGTCGCGCTCTCGGTGTACGCTGCGCACTACTACGCGGCGCTTCGCACCGCGCTCGACTTCCAGCTCTACTCCCGCTCGTCGGTGGAGGGCGCGCAGAGCGTGCTCGACGCGATCCCGCGCTCCGAGAGCGCGCGCATCGTCGACCTGCGGCGTTTCTATGCCACGCGGATCGACTGGGAGCGCGGCGCCATCGACGACGAGCGTCGTCACGCGATTCTGACGCTGCCGGGCCCATTGACCGACGCGAGGGATCGCGCTCAGATGCTGGGCGCGCACGGGGAAAGCTCGGCCAACAGTCCCGATGCCAGGACCCGAAACGGGGCGTTCACGATGCTCGACGGACTCGATTCGCGCCCCGAGCACCGCTTGCGCGCGATCGAAGTCGCGGGCCGGCGCCTCCGCGACCCGCTGCGAGCGGACTGGCTCGAAGTCTCCCTGGCCCGCGACGACGCGCCCAGGCAGCCTCTCACGCGCGCCGCCATCGGTGTGCGCCGGGCGCGCGTCGACGACGTGCTGAACGACATCGCATCGGGGACGCTCCCGGCGCAGGACCTGAACGGCATGGCGCGTGCGCTGATCGACCGGGACTGCATGGAGGCAACCCGTCTGAAGGACGGCCTCGCGAACGCGTGGCGGCAGCCCAAGTATCGACACTGGGTCTTCCCGGTCTACGCATCCGTGCTCGAGGATTGCACGCGCGAATTCGCCCTGGTCGAGAAGCTCGCGCGCGAGTTCATCGCCGACCCGAGCTCGGATGCCGGTCTGACGCGCCCGCACGCCATGGCGGATCTGGCGTTGGCGCTGCGACGGCAAGGCCGGGCGGGCGAGGCTTGGGCATTGCTCGAGCCGGAGGTTCCAGGACAGGTGGGGTCGGTGCTCAGTCAAGCGGCGCTCGCGCTCATGGACCTGGGGCGCTTCGGCGAGGCGGAAGCGCTCGCGCTCGAGGCCCTCGATCGCTACCCGGGCGATCACTTCCGCGCCTACCTCGCGCGGATTCGCTGGCAGGCCGGCCGGCCGGACGATGCTGCGCGCGCGGTGACGGGACCGGACGCGAAGCTGTCGGCGCGCGCATTCGCCACGCAGGTCGGGGAGCAGTTCTGGTGGGCGTTCGAAGATGGCTCCCGCGAGCTGACGCTGAAAGCGTTCGACGTGCTCGTCCGTCACGACGCACAGCGCGGCACCGCAGGGCGCACGACGGAGATCGCCGCGCGCTTCGAGAAGGAGAACCAGCACGAGCTGGCCTTCGAGATGTACTCCCGGCTGGCGCGACTCAACTCGGCGGTCATCAAGGATCCCGAGGCGGTGCCGCTCTACGAGCCAGCCGAGGCGGTGTTCACGCGCGACAAGTGGCGCGCGGCCGAGCTCGCCGGCGCGTGGCGAAACCTGCGCGCGCTCCGGGGCGACGAGGCGGCGAGAAAGTGGATCCGCGAGCTTCGCCCCGACGGGTATCCCTGGGACCTGGCCCCGCACCTCTTCAAGGCGGGCGCCTACGAGCTGCTGTGGGACGCCTTTCCGCAGGCGCAGCCCGGCGAGTACGTGTGGCTGCTGCGAGCGACGGCGGTCGCGCTGCGTCCGGAGCTGGCGAAGATCCACGGAGCGACTCTGCACGAGTACTTCGAGGATCGCGCGCAGCGGCAGGATCACTTCCTGGGTCGCGTGACGCTCGGGCTCGAGTCCGCCGACGAGCTGCTGCGTCTCGAGCTCGGTCCGAACGAGCGCTGCATGCTCGCCTTCCATCTGGGCGTTGCGGCGGAGGCGCGCGGCGACCGCGCGCGAGCCCTCGATCTGTACGAGGTGGCGCTCGACGCGGACACCCCGACCTACAACGCCTACGGGTACTCGCGTCTGCGCCTGGACGCGTGGCGCAAGGCCGACATCGCGTTCGACGCGCCGGCCCGGACTCCGGTCAGTCCGAAGGTCGCCCTCCGCTGACGTGGAAGTCGACGCCGAACTGCGTCGCGCCGAGCTTCGCGGCTACGCGCTGCGACGCGGCGTTGTCGGACGAGGTGCTGTAGAGCGGTAGCGCGCCGGAGCGCCGCACCGCCTCGGCCCACGCAGCCACGGCGCTTGCGGCGTGGCCGCGCTCGCGGAACGCGGGCAGGGTCTCGACGCCCGCCTCGTGCGCCGAGCTGAGGATCCGCACACTCGCGCACAGCGACACGGCGCGGCCGTCCTCGATTACGGCGAGGAACGGCTGGCGGTGCGGCACGTCGTCGAGCCAGGCGTCGAAGCCGCCGCGCAAGAGGTCCGCGTTCGCCGCGCCGATGGCGACCGCGTCCGCGGCCGGTCTCGCGGGCTGCAGCAGCGCATAGGCGGGCCCCGTCCAGATCCGCTCGATCGGAGCGTGGGACTCGAGCAGGCGCGCGATCTCGGACTCGCGCTCGCCGAGCGCCTCGAGCTCGGCGCAGAGCTCCTCGGGCAGATCCGCGCGGAAGCGCCAGATGCTTCCCTGGCGGGTCCGCCCGAGGAAGAAGAGTGGCGCCGGGGACGGACGCCACTCATTCGAGCACACCATGCGCGAGCGCGCGTCGTGCCGGTACAGCGCGTCGACGTGCAGGCGCATCAGCACCAGCGGGGACACTAGCTCGGCTTGTAGACCTTGAGCGGCCGGTGCGTGCGCAGCTACTCGGGCTGCTCGCCCCAGGCGCGGCCGGCCGAGAAGCCGCCGTCCACTACGAAGTGTTGGCCGGTCACGAAGCTTGACGCATCGCTCGCCAGCCACAGCGCCATCTGCGCGATGTCGTCCGGTTCGCCCGCGCGCGGGATCGGCTGCGCGTGGGCCATGCCGGCCTTGGCGGTCTCGAGCTGCGCGGCGGTCTGCGTCCGGCCGACGCTGTTCAGCGCGAGCGGCGTCGCGATGAAGCCGGGGCAGATGCAGTTGACGCGCACGCGCTGGGGAGCGAGCTCGAGCGCGACCGAGCGCGAGAGCTGGATCACGGCGGCCTTCGCCGCGGCGTAGGCGTGCGGCGAGTAGCCGGCGACCAGTCCCGCGACGCTCGCGGTGTTGATCACGCTGCCGCCCTGGCGGCGCAGCAAGGGGGCCGCGTGCTTCATGCCCAGGAACACGCCGCGCACCAGCACCGCGAAGGTCAGGTCGAACTCCTCGACGGGTGTGTCCGCAACCGGACCGAGCGCGCCGCCGAAGCCCGCATTGTTGAAGATGCAGTCGAGCCGGCCGAACTCCTTCTCGGCACGCGCGACCAGCCCGCGCACGTCCTCTTCGCGGCTGACCTCGGCGCGCTGGAACAGGGCGGCGCCGCGCAGCTCGCCGGCGACCGAGCGGCCGAGCGCCTCCTGCATGTCGCCGATCACGACGCGCGCGCCCTGCTCGACGAACAGCCTCACGGAGCGCGCGCCGATCCCGCTCGCGCCGCCTGTCACGATCGCCACGCGTCCATCGAGCGAGCCCATCAGATGCTCCATCCGCCGTCGATCGAGACGGCGCTGCCGGTGGTGAACGAGGATTCGTCCGAGGCCAGATACACCGCGAGCGACGCGACCTCCTCGGCCCGGCCGAGCCGGCCCATCGGCTGGCGCGCGACGAACGCGCGCCGCGCGGTCTCGCGGTCGCCCTGCGCCGCGATCCGCTCCTCGAGCGACGGCGTCTCGACCGTGCCCGGGCAGATGCAGTTGCAGCGGATGCCACGAGCGACGTAGTCGATCGCGACCGACTTGGTCAGTCCGATCACGCCGGCCTTGGTGGTCGCGTACACGAAGCGGTTCGGCGCGCCGCGGATCGTCGACGCGGCCGACGCCATGTTCACGATCGAGCCGCGCCCGGCTTCCAGCATCGCGGGCAGGAAGGCACGGATCATCCGGTACATCGACTTCAGGTTCAGGTCGAGCGAGAAGTCCCAGTCCTTCTCGGCGCAGTCGAGCAGCGTGCCGTGGTGCACGAAGCCGGCGCAGTTGAACAGCACGTCGAGCGCGCCGAGCGAGCGCGCGGCCGCGTCGATCTCGTCCGCGCGGGTCACGTCGAGCCGCCGCGTCTCGACGCGCGGCAGCGACGCCAGCTCGCCGAGCCGGGCCATGTTCACGTCGGTCGCGATCACGCGCGCGCCCTCGGCGGCGAACGCGCGTGCGGTGGCAAAGCCTATGCCCTGCGCCGCTGCGGTCACGAGCGCGAGCTTGCCTTCGAGTCGTCCCGCCACGCGCGCCTTTGTACGCCTCGCGTTGTACGATGGTCAAATGCGTCGCTTCGGGCAGGTGCTGGGTCTCGACGTCGCGCGCCTCGACGAGTACGAACACTTCCACGCGCGGATCTGGCCCGAGATCGAGCGCGCGATCCGCGACGCCGGCATTCGCAACTACTCGATCTTCCACCGCGCGGGAACGCTGTTCGGCTACTACGAGTACCACGGGCCCGACGGCGAGTACGAAGAGCGCATGCGCGCGCTCGCCGCCGCGCCGCGCATGCGCGAGTGGTGGGACGTGATGGAGGCGATGCAGATCCCGTTGCCCGATCGCCGCGCAGGCGAGTGGTGGGCCGAGATGGACGAGGTGTTCCATCAGGACTGATCCATCCGATCTGCAGCAGCGCTGGGCGAAGCCGTCGCGGCCGCGGCCGATCGTGATGATCGGCGCGGGCGGAATCGTTCGCGAAGCGCACCTGCCTGCCTATCGCAGCGCCGGGTTCGAGGTCGGGGGCGTGTACGACGTCCGCCGCGAAGCCAGCGAGTCGCTGTCCCGCAGCCTCGGTGGAGCGCCGCGTGTGCTCGATTCGCTCGACGAGGCGTTCGCGCGCGAGGGCGTGATCTTCGACGTCGCCGTGCCCGGCAAGGAGGTCGTCGGCATCCTCGAGCACGCGCGCCCGGGCAGCGCGCTCCTGATCCAGAAGCCGATGGGCGAGAACCTGGCAGAAGCCACGCGCATCCTCGCGCTGTGCCGCGAGAAGCGGCTCAGCGCCGCGATCAACTTCCAGCTCCGCTTCGCCCCCAACCTGCTCGCGCTGCGCGACGCGCTGGCGCGCGGCTTCTTCGGGACGCTCCTCGACCTCGAGGTGCGTATCTGCCTGCACACACCCTGGGAGCTGTGGCCGTTCCTGCGCGGCCTGCCGCGGCTCGAGCTGCTGTACCACTCGATCCACTACCTGGACGCGATCCGCGCGCTCGTCGGCGAGCCGCGCGGCGTGTACTGCCGCGGCGTGCGCCACCCCGAAACGCCGGAGCTCGCCGACACGCGCAACACGATCGTGCTCGACTACGGCGACACGCTTCGCTGTAGCGTCACCAGCAACCACGCGCACCGCTTCGGCGCGAAGCACGCGTGCTCGACGCTTGCGCTCGAGGGCGTGCGCGGGGCAGCGCGGCTGGTGATGGGCGTGAACCTCGACTACCCGAAGGGCGAGCCCGACGCGCTCGAGCTGTGCGCCGCGGGAGGCGAGTGGCGCGAGCTGCCGCTGGTCGGTTCCTGGTTCGTCGACGCGTTCCAGGGTCCGATGTCGAACTTGCAGCGCTTCGTCGCGGGCGAGGACGAGCGGCTCGAGACGTCGGTCGAGGACGCGATCCGCAGCATGGCGCTGGTCGAGGCGTGCTACCGCTCGAGCGCTTCGGGCGGCACGCCGATTCCGTAGAACTCGACCGCATTCCCGCCCAGGATCGCGTCGCGCTCTTGGTCGGAGAGCGCGCCGATCAGCTCGTTCACGAGCGCGAGCCCGCGCGCGTAGGTCGCGGCCACCAGGCACACGGGCCAGTCCGAGCCGAACAACAGACGCCTCGGGCCGAAGGCCTCGAGAATCACGTCCACGTACGGGCGGAAGTCCGCGGCTTCCCAGCGCGTCCAGTACGCCTCGGTGACCAGGCCCGAGAGCTTGCAGCAGACGTTCGGAAGGCGCGCGAGCTCGCGCACCTGACTGGCCCAGGGCTCGAGCTTCCTGGCGCGGATCTCGGGCTTGCCGATGTGGTCGAGCACGAAGCGCTGCTGCGGCAGAGCGCGCGCGAGCGCGATCGCCGCCGGCAGCTGGCGCGCGAACACCAGCAGATCGAAGCTGAAGCCGAAGCGCCCGAGCGCGCCCACGCCGCGCACGACCTCGGGCGAGCTCAGGAAGTCGTCGGCCTCGGCCTGCGCCACGTGCCGGAAGCCCGCGAGCTTGCGGTGCTCACGAAGCCGTTCGAGCTCGGCGTCGATGCCCGGCGCGCGCAGGTCCGTCCAGCCCACCACCGCCGACACGATCGCGTGTCGCTCGGCCTGCGCGAGCAGGAACTCGGTCTCGGCGCGCGAGTCGCGCGCCTGCACCGCTACGCAGGCGTCGATCCCGTTCACGCGCAGCAGTGCCGCGAGGTCGTCGGCCAGGAAGTCGCGGCGCAGGAGCGCCATCGCGTCGTCGATCCAGGGCAGCTCCGCCGCGTCGTAGCGCCAGAAGTGCTGGTGGGCGTCGACGCGGAGCGCGCTCACGCGATCCGGTGCTCACGCACGACCGCGTCGCGCAGGCGCAGGCCCACGCCCGGCTCTTCGGGCAGCGTGTAGTGGCCGTCGACGACGCGCACCGGATCCTCCCAGATGTCCGCGATCGACTCGTAGCAGTTCTCGACCAGCAGTGCCCCCGGCGTCGCCGCGGCGAGCTGCACGTGCAGCTTCTGCTGCACGTTCGTGTGAGGGACGACCGGCACGTTCGCGGCCGCGCACAGCGCCGCGACCTCGAGCCACTCGTCGATGCCGAGCAGCTTCGTCGCGTCCGGCTGCGCGAAGCCGAGCGCGCCGGCGTCGAGGAAATCTCGGAACGCGTACTTGGTGTAGATCGTCTCGCCGCAGGCCAGCGGCGTCGCGATCGCGTGCGCGAGCCGCGCGTGCGCCTTCACGTCGAACGGGTGCAGCGGCTCCTCGAGCCAGAACACGTCGTGCTCGGCCAGCCGAGCGCCCCAGGGGATCGCGGTCGCCAGCGTCCACTGCGTGTTCACGTCGGTCATCAGCCGGATCTCGGGGCCGAGGGCGTGACGCACGGCCGCGACCCGGCGTAGGTCCTCGGCCGGGTCGGGCAGGCCGAGCTTCATCTTCACGGAATCGAAGCCGCGTGCGACGAGCTGGGACATGTCGCGCACCAGATCGTCGACGCTCCAGTCGAGCCAGCCGCCGTCGGTGCTGTAGGCGGGCACGCGCTCGCGGCACGGCCCGAGCATGCGCCAGAGCGGCAGGTTCGCGCGCTTGCAGGCCAGATCCCAGAGCGCGAACTCGACCGCCGCGAGCCCGACGGCCGCGGCGCCCACGCGCCCCACGAAGTGGTTCGCGTAGTACATGCGCCGCACCAGCTCCTTGCGCAGCGTGGCGTCAGCAAAGCGCAGCACCGGCACGTACGTGTCGTCGACCAGCACCTGCGCCGCGCGCAGCCCCGGCGTGTAGCTCCAGTTCATGCCGTAGCCGGTCAGGCCGTCGTCGGTCTCGAGCACGACCTGCAGGAACTCGACCGCGTCGACGCGGGACTGCGAGTCGGTGATCGTGCGCTGCTTCAGCGGCACGCGCAGGAGCAGCGTCGCAACGTCGGTGATGCGCACGCGCGCAGCATACGGGTGAGGGGGCTCCAGGTACAATCGCGCGTCTTGGCCTCCGTCGTGATCACGCACGTTCGCGCGCAGGACGCGCGCTTCCCGCTCGCGGGCGGGGCGGGCTCCGACTCCGTGCACAGCGATCCGGTCTACGCGTACGCGGTGACGCGGCTCGAGACCGATGCGGGGCTGCCCGGCACGGGCCTCGCGTTCACGCTCGGCCCCGGCAACGAGCTGGTGTGCCAGGCGATCGAGGCGCTCGGCGACGCGCTGGTCGGACGCGAGATCGAGGAGGCGATGGCCGAATTCGCGCGCGTCTGGCGCGCGCTCGCCGACCACCCGCACTACCGCTGGCTCGGCCCCCACAAGGGCGTCGTGCACCTGGCGCTCGCGTCGCTCGCGAACGCCTGCTTCGACCTGTGGGCGCGGGCGCGCGGCGTGCCGCTGTGGCGGCTGCTGCTCGATCTCGAGCCCGAGGCCACGCTCGCGCTGTGCGACCTGTCGCGCGTCGAGGACGTGTTGCCGCGCGAGCGCGCGTTGGCGCTGCTTCTCGCGGCTCGAGCCGGACGCGGCGAGCGCGAGGCGATCCTGCGCGTCGGCTACCCCGGCTACGACACCAGCGTCGGCTGGTTCGCGTACCCCGACGCGCAGCTGCGCGAGAACGCGATTCGCGCGGCGGGGCAGGGCTTCCGCGCGCTGAAGCTGAAGGTCGGCTCCGACGACCCCGGGCGCGACCTGCGGCGCGCGCGCATCGTGCGCGAGGCGGTCGGTCCGGACGTGCGCATCATGCTCGACGCCAATCAGGCCTGGAGCCTGCCACGCGCGATCGAGGCGTGCCGGGCGCTCGGCGAGATCGGACCCGAGTTCATCGAGGAGCCGCTCCACCCCGACGACGTGATCGGCCACCGCAACCTCGTCCAGGCGATCGCGCCGCTGCGCGTGGCGCTGGGCGAGCACGTGCCGAACGCGGTGCTGTTCAAGAGCTTCCTGCAGGCGCGCGCTCTGCACGTCGCGCAGCCGGACTGCGTGCGGCTCGGAGGTGTCTCCGAGTTCCTGACCGTCGCGCTTCTGTGTCGCGCGCTCGATGTTCCGGTCGTGCCGCACGTCGGCGACATGGGACAGATCCACCAGCACCTCGTGCTCTGGAACCACGTCGCGCTCGCGGCCGAGGCGAGCTTCCTCGAGCACATACCGCACCTGCGCGAGCGCTTCGCGGAGCCCGCGACCGTGCGCGACGGGCGCTACCGGACCCCGCAGCAGCCCGGCGCGAGCACGGCGCTCGCGCTCGACTGACGGCTCGCGATCTGCGACGCTGGCCGCGCATGGTAGAGGCACGTCCCGCCGGCGGCCGGTCGACGCTGCAGCGGATCCTGTTCGAGCGCGACCACACCGAAGGCAGTCTGCTCGTCTCGATCGCCGTGCTGGCGCTGCCCGCTTTGCTCATGGGCCTCGCGGGCGGGGCGGGCTTCCAGACCGTGGAGCTGTTCTTCGTCGGCCAGCTCGGCCCCGCGGGCACGGCGGCCTTCGGCGTCGCCTCGCAGGCGCTCGGACAGCTGCCGTTCCTGATCGGCTTCGGCATCGCCGTCGCGGCGCAGATGTACGTCGCGCAGCTGGTCGGCTCGCGCCGCCTCGAGGAGGCGAATCGCGTGGCGGCGCAGGCGTTCGTGCTCGCGTTCGCGATCTGTCTCGGGATCGCGTGCCTCGGCCAGTTCCCGGAAGCGCTCTTGCGGCTGCTCTCGCGCGACGCCGACGTGATCGCCGCGGGCGAGGGCTTCGTGCGCGTCGCGTACACGTTCATGTTCGCGCAGATCTTCGGGATGATCTTCTCGTTCGTGCTCTCGGGCGCGGGCGAGACCACCACGCCGCTCTTGCTCTCGCTGATCTCGACCCCACTCACGATCGCGCTCGAGTACGCGCTGATCTTCGGGCACTTCGGCGCGCCCGCGCTCGGCCTGGTCGGGATCGCGATCGCCGTCGCGGCGGCGTCGCTGCTGTCGGTGACGATCGCCTTCGCGCTCTTGCTCGGCGGGCGCTGCCGGATCGAGCTGCGCGCGCAGCACCTCGTTCCCGACCCGCGCGTGATGCGCAGCATCGCGAGCCGCGCCTGGCAGCCGGCGCTGCACATGATCGTGCCGACGCTCTTGATCGTCGGCTACATGACGCTCTCCGGCCGCTACGGAACGGAGGTGCAGGCCGCCTACACGATCGGGCTGCGCATCGAGTCGCTGCCTGTGTTCCTGTCGTTTCCGATCGCGAACGCCTGCGCGACGCTGGTGGGGCAGAACCTCGGTGCCGGGCGCCCCGCTCGCGCCTGGAGCGCGATCGGCGCGGGCTACGCGCTCGAGCTGCTCGCGATGGGGACGATCGCCCTCGTGCTGCTGCTCGCGCGCGCGCCGATCGTCGGCTTCTTCACGCAGGACCCGGCCGTGATCGCGCTGGCCAGCGAGTACCTGCTGTTCGGGTGTGTGAACGTGGTGCTGATCGGCATCTACTTCGTGAGCTTCCGCGCGCTGCAGGGCGCGGGCGACATGACGACGCCCATGCTCGTCTCGCTCGCCGCGGCTGTGGGGGTCGCGCTGCCGGTGGCGTGGATCCTGACCACGCAGACCGAACTCGGCCCGCGCGCGCTCTGGATCGCGAACCTCGCGTTCACCGCGACCAACACGGCACTGGCGACCGGCTGGCTCGCGCTCGGCCGCTGGGCGCGCCCGAGCGGCGCGTGAGCGCCGACGAGGAGCGCACTGGGCTGCGCGAGGGCGGCTCGGCGAGCGCGCAGCGCTTCGATCCGCGCGTGCGCGCGACGCGCTGGGTCACGCTCGCGCGCCGGGACTGGCCCGAATTCCTGAAGGAAGTACAGGCGCGCGCGCGCCTCGACGACGCTTCGCTCGAGCGCGTGCTGCGACACGGCGGAATCTGGCTGGACAAGCACCCGGTCCCGTTGCGCGAGAGGACGCGCGATGTGAAGGAGGGCGCACACGTCGCGGTGTACGCTTTCGAGCGCGAGCCGGAGCCGGTGCCGCTGGCCGAGAGCTGCATCCTGCTCGACCGCGACGGCGTGGTGGCGGTGAACAAGCCCGCCTGGCTGCCCGTGCAGGGCACGCGCGCGAGCCAGCTCCACTCGCTCGAGCGCATGCTCGCCGAACGGCTCGGCTGCGCGGGGCTGCGCGCCGCGCACCGGCTCGATCGCCAGACCAGCGGGGTGCTGCTGCTCGCGCGCGACGCGCGCCGTTCCGCCTTCCTCGGCCGCGCGCTGCACGATCGCCACGTCGCGAAGCTCTACCTGGCCTGGGTCGCGCCCGCGCCGCAGCAGGACGCGTGGACCGTGCGCGGGCCGCTCGGTCCCGCGAAGACCGGCCTCCGCTACCGCTTCGAGCTGCGCGACTCGCCCGCGCCCGACGCGCGCGACAGCGAGACGCACTTCCGTGTCGTCGAGCGCGCGGGCGAGCGGGCGCTCGTCGAGTGCAGGCCGATCACCGGCCGCACGCACCAGCTGCGCGTGCACCTGGCCGCCGGCGGCACGCCGATCGTGGGCGACGCGCTGTACGGCCCGGATCATCGCGCGGGCGCGGCCTCGAGCGCCGAGCGGGTCCTGCTCCACGCCGAGCGGCTCACGCTCCGGCTCGCGCCGGGTGAAGCCGAGACGGAGATCCGCGCGCCGCTCCCCGCCGACTTCGGCCTCAGGGCGGGGGCAGCGCGGGCGGAAGCGGAGGCACCGCCTCGAACGCGATGACCACGCCGTCGATCCAACCGGACAGAACCCGCGGCTCGATGCGCACGAACGAGCCGATCAAGAGCGCCGCCACCAGCGCGGCCGCGACCGCCCAGCCCGCGCCCGACGCCGAAAGGCGTCGCGGCAGACTGTGCAGCGACACCACGACGGTCTCGCCCTCGCGCACCCGGAACACGCCCTGCTCCCAGAGCCAGCTCGCGAGCTCGAGCCGCGCGTCGGCGGGGTAGACGCCGAGCCGCTCCTCGAGCGTGCGGCGCACGAGCTGTGCCGAGCCCGGCCGGGCGCGCGGCTTCGCGCGCAGGAGCGAGCGCACCAGACGCGCGAGCCACCTGGGCGCACCGGGCGCCGCGCGCCGCAGCGGCTCGAAGCGGCCGCGCTGGATGCGCGTGAGCAGGGTGTCGGATTCCGGATCGCTGGGCGGCTCGAACGGCGGCGAGCCCGCCAGCAGCTCGTACAACACGACGCCGAGCGCGAACAGATCGCCGCGCGCGTCGCAGCGCTCGCCGACGAGCTGCTCCGGCGGGATGTAGGGCGGCGAGCCGATCGTGCAGCCGGGCCGCGTGAGTCCGTCGCTGGTGCCGTCGATCGCGATGCCGAAGTCGGCGATCTTGACCGTGCCGTTGCGGCCGAGCAGCACGTTCGCGGGCTTCAGATCGCGGTGGATCGTGCCCTGCGCGTGGATCGCCTCGAGCCCGCGCACGACCTCGAGCGCGATCATGGCCGCCACGCGCCACGGGAACGAGCCCACGTGTTCGAGCGCCGCGCGCAGGTCGACGCCGTCGACGTACTCCTGCGCGATGTAGTGCTCGCCGCGCCAGGCGATCCAATCGTAGACCGCGACCACGTTCTCGTGGTGCACGCCCGCGGCCGCGCGCGCCTCGCGCGCGAAGCGCTCGACCAGCTCGTCGCTCGCGGCCAGCTCCGGACGCAGGCGCTTCAGCACCGCGCGCCGCTCGAGCGTGGCGTGGCGGCCGAGCAGCACCACGCCCATGCCGCCGGACGCGAGCTCGCGCTCGATCGCGAAGCTGCCGATCGTGCGGGGTCCCTGGCCCGACATCGCGCTTTGAGTCCCTCGAACCGCTCTGCGCCGGCCGCTAGCCGTCGAGCAGCACGTGCGTGGGCGGAACGCTCTCGCGCTCCGCGACCACGTAGCGGAACGCGAGCGCGCCGAGTTCGAAGCGATCGCCGTGCTTCAAGTCGGCGGCGCTCACCTTGGCGCCGTCTACCTTCACGCCGTTCGTGCTGCCCAGATCACGCAGGCGATAGCCCCCGTCGCAGAGCTCGAGCACGGCGTGCTCGTGCGAAATCGACGCGTGGTCGAGCACGATGTCCGCACCCGCGGCGCGACCGAACATCACGCGCGCCTTCTCGAGCTCCACCTCGCTGCCCGCGAGCGGCCCCGACGCAAACACGATCGTAGCCACGTGTTCGGCCAGGAAACCGATTTCGTCCTTGCGCTCGGATCGCGTCGCGACCCGATGCGTGCGCCCATCCTTCATCGAAAGCGCCTCCCGTTCACGCCACGTGACGACGGGCGTGCCAGACTCCGTCGGCCCTTTCGGCCGGGCGCGGGTCGGGCTTGAGGGGGTGGTGCGGGTGCGGCTACGCCGTCAGTCCGCTCGGCGCCGCCCCACGACGGTCCCGAAGATGGGCAGGGCGAGGAGTGCCCAGGTCGATGATTCGGGCACCGTGGAGAAGTGGTTGGCCACGATGCTCCCGTCGGGCGCGTTCGCCGTCCATCCCTCGGGAAGATTGAAGACCGGCCCGGTCGTGAGCCCGAGTCCGAAGTCGAAGTAGTTCGTCGAGCTGCTGCAAAAGGAGCCAAACGAGTCCAGACAGCGCGCCCGTGCCTCGAGGGACACACTCAGGAAGACCGTCTCACCGGCGATGACGGAGAGCGTCGGCGTCTCGAAGTCCCCTCCAAAGAACAAGCCTTCCAGGATGCCCTCGGCGCCAGAGTAGAACGTTAGGGGCCCTCCTCCACCGGAGATGCCCCTGATGAAAAGCCCATCGCCGCTAGCAGTTCCCTGCGAGCCGGCGAGAGTCGTCGCTACGCTCAGCACCCCTTCGCCATCTCCGCCACCGCCACCGCCGAGGGGAATGCTGATGCTGCCGGTCAGGTGAAGGTTGAGCGATGTCGTGGTCGTTTCTCCCGTCGGGCCGGAGATGACGACTTCGTAGCCGGAGAACTCCGCTCGGGCAGTGGCGCTTGCACCAAGGCCCGTAGTATCCATGGCGACGGCCCGCACCCCGAGCGAGACCGGGTAGTATGTTCCCGCGGATGCCCAAGCGGTGCCCCGGACTCCCGTCGCGGTGCCTTGGGCTCCCCCCGGGACGTTTCGGGAATCCACGAATACGGCGGACTCCGGCGTGCAATCGATGCTGCCTACGCCGAACGCAATGCAGTACAGCGGCACTGCAGCCGAGATCCTCGGCGCGAGCAGCAGCGCAGCCAGCATGCCGAGAGCGGCACATCGACAGAGACGAACAAGGGCCATCGGAGTTCTCCCTCGGAATTACCCGAGCATATCCCGACCAGCCGTCCTCATGCAGGAAATCCCACACAGTAGCCACTGGTCGGGGCGCCCGGATTTGAACCGGGGACCTTCTGAACCCCATTCGGCGCCGCGTCCTGCGTTGAGTGCCGCAGAGAGATACTGACCTAGAGAAATCGAGCACTTGTCGTCCGATCGTGCGATCTCAGGCAACGGCAATGGGCTGAGAAAACCGACTTCGCAGACCACTCGCAGACCAAAGGGGGTGAACTCGAGCTATCCGCCGCCGAGATCGTGCGCCGCGCCGAGCGCTGCATCGGGCTGGCGATTAGGAAGGGGCAGGAAGAGGGACGAATCGCGAAGCAAGGTCAGGTCAAGCACTACCGCGCGAATGGTCTTGATGTACTGAACGCGGACATCCAGACCATTGTCGCTGCGAGCGGCATGACGCGCATCCAGATCAGCCAAGAAGCCTATCCGCTCGCAGACGGCGTCTCGCACGAGCAGTTCGAGTCCGCACTCTCCGTCGCTAAATCCGAGAAGAACCTCTCCCGCGCCAACGTCGTGCGGAAGGTGAAGGGCAAGCTTCGTGAACGGGAGCGAGGAGATCACGCACACCTACGCGGGCGGATCGAGACGCCACACAACGCGAGCGGCGTTCATGTGCTTCTACCGCTAGCGACGGTCCAGTAGGCAATCCACGCGTTTACGACGCGCTATAGGAATTTCAGGGAAATTTGTGACAGCCCGCGCCCTTTGAGAGAGTCGGGCGATCTGGCAGGCTCGTCGAGACAAGGGAGTCACTCACCCATGGTCACAAAGCGGCTGGTCAAGGCAAAGGCGCTCGCGGAACGCTGGGACACGACCGAGGCGCACATCCATACACTGTCGCGGGAGGGCCTCATCCCCTCGATCGCCATCGGCCGCAGCCGGCGGTACGACCTCGATGCGATCGCGGAGCTCGAGGCGTCGGGCGGATTCCGGCTCGCGGGGGGCTGGCGGCGCGAACAACGGGAGTCGGCGTGACCGGCGCCGAGCGAACAGCCCGAGAGCGCACGCTCGCGCGCGCCGACGAAGCGCTCGTGAAGGCAGATGCACTGCTCGACCGCGCTGCGCTATCGAGCGACACGCGCGAGAAGACCGTGCTGGCCAACGCGGCGTGGGGGTGGGGGTCCGAACACGAGCGTCTGATGCGCCTGGCAGAGACCGGCGCACTCGATCGCCTCGACGGCATCCATCACCTCGCCGAGCTCGCTGAGGTGCTCGCGCCGTCGCTCTCGCGTGAGAGCCTCGCGGCGGCCTTGCGGGCCGAGTCTCGTGCGCGCGTCCGCCCGCCGCTTCCCTCGGCGGTCATCGACCAAGTCGTAGACAGAGCGCGCGCGGAGCTGGGCCTACGGGGGGCAGCGTGACCAGGCTCCACCTCGTCGCGCCTGGACCGCACCCGACGCGCCGCGCTCCGCTCAGCGGCCACGTGCTGCTCGAGCTGCTCCAGCGTCCCGCGCCCGAGCCGCTGGATGGTGGCGAGCCCCCTGCGGGGCACTTCGCAGTCGTAGTGGCGCCGCCGTTCACGGGTAAGACCAGCTACACGCTCCACCTCGCGGCGGCGCGCGCAAGTGGGGTGGCTCCGTGGAGCGGAGCAAGAGTGATCGGGCCCGGTCACGTCCTTGTGCTCGCCGCCGACGAGTCCGCAGAGCAAGTCGCTCGCCGAGTCGACGCGCTCGGCCGCGCCTTCGAGGCCGGCCCGCTCGAGGGCTACGCGCAGCGCGTGCATGTGCTCGCGCCTGACCCGCTCCTCGATCCAGGGGCGATGCTCACCTTCAACGCGCCTGGGCTGCGCGCGCTCGACTCGATTCTCCAGTCAGCGAGCGACGCCGGCGAGCGATACGTGCTCGTCATCGTCGACGCCTGGTCCGACTTCCTGCCCGCCGGGGTTTCGGAAAACGACAACGCCGAAGCGGCGCGCATCGGCGGCGCCCTCGAGGCGATGGCGGTCCGCCACGGTCCCGCGATCATCGTCTTGCACCACACCGGCAAGCCCGGAATCGAAGGCGGCGATCGTGATCTCCGGTGGACACCGCGGGGCGCGAGCGCGATTTCCGCCAAGGCCCGAACGATCGTCGCCATCGACTCGATTCCCGAAGTGCCTCACCAGCGTCGGCTTCGGATGATCTCGAACCTCGGGCCGGCTCCGCGACCGCTCACGCTCGAGGTCGCCGACCCCGGCGATCGCGACGGGTCGATCGTGCGCTTCGTCGCCGTCGACGCGCACGAAAAGCGCGACGTTGCCCCTGAGACGTACCTCCAGGCCGGCGAGTCGATCTCGACGACTGAGCTCGCTCGGCGCATCGCTGGGGTCGAGCCGGGCACCGAGCCGGGCACCGCCGCGAAGACGCGCGCCACCGCGCTCCGAAATCGCTGGGCGAGCGAGGACCGTGTACGCGTCACCAACGGCGATCGCGGCGCCCTGATGCTCACCCTCGTCGGCGCTCCGGAGGTCGACGATGTCCCTTGACCAGTCGCACCAGTCGGCGACCGGTCGCCGCTCACTCGACCGGACGCGGTGTCGGCGACCGGTCCGGCGACTAGTGTCCGGACGAGTGGTCGCTGACCCCCTTAAGAAGGGGTCAGAGCGACCGGTCACTCGTCCACTGCGAGACGGCCCGGATGCTGCGCCGCATGCCCCAGGCTTCGAGCTCTCGGCTTTCCCGGCCCGCCTCGAGCGCGTGCTGCGCGCACGCGGGCTTCCACAAATCGCTCCGACTGGCTCTCGCGCAGGAGAGATTTCGCCGTGCTCGGTAGTTGCTCTGTCTGACCAACAGAAGGTCCGCTCGCGCCAAGTGCGCGTCATTCCACGAGCACGCGCGCACTTCGCGCGCTCAGGTCTGCGAATCAGTTCGCGAACCCCCTCGCGGAGGACCGAGTAATGCCCGCACCGGGCTACAAGCACAGCGCCGAGACGAAGGCGAAGATCGGGCGCTATAGCCGGCGCATGTGGGCGCGCCGGAAGGAGCTGGGGCTCGTTGCTCTCGCGGACGTGCGCAGGCTCGAGGAGACGAACACCTGCGCGCCCTCCGTGCGGCCGTTCCTCGCCGTGGCGCGCGATGGGTACCTCGACCTGCTCGAGGACCAGGGCGGCGCTGAGCACGTCTCGGCGGCGCGTAAAAAGCTTCTCGACTCGGAAGCCCGGCTGCACCTCGTCGAGCTCGTGCTCGGGATGCGGATCGCGCAGGAGCCTGGCGACCTGGACGCGATGGCGCGCTTGACCGCGATCGTGAACGCACGCCGCTCGCTGCTCGTCTCGCTCGGCCTGGAGCGACGAGCTCGAGAGATCGAGCCCGAGTGGACCGAGAGCCGAGTGCACGCTGCGGAGGATGCCGCAGGCGTTGCGCGCGGGACGTTCTCCGGCTCGGCACCCGCACCGCCCCACGATCGCGCGCCCACGGGCAGCGCAGGCGAGGAGAACCAGCAGTGAGCGTCGCGGCAACAACCGTATACGAAACGAGATTCCGCATCGAGGACCAGGCGTCCGCGCCCGTGAAGCGCGTCCGGACCGAGATGGACCGGACCGCCGTCGCCTCGAAGACCATGGCGATGAGCTTCGGGACGCTTGCTCGCTTCGTCGGCCCGATGTTCACCGTGGCAACCGCGGTCGGCGCTATTCGCCGCTCGCTCACGGGCCTGAACGAGCAGCAGAACCGGACGATCCAGCTCGCCGCGCAGTTCAACCAAGCCTTCAAGTTCGACCCCGACCCCGCGAAGCAGTTCGCGGCGTCGATGCGCGAGGGCCGCAAGCTCGTCGGCGGAATCATCAGCGACGCAGCGAGCCTGCCCGGCACGTCGCGCGAGTTCTTCGGTGCCGTGTCGATGCTCGCCGGGCCGATGTTCAAAGCAGGGAAGAGCACGTCGGACCTGCGCCGGCTGGTCTCCGGCGTGATGCTCACTGCTCCCTTCGCGGGCCAGTCGCCTGACGACGCGGGGCGCCAGGCGTTTCGGATGGTGAGCGGGCAAGCGGGCATCGGGGACAACCCGCTCTTCGCGTCGCTCCTCGCCTCCGGCCTGCTTCCGAACGCCAAGATGTTCAATGCGATGCCACTCGTCGCGCGGATCGAGGCCGTCGATTCGGCGTTCGCAAAGCTGACCGGCAACCCGTTCTTCCGGAATGCGGTCCTCGGCACTTTCGACACCCAGATCTCGACGCTGGATGATCGACTTTTCGGCCCCTCGGGCGTTCTGGGCCAGCTGCTCTCCGGCCCATTCAACGACTTCGTCCCGATGCTGATGAAGCTCAACGAGGGACTCGCCGCGAGCGTCCCGGGCATCGTCGCTGGACTCCAGAACATCGACTCGGCGTTCGTGAACCGCAATTCGTTCAAGTGGTGGACGTCCTCGCTTTTCAATCAGGACGTCCAGCTCAACGAGCGCGCACGCATCCTCGGGCGCGACACGCTGTCGCAGCTCCTCGGCCCGAAAGTGGGGCACCTGACGTTGGGTGATCGGGAGGGACTGGGCGGGCACCTCGCGTCGTACTTCAACAGGTCGCTGCGCGATCCCGGCTCGCTCTCGGAAGCGACAGTGAAGGATGCGCTGGCCGGGATCACCGCGGAGATCGGCGGCCGAGGCGTCGCGGGTAGCAATCCGTACGTGGCACGCGGCAGGAGAGCCGAGGGCGGCATAACCGTATCGACGCTGATGGACATCATCTCGGGCAACTTCAACCGTTCGATCCAGAAGGCTGGCATTTCGACGGGCGAGCTCACGAATGAGACGGCGCCGTCCGTGACGAACACCTTCCACGTCCGGATCGACCTGAAGACGGACGACTCCCCCGAGGCGATCGCGCTGAAGTTCGAGAAGGCGATGTCGCGGGTGTCGTGGGCGCCGAAGCGTGCGCGGCGTGGCACCCCGTCATTCTCGGGGTCTGCGACGACGCCATGAGCGACTCGCTTCTCGCGCTGCGCGTCGGTGACTTCTCGATCGAGCGCGACGCCGATCCGCTCGACGACGCCGCCCCGCCGATCGTCCGCATCGTTCACGACCGCTGCGAGCTGCGCGTCGACAACGCAACCGCCTTCGTTCTGCGCGGTGACGAGCGGCGGGTCGCGGTCGATCAGCTTCGGCTTCTCGCCTGGCTCAGGCCGGGCGAGGTTGATCTCGAGGCTGTCGGCAAGTTCACCGCCGTTGCACGCCGCCTCGGTGCGAGCGAGGGCAGCGTGACGTTCGAGCGTTTCGACGACCTCGCGCGCGTCGAGACGTTCGCAATTCAACTCGCCGACGCCGAGGCGATCGCCACCGCGATCGAGCGCCTGATCGAGCTCGGCGTTCGCGACCCCGAGCACTTGGAGCAGCCATGACCGAGCCAGATTCCTTCCCCGCAACCATCCCTGTCGCCGTCCTCGAGCAGCGCCATCCCACCTACGACGCCGAGCTCGAGCGGGATCTCGAGCAGCTCGCGGGCAACGAGAAGTTCCAGGCGGAGCGGTTCTTGCGGCCGCGTGCGGTGGAGTCCCCCGCCGTGTATCTCGAGCGGCGACAGCGAGCCTACAACGTGCCGCGCCTTGGCCACCTGGTGGAGACACTCTGCGCCGCGGTCTTCGAGCGCGAGCCGCGTGTTCAGGTCGAGGGCGCAGCGGAGGGCGATCCCGCGTGGGCGGGCCTCCTCGGAACGGCCGATGGAGGAACCGCGACGCTGAACAGCGCGCTGCGGCTCACGTTGAAGCGTGCTGTGCTCCACGGCGACGGCGCGGTCTGGGTCGACTTCCCGCGGCGGCCGGCCGATGCGCCGCCTGGCTCGATGACCGTCGCTGCCGCCGATGCGCGCGGGCTGCGGGTGCCGCTGCTCCACACGCTCGCGCCCGGAGAGATCCGCGACTTCGACGTCGACGAGAAGGGCTCGCTCCGGTGGGCAACGATCGGCTACGCAGAGACGCGGCGGCCGCTTCCGATCTCCGCGGCGACGGAACAAGTGAGTCGCTGGGCGATCCTGACGCGCGACACCTGGGCGACGTACCAGCACACGAAAAAGGACAATCAGACGGCCGGCCGCGGTGCGGAAGCGACGCTCGAGGCAAGTGGAGCGCACGCCTTCGGCCGCGTTCCCGTGGCGCGTCTCGTGCTGCCATCGCAGCTCGCACTCGGACCGCTGCTTCATTCGCTCGCGAAGCAGCTCGTCGAGCTCGACAACGCGATCTCGTGGCAGCAGTTCATGAGCCTCTTCGCGATGCCCGTCGTGAAGACCAGCTCCACGTTTTCGCAGGTAATGGGCGAGTCGAACTTCATCAAGCTCGAGCCCGGTGACGATTTTTCGTGGGCCGAGCCGCAGGGCACGGCGCTCGAGCTCTCGCTCCGACACCGAGACGTGTTGCGCGAGGAGTTCTACCGAGTCGCTCACGGTCACGTCCTCGGCTTCGGCTCCGACGCCACGACGGCCGGCCGCTCGGGCGAGTCGAAGCGGCAGGATTGGCGGGCCACGCAGCACGCGCTCTCTCACCTCGGAGCGCTCGTTCGCGAGTTCACGCTCGACATCATCTCGCTCGTCGCTGCGGGTCGCGGCGAGACCGTTCGAGCGAGCGTGACGGGCCTCGATTCCTTCGACCTCGAGGCGACGTCACAGAGGCTCGAAGAGCACGCCCTGGCGGACAGCATGATCCGCTCGCCGCGCTGGCGCGTCGAACGTGGCCGGTCGCTCGTGCGTCGGCTCGCGCCGGAGCTGTCCGACGATGCGCTCGAGGCGATCGACGCCGAGCTCGCCGAAGACGACTTCGAGCCGCCGAAGTTCGAGAAGGACGAGGCGTGAACCGCGACGCCTTCAGCGCGTACCGCCGCAACGCCTTCGGCCCCTGGGCGTTCCGGGCCGAGCGGCTTCGGCTGCGCACCGGCGAGATGCTCGGCGCTGCGATGAAGCGCGACCCGTGGGAGCGGAACTTCTTCGAGATCGTCGACGCGCCTGAGACGCGCTCGTTCTTCGTCGAGGCGCCGCGTGGATTCGCAAAGTCAACGTGCGCGGCCGCGATCGCAACCGAACGGCTCGCGTTGCGACCGGGGCACCTGGTGCTCGTCGGCGCGAAGGACGAGGAGCAAGCGCGGATCGTGCTCGCCGAGGTGCATGGGTTCGTCGAGCGCGACCCCGTGCTCGAGCGCGAGCTGACGCCGACACGATACGGTGTCATGTACGACGGGATCGGCAGCGAGCTGCGGATCATCACGGCCGACGCACCGGGCAGCCACGGCTACGGCGCGGGCGCGTTCACGTTCGTCGGCGACGAGCTCTGGTGCTGGCCGAGCCGCGCGCTCTTCGACGCGTTCTTCTCGGCGCTCGCGAAGGCGCCAGGAAGTCAGGTCATCGCGCTCACAAACTCAGGCAGCATCGGCAGCTCCGCCTGGGAGCTGCGCGAGCAGCATCGGCTCTCCACCGACCCGGGCGTGCGCTTCTACGCTCCCGCGCTCGAGGGCGCGCGTCCCTCGTGGCTCGACGCGGCCGAGCTCGAGCGCCAGCGGCGCATCCTTCCCGAGAAGGAATTCCGACGGCTGCACCTTGGCGACTGGCTCGCCGGCGACGATCTCGCGTTCCTCGCGTCTGCGATCGCCGCGTGCACGATCGACGAGGAATCAGCGTGGCAGCACGGTGGCGCGATCGCTCTGGGCGTCGATCTTGGGAAGGCGCATGACTACAGCGTCGTGATCGCGCTCGACCTCGCGACAGGCGAGGTGCGGGACGTGTGGCGGGAGCGCGGCGCCGAGTTCACCGACGTTGCTCGCGTGGTCGTCGAGACACGGCGGCGCTGGGGTCACGGCCCTCTATTGATCGACGAAACTGGCCTCGGCGCTCCGGTGCTCGATCTGATCGCGGAGCAACTTGGACCCGGCTTCAGGCGTCTGTCGCATCGCGACGCTGGCGACGGCGGCGGATTGCGTGATATTGGTCGCGCCGTCTACGGCTTCTCACTCGGGAACGACGTCAAGACTCGTCTGATTCGCAAGTTGCAGGTTGACCTCGAGCGCCGGCGCTTGAAGATCCCCCGCCGCTTCGTCGCGCTGCTCGACGAGCTGCGGAAGTTCCGGGAGACCTACACAGCAAGCGGTCGCCCGCAGTTCAGCAACCCGAGCGGCAGCGACAATCACGATGACTGCGTGATCGCGCTCAGCCTCGCGTGCTTCGCCTTTACCGATGAGACCCGCTCCACGGCGGACCCGATCCTGCGCAAGATCGCGCACGCCGAGCTTCGCGACTTCGGCGTCGCGGTCAATCCGCTCTGTGGCGGCGAAGACGGCGGCGCGTTCCGTGAGTACCGCAAGGCGCTGCGCGACCGGGCGCGCCTCGAGCGGAAGCGATCGCTCGGGCTTGTCACCGAGTCCGAGTACGCGATTCAAGACACGCGCGAGCTTCCCTGGCCGGGCTGGGACGAGTTCGACGCGGCGCACGTGTTCTAACACAGGAGACTGAGACAGATGTTGACCCAACAGGAGCTGACCGAGATCGTCGAGCCGCTCAAGCTGATGACCGACTTGCAGGTTTACTTGAAGCTCGACGAGCTGAAGCTTCCGCCAGGCGCGCGGGATCGTGTCCTTCGCGAGCTGGCGAACCGGCGCCGAAGCGCTCTCGTCGATCGGGTGCTGACGCAGGGGAACAACGACGTTCCGAGCGAAGCGCGCGGCGACGCGCTGCTCGATGCGATCTTTGGCCTTCAGGGGGAGGTGAAGCCATGAGCCAGAGCAACAAGGAGCGGGAGAAGATCCTCGAGTCGATCGAGACGCAGAAGGCCGGCGTCGCGGAGCTCGAGTGCGGCCGCGACGCGCTGGTGAAGCTCGAACACGAGCTGACCGCGCAGATCGCGAAGGCGCCGCCTGTCGAGACCGTCGAAGCGCGCACGCGGCGAGTCGCAGTGCTCGAGGCGATCGCGGACACCGTGAACCAGCTCGAAAAGGCGCGCGAGCGTGTCAAGACGCTAGAGCACGATCTCGAGGTGTCCGACGCCTTGACGGAGCTCAAAGCGCTGAGAGAGGAATACGACGGGCTCCGCACGTCGGTGAACACGGAGCTTCAGGGCTTCCTGCCGTGGCTGGTCCGCATGGATCAGATCGCCGCTCGGCATGCCTGGCTCGAGAAGGCAGTGGTGCGGGTCGCGGGCGACTCCACGCAGAGTTACTTCCCGCGGCCGACCGGAGCGATCGGCTTCTCGCGGTCGACCATCAAATTGATGGAGGCGCGCTACGTCGACTTCCAAGAAGGGATAGGCGATTGAGCGCTCGCGCGCGGCCCCTCGTCACAAAGGTGACGCGCGAGCACGAGCGCGCGATCCTTGCTCTCGAACGCGAGGAGCTCGAGCGCTTGCGCGGGATCTACGAGGCAGCGAGGCGGGAGATTCTCGGCCGCCTGGCTGACGAGCGAGCGGAGCGCTTCACGGCGCAACACCTCCGCGTGTCACTCGCGCAGATCGACGCCGGGCTGGCGACGATGCTCCGCAAGCTGGACGAGCGCGGCGCGCGGCTCATGCGCCGCGGACTTCGCGAGGGCCTAGCACACACGCTCGACGAGATCGCGAGCTTCGAGCCGCGCTTCGGCGCGGGGCCCAACTCTCCGATTCGCCTCTCGGCCCTCCGGACGATCGCTGCGCCCGAGGGCCTCTTGCTTTCTCGCTACGCGACCAGCGTGCAGCGCTACGGCGCCGAGCTCCGTGGCGACGTCCAGCGCCGGCTTTCAGTCCACCTCGTCCGCCGAAGCTTCATGCGCGACGTGGTCCAGGACGTCGCCGGCCGTCTCGAGGCAAGCGCCGTCCGGGGTGCCCGCTGGAAGGCTGAGCGCATCGTACGGACCGAGCTTCACCACTCGCTGGGCGCCGGGAACCAGGCCGCGCTCGAGGGCGCGGCCGAGGTACTGCCCGGGCTGAAGCGCCAGTGGGACGCGACGCTCGACACGCGCACGTCCGGAGTCTGCCGCACCCTCAACGGCCAGGTCCGCGGGATCCGCGAGGTCTTCGTCGCCGAGGGCAAGAGCTTCGCGCACCCGCCGGCTCATCCGAACTGCCGGAGTCGCGTACTGCCTTGGCGCGCGGAATGGGCGGAGCTGGAGCACGGGTAACGCGAAAGCTGGCCTATTTGTTGATACAATGTATCAAGAAAGAGGGTCGGCGACCCTGCAATATCAGGGACTTGGCGAGTGCGAAAGTGGACCCCAACCCGCTAAGGGTATCAATTGAGGGTATCGATTTATTACTGGCGAGATCGACAGGGAGGTGCGAAGATGGCTCGAGTGAAGAAGAAGGGGCGTCGGCCAGGTCGGCCGAAGCTCCCGAAGAAGGACAGACGGAGCATGCGGCTGCTGCTGAACTTCAACGAAGCCGAGTTCGCGGCGCTGCGTGAAGCAGCGGGCGCGGCCACTCCGGGGAAGTTCGTGCGTAAGCTCGTGCTCCGCGCTCTAAAGAGGAAGAAGTGAGCGACGCAACACTCTCGATCGACGAATGCGCCGAGGCGTTTGCGACGGATTGCCATCACGCGGCCATGCTGCTGCGCGCGGCGATGCGGGCGACGACGGCGGCGGAACGCGAGGTGGCGGCATGACGGCGACGAGCAGAGCGAAGGGGCGCAAGGGGCGCTTGGTGAGCGAGATCCGACAGGTGCAGGGCGCGATCTGGGAGCAGTATGAGTTCGGGCTGATTCGTGTCCCGAACGTCCAGGACCGCACCTCGCTGATCCGCTTCGTCGACGACCTCACGGCGGCGGTCGATGTTGGGTGCGATCTCAGCAACCGCGACCTGGTGCTCTCGCTTCTCTTCTCGGATCTGAGGTACGGCATGAAGCTGATCCGAGATGCGATCCAGACAGCGAAGATCCACAGGGCTATCGATGTCTCCGATGTCTACGACGGGAATCTCAAGCGGAACGTTGTCGAGTCGTGCCGGAAGCTTTCCAAGATCGACGGTGCCAGCGATGGGATCCAGTTCCTGATCGAGCACGTGTTGGCGCGCGACGCGAAGCGCCCAGGTGGCCAGGGTGGCGCCGCTGCGGTATCGGCATGAACGCCCGCGCGAAGAAGTCCCAGGGGCTCCTGCTCGACCGCCGTGTCCTCCGAAAGAGAGCCGGGGCATGCGGCGCAGGGATCACGTCGGACTACGAGCTCATGCCGATGCCGGCGATCGGGACCTCGCGGGACGTTATCGGCGTTCTCGACGTCGTTTGCGAGTGGCTGTGGGTGCTCGACTCACTGGCCGACGCGGAGGACGCCGAGGGGGCGATCGGCTCGAAGCTCCGAATGGATCTTCTTCTCGCGATCGGCGACGTCCGAGATGCACTGCGATCGGGGGCGGTGCAGCGGCGCGGTCGCGACACGAGCGAGACGCGGGAGCTCGTGTTGCGGTTCTTGGCGAGGAAGCTGGGAAATGGGGACCATCCAAAGAATGGTGGCTTTGACTACTTGGACGGTGGCCGGCTGATGCGCGCCGTAGTCGACCCGGGCACCGACGGGCAGACGGAGGCGGCGGCGAGATGAGGCAGCGTCGCCATTCGCAAGCGAAGTCGCGGCGGTTCGGTGCCCGGCCTCACGGCGCCGCTGCTTTCGGGGATGAACTAACTCCTGATCTCGGCGCACTCGTGCAGACAATGGTGGACCAGGGGGTCGCGGTGGCGGATGTCATTGTTCGTTTGCGCGGAGAACAGGGGCCTGCTTCTGAGCTGCTCGACGACTGCATCGACAGCGCTTTTTCCATCGTCTGTAAGCACCTCGGGGACAACGCGAGGGCATTGGCGGCGATTCACCACTGGCACGCGCACTACATGCGTGAGTTGTGCGGACCGGTGAAGTGACTCCCGCGGATCGTATCACAAGGGTCGTGTACGCGGTCGTTGAGAACGTCCGTCCACCTTGGAGCGACTCATGCTCGTGAGAGGCGCCGAGCTCGTCTTTATTCCGTTCTCCGCGAGTCCGTTGACAGCCGAGCAAGCAACCAAATGGCTTGATGGTGACCGCAGTCCGCTCTTCGTGCTCTGCAAGACAGCGAGGGAGAACTGGCACTCCCTCATCGAGGGCGAGCGCGCGACGATCGAAGCGCTAGAGGCCGACATGAATGCGCTCTGGAGCTGCTGCGAGTTCCGGCTCGCTCGCCCGACGGCGGACGTGAGCGTAGCCTTCAGACCATCGGTGCGCTGGGAGGAGACCTGCCGTCTGCTCGTGCCGCTTTGGCAACGCATTGGAGACCCGCACGGCGCGAACTTCTCCCTTGTCGCGCAAGCGATCGAGCGCATGCTGGCCGAGCCTTGGAGAAAGCAATGAGTCGACGTGACGGTCAGATCGTTCAGCGCGGCGAGCGAAAGACGTCTCGATCGAGAAGGCGAGGGCGAATCGTCGCTCGAGGTGAGCGCCGCTGGCTGATCTCGTGGTACCTCGGCGATGACAAGGACGGCCGGCGCCGCTACGTGTCGAAGATGATCCACGGGAGCAAGTCCGACGCCGAGAAGGAGCTCACCAGGATCCTCGGGAGCCGCGACGTCGGACTGTACGTCGCGCCGAGCAAGCTCACGGTCGATGCCTACCTCGATCGCTGGCTCGTAGACGGGGCGAAGGGAACCGATCGAACGCGCGAGAGCGCGCGGTGGCTGCTCGAGCACTACGTGCGGCCCGTGATCGGCGAGACTCGACTGGATCGGCTCGCGCCGCTCGACGTGCAGGCAGTGGTCTCCGCGATGACGAAGCGCGAGCTCTCCGCGCGTACGATCCGACTCGCGATCGCGATTTTGAAGCAGGCGCTGCGGAAGGCGATCGCGTGGCGGATCCTGGCCTCGAATCCCGCAGACGGTGTCGAGCTGCCGAAGAAGGAGCAGCGCGAGATGCGCGTGCTGCGCACCCACGAGGTGGCGGCGCTGCGACGTGCGCTGCTCGAGATCGTGCAGGAGACGCGCGGCCGCGCGGTGGCTTCGACGGAGAAGGCGAGCCGGGATCGCTGGGAGTCCGACTCCGCGCGGTGGGCTCAGGCGCGCGTGCTCTTCGACGTGATGCTGGCGCTGGGCGTGCGACCAGGCGAAGTAGCGGCTCTCCGGTGGTCCGACCTCGATCTCGACGCCGGCGCGGTGACGATTCGTCAGGCGCGCACCTGGAGGATCGAGACGGACGAGAGCGGGAAGCGGAGGCGCGTGCAGATCTCCGCGGCGCCCAAGACGCGAAGCTCGGTTCGGTCCCTGCCGCTCGGTGCTGCGCTCGTCGCGACGCTGCGCGGGCACAAGGCCGCCCAGGCCGAGAGAGCGATGCGACTAGGCGCAGCGTACGCACGCGACCTCGACCTCGTCTTTGCCAACGAGATCGGGCGCGCGCTGGACGATCGGAACGTCGCCCAGCGCTGGCTGCGCGAGGGCCTGAAGCGCGCGGGGCTCGATCCGAAGCTCCGCCTCTACGACCTGCGGCACACGTCAGCGACGCACCTTCTCGCGCTCGGCGTGAACATCAAGGCGGTCTCGGAGCGCTTGGGGCACACGAGCGCGAAGATGACTCTCGACGTCTACTCGCACGTCCTGCCGGGGATGCAGGAGGAGGCGACAGCGAGGATCGAGGCGGCTCTACTCGACTAGACGATCGCCATCCGAGCGTGCAGCACCGGCCGGCGTGGCTTCGTAGGGCTGTTGGGGTCGCGGACAGCGACCTTGCACTTCGGGCACCAGAACTGGTCGGGGTTGTGCGGGTGCAGGTGATGGTGAAGGCGCATCGCTAAGCCCTCGGAGTCAGCGCAGCCCGTGCAATAGGGTCCGTCGCCTTCCTCCGGCGCGCCCCTCCAGTAGAAGTTCCCCACCGGGTCCTTCTTCAGCTCGCGTCGAAGTGCCAGCCGCTGCGAAAGATCGCGATTCTGCTCCTGGAGCTCGGCATTCTTGCGGAGCTCGGCAGCGAGGTCAGTCGTCACCCGCGCAGCCACCAAGTTGAGGTCGGCGATCGCGGTCTGAATCGCGGCGTTGCCCGCAAGCTTCAGCGCATTCGCCACCGCGATGAGACTGGAAATCGCCTGAGGAAGATCCATGAGCTCCCCACCTCGTTTTTTCTCGCAGACTTTTCGCAGACCAAGCATCGTTCTGCGTCGAGTGCCGTCGCTGCAAGTCCTCGGATTCACTGGTCGGGGCGCCCGGATTTGAACCGGGGACCTTCTGAACCCCATTCAGACGCGCTACCAAACTGCGCTACGCCCCGACAGGCGCGGCCAGTATAGCGGGGCTTCGTCCGAACATAAGGCGCGGGCAAGTCGGTGAGGAGTGCGAACGCTTGGGCGAGCTGCTGACGCAGGGGATCGACTGGGTCCTGGCCACCGTTCACGAGTGGGGCTACCTGGGCATCGTCGTGATGATGACGATCGAGTCGTCGTTCGTCCCGTTCCCGAGCGAGCTGGCGATGATCCCGGCGGGCTATCTGGCCGCGCAGGGCAAGCTGGACCCGGTGCTCGCGACGCTCGCGGGGCTCTTCGGGAGCCTGCTCGGCGCTGCGGTGAACTACTCGCTCGCGCTCTACCTGGGCCGGCCCGCGGTGGAGCGGATCGCGGGCTGGTTCTTCGTCGGCGCCGACAAGCTCGACGCGGCGGACCGCTTCTTCGCGCGCCACGGCGAGATCACCACCTTCGTCGGACGCCTGATTCCGGTGATCCGCCAGCTGATCTCGCTGCCGGCAGGGTTCGCGCGCATGAACGCGGCGCGCTTCGCGCTCTACACCAGCTTGGGCGCCGGGATGTGGTGCGCGATCCTGGTCGCGATCGGCTACTGGGTCGGCGCGAACGAGGAGCTCTGGCGGCCGCTGCTCCAGAAAGCCACTCTGTGGCTCTTCGGGGGGGTCGCGGTGCTCGTAGTGGGGTACGTCTGGTACCAGCGCCGAAGAGGGGTGACTGGTTGAGGCGGATCGGGCTCGCAGCGGCGAGCCTGCTCTTGCTCGCGCTCGCGGCCTGCGGCTCGTCCGAGGGTCCGCCGAAGGAGCCGTCCGCGACCGCGCGCAGGAACAGCGGCCAGCTGCCGAGCGAGCAGCCGCGCGCCCGGCCGGCCCCGAAGACCGTCGTGCACGCGGTCGCGCGCGGCGAGACGCTGTACCGGATCTCCAAGCGCTACGGCTCGAGCGTCGAGGCGATCATGTCCGCGAACGGGATCGTGGACGTGCGCAGCGTGCCGGTCGGCGCGCGGCTGGTGGTTCCCATCGGTGGCGTCGGCGCCGCGGGCGGGGTCGGCTCCACGCCGCGCCGGCCGGTCGACGCCAAGACCTACGCATCGCGCGACCCGCGCGGGCGCAGCGCGGGCACCGCGAGCTTCGCTTGGCCCGTGCACGGCATGGTGATCAGCGAGTACGGCATGCGCCGCGGCGCGCACCACGACGGGCTCGACATCAAGGCGCCCGCCGGCACGGTCGTGCGCGCGGCCGAGGCCGGCCGCGTGATCCACGCCGACGCGTCGCTCTCCGGCTATGGCAAGCTGATCATCCTGAAGCACGCGGGCCGACTCTCGTCGGTGTACGCGCACAACCGCAAGATGCTGGTCGGCGTGGGGCAATTCGTGGAGAAGGGCGACGCGATCGCGGAGATCGGCCAGACCGGCAACGCGTCGGTTCCGCACCTGCACTTCGAGATCCGCAGCGACGGCTCGCCGCGCGACCCGCTCGAGTACCTGCGGTGATCTCGGCGGAGTCGAGGCGCAGGATCGAGGGCCGGATCCGCGACGTGCCGGATTTCCCGCGGCCGGGGATCGTGTTCAAGGACATCACGCCGCTCCTGCGCGATCCCGAGACGCTGCGCCTGGCTTGCGACGGCCTGGCCGCGGGCTTCCAGGAGGACCGCGTCGAGCTCGTGGTCGGCATCGAGTCGCGCGGCTTCATCTTCGGCGCGCCCGTCGCGCTCGCGCTCGGCGCCGGCTTCACGCTGGCGCGCAAGCAGGGCAAGCTCCCGGGCGAGACCCTGGCCACGCGCTACGCGCTCGAGTACGGCGAGGGGGAGATCGAGATGCAGAGCGACGCCCTCGCCCGCGGCCAGCGGGTGCTGGTGATCGACGACGTGATCGCCACTGGCGGCACGGCCGCGGCCACCGCGCGACTCGTATGCGAGCTCGGCGGCGTGCTGGTGGGCGCGTGCTTCCTGATCGAGCTCGCGTTCCTCGAGGGGCGCAAGCTGCTTCCCGGCATTCGCGTCGAGGCGCTGCTGCGCTTCTGAGCCCGGTCGCGCGCCTGCGGCGCGACTTGCCGGTGCCCGCGTGAGCATTCGCAGCTCGGCCTACATCGGTGTAGGCGATTCGCCGAATCGTCTCGGAGACATGCCACCCGTTCCCCGAGTGCTGATCATCGACGACACGCGCGACAGCGCGCGCGAGCTCGCTCGCGCGTTGCGCACGCCGGGGCTCGAGACGCGCATCGCGACCTGGTCCGACGAAACCGCGGCGGAGGCGGCCGAGCTCGCGCCGAACCTGGTGCTGCTCTGCATCACGACCGGCGCGGGCGGCGGCGCGGCCCGCTGCGCGCGTCTGCGCGCGGAGCCCGCGCTCGACGGCGTGCCGCTCTTGGTCGCGGCCACGCTCGAGCAGCAGGACGAGCTCGCGCGCTGCCTCGAGCTGGGCGCGAACGACGCCCTGATCGTTCCGGTGCACGACCGGATCGCGTCAGCGCGCGTCCTGTCGCTGATCGAGGCCAGCGAGGCGCGCGCGACGCAGGCCGAGCTGATCGGCATGCTCGAGCGCGGCAAGCAGGCCTTCGGCCGCTCCGTCGAGGCGCTGCAGCGCTCGACCGAGGCGATCGCCGACTCCGAGCGGCGCAAGCGCTACCTGGAAACCCACGACTCGCTGACGGGGCTGGCGAACCAGACCTACTTCCGCGAGTTCATCCGGCGCACACTCGGCTACGCGCGCCGCTACGGGCAGAGGCTCGCGCTGCTCTCGATCAACCTCGACCACTTCGAGCGCGTGAACGAGAACCTGGGCCACGCGGTCGGCGATCAGCTGCTCGCCTCCGTCGGCCGGCGCGTGCGCGCGTGCGTGCGCGGCAGCGACATCGTGGCGCGGCTCGGCGCGGACGACTTCGCGGTGCTGCTCACCAGCGTCTCCGGCCGCGAGGGCGCGACGCTGGTCGCGCGCAAGCTCCAGGAGAACATCGCGCGCCCGCACGAGAGCTCGAGTGGCGAAATCTACGTCACGCCGAGCATCGGGGTGGCGATGTTCCCCGAGGACGGCGAGACGCCCGAGGCGCTGTTGCGCAGCGCTGACGTCGCGCTGCACCGCGTGAAGGAAGGAGGCCGCGGCCAGCACCAGTTCTACTCGCCCGAGATGAAGGCCGGGTCGCTCGAAGGCATGCGTCTCGAGGTGTTGCTGCGCGAGGCGCTCGAGCGGCGCGAGTTCGTGCTGTACTACCAGCCGCAGGTCGACGTGGAGAAGCGCGCGCTGATCGGCTGCGAGGCGCTGCTGCGCTGGATCCACCCCGAGCACGGGATGATCTCGCCGGCGGACTTCATCCCGCTCGCCGAGGAGAACGGCCTGATCGTCTCGATCGGCGAGTGGGTCATGCGCGAGGCGTGCGCGCAGAAGCTCGCCTGGGAGGCCGCGGGCCTGGGCGGCTTTCCGATCGCGGTCAACGTCTCGCGCCGGCAGTTCCGCGGCGCCGACTTCGAGCGCCAGGTCGAGGCGATCCTGCGCGAGACCGGCCTGGCACCCGACCACCTCGAGATCGAGATCACCGAGAACGCGCTGATGGACGACGTGCAGCAGACGCTCGCCTCGCTGCGCAGCCTGCGGCGCATGGGCATCGGGCTGGCGATCGACGACTTCGGCACCGGCTACTCGAGCTTGTCGGTGCTCGGCCAGTTCCCGGCCAACCGGCTCAAGATCGACCAGGCCTTCGTGCGCGACATCGCGCGCGAGCCGCGCCGCGCCGCGATCACGCGCGCGGTGCTGGCGATCGCGAGCGAGCTCGGCCTCGACGTGGTGGCCGAGGGCGTCGAGACCTGCGAGGAGCGCGACTTCCTGGTCGAGCTGGGCTGCCTGCGCATGCAGGGCTACCTGTTCGGCCGCCCCGTGCCGGCCGACGAGTTCGCGGACGTCTGGGCCGACGGCGGCGAGCTGCCGGACTAGCGGGGCCCGGCGCGGCGTAGCCGC
>JBBDXF010000026.1:0-24953 GCA_040902485.1 Myxococcota bacterium | reverse complement strand
GGAGAGGCTGCGGAACAAGCGGATGTTCTGGAACGTGCGCGCGATGCCGAGCGCCGAGATCCGGTGCGGCGGCGCGCCGCCGATCCCGCACCCCGCGAACGAGACGCTGCCCTCGCTCGGCGCGTACACACCGGTGATCACGTTGAAGGCGGTGGTCTTGCCGGCGCCGTTCGGCCCGATCAGGGCGACGAGCGCGCCCGCCTCGACGGCGAAGTCGAGGCGCGACACCGCGGTGAGTCCGCCGAACCGCACCGACAGCTCGCGTATCTCGAGCAGACTCACTTCGTGCCTCGCGCGAGCCGCGAGAGCGGCCACAGCTCGCGCTGTCCGAGCAGACCCTGCGGGCGCAGGATCATGGTCGCGATCATCAGCAGCGAGTACAGGATCATCCGCCACTCGCCGAAGCCGCGCAGGACCTCGGGCAGCGCGGTGAGCGTGGCCGCGGCCAGGATCGCGCCGGAGAGCGAGCCGAGCCCGCCGAGCACCACGAACGCGACCAGCTCGAACGAGCGCACGAAGCCGAAGCTGTTGGTGTGGATGTAGCCCTCGCTGTGCGCGAACAGCGCGCCCGCGACGCCGGCGAAGAAGCTCGCCACCAGGAATGCCTCGACCTTCACGCGCGTGGTCGCGATGCCGATCGATTCCGCGGCCGTCTCGTCCTCGCGCACGGCGCGGAACGCGAGCCCGCCGCCTGCGTACAGCAGCCGCGCGATCACCGCGATCGTGACGAAGGCGACGCCGAACACCCCCGCCAGGCTCTCGAAGCGCAGATCGATGCCCGGATGCGCGGGCGACGCCAGCGAAAAGCCGCGCGCGCCGCCGACCGCGTCGATGTTCAGGATCGCGATGCGGATGATCTCGCCCGCGCCGAGCGTCGCGATCGCCAGGTAGTCGCCGCGCAGGCGCAGCGCCGGTACCGCGACCACGATCCCGGACAGCGCCGCGACGAGCCCGCCGAACACCAGTACCAGCGGGAAGTACAGGACGCGTGCCAGCGCGAGCGGCACGACCTGCGCGACCGCCTCGAGCAGCGCCGCGCCCGCGAACACCGAGAGCGCGGCCGAGGCGTACGCGCCGATCGCCATGAAGCCCGCGTGGCCGATCGAGAACTGGCCGGTGAAGCCGTTCACGAGCTGGAGCGAGACCGCCGCGATCACCGCGATGCCGATGCGCGAGAGGATCGTCACGTAGTACGGGTTCAGCACGCGCGGCGCGGCGAATTCGAGCACGACCAGACACGCGATCACCGCGCCGGCCGCGAACAGCGAGCGCCCGCGCATGCCGGCTAGACCTTCTCGGCCTGCGGCGCGCCAAACAAACCGGTCGGCCGGACCAGCAAGATCAGCACCAGGATCACGAACGCGATCGCGTCGCGGTACGTGCTCGACAGATAGCCGGTCACGAGTGTCTCGATCACGCCGAGCAGGAGCCCGCCGACCATCGCGCCCGGCACGCTGCCGATTCCGCCCAGCACCGCGGCGACGAACGCCTTCAAGCCCGGCATCAGCCCCATCAGCGGATCGATCTTCGGATTCGAGAGCCCGACCAGGATGCCCGCGGCGGCGGCCAGCATCGAGCCGAGCACGAAGGTGCCGAGGATCACGCGGTCGACGGGCACGCCCATCAGCGCCGCGGCCGGCGCGTCGTACGAGACCGCGCGCATCGCGCGGCCGAAGCGCGTGCGCTGCACGACGTACTGCAGACCCGCCATCAGCGCGACGGCCGTGACCAGCACGGCCACCTGGATGTTCGAGACCGCGATCCCGCCCACGCGCACGAGCTCTTCCGAGCGGAGCAGCGTCGGAAAGAACTTCGGATCGGCGCCGAACACCAGCTGCCCCGCGTTCTGCAGCAGGAGCGATACGCCGATCGCGGTGATCAGCGGCGCCAGCCGGCCGGCGCCGCGCAGCGGCCGGTACGCCACGCGCTCGAGCAGCGCGCCGAGCAGCCCGCAGCCGAGCATCGCCGCGAGCATCACGACCAGCAGCGCCCCGAGCGACGGCGTGGCTGCGACGCCGAGCCCGTGCGCGGCGTAGTAGCCGAGCATCGCGCCGACCATGTAGACCTCGCCGTGCGCGAAGTTGATCAGCTTCAGCACGCCGTACACCATGGTGTAGCCGAGCGCGACCAGCGCGTAGATCGAGCCCCACGTGATGCCGTTGAGCAGCTGCTGGAGCAGGTTCTCCAAAGGGGCGGGTCGCGGCCGCTACTCGGCCGACACCGTTTTGTGGTAGCGGAACCTGCCACCTTCGATCTTCAGCACCACCGCGTCCTTGCGCGCGTTCCGTTGCGGGTCCATCGAGATCTTGCCGGTGACGCCCTCGAAGCCCGCGGTCGCCGCCACCGCGTCGCGAAGCGCCGCCCCGTCGGTCGAGCCCGCGCGCGTGAGCGCGTCCGCCAGGATCAGCGCCGTGTCGTAGCCGAGCGCGGCCATGGCGTCGGGCGTGGCGCCGTACTTGCCCCGGAACTCGGTCACGAACGCCTGCACGCGCGGGCTGTCCGAGTCCGCCGCGTAGTGCGTCGAGAAGTAGTAGCCCTCGACCGCCTCGCCGCCGATCTCGATCGTCTTCTCCGAATCCCAGCCGTCGCCGCCGAGCAGCGGCACGTCGATGCCGAGCTCGCGCGCCTGCTTCGCGATCAGCCCGAGCTCCGTGTAGTAGCCGGGCACGAAGATCGCGTCGGGCTTGGCCGCGCGGATGGTGGTGAGCTGGGCGCGGAACTCGATGTCCCCGCTGGTGTAGCGCTCGTCGGCCACGATCTCCGCGCCGAGCTTGGTGGCGGTCTCGCGGAAGAAGTCGGCGAGCCCCACGGAGTAGTCCTGCTTGAAGTCGAACAGGATCGCCAGGCGCTTGGCGTGCAGGTCCTCGATCGCGAAGCGCGCCATCACCGCGCCCTGGAACGGATCGATGAAGCAGGCCCGGAACACGTAGTCGCCGACCTCGGTCACTTTCGGGTTGGTCGAGCCGGGCGAGATCATCGGCACCTGCGCGCGCTGCGCCTCGGGCGCGGCCGCGAGCGAGCGCGAGGAGGCGACCTCGCCGAGCAGCGCCACCACCTGGTCGCGCTGGATCAGCTTCTGCGCGGCGGTGCGCGCCTCTTCGGTGACCGAGCGGTCGTCCTCGGTGACCAGCTCGATCGGCCGGCCCAGCACGCCGCCGGTCGCGTTGATCTTCTCGAGCGCCATGCGCATGCCCTGATCGGCGCTGCGTCCGAAGGTCGCGGTGTCACCGGTCATCGAAGCCACGTGGCCGACCACGATCGCGTTCGACGCGCGCTCTTCGCCCCCGCACGCGAGCACGAACGCGAGCGACGCACCACACACGGCCCCGGCGAGCCAAGCTCCCCGCATGCTCCACCCTCCGAGGCTTGGGGTACACGCCCGTGCGCCGCTTGGCAAGCCGGCGAGGCGCGCCGCGAGCCCGTGTTATGGTCGCTCGCGCATGGAGATGCAGGCTTGGCTCACGCTCGCGGTGCTGATCGCGATGATCGCCGCGATGGCACGGGAGATCGCGGGGCCCGACGTCATTCTGATGGGGGGACTCGTCACGCTCGCAGCGGCGGGCGTCCTGTCGCCTACGGAGGCGTTCGCCGGCTTCGCCAACGAGTCGATGCTGACGGTCGGCGCGCTGCTGGTGCTGTCGGCCGCGCTGCGCGACACGGGTGCGCTCGAAGTGACCTTCGGGCGCATCTTCGGCCGCACGCGCAGCGAGCGCGTGGGCCTGCTGCGGATGATGCTGCCGATCGCGTCGGTCTCTGCGTTCCTGAACAACACCACGATCGTGGCGATGATGACGCCGGTCGTGATCGACTGGGCGCACCGCAATCGCATGTCGCCGGGCCGGTTCCTGATCCCGCTCAGCTACGCGACGATCCTCGGCGGTGTCACCACGATCATCGGCACCAGCACCAACCTGACCGTCGCGGGCTTGATGCTCCAGTCGGGCATGAAGCCGATGGGCTTCTTCGAGATCGCGCCGATCGGCATTCCGGTCGCGATCGCGGGCCTCGCCTACCTGCTGTGGGCCTCGCCCAGACTTCTGCCCGCGCGCAAGGAGCCGACCGAAGGGCTGGGCGAGTCGCGCCGCGAGTACACCGTCGCGATGATCGTCGAGCTGCGCTCGCCGCTCGCGAACCGCAGCGTCGAGGACGCCGGCCTGCGCCACCTGCCGGGGCTCTTCCTGGTCGAGATCGACCGCGCCGGGCGCGTGATCACGCCGGTCGGCTCGGACGAGGTGATCCTGGAGGCGGATCGGCTGGTGTTCGCGGGCGTGGTCGACACGATCGTCGACCTCTCGCGCATCCGCGGGCTCGTGCCGGCCACCGACGAGGAGCGCCCCGCCTCGTCCGACCCGGGCCGGCGGCTGATCGAGGCGGTCGTATCGCACTCTTCGCCGCTGGTCGGGCGCAGCATCCGCGACGCGAGCTTCCGCACGCTTTACGACGCCGCCGTGATCGCCGTGCACCGCAACGGCGAACGCGTCGGCGGCAAGATCGGCGACATCGTGCTGCGCCCCGGTGACACGCTCCTGTTGCAGACCGCCTCCGGTTTCCTGCGCGTGCACCGCAACAGCCCGGACTTCTATCTGGTGAGCGAGCTGCCCGAGACCGAGAACCCGCGCTACGACCGCGCCTGGGTGGCGTTGATCGTGCTGGGCACCCTGGTGGCGATCGTCACCATCGGCTGGCTGCCGATCTCGGTCGCCGCGTTCCTCGCAGCCGGCGCGCTGGTCGCCACGCGCTGCATCAGCGCCGCGCAGGCGCGCCGCAGCATCGAGTGGTCGATCCTGATCGTGATCGCCGCCGCGCTCGGCATCGGCACCGCGATGGATAAGACCGGTGTGGCGGCGGCGACCGCGACGCTGCTCACGGGCATGGTCGGCGACGTCGGGCCGCTCGCCGCGCTCGCGCTGGTCTACTTCGTGACACTGGTCCTGACCGAAGCGATCAGCAACAATGCGGCCGCGGCGCTGATGTTCCCGATCGCGGTCGCGACCGCGGGCCAGCTCGAGGTCGACGTGCGCGGTTTCGTGATGGCGGTCACCGTAGCGGCGAGCTGCGGCTTCGCGACGCCGATCGGCTACCAGACGCACCTGATCGTCTACGGACCGGGCGGCTACCGCTTCGGCGACTTCGTCCGCGTCGGCCTGCCGCTCGACGTGCTGTGCGGTGTGGTCGCGGTCGCCGTGATTCCCTACTTCTTCCCCTTCTGATCGGAGGAAGAGAAATGCTCCATCGCACCACGGCCTCGTTGGTCTTCGCATTGGTCCTGGTCGCGGCGGCACCTGCGCAGGCGGAACGGAAGTGCCAGGGCGGACGCGGCGCGCAGAGCGCGATGTGGTTCTCGATCCTGCATCCCGGCCTCGGCGAGTACTACCTGAAGGGTTGGGGTCCGTTCCCGAATGCGCCGCAGAAGAAGTTCTGGCTCGGCTTCATCCCGTTCTATGGCTGGCCCGGCTACCTGCAGATCAAGAGCGCGACCGACGCCTCGAACTGCCTCACGAACGACGACATCTAACCGCGCAGTCGGCGCACGAAGCCCGACAGGCTCTCGCGCGCGAACGCCTGCTTGTCCCACGGCTCGCGCGAGAGCGTGTGCCGGTGGGCCTCGCGCACGACGTAGACCTGCGCGGACGCGCGTCCGCCGTCGGGCGTTCGCACGTCGAGCATCCGCCGTTCGTAGAGCGCGCCCTCGAAACGATCGAGCTCCGCGAGTGAAGCGGCGTCGAGCGCGCGGTAGAGCGTGCCGTCCGTGTGCGCGCCCGGCTCCGGCAGCAGGCCCGGATAGTCCGCCTCGCGCACGCGATAGCGCGCGAAGCCTTCGAGCGTGGCCGGCTCGGCGGCGAAGCTCCTGCCGGTGACCTCGCGCATCACCTCGTCGAACTCGAGCGATCCGTAGCAGAACAAAAGCAACGTGGCGGCGCTCCGTCGCCGCGATGATACCTTCGCTGGCCGTCCATGCGCGCGCTGCTCGTTTCCGTGCTCGGCTGCCTCGTCGCGACGGCCTCGGCCGCGAGCGAAGCGCGCGTGCCGATGCAGGTCGACTTCGCGTTCCTGCGCACGCGGCTGCTCGAGCGCGCCTTCACGGATCCCGAGCAGACCGCGCGCGTGTACTCGGACGGCGTGGACTGCAACCGCGTGACGCTGTTGCGGCCGACGCTCGACGCGGCCGGCGCGCGCTTGCGCGTGACCAGCGACGTCGACGCGCGCTTCGGTACGCTCGTCATGGGCCTGTGTCTCTTTCCGGTGTCGTGGCAGGGCCGCGTCGCATCCGAGCTCGAGCCGTGGCTCGACGCGAGTCTGCCGCTCGTCCACTTCCGCGTGGTCGACTCGGCCGTGCTGGAGCGCGACGGCTCGCCCGCGGGCGCCGCCAGCGTGCTCTGGGACTGGGTGAAGCGCTACGTGCACCCGCGGCTCGAGCTGCTCTCGCTCGACCTCGCCAAGCCCGTGAGCGACCTGCGCGCCGTGCTGCCCCTGTTCCTGTCCGAGTCCGACGCCACCCGCGCGCAGGCGCTGGTCGATTCGATCGCGCTCGAGGCGGTCGCGGTCGGCGACGGCTTCGTGACCGTCACGCTGCGAATCACACCGCCGCCGCGCGAAGCGCCGCTCCCCTTCGCGCGGCCCGAGGCGCCGCTCACACCCGCGGAGCTCCTGGCCTTCGAAGCCGAGCTCGCGCGCTGGGACGGCTTCGTCACCTTCGTGGTGAAGCAAGCGGGCATGAGTTCGAGCGAGCCGGGCGTGCGCGAGCAGCTGCTCGAGGTGCTGCTCGACGCGCGCTACCGCGTGATCGAGCTGCTCGAGGCGCCGCAGTCCGCCGAGCCGGATCCCGTGCGGCCGCTCTTCCTCTCCACCTGGCAGCGGCTCTCGGTCGCGCTGCACGCGCTCGGCGCTTCGCAGAGCGGTGGCGAGGCCCTGCGCTGGCTCGGCTTCGTGACCGCGGCCGACGCGCTGGCGGCGCTGGACGCGCTCGGCCCCGAGTCGGGCATCGAGATCTCCGCGGACGGGCTGCGGCGTCTGGCGCGGGTCGTCGCGCCCGAAGATCCGGCCGATCCGCTCGCGACACCGAGCGATGTCGACCCCGAGCTGCGCCGCACGCTCGGCTTCGGGGCGCCCCTGCCGCCGCCGGAGCTGGAGCCCGAACCCGAGCTCGTTCCCGGCGAGGAGTCCGAGCCCGAGATCAGCGCGCCGCCGCCGAGCACGTCGCTCGTACCGAGCCGGCTGCGCGATCTGCTCGATCCGTCGCGCTGGCTCGTCGGCACCGCTCACGCGGCCCCACTTCCGGAACAGGCCGTCACCGGACTCGCGCGCGAGCAGCTCGCGCGCTTGAACCGCTGGGTGCCCAAGCGCGCGGAGCTTTCCGAGTACCTGCCGCTCGTGCGGACACTCTTGCGCGCGACCTCGACCGAGACCGCGCGCGCGAAGTCCCTCGCGCCGACCTGGCGCAAGATGTACGGCAACCTGCAGCTCGCGACCGCCTGGCAGGAGACCTGCTGGCGCCAGTACGTGCGGCTCGGCGGAAAGATCCGGCCACTGCGCTCGAGCGCGGGCGCGGTGGGGCTGATGCAGGTCAACCTGCGCGCCTGGCGCGGCTTCTACGATCCGCGCGGGCTGACCGCGGACATCGCCTACAACGGGCGCGCGGGCAGCGAGATCCTGCTGCACTACCTGGTCGACTTCGCGCTCGCGAAATCCGAGCACAAACGGCCGGGCGGGGCCGAGAACCTGGTGCGCGCGACCTACGCCGCGTACAACGGCGGGCCGCGGCACCTGACGCGCTACCGCCGCACGAACACGAGCAAGAGCCTGCGCGCGATCGACGCGAGCCTGTTCCGCAAGTACCGGGCCGTGCGCGAGGGGCGCGAGCTCGAGGTCGCGCGCTGCTTCGGCTGAGCGCGGCGCGGTCTACAGCTTCGCGCGCCGCAGTCGCAGCGCGTTCGCGATCACGCTGACCGAGCTCGCGCTCATCGCCGCGGCTGCGAGCATGGGCGAGAGCAGGAGACCGAAGAACGGATACAGCGCGCCGGCGGCGATCGGCACGCCGAGCGTGTTGTAGACGAACGCGAAGAACAGGTTCTGGCGGATGTTCGAGACCGTGGCGCGCGAGAGCCTTCGCGCGCGCGCGATCCCGCGCAGGTCGCCGCGCACGAGCGTCACGCCCGCGCTCTCGATCGCCACGTCCGCGCCCGTGCCCATCGCGATCCCCACGCGCGCGCGGGCGAGCGCGGGTGCGTCGTTGATGCCGTCGCCGGCCATCGCGACGACGCGTCCGTCGGCCTCGAGCCGCGCGATCGCGTCGGCCTTGTCGGTGGGCAGCACTTCGGCGATCACCTCGCGGATGTCGAGCTCGCGCGCGACGGCCTCGGCCGTGCGCCGACTGTCGCCGGTCAGCATCACCACACGCAGCCCGTCGGCCTCGAGGGCGCGCAGCGCGTCGGCCGCGTGCGGCTTGATCGGATCGAGCGCGCCCAGCGAACCGAGCACCCGCCCGTCGCGCCAGACGAAGACCACGGTCTCGCCGCGCGCGCGCAGCTGCTCCGCGGCTCGGGCGAGCGCGTCGAGCTCGGTCGCGGGCACGCCGAGCTCGCCGAGCAGCATGCGGTTGCCGAGCGCGGCGGGCCGGCCGTCGAGCGTGCCGACCACGCCGCGTCCGGAGCGCGACTCGAAGTCCGAGACCGGCTCGAATGCGACCTCGCGCTCGCGCGCGCCGGTCGTGATCGCCTCGGCCAGCGGGTGCTCGCTGCCGAGCTCGAGCGACGCGGCGACACCGAGCAGCGTCGCGTCGTCCACGCCCGGCGCCGGCACGACGCTCGCGAGCCGCGGCTTGCCCTCGGTGAGCGTGCCGGTCTTGTCGACCACCAGCGTGTCGATCTCGCGCAGCCGCTCGATCGCCTCGGCGTCCTTGAACAGCACCCCCGCCTGCGCGCCGCGCCCGACCGCGACCATGATCGACATGGGCGTCGCGAGCCCGAGCGCGCACGGGCAGGCGATGATCAGCACCGCGACCGCGTTCACCAGCGCGTGCGCGAGCCGCGGCTCCGGACCGATCGAGGCCCAGAGCGCGAACGCGAGCGCCGCCACGACCAGCACCACGGGCACGAACACCGCGGCCACCTGGTCGGCCAGGCGCTGGATCGGCGCGCGGCTGCGCTGTGCCTCGGCCACGCGCGCGACGATCTGCGCGAGCAGCGTCTCGCGGCCGACGCGCTCGGCCTCGATCAAGAGCGTCCCGCTCTGATTCACGGTCGCGCCCGTCACGCGGTCGCCCGGGCGCTTCTCGATCGGGATCGGCTCGCCCGAGAGCATCGACTCGTCGACGCTCGACGCGCCCTCGAGCACGCGCCCATCGACGGGGATCTTCTCGCCGGGCCGGACGCGCAGTCGGTCGCCGACGCGCACGTCCGCGAGCGGAACGTCGAGCTCGAGCCCCTGCTCGCGCACGAGCCGCGCGGTCTTGGGCGCGAGTCCCATCAGCGCGCGCAGCGCTTCGCCCGTACGCCCGCGCGCGCGCAGCTCGAGCACCTGCCCGAGCAGCACCAGTGTGATGATCACGGCCGCCGCCTCGAAGTACGGCGCGATCGCGCCGCCGTGGCCGCGGAACGCGTCGGGGAAGACGCCCGGCGCGAGCACCGCCACCACGCTGTACAGCCACGCGACGCCGGTGCCGAGCGCGATCAGCGTGAACATGTTGAGCTGCCGCGTGACGAGCGAAGTGAAGCCGCGCGCGAAGAACGGAAAGCCGCAGTACAGCACCACCGGCGTCGCGAGCACGAGCTGCACGACGCCGAGCAGCGCCGGCGACACCGCGTGCTGTAGGGGCATGCCCGGCCACATCTCCGACATGACGAGCGCGGCGAGCGGCAGCGTGAGCACGCTGGCGAGCCAGAAGCGCCTCGACATGTCGCGCAGCTCCGGGTTCTCCGCCTCGTCGGGCGAGACCTCGAGCGGCTCGAGCGCCATGCCGCAGATCGGACACGAGCCCGGCCCCTGCTTGCGGATCTCGGGGTGCATCGGGCAGGTGTAGATCGCGCCCGCCGGGCCCTCGGCCGCTTCCGGCCTGGCTCCGAGGTAGCGCTCGGGCCCGGCCTGGAACTTCGCGAGGCAGCGCGGACTGCAGAAGCGATAGCTGCGGCCCTCGTGCTCGCAGCGGTGCGGACCGTCAGCCGCGACCGACATTCCGCAAACGGGATCCACGAACGGACCGCTCGCCACTCACCCCTCCTCGAGCTCGAGAAACGCGCCGCAGCCGAGACGGCGCTGGATCGCGGGCAGCTTCGCAGGCGGCGGGAGCGCCTGCTCGGCCTCGCAGCCCGGGCAGGGTCCGCGAACCTCGAGTATGGAGATGCGCGCGGCGAGCCTGGTCGGCTCGAAGCCGTGGCTGATCGCGCGCAGGCCGACCTCGCGGGTGATCACGTCGCGAAGCTCAAGAGCTCGCGCGCCGCTCGAGGCTCGCGATGCGGCTGCCGAGCACGCCCGGCGCGTACTCGATGAACTCGACGATCAGCCCGTCCGGATCGCGGCAGCACACCACGGCCTCGATGCCGAGCGCCGGATCGGGGATGAACGGCTCGGTCAGGAACGGCACGCCCTTCGCGCGCAGCTCCTGGTACGCGGCGCGCGCGTTGCGCGTGCGCAGCGCGACGATGCGCGGCACGCGCTCCTCGATCGGCGGCAGACTCGCCGGGTCCGCGAGTCGCGGCTCCAGCCACTCGAGCAGGTCGATGCGGGTGTGCTCGGCGCCCTCCCCGATCGCGAGCAGCGCGCCGCGCGCCTGCGCGCGCTTCATGCCGAAGTTCCGCGCCACGAATTCGGGCCAGACCACGTCGCGGTTGTCGCGCAACAGCTTGAACCCGATCTGCTGGTAGAATGCGAGCGATCGCTCGAAGTTCGAGACGTTGATGGTGAAGTGGAAGATGCCGTGGATCTCCCAAGCGCCGCTCATCGCGTCCTCCCGGGCCGGATGAACGCGACGATACACCAGCGACCGAACGCGCGCTGCGCGGGGGTTTTTTGAAGTTCGACATCTTCTGCGAGATCCAGAAAGCCAAGCCCTGGGTCGCCGATCAGGAACGCGTGCTGTTCGAGGAGACGCTCGCGCAGGCCAGGCTCGCCGACGAGCTCGGCTTCCGCTGCTGGTGGGAGGTCGAGCACCACGGCGCGGCCGAGTTCTCCTGGAGTTCCGCGCCCGAGGTCTTCCTCACCTACCTCTCGCAGCACACGCGCCGCATGCACCTCGGCCACGCGGGCGTGCTCGCGCCGTTCCGCATCAACCATCCGCTGCGCGTGGCCGAACGCGCGGCCATGCTCGACGTGCTCAGCAACGGCCGGCTCGAGCTCGGGCTGGCGCGCTCCGGCGGAAACGAGTGGGACACCTTCCACGTCGAGCCCTCGACCACGCGCGAAGAGCTGGTCGAAGCCATGCGCATGATTCCGAAGATGTGGACGCAGGACTCGTTCGAGTGGGACAGCGCGCTGATCCACATTCCCGAGAAGAACGTGATTCCCAAGCCGCTGCAGAAACCGCACCCGCCGCTCTGGCAGACCTGCGGCAGCCCCGAGTCGTTCCATCTGGCGGGAAAGCTCGGCGTGGGCGCGCTCGGCACCACGCTGCTCACGCCGCTCTCGCAGATGGAGTCACTGCTTCGGGAATACCGCCGCGGTCTCGCGGCCTGCAGCGAGCCCGCCGGCAAGCTCGTGAACGCGCAGGCGGCCGTCTTCACCTTCGTGCACGTGATGGAGTCGAAGAAGGAGGCGATCGCGAGCGGGGCCGCGGCCGCGGCCTGCTGGTACGTGAACACCGCGCCGCGCATCTTCAATGCGCCCGCGGAGATCTGGTACGGGCAGATCCGCGGCGGCTTCCTGGCCGGCGATCCTTCGGCCACGCGCTCGCTCGACTCCGGCGCGAGCGGCTCGCACGCGGTGATCGGCTCACCCGAGCCGCCCAAGGAGGTGCCGGTCGTCGCGCTCTTGAAGCGGCTCGCGGCGGGCGAGCCGGTCTCGAACGAAGAAGTCTACGAGCTGCTCGAGCCGCTGCCGTCGGTGATCATCGGCGACGTCGCCTCGTGCAAGCGCAAGATCGAGGCGTACCACGAGATCGGCGTCGATCGCCTGATGTGCCTGGTGCAGTTCGCGGGCATTCCGCACGAGCGCATCCAGACGTCGCTGCGCACGATCGGCGACCGACTCATCCCGGTGTACGACCGCTGACGCCCCCGCTCGCTCAGGCCAGGATGAACTCGCGGATCACGGCGAAGCCGCGCTCCGGATCGTCGCGGAACACGCCGTGCCCGCAGCCCGCGAAGCGCTCGAAGCGCACGTACTCACGTGGCAGCGCGGCTGCGATCTCGGCTTGCATCTCGATCGGGCACACGGGATCGACCTCGCCGCCGAGCACGAGGGTCGGACAGCGCACGTTCGCGAGGCCGGGCAGCAGATTCATCGTGCGGCTCTCGCCGCGACCGAAGGCGAACATCACGTCGAGCGCGAAGCGCGTGCGCGCGTTTGCGTCGGCGTCGCGCGGAGCGCGCCCGTAGAGCGGCATGGCCTTCTCGACGTACTCCGCGAGCGTCTCGCGCCCCGGGTCCTCCCAGAAGCGTCGCGCGGCGGCGGCGACATCGTCCCCGCCCAGCTCCGCGAAGCGGCGCACGATCAACGGCAGGTCGTGACGCGCGGCCGTGCTCGAGAACACGAGCTTGCCCGGGTGTCCGGGGTGTCGCGCGGCGTAGGCCATCGCGACCATCCCGCCGAAGCTCTGACCGAACACGATCGGCTTCTCGATCCCGAGCACGTCGCACAGACCGCGCACGTCGTCCGCCCACTGCGCGAGCGTCCAGTGCGCGGGATCGCTCTTGTCGCTCCGCCCCTGACCCCGGTGATCGAGATAGACGAGCTGCGCGATCTCGGCGAAGCACGCGAACGACGGCTTGTAGCTCGAGTGGTCGAAGCCCGGGCCGCCGTGCAGCAGGATCAAGGTCGGCTTCTCGCGCATCGTGGGTCCGTCCGGCACGAGCTTCGCGCCTTCCACGTCGAAGAACAGCCGCACACCGTTCACGATCGCATGCATCCCCGCTCCTGTCGTTCGCTTCGGATAGGATCGCACGGATGGAACGCGGCGCGGACACGGGCATCGGCATGCGACCTACACCCCGTGGGGAGTCTCGTACGCCTCATGGCTCACGGGCGGCTGGGCGCCGGCCGACGAGTCGAGCGGGTTCGCGTCGTCGCGGTCGTTAGCGAGCGCGGTCGGTCTCCGCCGGGGCGTCCCAGAGCATGCCGAGAAACGGACCCACCAGCTCGAACCTCGCGGCGGGCAGCGCCGCGCCCAACAGCTCGCGGCAGCGCGCGGCGGAGAGATACCGGTCACTGGCCAGGTGCGCGAGCCAGGGTCGCGAGAGTCGGAAGCGCAACAGCCGGAGCGCGGCGACGGGTCCGTGCCGGAGACAGTCGCGCGGCGGCGTGAGCAGCGCGCCGGCTGCGAAGTGCCACTTCGGAATCGCCGGCCGCTCGGAGACCGCGTCGACGATCGCGATGCGCCCGCCGGGAGCTGTCAGGCCGCGCAGCGTACGCAGCGTCTTCGGAATCTCGGCAAGGTGGTGGAGGGTCGTGTGGCTCGCGATGAAGTCGAAGGGCCCGCTCAGTACGATCGAGTTCGCGTCCATGCGCAAGAAGACCAGGTTGGTCTCGGCGCTGTCGCTGCGGGCGAGCGCGAGCATCGGCTCGGAGACGTCGATCGCGATCACCTCGTCGAAGCGCCGCGCGAGCTCGCGCGCGAGCGCTCCCGCGCCGCAGCCGATCTCGAGCGCGCGCCGGCGCTGCGCAGGCAGATTGCGCAGGAAGAAGCCGGGGTCGTGCTCGAGCGCGGCCATGTACGCGTAGCGCTCCGCGAACGGATCGAAGCTCTGCGGATCCATTTTCGACTTCGGCCGTGCCACGATGAACGGACGCATGGGACGAGGGGAACCTTCGGAAGAGGGAACTGTGAAGAGAGTGGACGGGCACGTGACCTTGGTGACGGGCGCGAGCCGCGGCGTCGGACGCGGGATCGCGCTCGCGCTCGGCGCCGCGGGCGCGACGGTGTACGTGACGGGGCGCACAACCGACGCCGACCCGCCCGGCGAGCTGCCGGGCACGATCGACGCCACTGTGCGCGAGGTCACCGCCGCCGGCGGACACGCAATCGCCCTGCGCTGCGATCACCGCGACGATGCGCAGGTCGAAGCCGTCTTCGCGCGCATCGAGGCCGATCACGGCCGGCTCGATCTGCTGGTCAACAACGTCTGGGGCGGCTACGAGCGCATGGTCGAGGACGGCGTGTACCGCTTCGCCGACCCGTTCTGGCAGCAGCCGCTCTCGCGCTGGGACTCGATGTTCGAGGCGGGCGTGCGCGCGCACTACGTCGCGAGCGCCTTCGCCGCGCGTCTGATGGTCGCGGTCGGACGAGGGCTGATCGTGAACATCTCCTTCTTCGCCGCGCAGAAGTACCTGTCGAACGTGGCGTACGGCGTCTCGAAGGCGGCCACCGACCGGCTCACGCGCGACTGCGCGCACGAGCTGCGCGCGCACGGGGTCGCGGTCGTGTCGCTCTATCCGGGACTGGTGCGCACCGAGAGCGTGATGCGCGCGGCCGACTACCTCGACCTCTCGAACTCCGAGTCGCCCGAGTTCGTCGGCCGCGCGGTGGCCGCGCTGGCCGCGGATCCCGACGTGCTGCGCCGCAGCGGCGAGGTGCTGGTCGCCGCAGCGCTGGCCCGCGAGTACGGCTTCACGGACCTCGACGGCCGCACACCGCGGGCGCTCAGCCTGGCGGAGATTTGATCACCTCGTGCCACAGGTACATCCGCTGCCGGCGTCCGGCGCGGAAGTTCGTGAGCTCGAGCCGGATGCCGTCGGGGTCCTCGAAGAACACCGCGTAGTAGTCCGGCGCGTACTCCGGATACAGCCGGGCCTCCGAGACGGTCACGCCGCCGGCGCGCAGCTCCGAGGCGGCCTGGTCGACGGTGCGCTCGTCGATCACGCGGAAGCAGAAGTGGTGCAGCCCCGGCGCGTAGGAGGGGGGGGCGGGCGGGCCCGGGCGCGCGGGCCGCAGCGAGAAGCCGAACTGGCGGTTGTAGTAGTGCACGTGCGGATCGCCGCCGATCGGGCTCTCGACGCGCTGATAGCCGAGCACGGCCATGACGAAGTCGTAGAAACGCGTCGAGCGCGCGAGGTCGCGCACCGCCAGATACACGTGGTCGATCCCGATCACATCGACTGGCATCGGCCCGAGTCTACCTCACTCGCGCGACAGACCGATCGCCCACACGTGGCTCGCGTGGAACAGCAGCTCGCACGCCCGCGCAGGCTCGAGCCAGACCAGCTCGTGCTCGCCTCGTCCGCGCGGCTCGCTCGCGAAGCGGCCGGCGAAGAACACGTGGTGCCCCTCGAAGAGGCCGCGCGAGGCGCGGAACCACTGCACCGCCTCGCCGACGCAGCGCGCGAGCGCGATCTCGCGCGCGCACTCCTCGCGCACCTCGCGCACCAGCCCCGACTCGTCGCTCTCGCCGCGCTCGATCCCGCCGCCGGGCAGGAAGTGGCCGCGGCGCGTCTTCACCGTCGCCACCTTCCCCTGGTCGTTCCAGATCACCGCGTACGCGGCACGCCGCACGGTGTAGCTGCGTCCCGGCACGCGCTCGCCGAACATCTGGATCTTCGCTTCCAGCGTGCGGTCGCGCGTCTCGCGGTGGCGCGGACGGCCGTCGTCGCCCTGCATCCAGCCGATTCCCTGGCTGGTCCAGATGTGGTCGCGCGGCGCGTACAGACCCGGATCGTCGGCGCTGGCCACCGTCACGTCGATCTCGGCCGGCGTCTGCGCGTTGCGATAGCTGAGCGCCGTGCCGCACGCGCCGCAGAACGTGCGCGTGACCGGGGCGGACGAGCGGAACTCGACGGGCTTCCCGCGGGTGAAGGCAAAGCTCGCGTCGGGCACGGTGATCCAGGCCACGACCGGCGCGCCCGAGGCGCGCCGGCAGGTCGCGCAGTGACACAGCGTCGGGGAGCTCACCTCGCCGCGCGCGCGGTAGCGCACCGCGCCGCACAGACAGCCCCCTTCGAGGATCGACTCGCTCACGACCTGACCCTTCCCGCGTTCGCGCAGTACGTGCGCGCGAGAGTAGCGCGAACGGCCGCAGTTCGTGCCCGACTGACCGCTCCGCTCAGCCGCCGGAGAGCGCACACAGGATCTGCACCTCGTCGCGCTCGCTGAGCCCGCGGGAGAGATCGCGCGCGAGCTCCGCGTTCACGAACAGCCGGATGTGCACGCGGATCCGGCCCTGCTCGTCGATCATGCGGAAGCGGATGCCCGGAAAGGACTGCTCGAGATCGCCGAGCAGCTCGGCGAGCGTCGCGCCGCGCGCCTGCACCTGCTCGCGGCCCCCGGTGTAGGAGCGCAGCGGACTCGGGATCGCGACCCGCATCAGTCGAGCGAGGCGGCGACCACGGAGTAGATGTGCGGCAGGTGCGCGGCGATCTGGCGCCAGCGCTTGCCCTCGTTCGCGCTCATCCACAGCTCGCCGCCGGTGGTCCCGAAGTACAGGCCGACCGGGTCGCACTCGTCGGCGCCGAACGCCTGACGCTTCACGGTGTACCAGCCGTTCTCGCGCGGCAGACCACCGCTCTGCCGTTCCCAGCTCTTGCCCGCGTCGCGCGAGCGGTACACCGCGGGCTTGCCGTCCGGGCTCACCCGCGGCCACACCGTCGTGCCGTCCATCGGGAAGACCCAGACCGTGTCGGGATCGCGCGGGTGCAGGACGATCGGGAAGCCGATGTCGCCGACCTCCGCCGGCATGCTCTTGCCGACCCGCTCCCAGTGCGTGGCCGGCCGGTGGAGCCGGTAGATGCCGCAGTGGTTCTGCTGGTAGAGCCGGTCGGGCAGCAGCGGGTGGATCGCCATGCAGTGCGGATCCTGACCGTACTCGGGGAACGGCTCGGGATTGGCGGGCGCCTCGACGCCCTCGTTCAGCGGCCGCCAGCTCGCGCCGCCGTCCGTGCTCTCGAACGAGCCACCGCCGGAGCAGCCGACGTACAAGTGTGTCGGGTCACGCGGATCGACCAGGATCGAGTGCATGATCGAGCCGTCGGGTGTCTGGTCTTCGGGCGGACACCAGACCAGGCGCTGCGGGTTCTCGTTCCAGCCGTCGATCCCGCGCCAGGTCACGCCCCCGTCCTCGCTGCGGAACAACGCCGGCGGCGAGGTCCCCGCGTACCAGACGTTCGGCTCGCTGGCGCTGCCCGGCGCGAGGAAGAACGTGTGCTGGACCGCTTCGCCGACGACGCCCGGCGGCGCGGGCTTGAACGCGGGCGGCACCGCCGCCTCCTTCCAGGTCCTGCCCATGTCGGTCGAGCGGAAGATCGACGGCCCGAGGTGCCCGGCGCGCGCCGCGCACAAGAGCGTCGTGCGATTCCGCGGATCGAGCACGATGTGATTCACGATCTCGCCGAAGCGATGCGGCCCCTCGCTGCGAAAGCGGGTGCGCGCGGCGTTCCCGTGCAGGATGAACGCGCCCTTGCGCGTGCCGACCAGCAGCACCACGCGCGGCTGGCGCCGGGCCTTCGCGGGCCTCGCGGATTTCGCCTTGGTCGGGCTGCGGCTCGGCATGCGTGGCATCCTAGTCGGGGCGAAAGTCGAGGTCGAGTGCGATCTCGGCTCAGAAGCTCCAGCGCGTGGCGGTCTTCGCGAAGCGGTCCGCGCGCTCGATGAAGCCGAACACGACGCGCGGGCGGACGACGAAGACCGCCGAGTCGGGCGGGAAGCCCAGCTCGTACTTCGCCTCGTACACCGTGCGCACACGCGAGAGCGTCGGCTGGTACGACTCGCGCTGCGCGGCGCCTTCCACCACCACCGCTTCGTCCGCGTGCTCGGTCGTAATCACGCAGTGCGGGGAGTGCGCGAGGTTGCGCGCCTTGCGGCTGCCGACCGCGCTGCTGAACCAGAGCGCGGCGTCGAGCCAGACCGCCCACACCGCCATCGCGTGCGGGCGCCCGTCGGCGCGCACCGTGGACAGCCAGAAGTTACGGCTGCGCTCCAGCCGCTCGACCGCCCACGCGAACGGCAGCAGCCCGTCGCCCGCCTCCGCGAGCTCGAGACCGTACTCGGGCATGTGCGGGCGGCTCGCCCGCGGGACACTCGCCATCGACCACCTCCGACCTCGCGCGAATCGTATCAGCTACCCTGCGCGCGTGATCGAGATCCGAATGCCGCGCGAGTCCGAGCTCGAAGCCATGGTCGTGCTCTGGAACGAGACCAAGCGCGACACCTACGACTTCATCCCGCAGGAGCGGGACCGGAGCGTCGCCGACGACCGCGGCTTCTTCCTGTCGAGCATCCGCCCGCGCTGCGCGCTCTGGATCGCCGTCGAGGCCGAACGGACCCTCGGCTTCCTGGCAATTCGCGACAGCTACGTCGATCGCCTGTACGTGCACCCGGCCGCACAGCGCCGCGGCGTCGGATCGGCGCTGCTGCGCCACGCGCTCGCGCTGTCACCGGCGGGGATCGAGCTGCACACCCACGTGCGCAACACCAAGGCGCGAGCGTTCTACGAGAAGCAAGGCCTGGTCGCGGTGAAGTTCGGGGTCAGTCCGCCGCCCGAGAGCGAGCCCGATGTCGAGTACCACTGGCGACCCTGACATCGCTCGGTGTCGGCGCGCCTACTCCGGCGGACGCCGGCTGTTGAAGTCGGCCGTGGTGTTGGTGTGCGGAAACGGCTCCGCGGGGATCGGCAGGCCGAGCCGCTGGCAGAGCGGACCCCAGCCGTCGCTGGCGCGCCACTCGAGCAGGCGCTGCGCGGGCACGCGCGCGCGCACCTCCGTGTTATGCCGCTCGAAGGCCGCGATCGAGGCGTCGCGGTCGCGAATCGCCGACGTGAAGCGCGTCGCGAACAGGCCGTCGATCATCTCGCGCCATTCGTCGCTGGGCGCGCGCGCCGTCGCCGGGAAGATCGTCCCGTTCGCGCTTCGCCACCACGAGTCCGCGTCGCGCACCGAAAGCAGGACGAGGGCCTCGGGGAACGCCGCGGCGAGCTCCGGCCAGAACGCGGAGGCGGGCCAGTCGACCGCGGCCGCGTAGCCGCCCAGCAGCGCGTGCCAGTCCGGCAGCTTGCCGCGCGTTGCGCCGTGCCAGAGCGGGAGGTGCTCCGGCTTCCCGAACAGCTCCGCCATGTGATAGCAGGGCGCGCCGAGCAGCCGCTCCAGCGCGAGCTTCAGCGACAGCGTTCCCGTGCGGCCCACGCCCGCGCCGATTACCCGCAGCATTCGCACCCCTCCTTCACGCACGGGACGCGCGCGGTAATGACTGACTCGCGATCTTCGCGAGCGCGCGCCCCAGCGTCTGGTGCTGGTCCGCGTCCAGGTGCACGCCGTCGACGCGGCTCGAGCTCGTCACCTGTCCCGCGTCGAAGAAGCGGCAGCCGAGCTCCCCCGCGACCGCTTCGTAGGCGGCGGCGAGCCCAGCGCACTTGGTCTCTGCGCCGCGGAACTTCGGCGCGATCGGTCCCTGCGGCGTCCGGATCGCCGGCGGTGCGACGATCAGGACCTCGGGCACGGGCATGCCCGGCTCGATCGACGCTCGCCGGGTCGCGCGCACCAGCGCCGCGATCCCCTGCGCGGACTGCCACGCGTCGTGCGCGTGCATGACCTGGAAGTCGTTCGTGCCGAGCAGGAGCACCACCAGCGCGAGCGGCGAGCAGATCTCGATCCGCTGCTCGAGGCCGGAAAGCCCGTTCCGCCCGGGCTTGTACGGATCCTCGAACACCGTGCGCCGGCCGTTCAGACAGTCCTCGATCACGCGCGCCGCGATCCCGTCGTGCGCGAGCGCGGCCTCCATCACACCGGGCCAGCGCGCCTCGAACGGCAGGCGCTCGCGCGTGTTCGGCACGATCCCCCACGAGAGCGAGTCCGCATAGACCAGGATTTGAAGCATGGCGGCGACACAGTGTACCGCGCGCGCGGGGCGCTCAGAGCCGCGCGAGACTCCGTTCGAGGAAGCGCCGCTCCGGCTCCTGACGCGCCAGCCGCAGCGCGCGCTCGTACGACGCGCGCGCGTCTTCGACCCGGCCCAGCCGGCGACACAGCTCCGCGCGCGCGGAGTGACCGAACGGGTAAACGTCGAGCGCACCGGTCGCGAGCACCGCTTCGACCGCATCGAGACCCGCCTGCGGGCCGTCGCGCATGCCGAGCGCGACCGCGCGATTCAGCCACACGACCGGCGAGGGCTCGGCGCACGCCAGCAGGTCGTAGAACGCGACGATCTGCGCCCAATCGGTGTCACTCGCGCGCGGCGCCTCGGCATGGAGGGCGGCGATCGCCGCTTGCAGCGCGTACGCGCCGACGCGCCGCGATTCGAGCGCGCGCTCCACCAACGCCACGCCCTCGGCGATCTGCCCCCGGTCCCACTTCGAGCGGTCCTGCTCCTCGAGCAGCACGATCTCGCCCGCTGGCGTGGCCCGCGTCTCGCGCCGCGCGTCGTGCAGCAGCATCAGCGCGAGCAGCCCGACCGCTTCGGGATCGTCGAGCAGCTCGACCACCAGCCGGCCGAGCCGGATCGCCTCGCGCGAGAGCTCGAAGCGCACCAGCTGCTCCCCGCCGGAAGCGGAGTAGCCCTCGTTGAAGACCAGGTAGATCACGTGCAGCACGGACTCGGTGCGGGACTCGAGCTCGCGGAGCTCCGGCGCGCGGAACGGGATCGCGTCGTCGCGGAGCTTGGCCTTGGCGCGCACGATGCGCTGCGCGATCGTCGGCACGGGCGCGAGGAACGCGCGCGCGATCTCCTCGGTGGTGAGCCCCGCGACCTCGCGCAGCGTGAGCGCGATGCGCGCGTCCGGCGACAGCACGGGATGACAGCAGGTGAAGATCAGCCGCAGCTCGTCGTCCGCGATCCCCCGGTCGGAATGCGACACTGCCGAATCCCCCTCGAGCTCGCGCTGGAACACAAGCTCCGGCAGGACGCGCTCCAGCCGCGCCTTCCGGCGCATGCGGTCGATCGCCTTGAAGCGCCCGACCGCGACCAGCCAGGCGTGCGGGTTGTGCGGCTCGCCGTCGCGCGGCCACGACTGCGCTGCGGCCGTGAACGCGTCGTGCAGCGCCTCCTCGGCGGTGTCGAAGTCGCCGAGCACCCGGATCAGCGTGGCGAGCACGCGACGCGAGTGAGTGCGATAGGCCTGCTCGAGCGCGTTCACGACCCGGGCTCAGGGGCCGCGGTGGATCGGGCGGACCTCTATGCTGCCGAGCTTCGCCAGCGGCAGGTCGGCCGCGATCCGGATCGCCTCGTTCATGTCGCGCGCCTCGATCAGGAGGAAACCGCCCAGCACCTCCTTGGTCTCCGCGAACGGGCCGTCGGTCGTCGACATCTTCCCCTCGCGAACCCGCACGGTGACCGCGTTGTCGCTCGGCGAGAGCGGGTGCGAGACGATCAGATGCCCCCGTTCCGTGAGATCGGCGTCGTAGGCGTTGCACTCCTTGGCGACCGCTTGCGCGCCGCTCATCCCCAGATCGACCACGAAGCCGGGCACCCGCTGACTGCCGAGCGGCTTCTCCTCGTAGTACACCAGGCACATGTAACGCATGGCATTCCGTCCTTTTCTTGGGCTGTTTCGGATCGCCCTTGCGATCTCACGGATGGGTCGCCCGGCCAGACCGGAAATCGACATCGCCCGAGATATTCTAAGCGCATGGCGGAGTCGTTCGAGCTCTACGAAGCGCTGCTGTGGGAGCCGTCGCCGGGCTATTTCCTGCTCGATGCCCACCTGGCGCGGCTCGAGCGCTCGGCCAAGCACTTCCGGTTCGCGCTCGATCTCGGGCGGGTACGGGCGGAGCTCTTGGCGTTCGCGAGCCGCCTGCCCCGGGCGCCGCGCAAGGTGCGGCTCGAGCTCTCGCGCGACGGCTCGCTCTTCCTCGAGCACGTCGACGTGAAGCCGAGCACGCCCGTGCGGGCCGCGTTGGCGAAGACGTCGGTCGACAGCGCGGACGAGTTCCTGCGCCACAAGACCTCGCGCCGCGGGGTGTACCAGCGCGCGCTGGCTGCGCGACCCGACGCGCAGGACGTGGTGCTGTGGAACGAGCGCCGCGAGCTGACCGAGAGCTGCGCCGCGAACCTGGTGCTCGAGCTCGAGGGACTTCGGCTCACCCCCGCGGCTTCGTCGGGACTGCTTCTCGGCACGTTCCGCTGTCACCTGCTCGAGCGCGGCGAGATCGAGGAGGCCGTGCTCCCGGTCGACGCGATCGCGCGCGCGAGCCGGGCGTTCCTGATCAACTCCGTGCGCAAGTGGTACGAGATCCGCTGGCTCGACGCTTAGCGGCGCCTAGCCGCGCGGCTCGAAGCGGAACAGCACGATCCCCGCGGGAATCGGATCGTAGCCGCGCATGCCCAGGATCGCGTCGCGCTGCGCGCCCGGCGTCACCGGCACGGCTTTCAAGTCGTAGAGGGATTCGCCGATCCGCACGCGCACGTCCGGGTGCTCCTGCCAGACCACGGCCCAGCTCTTGACCGGCCACCACGACGCGTCGACCCAGCGGTGCGACTGCACGTAGAGCCCGCCCTCGTAGCTGAAGCAATCGAGCTGGATCGAGTGCGGATCCGCGGGGCGCGACTCGATCTCGCACAGCGCGTGATCGTCACCCATCACCGCCTTCCAGTCCGACGGCACCGCCCCCGGCTCGCCGTCGAGCGAGCCCCCGGGAATCGGTCCGCAGGCGAGCACGACGCCGAGTACGAGAATCCGCGCGCGCTTCATGTCGAGGGCTCCTTCTGGACGTCGCCTGCAGGATCGGCGTGCGCAGGCGCGCGCGCAACGAGCCCGCGCTCGACCAGCGCCACTCGCAGCTGCGCCGCCGACTCGAACCGCACCGCGTCCCAGCCCGCCGCACGCGCCCCCGCGACGTGGCTCGCCTGATCGTCGGCGAAGAAGATCTGGCGCGGGACGAGCGCGAGCGCGCGCGCGACCGCGTCGAACAGCTCTCGCGCGGGCTTGGCGTGGCCGAACTCGAACGAGTACAGGATCGGCGCGAAGATCCGCTCGAGCTCGGGGAAGTGGCGCGACACGGCCTCGCGAAGGAGTGGCGCGTTGTTGGTCAGGATCCCGACGCGAAGCCGCGCCGCCAGCTGCTCTGCGATCCGCAGTACCTCGGGCTGGGGCCGAAACGCCAGCGCCTGCAGGGCGAGCAGCTCGTCGCGCGTGAACGCCACGCCGAGCCGCGCACAGATCTGCGCGTACATCTCGTCGCCGCTGTAGACGCCCCGGTCGGTGTCGACCCAGAAATCGTCCTGCGCCAGCCTGCGGCGCACCTCGTCGACGGTCAGGCCCGAGCGGCGCGCGTACTCCGCGAGCCGCGGCGACGGATCCCAGCGCGCCACCACGTCGCCGAGATCGAGGAGCACGATCGCGATCACGATTCGCTCACGATCCCTCGATGGCAACGACAACCGACGCCGCCGAGCGCACCCCGCGGCCGTGATGCACGGCCTCGAGGTTGTTGCCGTCGGGATCGAGCACGAACGCGGCGTAGTAGCCGCGGTGGTAGGGACGCTCGCCGACGCCGCCGTTGTCGCGGCCGCCGGCCGCGAGCGCCGCCGCGTGGAAGCGCGCGACCGCCGCGCGGTCCGGCGCCTGGAACGCCAGGTGCACGCGGTGCGGCGCGGTCGAGTCGGCGCCCACCTCGCGCGCGCTGCTCACGAACAGCTCGTCGCTCGCGAAGCACTCGGGCGCCTCGTACGTGAGCTCGAAGCCGAGCGCGCCCAGCGCCGCGCGGTAGAAACGCCTGCTGGCCTCGATGTCGCGTACGACCCGGTGCAGGTGGTCGATCAGCCGGCCCTGATGGTCGCGACGCGTCACGCGCTCGACTCTAAGCCTGCGCAGCCCGGTTGATCAGCGTCAGCACGTTGCCGTCGGGATCGCGGAAAGGCTCCGTGCCGATCGCGGTCGGCACCCGACACGGCGTCCCGCGACCCTGCGTGGTGTAGTGCAGCTCCGCGCCTTCGACCGAGATGATCATCCCGACCCTTCCGCGGCCTCAAGCCGCCCAGTGCGCGAACGCCGCGCGGAACGCCATGTACACGAGCGCGAGCGTCGAGATCAGGTACAGGGCGAAGCGCAGGTTCACGATGTTGAACGTGCAGTGCACCGCGCTGTGCAGCGCGCGGAACGCCACGAAGATCCAGGCCGCCGCGACGTACGCGCCGTCCACCCGGCTCGTCGCGAACAGGTAGAGCACCAGCGCGTAGAACAGCACCGGCATCTCGAACAGGTTCTTGAGATTCTCCGACGGGTTGTTGACCGCGAGCGGCGAGAGCTGCGCGAACAGGCCCGGCGTGATCATCTGCTCCTGCGTGAGCGTGCCACCGAGGATGAACGGGATGCGCCGGCTGTACATGTACACCCAGACCACGAACACCAGCGCGATCATGGCGAAGAACGGACCGAAGATCGCCGCCTGATTCATCGTCCCCTCGGGCTCCTCGAGTCTCGCTTGCCGGAAGCGCCGGCGCCCCGCAAGAATACACGCATGAAGAAAGCGTTCGGGATCGGACTCGCGCTGCTCGCCGCCGTGGTGATCGGCTTCTGTGTCGTCGCGTCGCTGCAGCCGAGCGAGCTGCACGTCGGGCGCAGCACGCTGATCGCCGCACCGCCCGCGGTCGTGTTCGCGCACGTGAACGACCTGCACAAGTGGCAGGACTTCTCGCCCTGGGCGAAGCGCGACCCCGCCGCGAAGAACACCTTCGAGGGCCCCACGGCCGGAACCGGCGCCGTGTTCTCGTGGGCCGGCAACGCGGAGGTCGGCGAAGGGCGATCGGCCTGCTCATGAACATGGACGCGATGATCGGCGGCGACTTCGAGCAGGGCCTCGCCGACCTGAAGAAGCTCGCCGAGGCCGCGGCCGGACACTAGAAGCGGTCTCAGAACCCCGCTTCCGTCGCCGGGCACGCGCCTTCGGCC
>JBBDXF010000025.1:13770-122398 GCA_040902485.1 Myxococcota bacterium | reverse complement strand
CGCTTCGCAGGGCAGAATTCTCAGCCGCGGACTGCGTTTCTCCGCAGCCTGCTAGAGCCGCCGGCGCGGGTCGAGCCCCGCGCGCAGCCTCTCGCCGAGCAGGTGGAAGCCGACCAGCGCGAGCAGGATCGCGAGACAGGGGAAGAGGATGAGATGGGGATACGAGCGCATGGCTTCGAAGCCGTCGCTCGCGAGCGTTCCCCAGCTCGAGAACGGCGGCTGGATGCCGAGCCCGATGAAGGAGAGTGTCGACTCGGCCAGGATCGCCGCCGGGATCTGGAAGGCGGCCGCGACCAGGATCGGACCCGCGATGTTCGGCAGCACGTGGCGCAAGAGGATTCGCCGATTGCGCAGGCCGAGCGCGCGGGCGGCCTCGACCCAGGTCTCCTCGCGCGCCTGCAGCACCAGCGCGCGCACCAGCCGCGCCACGCCCACCCAGCCGACGAAGCCGAGCGCCACCACCAGCGCCGCGACGCGGCGCGCGATGTCGGGAACACCGGCCAGCGTCACCTGCAGCACCTCGATCAGCAACACGATCACCAGCACGTCGGGCAGCGCGTAGACCACGTCGACCACGCGCATCATCGCCCCGTCGACGCGCCCGCCCGACCAGCCGGCCAGGAGCCCGTAGCCGAGTCCGATCGCGAGCGCGAGCGCGGTCGCACCGCTCGCGACCAGGAGCGACACGCGCGCGCCCTCGGCGATGCGCGCGAGCTGATCGCGGCCGAGCGCGTCCGTGCCGAGCCAGTGCGCGCGCGAGGGCGGCTCGAGCGCGCGCGCGGGGTCCTGCGCGTCGTAGCGATGGCCGGCCAGGCGGTCGCCCGCCAGCGCGACCACGACCAGCGCCGCGATCAAGAGCGCTCCGAGCGCGCCCGCCGCGCGCGAGCCCGTCATCGCGGGTCTCCAGAGACGCGGATGCGCGGATCGAGCCAGGCATAGAGCAGGTCCACGATCAGGTTCGAGACCAGCACGAGCGCCGCGTAGACGAGCGTCACGCCGAGCACGAGCGGGTAGTCGCGATTCGTGACCGCCGTGACGAAGAAGCGGCCCATACCCGGGATGGCGTAGATCTTCTCCACCACGAACGAGCCGGTCAGCAGGATCGCGAGCAGCGGCCCGAAGTAGGTCAGCACCGCGAGCAGCGCGTTGCGCAGCACGTGGTGCCGGCGCACGCGGCCTTCGGTCACGCCCTTGGCGCGCGCGGTGCGCACGTAGTCCTGATCCATCACCGCCATGACCTGCGCGCGCGTGAGCTGCGCGATGTAGGCGAGCGGCAGCGCGGCGAGCGTGAGCGCGGGCAGGATCGCGTAGACCGGCCCCTCCCAGAGCCCCGCGGGCAGCCAGTCGAGCCCCAGCGCGACGCCCAGGATCAGCCCCGCGCCGATCACGAAGCTCGGCGCGGAGACACCGATCAGCGTCGCGAGGCCGATCGAGCGGTCGAGCGGGGAGCCGTGGCGAGCGCCGGCCGCGAGCCCGAGCGAGATCCCGCCGCCGAGCGCGATCACGAGCGCGAGCAGGCCCAGCTCGACCGAGACGGGCAGCGCGTCGGCCAGGATGTCGGACACGTCGCGGCCCACGTACTTGTACGACGGGCCCAGGTCGAAGCGAACGAGCCGGCCGAGGTAGTCGAGGTACTGCTCGACGAGCGTGCCGTCGAGCGCGTAGCGGCGTTCGAGGTTGCGCAGGATCTCCGGCGGCAGCGTCTTCTCCTTGTCGAACGGCCCGCCCGGCAGGAAGCGCAGCAGCGCGAAGGTGAGCGTCGCCACCACCCAGAGCACGGGCACGAAGGCGAGCACGCGACCGACGACGTAGCGGATCACTCCGCCCAGACCTCGTCGAAGAAGTACTGGTCCATCGCGCTTGGCACGAAGCCGTGCAGGCGGCGCGCGACCGCGAAGTTCGAGGCCGTGACGAACAACGGAATGATCGGCACGTCCTGCTCGCACAGGATCGCCTGCGCCTCGTCGTACAGGCGCTGGCGCTCGGCGGGATCGGGCGCGCGCGCCGCGCGCTCGACCAGCGCGTCGTAGTGCGGGTTCGCCCAACGCGTCTTGTTGTTCTCGCTGTACGAGGTGAACAGGTTCATGAAGTTGTCGGGGTCGGGGAAATCCGCGCCCCAGCCCAGCCGGAAGACCGGCGGCGGATCGGACGCGAGCTCCTTCAGGAACACCTTCCACTCGCGGTTCTGGAGCTCGACGCGCACGCCCAGGTGCTCGCGCCAGAGCGCCTGCACCTTCTCGGCCACCAGCTTGTGCGTCTGGTCGCTGTTGAACACGATGCGCACGGGCGCGAGCGTTTCGGGATCGACGCCGGCCTCGCGCAGCAGCGCACGCGCGCGCTCGGGATCGAAGCCGAGCCCGAGCTTCGGGTTCGCGTGCGGCATTCCCGGCGGAATCCACGACGGCCAGGGCTGCTCGCCGCCGCGCAACAGGCCGGGAAACACCGAGCGATCGATCGCGAGCGCGAACGCGCGGCGCACGCGCGCGTCGTCGAAGGGCGGCTCCTGCACGTCGAAGCCGTAGTAGTAGCCGCGCAGCAGCGGCTGGCGCAGATATTCGGGCCGCGACTCGTAGCGGCGGATCTCGAGCGGCGGGAGCCTCACCAGATCGAGCAGACCCTGCTCCCAGAGCACGAGCGCCGTCGAGTCCTCCTCGATCATGTAGGCGACGATGCGATCGAGCGCGGGCCGCCCCGCCCAGTAGCGCTCGTTCGCGCGCATCACCAGCCGGTACTCGTGGTGCCACTCCTCGAGCACGAACGGCCCGAGCGTGACCAGGTTGGGCGGCTCGGTCCAGCGCTCGCCGTGGCGCTCGATCAGCTCGCGCCGCTGCGGAAACGTGACCATGAAGTTCACGAGCGACGGGAAGTAGACGAGCGGCGCCTCGAGCTCGACCTCGAGCGTCGCGTCGTCGCGCGCGCGCACGCCGACCAAGGCCGGATCGCGCAGCTCACCGGCGTTGAACGCGCGCGCGTTCTTCACCGGGAACAGGAAATACGCGTACTCCGCGGCGGTCTCGGGCGCGAGCAGCCGCAGCCAGCCGTCGACGAAGTGTTGCGCGCGCAGCGGCACGCCGTCGCTCCACAGCACGCCGGGACGGAGCGCAAAGGAGTAGGTGCGGCCGTCGGGCGAGACGGTCCAGCGCTCGGCCAGGTCCGGCTCCGCGCGCAGATCGCGGTCCAGGCGCGTGAGCCCGCGCATCAGCTGCTGGATCGCGATGATCGAGATGCCGTCGGTCGCAAGGCTCCAGTCGAGCGACGGCGGCTCGGTCTCCAGGTTGATGCGCAGCTCGCGCGGCGCGGGCTGCATCGACTCGCGCCCGCAGCCGAGCGCGAGCAGCGCGCAGAGCCCGATCGCCCCTGCCCTGCGCAACGGCTTCGCCATCAGCCGCCGAGGCGCCGGATCAGATCGCTCGACGAGTGCGTCTTGGCGTCGCCGCAGATCAGCACGCGGCCACCGCAGGCCGCCAGCGTCTCGCGCTCCGGCACGTCTTCGGGCCGGCGGTCGGTGCCCTTCACCAGCAGGTCCGGCCGCAGCGCGCGGATCAGCGCGTCGGCGGTCGGCTCGGCGAAGCTCGTCGCGTAGTCCACACCGGCCAGCGCCGCGACGACCTCGAGCCGCTCGGCGAGCGGCACGAGCGGGCGCGACGGCCCCTTGCTCGCGCGCGTGCTCTCGTCGCTGTTCAGCGCCACCACCAGCACGTCGCAGTGGCGACGCGCCTCCGCGAGCAGGCGCACGTGGCCGACGTGGAGCACGTCGAAGCAGCCGTTCGCCAGCGCCACGCGCCGGCCCGCCTCGCGCTCACGCGCCAGGAGCGGCGCGAGCTCGCGGTAGTCGGCGACGCTGCGCGCGCTCAGGCGAGCAGCTCCGCGGCCGCTTCCAGCACGCGCGCAGGCGAGAGCCGCTGCATGCAGCGGTGATCGATCGGGCAGACCTTCAGGTGACACGGGCTGCACTCGACCGGCTCGCGCAGCACGCGCTGGCGCTCGAGCAGGTGCGCCGTGTGGCGCGGATCGGTCGGTCCGAGCAGCGAGATCACCGGGGTGCCGAGCGCCACGGCCATGTGTCGCGGCCCGGTGTCGTTGGTCAGCACGAGCTTCGCGCGCGCGATCAGCGCCGCGAGCTCCGCGAGCGTGGTCACCGGCGCGTCGAGCACGAGCGCCGGCGCACCCGCGCGCGCCGCGATCGCGTGCGCCACCGCCTCCTCACCGGGTCCCGGCGCCAGCACCGCGCGCAAGCCGCGGGTCTCGCGCAAGCCCGTGCAGGCGGCGGCGAAGTGCTCCGGCGGCCAGAGCTTGCTCGCGCCGAAGCTCGCGCCGGGCGTGACCACGACCAGCGGCTCGGTGTCGCCGACCCCGACCCGCGCGAGGCGCTTGGCGATGCGCTCGGCGGCCCCCGCGTCGACGGGCAGATCCAGCTCCGGCCCCGCATCGGCGCAGCCCAGCGCGCGCGTGACGCGCAGGTAGCGCTCGACCATCGAGATCGGCAGCTGCGCGCCGTCGAGCCGCGGCGGTGCGAGCGCGATCGTGAGCAGCGCGCGGCGCAGCGCGTCGCGCGCGTAGCCCGCGCGCACCGGCACGCGCGCGAGCCAGGGCGCGAGCGCCACGTGCACCGAGTCGGGCAGCAGCACCGCCCAGTCGAACTCGTGCGCGGCCAACACGCGAGAGTGTCGCCAGAGCGCGCGCGCGCCGCGGCCCTCCTTGGGCAGCCAGCGATCGACGGAACCGAGACCGGCGAACAGCGAAGCGAACGGCGCGCCGGCGGTGACGGAGATCTCGGCCTGCGGATGCGCGCGGCGCAGTGCGCGCAGCGCCGGCGTCGCCATCAGTGCGTCGCCGACCCAGTTCGGCAGCCGCACCAGGATGCGGTGCGGGGCGGACCGCTCGCGCGGCACCCCGGACGCCTCTACAGGAACCAATCGAGCCGCTCTTCGCCGATCTCCGACTCGAATGACTGGTCGGGATTCGCGACGAGCTTCTCGATCCACCAGTTCACGCCGTTGTACAGGCAGGTGACCTCGCGACACTCGTGGCTCGCGTCGAACTGGTCGAGGATCTCGAGCAGCTGCTGGCCGGTCTGCGCCGCGGTCGCCTCGTCCTTGTACGCGCTCGGTCCGGCGATGCGCGCCTTGGCCACGCCGCGGTGCGCGGGGCAGTTGTACAGGCCGAGCGGCGACACCACCTGACGCAGCGCCTGCATGTGGCAGGTGCGCGGCTGGCGGGTCATCTCGCGCCAGCTCCCCGACTCGAGCATGCGCAGATTGCTGCTCTCGTAGACCTCGAACGTGTCGTCGGCGAACGCGCGCGCCTTGTCGATCTCGCCGCGGATGCGCAGGAGCATCGCGGCCAGGTCCGACTTCGCGCGCTCGGGGTCCATCACCTCCGCGCCGTCGGGCTGGCGCTCGAGCACCGGCTTGAACGCGATGTAGTCGAAGCCGGAGTTGCGCGCGCGTTCCGCGGCCATCTCGATCTCGTGCACGTTCTCGAGGATCTCGTTGCCGTCGCGCGACGCGCCGTTCCAGGTGATGATGTACGAGAAGCCGACGCGCACGCGCGGATTGGCGCGCTTGATCTCGGGGATCCTGGCGCAGATCGCGTCGAGATCGATCTTCGGGTCGGCCGGCCGGTGCATCTTCACGAACAGCTCGTTCGAGCCGGAGTCGAGCGAGAGCCGGATCCAGTCGCGCTCGTCGAGCGGCGGAACGGCTTCGAGCAGCACGTGCCCGCGGCTGCCGTTGGAGACGATCGCGACCTGCAGCTCGAGCTCCTTCAGGAAGCGCACGAACTCGGCGAAGCGCGGATAGAGCGTGGGCTCGCCACCGCCGATCAGGATCACCGAGCGCAGGCCGCGCTGCTGCATCAGCCGCAGGCCGTCCTTGAGCTCGCCCTCCTGGTACTTGTCCTTGGAGTTCAACATGTCCCAGTCGACGCAGTGCGTGCACTTGAAGTTGCAGGCGGTCGTCAGGTCCAGGTTGATCGAGATCGGCGCCAGGTCGGGCGGCGCGGGGTCGGGCTCGCCGCGGCCGCGGGCGGCCCCCAGCGCGCGGCGCCACGCGAGGTAGGCCTCGAACTGTGGCGCGAGCGAGGGCTGGCGCAGCTTGGCCGTGAAGTCGTGGATCGCGTGCATGCCCCGGCCGTCTCTCCCTTCAGGTGGCGCAATCCTTGCGTTCGTCCGGGAATGCGTCAACCAGCGCGGCGAGCATATCGAGCCGGCGCGCGATCGGCGCGGGGTCCGGGGGCGCGGAACCCGCCAGCACGCCTGCCAGGTTCCCCGCGAACACCGCCAGGTGTCGCGTGAGCGGATCGGGCAGCGGGACCACGCGCGCACCGTCCGAGAGCTCCATCCGGTAGTCGGGCAGCCGGATCCGGCGCTCCGCGCGGCGTCCGTCGAGCGCGAGCGCAGCCGGCCGCGGGACGTGCGCGTCGGCCACCAGCTCGACGTTGCACGCGACGCGCGCGCCGCGCACGCAGTAGCGAAACCGGACGCGAAGCGTCTCGGGCACGCCGCGCGCGGTCTCGAAGCGGATCTCCTCGAGCCGCGGGTCCGGATCGGGACAGAGCGCCTGCAACAGCGACAGAGGATGGGGGAGCGAATCGCGCAGCGCGTCGGCGCCGCGCCGGACGGGTGCGAGCAGCATCCACAGGCTCTCCGGTGGACGACCGTCCCAGTCCGGATGCAAGTCGCGAAACGCGCCGAGCACCTGCGGCCACTGGCAGTTCTCCTCGAGCAGGAGCCCGCGCGCGCGGAAGCCGTCGACGAGCTCGCGGGCGCGAAGCGCCGGATCGGGCGCGCCCCACATGAGAGGCTTCTCACAAAGCACGTGCAGCCGCGCTTCGAGCGCCGCGCGCAGGTAGCGCTCGTGCGTCTCGGCCGGCGAGAGGATCACGAGCGCGTCGATCGCTTCGCTCGCGAGCAGATGGTCGAGGCTCGCGTACGAACGCGCGCGAATCCCGAAGCGCCGCGCGAGCTCGTCCGCGGCGTTCGAAGCACTCGACGCGCGGGTGCCGAGCACGGCGCGGACTTCGACCCCGGCCGCCTCGAGGTCGCGTGCGACGAAGGGCCCGAGCCCCTGACGCGCGCGGCGCGCGCCGACCAGCGCGACGCGCGCGGCGCTCACCGCTCGGCGCGAGCGCCGGTCGCGGGCGCGACGCCCAGCCGCCGGTAGCGCGAGCGGAGCTGCGGCGGAAGCTCGTGCGCGAACACCCCGAGCTGCGGCAGCCAGCCCAGGTGATCGGCGAGCCGCACGAGCGCGACCTCGCTCTTCAGGTCGGGGATCGCGCCGCTGCGACAGGCCTCGATCGCGGCGGCGAGCTCCATCACGACCAGCCGACCCGCCTCCTCCATCACGCTGCCGTCGCCCGGCGCGTCGCGCGCGGCGCCGAGATCGGCCTCGCTCGCGCAGAAGTAGATCTTCTCGTCGCTGGTGCCGGGGCTCGCGAAGGTCTCGCCGCCGATCTCGCGAAAGCGCTCCGCCGGCACGTCGCAGCCCGCCTCCTCCAGCGCTTCGCGCGCGGCGCGGCGCTGCCGGCCCGCGGCGCCCGGGCCGTCGGCCTCCTCGACGATGCCCGCGACGACCTCGGTGATCGACAGGTACACGCGCGGGTCGGGGTGCACGAAGCGCTTGTGCCTGCGCAGGTACACCGGAGCGCGCGGCGCCTCGCGCAGCAGCACGCGCAGCTCGGATTTCCCGCTCTGCTCGTACAGCACCGCCACGACCGCGTCGCTGCCCGGCCGCGAGACGATGTCGCACGGGTAGGGCTCGGAGCGCGAGCCGTCCGCGTAGCGGTTGCGCAGCTCGAGCCGTGACACGCGCAGAAAGCCGCTGTCACACGCGCTCGCTTGGGTCCGATCCGCGACGATCTCGATCTCGATGAGCTCCATGGTCCGGTCACGATAGCGAGGATCGGCGGAATCGGCGCGAGCCACGGGGATTGCGCGCGGCGGGCGGGCTAGTCTGTGCGCGTGCGCGCCGCCATCACGATCGAGAATTTCCGGCCCGGCCCGGGGGGGGTCGAGAGCGTCGCGTGGCAGCTCGCAGCTGAGCTCGGCGAGCGCGGCGTCGACCTCACCGTGCTGTGTCGCCAAGCCGCGAAGCCGGCGCCGCCGGGCGTGCGCGTCGAGACGCTCGGCGGAGTCACGTTCTGGCAGCCGCTGCGCGTGCTCGACTTCACGCGCAGGGCCGCGCGCGGCACGGCGAGCGGCGCGTTCGACGTGGTGCAGGCGTTCTCGCGCACGCGTCACCAGGACGTGTACCGCGCGGGCGGCGGCAGCCACGCGGCCTACATGGAGAGCGTCTACGCGCATCCGCGTCTGCTGCGGCGCTTCTCGCCGCGCCACCGCGCGCTGCTCGCGATCGAGGAGGCGGTGTTCCGCGACGAGCGCCAGACGATCCTGTGCAACTCCAAGCTCGTCGCGGGCGAGCTGGCGCAGCGCTACGGCGTCCCGCCCGCGCGGCTGGCCGTGATCTACAACGGCGTCGACCTGGAGCGCTTCCACCCGCGCGTGCGCGAGCGCAGCGGCGCGCGCGTGCGCGGCGAGCTCGGCCTCGACGGCCCGATCGCGCTGTTCGTCGGCAGCGGCTTCGCGCGCAAGGGCCTCGATCGCGCGATCGCGGGGCTCGCAGCCGCAGGTGCGAAGGCGGACCTGGTGGTCGCGGGCGCCGGCGACCCGAGCGCGTTCCGGCGCCAGGCCGAGGCGCTCGGGGTCGGCGGGCGCGTGCATTTCCTGGGCGTGCGCAACGACGTCGCGGAGCTGTACGCGGCCGCGGACCTGTTCGTGCTGCCGACGCGCTACGACCCGTTCGCGAACGTCTGCCTCGAAGCCATGGCCGCGGGCGTCGCCGTCGCCACCACCCGGAGCAACGGCGCGGCCGAGCTGCTCGAGTCCGGCGTGAGCGGCTTCGTGTGCGACGAGGACTTCGCGCCGGCGTTCCGCGCGCTCCAGGATCCGGCGCGGCTGCGCGAGATGGCGGCCCGCTCGCGCGCGGTGGCCGAGCGGCTGAGCTGGAGCGAGCACGCGAGCGCGGTGCTCGCGCTCTGGCGGCGGGTTCACGAGCAGCGAGGCGGGCAGCGCGAGCTCGTGGCCGCGCTCCGCGCCGGCGCGACACCGTCGGGTGTCGTGGTGCTCAAGCGCAACCGGGTGCGCGTGGTCGCGCGCACCGGGGACACGCTGCTGAAGCTGCTGTTCGAGCGGCCGCGGAACGCCGCGCGCGAGGCGCGCGCGCTGGTCCGGGCGGAGCAGCTCGGGATCCGCGCGCCGGCGCTGGTCGGCACGGGCTCCGACTGGGTCGCGACGCGCTTCCTCGGATCGGCGCGGCCGGCGCAGCGCTCGGACCACCCGGCGATCCTCGAGGCGATCGCGCGCGCCCACGCGCAGGGCTTCCTGCACGGCGATCTGCACCTCGGGAACCTCCTGGTCGACGAGCGCGGCGTGGTCTTCCTCGACCTGCAGAAGGCGCGCTTCCTGCCCTGGCTGCCGCGCTGGCTCCGGAACTGGGAGCTCGGCTACCTCGCCTACTCGCTCGGCGAGCCGCTGCCCGCGGAGCTCGCACGGGTGCGCTTCTGGCGCGACCGCCGCGCGCGCACGCACTGGGACAGCCGTACACGCCGCTGTGTCCAGGAGAGCGGCGGCTTCACCGCGTTCCGCTTCGAGGGCGCGCAGGGCTTCCGCTGCCGCGACGCCGACGAGGCCGCGCTGCAGCGCGCGCTCGGCGCGCTCGGCTCCGCCACGCTGATCAAGGACGCCGCGAACGGCCGGCTCCTGCGCAGCGGCGCGTGGATCCTGAAGGAGCACGCGAGCGCACGTGCCGCGCGGCGCGCCTGGCTCGGGGGCAGCGGGCTCGAGGCGCGCGGCTTCGCGACCGGGCGCGCGCTCGCCTGGGTCGGACGCTGGCTGGTGATGGAGGATCGCGGCGCGACGCTCGACACCTGGGTGCGCAGCGACTTCGCGCTCGCCGACGCCGCGCAGCGCGCGGAGCTCGCTTCGCGGCTGGGCTCGCTGCTTGCCGCTCTGCACCGGCGCGGCGTCTACCACGCGGACCTGAAGGCGAACAACATCGTCTGGTCGCCGGGCAGCGAGCCTCGGCTTCTCGACTACGGGCGCGTCGATTTCGGCGCGCGCGTCTCGCGCAGGCGCCGCGTGAAGAACCTGGCGCAGACGAACGCCGCGCTACCCGACGAGGTGCCGGGCACGCTGCGCGAGGCGGCGCTCGCGCGCTACCTCGCGGAGAGCGGCTACCGCGACGACGCCGCGCGCCTGCGTCGCGACGTCATCGCGGAGAGCCTGCGCCGCTCCCACCTTTGGCATGGATGCTGATCCAGCGGTAGTACGAGCTGGCCAGCGACCCGCTCGAGCCCTCGCGGAACTCGAGCGCCGGCGTGTTCGGCGCGCTCTTCACGATCGACTCGAACGCCGCGATCTTCTTGGGCAGGTCGTCCTTGTTCGGGCTGTGGAAGATCACGTCGACGCGCGGCCGGATGTACAACACGTTCATCACCAGCGTCACCAGGCGGAACATCTTCTCGGGTCCCTCCATGGCCTCGACCGAGAAGTACGGAATGTCGACCCTGTCGAGTCCGAAGGTATATTCGACGCGCATCTGGTGTTTCCTCCGAGCTTGTGGGTTTCAGAACGGTGCGAGGTGACAGGCCGTGACGTGTCGCGGCGCGATCTCGCGCAGCGCGGGCCGCTCGGTCGCGCAGCGCGCGATCGCCTTCGGGCAGCGCGGGTGGAACGGACAGCCGGACGGCGGCGCGATCGGGCTCGGCACGTCGCCCGAGAGCACGATGCGGCGCTGCTGCTTGGTCGGGTCGGGGACGGGCACCGCCGAGAGCAACGCCTCGGTGTAGGGGTGCTGCGGCCGCGCGTACAGTGAGTCGGCCGGGCCGTACTCGACGATCCGACCCAGGTACATCACCGCCACGCGCCGCGACAGGTGCCGCACCACGCGCAGGTCGTGCGAGATGAACAGGTAGGCGAGCCCGAAGCGCTGCTGCAGATCGAGCAGCAGGTTCAGGATCTGGGCCTGGATCGAGACGTCGAGCGACGAGACGGGCTCGTCCGCCACGATCAAGCGCGGCTCGAGCGCGAGCGCGCGCGCGATGCCGACTCGCTGGCGCTGGCCGCCGCTGAACTCGTGCGGGTAGCGACCGGCGTGCTCGGGCGCGAGGCCGACGGTCTCGAGCAGGCCGGCCACGCGCTGGTCGCGTTCGGCGCCGCGCGCGAGCCCGTGCACGTGCAAGCCCTCCCCGATCGTCTCGCCCACGGTCATGCGCGGGTTCAGCGACGCGAACGGATCCTGGAAGACGATCTGCATGCGCCGGCGCATGGCGCGCAGCTCGGAGCGGCCGAGCGCGCGCAGGTCGCGGTCCTCGAAGCGGATCTCGCCCGAGTCCGGCTCGATCAGGCGCAGCGCGAGCCGCGCGACCGTCGACTTGCCGCAGCCGGACTCGCCGACCAGCCCGACCGTCTCGCCCACGCCGACGTCGAGCTCGACGCCGTCGACGGCCTGCAGCCGCGCGCGGCGGCCGAAGCCCCCGCCGCCGACGGGAAAGCTCTTGCGCAGATCGCGCACCTGCAGGAGCGGCGCGCTCACGAGGGCGACCCCGCGCTCGACACAGGATTGTGGCAGGCCACGCGCTGATTCGGAGCCTTGCGCTCGAGCGGCGGGTCGACCTCGGCGCAGATCGCGAGCGCCCGCGAGCAGCGCTCCCGGAAGCTGCAGCCGGCCGGGCGCGAGACCAGGTCGGGCACGCGGCCGGCGATCACGTGCAGCTTCTCGCCGGGACGCGTGCGCGCCGAGGGCAGCGACGCGAGCAGTCCCGCCGTGTAGGGGTGGAGCGGCCGGGCGAAGATCTCGAGCACCGTGCCGGTCTCGACCACGCGGCCCGCGTACAGCACCGCCAGGCGCTCCGCGCTCTCGGCCACGATCCCGAGATCGTGCGTGATCAGCAGGACGGCCATGGCGAAGCGGCTCTTCAGCGTGTCGAGCAGCTCGAGGATCTGCGCCTGGATCGTGACGTCGAGCGCGGTGGTCGGCTCGTCCGCGATCAGCACGGCGGGATCGTTCGCGAGCGCCATCGCGATCATCACGCGTTGGCGCATGCCGCCGGAGAGCTGGTGCGGGTAGCTGCGCGCGCGCTTGTGCGGCTCGGAGATGCCGACCAGCTCGAGCAGCTCTAGCACGCGCGCGTCGCGCTGGGTGCGCGACAGCGTGCGGTGTACGGTGAGCGCCTCGCCGATCTGGTCGCCGATCCGGAACACCGGATTCAAGCAGGTCATCGGCTCCTGGAAGATCATCGCGATGCGGTTGCCGCGGATGTGGCGCATCTCCTCGTCGGAGAGCTTCAGCAGATCGCGGCCCTCGAACAAGATCTCGCCGGCCTCGATCGTGGCCGGCGGCTGCGGCAGGAGCCGCAGGATCGAGAGCGCGGTGACCGACTTTCCGCAGCCCGACTCACCCACCACGCCGAGCGTCTCGCCCGCGAACAGCTCCAGGTCGACGCGGTCGACCGCCGGCAGTCGCCCGCGCGGGGTGTCGAAGCTGGTGCGCAGGCCGCGCAGCGCGAGCACCGGCGCGCTCAAGGCAGCGCTCCGTCGGGCACGCGGAACAAGCTCGCCTCGAGCTTCGGATTCAGCTCGACCGCGGACAGCTCGAGCTCCGCGCGCAGCTTGGTTGTCGGAAACGAGAGCACCACGCTGAACGGATAGCGGCCGCCCGGCACCTCGCGCCACGTCGCGTACTCGGCGGTCCAGAGCACGACGCCGGACGCGTCGAGCGATTCGATCGCGGCGAGCTCGCCGCCGTCCGCGAAGCGCAGCGTCTGATCGGCGAACGACACTTCGCGCTCCGCGCCGCGCGCGAGAATCGCGCGGGGTGGCCACACCACGGGCTTGGGCGCGACCAAGAGCGCTTCCGCCGCCTCCTCCGGCGCGAACGCGAGCCCGAGCCGCTCGCGCAGCGTCTCGTCGGAGACGTCGCCGTCGTCGAGCCGTTTGCCGTCGAAGAACGAGTAGCGCTGGCCGTCGGTGACCAGCAGCGTCGCCGCCTGGCCGAGCGCGTTCAGGCTCTCGAGGCGCAGCCGCGCGGGCCGCTCGACCAGGATCACCTGCTTCACGTTGCCCGATCCGCCCGGCCCCGCGACGTGGAGCTTGCCCACCGCGCGGAGCGCGAGGCGCACGTCGGCTTCGGCAATCGCGCGCTCGACCCGCGCGCGCATCGAGGCGTCCTCCCCGCTGATCGGCTGGAACTCGGGCGCGCGACCGAGCGACGCGCAGGCGCTGAGCAGGAGGCACGCGAGCGCGCTCGCCGCGCGCAGGCCCGGGAAGATCGCCTTCACTCGCGCTTGGCGCCGCGGAGCTTGCGCTGCAGATCGTCGATCTCGCGCCGGATCTTCACGGCGTCGTCGTCTTCGGGCTCGAGCGTGAGCGCGCGCTCGTAGGAGTTGAGCGCGTCCTGGTAGCGCGCGAGCGAGCGATAGGCGTCGCCCAGGTGCCAGGTGATCACCGGGTCGTCCTTGTCGAGCAGCTCGAGCGCGTGTTCGAGCTGCGCGCGCGCCGCATTGAACGAGCTCTTCGCCGCGTCGCGCTGGCCCGCGGCCTCTTGTTGCAACCCGCGCTGGTAGAACAGCCAGCCGAGGCTGTCGGTGATGTAGCCGTCCTCGGGCTTGAGCTCGATCGCGCGCCGGATCATGCCCTCGGCCTCGTCGAGCCGCTCGCCCCGCTCCGCCCACGTGTAGCCGATGTAGTTGAGGGCGCTCGCGTTGTCGGGATCGATCTCAAGCACCTTGTGCATCAGCTCGAGCGAGCGGTCGCGATCGCCGGCCTCGCCGTACAGCACGCCGAGGTCGTAGTAGAGATCCGCCTGCTCCGGGTTGGCGCGGATCAGCTCGTCCATCAGCGCGACCGCGCCGGGCAGATCGCCGCTGCGCTGCATGAGTCCCGCCAGGTAGACCTGCAGCGAGAGCTTGTCCGGCGCGGCGGCGATCGCGCGCTTGATCTCGGTGGTCGCGGTCGCCCAGTCCTTGCGCCGCTCGTGCACGCGCGCCATGGCGGTGCGCGCCTCGACGAAGCGCGGCGAGCTCGGCGGCACCCGCTCGAACTCCGCGAGCGCCGCGTCGCTGCGGCCGGCCTCTTCGTGCACGAGCCCGATGAAGTAGCGGACCTCGTTCTCGTAGCGCGCCTGGTCGCCCTCGCCGCCCGCGCCTCTGCGCGCGACCGCCTCGAAGCGCGCGATCGCGTCGTCGTAGCGGCCGGCCTCGTAGTAGAACAGGCCGAGCCGGAACTGCGGACCGGCGAGCTCCGGGTGCTCGGCGACCAGCAGCTCGAGCGTCTGGGTGGCCTGCGCGCGCTCGCCCGCGTCCTCGTGGATCTGCGCGATGCGCACCAGCGCCGCGGGATCGCCGGGCATGACCGCGAGCCGCTCGCGCAGCGCCGCGAGCTCGCCCTTGGCGTCCTTCTGCGAGCGCTTGAGCCGCGCGATCGCCTCGTATAGCGAGGGCTGCTCGGCGTCGATCGCCAGACCCGCGCGGTAGGTCTTCTCCGCGAGCACGGGCTGCTCCTCGCGCTCGTACACCGCGCCCAGCGCGAGATAGCCGCGCACGTCCTCGGGCGAGGTCTGGATCAGCCGCTGCGCGACCTTCTTCGCGCCGTCGACGCGATCGAGATTCAAGTACAGCGTGAACAGCGTGAACGAGCCCTCTTCGTTCAGCGCGCCCTGGTCGAAGAGCGGCTCGAGCAGAGCGACCGCGCGGTCGTACTGGCGCATGCGCACGTGCAGCGTCGCCAGACCGGAGCGCAGCTCGAGGTCGCTGGGCTCGAGCTCGAGCGCGCGCTCCGCGTAGCCGAGCGCGCGCTCCGGCTCGCCCGCCGCGAGCCAGACCTGCGCCAGCGCGCGCTGCAGCTGCGGCGAGTTCGGATCGATGCGCGCGGCGTGCTCGTAGGCTTCGGCCGCCTCGAGCAGCTTGCCGTCGAGCTCGAGCGCGCGGCCACGCATGAACGCCGCGCCGGCTTCGGCCGCGGGCGAGACAGGCACGACGCGATAGGACGGCGCGGCCTCGCTCTCCGCGTGCGACTCAGCGCGGAACCGGTCGGAGAGCCCTTCGAGCTGCGCGCAGGCCGTGGTGACGAGCAGCGACGCGGCGCCGAGGCACGCTCGGGACACCGCCGCCTTGGTCGCTCGCCTCACCGAAAAACCTCGCAATCTCGCCAGACTAGCAGTGGCCCACCGGTGCGGCAATCGAGCTTCGGACCGGGGACTTCGAGGCTTCGTATCGGCACGCGGCGCGCGCGACTTCGCCCGCGCGTCAGGGCGCTCGGGGGATCACGGAACGCGCCTCGAGCAGCCCGAGCACCTGCGCGACGCAGGCCTCGAGCGGATTCTCCGCCGTCGCCACGCGCAGCTCGGGCGCGAGCGGCGGCTCGTAGGGCGCGGAGATGCCGGTGAACTCCGCGATCGCGCCCGAGCGGGCCTTCTGGTACAGGCCCTTCACGTCGCGCCGCTCGCAGATCTCGAGCGGACAGTCGACGAAGACCTCGAGGAAGTGGCCGTCGGGGAGCGTCTCACGCACGCGCGCACGATCGCTGCGGTAGGGCGAGATGAACGCGGTCAGCACGATCACGCCCGCGTCGTTCAAGAGCTTCGCGACCTCGCCGATCCGGCGGATGTTCTCGCGGCGGTCCTCGGCCGAGAAGCCCAGGTTCGCGGAGAGCCCGTGGCGGATGTTGTCGCCGTCGAGCACGTAGGCGAGCACGCCGCGGCTCGAGAGCGCGCGCTCGACGTGAACCGCCAGCGTCGACTTGCCCGAGCCCGACAGCCCCGTGAACCAGAGCGTCACCGCCCGGTGTCGGAGCAGCGCCTCGCGCTCCGCGCGCCCGACCAGGCTCTCGCTCCAGACCACGTTCGCGCTCTTGCGTGTCTCGCTCATGGGCGCGGGCGAAGATACGCGAGCGCGTCGCGCAGTGCCCGGAGCGGGAGCTCGGCCAGCCGCGCCTGCTCGGGCGTGAGCGCGAGCTCACGCGCGAGCTCCTCGGCGCGCAGGGTGAGTGCTTCGGCGACGCTCGCGCCCTCGAGCCGCGCGACGGCGGCGCTCGCGGCCGCGATCGCGATCGGGCAGCCGAACGCCTGGAAGCGCGCCCGCGCGATCCGCCCGTCCACGCCGACGCGCAGGTAGAGGCGCACGCGCTGTCCGCCTTCCTCGTCGCGCGCCTCGCCGCTGCGGTTGTCCGCCTCGTCTTCGGGGAGGCGGCCGGCGCCGTGCGGGTTGCGGAAGTGCGCGAGCACCTCGGAGCTGTAGGCGCTCACGTGCGCGCGTCGGACCGGCGCAGGTCGTCCCAGACCGGCGACAGCGCGCGCAGGCGCCGGACCTGCGCGATCACGAGCTCGGCGGCCGCGTCGATCTGCGCTTCGTGGTTGCCCCGGCCGATGCCGAAGCGCAGCGCCGAGAGCGCGCGCGCCGGGTCTGCGCCGAGCGCCCGCAGCACGTGCGAGGGCTCGGGCTTCGCCGACGTGCAGGCCGAGCCGGAGGACAGCGCGAGCTCCGGCAGCGCCGCCAGCAGCGCCTCGCCCTCGACGCCCAGGAACGAGACGTTCAGGTTGCCGGGCAGGCGCGTGGTCGCGTGGCCGTTCACGACGAGCCCGGGCAGCTGCGCTTCGAGGCGCTCGCGCAGCCGCTCGCGCAGCCGCGTGTGGCGCTCGGCGTCCGCGCTGCGCGAGGCGCGCGCGAGCTCCGCCGCCGCGCCGAAGCCGACGCACAGCGGCACCGGCAGCGTGCCGCTGCGCAGCCCGCGCTCGTGTCCACCACCGTGCAGGATCGGCTCCACGCGCACGCGCTTCGCGCGCCTGCGCACGACCAGCGCGCCGATGCCCTTCGGCCCGTAGAGCTTGTGCGCGGAGAGTGAGAGCAGGTCAACGCCGAGCCGGGCCGCGTCGACTTCGAGCGCGCCGGCCGACTGCGCGGCGTCGCAGTGGAACACCGCGCCGGCCTCGGCGGCGATCGCGGAGAGCGCTGCGATCGGCTGGATCACGCCGATCTCGTTGTTCGCGTGCATGATCGAGACCAGCGCGGTGCGTGCGTCGACCGCCGCGCGCAGGGCCTCGGGATCGAGCAGGCCGTCGCGGTCGACACCGAGCAGCGTCACGCGAAAACCCTCGCGCTCGAGCGCAAGGCAGGGGTCGAGCACGGCGCGGTGCTCGGCGCGGCAGCTCACCACCTGATCGCGCTTGCCGCCGGAATCGCCGCGCAGCGCGCGCGCGGCGCCGAGCAGCGCCAGGTTGTTCGCTTCGGTGGCGCCGGACGTGAACACGAGCTCGCGCGCATCCGCGCCGACCAGCCGCGCGACCTGTTCGCGCGCGCGCTCGACCGCCTCGCCGGCCCGCCAGCCGTAGGCGTGGGTGCGGCTCGCGGCGTTGCCGAACTCCTCGCCGAAGTACGGCAGCATCGCCGCCACCACGCTCGCGTCGCAGGGCGTGGTCGCGTTGTGGTCGAGGTAGATCGGACGCGTCACTCGCGGCATTCTGGGGCGTCGGGCGCGGGGTCGCCAGAAGGACGGAAAATGGCCGGCTCGATTCTCTCGTGGCTCGCGGCGATGGCGCTGCTGGCGCTGGCGCCGACGCCCGCGCGCGCGGAAGGCCCGGGCGCACCGGGCGCGGGCAGCGCGGGCGCGGCGGAGCCGACGGCGGAGGCGCTCGCCCAGGCTTGGTTCGATCAGCTCTACGGCGGCAATTCGGTCGCGGTCTGGTCCTCGGAGTGGGGCGGCACCGAGTTCGTGCTCGGCGTCGCGCGCCGCTGGCAGGAAGGCCGGCCGGAGGTCTTCGTGCACGTCTTCGCGCCGCGCGTCTACGACGAGCTGAACTTCTTGCTGCGCGAGCGCGACGAGCGGCGGCTGGAGCTGCTCTACTTCCGCACCCCGAAGCTGTTCCGGGGCGGCCAGAAGGCGGCGCGCGTGGCGACCACGCGCGTGCCCGACCCGCTCGAGCGCCTGCCGTTCGCCGAGGGACTGCCGGCGGTCGTCGACGTCGAGCCCGTGCGCGCCACCGACTACGTCTTCGCGCGGCTCCCGGACGCGAAGCTCGCGAACCGCCCCTGCCGCGTGGTCGAGGGCCGGCCGCGCGCGAGCGATCTCGGCTTCGACCTCGTGCGCTTCACGCTGGCGAGCGAGTCGGGCGTGGCGCTCGAGACGGTCTGGTTCAAAGCGGGCGAGATCGTCCGCCGCGTGGACGTCGACCCCGCCGACGTGCGCGACTACGACGGCCGCGCCCTGCCGTCGCGCGTAACCGTCGAGCGACCGGGCAACAGCGCGCAGATCTTCTCCGTGCGTTCGCTCAGGCTCGACCCGCCGCTACCCGATCAGCTGTTCACGACCCAGAATCTCAAGCTGGGGCACTTCCCCTCGTACTAGGCCGAGCCCTCGCGCGAGACGGATGCCGCCCCGGAGTGCGGCATGCCTCGACGAATCCTCCCACTCCTGCTGCTCGTCCCGTTCCTCACCGGCTTCGACGGCCCCGAGGCGCGCGAAGTGCTGGACACGGTCTTCCGCAACCTCTACGACCCGGACATGTTGGTGGCGGTGGAGCTGCGCATCGACGAAGGCCAGCCCGACGCGGAGGGCGTGTCGTTCGCCTACGGCCGCAAGAACAAGGGCGGCGAGACGCGCACGCTGGTCTACACCGGAGACGGTAGCCGCGACGCGTCGCGCGTGCTGTTGTTCCAGAAGCCCGGCGCGCAGGACCGCGCCTTCATGTCCGAGGGCAAGCGCGGCCAGGTGCGCGCGGTCAGCGTCGGGAAGTACAAGGGCTCGCTGTTCGGCAGCGATTTCAACTACGCCGACTTCCGCGCGCGCTCCGCGTCGGAGTACTCGATCGAGGTGCTGGGCCGCGACCGCATCGACGGCGAGAGCTGCCGCGTGCTGCGGCTGCGCCCGCTCGAGGGCCCGTACACGATGCTGCTGGCCTGGGTCTCCGAGGAGCGCCCGGTCATGCTGCGCACCGACTACTTCGACGAGCAAGGACTCTGGAAGCGCTACCGCGCCCGCCCCGAGCACATCGCGCAGAACTTCGACTGGTGGGTCCCGATGCAGGACGAGATGATCGACCTGCGCAGCGGCCGCCACACCGTCCGCCACGTCCGCAACATCCTGATCGGCACCGACGTCCCCGACGACGCCTTCACGCTGACGCAGCTAGCCAGAGGCCGTCTGCCGTCGTTCTGATTTTCTCCGACTCATGGCGACGCGCGATCCGGGTCCGACGACTGTCGGCGCCCTCTAGCTCAGGCGCCGAACGACTGGCCGCAGCCGCAGGTCGAGGTGGCGTTCGGGTTCTCGATCTTGAAGCCCGAGCCGTTCAGGTCGTCGACGTAGTCGACCTTGGTGCCGAGCAGGTACACGGCACTCTTCGAGTCGACCACGACCCGGACGCCGTGGGCCTCGGCGGTCTGATCCCAGTCGCCGACCTTGTTGTCGAACATCAGCTGGTACTGCAGGCCGCTGCAGCCGCCGCCCACGACCTTGAGCCGCAGGCTGTAGCCTTCCCGGCCGTCGCGCTCGGTGAGCTGCTTGACCTTCGCCGCCGCCGCTTCCGTCAAGCTGATGACTTCGGACATGCCGGTAGTGTAAGCGGCAATGTGCCCAAGGCAAATTGAGCGGTTTTCGCCGCCGGGTCCACTCAAGCGCAGTCGGGGCGCGCGAGCAGCAGGAAAACCTCGATGTTTCCTTTGGGTCCGGCGAGCTGGCTGTCGGCCTGCCCGAGCGCGACCAGGCCCAGCGTCTCCGCCGCCTCGCGCACCTCGCGCACGGCGCGCGCGCGCAGCTCGGGGTCGCGCACTACGCCGCCTCGCTCCACCGCCCCGCGCTCGAGCTCGAACTGCGGCTTGACCATCAGCAGCAGCCGCCCGCCCGGCCGCGCCAGCGCGTGCAGTCGCGGCAGGAGCTGGCGCAGCGAGATGAACGACACGTCGACCGCCACCAGGTCGAACGCCGCCTCGCCCGGCTCGAGCGCGAAGTGGCGCAGGTTCGTGCGCTCGCGCACCGTCACGCGCGGATCGCCGCGCAGCTTCGCGGCGAGCTGCCCGTAGCCGACGTCGAGCGCGAGCACGTGCGCCGCGCCGTGCTGCAGCAGGCAGTCCGTGAAGCCGCCGGTCGACGCGCCGACGTCCGCGCAGCGCAGGCCGCTGACATCGACGCCGAGCGCGTCGAGCGCGCCCGCGAGCTTCTCGCCGCCGCGCGAGACGAAGCGGCGGGTCTCCTTCAGCGCGAGCGCCGCGTCCGCCGCGACCAGCATGCCCGCCTTGTCCACGACGCGGTCGCCGAGCCGCACCTCACCGGCCAGGATGCGCGCCTGCGCGCGCGAGAGCGTCGACTCGAGCCCAAGCTCGAGCACGCGTTGGTCGAGGCGCATGCGCGCCTTCGCCACTGGACGGGCCTACCGGCCGAGCAGCTCGCGGGCGGCGCGCTCGATGCCCGCGGCGTCGAGGCCGAGCTGCTCGCGCCACTCCGCCTGCGAGCCGTGTTCGATCACCAGGTCGGGCACGCCGAGCGCGCGCACGGGAATCGAGATGCGCTGCGCGGCCAGCGACGCGAGCACCGCGTCGCCCAGTCCGCCGATCGCGCTGTGCTCCTCGACGACCACCAGCGCCCCGCAGCGGCGCGCGAGCTCCGCGAGCCAGCGCCCGTCGACGGGCTTGGCGAAGCGCGCGTTCAGCACCGCCGCAGAGATGCCGTGCTCGGCCAGGCGCTCGGCCGCGTCGAGCGCGGGCGCGACGGAGTGCCCGAGCGCGACGATGCCCACGTCGCTGCCGTCGCGCAAAAGCTCCGCCTCGCCGATCGCGAGGCTCTTCACGTCCGTGTCGAGCGGCACGCCGAGCGCCGTGCCGCGCGGGATGCGCAGCGCCGCCGGCCCCGGGTACTCGATCGCGGTCTTCAGCATCTGGCGCAGCTCGTTCTCGTCCTTGGGCGCCATCAGGATCACGTTGGGCAGCGTGCGCAGGAACGCGATGTCGTACAGGCCCTGGTGCGTGGCGCCGTCGGCGCCGACCAGGCCGGCGCGGTCGAGCACGAAGGTGACGTCGAGACCCTGCACGCAGATGTCGTGCACGATCTGGTCGTAGGCGCGCTGCAGGAACGTGGAGTAGATCGCGCACACGGGCTTCAGCCCCTCGGTCGCGAGCCCGCCCGCGAACGTGACCGCGTGCTGCTCGGCGATGCCGACGTCGTAGAAGCGGTCGGGGAAGCTCTTCTGGAACTTGTCCAGGCCCGTGCCGCCGGCCATCGCGGCGGTGATGCCGACGATGCGCGGGTCGCTCCTGGCCAGCTCGATCAGCGCGTCGGCGAACGCGCCGGTCCAGGACGGGGGACCCGAGCTCCCCTTCTTCATCGCGCCCGAGCTGACCTCGAACTGCTCGACGCCGTGGTACTTCACCGGGTCGGCCTGCGAGAACGAGTAGCCGTAGCCCTTCTCGGTGCGGCAGTGGATCAGGATCGGGTGCTCGTTCGACTCGATGTCGCGCGCGTTGCGGAAGGTCTCGCAGAGCTGCGCGAGGTCGTGGCCATCGATCGGGCCGATGTAGTTGAAGCCGAGGCCTTCGAACAGGTGCGCGGGCGAGATGAAGCCCTTGAAGCTCTGCTCGGCGCGGCGCGCCATCTCGACCAGCTCGTCGCCAGCGCCGGGGATCGACTCCAGGAACGACTTCACCGCGTGCTTGAGCCGGCGCGTCTGCGGCGCCGACCAGCGCCGCGCCAGGAAGCTGGTCAGGGCGCCGACGTTCTTGGAGATCGACATCTCGTTGTCGTTCAGCACCACGATCAGGTTCGACAGGCCCAGGTAGCCCGCGTTGTTCAGTCCCTCGTAGGCCATGCCCGCGGTCATCGCGCCGTCGCCGATCACGGCGACCACCTTCTCGCGCCCGCCGCGCCGGCGGATGGCCTCGGCGATGCCGGTCGCGGCCGAGATCGAGGTGCCCGCGTGGCCGGCGCCGAACACGTCGTACTCGGACTCGTGACGGCGCAGGAACTTCCCCATGCCGTCCTTCTTGCCGATGCTCGCGAACGCGTCGCGCCGGCCGGTCAGCATCTTGTGCGGGTAGCCCTGGTGGCCGACGTCCCAGATCAGCCGGTCGCGCGGCGTGTCGAACACGAAGTGCAGCGCGACCGCGAGCTCGACCGCGCCCAGGCCCGCGGCGAGGTGCCCGCCGGTGCGCGAGATGCTGTCGATGATCGCCGAGCGGACGGCGGTGGCGACCTCGGGCAGGCGTGCCTCGGGCAACTTGCGCAGGTCTTCCGGGGAGTGGATCGCGGTCAGGATGTCGTTCATGCGGCCCTTACGTTAACCGCCCGCTCAGCGCAGAAGCCATCCCGCGCAGGTATACCCCGGCCGGGCCGAAGCCGTCCGCGGCCGCCAGCGCCTCGGCCACCTCGACGGCGATCAGGGCGCGCGCGCCCGGCTCGTCGCAGACGCGCAGGATCGAGCACTCCTCGGGGTCGTCGTCGAGCAGGTCGTCGACCATCTGGAAGGCGCGGCCATAGGCCAGGCCGAAGCGGTCGAGGCGCGCGAGCTCGGCGGCCGGTCGGCCGGCGGCCGCCCCCGGCGCCCAGGTCGAGAAGCGGAACAGCGCCCCGGTCTTGCGCTCGTGGATCGAGCGCACGAGCTCGGCGGTGGCGAGCTCGGGGCTGAAGGCGAGGTCGTCGACCTGGCCGCCGACCAGCGCGCGCGAGCCCGCGGCCTCGGCCAGCCGCGCGAACAGCGCGATCGGCAGCTCCGCGCGCGCCAGCGCGGCGAAGGCCTCGGCCAGCAGCGCGTCGCCGACCAGGATCGCGTTCGCCTCGCCGTACTTGATGTGCACCGTCGGGCGGCCGCGGCGCAGCGCGTCGTCGTCCATCGCGGGCAGGTCGTCGTGCACGAGCGAATAGGTGTGGACGAGCTCGACCGCCGCGGCCACCGCGTTCGCGCGGCTGGCTTCGAGTCCGCAGGCGTGCGCGGCCGCGTACGCGAGCGCCGGGCGCAGGCGCTTCCCGCCCGAGTAGACCGCGTAGCGCATGCCCTCGTGCAGCGACTCCGGGGCCTCGCTTGCGCGCGGCAGGATCTCGTCGAGGTAGGCGTCGAAGCGTGCAACGCTCGCCGCAAGGAAGGCTTCGAGATCCCTGTCGTCGCTCACGAGTCGTCTCCGAGCTCGAGCGCGCGCTCGAGCGGGCCGCTGGCGCTCTCCTCGAGCTTGCGGATGCGCAGCTCGGCGGCCTCGAGCCGGCCCGAGCAGAGCTTCGCGAGCGCCACGCCCGCCTCGAACGTGCCCAGCGCCTGCTCCAGGTCGAGCTCGCCGCTCTCAAGCGCGTGCACCAGCGCTTCGAGCTGCGCGAGCGCCTCCTCGAAGCGCGGCGCGGAGCCGTCGGACGCGGCCTCGGCCGGGGCGACGCTGCCCTTGCTGCGGGGGGCCATCAATCCTCCAGGGACTCGCGGACGGTGGCGCGGAGCCGGCCGCGCGCGAGCCGCACGAGTATACCCTCGCCTGCCGGCGCCTGGCGGGCGTCGCGCAGGATCGCGCCGTCCGACTCGCGGAACGCCAGGCCGTAGCCGCGCCCGAGCACGGCCAGCGGCGAGAGCGCGTCGAGCCGGCCCGCCGCTCCCGCGAGCCGCGCGCCCGCGCGCTCGTGCGCGCGGACGATCGCAGCCGAGAGCCGCACGCGCAGCTCGCGCAAGAGCAGCGCGCTCTCGCGCAGCCGGCGCGCCGGATGCACGAGCCCGCGGCGCAGCGCTTCGAGCCGGTGCGCGAGCTCGCGAAGCAGCGCCCGCACGCGCGTCAGCATGCGCAGCTCGAGCTCGTCGACGCGCTGCAGCAGCTGCACGGCGTCGGGCACGACCAGCGCGGCGGCCGCCGTCGGCGTGGCCGCGCGCGCGTCGGCGACCAGATCCGTGAGCACCCAGTCGGTCTCGTGGCCGATTGCCGACACGACCGGCGTGTCCAGCTCGAACACCGCGCGCACCAGCTCTTCGCGGTTGAAGTTCCACAGGTCCTCGAGCGATCCGCCGCCGCGCGCGAGCACGATCACGTCGACCGTCGGGTCCGCGTCGAGCAGGTGCAGGCCGCGCACGATCTCGCGCCACGCGCCCTCGCCCTGCACCCGCGCGTCGAAGATCACGACCTCGGTGGCGGGGAAGCGCTGGCGCAGCGCGCGCAGGAAGTCGTGGACCACGGCGCCCTGGATCGAGGTCACGATCCCGATCCGCCGCGGCAGGAACGGCAGCGCGCGCTTGTGCTCGGCGTCGAACAGACCCTCGGCCGCGAGCCTGGCCCGGAGCTTCTCGAACGCCGCACGCAGCGCGCCCTCGCCGCACGGGCGCAGGTCCGAGAGCACGAGCTGCAAGGCTCCCCGCTCGGCGTACACGTCGAGCCGGCCGCGCGCCTGCACGAGCATGCCGTCCTGCGGCTCGAAGCCGAGCTCGCTCGACGCGCTGCGGAACATCACCGCGCGGATCAGCGCGTCCTCGTCCTTCAGGTCGAAGTACAGGTGGCCGGGCCGCGAGCGGAACAGCGACGCGATTTCGCCCTCGACGCGCAGCTCGCCGAACGCGTCGCGCAGCGTGCCGCGCAGCAGCTCGACGAGCTCCGATACACCGAGCACCGGCACGCCGTCCGCGTCGAACAATCCCCCGCGCACGAGGCGACGTTACCGCACGGCGCTCCGGCCGGTCAGTCCGCGCGTCTGGCTTGGTTCAGCCCCGCGGGCTCGCCCTGCAGCTTCGAGAAGATGGTCCAGCTCTTCAGCAGCTCGACCGCGCGCGTGAGCTGGCGGTCGACGGGGAGCTGCTTCCGGAAGCGGGCCTCCTTGGCTTCTTCGGTGTTGGCGGCCTCGCCCTCGGGCTCGGCCTCGGGCTCGGGCGCTTCGGTCGGCTCCGGCTTCGCGCCCTTCGACGACCCGGTCTTGTTCTCGAAGTGACCCTCGAGATCGACCTCGCCCATCGACTGGCGGCGCGCCTGCTCCTGGGTCTCCTTCGCGGCCGTCAGCTCGGACTCGCTGAAGGGATCGACCAGCACGTCCGGCTGCACGCGCACTTCCTGGATCGAGCGGCCGCTCGGCAGGTAATAGAGCGCCGTCGTGAGCCGCAGACCCGAGCCGTCCTCGAGCGGGATGATGGTCTGCACGGAGCCCTTGCCGAAGGTCTGCGAGCCGATCACGAGCGCGCGCTTGTGATCCTGCAGCGCGCCCGAGACGATCTCCGACGCGGAAGCGCTGCCGCCGTTCACGAGCACGATCATCGGGTAGTCGCCCTCGGTGCCTTCCTTCTTGGCGTGCCACTCCATGCGGTTGCCGCCGGAGCGGCCTTCCGAGAACACGATCAGGCCGTCGTCGATCCACACGTCGCCGACCTTCACGGCCTGGTCGAGCAGGCCGCCCGGGTTGTCGCGCAGGTCGAGCACGAGCCCGCGCAGGCTGCCGCCCGCCTTCTGGTGCGCCGCCTTCAGCGCGTCCTGCAGATCCTCCGAGGTGCGCTCCTGGAACTGCGAGATGCGCACGTACGGGATGTCCTTCTCGATCATGTACATCTGCACGCTCGACACACGGATCGAGGCGCGCTTGATGATGAACGGCTTGGGCTGCGCCCAGCCCGCGCGCAGGATCTGGATCATGATCTTGGTGCCGCGCGGGCCGCGCATCAGCTTCACGGCCTCGAGCAGGTTCATGTCCTGCGTGCTCTTGCAGCTCTTCTCGGTCGCCTCGGGGCAGACCGCGACGATCTGGTCCTTGGCGTGGATGCCCGCGAGCGCGGCCGGCGTGCCGTCGATCGGCGAGACCACCGTCACGAAGCCGTCGCCCTTGCCGTTGTCACCCTTGGTGATCTCGATGCCGAGGCCCTCGAACTCGCCCTTGGTGTCGCGCTGCATCTCCTTGTACAGGTCGCGCGACAGGTAGGAGGTGTGCGGATCGAGCGTGTCGAGCATGCCCTTCAGCGCGCCCTCCACGAGCTGGTGCTCGTTCACGTCCTTCACGTAGTGCTGCTGCACCAGGTGCAACACATTCGTGAGTAGGGCGAGATCCTCGTAGCTCGGCCCGGTGGGGCTGGAGCGCAACGTGCCCGCTCCGCCCGCGACCAGCGCGGCGAGCAGTGCGACCGGCAGCGCGATGCGCAGGATCTTGCGAAGTCTCGTGGGATGCGTGCTCATCTGCCTTCCTGGGTGGTGGGGAATCACTTGTCGAGCCAGAGCGCCGGGTCGACGGCCTTTCCGTCGTGCCGAATCTCGAAGTAAAGCCCGGGTCCGGACGCCGATCCAGTCTCGCCCACGGATCCGATCGGCTGGCGGAGCGCGACACTGTCGCCCGCCGCCACCACAGTTTCGTCCAAATAGCCCGAAACGGATAGATCCCCGCCCCCGTGGTCCACGATCACCATCTGGCCGTAGCCCCGGAACCAGCCCGCGAACAGCACCCGGCCCGGCGCCACGGCCAGTACGGGCGTGCCGGCCGGGGCCGCGATCTCGATCCCGGTGCGCAGGGTCTGGGTCTTGAACTCGGGATCGACCTGCCGCCCGAAGCCCGCCCGGACGCGGCCGGCGACCGGGCGTGACGTCTGGCCTCGGGCGAGGCCGGCGCCGGCCAGGCCTTGCGTCTCGGGCGCCGAGGCGAGACCGGGGGCGCGCGCGGCGGGCTCGCTCGGGCGGCTCTTCGGCATGCGCCGGATCGCCGCCTCGAGCTGGTCCGCAGCGTCGCGCAGCTCGGCGGCAGCTTTCTCCTCGCGCTCGGCGCGGCCCTTCAGGAGGCCCACCAGGTTGCGCCGCTCGACCAGCCGCTGGCGCGCGCGCTCCTCGCGCGCGACCGCCTCACGGCGCGCGTCGCCGACCTCGGCCAGCAGCGCCTCGCTCTCGCGCCCGCGCCGCTCGAACTCGCCGCGCTCGCGCGCGTGCTTGGCGAACAGCGCGCGGTCCTGAGCGACGATCCGCGCCATGCCCTCGCGGCGACGCGCGAAGCTCGCGAAGTCGCCGGCGGACCAGAGCGTCGCCACGCCGCCGGTCGCGTTCCACTTGTACAGCGCGACCAGCCGCTGCTCGAGCCCGCGTTCGGTTGCGGCCAGCGCGCGCGCCGCTTCGAAGGCAGAGCTGCGCGCGACGGCCAGCTCGCGCGTCGCCTCGCGTTCGCGCTCGCGCAGGAGCTTCGCGCCGCGGCGCGTCTCCGCGAGCTCGCGGTCGACGGCCTCGAGCTCGCCGAGGTAGCCCTCGGCCCGCGCGCCGAGCTCGCGCGCCTTGGCTTCGCGCTCCTCGATCTCCTTGCGCAGGCTCTCGAGGCGCTGGCCCGGGTCCGCCGCGAACGCGGCGACGGGCGAGAGCGCGAGCCACGCCGCGGCGAGCAGCGCGGCGACGCGCGACATCGTCACGGCCGATCCTCGAGGCTGACCAGCGACATCAGCGCGCCGCCCACGCCGAGCCCGACGCCCAGCCCGAGCAGCGCGATCGCCTCGCCCGCGCCGAAGAACACGAGCCTCTGCGCGCCGACCAGCCAGCCGAGCGCGTCGCCGAGCAGCGGCATGCCGAGCGCGTACAGCCCACGCAGCAGCAGCAGCGCCGCGAGCGCGGCGAGTCCGCCCTGCAGCGCGCCTTCCAGATAGAACGGGAGCCGCACGAACAGTCCGCCCGCGCCGACCAGGCGCTGGATCTGGATCTCGTCGGCGCGCGCGTGCAGCGAGAGCCGCACGGTGGCCGCCACGATCGCGCCGAGCACGAGCACCAGGAACGCGCCAAGCCCCACGCCCAGCCACTCGACCGTGCGCACCACGCGCGCGTAGCCCTCGACCCAGGCTTCACCGAAGCGCACGTCGCCGATGCCCGACAGCGCGCCGACCCGATCCGCGAGCGCGCGCAGCTCGGCCGGCTCGCGGTGCTCGGCGTCGACGACCAGCTCGAACGAGCCGGGCAGCGGATTCCTGGCCATGCCGTCGAGCACGTCCGCGTCTTCGCCCAGGTCGCCGCGCAGGCGCGCCATCGCCTCGTCAGGCGCGACGAAGTGCAGATCCGCCACGCCCGGCAGCGCGCGCAGCCGCGCGGCGAGCGCATCGATCTCCTGCTTCGTCGAGGTCGCGCCCGCCGACGTGAACGCGACCAGCTTGAGCTCGGCGCCCACGCGCTCGAGCACGCCGCGCAGGTTCGCCGCGATCAGCAGATACGAGCCGACCACCAGCAGGCCCGCGGCCATGGTCGCGACCGAGAGCGCGAACACGAGCGGTCGCTCGCGCGCGCCGCGAACTCCCGAGCGCAGGCTCACCGCCAGGCGGCGCGCGGAGCGGACGTCCATCACGCGCGGGTCACGCCGACGCTGCGCGCGACCGCGCCCACGCCGTAGGTCTCGGGCGCGCGGTCGGCGACCAGCCGTCCCGCGTCGAGCACGACGCGCCGGTGGCGGTAGCGCTCGAGCAGCGTCGGGTCGTGGGTCGCGACGATCACCGTAGTACCGCGCGCGTGCGCATCGGCGATGATGTCCATGATGTCGAGCGCGAGCCCGGGATCGAGATTGCCGGTCGGCTCGTCGGCGAGCAGGAGCGGCGGGTCGTTCACCAGCGCTCGCGCGATCGCCACGCGCTGCTGCTCGCCGCCCGAGAGCGTGCGCGGCCGGTGGTCGATGCGGTGCCCGAGCCCGAGGCGCTTGAGCAAGCTCCACACCCGGGTGCGGATCTCGCGCTTGGCGGTGCCGGCGATCTCGAGCGCGATCGCCACGTTGTCGAACACCGTGCGCTCCGGCAGCAGCTTGAAGTCCTGGAAGATCACACCGATCTGGCGCCGCAGCGCGGGAACCTGCGCCGCCTTCATGCGCGTGATGTTGCGGCCCGAGACCAGGATCTGACCGGCGCTGGGCTGCTCCGCGCCGAACAGGAGCCGCAGCAGCGACGTCTTGCCCGCGCCGCTCGAGCCGGTCAGGAACACGAACTCGCCGCGCTCGAGCGTGAGCGAGATGTCGCGCAAGCCGTACGTCCCGCCCGTGTAGCGCAGGTCGACGTGGTACATCTGGATCATGCTCGGCTCACTTCCTGGAGGGGAGGCGAAGCCGGGTCGAGTCAGCGTGCGGCGAAATGCGCGACGATCACCTCGTCGAGCGAGCGGCGCGAGAGCACCTCCGCGCCGAACTCCGCGGAACGCGGGGCGCGCGCCCCCGGGTTGGTCTGCGCGTCCGCCGAGACCAGGCCGAGCTTGTCGTCGGCCTTCCCGGATTTGAGCGCCTGCACCATCGCGCTGTGCTGCGCTTCCATCAGCTGACGCACGATCGACTCGCGATCGGCCTCGTCGAGCTGGTCGGCGTAGCTGGTCTTCTTCGAGAACAGGATCGCGCCGCCGCGGTACAAGAGCGTGATGATGCTCGGGCTGTCCTTGCCGCCGTCCTCGGTCTGGACGTGGTAGATCTGCCCTTGGTAGCGGATGTTCGTGTTGAAGCCGCCGACCATCGCCTGTGTCACCCCTCCGCGGCCGATTGTGCGAGACGCATCCCGGCCCCGCAACGTATCGGCCGCGCAGCGCGACGCCCAAAGCGGCGCTTCGCCGCCCGACGCGGTGCTGCGCCGCCCCGACAAAGGGGGTGGCCCGGAGTCGGAAGAGCTCCGGACCACCCCGGGAGGGGGCGGTCCTACCTGACCGCCAAGGGGAGGCGAGTGCGACGCGCGCGCGCGACGCCGAGCGCGCACACGAACAGCGCGAGCGGCGCGGCCACGGCGGGCTCGGGCACCGAGACCGGGCCGAAGCCGGGCGTCGGCACGTCGAGCAGCGCGAAGTCGGCGAAGTTGTCGTTGCTGTCCAGATCGGCGAACAAGCGCGCGAGGCTCTGGCCCGCGGCGCCGTCGGGCGCGGCGCTGCCCTCGCCGGCGAAGATGTCCGTGGCGCCGAACACGCCGTACGCGAGCGCGTCGAGCAGGTTGCCCAGCGCGTCGCGCAGCACCACGGAGTCCGGGCCGTTCTGGAAGTCGAATTTCCCCCTCGGCTTCCGGAAAACTTCAAGCTCGACGAACGGTTATCCGATATCGGCCTGTGTCGGTGACACACCCGCCGTCGCACAGGCTCAACCGCGCGCAATCCGCCGGCAGACAACCGGCAAGGAGCGCCACCCCGGCTTCGGCCGTCGCCCCCCAAGGAGCACACTGACACATGGGCCTCTATCAACGTCCGAACGGCGTCTGGTACGCGCGGTGGACGAAGCGCGGCGAGCTCGAGCGCCGCAGTCTGAACACGACTTCGCGTCGCGAGGCGGAAGCGAAATACCGCGAGCTCACCGGGAAGGCGTTAAACCGCCGGCCGCGCGCCAAGAAGGAAGCCCAGCGCGAAGCTGCCGCTGTCGACTGGAAGACCAAGCCCGACACCGTCGGTGAAACGGTCGACCGATGGGCGTACCACCTCAAGCATCGCTCGCACATGAAGGTCGGTTCCATCGAGGCTTACAGTGTTCAACACCGACGGTGGAAAGAGCGGTGGGGCCACCTGAAGCCCGGCGAGCTCGACGCTGAGGCGATCGCCGACTGGCACGAGGAACGCGCCGCCGCGCCTGGCAAGCGCGCGGACAACACCGCAAAGGCAACGCTGAAGTTCGAGGTGCGCTGCCTGCAGCTCTTCCTCCGCTGGGCGCAGAACAAGAAGTACATCGACGAGATCCCCGATCTGCCCATCGTCTCCGGAATCTCGAAGAAGGAACCGCGCGCACTCTCGCCCCTCCAGCTTCGGGCCCTGTTCGATGCGCGCCTGCGACATCCGCGACCTCAGGTGCGCGCGCTCTATCCCGTGCTGATGCTCGGCCTGCACGCCGGCCTGCGCCGCGAGGAAATTCGCTTCCTCGCCTGGAAGGACGTGGATCTCAACGCCGGTTCGCTTCGAGTTACTGCGAAGTCGCCGCGCTTCTCGCCCAAGGACCACGAAGAGCGCAGCATTCCGCTCAGCCCTGATCTTTACGAGCTGCTGAAGGAGTTGCGCGCCGACTATCCCGACGCTGAATGGGTCTGCCTCAACTGCGAGTTCGGCCAGTGGAGCCTCGGTCTCACCAAGTGGACCCGCGAGCTCTTCAAGGCCGCCGGCGTCGAGCAGGACCACGGCACGCTCCACCGCCTGCGCCACTCGTTCGGCACGCGCTTGCTGCAGGCGGGCGTGGACATCGAAACCGTGCGCGATCTCATGGGCCACGCCGACATCTCGACGACGGGGCGCTACCTGAGCACCACCGATCCGCGAAAGCGCGCCGCCGTCGCGGCTCTCAGCGGCGCTAGCTTCGAGCTGTAGCACCGAGCAGTCTCTCGCCTCTCCTCGGCCGCGGAAGTTCCTCTCGCGCACCGAATGCGCGGGTCGACTGCCCTCCGCACCGTCAGCAATTCCAGGGATGCGTGTCGCCCTTCCTCCGGTTGTTCTCCCATTGCAGCGGCTGGAGATTTGCCAGGTCGTCGGAACCGCCCTTGGCCACCGGATAGATGTGGTCGACTTCCCACCCGTGCTCCGATCCCGTGTTCCCGTATTCGGAGAACTTCATGACGTTGCCGCACATGTCATGGCGCCAGACAGCGCGATCATATCCCTCGATCACTCTTCCCTTGCTCCAGACCGCGCCGACCATCGCCTGAGCGAACGCTCGTCCGCCGACATCAGTGTTGCGAGTTGACAGAAGCCGGATCGGGCCGGAACGTCATAGTCCCTTCACAGCGACCCTTCTCAAAATCCCCACCGCGCCAGCCGTCAACACGCACCCGAGAAACACGAGTCCCGCGCCGGATCCCATCGCCGGAACCGTGGCGGCGGTGGATTCGAACGACGCAACAAGCTCAGTTTCAAGGTCGGTATCGTCACTGAAGAACTCCGAGGTAGCACCATCTGATATCTCAACGATTCCATCAGCTATCCGCACGAATCCCGCGGGGCCGCCCGGAAACTCCGGCAGATTTGACGGGACGAGCAGAATGAACGAATCCCCGAGGTCGAAGCTCCAGTTTGGATTCGGCACGGGAGTCAACGAGATCAATCGAGACATTATCTCCTCGATGCGCTCGGTGCTCACAATCCTGCCGGAGGGATTCCGTAAACCGGAGTTAGTTACGTATGTAACCTCGATCCACGAGCCGCCTAAGGTCGCGACGCTAGAGATCTCAGCGCTCGCGGGCTCTCCTGCGAGTTCGCAGGCCACGCAGAAAAAACCGCACGCCTCCTCATACCCTCCCCGGTCTGCCGTTCGCGGATCTCCGATCTCCGACCCGCCGACGTCATACCTTCGCGCTTCCAGCCCTCCAGGCTTGTGAGACCACGTCCCATTCCGATCCAAACGGTACCAGTGGTAGTCGCAGTCTTTGATACCAACCCCACTCGCCAACTCCGAGAACGTTGGCGAACGGCACGGGCCCGGCCGCACAGCTAGGAATGTCAGGCATGAGTCCTCCGCCTGACAGTAGGAATCCAACTCCGCCACTGAGCTCAGGTCGCAAAGATCGTGACCATTGGGAACGTCGTCGCAGATGAAGTTGAGACCATCTGCCGCTGCAGCCGCAGCAACGTCGGCGCATTCGAGCCTCTCATTCGGGCGAGCTTCGAACGGAACACCGGCATAGTCTCCTGGATTCATCGCAACACCGCTCACTCGATCAACTGCGTAGTTGTAGCAGTTGTCATACTGCCACCCCGACCACAATCCGTGATGCGCTTGAGGCCAAGCATCCGGCTCGAACTCAGGGCAGGGCCTCGGTTCGTCGCCGCACACGCGATCCGAGAACCGCAGCAGCACGGTCACGGAATGCCCATCCTTTTCGACACTCCGTTCCCCCAACCCAGGATAGTCGTCAGCCGAGATCCCTAGCGACCCGGGCAAGCCGAATCGAACAGCCGTCTCCTTCATGGAACTCGTTGCCGTCAATCCGTAGCGAAACTCGAGTACAACATCCCGCGGTCCGCTGCCCCAGACCACGGATGAGTAAGGCTCGGAGAACGGGACGTGCGCAGTAGTGCTTGACTGAAGAACCTCGTCAGATAGGCCCGTGAGTATCTCGCATTGCACCGCAGGCTGCGGAAAGCAGTTGAAGAACGCCGCACCCGTGCTGGGGTTGATTGATTGAATAGCTGCTCTCCCGAAGCGGAACGGATCCATGTCGTCGTCAACGACAGTGAGCCCCCCTTGGAGTAGTGAGTCTACCCCTAGGCTCCATTCCTCTCCTGTTTGTGCCTCGACTCTGAGGAGTATTCGAAAGACGATGAGCTGCTGCCGAACGAGGTTGATCGCTGTATCATGATCTGCGGCAACCACAGCCCTTAGACGCGCCCGAACCTCGTGCGAAGCAGACGAGACGACCTCAACCTCCGTGGCGAATTGCCAAGCCTGGACCTGATCCTCGTAGAATCCGTCACCAGTTCCCGCCGAGACGACCTCGACGTTCGACAGAACCGCACTCTCACCGGTCGATGGCCACAGACCAAACACCACGATTGATCCCAGCACTATCAGACGATTCAACGGATAATCTCCTAGCTCGGAGTGTTGAGACCTCAGGCGGCGAGCCTATCACCAGCCGCGCGTATTCAGGCCCCCTACCCCACCGGCCTCCCGGTTCGCGGTTCCTTCTGACGGCTCGGGAACTCCCGACCGCCGTTGTGCGCGTCGCGAAGGCGCTCGAGCTCCCGTCGACAGGCCTCTTCCCCGAACTCCGAGACCGTAAGATGGAGCGGCGGGCCCTGGAGGAAGACGACACAGTCGCGGATCTCCTCGCAAAGCGAAATCGGCAACCGGAACCCGACCTTCTGCGTCGGCTCTTCGACTGCATCAGGCGCTTGCGCCGCCTCTGGCAGCGCGCGCCCGATCCGAAACGCGGGAGATGTGCCCTTCCCCAGGATCGCACTCAGAGGATCACTTGCCTCCGGGATCGTCTGCCGCTTAGCCATTGACCACCGCCTTCTGCACGAGGCGCACGCCGAGCCGCTCCGCGAACTCCGCCGCGAACGCTCGGTAGTCCGCGGATCCAATTCCGTGCGGGTCGTAGGAGGTAATGGGAAGTGATTTTGCGCTCGCCTCTGAGAAGCGGACGCTGTCGCGGATCGTGCTCTCGAACACCAGCGCACCGAAGTGCTTGCGAAGGAGCTCGAACACGTCCTTCGGATGGTTCTTCCGTCCGTCCATCAGGCAACCAAGGACACCAAGAACCTCGAGCTGCGGATTCAGCCGCGCCTTCACCTGCTCGACCAGCTGCACGAGATGAGCGAGCGGCTTGAGACTCGGGAAGTTCAGCTCGACCGGCACCAGCGCGTGGTCTGCCGCTGCCAGCGCGTTCACACCGATCCGCTCCAGACTGCGGGGACAATCGAACAACACGAGATCCCACCGTTGCGGGAGGTTCTTGACGGCGTTCTTCAGCAGGAACTCGGTTCCGACGTCGCCTGCCGTCGCACGCTCGAACCCCATCAGCTCGAACCCCGCGGCGATACCATCAACGCCCGCAGTTGCCGAGGGGGCAACGAGGTCCTCGAGGTTTCCGCCGCTCGTCAGCGTCTCAAGGAGACGCCGCCCCTCCCCCTCGACGGTCAGGCCGAGCCAGTCGCTCGCCGTGCCCTGTGCATCAAGATCCACGATCAACACGCGCCAACCCGCTTCCGCGAGCGCCGCCGCCAGCGATACGGCCGTCGTCGTCTTGCCGACGCCGCCCTTCTGGCTTACCACAGCTACCTTCTTCATCCGCTCCTCTTTCTGTTGCGACTTATATACACCATTCAGTGTCTCAAATGCCTCCATCGGAATCAAGAGTTCCTTTGAAGGCAATGGAGCCATTGGCTCCGACGGGCGCGAGTCTTCCATCGCAACCTTCGGTGCTGAGAGTTCCAAGGCCTCCATCGGCGGTAAGGATCCTGATATCCGCCTTGATCCCGTTTGCACCGATGGACCCATTGGCTCTATTGGAACGAACGGTTCCTTCGAGAACAACGCGGTCGATGTCCCCATCGCTTCCGTTTCGATGAATGGAACCGTTTGTACCAATGGAAGAGTTTCTTCACGCCGGAGCGACGGCGATTGCGGCTTGTTCGCGCGCGTGATTCCCGGTAGACAGGTAGGGGGTATACGGGGACACGCGAATGACAGATCAGCGACTCACTTCTCGACGGGAGCTCACGCACAGGACAGAGCGGAAGCCGCCGACGAAGGCGCCACTCGGGCGAGGGGGCGCACGGTCCATCCAATTCCCAACGAGTACGGAGCTCGACCATTTCACGACGCTGACGACCTCGATCGACATCGCCCGCGCCCTCTTTCGTTTCAAGGACTCGGGTATTCGCGCCGAGCTCGCGCGACGTCACCCCGACCAGCGCGCAGCCTGCCGGGCACTCTCCGCGATCGAACAGCTTGAGCAACGCGATACCGCGCCCGAAGGTCCGACGCCGCGCCCGCTCACGCGGGAAGCGCCCCTCGGGGAGGCGCAGCTCGACTTTCTCGTGCCGTTCCCGCACGACATCGCCTCCAAGGATGCGCTTCGGCTCATGGAATGCGCCCCGTTCCGGCTGGGAAATCGCCAGAATCCGCAACAGAAGCAGCTCACCTACGTCCTGGGATCGGCCATCGTCGAGTTCATTCCGAACTCGCAATTCGGTCTTCCGACCGCCCGAGACTACGACTTCGTGCAGTTCATTTGCTCGCACCTTCAGGAGGCCGTGAACCGCGGGGGGATCCCCGACCGCACCTTTGTCGCGCGTGGCTACGAGTTCCTGCGCTTCGCGCGACGGGAGCAGGGCGGCAAGCAGCACGACCAGATCGAGCCGATGATCGACCGTCTCCAGGGAACCGTCGTCAAGCGGTACAGCCTTGGCACGAGCGGGGAGAGGGGCCCTCCGGAATGGCTGCCGCTCGTCGGCTACTGCAAGGTTCTCTCGTACACGCCCTCCGGGAAGGTCGACCAGATCCGGGTCGACATCCCCCTTTGGCTATACGAGGCCATCGTCGGCAACAGTGTTCGCGGCGATCGCCCGCACGTTCTGACGCTCAACCGCGACTACTATCCTATCTGCTCACGGCTCCGCTCGACCGCTTCCTCTATCGCTTCGCGCGCCACAGAGCCGGGAAGACGTCAGCCGTCGTCTCGCTCGCAGATCTCCATGGACGCAGCGGGTCTACACGCGATCTTCGGTTCTTCCGGCGCTATCTCCGTAATCTCCCCGCGGGCCGTGTGCTCGAGTACCGCTTCATGCTCAAGCGCAGCCGGCGGGACGAGAGCGTCCAGATCACGCACATCGAGGATGAAGACGCGGGCGAGGGGAGCTCCGTCGAACCGCCCGTACTACGCGAACACGATAGTGTGTAGCGCCCAGCCCGCCAGATGCTGCCGTACTACGCGAACGCGTCAGCTGCTACCGGCTTGATCTCACAGAGACAATCGGGATCCGACCTCGAGCCGTACCACGCGAACGACCCTCTCCCGATCGCGTTGACTTCACTGACCAATTCCAGAGTTATCCACAGGGATTCGGCGCCCAACCGTACCGTGCGACCAATCTGTCGTACCACGCGAACATCCGACCGTACTACGCGACCAATCTGTCGTACCACGCGAACATTTCACCTCACAAGCCATTGATAAGTCGCACTGAATCCGGCCTCTAACTTTCTAAAACTAGAATCAACACTCTAAAACGCCGACTTACCCACAGCGACCTATCCAGCATGCATGTGGATTTGTGGACAATCGGCTGCGCCGATCGGCTCCGCCTTCCACCGCTCCTCCGGAGCCGTGGAAGTGCTCACCTTTGCCCACAACCCCACAAGCCAACCGGCAGCCAAGGATTCTTGAATTGGAATTCGAAGGAGGAGGGGCTGCGCTTGCGCACCTGACCGGCAGCCAGACGGCCCGGTTTCGGATACCGGAAGCGCCATCAGGCGTCAGCGACGCCCTGGGAGGCCCCGCACAGGCATGCTGGTTGGAGCGCATTCGCTTGGAGTGGGGAATATAGAATTCAATATGGATTGCTAATTTTGATGTGCATTCGCATATTGACAGCCAATCATCGATATGCTTTTATACGTACATAATGGCAATCGATACGAAAACACATATTCGCCCCACCCGCCTCGATCGCCTGCCTGAATCGCTCCGTCAGGAGCTCAAGCAGGCTCGATTGAAACGCGGCTGGAGCCAGCTCGAGCTCGGCCGGCATGTCGGCCTTCCGCAGGCCCACGTCTCGGCCATCGAAACCGGCAAAACCGTCCCGCGTTTCGACACGCTGCTCGACGTCGTACGAGTGCTCGATCGCGATCTCGTAATGGTGCCTCGGTCCCTCGTTCCGGCCGTCCAGGCGCTGATCCGCGACTACCGCCGCGGGCCGGAGGAGGGAGGAGACCGAGACAGCGAGCGGCCGCTCTACGCCGACGACGCCAGCGGAGAGCCGGAGAGGACCAAGCGATGACCCCTGATCCTGAGAGGTTCAAGGCGCTTGCAGTGCGCCTGCAGAACAGGCAGATCGGGGTGATCAACCGCCTCGCGGGCGATCGCCAGCTCTTCTCGTTCGACGAGGACTACATCAACGATCCTGCGAGGCCCACGCTCAGCCTCTCCTTCAAGGGAGGGCAAGGGACCGTTGCTTACGCGCCGCGAACCTACAGCGCGCGCGTCCCGCCGTTCTTTTCCAATCTGTTGCCCGAAGGTCATCTGCGCACTTATCTCGCTGCGCACGCGGGCGTCAAGCCCGTGCGCGAGTTCTTCCTGCTGGCTGCGCTCGGCGCCGATCTTCCCGGTGGGCTCGTCGTCGCACCACTCGCGGATGAAGGCGAGGGAGCGGATTCCCCCGAGACGCCGCCGCACGATCACCGCGACTCTGAACCGGCAGAGCCCGCGCTGCGCTTCTCGCTCGCCGGCGTGCAGTTGAAGTTCTCCGCCATCCTCGAGGCGTCGGGCGGACTGACGATTCCGGCCGGAGGGATGGGCGGCTCGTGGATCGTCAAGCTGCCGTCCGAGCGGTTTCCTTCCGTTCCGGAGAACGAGTTCGTCATGCTCGAATTGGCCCGGGTGGTCGGTATCTCCGTGCCGCCCAACCGCCTCATTCCCGCAGCACAGATCGCGGGCCTGCCGCGCGACGCCGCTCGGCTGGATGGCAACGCGCTTGCCGTGAAGCGCTTCGACCGTTCCGACGGGAAGAGGGTTCACATGGAGGACTTCGCACAGGTCTTTGGCCTCTTCCCGGAAGAGAAGTATGACAATCGCAGCTACGCCAATATCGCCGCCGTCCTCTGGGCCGAAACCGGTGAGAGAGATACGTACGAGTTCCTGCGGCGCCTCGTTTTTTCTGTGGTGATCGGAAACGGCGACATGCACTTGAAGAACTGGTCGCTGCTTTATCCGGATGGCCGGACACCCGAGCTCTCACCCGCCTACGATTTCGTCTCGACGGTCCCCTACATGCCCGACGACGCCCTCGGCCTGACCTTCGGGGACAGCCGCAGCCTGTCTGGGATCACGAAGAACCAGATTCGTCGATTCGCGGACACGGCAGGACTGCCGACGAGCCCGCTCTGGGAGATCGTGCGTGACACAGTTGCGCGTACCACCGAAGCGTGGAATGCCCTGGAGGTGCGCGAGCTCTTGCCAGCCGACATCAGAGCCCGCGTTCAGAGCCAGATCGAAACCGCGGCGCGCGGAACGGAGCCCTGACGGCCACCGTCGCTCCCTGGCAAGCGTAGAGCACCGGCGGGCATCAAGTCAGCGTCTCGACGGTCGATCTAACCCCTTTGGGGGAGGTTCGAACCAATGCCCATCATCGAATGTCGGGATTGCGGCCACCAGATCTCAGATGCAGCAGCTGCGTGCGTTCACTGCGGATGCCCCAACGAGACCGGAAGGCGCGGGCTTTCGTCCGAGGGGGCTGGCAACCCCGTTCCTTCGCAACGGTCGCCCTGTCCTTCGCATGCGCCACGGTCCAAGGGCGGACCCAGCCGACCTGCTGTGTGGGGTGTTCTTGGTGCAGTCGCAGCCGCCGTCGGGGCAGCGCTCTTGGTTGCCGTTGTGCGTGAACCCGATAGGACCGCGGAACTCCTCGCAGTTCGAGGTACATGGTGGTGCAGGGGTGCACCCTTCGAGTTCGTTGGTGATACCGAGAGTCGACATTGGGAGGAACAGCACGGAAAAGTCACCGCCGATGACTCGAATGAGTTGGCCTACGACCAAAGCCGACGGCCGTACGAGATCCTGATCGCAGCTCCCGTGGACAACGTCGCCCCAGGCTATTTCAAGAGGCAAGGGGGACGGGGCAGCGGTCGGGAGCACCCCATCTGTGTACGCTCGGTCGGAGAGGAACTTCACGTCGGCGAACTCAGCGCTGAAGGAGCATGCTCGACGAACACATCGTATCCCACGAAGGTACGACGCGACTCTGATCGGTACCTGGAGGTGACGACCAAGTACTGGGTTTCGCCTGGAGCAACGACAACCACGATCTGCACGGCTGGCGGGGCGGTTCCACCGACAGATCTCCCGGAACCGACGTCCAGTCACTGATTCCACCGCGTAGTCAGCTCACTACGGAAACACCTCTGGCCTTCCTGATGTTGGATAATGTTTGTTACGGAAAATGAGCATTCCGACGCTCGCGCCAGTAGCCGTCGAGCACCTTCGGAACCAGATCGCCCGCGATAACTCGGCGAACCACAGCTCGTCAGTGTGTTCGATCGGATTCCGCCGGCTCGACCCACTCGTCGTCGGGGCATCCGCTGCGAATCCAGTCTTCAATGAACGAGATCAGCTCATCGACTAGAGGCGGGAACCCGACAGGCATGCGCGGATAGTCGCCGCCATCTCCGAATGGCGGCGATCCCCTCAGAGCGAGCACCAGATTTGAGCGCGCGACGTCACCGGGGACTACCAACTGACGTCCGTAGACCCGCTTCTGCTTGAATTGTTCAAGCGTAAGCCCCCGCCAGAACGCACCATGCGCCCCAATTCTCTGACCCTCGACTGCACCATCTAGGATCTGCTTCACTCGTTCGTATTGGGTCATCGCGTACCGTCACTGATTCCCTTCGAAGAGGAGCGACCAAAGGAAGTCCGCCTTGGTGCCACCGCGGAAGATCGCATCGTCTTCCGATGCTGCCCCTCGCGTTACCGGAAGGAAGTTCGGAGTTTCAGGCTTCCACACCGCACGCTGGTGACACGTCATGCAATTCGAATTGACACCGTCAGGAAATCGAGCCTCCAGCCATGGATTGAACACGGCATTCGGCGTCCCATTGTCCTCCTCCGGGGAACTCATGTCGTACGATACGTCCATCAGGTAGTTCCTCCACGGGCTCCTGAGCTTACCTTCGTCCGGCCGATTCCGCGCGAACCGACCTTCATTTGGCTTGTCGTGCCACCAGAACGTCGCCCACACCCAATCGGGAATCTCCTTCGTGGTGTAGTGCATCGCGACGAGAACCGCGTAGTCACCTTCAGATACTCCGAACGTCTCGGCCTGCTCAGCATTCATTGCGAAATGGTAGAAGGAGCTGAGCGGCACCACGCGCGATCCCGGGAATCCAGGCAAGTTAGCCGTCTCCCCATCCGGAACTACTGCCCGTGCCGGATCGACTGCAACCTTTCTCTTCCACGTGGGGACATCCTGCGCCGGCGCATTCACGACCGTTGGCTGCTCATCCCACACGGGCAAGGCCGTGATGCCTTGTTTCCTCACAGGCATCCAGACGGTCTTCAGTGACATCGCCTTCACGGGATAGTCCGCCACTTTTCGGTCTCTTGTTGGTGTCCCGGAGGTCCAGCCGTTGTTGATCCCCTCCATCGTGGCTTTGAGATGGAGTTTGTTCGAACGCGTGTGATCTTTGAGCTCTTGACTGAAGAGGGTGAACGCGAGTTGCGACTCGCCCACCGCCTGAGGACGCGCTCCCGGCAGTGCGGAAAATTGCCTCGGCACCCTTAGCTGGCGTTTGAGAGTCCGAACAGCCTCTGGCACGACGGCGGAACCGAACACCTCTTCGCCCGGATACCATGTTTCCCAGAGTGCCTCGCCGGCTGGATCATCCGGCCGCGCCGGCTGCGTCAATCCGGCGAAGACCAACCACCCGTGGCTCCGAAGGCGTGCTTCATCCCCCGCCTTCAGCGCATTCAGCAGTTCGGCTCCGTCAGCCGGGAAGTCGAACCCCGGAGGAATCGCCGTGAAGCCAATCTCCTGGGATCTCGCGGAGGATCCGACCACCAGGAGCAGAGTCATACCTGACACAAGTCGTCCCTGTGCGTTCACGCTTGTCTCCTGTTCCGTTCTCAGTGCGTTAGCGTTTCTCTTACGCTCAGCCGCAGTCGCGGTGCCGATGCTACCATCATACAGAGCGCGCGATGCGAACCAATCAACCTCATCTTGCGCTCACCGACCACGGAGGCCTCGGCGGGGAATGGTGCTAGGTGTGGCTCGAGTCCTACGGTCTTGAGCCACTCTTATGCGGTAGGCTCGGCCGCTCCGCCGCGGAAAAGCGCGTCGCAGCTACCGCGGTACGCCCGCTATTAGCTTGCAGATCAGCTCGCCGAACCGCTCGGGATCGACGCTCCGGTCTCCATCGAGACGTCGCAGCACGAAGCACGTCACGAGCTCGGCGATCAGCAGGTGAGACACTTGGGAAATCGGATTCTGCTTCTTCATTCGGGACCTCCTTTGGGTTTCGCGACCATCCCGTGATGGCCGTTCCTTCCCTTGAGCTCTCGCGCACCACAGACGCGGCGTGTCAACGAGCTTCTTGCTTCGCGATGGAATGCCGGCTCCGCCGGCGCCGGAGGAAGCGACCTTGACACAGACTCGCGTCGAGGTGCTTCGCTCCCCTCCAGGAACGGTGCACATCCCGGAAAGGACGTGTGCAACAAGGAAGCCCGAGGAAGCCGAAGCCCGTCTCGCCCGAGTCCCGAACTGCCTCGCCAAGCAGACAAGACAGCCCTCACGGGTCGTCACCCAGTGCGCCGACCGATGATCGTCTCGTTGCTCTGCGTTCCCGTCGCACAGCCTGTCAGCAGAACTGCGATAGCGCCGCAACCTCTTCCCCCCTCCCGGCGCTCTCCCGTAGCTCGGTCTCTGGTGTTGGTTCCTGCTGCCATTCCCGTTCGGCCGGCGGCTCGTCCGGGGCGGCCGCAACCTTGTGCCAGCGGAGCTGTCACGACGGTCGCCCGATGGCCACTGATCCCGCCATCGCCGCCGTCCCTCCGTTCTTCCCCTTCGCGGTCGGAGTTTTCTCTTCGGGGCCCGTGAAAGAGAAAACGTCCAACCGAAGGAGGAACAAATGGACAAGCAGAAACCAGCACACAAGATCGACCTGAACGGGCTTCGGGCGAGCATCTGGAAGAACGAGGGCAAGAACGGCGCCTACTTCACCGTTCAGCTGTCCCGCAGCTTCCGCGACAGCAAGGGCAAGTGGAAGGACACGAGTAGCTTCGGTGTCCGCCACATCCCGGCGGTTCGCACGCTGCTCGAGCAGGTCGAAGCCTTCGCCGCCGCGCAAGCCGACTAGCTCGGCACCCGGGGAGCCGGGGAGCTTCGGCTTCCCCGGCGCTTCACTGAACCCCGGATAGGCACCCGCGCGCCTGGTCGAACGATCAACCCGCCGCTCTTGCTCCGGACCAGTTCGCGCGTGCGGGCACAGCAGTCCTCGGAGACGCTCCACACGCGCCATGCTCCGCCACACGCGCACCTCCTCGCCGCTGCCAGAGCGTTCTCGTTGCGCAACCGCCGACCCTGCGGCAGATGTTCTCCCACACCCTAGAGACCGAGTGCGTTTGCTTCTCTCCCGGCAAGCGTTGGCAGTTAACACAATACGGTGTACAAATAGCAATGGAGACGAGCGATGCTGCTGGGAGTACGACTCAAAGACCTGTTTCGAAGACGCGCGCATAGGCGCTTGAAGGCGCTCGTCTGGCCGCAGCGCGACCTCAACGATGAGCTGGCCGTCGCAGTCATGGACAACGACGCAGAGGCGGTCCAATTCTGGCTCGAGCACGGCGCGGACCCAAACAGCTGGCGTAGCTTCCCATTGGACTGCGCGATTCAGAGCGGGAACAAGCACATTGCGACGATGCTGGCTCGTGCCGGCGCGGACGCTCGAGGCCTGACGCAACCCCGACTCCGGCAACTCAGCCGCCTCCTGACGCCATAGCGCTACTTCAGATGTTCGAACCCGGCGAGGATCGCCTTCGCGTTCGACGCGACGATTCCCGCGCCCAGCACTACGAGCGCGAGATTGTTCGACGCTACGCCTGCCCCGACGACCACAACGCCTGACGCCAGGACAGCACCTCGTAGAGCGAGCCAAGCTTGCTTCAGCGCGCTCCCCCGCTTCCCTTCGCAGATCTTCTCTGTCGCGCGTCTGACGAGCTGGTTCAGCCTCGCACCATCTAGGCCGGGTTCGGCTCCTTCAGCGCGATCTAGCTCGGAAAGCACGTCATCGACAACGCGGCTCGCAATCCGGGGCTCGCACCCGAGCGACACGAGCACGTCTTCGAGGTCGCGGAGAACGTCACCGAGCTCTTGAGGGAAGGCTGCGGGAAGTGCCTCGATGTTCGACCAGATCCGACTCCTTTCAACGAGCACGGACAGCTCCTTGCAGAGGAGCTCCGCCGCGTCCTTGTAGTGCCTCTTCTCCAAGAACCGGGCATCCCGCGCGCTCTCGATGTGCTCTTCGACTCTCTTCCGCATGGCGACCACATCGCGTAGATCCTTGTCGAACTCGGCCACGCCGTCCGCTCCTCGCTCCCTGAACTCGCACCCCTGAAGTTCAGCTCAGCCTCTCACGATCGCATCGTACCACTTGCCAGGGTCTGCCCTCTGTCCTGAGCGCCTCAACCTCGAGTCACCTGTCCCGACAACCGACAGCGGCAAGTTGCAGCGCAAGGGCGCATATCTCCTCTACTTTGCGCCTACTTCGCGTCGGGGGCTCCTTTGCGCATTGGAGTTCGGGCGCCTTCGGCAATGGAAAGATTGCTCTCCGACAGCCGCGGGGTTTCTGCCACAATGGCTCTGTCAATCGCCTGTGCACAACAGGATCCATATGGCGCAAACGGCCCTCGACAAGCCGCTCTGCCACTTCGGCGCCAACCCGTGGACGCTTCGCGCGGCCTGCGAGGGCGTCCAGATCTTCGGCGCGACCGGTTCAGGCAAGACGTCAGGCAGCGGGCTCGCTATCGCCCGTACTTTCCTCGAGCAGGGTTTCGGCGGGCTCGTGCTCACCGCCAAGCCCGAAGACTCGGATCTCTGGCTCACCTACTGCGCGCAGACTGGCCGTTCTCGCGATCTGCTGATCCTCGCGCCCGATGCGCCCTATCGCTTCAATTTCATCACCTACGAACACCAGCGCGCAGATGCTGGCGGCGGGCTGACAGAGAACCTCGTCAACCTCTTCACGCGCGCGATCGAGGCGGTCACGAACCATGCTCAGGCCAGCGGAGACAGCTACTGGATCGAAGCACCTCGCCAGTTGCTGCGGAACGCGATCGACACGCTCTCGCTCTCGGGGAGTCCGGTCACGCTTCCGAACATCAAGCGGCTGATCGATGAAGCGCCGCGAAGTTCCGAAGACGCCCGATCGCCCGCCTGGCAGGAGACAAGCCTCTTCGCCGACTGCTTCGCGAAGCTCGCCCGTACCCAGGCTGCAGGATCAAGCGTTGCATCGCCCCCCGAGCTCGAGCTCGCTATCCGCTACTGGACGACGGAGTTTCCCGGTCTTAGCGACAAGACGCGCGCGAGCATCATCAGCAGCTTCACCGCCATGGCAGATCCGCTCCTTCGGGGCGTGCTGCACACCCTCTTCTGCACGGAAACCAATTTCCGGCCGGAGGACAGCTTCAACGGCAGGATCATTCTGCTCGACTTGCCGCTCAAACAGTTCGGTGTCGCCGGTCGCGCAGCACAGATTCTCTTCAAGTCCTTGTGGCAGGACGCTGCCGAGCGCAGACCCCGGCGCGAAGACACGCGACCCGTATTCCTCTGGGCGGATGAGGCGCAGTACTTCCTGACGTCGACGGACCCGCTGTTTCAGCAGACGGCGCGAAGCGCGCGCGTGTGCACCGTCTACCTGACCCAGAACCTCAGCAACTACTACCTCGCGCTCGGGCGCGCAGATGCGAAGCACTACGTCGAGAGTCTGCTCGGGAACCTCACGACGAAGATCTTCCACGCCAACGACCACATCGAAACCAACCGCTTCGCCGCCGAGCTGATCGCCCGGAACTGGGCGATGCGGCGATCGATGACTGTTTCCGAGAACGCGAATTCCTCCGCGAGCCTCTCGCCCGCACTCGACTATCAGCTGCTGCCCTCGGCGTTCCAGAGCCTGCGTCGCGGCGGACCGTCTGACGACTACCAGGTAGACGCGATCCTCTTCCGCGGCGGCGTGGATTGGGGAACCAGCGGAAAGAACTACCTCAGGGTGTCCTTCGACCAGCGGGGAGCCTGACATGCTCGAACTCCTCGCCATCTCCCGGCGAATCTTCACGCTCCTATTTCAAACCGATCCGCGGTACTTCCAGGTCTTCCTGCGCCGCGACATTGGCCCGCGCTATCTCTCGATCCCGAAGATCTTGCTCTGCACGCTTGGCATCCTCGTCTTTGCACCCGTGGTTCGCTTCTCTCTGCCGCCGGCCACCTACCTCCCCCTGCTCCTTCTTCCCTTCGCGCCTCGTCTTTCGTTCAACCTCGCCGAAACTGGACAGTTCACCGCCCGCGGCCTCGATCTCCTCCCCTTCGTGCTGCTCGCGATCGCTTTCTTGTTCACCGCGCTGCGCCGCCACTTCGAGGGCGCCGCGCAGCAGATCGAGGGAAAGCCGCTGCACAGCTTCGATCAGGGAACATCACGCCTCTTCGAACAAGACACTCACCCCGGCGCGGCAAAGGAACCGCTCCTCATCTTCGCGACGGGTGCTGTGTATGCCTACACGGCTCTCTACTCCGGCCTCTTCCATCCCGCTTTCGGTTCGTTCTTGATCGTCGGTGCGATCGACTATGCGATCTCATACGCGCTACGGGCCCGGCATTGGAGCGTCGCGATCCGAGATCAAATCGACCAGGAGATCCGCGCCGCGAGAATCGAGCAGCTCCGCGAGCGGGAACTCGCCGGACGAGAATCCCAATACGCGTCGGACCGCGGTGCCGAACCGGACGAGGCTGTTCCGTTTCGGCGAGCCGGTCCCGGAGGCGGCCGGTGACCCACTACGAAACCCTCGACATACCCCCCGATGCGCCGATCGAGGAGATCGTGCGCGCGTACCGGAAGCTCGCACTTGAGACTCATCCCGACCACGTCCCTGTTGAGCTCAGCGAACTCCGCACCGCCGCCGAGGAGCGATTCGCCACTCTGACAGCGGCTTTCGCTGTCCTAAGCGATCCAGCCGCACGTCGTCGCTACGACGCGGAATTGCACGACGAAGGCTCGACAATCCACGCGAGGTCGGAGTCCAGACGGTGGCTGTTCCGGCGCAGGGAACGAAGCCGCCGGGAGGGTAGTGCCCAAGGACGCCCGCGCCCCATCGAAGCGTTCGTCAAGCAGCGCCGGGCCGCGCTGAAACGCAAGAGAACCCTTCTTCTCATCGCTGGACTGATCGCCTGTCTGGCGCCGCTCATCGCGGTCTCGTGGGGCAGCGTGCAAGCGATCGCTCACAGGCTCTGGTGGCGCACCTCGAGCCCTCTCGCGAGTACCGCCGGCTGGTATGTCGACGCGCTCCGCTTCTACCCCGTCACGGAGAGCGAGAAGGCACGCGCACCCGAAGCGAAGATCACGATGCGCGGATATGTGAAGGGACTCGACGGCTGCTACGTGATTCCTGCTCGGGGCAAAGTCATCGAAGAAAGCCCCGACGTCGCGACCATCCGCATCGAAATGCAGCGCAGCGGCCCATGGAACAGCAGCGAGTCCTACATGGGTTCGTGCAGCCCGAACTTCGCCGCGATCGAGGCCCATCTTCCTGCCCCCGATCCCCCGTGGGCCCGCATCGATGTGATCGCTGTCGACACCGACGTCGATCTCTCTCGCCGCTTCGCTTCGCCGGTGGTTGAATGGCAGCTCAATCGCCGGCAGCGGAAGCCGTGAGGCCGTCGGGCATCGGATTTCGCGCCTCGCGCAGCGCCGGAGGTGCTGCACGACATGCGCCCGTAGGCGCCAATTCCGCCCTACACAGAAAAGAGTTCCACCGTAGGTTGAACTATGGTAAACTGTAGGTTAGGGCGGAATGCAAGCCATGCGCGGTATAACCGCGCGGCTTGGCAAGGGGGGGCAGGAGGCCCCCCGTTGCATCCCCCCGAGCGGCCTCGGGCCGCCGCGGGCTCCGCCCACACCCGGCAGGGTCTCGGCCCTGCACACCGACCAGGGCGCTTCGCCCCTGGACCCCGACCGCTGTCTTCGGCAGCGGCCCCGACCAGCACCCGTGCTGGACCCGCGTCTCACGCCCTGCGTCTCGCCCGGTTTGGATTCCCGAGTTGGAGGTGGCTCTCGCATGGCGAGCGGCAGTGAAAAGAGACGGCGTATGCGCACGATCGCAATCCGGTGCACGGATAGCGAATACGCGGTCATTCATGCGAAGGCCTCGAGCGCAGGCCTGTTTGCAGCCGGATATCTTCGCGCCGTTGCACTTGGCGCTCCAGGTCCGCGCGCGCTGCGCCGGCCCCCTGTGGATCGCCGAGAACTCGCGCGCTTGCTGGGCGAGCTCGGCCGCGTCGGCAACAACCTGAACCAGATCGCACGAGCCCTCAACACCGGCGATCCGCCGCCCAACGGCGAGCTGTCGACGGCGCTCGCGGAGTTCGCGGAGATGCGTGCGCTGATCCGCACGGCGCTCGGTCACACAACGGGGCCTGCGCATGGTGATTAAGGGCTCCAGTCGCAGCAATCCGAGGCAGCTCGCGCGGCATCTGCTGCGCCGCGATCAGAACACGACCGTGGAGATCCTGCAGTGCGACAGCTCCCCGCGGGCCGACCTACGCGAAGCGCTCGAAGACATGCAGCTCCTTGCCCAGGGAACGCTCGGCACCAAAGGGCTCTATCACGCCCAGATCAATCCCGACGCGAAGTACACGCTGACACCGGAGCAATGGCGGCTCGCCGCCGACGTCCTCGAGAAGGAGCTTGGACTCGTCAACCAGCCGCGCGCAGTCGTGTACCACGAGAAGGACGGACGCCCGCATATTCACGTCGTCTGGCAGCGCACGCACATCGACTCGATGACACTCGTCAGCGACAGCCAGAACTACCGCGCCCATGAACGCGCCAGTCTTGAGCTCGAACGCGAATTCGGACACGATCACATCCCCGGTCGCCACGCGAAACGCGACCCCGATAAGGAGCGCCCGACCGCCGCCTTCAACCACGCCGCCTGGCAGCAATTCGAGCGGACCGGTCTTGACCCCCGCCGGCGCAAAGCCGAAATCACCGCGCTCTTCCATCAGGCCGAGACCGGCGTCGCCCTTCGCCAGGCGCTCCGGGAAGCCGGGTACCAGCTCGCGCGAGGCGATCGGCGCTCACTCGTCGTACTGGACCCGGCCGCCGAGATTCACAGCCTCGCGCGCCAGATCGACGGCGTCCGCGCACGCGATGTTCGGCAAAAGCTCGCGGATCTCGAGTCGGCGGATCTGCCGCCGGCGACGGCACTCCAGGTCCAGCTGAGGGACCGCCCTACGCGTGTCGCACCCGTTCCCGACGCCCAGCTCCCGTCCGCCGCCGCGGAGGCACACGCACGACTCGATACGGCCCGTCGCACATTGCTGAAACGCCTTCGTGACGAACGGCTTGAACGCGAAGCCGCGTGGTCAAGCACTGTCGCGGAAGGACGAGAAGCGTTCGAGCGGACCCTCTCATATCGCCGGCGCGCTGAGCGCGAGCAGGACATTCACCCGCGAACGCCTCGCGGTTTTCTCGCGCCGTTGCGCGCCGCTTGGGAACGGTTCAAGGATCGCCTCGATCCGGCGCGTATCGAGGCCCGACATCGGGCGACCGAGCTCCGCGAGGAAGCGCGGGATCAGCGCGACCAGCAGGAACGCAGACAGCATGCTGAACGCCTCGACGAGTGGCTTGCGGCGCAGCGGCTCAACCTGCGGCGTCACCAGAGAGAACAACGACGCACATTCGAAGCCGAACGCGCGCAGGAACTCGAACGGCTTGAGAGAGATGCAGCGCTGATCCGCGAAACCCCCGCGCGCGCCCAGCAGGACCGCGAGCGATCGCGACCGGGTCCCGGTCGCGACGACCGATAGGCGGCTCTCTACCAGAGCGAGGGCGTTTGAGCCGCCTCTTCCAGGACCTCGCCTCGAAGCCAACGCTACGCCGCGCGTTCAATGCCGCCGCGAGAGACAGCCGCGGCCACGCTGATTCGCCCGGCCAGCTCACTCCCGCACCGACGCCGCCCAAAGAAGCGCGGCACGCTACCGGCCGCGAGGATCCTGCTGCAGGCCCGCCTTCCACTCGCGGACCACTGCCTCGCGGGCGCTCTCGTCGGACCACGCCAGGCGGCGCACGCCCCTCCTGAGGACGTTCTTGCGAAGACGCTTGATCTCTGATCCGACCGGCAGCGTCATGTTTCTCCTCTTGAACGCTTTCAGTACGTCGGTCCGCACGACGCGCAGCCAGACCCAGCCCTCGCGGTCTGGATCATCGTGCAGAACCTCTGCGATGACCTCGCGCTCGCCGACGCGAACGGAGCGAGACTTCGCTCGCGGCCCCTTCCGCTCCCAAACGGCCTCCTTGAATCGAATTACATCCGCCTCGACGAAGGCCCCGTTGCATTCGATCCAGTCCAGCTCTTCCAGCCCCGCACTCGCGCACATCTCCATTGCTCCCGCTACCACCACCACTACCACCAAAGAGTTAACAATCCGTTTCAGTCACCCGTTGAAATTCGCGTCGCGTTGGTATCCAATCGCCATCGATGGAACTGACTCCATCAACGCTCGATCTCTCCGCCTACGGCATCGAGCAGCTCGAGGCGCTCGTGGCCGACGCAGAAAAGCGTCTCGCGGAGCTCCGGCAAGAGAAGCGCAGGCAGGCCTTCCAAGAGCTTGACGCCGTTGCGAAGAGCCTCGGTTTCAGTCGAGACGACCTCGCGCAACGATATGGAAAGCCCATCCGCTCCCGCCGCAACGGCCCGGAGGCCGGCTATCGAAACCCTGCCAATCCCGACCAGATCTGGAATGGTCGCGGGCGCAAACCCGCCTGGGTTCGCGCCTGGCTAGAGGCCGGAAAATCGCTCGCTGACCTGGAGTCCTAGAGGAGACCCTCGGTGCCCGACCGCGACGAGCCGTTCGATGAGCAGGCTGCGCAGCGCGCGGATCAGAACGCCGCCCACGACATCGTTGAGAGCCACGCACCGCCCTTCGGCCGCGGAGACCTTCCTCCAGCCAACCAGGACCAGCCGCTCACACCGGAGGAGAAGCAGGCGCTCTTCGCCCAGTACTTTCCGGCACCAGAAGCACGCGACCGCGGGCAGTCGATTGGCGACTTCCTCCTCGATCTTGGCCGCGTGCTTGCCCGAGCTCGGGAGCTGGAGCTCGGAAGCCATCCAACCCCCGGTGGCCACCCGCCGGTCGAAATGTCTCCCACTCCGGCGCGTGCCGAATCGCCGCCACCCTCCGTCAACACAGATGCGACCCAAACACTGTTCGACGGGCACTTCGCACCGTCAACCGATCCAAACAGAGCGAAGGATCGCGAGCGCTGAGGCTCGCAATCCCGAGCACTCTCCGCTTTGCGACAGGTCGCTTCGGTCATACACACAATTGTGTTGACATTTGACTTCGTGTGTGCTCTTGTCTTGTCCGACCCTAGACACAATACGGAGGAACTTGATGACACTATCCATTTCCGACTCCTATCGAGACGTCTGGAACACAGTCGCCGCTCGACGCCTCAACTCTAAACTTCAGTACGCTGCTTCTATCGGAGATCTGAAGACTGTGACGCGGATCATCGATGATCTGGCGGTTGATGTGCGCGCTGACAACGACTTGGCTCTTCTGTCTGCGGTGGAAGGGGGCAGTCGCCCAATTGCGACGCTGCTCCTCGAACGCGGTGCATCACCGGACGCGATGTGCGGAGCGATCCACGCGCTAGCACGCGACCGCGGCGACAATGAAATGACCGATCTCTTGAAGCGCTACTCTCGGTCCCACTCCCCGAAGGCTCCGGAGACGCCCAAACTCGACTAGCGCAACGTGCCCACCGAACTCGGCACGATGGTCTTCAGGGATCGAAGTACAAGAAGACGCTCGCTCCCACTTCTACGATCGCATTGGCGATGGCGACAGCGGGGGGAACCGCAGTTCCCCCACTTGCCCCACTTGCAGCTACGAGGGTCGCGACCAGCGGTCCACCGAAGGCAACGAACTTCGCCGACGCTAGGACGTATTCAGATCTGGAAAGCGGTTCGCCAGGCTGCTTCCGCATGATCCGTCTGACCACTCGCTCGAGGGCAGTCTTCGACATCTCCAGTCCGCCCGCACCCGCTCTGATGAACATGCCCAACGCTCGCCGGCTCTGGCCAACTAGCCATGACTCATGAGTCATGAACTGCCACTCCTGCAGCAGCATCGTGTGGACAGTGTTGCGGACTTCGCCGTCCAGAACGTCGCTCTCGACCTCGCGACTGAGGCCTCTGCTGAACTCAGGGTGAGCGTCGACGTTGTCATACGACACGATCCGCCCTCCATTGTCGGCCAGAAACCGCAGGACTTCATCGGGTTGCACGACCTCGCCTTCCGGCAAAAAGAATTTGAGAACCTCACTTCCTCGAGGATTGCTTGGAAGGTCCAGTAAAACACGTGGAACGATCAGTTCGTCTGCAGCCCGCTCCAACGCCTGCTGAATAAGACCGAAGCTCTGCCGGCGCAGGAACATCGACGGATCGAGAATCACGCCTTCGCCCATATTGACCTCCCCTGACACCGTCGAACTGCGGCTTCATCGATCCGCATTGACGGCCGATCCACGCTTTCAGGAACATCCCATGCCCGAGAGTGCACCGCTCGGACATCACACGCCATCGGCCTCTCACGACATCTTCTCGCAGCGCACCGCATAGCCCCCCCGACGGAGTCGGCTGGACTATCCGCTCCCCGAGGCAGTCGCGGATCAGCACCGAGCGCGGAGACGAGACCGGTTATCCGAGCAGCTCGGCGCGCGATCTCACCTCCCTGACCGCTTTGCGCTCGCCCTTCGAGCTCAGCGCTTCGGGAGTACGGCCGGCTGAGAAATCATCCGCGCGACGAAGTACAGCCGGCAGCTCCAGGTGGACCCGTTCCTCGAGCTCTCGCAGCGACACCTGGAACAGCCGGAAGTCATCGAGAGCGAGCGCCTCGATGTCGTCGAGCAAGTTGTCCTGCGTGACGATGTACGCCTTGGCGCGCAGGTCCTCGGTGTCCTCATCGACGTATGCCAGCAGCTTCCAGAAGTCGCTAGGCACGAGGATCCCTCTGTGAGGGACATCCCGCTTCTTGAAGATCGGTCCTGCCAGAACGGAGAGGCGCAGTTTGGCAACCCGCGCATCCTCGAAGATCGCGTCCTCCAGCTGTCCCCACAGGCCTCCGCGGCTCGATTGGTTGAACGCCTGATGCTGCGGCGTGATGTTGGTGAACAGGAACGACTCTCGATTGGCACGCCGCGCCTCCGCGATCGGGCCCCAACAGAGATCCGCTCTCCGGGCCAGATGCCCTCGGTCTAGCTTGTTGTCGACGTAGGCGTCGTCGCCGACCTGGTCCCCCTCGTCGATCCGCGCGTCGAACTCGAACTTCAACCCGTTTCGGCTCAGCTTTCGAAGGTGCGCACCATCGACGTTCCAGGCAACGAACCGCGCCATGCGCCGGTCTTGCGACATCGTCAGCGAGAAGTGCGTATACGGCACCACCGTCGATCCGTTCACCTCTAGGGCATCTGCTGTGGCGGTGGAAGCGAGTCTCGGAAGCTCGATCCGTTCTCCAAGGAAGGTCTCGTCCCACCCCTCCGGCGCGGCCTCAAGAATCTCAGCAACGGCTGGAGGCTCCAGCGCGATTTCAAGCTTCTGAAAGACCGCGTGTGCGTAGCACGCCAGTGCGTGCTCTTCGGGGTTGTCCGCACCTTCGCCCGCGAAGTGAAGCCCCGCCATGACGTCCGTTGCCTTCCCGTCCTCGTCGGAAATCAGCCATGCGGAGCCCGAGTCACCGCCCATGCTGATCTCGCCACCCGGTCCTGGCCGCTCCGGGTCCGGCCCGATCTCAAAGCCGCCGATCATCTGCTCACCGACATTCCCTCCATAGTCGATCTTTGAGAGCACATCGGTTCGCTTCACGATTCCGTACGTGACGTCGGTGGTTCGGCCGGATTTGACGACGCGGTCTCCCTGCTCCACGCGACCGAGATGAGCAATGGGTACGTTCAGCTCAACCACGCTGCGATCGATTCCCCTGCCCTCGATGCGGGCGATCGCACAGTCGCCTGCGGTTCCAAGGTGGCTCCGAACCAGCACGCCCGCACCGTTGCGGTCAACATCGTTGTCGTCGAAGGGACCAGGCTGAACAATCACATCGCCGAGCGTCCCTCTCGGTGTGTGAAGGACATGCCAGTTGCTTAGCATGCACGGCGAACCGTCTTTGGTATCGAAGACGATCGCACCCAGCGTCCCGGCCGTACCGGTCGGGTGGCTTACGCTCAGCCCCGGAGCGAGATTTGGGCATCTGACCTTCCTGGGACTCTTCGCCTCGGCGCTGACGATCTCCCATGCTGGCTGATAGCTCCGTTGGACAACATCTGTCGGAACATCGACCCCATCGACCCGGAGCGACTTCGGAAGGCGCTTCGTTCCGAGACCTTCGAGCTGATCAGGCGAATCGGCCTTCCTTCGCACAGTGAATTGCACGCAGAGCTCTCCCGTCGGCTCACCCCCCTCGGATCGTCGGCCGATCCCGATTGACGTGACGTTCGGGTCCTCAAGAAACTCGGGACCGCGCGCGCGAACAACCTCGCGAAGCCGTGCAAGGAACTCAGGGTTCGCCGCCGGGGGCGCCTTCACTCCCGCAGGAGTCCGGGCTTTCGAACTCTGCTTTCCGCCCGATTGACCACGACGTCCTGACCCGCTTCGCGCGCCCTTCTTCCGGCCGGCCATGGCTTTGCTCCTTTGTCATGCAAGCACAGAGCCTGACGCCGAATCTGTCAAGAAGAGATTCGGCGACCATCTCATGGGCGGAAGCCCCCCATCACCGCACGATCCGCTGCTAAGATCTGTGCCCGAGGACAGCACCCAGGAAGCGCAGTAATGGATCCCAGCGACGCTGTGCCGCCCACTCATCCAGAATCCGGCGACGGCACTCCAGCGCCGGCGTCATCCCGGGAGCACGTACCTCGCCTGGCCGCCGCACTGCGCGACGGACTTACTGAGATTGCTGCCGGACTTGAACGCGGTCTGGTCGGGCGTGCACCCAAGCAAAATCCCAGCTCCCGCCTCGAGTGGCTGGCGCGACTGCTCATCATCCCGCTTGTGATCGCCGCCGGTACTTGGTTCCTCGACTTCCGAGCCGAAAACCGCTTGGAACAGGTCAAGCATGAGCTCACCCTCAGCCAGGAGCTCTACCGTTCTCAGCTTGTGGTTGCTGTCGATCTCTACCGAGAGGTGTCGGCCATGACCCGTCTCGTCGAGAGCGCCGTCCGTGCGCGCGGGCCGGCGACACGAGAAGAACTGCGTACGGGGATCAGGCGTCTCGACGCCAAGTTCCATGAGAGCGACTTCTTCCTCATGGAGGGAACCGCCGCAGCCGCTACTCGGGCGACCGGATCTCTCCAGCGGCTGATGCAGGAACTCGAAGGAGAGAACCTCCCAGAAGTGCAGCGCCTTGCGAAGGCATGGCGATCGGAGTCTCGCGACCTTCAGAATGAGCTGCGCCGAGAGGTCAGAGATCCCCTCGGCGATGGAGGATAGTACATGTACCTCTTTGGCGTCTTCGGGTTGCTCCTCTTGGCTCCGGCACTGGCGACCGCCGCTGAGTGCATGACGATTAAGAGGTCGTGTGAAGATCCGGTCGAGTACATGTCTGAAGCAGCAGACTGCGTCTGCTATACGTGCTCGGCAGGCACATCGAGCAGCTGGACCCAGTGCACGATGAACGATGTTCTCCGAAAGGCACTTCTGTCGAAGTCGCTCTCTCGCCTGAAGATGCACTTCGCCAAGGATAGCTTCGAACTCCGTGACGACCTGAACTCCACTGACGTTCAGAAGCTCAAAGTGATCGCGCCCTACCTGGCCAGCGGACCACCCTTGACCATCGAGATCGAGGGCAGGGCAGGTCTTGATGAAGTCGGAGGCACCGATGCTGCACGAGAAGGGCTCGCGGTCCGGAGAGCGGACAGCGTGAAGAAGTACCTTTTGGATCTCGGGATTCCGCCGAGCCGACTCACTGAAACGGGCTGGGGCGAATTTTCACCGCAGGGTAAGTCGCAGCCCATAGTCGTGTTCAAGGTGGAGCCTGGTCCCGACTCCCCGCTCAATCCGCCGCGGAGCCCGCCAACAGATCGCTAGCTCGCTCTCCGGAGACTTTGGTAGAATTGAGAAGCGATCGGTGCAAGCGGAAGGGAACAACCCGCTCGGTGAGCAACGCTTGCCGGGCGGGTTTGTCTAGGGGCGAACGGAGCGCTCGCAAGATCCGCGCATCGCCGCCGTTCGCGCCTCTTCGAGGTCTTCTGAATGGGGAACAACGTGGCGATGGACAGCTTGGTCGCGAGAGCTCGGGCACGCTGCGCACAGCACCGCGGACCAACGTCCGGCTTCTGCCACCTCTGCTTCCGCACCGAGCTCGAGGACCACCTTGCCCGCGAGAACCCGACGATGAGCCGCGACGAGGCCGTCCAGCTTGTGGACGATTGGATCCTCGCCGCGGACCACCCGGAAAACTGACCCCCTTCACGCCGCCCGGCATTACGACCGTTCGAGGAAGTCCGCGGGATCAACCCGGTAGACGCGGGCCAGCTCCTCCAGCTCGACGATGTCGACGCGACGCTCGCCGCTCTCGACCTTCGAGAGGAAGGATTGCGGCCGGCGAAGCCGCCTGGCCGCCTGCGCCTGCGAAAGCCCGGCCGCCTTCCTCGCCCCCCGGAGCCGGGCAAGGAAGCGCTTGTAGCGCGCGCTGTAGAGGGAGTTCCGCACTGCTTCCTGGCCTCGCAGCCGGAAGCCTCACGTCTCGCTACAAATATCCCAAAATAGGATATTCTCCCGTGCGCGATCCCCGGAAGGCCTCGCCGGTCGAAAGTCAACCGCGCCGCAAAAGCCCAGGCCTCGACACCGAAACTCAAGGAGGGACAAGCAGATGGACAGGTGGAGCTCAAAGGTCGTGCCCGCGTTCTGCATCGCGCTCGCTCTGGCGATCATCCCTGCCACCGCGACCGCAGTTGCACTCCAATTCGAAGCGGTCGTCACAAGCGTCGACGTCAATCAGGATGATGTCTCCGTCGGCGACACGATCACCGGCTCGATCGTGTTCGACGCAAGCATCGCGACAACCCTCACGAGCACGGCGACCGATCTCGAGCTCGCGATCGATCCGCCTCTGCCGATCGGATCCATCCAGATGATGGCCGGTGCGAATGCGCTCGCACCGGACGGTGGAACCGAACTCACCTTCTTCATCCGGGATGCGGACAGTGGACCCGACCTGCTCGTCGTCGTCGGTCGGGTTTCCTCTGCAATCTTCGCCGGGGCTGCGCCCATCCCGTTCCAGCTTGAACTCCGCGACGAGGAGCGAGCGGGGATTTCCGGTGTCGCGCTTCCCAGCAGCCTCAACCTGAACGACTTTTCCGACGACTTCGCGCGGATCACATTCTCCGCTTCGAGAACCGGTATCACGGGGCAGCTAACGTCGCTGACCTACGTTGTCCCGGAGCCAGGCCCGGGCCTCCTCGTTTTCCTCGGAGTCGGGATGGCATCTCTCCTTCGGCGTTGCCTCGTGGCAACCCTACACCGAGACAGCTACGACCAGCGCTCCCAGTGCGGCGACGAGCAGAAGTCCGTTGCGTACACATGAGAAGCAAGCTGAGAGGATGTTCGCCTGCATGGTCACGACGCGGCTGTTCTGCTCAATACAGAAGAGAATCACACATCGTGCGTCGCGTCCTCGCGCGATCGGCTCCAGATCCCCGAGTTCCGGTTGGAACAACTCGACGACCCGATAGGCTCGCAGCGCGAGCTGGCCGCTTCTCAGGAGGAACACGATCCCGCCGAAAAGGAGAGCGGCGGCCGCGACTCGCACAGGGCAATTCCCATCAGCCAGGGCTCCCGAGTCCCCGAGGATCGTCGACCCGAAGCTCAGGATTGCCACTGCCGGTGCGATTCCGATGAGCGTCGCCCGGGCCTTCCCCTCGATGGCTTCCAATCGTGTGAGCGACGACGCCAACGCCTGCGTGAGCGCAGCGGTGGAATGCTGGAGGCGCGGGTCATCTCGGTACTGCTCGACGGCGTCAGCCTGCAATCTCCGGCGCACCTTCGCGTTCGCCCACCGTAGCGTGAAGACGGAGCCCAGAGCCCAGTCGTCCAGCCTGCGCGCGGCGCGCGCGAGCCACTGGGCGACTCTACCGCGCCAACGCATCAGCGATCGCTTCGTCGATTGGCAAGCCAGCTGAATCCACGAGCCATGCCCACTCGCCAGTGGGATTGATCTCAAGGAAATGATAGAGGCGGTGCGACAGCGCCAAATCGATAGCGGCGAACCGGAGCCCAAGCGCTCGGACGAGCTCGACACAGTGGGTCCGAATCTCGCTCGGAAGCTCGTGCGACACGAACTTCACCTCTTGCTTGTGCAACCTCCAATCATCCGAGACACCCTGACCATCGACGAGGACAGCCGCCGCGTAGGCATGCTCTTCGACCACCGTAACACGAACATCAATCTTGTCGGGCACCGCACGCTGAAGGGTTCCTGGAGCAGAGGACCAGGAGGCGGTATCCAGCTCCGAGAGCTCAGCGAACGTGGTAAAGCCGAAGACCTCCTCTCCGTGCTCGCGTACCAGGACCGTATCGAGGCCTTTCAGTGCGACGCGTCCACGACCCAGGCATGCCACGGCAAGTTCCGGAGCGTTGGTGACGACTGTCGAGGGAACGCAGAATCCTATCCGCGTCGCCTCCCATAGCTGCACCGCCTTCTGCTCTGCGCGATAAGTAGAGCTTGGCGCGTTGTACCACCGAGCCTCTCCGAATAGAGCGATGTTTGTCATGAAGGCCGCCCATTGCGCTTGCGCAAATCGCTCCTGGGCACCTCGCCCGTCACCGCCATAGTCGCGGAGAGCCACCGGTCGCCGGAAGAGCACAGAGGCGAGCGACCGCGGGGTAACCAGGTAGTCGACCCCGGCCATTCGTACCCGCAGTTCACGGGCGATCGGGTCGAGCGCAACCGCGCAAGCTGGCAAGTCCTCCGAGTTGAGGCGGAGGTAGCTGACACCACGCCGTTGAAGAGCCGCGACCACGTAGTCGCACGTGAAGTCGAAGCGGCTGCCGAGGACAAGAACTCGCGGACGCCTCGGCCTGTATCTCATTCCCAGGATCACTCTCCCTTCTGATCCTCTCCCGTCTCGATGTCGTGCTTCTTCGTGCGCGGGCCGTGTCGATTGGGCAGCTCCACAACAAGCAGTCCCGTCGCGTCGTCACGCCACGCGCCCGCCACGGCATCGTAGGTGGAGCCCGCAGGGTGGAGCTCCCTCGCTACACGAGGATATCGATGAGCTCTTGCAAGCAGAGGATGAAGCACGTCGTCTCCCTTCGTTCTTCGCATTCCTCGATGGCCAGTGCCGCTAGCCCTTCGACTTCTCGGGATCGGCGCTTCGAGGGAAGGTCCGCTCCTCCTGATACCGCCCGTTCGCCTTTTGGATCTTTACCGATCCCCCGTCTTCGCCGACGGCGCGCCCGAGCACGCCTCGAGCGGTGGCTTCCTCCTTCGTGTCCCATGCCCTGATGGTCCGGCTGGTTCTGTCCTCCTCGAGGACCCACTTCTCTTTCTTCTCGTCGTACTCAAGCGTGTACTTCGGCAACTTCGCCATGGCATTCCTTCCTTCGCTGTTGCGATACAACGGACCTGCGAGCGCTCGCGCTCGCTCTTCATCGCAGCATCTGTCGTCCCTCTCCTGCACACCGTTCTTCCTCGAATTCCATGCCACGACTCAAGCCAGGAGCTCGACGACGAGTTGTTCGATCGCCTGGCCCGTCGGGCTCGAAGCCAAATGCTCGCGGACGGTTCGTCTCAGCGCCGCGAAGTGCTTCGACTCGTCAAGCTCGAGCGCCAGCACCTCAGCGCGTGCAGTCGCGCCCAACTTGGAGATCTCAGCATGGTCAGAATCCGAGGCATCGAACTCCGGGATCGGAAGCTCCCAGACATGTTTATCGATATCTCGCTCGTCCTTGCCGTAGGACATCAGCGGCCGCACCAGCTGCGTCACGGCAGCAGAGTTCAGTATCGCACAGACGAAATCTGCTTCCGCCTCGGTCGCCGCGACTCCCCAGTACAGCTTGTGATCGATGATCCCGCGGGGATCTGTCACAACCGCCGCAGCGAGGTGCATACCTGCCTTCGAATACACAATTCGCCGCGGTTGAATCGGGAATTGGTTGGAGAGCTTCTGTCGAAAATTCACCTGGTCCACGAGCGTCAGACGCTCGCTCGACCGGTGCGCCAGCCAGACCTGCTCAGCCTGGCGCCACCAGCCCGCGAGTCCCGGATACAACTCAAGCCGTTCGCTTTCCCCGTGGCAGAGCTCAAGGCCGTCCCAAGGGATCACCGCCATGCCCGAAGAGAGCAAGCGATACGGGAGAACAGTCTCGCCGAGATAGAGTGGACGGATGAACTCACTCTCGACGATGCCTTCTAGAGCTGCGAGGTCCTTCCACGGTTTTTTCTCGTAGGCGCTCCTCGTCGATCGGATCGACCTCCTGCCGTGCGGCACGCCCAAGGGGCTCGCGGGCATTTCCTCGACGCACAGGAGCATCCGAGGCACCAAACTGGCTCCCTGAGAGAAGCGATCCGCATACGGCGAGCCCTTCGCGCCGCCGGACACGACCGCGTGGCCGGACTTCCGCTCGAGATGCGGTTTTGCTTCCGACCAGCTCAGATTCGGTCCCGGCAGACGCCCGGACCAAAGCTCGATCTCGCGAGAGAGAGCCACCGGAGCTGCGGCCTTTGTCCCGAATACCACGGCCGCGCCGCGCGGAAAAAAGTGCGGCCTGATGCGCCGGAGATCCCATGCCTCGCCGAATTGAACATTGACCGGCTCTGCGGTATCCGAATAGGCCGCCTGCCGAAATCCTGCAAACTGGCCGCGGTCGATCACGGCGTTCGGCATGACGAAAGCGAACCGGCCACCCTGTCGGAGGTACTGCTGCACGCAGCGGGCCACGAACAGTCCCGAGAGATCCTGATGCGTAGCGACCTTCGCGCCATGCCACAGGTGGCGCGACATGCTCATCTTCCTGAAAGAACGCTGCATCTCCTCCGTCATGTTCCTATAGGCGAGCCACGGTGGATTGCCGATCAAGACGTCGACCCGGTTGCCCTGTCGCTCAAGCCACCGCGGGCGCGCCAGGTTCCGGATGTAGTAGCTCCAGATATGATCACGCCCTTCATCATGAAGCCGGCACAGCGTCTTGAATGACGCGATCAGCGTCTCGCGCCATTCCTGCGGAATCCCCAGTCTCTGAAACACGCCCGACAACGACGGCACGGGAGTTCCACGCTTGCGTTTCGATGCCTTGGTGGCGAGGTCCTCGATCAGCTCATCGAATACGCGCGCGTCTTCCAGCAGTTTGTCGGGGAATCTGAGCTCCGTCGAGAAGAGTTCCGCACCATCGCTTGTCTCGACAACGAGATTGCCATGCGTGAACAGGCTGATCTCTTTCTGCTGCCACTGCACCGAGTCGCCGAGGTAGATCGGAATCTGAATGGTCGGGCGGCCCGGCGCCGCCAGGCGCTCACGTCCGATCGCCAGCAAATAGGTCACCCGAGCAAGCGTCACCGCGACCGGGTGAAGGTCCAGGCCAACAACGCTCCGGGTAACGCCTTCGAACAGCTCCTTGAGAGAAAGGCCATTCGTCTCTGCGGCCTTGATGAACCGCCGGACCGCATGGAACAGAAACGTCCCCGAGCCGCACGCGGGATCGAGCACCCGGGCGTTCAGGGGATCCTCGATCGTCTCCGCGACCATCGCCTCAGCGAGCCAATCGGGCGTGTAGTACTCGCCGAGCTTCTTCCTCGTCTCCTGAGCGATCACTGACTCGTAGAGCACCTTGAGGACGTCGTGCTCCACATCGCTCCACTCGAAGCGGCCGAGCCGGCGGGCGAGCGTGCGGACGAAGGTCTCTCCGCCAGGAACCTCGATCACCCAGTCGAAGAAGTCTGACTCGACGACGCCGTACACGCCGCTCTCGTCGAACTTGCTGCCCGTGAGCAGCGCGGCCGGAGTAATTGTCTCAAGCGGAAGACCAAGCACCGCATGGGCGATGATCTCAGCCGAATTGACCAGCAGCGTATGCTCGACGAAGAGATCGTCCCGGTCCTCGAACTGTGTACCGAGCGCTGTCGTCAGGAGCCGCGCCCAGAGCTTGCGCTTGAGCCGCACCGACTCGATTTCCTTGCTCGCCTTGTAGAGGGAGGTCAACGTCGCCCGGTCGAGTGCGTGCGAACTCGTGCCCGCACCGAGGCGCAGGCGAATCTCCCGGGGCGTCGGGCTGATGTGCTGCGTGGTCGCCATGACGCCCTCGAGCCAGAGCAGGAGGCCGTCGGCGTCCGTTCCTTTGAGAGAGAACCCGGCGACCTCTTCGAGACCGCTCAGGCCCAGGTGGTAGCAGCGCCACTCGACACCGTCGCTCAGAACACCGACGAAGCGCCGGCCCGTCTCGGCCTGGCGCGCTTCTACATATCCGCGAAGCTGCTCCACCGCGTCTTCGCGGATCTTCGCCGGTCGGAGGTCCTTCTTGACCTCGATCACCGTCGATCCCGTCTCGATATCGATGCGGCGTCTGTCGCCGACCGGAGTCTCCAGAAGGATGTCCTTGAGATCTGGATCTGCGAGATCGAGGGGCGCCAGAAGCATCAGCTGGCGGATATCCGCTTGAATCGTAGCCTCGCTCCGAGGCGCGCTGCGATCCGCCAGTCGCCGGATAACCTCGCCCAAGCTCAAGCAAGGTTCCTTGAGTCCGAGGGAGCGCTCGGCGCCCTCATCGTGTTCGAGACCGTCGCCAGCGAGGCCCTGACAATCCAGGCCCGTGCTTCGACACCAAGGCTCGACCGAACCGTGGCAACCGACCTCCCCCTTTCCTCTGAGTGCCCGGCAGAGGATCGCCCAGCGTTGGCACGTTGAGAAGGTCCCTCCCCGGAACCCTCGCGCCCGGCCCCTGCCCATCCCAGCAAGCTCGAGCGCACTGCGATCCGGCACCGGCCTTCCGCGTTCCTCCTTCCGTTGCACGCTTGCACTTCAGGCTTAGCGCCGCCGCCGCCTTCTGGCCGTCAAGGCCGAGCACGGTCGTGTCGCTTCGCGAGCCCTGACGGCCGGCGCCGGAGTCGCTTCTCCGCCCTGCGTTCGTGCAACGCAATCAAGGAGGAACGACAATGAAGGCCTATCAGTCTTTCGCAACCACGCTCGACGAGCTTCTACGCGCAGATCAAGCCGTCCGCCTCACCGTCGAAGGCTACATGCCCCTTTCGGTCGAGCGCATCGGCAATTCCGGAGACGGACGACCTCTCGTGGCAATCTCGCAGACCGCCGTCCAGAACGGCGACCTGATGCGCGATCCCGAGCTCGTCTTCGAGATCTTCGCCCTCTTCGCCGAACCCATCACCTTCCGCAACGACTACGTCGGCATCCTGCAGGACGTCTACGACTACGACGACCACGGTCGCCGTACACACCTCCGGCCGCGCCTGAAGGCCGAACTCAAGGCCTTCGCGCGGATCTGGTTCCGCAACCTCCGCCACCAGGGCTTCCTCGGCCACGCCGCCCGCCGCGAGGTTCTCTCTTGAGGCTCGCACCGGTGCTACGTCACCGGACGCTACGGCTAGTAGCCGTACTTCAGGCGCCGGGTCTCGAACGCTTCCCTGCCGCCTTCCAGTATCTCCCCGACCAGATCAGCCACACTCTCCTTGTCGATCGATCCCATGCTGTCCTCGGGCACTTCGGCATGTCCATCGCCGGGCTCACCGACCGCGCGCAGTCCCAGGATCAGCTCCGCGTCGCCGAGCACTGGTATGTTGGCGTTGTGCGTTGAGAATATGAACTGGCGTCGTCGCTTCTCGCTCCGCACCTTGGGAACAACCCCCTCAGAAATAAAGCGGTTGTCCAGATTGTCCTCCGGCTGGTCCAGGATCAGCGGGCCCTCGGCGTCGAGCAGGAGCAGGTAGAGAAGGGCCGTAGCCTTCTGGCCGCGAGAAAGCCGATCGAGCCTCCGCCACTCCGGCGGTCCGTTCTCGGGCCCCACGTTGAGCTCGATCTCAGTGGCATGCGGCAGCTCCAGCTCCTCGATCAGCATGGGCAGCTTGGACCCTACCCCGGCAATCCGATCAGCCTGCGCTCCGGGGACTGCAAACGCCTTCGTCAAGGCGGCGCCCCCTTCCCTGCATGAACCGGCAAGCTCCACCACCGACAAGTCTTCCCGCTTCTCCAGCACCGCAAGGCTCTCTGAGAGCCTGCCGCCCACCTGGTCCTTCAGCAGATCGCACAGAGGCCGGCGATTGCCGCCGAAGGAGACCGTCACACGCAGACGATCCGGGAGCTCCTTGCTTACCCGCTTGGCGGCCCGCTCGAGCCGTTGATACCGCTCGCGCTTCGCGTCCTCCCAGGCAGCCAGATCATTCCTTCGCTTCTGCCAGAGCTCGTCGAGCTTCTGGCCGGTTTTGGTCTGTTGCGTCCGGATCGGCTCCAGACGGAGGACGTCCTGGCGAAGCCGAATGAACTCGCTCCCGTCCACCCGCTCCTTCTGCAGCTCGCGCAGTATTTTCTCGTACTCAGCCGCTGCCGCCTTCCGTTCCGCTCCCACCTTCGCGGCCACCTGTGCGATCTCCTCCTCTACAGCCTTCACTGCAGCCTGGAGTGAGCTCAACGCGGCCTTCGCGGAGACCTCAAACCCTGCAAGCGTCTGCCGAAGCGAAAGAAGCGCCTCGTGCGCAGGCAATCCCTCGAGCGCTTCGTCGCTGAGGAAGTCCTGCGAAACCGGGAAGGCGCGCGCGAGCTCGTCGGCCACCTCCGAGAAGGGTGACAGAGCGGCCGACGCCATTTGCACGACGCCCTCCGCCTTGACCACTAGATCCTGACTCTTGAGCTTCTCCTCAACCCCCGCCTCCTTGTAGCGCTTCAGCGTTTCCTCGATACCGGGCAAGGCAGCAAGCGCCTCCCTGTCTGCCGTCGCTCTTCCTTCACTCGCGAGAATCTCAACCCGCGTCGACTGCAGTGAAGCCGTGAGTTCCTTCATTTTCCCATCGTGCGCAACGTCGACTGGAATGAAGCGCTGAAGCAAGGCAGTGATCTTCTCCGGATTGCGCGCGACCTCGGCCAGCTCGTTCTGCCCGAAGATGCTGATCCCGCGCACGACGTCAGATGGCTTGATCTGAAGAACGTTGCCCTGCGAGTCAATCACCCGAGGAGGGTTGGGAACCGTCCGCTCGATCAGAAACAGGCGCTTGTCAGGCCGATAGGACTGCACAGCCAGGGAGATTTTCGTGCCGCTCCGCAGCACCCCCTGCACAATCCCATCGTGCGCGCTCTTTGCGTCGTCACCGATCGGCTCCACACCCAGCACGTAGCGGAGGCTCTCGATGACAGTGGACTTCCCTGAGCCGCGGCCCCCGATGAGAACGTTCAGATTCTCGTTGAAATGCAGGCGACAGCCGCGAAGGAAGCCTTCGGTCTCCCATGCGAGTCCTAGGAACTCGACATGCTCCTCCGGCGACGCATCGCTCTGAAGCCGGATGCGCGATTCCGGATCTAGGAAGGCGTGTCGGAGCCCTTCTATCGTCGGGGCGGTCATCTTCACGTAACACCACGTGCCAGCCTTCGCGAGATCCTCCGGCCCGCAGACATCCTGGCAGTTCAAAACAGCGGCAACACGTTCACGCCTGTAGTCCGCGTTCTTGTTCTGGAGAATCGGGCGCACATCATCCGGCGCCTCGGCGACGGGTCCCGGTAGAGAGCAGGCTTGCAATCCCGCCTGCCGCCAAATCGCGCTGCGTGCCTGCCCCGCCTGGAGGGCGCGGAACAACCCTCCGCCGCTCGCGATATGCGCGGCAACGACCTGCGCTCCCCATTTCGGTGCGGCCTCGATCAGCTTCTGAGCGTCGAGGTCTCCGATCGGAGAAACGTTGTCCTCGTTGTGAACGCCGCAACTGTGAATTCGCGCCTGCACCGCATCGAGCGACGTCGAGGGATCGAACAGACACAGGAAGTGCACTCCTTCCTTTGAAACAGCCTCGAATCCAGGGAACACAACGATTCCTGCGGCCTGCGCAGCCGCCACGAGACCGGTCGCTGACCGGATCCGGTAGTGATCGCCCAGCCCGATCACCTCAATCCCGTTGTCCTTGCACGCCTCGATCAAGGCCTTGTTGTACGCCGACTCATCGGCGAACGGAGTCGGGTGGGAGTGGCGTACCACGTACTCGTACGTGTTGACCTGGAATGCGCATCGGTAGAACCGCGCACCGCGAGGCAGCCGCTCAAGTGCCGCAAGATCCATCTGCCTTCCTCCTCCTCACGACTCGTCGACTACCCAACCATCCCCGCCCTCCTCTGCGCACGGAACCCGCAGAGGTGCCCGATCCCTTCCCCACGCGCGCTTGACGACGCAACGCAGCCATATTATAATAGAAATTATAACACTGTAAAGACACGAGAGGAAGTGCCATGCCCAACAAACTGACCCTCAGGAAGATCGGGTCCTCCACCGGCGTCATCCTGCCCAAGACGGAGCTGGACCGGCTCCACCTCGAGGCCGGCGACGAGATGTTCCTGATCGAAACTCCCACCGGCGTTGAGCTCACACCCTACGACCCGGAGTTTGAGGCCCAGCTAAAGAGCGCACAGAAGGTCATGAAGAAGTACCGCAACACGCTGCACGAGCTTGCCAAGTGACGAGAGGCCGGAAGAGGGGGACAAGACCCGTCTGGCTTCAGCCCCGCCTGGTTCTCGCGGTGCACGATCTGCTGATTGTCGAGCACGGCGGATTGCCGGGTTTGCGCGACGAAGGCCTCCTCGAGTCCGCGCTGGCCCGCCCCCTCAACCTCTACGCCTACAGCAAGCCCGATCTCCCCGCCCTCGCTGCCTGCTACGCCGCCGCGATCATCGCAAATCACCCCTTCATCGACGGCAACAAACGCACTGGCTTCGCCGCCGCGGCGACCTTTCTCGACCGCAACGGTGCGGAGCTCGGCGCATCCGAGGCCGACGCTACTCGAATGACCGTCGCCCTCGCCGCCGGCAACACCACCGAAGACGCATACGCTGCCTGGCTGCGCGACAACGCCGGACGACGCTGACGCGTCCACTCGGAGAACCCCGATGTTCCGCCCGCTACTCCCACGATCCCCGTGGCATCGCGGCTCCGAAGGAACTCGCGCACCCTCGCCCCACACTGGCGGAACGTCTATCGCCCAATGCCCGGCCCAAGATCGCCTCGGCGACGCGGCGGCTCGCGAGCTCACCGCGCGTGCGGCCGATGTTCGGCTGTCCCGTCTCGGTGCAGTATTTCGTGATCTCCTCGATCGCGAGAGGGACCGGGACGGCTTCGACGCCTCGCTTCAGCAGCGTTTCGATTCCGGTCTGCGCGGCCTCTCTCCACTCGTTGAAGCTCGCGTGCATCTGATGACCGTCCTCGAACTCTCTTCTGATCCGCGGCCAGTCGGACTCGCGGTACCAGACGACACCTACTGGAATAGCGCCCCGACTTCCCTGCCCCGCCGTCGGATCGAGGTTTGGGTAGTGGTGGAGTATCGCCGCCACGCACCCGTTGATCCGCGTCCCGACCAGGCAACCCGGGCGCTTCCTGTACGTGTGCGCGATTCCGACAAGCCGGCGCGGCGCGGCTTCAGACGGTCCCTCGCGAACAGTCTTCGGCCAGGAGAAGATCCCGCCCCCGCTCACCCCGTGCGGATCTGCAGTCGCCTGGATCTTCTCACCGCCAACCACGCATCGCGCGATGTTGAACATCATCGCGATGTGTAACTCCGGATCGAAGCCAGTCTCCTGGTACAGGGCATCGGAAGCAGCTCCGCCGGTGTACTTGAACAACTCCGACTGGACCACCCGCCTGCGCACCTTCGTGCGGCTCGCAGGAAATCCAGCGAATGTATAGAGATCGCCTTCTCCGAGGGTTTCGAAGAGGCCAAGGTCCTGCCAGCCCAGCGGTCGGAACTCCGGACTGAGTTCGGCCACCGTTTCAGGCGCCAGTCGAAGGAACGCGAAGTCGATCGCATCCTCGTTGCGCGACTTTCCCGGCTCCATGGGACGACGATGAAAGTTGCCCCCGAATTCCACGAAACCGCTGACGCCGGGGAGCATCAGCGCGCCCCAGTCCAAGGTGTCGACAACATGAGCCGCGCTCAATACGAAGGTTTCGTCACCGAGCGACAAAAGCACTCCGCTTCCAAGTGGTTGAAGCACGTTCGGCCGATTATTCGGCGCTACGAAGATTGGGCACACCGACCGCTGGTCTTCCAACTCCTAGTCCTCCGCCTTCACAGGGGCGACTTTCCCACCGCTGAGCTCGCTGTCAGCATCGTCGCCGGGCACGGCTCTCTGATCCGACGTTGCCTCGCGCTCACCTACTAGCATTCGACGCGGCAGTCTCAACTCCATCGAACGTGTGCTCGTTCGTGCTCCCGCTGCCGCCTTCTTCCTCCGTGTCTACCGGTCGCACACCGCGCTGCGCTGCGGGGATCTGCGGCCACACGGCTGCGCCGTCCGCCGAGCCTCCCGTCACATCCCTTGCCTTGACCCCTTCCTCCGCCTGCGGTCTGCGGCCTGCCCGCCCCGCCGCCTCTCCGGTCCCGGTGAGAGAGGCGGCTCAAGACGGGCCCCAGACGACACGGAGGAAATCATGGCTTCACAAGAACACGCGGGCCTTCACGCCATCCGGGAGGTGGCGATCCGCTACACCGGTCGTCGCAAGACCGCGCCTCCAGCCATCCGCGCCCCCGCCGACGTCGCCGCATTCATGCGGCGCGCGGTTACGGATCATGCGCGCGAGCACTTCGTTGCGCTGTACCTCGACGGACGCCACAGGCCGATCGCACACCAGATTGTGTCCGTTGGAACCGCGACCGCCTCGCTCGTGCACCCGCGCGAGGTCTTCCAGCCCGCGGTCCTTCTCGGCGCTTGCGCTCTCATCGTCGCGCACAATCACCCGTCGGGCGATCCGGCGCCGAGCAAAGAGGACCGCGACGTCACGCGCCGCCTTGCGCAGGCAGGCAAGCTGCTCGGCATCACACTGCTGGACAGCATCGTCTGGACACACCCCCATGCCTTCTTCTCTCTACGCGATGGAGACCCTGAGCTCTTCGATCGGAATTGAATCGCGCTCCTCGCGGTGCCGTAGAGCTCTACGGCCCACCGCGACCATATGCCCCTTTCATCTCCGCACATGGGTATGGTGCGCAGCGGTTCCTCGCGGCGCCTGCTGGCTATCTAGGACCCTCCAGACGCGGCTCTAGGGCTTCATCCGTTCCGATCTTTTCCGCGTAAATCGCGTGCGCCGCATGTACCTGCCACGCCGCATGTTCAGCCAGACTCTTGATGGTCTGCGGCGCGAGAGCCGCGAAGCCCGTTCGGACTCGATTCAGCGCGCGCGCGGCCTCGTCGCCGCCCAACTGCGCATAGTGCTCCTTCGCCAGGCTGAGGTCGCAGCCAGCTCCTTCGAGATATGCCGTCAGCCGCGCTGAGTCATCGCTCGCAAGCAGATCATCGCCCCTCTGACCGACGCGCTCAGCAAGCTCGACGAGCCTCCACTTGGGAATTGAACGAATGAAGGAGTCCCAGTCTTGTGCAACTCGAACGAACAGGAGCATCCGGCGCGGACGGTGCGGCTCGGGGGCCAGATAGCTCGCTAGCCCCACACCTCGTTCGACGCTTGGATTCCGGACTTCCTGAACCAGCCACGAGCGCGTCAGTTGGTCGTAAATCTCTTGTCGCGCCCAACGGTTCTGCTTGTCATTCATAACCAGCATGAGCCGATCCAGGACTCGACCGCTTAGAAGCCACACACCAAATCCCCTCACCGAGCCAAGAAGCCCCCCACCACGCCACGGTCGGTCGTGCGTCCCTGCGTCGCTCACCACGAGGTTCCAACAGGCGTAGCGCCTACTCTTCAGCAACGTCTGAATTCCGAGGTTCTCCAACACACCACCGTCGGTGAGGTGAAGCGCTCTCAACCCAGACAAGGAGCCCTCGAAACGGGTTCCCGGCGGAAACGCGGACAACGGCAACGCGAAGGGGGGCAATCCAATCGGGAAAGCTGCAGATGCAGCGACAGCGTCGGCGATGGGGAAGTCGCCCCAAGGGACCACATGCTCCGGCGCAGAGCCGGGGACGGACATTCCCCAGGCCGAGAACCCGTCGCGCGTGAACTTCGCCACCTGGCCATTGTTCAGGATCGTCGCATTCATGCAGAGCACTGGTCGTTCAGGCAGCGCCCGCAGCGTGAGACCATGAAAGAACGCACGATCGAACGTATCAGCGACTAGGTGGGTACGAGAATATGGAACTCCGGGTGTCAGAGCCAAGAGCGTGCGACGCCCGATCGAACGCGCGATGAAACCGTGCGAGAGTTGCTCCTGCATGTCTTCGACGAAGGAACCGTCGGCCTCGCCGCGCGTTCGTGCCGCCATCCACGCGGCACCAAAGAGCGAGCCTCCCGATACTGTCGAGACAACGTCGACCTTGCCGAGCAACTCAAGATTCAGCAGCGCGAGTAGCGTTCCGCAATGGAACGCCGCCGCTCGAGATCCACCCCCTGATAGCGCTAGCCCGAGATCGCGCACCACTCTCTGCTCCGCGTCGGCTTCACGACACGCCTATGCAGACGGTGCTCTCGAACATCTAGGCTAACTATACTACCGGACGAGCCGAGTGAAGAAGTCGTCACCGACCTGCTTCGTGAACAACGAGACTCCCTCCTCGATGTTGGTGGCGTGAATGTGCTTTGCGACCTTTTGGAAGGCCGCCACTGCCTGAGGATGAGGATGACCATACTGATTGTCGACTCCGGCACTAATCAGGACTGTGTTCGGATCGACCAGGAGCAGCGTTTCCGCGTTGGTCGCCGACCTTGAACCATGGTGGGGAGCGGAAAGCACGTCCGAGCGAAGCGCCGTGCCAAAGAGTGAGTTGATCCGCTCCCATCGCGCGTTCTCGGTGTCTCCGGTCACGAGATAGGAGAAGCCCCCAACACCCCTTCCGGCCACTCTCATGACGATGCTGCAGTTGTTCGAGCTGTCCATGTCCTCGATGTGGGGGGAGAAGAGCTCCAGATCGAAGTCAGAAGAGAGCCCTTCAAGCAATCTTCGATCTACCCTGTCGAGTCGCACCGAGACCCTTCGAAGGGGTCTCGCGCCCCTCACGCGAAGCCGCTCGTGCTTCTCGATCGTATCGAACACAGCGCTCGCGCAGTCCGTGTCCTTGTAGTACTTGGGATACATGATCCAGTCTGGCTCGAATCGCCCCAGAACGAAGTCGACGCCCCTCGGATCGCAATGATCACTATCGAACGATGTCAGGATCAACCCCGGCACCCGTCGCCCCTCGAGCACGAGGCCCAGCTGTGTTTGCACCGCCTCCGCACTCACGTCATCGGTGTCCGGAAGGCGAGAATCGATCACGATGCCTTCCATCCCGTGCCGGAGAACGACCAACTCCCCCTGCCCAACGTAGACCGTAAGGACGTCCATGCTATGCCCCCGACGCGTCGCCGCGTCTCTTCGACCGTCGGAGCCGGCGCTCTAGAATCCCCGAGTTGAGGAATCTCTCGACAGTCCACACTGCCTCTGTCGCAGACGAGAACGATCCATCCATTGCCGCCTCAACCGGAACGCCTGTAGCGCGGCCAGCTCCGAGAACCTGCACACGGTATTGCAAACGTCCGTCGTCTTCCGCGGTCTCGGCGACGACGACGCCAACGGTGGAGTTGTCGATGAGTTTCAGTACCCCCTTCCAGCAGAACCCCCCTGCCCTTTTCGAGTAGAAGGGCTTGAGCTCAGGCTGGACCCTTCCGAGCACAGACTGATCGAACGCCCGAGAGATATGCGTGAGTTCTGATCTCGGTTGCCGATCGGGACGATCCGCTGCCCCCGTCGAAAGCACACTTACGCCAACATCTCCGAAAACCTCTACGTCGGATTCAGAGATCTCGTACTCGTTTGGATCGTTTCGGCGCACCAAGAAGTGCCTCGTTCGATAACGCCCATCTCCGATTCCCCTTGCGTTCTTGCTCACGATCAGGAGGGCGTAAAAGAAGTCGGTGTTGTGGTTGCGATGGTCCACGATCCGGTGATACGTCGCGCGATCGCCCTCGCTGAGGGTCGGCATTCCATTCACATGATGCGAATGCCAGTTTCCCAGGTGCTCGATCTCTGGATGCTTCGCCTCGAGGTCTCTAAACACCCGCTCCTGGTAGGCCCCGTCCTGGAAGAAGCTCACTGCCGTCCGTCTCGCACTCGGCCCGGGCCCGATCACATGCGACACCCGGATCAGAAGCGCCCCCTCGGCATCTCGCTCGTAGACGCCGACAAGCCTACCTCCGGTCTCTGCCTCACTATGGCCGTCGCATTCATCGAAAATCTCGGTCAGGGCGCCACGATCCATCGCGACTCGGACGTTTCGCGCGATGGGGTCCCTCACGGCGACACCCCGCAGACCAAGCATCCTTCCTGCGGCGGGAGCGAGATCCGCTGGAGTTCGAAGTTCTTCTTGAACGGGTGAGCAGGTCGGTTGCCCCACACGAGGTAGTTCTCAGAAATCGGCTGCATGTACTTGGGCCTCTCGGAAAGGCGTGCGGCAATCGCGTCAAGGGTGAAGCGCGTGTGAAATGCGGAAATGAAGGTGATGTCGATCGTCAGTCCCGGCGAATCCTTGATCTCTGAGACCTCCATCCCATAGAGCGCGTCGCGCTGTTCATCCGACAAGAGGTCGATCTCGCGAACCTGATCGCGATACGTGGTGCGTTCCAGGACGCGCTCCAGGCAGGCGAGGCACCCGCCTTCACCAGGACGGTAGGAAAAGACCTCACCGCCAATCCCCCGCGTGAACACACGACCGACGGCGAACGGGGTCCGTGTCTTGACACACGCATCGTTGAGTCGGTACCGCGACGGCTCATTGTCCGTTGCAGCGACCACAACTGTGCTCCCTGCGATCAATCCGTCTAGACCTTCGAGGGTCATGAGGTCTTGATCGATGGTCTCAACCGAGATCTCAGGATTTCGATCGCGCAGCACGTCAGCTAGAGCTTCTGTCTTTGCTCGACCGAGATATCTCAAACCGCAAACGTGCCGGATTACGTTCTCGATCTCGAGCTTCTCGTTGTCGATGAGCGTGAAGTTCCTGATACCGGACATGACGAGTTGCAGCGCGACGCTCCCGCCCCCTGAGCCACATCCGGCGACCAGGACACGAGCGTCGGACATCGACCCGACGTCGAACAGCTGGCGGATGCGGCTGAAGAGATCTCCGCTCATCGCCTAACTAGCGCCTCCGACATCGCTCCATTGCCCCGTTTTCTCCCACTCGCGATACCGGCCGAGCCACTGTCGAGCCAGGGCGAGAACATCGAGGACATCGTGCTTCCCCGGATTCCAGATCTCCATCATCCCGAAGATGCACAAAGAGCCATCTTGCCACTTGTGCGGGCATTCGCTCTTGATCGGATTCGCAAAGATCTTGGGAGCTTGGCTCGGATACCCGTGCGGGAGCCGGACGGTGAGGATGATCTCCTCGCCATTGTTCTCATGGCGGAACTTCAGCTCGATCTCGTGATCCGCCGTGAGCTCGGTCGTATGCGCTTCATCGGCTCGACGCAGAGCGTCGAACTCGCGCACGATCCGGGACTGTTGAATCCCAGGCAACAGCGTCGAGAGCGGAACCAGGCACGCCATCTGTTGTCCACTACGCTCAACGATGAAAGCCTCGCCCCGATCAGCGACGCGGTCGAGAATTTCCCCTGGAGTCTTCCTAAGATCCATCATCGAAAGAGACTTGAATTCGATTGGCATTCGCTAGTGCAGTATTTCCGCGCCCGGCCAGTTTCGGGTCTGCAGCCAGACCTCGTACTTGTTGAGCCACTTCGCGGCGCGCGCCATCACGTGCTTGACATCGTGTAGTCCAGGATTCCATGTCGAGGGGTGCTGGAAGCAGATGTTCCCCTCTCTGTATCGATGTGGCGACGTCGCGAGCGCCGGCTTCCGTATGTACACGCTTGGCATCTCGTTGGGGTACAGGTCGCTGAAGTTGATCTCGAGCGTATATACACCGCCCAGCGTCGTCTGAAGGGCGGCGAGGACGAAGGGTCGGCCCTCGCTCGTGGCATGGCTCTCGACGGTTGGGAACTGCCGCTGTGCCGCGGCGATCTCCTGCCTGATGCGAGCGAGGTTCACGGTATCCTCTCGCCGCCCGTCGCGACCGCGTACTCGCCGCCGAGATCCTCGCGCATTGTGATCGGCTTGCGGCCGCCGAGATCACCGGCGCTGCTCCCTAGAGCACGGATCTCTCCGTTTGGCAGGATCTCGACCGGCACGTCCTCCTCCTGCTCGAGGATCTTCTCCAATTCGCTGATCGTGGGTTTGCGTGCCATCGGACCTCCCGTACAAGCCGCGCACCTTACACTACACAACTGTTGTAGTCGCGCAACCATGCAGACGAGCATACCGCCGTGTTGCGGGCACCAACCCGAAGCCCCTTTGACCTTCCCGGCGATTACCCTTGCAGATACCCGGCAGGCCGGGGAAAATCGTCCACAATGGGTGGTGAGAAGAGGTCGGGCTACGCCCGCGCGCGCACGTCGTCTGGGGACGTCCTAGGCCGTGTCCCTCGGCCCCTCCCCGCCGTGCCGTGCATCGGCAGCCGGCGCGCAACTGGCACAGCAAGTGGCACAAAGCCGCCTGTGCACTGGCACAGCGAGGTCATTTCCGGTGCCGAACCTGCTCGTAACCCCCTGATCTTGCACGTCATTGATAGCCGTTCTGAAAGTCGAAGTTCGCGAGCTGATCGGCGTTCGCGACCTGCGTGGCGCCAGCGTCCGAGTCGGCCACCACGAAGAAGCCGTCGCTCGAGATCTGACCGGCGAGCGTGACGATCGGCCCGATCGCGCCGTCCGCGCCGTTCACGCCCTCGACGGTCCAGCCGTCGAGCGACGTGCCCGGCTCGCCGTACAGCTCGACGAACACGGTGCCGTTGTCGCTGCCGATCGCGTCGTAGAGCAGCTCGCTGATCTGCACCGCTCCCGCCGGTGCCGAGGCCAGCGCGCCGAACGCGAGTGCTGCCGCGAAGAGTCCGTGGCCAGAGAATCGATTCATCAGGGTTCCCTTTGTGCTTCGAGGGGTGAGTTCGCATCGAGGCGCGAGAACACGCCCCCGCTCCAGGCGTCGAGCTGCGCGGCGAGCTCCGCCGCGTCGAGCTCGAGCTCCGCGCGCTTGGCGCTGTCGGCAACGCCCAGCGCCTCGAGCTGCGCGAGCAGGCGCAGGCGCCCGAAGTACAGGTGGTTCACGCGCTCCAGCACCTGGTCGCGCAGCGTCACCAGGCTGCGACGCTCGCGCGAGATCGCGAGCGCGTGGTCGGGCGAGGCGAGCTCGGAGAGCTCCCAGACCAGCGTGACACCGACGTCGTAGCCCTGGTCGCGGTCGCTGCCGCTGTCGAAGAGCCGTGTCTGCACACCCGAGGTGAACACTTCGTCGTGATCTACGCCGGTCGAGCGCGCGCGATCGAAGACCAGCGAGGCGCGCAGCTCCGGCCACAGGCCCGTGCGGCGCGCGCGCTCCTCGAGCTCCCGTATGCGCGACGGCGAGAGCTCGAGGTACGAGAGCGCCGCGCGCTGCAGCGTCTGGATCTGCGAGGCACGCGTGCGCGGCGGCACGCTGCGCAGCGAGCGCTCGCCGTCCTCGGGCGCGCGCCGCGAATCGACCCCCGGCGGCTTGGCCGCCGTGCGCGCGGCGAGCGAGAACGCGGCGATGCCGCGCTCGGTCGCGACCAGCAGCTCGTCTCCCGTGACCGCGAGCCCATACGCGGGCACCGACAGCGCCTGGCGATCCGCGACCCCCGCGGCCGCGTCGTCGAGCGCGTATACGCCTCCCTCGGCGGCCGCGTAGAGCCGGCCCTCGGCGCGCGCAAGCGCGAACAGCCGGCCCACGCCGAGCTCGATCCTGCGCGTGCCCGAAGCGCTCACGCGCAGCACCCCGCCGGGTACACAAAGGAGCGTCGCGTCGGGCGTCGCGACCGCCCCGCACAGCTCCCACCAGCCCTCTTCGAGCCCGCTCACGCGCTGCGCGAAGTCGCGCCCGGGCGCGCCGGACCAGAGCGCGCCGTCGATCGCGAGCCACAGGTCCTCGCCCGACGACGCCACCGCGCCCACCGCGCCTGCGGGCAGGCCCGGCTCGCGCGCGAACTCGCGCGCGCCCGCGGCTCGCCGGTACAGGCCGGCGGCCGTCGCGATCCAGGCGGTGCCGCGCGCGTCGATCGCGAGCCCGCGCACGTCGGCGCCCGCACCGAGCGAGAGCTCGCGGGCGTCCGAGCGCTCCGCGTCCCACTCGAACAGCCCTCCCCCGCTCGCGACCAGCGCACCGGTTTTTGTCGCGGCCAGATCGCGAACCGCGTCGCGCGCGAGCACCAGCCGCCAGCCGCGCGCGTCGCCGCGCCGCTCGTACAGACCCGCGTCCGTGCCGAGCAGAAGAGCGCCGGGCGCTGCGGCGAGCTTGGTCGGCAAGCCCGGCGGCGCCGTGCCCTGCCAGCTCGGCAGCAGCGTCTCGGGCAGCGCGAGTGCGAAGAGCAGAGCGAGCGTCAGCGACATGCGAGCCCATTGAGCAAGCGCTGTGCCGTCCGCCCACACGTGAAAACCGCGAGCATTCACGCCGCGCTTCGGCGTGATGTGAACATCGCGCGCGAAGCTCGTGAAGCGCGCGCCACGCGCTCGGCCCGATCTGTTGATCGGCCCCGGGGTCGGCCGTAGAATCCGCGCGTGCTCCGCCACGCCGCTCGATCGCTGCTCGCGTTGGCGCTCGCGCTCGCGCCTGCCAGTGCGGACGCGGCGCTGTATCGCTGGGTCGACGAGCAGGGCGTCACGCACTACGCGACGGATCTCGAAGCGATTCCGAGCAGCGCGCGCGACACCGCGCTGGAGATCGTCACGAGCCCCGCGCCGGTTGCGGCCACGCGCGCGCTACCGGTGCGGCCGGCGACACCCGCGATCGAGCCGACTCCGCCGCCGGCCGCCGCGCCCGCGCCCGCGCCCCCGATGCCACCGATCATCGAGCCCGAGCCGCCCGCGCCGATCGCGATCGAGTCTCCGCCGCTCGAGCCCGAAACGCCGGAGCTGCCCGTCGCGGAGCCAGCGACGGCCGTCACTCCGCCCGCTTCGAGCGAGCCGTCGACCGCGACCGAGGCTGCGCCGGCGAGCGAGCCCTCGACGGCGACGCCAGGCTCTGCGCCGCTCTTCCCGGGACCCGCCGCGACGAGGCAGCTTCCCCCCGACGATCCGCGCGCGGCCGAGGTCGCCGAGCTCGAAGCCAAGATCGCGGCCGACCGCGAGACGCTCCGCCAGATGATCTCGACCAAGCGCTGGGATAGCGCCGAGCTCGCTTCGGACCCGAACATTCGCGCGATCGCGGAGCGCCTCCCGCGCCTGCAGGCCGAGCTCGCGGCGCTGCGCGCGGAGACCGTGCCCTAAGTGCAAGCGAAGCGCGCAATCGGGCTCCGACGCGAGCGAAGCGCGATCGCGCGAAGCGGGCGCAGCCGGGACGGTCCGCCCGACTTGGAAGCAGAGCGTAGAAGAGGGGCGCGCGGCCCGACATCGCCCCGCCGGCCGATGTCCCGCGGGAGGCGCGCCGGGACCTCGAGTCACCCATGAGTCGCCGGGTCGTCGCGCTCGCGGGAGGGGTCGGTGCCGCGCGTTTCCTGTCGGGGCTCGTGCGCGTGCTGCCGCCCGAGGAGCTCACCGTGATCGTCAACACCGGCGACGACCGCGACTTCTTCGGCCTGCGTGTGTGTCCGGACCTCGACATCGTCACCTACACGCTGGCGGGCGTGGTGAACGCCGAGACCGGCTGGGGCTTCCGCGACGACACCACCGCGTGTCTCGACGCACTGCGCCGGCTGCGCGGCGACGTCTGGTTCAAGCTCGGCGACCGCGACCTGGCCACGCACATCCAGCGCAGCGAACGTCTGCGCGCCGGCGTCCCGCTCTCGCAGGTGGTGCGCGAGATCGCGACCGCGTTCGGTGTGGGCGTGGAGCTGCTGCCCATGACCGAGAGCGACGCGCCGACCCGGATCGTGCGCGGCGACGGCACGCGCACCGACTTCGAGGAGTACATGGTGCGCGACGGCGCGCCCGACGACATCGCCGAGGTCGACCTGTCCGCTGCGCGCGGCTCGGCGCCGGCGCCGGGCGTGCTCGAGGCGCTCGTGCGCGCAGAGCAGGTGATCGTGTGCCCGTCGAATCCGATCGTGTCGATCGGCACGATTCTGGCGCTGCCGGGCGTGCGCGCTGCGCTCGAGTCTCGACACGACGCGGTGTCGATCTCGCCGCTGGTGGGTGGCGCGCCGGTGAAGGGCCCGGCCGATCGCCTGCTGCGCGCGGTCGGCGCCGAGGTCTCGTGCGCGGGCGTGGCGGGGCTCTATCGCTCGTTCTGCCGCGCCATGGTGATCGACCGGCGCGACGCGCACGAGCGCGCGGCGGTCGAGCGGCTCGGCTTCGAGGTGCGCGTCGAGGAGACGCTGATGCGCACGCCCGAGATCGCGGCGAAGCTCGCGAACAGCGTGCTCGAGCTCGCGGGCCGGCGCGCGTGAGGCCGGCGTGAGGACCGCCGCGGCCGTGCCCGTGAAGGACTTCGCGCGCGCGAAGCGCCGCCTGCGCTCGCGCTTCGACGACGCAGCGGTCGAGCGCATCCTGCGCGCGCTCGTCGCCGACGTGCTCGGCGCGCTCGCCGAGGCGAAGCGCGTCGAGCGCGTGTTCGTGCTGACCGACGACGCGGCCGTCGCCGAGGCCGCCAGCGCCGCTGGCGCCTCGGTCACGCTGCGCGTGCCCGATCCGGGGCTGAACGAGGCGATCGACGCGGCCGCGGCCGAGTGCGCGGAGTCCGGCTACGACGCGCTCTTGGTCTCGCTCGGCGACCTGCCGCTCTTGCGCGGCGCCGACGTCGACTCGGTGGTCGAAGCGGGCGAGCGCGCGCGGGTCGTGATCGTGCCCGCGGCCGACGGCGGCACGGCCATGCTGTACCCCCGCCCGCCGCTCGTGATCCCCGCGCGCTTCGGCCCGTAGAGCTGCGCCGCGCACGAGGCCGCCGCGCGCGAGCGCGGCATCGCGCCGATCGTGCTCAGCTCGATCGCCGAGAGCGTGCGCAGCGACCTCGACACCCCCGACGACGCCGAGCGCCTCGCGCGGTCCGAGCGCGACAGCCGCACCGTCCTCGTGCTCCGGGAGCTCCTGCGATGAACGAGATCCGAATGCGGGCGCTCGAGGGCTTGCCCGAGATTCCCGTCGGCGACGACCTGCCCGCGCGCCTGGCCGCGCGGGTCCCGCCCGGCCCCGGCATCCTGGTGGTCGCGCAGAAGATCGTGTCGAAGGCCGAGGGCCGGCTCGTGCGGCTGTCCGAGATCACGCCCTCGCCGCGCGCGCTCGAGCTGGCGCGCGAGCTCGGCAAGGATCCGCAGCACACGGAGCTCGTGCTGCGCGAGTCGAAGCGCGTGGTGCGCAGCGCGCCGGGCGTGCTGATCACCGAGACGAAGCACGGCCTGATCTGCGCGAACTCCGGCGTCGATCTCTCGAACGCGCCGGGCGACGACCTGGCGGTGCTCTTGCCGCTCGATCCCGACGCGAGCGCGGAGCGCATCCGCGCAGCCCTCGGTCCCGGCCGCGCGGTGATCGTCAGCGACACGTTCGGGCGTCCGTGGCGCGAGGGCCTGGTCGACGTCGCGATCGGCGTCGCCGGTCTCGGGCCGCTGCGCAACTACATCGGCGAGCACGACCGCGCCGGCCGCGAGCTGCAGGTCACCGTGATGGCGCGCGCCGACCAGATCGCCGCGGCCGCCGGGCTCTTGATGGAAAAGGACAAGGGCCAGCCCGCGGTGTGGATCGAGGGCGTGCCGATCGAAGGCCGCGGCGGCCTGCGCGACCTGCTGCGCGACCCGACCCGAGATCTGTTCCGCTAGCGCCGCGCGCGCTACGCGAGCGGCGTCGGACAGGCGCGCAGCAGCGGGATCAGCTCCGCGCGCAGTGCCTCGGCGGAAGCGAGCCGGCTGCGCGCGTCCTTCTCGAGGCAGCGCTGCAGCAGCGCGTCGAGCGCGCGCGCCTGGGACGACGCGTACGGCAGGTGCCAGGGGTCGCGCAGCACCGCGCGCGCGACGTCCTGGGCAGTCTCGCCCTGGAACGGCCGCCGCCCGGTCAGCACCTCCGCCAGCATCACGCCGACGGCGAACAGGTCGCTGCGCGAATCGACGTCGCCGCCCGCGATCTGCTCCGGCGACATGTAGCCGACGGTTCCCATGACCACGCCGCGCGCGGTCATCGTAGCGCTCGCGTGGGTGTCCGCGGCGGCGAGCTTCGCGAGGCCGAAGTTGAGCACCTTCACGTCGAGCCGGGTTCGACGGCGGCGAGGGCCGCATCTACACCTGATCGTGTCGGCGTTCCGCTCGATCGAGACGCGCAGGCCGCAGTTTCGGGCGACCCCGACCGGGATCTCGGCCGCGATCGACGCCACCGGCGAGATCACGGCCATGGCTCCGGTCGGCGCGCGCGAGGTGCTGGCCGCAGCGGTGTCCGCGGGCGGCGGCGGGTCGCTGGCGCTCGCGCTCGGCGACTGGCTCGGGCCTGCGTCCGGGCTAGCCCTCGTCGGCCTGCTCGCCCGAGAGCGCACGCGCGAGCCGTAGCGACGGGACGTTGTCCGGCGCGATCGTCAGCACGAAGCGCCCGACGCCGTGCTCCGCGCGCGCCCAGTCCATGAACGCCCGGCAGGCCTCGCGCGCGTAGCCGCGACGCCGGTCCGGCGCGAACACCGTGTAGGCGAGCTCGACACCGTCTGGCGTCGGCGCGGAGTGGCAGCCGATCTGCCCGACCATGCGCCGCTCGGCCCGCAGCACGATCGCGCGCATCCCCCACGGCGCGAGCGCGAGCCCGGCCCGCAGCCGCTCGAGGAAGAGTGCCTGCGTGTCGCGCAGGTCCGGCCAGTCGTCGGGCACGCGCGCGCCCAGGATTCGCGACGCCTCGCGCGAGTCGCCCGCGAGCGCCGCGTCGAGAAACTCCGGCGCGAGCGGGACCAGGTCGAGTCGCGCGCCGCGAATCGCCGCCGTCACTTCTTGCACAGCACCTCGCACGGCCTCCCATCGCCGTCTCCATCGATCCGTGTCAGTCCGCAGCGCTCGAGGTAGAAGCGCGCCTCGGCGCAGCTCTCCATCTCGCGGCAGTAGGTCTTGGATCCGCAGTGGAATGCGGCGGGCTTCGAGGATTTCCGGTCGGCGTCCGAGGGTGCGTCGGGGTGCCGCCACGCCCAGGGCGGCACGCGCTCGCTCGCGGGCAGCGCCCACAGGCCGCGCTTCGCCGCGCGCGCCTCGCGCTCGAGCGCGAGCAGCGCCGCGTCGTCGCTGTACTTCCGGTACACCCAGGCGGCGCCGAGCCGAACCAGCTCGGCATTGACGTCGCGCCCGTCGACGAAGATGCGCGCGAGCAGGCGGCCGTAGGCATCCGCGCCTTCCGTCTCGAGGCGGACCTCGCGGCCGGAGACCAACTTCACCAACGCCTGGCGCGCTTCGCGCGCGTAGGGTTGGTCTCGCTCCGGTGCATCGATCCCGAGCAGCCGAACTCTTTGCGAGTCCTTGCCTTCGATCTGGACGCTGATCGTGTCGCCGTCGCTGACTTTCACGACTCGCGCGGTGAACACCGCGTGCGGCTCTGCCCCGACCAGGGCCAGCGCGAGCAAGAGGCGTACGAGCACTCCCACTCTGGCAGTCAGCCGAGCAGCCGCTTGGTCGCCAGGTCCGCGCCCGCGCGCAGGCTGCGCAGCTTCTCCCAGACCAGCGACTCGGCGACGTCGCCGAAGCCGGCCGAGGTCGCGAAGCCGCAGTCCGTGCCCGCCAGCACACGCCGCGGATCGCCGAGCGCCGCGGCCGCGCGCTCGATCCGCTCCGCGACGACCTCCGGGTGCTCGACGTAGTTCGTGGTGGTGTCGATCACGCCCGCGATCACGAGCCAGTCGCGCGGCGGCGGGTTGCGCGCGAGCACGCGGTGCTCGTGCGCGTGGCGGGGGTTCGCCATCGAGAGCACGAGCGCCCCCGTCTTCGCCCGGTACAGGTGCGGCAGCAGCGGCTCGAGCTCGACGTCGTGCGTGTGCGGGCCCTCGTAGTTGCCCCAACACACGTGCAGGCGCACGCGCTCGGGCGGCACGTTCACGAGCGCGGCGTTGGTCGCATCGATCACCGTGTCGACGAAGCCGAGGAACACGTCGAGCGGCTGGTCGGCGAAGAGCGTGTGGCGCTCCATGGCGAGATCCGGCGCGTCGATCTGCAACAGGAAGCCGCGGCCGACGATCGCCTCGTACTCGACGCGCAGCGCAGCGGCCACCGCGCCGACGTACTCGGCGAGCGTCGGGTAGTGCTCGTTCTGCATCGCGCAGGCGACGATGCCCGGCGACGGCGCGGTGATGAAGGCCTCCGCGAACCCGCGCGGCTGCGCGTCGAGCGCCGCGCGCAGAGCGTCGCACTCGCGTAGGATCGCGGCCGCGCCGAGCGAAGCGACCGCGCCGATCGCCCTCGGCGCGCTCATCAAGCTGACGCTGTCGCGCGCGAACTGCGGCGCCTTCAGCGCCAGGAACCCCGGCCACGCCGTCAGGTCGCGCATGAACGGGCGCTGCGAGCTGCCGCCGAAGCCGGTCATGCGGTGCTGCACGTGGGTGAAGAAGCTCTCGCGCGCCTGTTCGCCGTCGTTGCCGACGTCGATCCCCACCTCGAGCTGCTTCGCGACACTCGCGCGTGTGGCCTCGCTCGCGAGCTTCGCGAGCTCGGCCGCGTCGATCGCCTCGCCGCGGCTGCGGCGCACGTACAGCCCGGTCAGGGCCTGCGGCCGCGGCAGGCTGCCCGCGTGGGTGGTCAGGATGCGCGTCTCGCTCGACTTCATGCGGCGAGCTTACAACGCCGCACGAGCTAGAGCGGCAGGCCGTCGGGCCGCCGGAACTCGAGCCCGCTCCACTCGAAGAGCCACGCGGCGAGCGCGGCCAGCCCCGTGCCCGCCTTCGCCGAGACCGCCGCGACGCGCTCGAGCGGCAGACCGAGCGCGCGAGCGAGCTCGCTGCGTGCGCGCTCGAGCTCGCGCTTGCCGAGCTTGTCGCACTTGGTCAGCACCGCGCGCGCGTCGATCCCCTCGCCGAGCAGCCAGGTCACGAGCTCGCGCTCCTCGTCCTGCGCGCCTCGGCGCACGTCGACCAGGACCAGCGCCCCGCGCAACGACACGCGCCCGCCGCCCAGATACGAATCGACGAGCGGCGCGAACGCGCGCCGCTCCTCTTTGCTGATCGCCGCGTAGCCGTAGCCGGGCAGGTCGACCAGGTACATGCGCTTCTCGACCTGATAGAAGTGGACGCGCCGGGTACGCCCGGGCGTGTTGCTGGTGCGCGCGAGGCCCTTGCGCCCGACCAGCCGGTTGATCAGCGTCGACTTGCCGACGTTCGAGCGGCCGATGATGGCCACCTCGGGCAAGCCGGGATCCGGAAACAGGCTCCGGTCGCCGGCGTCGATCGCGAGATCTGCGTCCACGCTGCAGCTCCGAGTTGCGCCAACGATCACACGATTGACGCTCAGGGAGGCCGAAGGTAGCCTCGCAGCCCAACGCCGCACGGGGGTGCCTTTGTGAGCAAGGGCGTGCAGATCGCGCTCGCAGCGCTCTCGATCGGTGCGGGACTCGCGTTGGTCCTGACGCTGGGCTCCGCCGGTGAGGGAACGTTTCGCTACTACTCCGACGTCGGGTCGTTCGTCACGGCTCCGAGCTCCGAGGTCGCGAACCTGCCCGCGCGCGTGCACGGCTTCGTCGTGGCCGGCTCGATCGCCAAGAACCTCGAGGCGGGTCACGTCGATTTCCACGTCGCGGACCACTCGGGCGACGCGGCGGGCTCCAAGGCGCTGCCGGTCCGTTTCCTCGGCATCGACGTTCCCGACCTGTTCAAGGACGGCGCCGAGGTCGTGGTCGAGGGTCACTTCGCTTCCGGCACCTTCCTGGCCGAGAAAGTGATGGCGAAGTGCCCGTCGAAGTACGAGGCGAAGCCGCCCGGCCAGAGCACCTGAGCGCGCATGCTCGTCACCCTGCTCGTCGCGCTCGGGGGCCTGTCGCTGTACCTGGCCGTGTTCTTCGCGCTCTACACCGGCGTGGTCGGCGTGCTCGCAGGTCTGCGGCGCAATCCCGCGCTGGCGAGCAGCGCCGAGCGCGGCGTGATCGCCGTGTTCGTGCTGCTCTCGCTCGCGATGCTCGGGCTCGAGGCCGCGCTGCTCGGCGACCGCTTCGACCTCGCGTTCGTCGCGCAGATCTCCACGCGCGAGCAGCCGTGGATGTTCAAGATCGCGCTCTGGGGCGGCCAGGCCGGCTCGCTGCTGTTGTGGACCTGGATGCTCGGCCTGATGAGCTTCCTGGTCGTGGTGCAGAACCGCCGGCGCAACCGCTCACTGATGCCGTGGGTGGTCTCGGTGATGATGCTGAATGTGGTGTTCTTCGCGGCGCTGGTCGCGTTCGTGTCGAACCCGTTCGACGTGCTCGAGCCCGGCCAGGCCTGGTCGAGCGGCCAGGGCATGAACCCGCTCCTGCAGCACCCGGTGATGCTGATCCACCCGCCCATCCTGTACGTCGGCTTCATCGGCTTCTCGGTGCCGTTCGCGTTCGCGTCCGCGGCGCTGATCACGGGTGAGCTCGGCACCACCTGGTTCGAGACCACGCGACGCTGGACGCTGACCGCCTGGTTCTTCCTCGGCATCGGGCTGATGCTCGGCGGGCGCTGGGCGTACGAGGTGCTGGGCTGGGGCGGCTACTGGGCCTGGGATCCGGTCGAGAACTCGTCGCTCATGCCCTGGCTCGCGGGCACCGCGTTCCTGCACTCGGTCATGATCCAAGAGAAGCGCGGCATGCTGAAGGTCTGGAACTTCGCGCTGATCGGCATGGCCTACACGCTGTGCGTATTCGGCACGTTCCTGACCCGCAGCGGTGTCGTGCAGTCGGTGCACAGCTTCGCGAACGCGGGCTGGTTCGGACAGCTGTTCCTGGGCTACGTGGCGGTGCTTGCCATCGGCTACACCGCGCTACTCGTACGCCGCGTGCCGGAGCTGCGCAGCCAGACACGACTCGACTCGATCGTCTCGCGCGAGGCGTCGTTCCTGCTCAACAACTACGCGTTCCTGGCGCTGCTCGCGATCGTCTTCTACGGGACGCTGTTCCCGGTCGTGTCCGAGGCGATCACCGGCGTGAAGGTTCAGATCGGACCGCCGTTCTTCCAGCGCTACGCGGGGCCGGTCGCGATCTTCCTGCTGTTCCTGACCGGTGTCGGGCCGTTGGTCGCGTGGCGGCGCGCGACCTGGGTGAACCTGCGCAAGAGCTTCTTGTGGCCGGCCGGGGCGGCGACGCTCGCGGCCGCGCTCTTGCTGCTGTTCGGCATGCGCCGCTTCTACCCGATCGCATTCCTGTCGATGTGCGCCTTCGTCACCGCGACGATCGGCGAGGAGTACGTGCGCGGGATCCGCGCGCGCATGGGCCGCGGCGAGAATCCGCTGGTCGCGTTCCTGGAGCTCTTGCGCCGCAACCAGCGCCGCTATGGCGGCTACATCGTGCACCTGGCCGTGATCCTGATGTTCATCGGCTTCGCCGGCGCGACCTTCAACCTGGAGGAGACGAAGCTGCTCGCGCCGGGCGAGCGCTGGAACCTGGCGGGCTACACCGTGGAGTACCGCCAGGTGCGGCCCGTCGAGCACCCGCACTACGCGGGCGCGGTCGCGCGGCTCGCGCTGTACGAGGACGGCCAGCCCGTCGGCATGCTGCTGCCCGAGAAGCGCATGTACTTCCAGCAGGAGCAGCCGACCACGATCCCGGCGGTCGCCTCGAACCTGACCGAAGACTTCTACGTGATCCTGGCCGGGCTCGAGCCCGACCAGCGCGCGGCGCTCAAGGTCTACATCAATCCGCTGGTGAACTGGATCTGGATCGGCGGCTTCGTGTTCGTGGTCGGCAATACGCTTCTGCTCTGGCCGATGGGGGCGCGCGCGAAATCGGCTCGAGAGCGGACGCCTTGAGCGTTCGGCTCCGGCTCGCTCTCGCGCTCGCCGCGACGCTTCTCGGTGTCACCGCCGCGCGGGCGGGGACGATCGAGGGCCGGGTCAGCCACGCCTCGAAGCCCGAGGCCGTCGCGGGGCTCGTGGTGCAGGTGATCGGGATCGACGCGAGCGAGCAGACGATCCAGCGCGAGACGCGCGCCGACGCGGACGGCCGCTACCGCTTCGTGGACCTGCCCGTGCCCGCGGCGTACCTGGTGCGCGCGCGCTACGGGGAGCTGGTGTTCCCCGGCGGCAGTGCGGTGTTCCGGCCGGGGGAGCCGGAGCTCTCGCACACCGTCGACTTCTCGGTCTACGACAGCTCGAGCGACGCGAGCCGCCTGCGCATCGCCTCGCTGCAGTGGGTGATCGCCCGCAGCGCCGGGGTCTGGCGCATCAACCAGAACGCGGTGGTCGCGAACCCCGATCCCGCCGTCGTGCTGGCTACTCCCGATGCGCCGGCGATGCTGAGGATCGCGCTCGCGCCCGGACACGGCGAGGTCGAGAGCCTGTTCGGGCGGCTCCCCGAGGGCGTGGTGATCCGCGACGGTGTCGCGGAGATCCGCGGGCCGATCCTGCCCGGCGCGGACGGCTTCTCGCTCCAGCTCGCCTACGACCTGACCACCCCGGACGCGGAGCTCGACACGACGCTCGCGCTGCCCGACGCCGTGGACGAGCTCGGCGTGTACGTGCAGGACTTCGGCATCATTGTTCACGCGGGCCCGCTGCATCCGGCGCGGCCCACGCGCGAGAACGACGTGATCTACCAGTCGTTCCTCGGCTTCGAGCTGCCGGCGGGCAGCGTGGTGCCGCTGCGCGTCGTGGCGCTCGCGCCGCTGGCGGTGCTGCCGCAGGCCGCGCTCGGACTCGTCGCCGCAGGGCTGGCCGGCGCGTTGCTGTACTTCGTGGCCGGGCCGCTCGTGCTCGCCGGCCGGCGAGCCGCGGGCGGGCTCGCGGTCGAGGCGCCCGAGGAGAGCCCCGCGAAGGCCGCGCTCGCGGCGGCGCTGCACGACCTCGAGCACGACTTCGAGACCGGCAAGCTCTCGCCCGACGACCGCGACCGCCTGCGCGAAGACCTGCGGCGCGAAGCGCTCGGCGCGCTCGCGCGCGAGCGCGGACAGCTCGAGGCGAGGCCCGCGCCGAGGTCTGCCGAGCCGGCGCCGCGCGTCTGCGTGTGCGGCCGCGAAGCGCAGGCCCACGACCGCTTCTGCGCGAGCTGCGGGAAGGCGCTTTGAGCGCCGTCGAGCTCAGCTGTGTGAGCAAGGACTACGGGCCGGTCCACGCGCTGCGCGACGTCTCGCTCTCGGTCGAGAGCGGGGCGCTGGTCTGGCTCGCGGGCGCGAACGGTGCGGGCAAGAGCACGCTCTTGCGCGTGCTCGGCTCGCTCACCCGGCCGACGCGGGGGAGCGTGTCGCTGTTCGGTGTCGATCCGTTCCGTTCCGCGGGCGCGCCGGTGCGCGCGCGGGTCGGGTTCCTCGGCCAGGACGCAGCGCTGTACGGCGAGCTCTCGATCGCCGAGAACCTGCGCTTCTGCGCGCGGCTGCGCGGCGTGGCCGAGGCGGAGCTACACCGGATCGCGTCGGAGCTCGAGCTCGGGCCGGTGCTCGAGCAGCGCGTGCGCACGCTCTCGCAGGGCTACCGGCGCCGCGCGGGTCTCGCGCGCGCGCTGCTCGGCTCGCCGTCGCTGCTCCTGCTCGACGAGCCCTGGAACGGGCTCGACGCGGATTCGGGCGAGCGCCTGACGCGCCTGCTCGCGCGCCTGCGCGACGCGGGCGCGGTCGTGCTGGTGGCCGCGCACGAGGCGAGCGGGCCCCTGCCCCGCTTCGACCGCCGGCTCCGCCTCGACGGCGGACGCCTCACCGCCGACGGAGTCGCCGCGTGAGTGGCGCCGCCGTCGCACGCGCGGTCTTTGCGAAGGATCTGCTGCTCGACTTCCGCACGCGCGATCGGCTCGGGCACATGGCCGTGTTCGCGCTGCTGGTCGTCGCGCTGCTCTCGATCGTCGTGCCCGCCTCGCGCACGGAGCGGCTGGCCTGGTCGCCGGCGCTGCTCTGGGTGGTGCTCTTGTTCACCTCGCTGCTCGGGCTGGCGCGCTCGTTCCAGTCCGAGACCGAGGGAGGAGCGCTCGCGCTGCTGGTGCAGGCGCCGGTCGACCGAGGCTGGGTATTCCTGGGCAAGGCGGGCGCGAACGCGCTCGCGCTGATCGGCGTCGAGCTGTGGACCGGCGTGCTCTTCAGCGTGTTCCTCGACGTCGATTGGAGCGGCGCCTGGCGCGAGGCGCTGCTCGCCGGCCTGCTCGGCGCGCTCGGGCTCGCCGCGCTCGGCACGCTGCTCTCGGCCATGTCGGTGGCGGTGCGCTTCCGCGAGTTCCTGCTGCCCGTGCTGCTCTTCCCGCTCGTGCTTCCGGTGCTCGTGCTCGCCTCGAGCATCACCGGCGCCGCGCTCGCGGAGCGTGAGGTGCCCGCGCTCTGGTGGGGCGTCTTCGCACTCTACGATTGGGTCTTCGTGTCGCTCGGGTACTTTGTCTTCGACTACGTGCTGGAGGACTGAGCCATGGTCTCGGCGCTCGTCACGCTCTCCGTCCTGCTCGCCGCGGGCTGGCTCGTCTGGCTCTCGCGCGACATCGCTGCGCGCGTGGGCTCCGCGCGCGGCGTCGGCGCGGGCGCGCTCGCGCTGCTTGCGCTCTGGCTCGGCCTGGTCGTGGGGTACGCGCCGATCGAGCAGGTGCAGGGCATCGTCCAGAAGATCTTCTACGTGCACATCCCCGCGATCATCCCGACCTACCTCGGCTTTCTGCTCACGGCGGTCGGCGGCGTCGGCTTCCTGCGCACGCGGCGCGACAGCTGGGATCAGCTCGCCGCCAGCGGCGCCGAGGTCGGCGTGGTCTTCTGCACGCTCATGCTCGTGGTCGGCCCGATCTGGGCGAAGCCGGTCTGGGGCCACTGGTGGGTTTGGGATCTCCGGCTCACGTCGACGCTCGTGCTGTGGTTCATCTACGTCGCCTATCTGTTTCTGCGCGGTCTGGCTTTCGGCAGCGACGCGGCCAGGACCTTCACCAGCGTCTACGGAATCGTGGGCACGGCCGCGATTCCGTTCGTGTACTTCGCCGTCGATCTCGCGCAGGGCAGCACCATGCACCCGTCGAACCCCGCGCGCGAGGGCCTGCCGGCCGAGATGGGCCGTACCGTCGGGGTCGGCATGATCGCGTTCGTGGGGGTGTTCGCCTGGCTGGTCGCGCGGCGCATGGAGCTGGCCGCGCTCGAGGCAAGCAGTGTCGCCGATCACAAGCAGGGAGCGATCTGATGACCTACCTGATCGCCGCCTACGCCGTCACGGCGCTCGTGCTCTTCGGCTACGCGCTGCGCATCCGCTCCGCGCGCGCCGCACTTCTGCACGACACGCAACAGCGCAGTTGACAAATGGGTGCGTGCTATAGATAAATCGTCGTGGGCCCAGGCCCCTGCGACCTCCGCGTCAACCCTGCAGACGTATAAGCGCGTAGCTCCCCCACCACCCCACTCAAGGTCCGGCCGGCACCCGCAGCTCGGTGTCGTTCCGCGACAGATCACGTCACCGCCGCCCAGGATCAGGGGAGCGGCCTTCCACTTCGCGGACACGACGGACACTCGAGACGCAGCGGCGCAGAGGGCTCGTGAGGGTGCAGCGAAGGAGCAGCTCCGAACGTCAAAGCCCAAAAGGGATTGGCGAACGGGACGGAGGACACCGGGTCTGGCACGGAAGTTGGAAAGACCGGGTGCAGAACGAAATCGACGGGGATCCATCACCTTGAACTGGCTTCGGCACTTCCGCTTCGGATGGTGGCGCGGGACGACGCCGCCCAAGCCGATGCTCGAACGCGGCGCGGAAGCGACGGATTGGACACAGGCGTTGGCGCCTCGAGAGAGCGTGGAGACGACGGGGCCCGAGGGCCTCGGGAGGGCGAGTCAGATGGCGCGCATGAAGCGTGGTGTGGGCTACTGCGAGAACACCGAGTGCGAGGACTACGCCAAGGGCGTGTTCCTGCTCAACCACGGTGACACGTTCTACTGCCCCCGCTGCCGCCAGCTCGGCAAGGTCGAGAAGGAGCGCGGCTTCTACACCGGCAACTCGGACATCTTCAAAGAGGTCCGCGTCGAGTACAACTTCGACCCGATCCACGGCATCTACCGCGAGATCGCGATCGTGCGCGACGAGAGCCTCTGGGGCCGCAACAACGTCTACACGCTGCAGTCGCCTCTGATCAAGACCGAGAAGCGCGCGCTCAAGGTGGCCGAGGCGATCCTCGCCAACCTGAACCGCTACCGCGGCCTGCTCTCGGGCGACGACATCCCGCGCACGACGGAGATCATCCTGTCGTTCGACGACGACTTCCCGGAGTTCTCGAAGAAGCTCACGCAGCTCTCGAAGGAATGGGAAGCGAGCGGCCTGCGGGAGATGTCGCCCCGCTAGTTCGCGCTCGAGCGCGCCTCACGGCAGCCGCGAGGCTCCTCCCAGGATGGGGAAGAAGATCGTGTCGGCGATCGTCCCAGGCCCACCATCGTGGCCCCCGAACAAGCTCGCGGTGTCCGCAGTCGTGTCGCAGAAGCCTCCGCCGATGCACTGGCCGTGACCCGGAAAGGGGAAGCCGCCGACCGGACCCATGGGTGTAGGAAGCAGGCTGCTGCCCCTCTGGCCCGCGATCCGGTAGCGAAGCTCGCCGGCCGTGACCGCGCCGTCCGCTAGCGCGAGCTTCGAAAGCTCGAGCGTGCTGCGGTGAGCTCCCCCTGCGCCGACCAGGCGCAGCCTCGCGGTGTCGGTGCGCGAGTTGTACTTCCCGGCGAGGTCATAGGCGACGGCCGTTCCGGTCGACAGAAAGACCATCGCGCTGCCGCCGACGATCCCCTTCGCATCCGTCGCGAGCTCGAGATATAGCAGCCACGGCCCGCCATCGTCCGAGAGAATCAGATTCGAAGGCTCGGATTCGCAGCCCAAGCGGTGCCGACCGTCGAACACACAGCGCTTCATCCGACCGCTGCACGTAAAACCACGGGACGCGGTGTCGTCGACGCAATGCCATCGGCCACGTGCTTCGACGTCGAGCAGCGCGCCGCCGGACGACACCTGGCCCGTCGCCCTCATCGCTAGACGCAGCTGGGTGTCGCCCGTCGATCCGCCGACTCTACCGCTGAACGTCGCCGAGAGATGGCCCGCGACCTCTCCCGAGAAGTCGGCAATCGCGGAGCCCGTGACGTCCCCCGAGGGATTTGCCGAGATCGCGCCGGCGAAGCAGACGGTCACGCCCCCGCCGCTCTCACAAGCCTGACCCCCCACCTCGGTCGGCAGGAAGATCGCGTGGTCGCCGCCCATCTGGATCGCATAGGCGCCCGACGGCGGTTCAGCACGGGCCGCGAGCGGAATCGAGAACGCGAGCACCGCGCTCGAGATGCTGGCGAAACGACTCACGCGCGATTGCTCGACCACTGGCGACGATCGTGGACCTGCCGCGTGCCGCAGTCAATGGCTGGCTCGACAGCGCGCCCGGCTCATCGGATCGACGGAGTGCGCCTCAGAGCAGCGGCAGCTGTCGCTCGCGCTCGTCGACGGCGAGCGGCACGGCGCGCAGCCGCTCGAGGTAGTGCGCGGGCAAGCCGTGGTGGCGCGCGCCCGCGAGCAAGAGCCCCAGGTAGCGGCGCGACGGCTTGCGCCCCTCCGTTCCGCGGCTCGAGTGGTAGGTGAATGCGGCGATCCGCGCGCCGTCTGTCGCGCGCGCGTGCACGTCGATCCGCCGGTAGAAGTCGCGCGTCACGCCCTCGGTGAGATCGAGCCGCTCCGCCTCGGGGTGTGTCAACCGATAGAGCGCGCCCCAGACGTGTTCGCCCTCGCGCGGCGCCAAGTTCGCGACGCCGCGCTCACCCGGACCGACAGGCAAGTCGAAGCGCAGCTCGAAGTGCTCGAGCCGCGCGATGCGCGTCTCGATCGGCCGCATGCGCCGACGCCCGAGGAACGTGCCGGTGTCGAGATTGCTGCCGTAGGCGAAATACCAGAGGGTGGGCTGCGCGAGCTCGTCCATACCTCGCTTCGAGCGATCGCACCGCGCGGCAGATACGGCCGCCCCCGGGGCCGGCTAGTGGATCTCGATCAGCCCTCCCCACGCGCAAACCACGGTCGCGTGCGTGTCGATCGCCGGCGCGGGCGGCTTGCCGAGGTTTTCGAGCGGAACGGAAGGCGGCCACGGCCCGGTGATCACCGGGTTGCACGGGCACGGTGTCAGGACCCCCTGACCGGCCGCCGTCGCCGCGTTCACCATGGGATTCGCCAGCGACGTACACATGCCGAAGGCCTGGATGTTCGCGTACGGCACGACGTCGGTGATCGTCGCGCTGGAGCGCGACGCGTCCGCGAACGTCAATCGGCCCGGCGCCGCACCGAACGAGCAGCGGAGCAGCGCCCCTCGGGCGACGCGCTTGGCGCTGCCCGCCGGCTTCGGATGCGAAGTCGCGGGCGTCTTCGCGGGACCCTTGGCCGGAGCCGTGCCATCGACCACGGCCCAGGTCTTCGCGCCGACGATCCCGTCCGCGACCAGACCGTTGCGGCGCTGCAGCTCGATCACGCGCGCGACGCCCTTGGCTCCGTAGATTCCGTCGAGCTTGAGCGGCGGAGTCAGCTCGGGCAGCAGGAGGTTCAGCTTCGCCTGCAGCTCGGTGACTTCCGGTCTGCGCGCGCCGTACTCGAGCTTCGGTCGCATGCGAGTCCTCCAGCGGATGGATCGCCGGCGGTCCGTGCCGAGCATAGACCCGACGGCCGAGGCGGGCGAGCGGAATTCTCGTCGACGGCTGGCCGCCGATCTCGCGGGCACGCAGGCGGAATCCGCTAGCTCGTTCGTTCACGCGCGGGTAGTCTGCCCCGCAGGGGAATGTGTGAACGCGAAAGGGGAGCGCCTGGCTGCGGCCTGTTGCGTGGCCACCGTCGCGCTCATCAGTCGCGTGATCGAAGCCGCGCAAGACGTCTCGATGATGAACGACGGGCCGCGCTTCCTGGCCGCGGCCGACGCCTGGCTGCGCGGCGACTGGGCGACACTGATCCGCGACGACTTCCATCCGGGAACGGGCGCGGCGATCGCGCTGGTCGGCGGCCTCGCGGGAATCGATCTCGAGCTGGCGGCGCGCGCGATCTCGGTCGTGTCGGGGACGCTGGCAGCGGTCGTGCTCTTCGCGCTCGTGCGGGACACGCTCTCGCCGCGCGTCGCGCTAGCCAGCGGTCTGCTGTTCGCCGTGCAACCCGCGAGCGTGCTGGCGTCGTCGAGCGTGCAGAGCGACGCGCTTCACCAGCTGCTCGCGCTCGCGGGAGCGCTCGCGGCCTGGCGCGCGCTCGAGCGAGGCAGCCTGCGCGCGGCGACCGCGGCCGGCTGGCTGTGCGGGCTCGCGTACCTGGTCCGGCCCGAGGGACTCGTGGTCGCAGCGGTGCTGGGCGCGTGGCTGTTCGCCGAGGCGGCGCTGCGCCGGCTCGAGCCGCGCCGCGCGGCGCTGCTCGGAAGCGGGTTCGCGTTGGCGCTGCTCGCGACGGCGGCGCCCTACCCGATCGCGATCCACGCCCAGACCGGCGAGTGGACGCTGAGCCAGAAGAAGAGCCTCACGGCCATGCTGACCTTGGAGAGTGCCTCGGCCCCGCCCGCCGCCGACGCCGAGGGCGCGCCGCGAATTCTCCCCGCGCTCGCCGAAGTCGCGGTCGAAGGCCTGCGCGCGGTTCACCCGCTGCTGTTCGGGCTGTGCCTGATCGGGCTGCCACGGCGGCGGCCCACGCGCGCGGAGCTGTACCTACTCTCGTATCCGGCCGCGATCTTCCTGGTGCTGCTGTTGCTGCGGCTCTCCTATCAGTACGTGAGTAGCCGTCACTGGCTCGTGGGCGCGGCGCTGCTCCTGCCGTTCGCTGCGCGCGGGTTGCTCGAGCTCGCCGACGCCGCGTCTCGCCTGGCTCCGCGGCTCGCGCCGCGTTCTCGCGCGGCGGCGGTGACGCTGTTCGTCACCGTCGCTTGCGGAGTCGCGTGCGTCGCACTCGATCAGGACGATCCCGTCAAGCCCGCGCGCGTCGAGGCAGCGCGCTGGCTGGCGAGTCACACGCGCGTCACGGCGCTCGCGGCATCGCGCTCGCGGATCGCGTGGTATGCCGGAGCGGGACGCTACGTCCAGCTCTCCCGCGATCCCGACGGGCAGCGCGTGGTGGAGGCGGCGCGCGAGGCCGACGCGGACTATCTGATCGCCGAGGAGTCGCGCCTGCCGACCGCCCCGGGCGCGGCGCTCGCGGGTGTCGAGCAGCTTCACGAGGTCCGCTATCGGGGCGGACGGGTGCTGGTGCTGAAGCTGATCGCGCCCGACCGCGCGGCGACGAAGCCGACGTCCGACGCGAAGCCACCCTGAGTCGCGCTGCCCGGAGCCGCGGCACTCTGCAGCTCGCCGACGATCGAGAGGATCCGCTCGCGAAAGCGCTCGGGCGCGAAGCGCTCGGCATGGGCACGGATCGCGCGCGGATCGAAGCGCGACTCGAACTCGGCGAAGCGATCGAGCGCTTCGCGGATCGCGGCCGCGTTCTGCTCGAAGAACCAGATTCCCGTGGGAGCCGGGCTCGAGCCGACCGGCACGACCGTCTCCGCCGCTCCGCCGCGCCCGAGCGCGATCACCGGGCGACCGGCGGCTTGCGCCTCGACGGCCGCGATTCCGAATTCGTCCTCCGTCGGGAACAACAGCGCGCGTGCGCGCGCCACGATTCCGGGCAGCGCTGCGTCGTCGACCCAGCCGAGCAGGCGCACGTTGGGGGGTGCCGCGCGGCGCAGCGACGCGAGCAACGGGCCGCCACCCGCGATCCACAGCTCTTCGCGCCGGCCGCGGAACGCGTCGAGCAGCAGGTCGATGCGCTTGTAGGGAACCAGGGCGGATACCGCGAGAAAATGGTCCGCGCCGGCCGGAACCGGCTGGAAGCGCGCGACGTCCACCGGCGGATAGACGACGTCGGAGTCGCGCCCGTAGGCGCGCCGGATGCGCGCGCGAACGTACTCGGAGATCGCGACGAAGCGCGTGACGCGGCCTTGCGTGCCGCGATCCCACGCGCGCAGCGGCGCCGCGGCGAGCTCGAGTAGCGCGCGACGCGCTCCGCGCCCCACGTAGGCGCCCTGCATGCCCCAGACGTAGCGCATCGGCGTGAAGCAGATCGACAGGTGGCGAGCTCCGCCAGGTGGCCGCACCGCGCGCGCGACGCAGTGACTCGTGCTGATCAACAGATCGCAAGGCTCGACGCGCATGCTCTCCGCGGCGATCGGAAGCAGCGGCAGCATCCAGCGATGGATCCGTCGCGCGCCGGGCAGCGAATCGAGCGAGCTGGTCCGAATCCGCTGGCGTTCGATCGTCCCCGACACTGCGCCCGGCTCGTGAAAGAACACGTGGAGCGGAGCGTCGGGAAACAGCCGGCACAGCTCCTCGAGGACGCGTTCGCCTCCGCGCATGCCGAGTAACCAATCGTGCACCAGAGTCACACGCGGAGCGATCGTCGGAACTTCCACTCCGGAATAGTAGCAGTATTGACGACGATAGTGATTGCTGCGAGATTGAATCACATACGCAGGCCGGCGGACTACGGGCTCGTGGGGGACCTCTGCTCCGCAAGTACAGCGAGATCGTTCGATCACTGATAGCAGTGAGTGACCTTTCCATTGTCGCCATCGCCTGGGGCGCGAGCTACTGGGTGCGCTTCCGCTCCGGCCTGTTTCCCGAGACCTCCGTCGACCCGGAGCCGTATCTGGTGCTGGCGGTGGCGATGCTCGCGCTCTGGCACCTGGTGCTGCGCCAGCGCGGCCTGTACCAGCCGCGCCGTGGACGCTCCGCGTTGGCGGAGAGCCGCGTGCTGATCGAGTGCGCGGCGCTCGCCACGCTCGGCCTGGCGGCAGCGACGTTCTTCTGGAAGCGCGCGGAAGTGTCGCGAGCGTTCCTCGTCGGCTTCTTCGTGCTCTCCGCTTCGGGCCTGTGCGCGTTTCGCGGCGCGCTCCGCGGCCTGCTGCGGGCGGTCCGGCGGCGCGGCTTCAACACCCGCAAGGTGCTGGTCGTCGGCGTGGGCGAGCTCGCCGCTGCGGTCTCGAAGCGCTTGCGTGACCACCCCGAGAGCGGCTTCGACGTGGTGGGCTTCGCCGGGTCGCAGCGCTTCAGCATCGGGCCGGAGACTCGTCCCGTGCTCGGCGACCTGAACGCGTTGCGCGCGCTGGTGGACCACTACGCGATCGACCAGGTCCTGATCGCCTTCGACCGCGACGATCCGCACGACGCGATGAAGACCTTCGACGACCTCTCCGACACCACTGCGGCGGTGCGCCTGGTGCTCGATCTCGCAGGGCTTTCGACAGTGCGCGCGGGGCTCGAGGACCTGGACGGCCTGCCCACGCTCCGGCTGGTCGAGTCACCGCTGATCGGCTGGAACCGGGTCACGAAGCGCGCGATCGATCTGGCTCTCTCGGCCTCGCTGCTGGTCCTGCTCGCGCCGCTCTTCGCGCTGATCGCCGCGGCCGTCAAGCTGACGGGTCCGGCCGGCCCCGTGCTCTATCGCCAACGGCGCATGGGCATCAACGGGCGCGTGTACACGCTCTGGAAGTTCCGCACGATGGTGCCCGACGCCGAAGCGCGAACCGGGCCGCGCTGGACCGAGCGACAGGACGCGCGCGTGACCGCCTTGGGCGCACGCCTGCGGCACGCGAATCTCGACGAGCTGCCTCAGCTCTGGAACGTGCTGCGCGGGGAGATGAGCCTGGTGGGGCCGCGACCGGAGCGGCCGGAGCTGATCGCGGAGTTTCGGCAGCGGCTGCCCGGCTACATGCGGCGCCACACCGTGAAGGCCGGGCTGACCGGCCTCGCGCAGGTCAACGGCTGGCGCGGGAACACGTCGATCGAGCGTCGGCTCGACTGCGACATCGAGTACATCCGCGGGTGGTCGCTCAGGCTCGACCTGAAGATCCTGGGGTTGACGCTGTGGCGCTCCTTCCGGGATCCGAACGCCTACTGACTCACGAGGCGCTCGGACTGCGCCAGTACCAGTCGTTCTCGAGCACGACGTCGAGCAGCGCTTCCGTGCACTGGTCCCAGGTTCGAGTGGGCATGCCTCCGGACTGCGGCACGCCGCCTTCCGCGAGCGCCGTTCGCCAGGCGCCAACCTCGCGGGCGAGACGCCGCGCATCGTCGATGCCGACATAGGTCGCGCATGCTCCGGCGACCTCGCGGAAGGCGGGAACATCGGAACACACGATCGGCGTGCCGAATTGCGCCGCCTCGACCAGCGGCAGGCCGAATCCCTCCCCCTTGCTAACGAAGAGCAGCGTCGCCGCGCCGCGATACAGATGTGCCATCTGGAGATCCGAAACGTCCTCGAGGAAGAACAGCTTGTCGTTGCGCAGCTCGTGGTGTCGAAGTCGTTCGACCAGATCCTCGACCATCCAGCCTGGCTTGCCGGCGACGACCAACGACAAATCCGAGCCCTGCTCCCAGAGCAGCTCGAAGGCAGCGAGTGCGAGCGCGTGGTTCTTGCGCGGCTCGATGGTGCCGACCATCAGAGCGTAGGGGGCAGGCATGCCGCGGATCGGACTGTCCGTCGCGCACGCCATCGGGACGGGCAGGTTCGCCCCAAGATGCCAATAGCCGACCTTGAGCCGCTCGTGCCCGATGCCGTTCCTCGTAACGTAGGCGATGAGCTCGTCTGCCACGGCCTTCGAAATGCAGACGAGGCTGTCACTGACTTCGATTGCGTTGCGGAGCCAGCCCTCGAACCAGTCTCTTCCACCCGTCACGAAGTCTCCTGGCGGCAAGGTCAGCGGCAGCAGATCGAAGACAGCGGTGGTAACGGGTACGCGGGCTTCTCGGGCGCATGCGAACACCGAAGAGAACTCCGCGTATCGCGCCCAGGAAGAATCGAGCATCAGCAGATGGTCACCCGGGCGAAGCTGCAACGGAGCCTCGTCGGCACTGTCGACCTCAAAGGGGAGGAGCAGACCCTGGCGTGCAAGCCAACCATTCGCCGTCCGCAACTCCGCACCGACGAGCTCGACGGCGACGGCCTCGAGACCCGGGCACTCGCTGCAATAGGCGGCTCGCACCGTCTCGCGCACGACGCGCTGAATTCCCGTGCCGTGATCGTCCCTTGCAATGTGACTGACGTCGATGACGAGACGAGGACGCGCGAAGCTCGGAGCGGGGCTGGTGTCGAGGAAGCTCGCGGCGAGGCCCGCTGCGTGCATCGGTTCTCGGCAGGCGGCGAGATGCGGTGCCAGAGTCGATGCGTGATTCTCCGTCCGCGTGGCGGCGTGTCGCGACGTGAACTCGGCGATCGCCGCTGCATACTGCGCGGCACAGTGCTTCGGATCATGCTGCTCGCGGACGTAGCTGCGCCCCCGCTCGGCAAAGCCGCTACGAAGCTCGCGGTCGTCCTTCAACGTGACCAATGTTGCCGCGATCTCTGCAGCGACTGGATCCCGGGGCAGCTTGACGACCACGTCGTCGGGATAGTCCTCGTAGGAGGCTTCGTTGTTCACGACGACCGGGACGCCGTAGGCGAGGCAGTCGAGGACACCTTTCGGCGTGCCACCGCGGCTCTTGGTGCGCAGCTGGACCGCGACATCCGCAACCCGTAGATGGCGCGCGTAGTCGTCTTCCGAGACGAAGCCGGTGATCTTGATGCGCCGGCCGAGTCCCGCTTCGCGAATGCGGTCGAGGAGCGCGAGGCCGAAATCGTCACTGGCCAGCTCGCCGACGAACACGAGATGGCAGCACCGATCGTCTGCAAGCGAGCTGCCGAGGAAGGCCTCCACCAAGCGATCGCCCCACTTGGTCCAGGCCACGTGCCCGAAGCTCGCGATGATGAAGTCATCCGGTGCGTAGCCGAGGCTTGCACGTGTCTTCTGTACACGCTCGGGCGTCCACGCTTCGGGCGTAAGCACCATCTGCGGAATGATGCGGTACGGCGATGGCCAACCCTCGGGATGGAATTCGCGCGCGACGTTCAGGTTGAAGGCCGAGTGGGAGATGATCCCGATCGCCTGGTCGAGGACTCGCTTGGTGCACGGCAGATCCACCATGGTCGCGTGAATGGCGTTCGGATGCGCGGCGACTGGCGCCATGCTGCGGCGGGCTTGTCCCGCGTGCGCGTCGAGCATCTCGTGCGCGTACCGGTCTCGATTGCCGAGATTGAACTCGAGATATCCGATCAAGCCGCTGAGGAACGCATCATGCAATCCGACCACGCCCGGAAATTCCGCCAGCAACGGCAGCATGTAAGCGTGGAATTCCGAATTTCCGAACTCATACAGTATCGCGTCGTAGGCGGCCGCATTGGCGCGGAAGTCCTTGCCGCTGAAAATTCGGAAGCCGCCGTTCAGAGCTGCCTCGGCGACGCTGTCGGCGTCGACATAGAGGTCGATGTCGAAGTGCGCGGCGAGAAAAGGCAGAAAGTCCGCATTGTAGTCTGCGATTCCGGAACGGCAGGGTGGCAGCGGTGTGAGCACCGCGAGGCGTTGCCGCTCGAGCCAACCGGTCGCGGCGGCGCGCGTGCCCGCCTCGCGCTTCCTGCGCAACGCCGAGTCGAAAGCCTCCAGCGCAACCTCCGCTGCGCGCGCCCAGGTAAAACGCCGCGCTTGCGCCAGACCCTGCTGCCGAAGCCGCGTGGCGAACGAAGTGTCGGTCAGAACACGATGCATGCTCTCGGCGAACGCGGATGGTGAGGCAGCATCGAAGAGTGCGTCCGCTTCCTGGATGAGCTCGCGCGTGCTCGAGTTGTTGCCACCGATTGCAGGTGCACCGCACGCCATCGCCTCGAGCACGGGAAGCCCCAGCCCCTCGTACATGGATGGGAAGACGAACACGTCGCATGTCGAGTAGAACGCAACCAGATCCTCTTCGGGGACGAAGCCGACGAATCGGACGTCGCTCGTCTGAACGCCGCACTTGCGAGCATCCTCGAGATACATGGCCTCCCTATGTGGCTCCAGCGCGCACAGAATAACCAGTTGAGTGTCTCGCCGGATTTCCGGCGGCAGCGCGGCATACCCCTCGATTGCGCCTCGCAAGTTCTTGCGATACTCGTCGCCACCCGTGTAGAGCGCGAAGCGCCGCCGAGTGATCCCGTAGCGCGCGGCAAGCCGCTTCCGAGCGGCGTTCCCGTCCACGAGCGGCTTGAACTGCGCCGACGCGCCGCCGTGGATCGTGACGATCCGAGACGGATCGAGACCCAGGAGATCGATGGCGTCCTGTCGACTCGACTCCGAGATCGAGAGGAGCAGATCTGCCTGGCGCAGCCACTTCAGGCGCTGCAGATACCAGCGCTCGAAGCGCGAATCCTGAAAGTAGTGGTCCCTGAAGCGCAGCGGAATCAGATCATAGAGCGTTGCCGACAACAGCTGCCCCGTGGGTCTCTCGGAGCCACCGGGCAGACCTACTCGCTCGCCATATCCCTCGAACACGTGAGAGATGTGAACGACGTCCGGATTGAAGCGGCTGATCACGGCCGACAGGGTCGCCGCATCGAGCGAGTCCTCCTCCCCGCCGTCGAAATCGCGCTCCGATTTCCACTCTGGCAGGGGTCCGACGAGACACTGGTGGCCCGCAGGAACCCCCTCGAGCCGGAATGCATGGGGGTGCTGGCGACTCCCGAGTGCGTAGATCTCTCGCGGTGGCGCGCTCGCCACGATGGCCGAGAACAGAGCCTTGGAAAACCGTCCCACGCCGCGCTGGGCCGAGGCGGCGGTCTGACACGCCTGCATGTCGAAGAGGAGCCGAATCGATCGCCTGTCGGTCTCAGCCATCGAGACGCCTGGCCGGGTTCCACCTGCGCATGCCGCTAGTGAGGGATGAAAGCGTAGGGCTAGTCGCGGGGCCGACGACGGGCTTCGCGATCACTTTGGAGCGGACGAGCGAAGCCAGATCGACATCCGTCCGTCGCGCGAGGGCGAAGTACAGGCGTCGCCCGAATGGGCTGACGGCGATCCGTAGATGGAGCCTCGGCGCTCTCTTTCGCACCCACGCCTGGCTTCGGCGCAGCACAGCGCCGGGAAGGCGGGCGATCCGCCCGACCGTCGACGCAGCGATCCGCGAAGTGAGCCGCAGCGGCCGAGTCAGACGCAAGGACCTCGACTGGTGAATCGCGGACAGTTGGCCGGTCAGAATTCCCACCTGGGCAACCGCTGACCGCCGCGATTCGTTCTGCTCGTGAATCGTCTGATGCAGGCGTCTGATCTCCTCTTGACTGGCTGTCAGCCGGGTCGCGAGGTCCGCCTCGCGTGTGGCGTGATCCTGCTTCGGAGTCAAATGATCTCGATCTCCGGGAACGGAAAGATCATCTTTCCGCCCGCGTTCAGGAATTCCTGCTCGCGCTTGAGAATTCCGTCCTTGAAGTGCCAAGGCAGCACGAGGAAATAGTCGGGCTTCATCGCCCGCGCCTCTTTCTCGGAGATGATCGGGATCCCGCTTCCCGGCGTGTAGGAACCGAACTTCTCCGAGTTCACCTCGGCGATCGCGGAGACTTCCTTGTCGGTGATGCCGCAGAACTGCAGAACGACGTTGCCCTTCGTCGAGGCGCCGTAGCCGATGATTCGCTTGCCGTCCGCGACGAGGGCGTTCAAGAGCCGGCGCAGATCCTCGCGATGGCGGTACACTCGGTCCTCGAACTCGCGATACGGACGCGGCGTACCGAGGCCCATCCGCTCCTCCTGCTCGAGCAGCCAGTGAATCACGGCTTCGTTCGCCTTGATCGGGTTCCGTGACCTGGCGGCCGTCACGGCGAAGCTCCCGCCGTTTATCGCACTCATCTCGACGTCGACGACCTTCAGGCCGGCGGTCTCGAGAATCCGACTCACCACCGACAGGGAATAGAACTCGAGGTGCTCGTGGCAGATCGTGTCGTAGGAGGACATCCGCAGCATCGACGGCATGTAGCTCTGCTCGAAATGCCACAGTCCATCCGGTGTCAGGATGCTCTCGATCTCGCGTGCGAACCCGAGCGGATCTTCGAGGTCGTAGAACATGGCGATCGACGTGACGATCCGCGCCGAAGCCTTGCTGACCGAGCGAAAGGCCTCTGCGGAGAAGAAGTCCGGCACCAACGCGATGTCGTCGGGATAGTGGTCGACGAACTTCTTCCCGGTCGGATCGATCCCGATGCGGCGCAGGCAGGATTGCTGGTATGCCTTCAACGACGTGCCATCGTTGGATCCGATGTCGAGCACCGTGTCGCCGGGCTCGAGGCCGATCCTCTGTGAGAGATGATGCATCTTCCGCGTCAGGTGATCGACCATGGACTGATTCAGTCCCGAGCGATAGCCGTAGTTGTCACCGTACATCTCCTGGGGCTCGAACGAGTGCGCCAGCTGCAGAAGCCCCGAATCGGGACACCACACGAGCTCGAGCGGTCCCGAGGTGATCTCGTTGTCCCTGGACTTCGGGAACACTCCGGTCAGTTGCTGGTAGCCGAGACTGAGGACCGGCATGAGATGCTCGCTGCCGCTGATCCTGCAGCGCCCTATCCTTCTGTATCCCGGTTGCGTGGGAGTCATCGAGTCAGCCTCCGATCGTGGAGAGATCGCCCTCATGCCGCGCTCGCCTCGTAGCTCTCGATGGCGTTCTCGACCGAGCCGAGGGCCCTGACCTGCCCTTGAGCCATCCATAACCCCTTGTTGCACCAGCGCCGGCAGATCTCGAGGTTGTGGGACGCGAGCACCAGCACGCTGGCCTGGTCGACGAAGGAGTCGATCCGTCGCTCCGCCTTCGCGAGGAAGTGCGCGTCGCCCGCCAGGATCCACTCGTCCATCAGCAGGATCTCCGGCTCGTAACAGGTCGCGACCGCGAACGTCAGGCGCAGCATCATCCCGGACGAGTAGGTCCGCACCGGCATGTCCAGGTAGTCGCCGAGCTCGGTGAAGTCGGCGATGTCGGAAAGCCGCGCCTCGATGTCGTGCGACGACAGACCGAGCAGCAGGCCGCGAAGGCGGATGTTGTCGTACCCGCTCAGATCCACGTCGATGCCCAGGCCGATGTCGAACATCGGCGAGACGCGACCTCTGACGTCGATCGTGCCCGCGATCGGCTCGTAGACGCCCGCCATGACCCGAAGCAGCGTCGTCTTGCCGGCGCCGTTCGCGCCGATCAGGGCGAGACGATCCCCCGTGCGCAGCGACAGCGTAACGTCCCTCAGCGCGTCGATCGTGACCTGGTCGTTGGCGTCGCGGCCGATTCGGGCCGCCGAGCTCCTGGACAGGATCGCCTTCTTCAGCGAACGCGAGCCGCCGTGGTAGACGGGGAACGACACGCTGACGCGATCGAGCGAGATGATCGCCGCCGATGCGCTTGCGTCCGACCTCGGCGACATCCTCACAGCCAATACGCGATCCGCGCCCGGTAGCGACAGAACAACGCCGCGGCAACCAGGGCGTTGGCGGCCGTGATCACGCCCACCGCGGCGTAGTTTTCGAGCGAAGGCATTTGACCGAGCAGGGGCGCGCGGACGATCTCGATCAGATGATGGAACGGATTCCAGGCCATGAGATGCGAACGAGCTCCCAGCAGCTCCGGCTTCCACATGATCGGAGTGACGAAGAAGACGATCTGGACGACGCTCGCGACGATCTGCGGGATGTCGCGAAATCGCGCGGATACGATGCCCAGATAGGAGCTGGTCAGGGCGCCGTTCAGGGTGACGATCAGGAACCCCGGAATTGCGCAGAGCCCGACGGATCCCGGCCAGATCTGGAAGTAGCTGACGATGCCGAAGTAGATCACGAAGTTGTGAGCGAGGATGATCGCCTTGCTCCAGACGAAGCGGCAGACGTAGAGCGAGTACGGCAGCCGGATCTGCTTGATGTAGGACTCCGATCCGGTAAACAGCGCACCCGCCTCGGTCAGCAGAGCACTGATGTATCCCCACACGATCAGGCCGACGCAGAGAAACGGCACGAAGTCCCGCACCGCGATCTTGAAGATCTGCGCGTAGACGACTCCGAGCGCGACGACCATCACGGCCATGCTCACCGTCAGCCAGAACGGCCCGAGCACCGAGCGTCGATAGCGCTGCAGGATGTCGTTCCAACCCAACCGGATCCACAGCGGCCAGAGCGCGAGCCCGTCGACGACGTCCTGCGTCGCCAGTCGCAAATCGTCACGCCGCCCCGCTGGCGTGCCGGTCAGCCTGTAGAGGCTCGAGCGTCCGAGAGAAAACCGGCTAGCGTGCAACTTTGGATTCGTCCTGCCTCGAGGGATGCCGTGACCGCAGAATGTAGGAGCCCATGACCCACTCCTCAATCACTCCAGAGATTTTTTGTCTGTGACGTCGACTCATGATCTCACTGCTATCAGAGTATCTATGAATGCAAGTCCGTTGCTCTCGCCGTTGACCGGCGTCGGCAACTACATCGTCCAGCTGGGAGCAGCTCTGCACGCCAGGCCCGACGTCGACGTCCATTCCTTCTACGGCGTTCGCTGGGCCGACGAGCCACCGCGCTCTCCGGAACATGGCAGGCGCGGTGTCGCGGCCAATCGGGCACTGGAATGGATCAAGCCCTGGATTCCGCTGAAGCGGGAGCTGCGCAGGCTCCAGCAGCAGGGCCCGTTCGAACGCGGTCTCCGGCGTCTCGCCATCGACGTGTACCACGAGCCGAACTACGTGCCCGTGAGCTACGACGTTCCCGTCGTCGTGACGATCCACGACCTGTCCTGGCTTCGCCATCCGGAGACCCATCCGGCCGATCGAGTCCGTTGGTTCGAACGTCGCCTTACGCGCGCGCTGGACCGGGCGGGCGCGATTCTCGTCGACTCCGCGTTCGTGCGCGACGAGCTCGTCGCGATGCTCGACGTGCCGCCGCAGCGCGTGACGGTTGCCCATCTCGGGGTGTCTTCCGCGTTCCGACCCCGCGGCCCCGAAGAGACGGCGGTCACGCTGCACGCCCTGGGCCTTCGACATGGACACTATCTGCTCAGCGTCGGGACAATCGAGCCGCGCAAGAACATCGGCCATCTGCTCGCGGCGTTCGCGCGCCTGCCGGCGGCGCTGCGCGAGGCATTTCCGCTGGTGATCGCGGGAGCGCGTGGTTGGCGTTCGGCGGACCTGAAGCGGGAGCTGCGCATGCTCGCGGACCGGGGTCAGGTGCGGTTTCTCGGACACGCACCCGCCGCGGCCCTGCCCGACCTCTACGCGGGCGCCGCCGCCTTCCTCTTCCCCTCGCTGTCGGAGGGATTCGGCCTGCCGCCCCTCGAGGCGATGGCGAGCGGGGTGCCCGTGCTGACGTCCGGAAGGGAGGCGCTCGCCGAGGTCGTGGGCGACGCCGGCATCACGTTCGACCCCGATCAGCCGCGCGACACCGCGACGAAGCTGACGGCGCTGCTCGAGGATTCCGCCCTCGGCGCGGACTACGCGCGTCGCGGAGAGGAGCGGGCGCGGCGCTTCACCTGGGCGGCGTGCGCCCAAGCGACGGTCGGGGCGTACCGCCAGGCGCTCGCGCGCGCCGCGTCGCGATCAGGGCCGGCTCAGTAGACGAGCTTGGTGATCGGGAACTCGACGATGCCGGTCGCGCCGACGTCGGCGAGGTCGGGGATCAGGTCGCGCGCGCGCGCCTCGTCGATGATCGTGTTCATCGCCACCATCTTGCCGTCGGCGAGCGGCGAGACGGTCGGCGACGAGAGCGCGGGCAGCAGCGCCAGGATCTTCGGCAGGCAGTCCTTCGGACAGTTCAGCATCAGGCCCACTTTGCCGTTCGCGTTCATGGCGCCGGTGAGCATGAGCGCCAGCCGGTCGAGCTTGCGCCGCTTCCACGGGTCCTTGTAGCTGGCCTTGTTCGCGATCAAGCGCGGCGTGCTCTCGAGCAGCGTCTCGACGATGCGCAGCTTGTTCGCGCGCAGGCTCGAGCCCGTCTCGGTGACGTCGACGATCGCGTCGGCGAGCAGAGGAGGCTTCACCTCCGTCGCGCCCCAGGAGAACTCGACGTGCGCCCTCACGCGGTGCTGCTTGAGCCAGCTCTTCACCAGGTCGACGGCCTCGGTGGCGATGCGCTTGCCGGCCAGGTCCTTCACGCCGCGAATGGGGGAGTCTTCGGGAACGGCCAGCACCCAGCGCGTCGGCCGCAGGCTGGTCTTCGAGTAACGCAGCTCCGCGAGCTCGCGCAGCTTCGACTTGCTCTCCTGGATCCAGTCGAAGCCGGTGATGCCGGCGTCGAGCACGCCCTCGCCCACGTAGCGGCCGATCTCCTGGGCGCGGATCAGCACGCACTCGATCTCGGCGTCGTCGATCGTCGGGTAGAGCGAGCGCTCGGGGAAGCTCATGCGGTAGCCGGCGCGCTCGAACAGCGTCGCGGTCATGTCTTGCAGGGAGCCCTTCGGGAACCCGAAGCGCAGCACCTGCGTGCCTTCCTTCGACCGCTTCACGCCCAGCGCCATGGCGCGCGACTCTATCGGAGGGCAGTCGCGGCTGCCAGGCGAGCGCGCAGCGCCTCGAGGGCGCCGAATTCGGGGCCGGCCGCGAGGTTCGTCTCGCCCCGATCGGACTTGGCCTGCGCGACCACGATGCCCTCGCGCTGCAGGACCTCGAGGGCGTTGCCCGCGGCGACCGGACAGGCGCCCTCGGGGTAGCGCGCCTCGCCGACCAGCAGCGCCTCCTTCTGCACGGCGCGCACGCGGTCGAGCAGCGCGTCGCGCTCGCCCTGCCCGTTGGCCTCGGCCACCACCCGCGCGACGGCTTCGTACGCCTCGAGCAGCGGCTGGAGCTGCGCGCGCAGGAAGCCGAGCCAGGGCTCGCCGGCTTCCGTCGGCACGATCGCGCCGGTGGCCGCCTGGTCGACCCAGCCGCGCGCGACCAGGTGCGCGAGCACGCGCTCGAGCCGCTCGCGCCGCGCCTCGCCCTCGAGCGGGAAGTACTCGTCGGCGAGCAGATCGAGCCAGCGCGAGGCGTCGGCGAACAGCGCGTCGCGCATGCGCGGCTCGCGCAGGGCCAGCGCGAGCACCGCCGGCCAGACCAGCGCGTGGCCGATCGTGGCGCGGTACAGATCGAGCGCGGCGCGCATGCCGTCGGCGATCTGGATCAGGTCGCCTCGCGGCGAGGGCACGCGCTTCACGCGCTCGGCTTGCTCGAGCAGCTCGAGCGCGGCCTCGGGACGGCCACTCGCGAGGCAGCGCTCGAGCGATTCGGAGCGCGGCACGCCGAGCAGGTCGATCACGCGCGCGACCTCGCTCACGCGCTCGCGCAGCTCCTCCTCGCGCAGGGCGTTGGCGGGCTGGCCGAGCAGCGCCGCGGCCGAGACCGCGGAGCGGCCAGCCGTGATCAGCGCGTCGATGCGGCGCGAGATCTCGACGCCGAACTCCGCGGTCACGTTGCGCAGGTCGGGAATCTGGCCCGGACCCATGCGGCGCGGCACCGCGTCGCCGAAGTGCTGCGCGAGCGAGATCGGCTCGCCGAAGCGCACCGTCACGCTGCCGTACTTGTAACGCAGCACGGTGTGGGCGCGCAGCAGCGAGAGCAGCGACTCGCGCTGCTTGCGCGCGCCGCCGCGTTCGCCGGTGATCGAGCTCTCCTCCACCAGCCGCTCGTAGGTGAAGCCGATCGGCACCAGATACAGGTCGCGGCGCGCGCCGCGCGCGTAGGCCTCGAGCACCATGCGCAGCATGCCGAGCTTCGGGCGCAGCGTCTTGCCGGTGCGCGAGCGCGTGCCCTCGATGAAGAACTCCTGGGTGACGCCATCCTTGATCAGGTGCTGCACGTAGCTGCGGAACACCGCGCGGTACAGCGGATCGCCGTCGAAGCTGCGGCGCAGGAAGAACGCGCCGCCGCGCCGGAAGATCGGACCCAGCGGCCAGAACGACAGATTGATGCCCGCCGCGACCTGCGGCGGCACCAGGTGGTTCTGGTAGAAGAGGTAGGAGAGGATCAGATAGTCGAAGTGCGAGCGGTGACTCGGCACCAGCACCAGCGGGTGCAGCTTCGCCGCCTCGACGACCGGCTCGAGGCCGTACACGTCGATGCGCGCGAACAGCCGCTTGAACAGCCATTCGACCAGCACCGCGAGCACCGCGAGCATGGTCGCGCTCGGCGACGCCGCGATCTCGGCCAGGTTCTTGCGCGCGCGCGCCTCGACGCGCTCGCCGGAGCGGCGCTTCCCGCTCGAGACCTCGGCGATCACGCGCCGCACCTCGCCGTCCTCGAGCACCGCGTCCTGCACGCGCGCGAAGCTCGGCAGCGGCGCGCCAACGACCGGCTTCTCCTCGCGGCGCAGGAAGATCAAGAGCGAGCGGCGCACCTGCTTCACCACGCGCTCGCGGCCCGAGGCACGGTTCGAGTCGACGAACGCGCGCAGGTCGATGGGCTGTCCCACGCGCACCGCGAGGTTCCGGTAGTTCCACAGGAACGCGACGACCTTGCCGGAATCCGTCGGCCGCTCGTTGCCGCCGTAGAAGAGGTTCAGGAACGGCCGCTCCGGGCGCGCGCCCTTGCGCCAGAACAGCGCGAGCGGGACGAGCGAGACCGGCACGTCGCTCGCGAAGGCGGTGTCGACCACCTCACGCAGGTAGTCGAGCTCGGTGCGCCCCTCGCGCAGCGCGCCGCGCTTGCTGCGCACGCGCGTGCGGATCTTGTCGGTGCGCAGGAACAGGAACGCCGAGCCGCCGTCGCGCACGCACTGGCGGATCTGCACGATGCTGCGCTCGCGCATGCCGCTCTTGCCGCGCCGCACGCGCTCGCCGATCCCCTGGAACAACAGCCGCAGCGCCTCGGTGAACGGGCGGTAGTAGAAGAACTTGATCCCGTTCGCGAACGACGAGAGCCGGATCCCGCGCAGCAGGAACAGCCAGTTGAACAGGAAGTAGTCGAGCCGCGAGCTGTAGCGCATCACGTACACGACGGCGCCGGCGCGATCGAGATCGCAGAGCCGCTCGGCGTCGTGGCGCTCGAAGTCGAACTCGCCGAAGAAGCGCCGGCCGAACAGCGTCGCGGTGCGCCCGAAGCGCTCGGTCATCGACGTGTACGGGTTGACCGCCGCGCTCGACCGGGGCGCGGGCGCGGTCTCGGGGGTGGGATCCGGGATCAGACGGAGCTTCACCTCGGCCACGCGCCGAAGGTAGTCGGCATGGCGCGAATCCGCGACCGTCCCGGTGCTTGACCGGGCGGCGCAGGGGTGGCAGCGTGGCCGGCGTGGCTGCACCGAGGCTTGCGGTTCTTGCGCTCTCGCTGGTCCTCGTCGCGAGCCTGGCGGCGCGAGTGACGGCTGCGGACTTCCTAGGC
>JBBDXF010000025.1:0-13760 GCA_040902485.1 Myxococcota bacterium | reverse complement strand
CCCCGCCCCCCCACGGCGCGGCTCGGCGACGGCCGGCATCGGGTCTGGCTCCATGATCTGATGGGGATCGGCTACGCGAAGGCGGCGCTGTTCGACGCCGACACCGGCCGCCAGCTCGCGCAGATCGACACAGGCTACCTCGGCATGGAGCTCGAGCTCGCCGCGAGGACGAAGCGCTTCTACTCGGCCGAGACCTACCTGTCGCGCGGCTTCCGCGGCACGCGCACGGACGTGGTGACGACCTTCGACGCGACCACGCTCATGCCCACCGGCGAGATCGAGATCCCCGCCAAGCGCCTGCTCGGCATGCCGACCAGCGCCCACGCGAGCCTGCTCGACGACGAGCGCTTCCTGCTCGCCTACAACTTCTCGCCCGCCTCGACGGTCTCGGTGGTCGATCTCGAGCGCGGCGCGTTCGTGGGCGAGATCGAGGTCGCCGGCTGCGCGCTGATCTACCCGCTCGGTCCGCGGCGCTTCGCGTCGCTGTGCGGCGACGGCGGCCTGCTCGAGCTGACGCTCGACGACGCGGGCAAGGAGCAGGCGCGCAAGGCGCACGCGAAGCTGTTCGACCCGTCCGAGGATCCGCTGCTCGAGAAGGCGGTGCGCGCGGGCGGGCAGTGGCTGTTCTTCTCGTTCGCGGGCGACGTGCATCCGGTCGACGTGTCGGCCTCCGGGCTCGGCTTCGGCGCGACCTGGCCGCTCGCGGACGCAGCGGAGCGCGCGGCGGGCTGGCTGCCGGGCGGCCTGCAGCCGTTCGCGGTGCACGCCTCGACCGGCCGGCTCTACGTGCTCGTGCACCTGGGCGGCGCGGACACGCACAAGGATCCCGGGCAAGTCGTCTGGGTCTACGACCTGGGGACGAAGAAGCGCGTGCAGGAGATCGCGCTCGGCGAGCCCGCGACCTCGATCGCGGTCAGCCAGGACGACGCACCGCTGCTCTACGCCGCGTTCCTGGGCGCGCCTCGGCTCGTGATCTACGACGCGCGCAGCGGGGCGAAGCGGCGCACGATCGAGAACGCGGCGAGCTGGCCGGGGCTCGTGCAGCCGATCGCGGGAGCGGGGAAGTGAGCCGCGTCGACGCGCTCACGCAAGCCGCGGCACGAAGGCTGGCGTCGCGCACCTCGCGGCGCTCGCTGCTCGGGATGCTCGGCCGGCTGCTGGTCGGCGGCGCGGCGCTTCCGCTGCTGCCGGTCTCGCGCATCACCCGCGCCGCGGGCGAGCCGTCGGGCGGCGGGAAGATCGACGACCCGGAGAGCTGCGACTACTGGCGCTACTGCGCGATCGACGGGTACCTGTGCTCGTGCTGCGGCGGCAGCGCGAGCACCTGTCCGCCGGGCACCTCCCCCGCTCCGATGACCTGGGTGGGCACGTGCGTGAACCCGGCCGACGGCAAGGCGTACATCGTCTCGTACAACGACTGCTGCGGGAAAGCGAGCTGCGGTCACTGCATGTGCAACCGCAACGAAGGCGATCGCCCGCCGTACCTGCCCTGGGTGAGCAACGACATCAACTGGTGTCTGGGGGGCGAGAACAAGATCGCGTACCACTGCTCGACGGCGGTACTCGTCGGTCTCGCGGACAAGTGATCCGGCTCGGCGTCGTGCTCGCGGCGACGCTGCTCGTGGCCGCGGCCGAGGACACGCGGCGCGCGCCCGAGACGAACTACATGCTGCACTGCCAGGGCTGTCACCGGCCCGACGGCAGCGGCCTGCCGGGAGCGGTTCCGGACCTGCGCGGACACGTTTCGGTGTTCCTCGGCTCGCCCGCGGGACGCGCGTTCCTGGTGCGCGTGCCGGGCTCGGCGAACGCCCCGCTCTCGGACCGCGAGCTCGCCGAGTTGCTGGATTGGATCGTGCGCCGCTTCGATCCCGCGCACCTGCCCGCCGACTTCGCGCCCTACACCGCCGCGGAGGTCGCGAGCCTGCGCAAGCAGAAGCTCTCGAAGGTGAAGGACGCACGGGCTGCGATACTGAGCGAGCTCGGTAGCGAAGATTCCCGTGACTGAGAAGCGCGTACAAAGGAGGAGCGACATGGACGTGAGTGCTCAAGTGAGTCTCTATCCGTTGCGCCAGGAGAAGCTTTCGCCGGCCGTCGAGGTGCTCCGCAGCGCGCTCGAGCTTCGCGGGATCGAGGCGCAGGTGGGTCCGATGAGCACCCTCGTCTCGGGCGAGGTCGAGACCGTCTTCAGGGCCCTGAAGGAAGGCTTCGAACAGGTCGCGGCGCTTGGACCGGTCGCGATGGTGATCACCGTGTCGAACACCTGCCCCGCCGCGCCGCGGTGACGTGGCGGCCCTTCGAACGCGAGGCCGAGCGCTACGAGTCGTGGTACGAGACGGCGCGCGGACGAAGAGCATCCAGCGGAGAGAAGCACTTGCTCGGTCGGTTCCTCGGCGCGTTCCCGCGCGCCCGAGCCGTTCTGGACCTCGGCTGTGGCACGGGCCACTTCACGACGTGGCTCGCGCAAAGGGGGCTCGCGCCGATCGGCCTGGACCGCTCGCCCGCGATGCTCGCGATTCTGAGGCGCAGCTTGCCGCAGTGCCCCGTTCTCGTCGCCGACGCGCACTCGCTTCCGCTGCGCGACCGCGCCGTCGACCTCGCCTTGTTCGTCACGACGCTCGAGTTCCTCGAAGACCCGCGGCTCGCGCTCTCCGAGGCCACCCGGGTCGCGCGCCAGGGAGTGCTGGTGCTGGCTTTGAACCGCTGCAGTGTCGGGGCGCTGTCGCGCCGTTTCGGCCCGGCTTCGCGGGGAGCGCTGCTGCCGCATGCGCGCGACCTCTCTCCTTCGGCCCTGCGTCGCCTCATGGCCGAGGCGGGCGGAGCGCGGCTCCGCCGGCTGCACTGCGAGTCCGCGGTGCTCCCGCATCCCCTTCCCGCTCGGTCGACTCCACTCCCGTTCGGTGACATCGTGGGGGTCACTGCCGAGCTGCGGTGCGAGTGACGGAGACTCATGACCCCTTTCCTCTGGATCTTCCTGAGCGGCCTGTCGATGAGCGCGATCGCGCTGGTCGGGAGCGTGACGTTGCTTCTACGACCGGCGACGCTCGACAAGCTCGTGACACCGCTCGTCGCGTTCGCGGCGGGCTCCCTGCTCGGCGGTGCGTTCTTCCACATGCTTCCGGCGGCGGCAATCGGATCGGAGGACGTAGTCTGGGTCTTCGGCTGGACGATGGCGGGCTTCACGCTCTTCTTCGCCCTCGAGCAGTTCCTGCACTGGCACCATTGCCACCGCGCCAGGGCGGGCTGCAAGGAGCCCCTCACCTATCTGATCCTGCTCGGCGACGGGCTGCACAACTTCCTCGGCGGATTGGGCGTCGCGAGCGTGTTCTTGATCGACGTGCGCCTCGGAATCACCGCCTGGCTCGCCGCCGCCGCTCACGAAGTCCCTCAAGAGCTCGGAGACTTCGGCGTGCTGATCCACGGCGGCTGGCGGCGGGGACCGGCGCTGCTGTTCAACTTCCTGTCCGGGGGCGCGTTCCTCGTCGGCGCGCTCGTGACGTACTTCGTCTCGATGGCGATCGACATCTCCTTCCTCGTCCCGTTCGCGGCGGGCAACTTCATCTACATCGGTGCGTCGGACTTGGTGCCCGAGGTGAACAAGCACCGGAGCGTGAGCACCAGCGTGATCCACTTCGTCTCGTTCGCGTCGGGGATCGCGATCCTCTGGGCGATGCGCGCGCTGCTCGAGTCATGAGCGCGCGCTCCGTCGGAGATCGCGGGGCGCTACACAGAGACGAGACTCGAATCGGAAGATCGAGGCCGTGCCGCGAGGACTGCGCGTGGAAGCTCGAGCGCTGGGGCTGGGCCTCGATCGCGGTGAACATCGCGCTCGCCGCGCTGCACGCCGCGATCGCGCGCGCGTCCGGCAGCCTGGCCGTGACCGCCGAGCTGATGCAACCTCGTGGATCTTCTCGCCGCGGTCGGCGTGCTCATCGGGCTCCGGCTCGCGACACGCACGATGCGCGGCTTCCCCTATGGCCTCTACAAGGTAGAGAACCGGGTGGCGGTCGGGCATCGTCGTCGCGGTCGTCAAGACCGGCTGGGACCTGCTGCGCGACGCGATCCGCGCACTTCTCGACGCCTCGCTCGACACACCGACTCTCGCGGACGGAGACAGTCGTGCAGCGCATCGAGGCCGCAGTGCCAGCGGCGGTGCCGCACGTCGAGCGCGTGCTGCTGCACGTCGAGGTGCCAACCGCGCCCTGCGTGCGGTATGCGGTCCCGCTCGCCGACCGCGAGGGCGAAGTGAGCGAGCACTTCGGCGCCGCACCCTATTTCGCGATCGCGTCCGTGCGCCGCGCGGACGGCGCCGTCGCCGAGCAGCGGGTTCTGCCCAACCCTCACGCGGCGGACGAGCGAGCGAAGGGAATGCGGGTCGCGGAGTGGCGGGTCGCGCAGAAGGTCGACGTCGCACTGACTCGGGAATCGCTCCACGGCAAGGGCCCGGTCTACGTACTCGAGGACGCAGGCATCGAGCCGCGACTCACCGACAAGAGATCGCTGGCGGAGGCGCTGGCGCGGGGCTGAGGCGGTGCGCGAGATCCGCGCGTTTACCCCTCAGCGAATCAGCTCGAGCCGCTTCTCCGCCGCCCGGATCACCGCCTCCTGGTGCGGCTGGAGCGCCTGTCCCCCGATCGCCATGAAGAACTCGAGGAACGGATCGACCACGCCGGTCGAGATCCCCGAGAGCTCTTCCATCACCGCGAGGCCGCAGAACGGCACGTGCGCGGTCGAGTATCCGCCCTCGTGGGTGAGCGCGATGCGGCCGGAGCACAGCTCGCGCGCGACCTCGACCAGCGTGCGCGTGAGCGAGCGGTAGGTCGCGCTGGTCGCGAGCATGCGGCCGAGCGGATCCATCGCGCCGCCGTCGAAGCCCGACGCGATGATCAGGAGCTCCGGGCGGAACTTGCGCAGCGCCGGCGCGACCACGCGCGCGAAGACCGCCTCGTACGCACCGTGCCCCGAGCCCGGCGGCAGGGGGATGTTCATGTTGTAACCGAGCCCGGGACCCTCGCCGCCCTCTTCGAGCGCGCCGCGCCCCGCCGGGAAGTAGTTGTCCTGGTGCACCGAGAGGGTGAGCACGCTCGGGTCGCGGTAGAACGCGCTCTCGCTGCCGTTGCCGTGGTGCACGTCCCAGTCGACGATCGCCACGCGCGCGAGCCCGCGCGCCGCGCGCGCGTGGTGCGCGGCGATCGCGGCGTTCGAGAAGATGCAGAAGCCCATGCCCTGGTCGGCCTCGGCGTGGTGGCCGGGCGGGCGGATCAGCGCGTAGGCCGACGCCACCCGGCCGTCGAGCACGGCGTCGACCGCGCTGATCGCGCCGCCCGCCGCGAGCAGCGCGATCTCGTAGCTGCCGGGACCGAAGGGCGTGAGCACGCCGGCGTCGCCGCCGTTCTCGGCCGAGAGCTTCTTCACGCGCTCGAGGTAGTCGCGCCCGTGCACGCGCAGGATCTCGTCCTCGGTCGCCATGCGCGGCGCGAGCTCGACCAGCTGCTCGAGCAGGCCCGAGACCGCGAGCAAGTTGCGGAAACGCCGTTTGGTGTCGGGGTTCTCGGCGTGGCGGTCGGGCTCGACCATGCCGCCCGCGGGGATGAAACCCGCGGCCGACCGCGTGTCGTGCCACAGGTACCGCTCGTGGAACACGAACCCCGTTTTGGCGCTCACTCCGACCCCTAGCCCATCAGATTGAAGGGCTTGTCCTCCATGAACACCTTGTCCTCGTTCGCCGCGATCTCCTGGGCCGTGACGCCCTTCGGGTTCTTCACGCCGTCCGAGACCACGATCTTCATCTCCGCGACCTTAGTGCCGCCCGCGAACAGGAACTTGCCGGTCTTGTCCTTCGACAGGTCACTCACCATGTAGAGCACCGCCGGCGAGACCTTCTCGGGACCGAGCGCTTCCTTCACCGCTTCGTTGCCCATGCCGGGCAGGTCCTCGGTCAGGCGCGTGACCGCGACGGGCGCCAGGCCCCAGACGCGGATGCCGTACTTCTTGCCCTCGAGCGCGAGGCAGCGCGTGAAGCCCGCGATGCCGGCCTTGGCCGCGCCGTAGTTGCACTGGCCGAAGTTGCCGATCAGACCGGAGGTGGAGCTCGTGTTCACGATCACCCCCCCCTGGCCGCGGTCCTTCATGTGCGTGAACACCGGGCGCGTCACGCAGTAGGTGCCCTTCAGGTGCACCTGCACCACGATGTCCCAGGACGCCTCGTCGGTCTTCACCAGCGTCATGTCGCGCAGGATGCCGGCGTTGTTCACCAGGATGTCGACCTTGCCGAACGCATCGACGGCGGTCTTGCAGATGTTCTCGCCGCCCTTCACGGTCGCGACGGAGTCGTAGTTCGCGACCGCCTGGCCGCCCGCGGCCTTGATCTCGTTCACGACCTGGTCGGCCATCGAGCTCGAGCCGCCTTGCCCGTCGCGCGAGCCGCCGAGGTCGTTCACGACGATGGCGGCCCCTTCCTTGGCGAGCAGCAACGCGTGACAGCGCCCGAGTCCGCCGCCTGCGCCGGTGATGATCGCGACCTTGCCATCCAGAAGTCCCATCTTTCTCTCCTTAGTCGAGCACGACGAGCACGTCGCCCTCTTCCACGCTCTGTCCTTCCGCGACGAGGATCTTCGCCACGCGGCCGCCCGCGGGTGCCTCGACGGGCAACTCCATCTTCATCGACTCGAGAATCACGAGCACGTCGGCCTCGCGAACCGCCGCTCCGACCGAGGTCTCGATCTTGAAGACGGTGCCCGTGATGTGCGCCTCGACGTTCGTGCTCAAGTCGCGCCACTCTGGCACAGGCGGAACGCCCATTTCAAACGCGACAAAGGTCTCGCGTCGTTTGCTAGCCTGCCCCCCCGATGCTCGAGACGCTCAGCAAGGGCTTCAAGAACGCGCGCGACCGCTTCCGCGGCGTGGCCGAGCTCTCCGACGAGAACATCGCCGAGGCGCTCCAGGAGGTGCGCGCGTCGCTGCTCGAGGCCGACGTCGAGCTCGGCATCGTGCGCGAATTCCTGGCGAAGGTGAGCGAGCGCTGCAAGGGCGAGATGGTCCGCCTCGAGGCCGGCAAGAAGAGCGGCCAGAAGCTGCGCGTCACCCCCGGCGACCACTTCACCAAGGCCTGCTACGAGGAGCTGGTCGCGCTGATGGGCGCGGGCCAGCCCTTCGAGCCCGCCAAGGGCCGCACACGCGTGGTCATGATGCTCGGCCTGCAGGGCACCGGAAAGACCAGCACCTGCGCCAAGCTCGCGCGGAACCTGAAGCGCCAGGGCGAGCGGCCGCTGCTGGTCGCAGCCGACGTGCGCAGGCCCGCGGCGCGCGAGCAGCTGCGCGTGCTGGGCGAGAAGGTCGGGGTGGAGGTGTTCACGCGCGAGGGCGACGACGCACCGGCGATCTGCGCCGAGGCGGTCGCCTACGCGCGTGAGAACCGCTTCAACACCGTCATCCTCGACACCGCCGGCCGGCTGCAGATCGACGACGAGCTGATGGTCGAGCTGGAGCAGATCGCCGCCCGCACCCAGCCCGACCACACGACACTGGTCTGTGACGCGATGATGGGCCGCGAGGCCGTGAACGTGGCGCGCGGCTTCGCCGAGCGCATCCCGCTCGACGGGCTGATCCTGACCAAGCTCGACGGCGACGCGCGCGGCGGCGCCGCGCTCTCGATCCGCGCCGCGACGGGCGTGCCGGTGCGCTTCGTCACCATGGGCGAGGCCGTCGACAAGCTCGAGACCTTCCGCGGCGACGGTCTCGCGCAGCGCATCCTCGGCATGGGCGACGTGGTCGGCCTGATGCAGGACTTCGAGGAGGTCGTCGACACAGAGCAAGCCGAGCAGGACGCCGAGCGCATGCTGCGCGGGCAGTTCACGCTCGAGGACTTCCTGACCCAGCTGCGCACGCTGCAGAAGATGGGCTCGCTCACCGACCTGCTCGCGAAAGTCCCCGGGATGAGCGAGATGATGCCGGAGGGCGCGAGCGTCGATCCCAAGGAGCTGCGCCGGATCGAGGCGATGATCACGTCGATGACGCCGGGCGAGCGGCGCCGCCCGGAGCTCTTGAACGCGTCGCGCCAGAACCGCGTCGCGCGCGGCTCGGGCACCAAGGTCACCGACCTGGTCGGGCTCTTGGCGCGCTTCAAGCAGATGCGCGAGATGATGAGCCAGATCGGTGGCGGAGGCGCCGGCGGCCTGCTGTCGAAGATCCCCGGCGTCGGCCGCATGTTCGGCGGCGGCGGCGGAGGCGGCGGCATGCCCCAGCTTCCAGCCGGCTTCGACCCCGCCGCGCTCGGCGGGATGGGCGGCATGCTCGGCAATCGCAAGATGCAGCGCGCCCAGAAGGCGATGGCCAAGCGCGACCAGCGCAAGGCGCAGAAGAAGCACAAGAAGCGCGGCAAGCGTTAGGCCGTCACTGCAGGGTGTCGGACGCTGCATGCAGGCGCGTGCGGCGTGAACGCCGCGTCGACGGCCGCGCCTTGGCACCCGAGTTGCTGTAGCGACGCGCGATGTCGGACCCAGCTGCGATCGCTCGGCCTCGCTGGCAGCGCTGGCTCCCGTTCCTGGCCGGCGCGCCGGAGCTCACGCAGCGGCAGTGGCGGGTGCTCGGTCTGGTCTCGCTGGCGACGCTCTTCGACCAGTACGACCTGTCGCTGTTCGGGATGGCGCTGCCGCAGATCCAGGCGGGGCTCGGCATCGCGGAGGCGGACGTCGGCTGGCTCGGCTCGATCCTACGCCTGGGCTCGCTGCCCGCGATCTTCATCGCGCTCGCGGCCGATCGCGTGGGGCGGCGGCGCGCGCTGCTCGGCACGATCCTCGCCTACACGGCGCTCACCGGCGCGACCGCGTTCGCGACCGACCCGTACACCTACGTCACGTTGCAGTTCCTGGCGCGCGCGTTCGGCACGGCGGAGATGCTGCTCGCGGTGGTCGTGATCAGCGAGGAGCTCGCGCCCGAGGCGCGCGGCTGGGGCATCGGCGCGCTGATCGCGATCAAGTCCTGCGGCGTCGGTCTCGCGGCGATCCTGCTCCCGCTCGCGGCCGGGTCGGCGCAGGGCTGGCGCGCGCTGTACCTGGTCGGGCTCGCGCCGCTGCTCGTGCTCGCCTGGCTGCGCCGCAGCCTGCCCGAGACCGCGCGCTTCGAGGCGCGCGCGCAGCTCGCGGAGCGCGGCATGTGGCTGCCCGTGCGCCGGCTCGCGCGCGACTACCCGGGCCGCTTCGCTGCCACCGCGGCGATCGTGACGCTGTACGCGCTCGGCATCGCTGCCGCGGACCTGATGGGACCGAAGTACCTGCAGCAGGCGCACGGCTGGTCGGCCGGTCAGGTGAGCCTCTTGTACGTGTCCGGCGGCGCGATCGCGATCTGCGGCGCGCCGGTCGCGGGCGCGCTGTCGGACCGCTTCGGGCGCTTCGGCATGACGATCGCCGCGGGTGTGTCGGTGTTCGCGCTGTTCCTGGCGTTCTTCAACGCGGGCGGCGTGTGGCTCGTGCCGCTCTGGATCGCGCTCATCTTCATGCTGGTCGGCCACGATACGCTGATGTCGACCTACGGCGCGGAGCTGTTCCCGACCTCGCACCGCTCGACGGCGGCCGGCGCGCGGCTCGCGCTGGCGACGCTCGGCGGCGGCCTCGGGCTCGCGCTCGAGTCGACGCTGTACGGTGTCACCGGCTCGCATTGGAGCGCGATCTCGATCCTGCTCTGCGCCGCGCTCTTCGCGCCGCTGCTGGTCGCGCTCTCGCTTCCCGAAACGGCGGGCCGCAGCCTCGAAGAGATCTCGCCCGAGCACGACGAACCCGCCACGGAAAGGAACGCCGCATGACCCTGCGCACACGCATCGACGACTTCATCTGGACGGCTCGCTCGCTCGCGCAGGTCGCGGTCGAGCGGATCGAGACCGGCGTCGTCTTCAATCCGCTGGCGAAGGGCTTCCGCGAGGACCCCTACCCGTTCTACCGCAGGCTGCGCGAGACGGATCCGTTCCACAAGAGCCGCCCTGCCGACGGCTACGTGCTGTCGCGCTACGACGACGTGATCGCGGTGCTGCGCGACAGCTCGTTCTCGTCGGACGAGCGCAACCTGAACCTGTACTCGCGCATGGTCCGGCGCATGGCGCGGCACGGGCTTCCGGATCCCTACCAGGGCGACAACATGTCGATGCTGCGGCGCGATCCACCCGATCACACGCGCCTGCGCGGCCTGGTCGCCAAGGCCTTCACGCCGCGCGCGGTCGAGCGCATGCGCCCGCGCGTGGAGCAGATCCTGAAGGAGCTCGTCGAGGCGCGACCCGCGCACGGCGCGATGGAGCTGGTGCGCGAGTTCGCGGCGCCGCTGCCCGTGCGCGTGATCGCCGAGATGCTCGGCGTTCCACCGGAGGACCACCTGCGCTTCCGCGACTGGTCCAACCAGATCGTGCGCTCGCTCGGCGAGGGCGACTTCGAGGACCAGCGCGCCGCCCTGCGCGCGACCGCGGAGCTGCGCAGCTACTTCGAGGCGATCGTCGACGCGCGCCGCGCCGCGCCGCGCGACGACCTGATCTCGGCGCTGGTCGCCGCCGAGGAGGACGGCGACCGCCTGAGGCTGTCGGAGATGTTCGCGACGCTGGTGCTCCTGCTGGTGGCCGGGAACGAGACCACGACCAACCTGATCTCCAACGCGATGCTGGCGCTGTTGCGCAATCCCGAGCAGCTGGCGCTCTTGCGCGCGGAGCCCGAGCGCGTGCCCGCCGCGCTCGAAGAGGTGCTGCGCTACGACAGCCCGGTGCAGATGACCTCGCGGATCGTGAAGCAGGACTGCACGCTCTCGGGCCACCGCCTGCGTCGCGGCCAGCAGCTGGTGCTCTTGCTCGGCGCGGCGAACCGCGATCCGGCCGCCAACGCCAGTCCCGAGCGCCTCGACATCACGCGCGGCGACCTGCGCCACCTGTCGTTCAGCCACGGCATCCACTTCTGTCTGGGCGCGCAGCTCGCGCGCCTCGAGGGCTCGCTCGCGCTCGAGGCGCTGGTCACCCGCTACCCGAACGTGCGGCTGCCCGAGCAGACGATCGTCTGGCGGAACAACACCATCCTGCGCGGGCCGAAGGAGCTCTGGCTCGAGCTGTAGCGGCTACCGCGCGTTCGCGCAGCCGCGACGCCGAGCCACGAGGCCAGCGCGAGGAACGCCGCGCGCCGCATCACGGCGCCACCGGCTGCGCCGCGCGCGCGGCCATGCAGGCGTCGAACGCGGTCCGGTAGCCGTTCTTCGCCTCGACGTAGGCCGTGTACTCCGGGTTCGTGCGCGCGGTGGTGACCCTCTTCTGTGTCGCCCGATGGCGGCGCACGCCGCCGAACAGCGCGCCCGCGCCGGCGCCGATCGCGGCGCCCTTGCCCGCGTCACCCGCGATCGCGCCGACCACGACGCCTCCGACCGCGCCCTTCACGGCGCCCTTCGCGATCGCGCCGGAGCCGACCACGTCGCCGCCCTGCGGGTGCGTCTCGCTGACCGTGCGCGACGGCGGCTCGTCCGCGAGCGTCGGATCGAAGCGCGACTGGCCGGCCGCGAGCACGTGGCACTCGCCGCGGTTCTTCGCTTCCGCCGCAGCCGAAGTAGCGAGCTGCGTCGCTAGATCACGCCGCCCGCGCGTAGCTCGGCGAGCTCCGCGTCGCCGTAGCCGCCGAGCGTGCGCAGCACCGCGTCGGTGTGCTCGCCGAGCAGCGGCGCGCGCGTGCGGATGCCGGCATCGCTCGCGGAGAACCGCGCGGGCGTGTCGGAGAGCGGCGCCGGCACGGGCAGACCCGGAAAGGAGAACTCGCGCAAGATGCCGGCCTCGTTCGCGTGTGGATCGTCCACGGCCTGCTGCGGGGAGTAGATCGGACCGGCGGGGATGTGCGCGGCCTCGAGCGCGGCCAGCGCGTCGGCGGTCGTGCGCTGCGCGCACCAGCGCGCCATGCGCTCGGACAGGATCGCGCCGTTCTCGCCGCGCGCGTCGTCGCTCGCGAAGCGCGGATCGCCGAGCAGCCCGGTCTCGCCCGTGAGCTTGCACCAGCGCTCGAACAGCGGCTGGCCGATCACCTGCGCGAGGATCCAGCCGTCCTGCGTGCGGAACGAATCGCTCGGGCCGGCGATCTGGCTGCGGTTGCCCGTCGCGACGCGGTCGAGCTTGCGCACACGCTGCTCGATCAGCGGCGCGTTCGAGACGGTGAGCGCGGTGCGCAGCAGCGACGCTTCCACGTGTTGGCCACGGCCCGTGCTCTTGCGCGCGTAGAGCGCCGCGACGGTCGCGAACGCGGCGTGGGTTGCGGTGCCGAAGTCGACCCACGGCACGTAGGCCTTGGTCGGCTCGCCGGGCCGCCCGGACAGGTACATCGAGCCCGACATGGCCTGGCCGATGCCGTCGAAGCCGAGCCGGCGCGCGTACGGTCCGCCCGAGCCGAACGCGGAGATCGTGGTCAGCACGAGCTTCGGGTTGTGCGCGGAGAGCGTGGGCCAGTCGAGCCCCATCGCCTCGAGCGTCTGCGGCGGCAGGTTCGCCACGACCACGTCGCTTCGCGCGACCAGCCGGCGCACCACCTCGCGGCCCGCGGGCTTCATCGGGTCGAGCGTGATGCCCTGCTTGTTGCGGTTCGCCTGCAGGTACAGCGCGCCCTCGCCGCCGTCGGTCACGGGCCCGACGAAGCGGTCCTCGCTGCCGCCGCGCTTGTCGACGCGGATCACCTCGGCGCCGAGATCGCCGAGCAGCGCCGCGCACCAGGGCCCGGCGATGTAGCGCCCGAAGTCGAGCACGCGGATGCCGTCGAGCGGTCCCGCCACGACGCGCTCGCCCGTCAAATCCGCGCGAGCGGCGCGGGCAGCCCCGCGATGTCGCTGCGCGTGCGGAAGATCGTGCCCCCGCGCGCCGGATCGTCGGAGTTGTCGGCCGTCACCACGTACAGATCGCGCAGGTCCGCACCGCCGAAACACAGGCTGGTGACGGCGCGCGCCGGCAGGGCGATGCGCCGGTCGGGCGAGCCGTCGGGCTTGAAGCGCGCGACCGCGCCCGCCTGGTACAGCGCGACCCACACGCCGCCCTCGGCGTCGATTGCGAGCCCGTCGGGTCCGCCCTCGACGTGGATCGGTGTCAGGGGAGTGGCCCGGCCGCTCGCGTCGAGCTCGTGCACGAGCACCAGCCCGCGCGCGGAGTCGGAGTGGTAGATGCGGCGGCCGTCGGGCGAGAAGCCGATCCCGTTGCTGAGCGAGACGCCGCCGTACAGCACCGTCGCGCGGCCCTCGCCGTCGATCCGGAAGCAGTCGCCGAGCTTGCGCTCGCCCTCGTCCTTGCCGAACGGGCTCGACAGCATCGAGCCGGTGTAGATGCGGCCCTCGGCATCGGTGAACAGGTCGTTGAAGCCGGGAATGTCGTCGCGCGCGAACAGCACGCGCGTCGCGCCGTCCTTCACGTGGCAGATGTTCTTGCCCGAGATCACGATCCCGCCCTGGGCGTGCAGCGCGATCCCGCCCACGCCCCGCCGTTTCGGCACGACCGTGTCGATCTCCCCGGTCGGGCGGCGGCGGTACACCCCGCCGTTGGTCACGTCGCTGAAGTACAGATTCCCCGCGCCATCGACCCGTGGGCCCTCGATCAACCCGTACCCAAACGCCAGCGTCTCGATCTTCATTGCGCCCATCATACGCGGGCGCGGGGCCCGCAAGCGATCGCGAAGCCGAGCGTAGAGGGGTGGGGGGGGGGGGGGGGGTGGGCCCCCCCCCGGGACCCCTAGCAGGCTGCGGAAAAACCCCTGGCACAGCGTCGCCGCTGTGATAGATCCGTT
>JBBDXF010000024.1:107059-122998 GCA_040902485.1 Myxococcota bacterium | reverse complement strand
CTCGGCATCGCGCGCACGTTCCAGAACATCCGCTTGTTCCGCAGCCTCTCCGCGCTCGAGAACGTGCGCGCGTCGCTGCAGGGCGCGCGCCGCAGCGGGCTGCGCGACGTGCTGCGGTCCGCTGCCTGGCGCGCGCGCCAGGACGAGGCGGAGCACGAGGCGCGCGCACTGCTCGACGAGCTCGCGCTGGGCGCCTTCGCGTTTGCGCGCGCCGACTCGCTTCCCTACGGCGAGCAGCGCCGGCTCGAGATCGCACGCGCGCTCGCGACCCGGCCGAAGCTGCTGCTCCTGGACGAGCCGGCCGCGGGCATGAACCCGGCCGAGAAGCAGGCGCTGCGCGAGCTGATCCGCCGGCTGCGTCGGGATCACGGGCTCACGATCGTGCTGATCGACCACGACGTCTCGTTCGTGATGGACCTGTGCGATCGCGTGGTGGTGCTCGACCACGGCGAGAAGATCGCGGACGACCTGCCCGAGCGGGTCCGGCGCGACCCGGCCGTGATCGAGGCGTATCTCGGCAGCGACGGCGAGGCGAGCGCGTGAGCGCGGCGCTGCTCGCGGTCGAGGCGCTCGACGTCCGCTACGGCGCGATCCACGCGCTGCGCGGCGTCTCGTTCGAGGTGCACGCGGGCGAGATCGTCACGCTGATCGGCTCGAACGGCGCCGGCAAGTCGACGCTGCTGCGCGCTGTGAGCGGGCTGGTGCGGCCGAGCGCCGGGCGCATCCGGCTCGAGGGCGTCGACGTCACCGCTCACCGGCCCGAATCGATCGTCGCGCTCGGCTGCTCGCACGTGCCCGAGGGCCGGCGCATCTTCGCGAACCTGTCCGTGCTCGAGAACCTGCAGATGGGCGCGTGGCCGCGGCGCGGCGTCGAGGAAGAGGGTCTCGAGCGCGTTTTCGCCCTGTTTCCGCGTCTGCGCGAACGCCTGAGTCAGGCGGGCGGGACCTTGTCCGGCGGCGAGCAGCAGATGCTCGCGATCGGGCGCGCGCTGATGGCGCAGCCGTCCGTACTGCTGCTCGACGAGCCCTCGCTCGGGCTCGCGCCGCTGCTGGTGAAGCAGATCTTCGAGATCGTGCGCGCGATCAACGCGCAGGGCACCACCGTGGTGCTGGTCGAGCAGAACGCGCACCAGGCGCTGCGCGTCGCGCACCGCGCCTACGTGCTGGAGACCGGGGCGCTGGTGCTGGAGGGCTCGGCGCAGGCGCTCGCGAACGATCCGCGTGTGCGCGCGGCCTACCTGGGCGAGGGCAACGCGGGGTAGAATCGGGCATGACCCCATTCCCGACGCTGCTGCTCGCGACGATCCTGCTCGCAACCACGCCGGCGCTCGCCAGCGCGCAGGCGCTGCCGGACCTGGTGCCCGAGGCCTCCGACATCCACTTCGACTACGGCGCGAGCGTGGCCGAGGGCGACGTCGCGGAGGGCTGCGCGTCGTCGACGACGGGCATCGATCTGCTGCGGCTCGCGCTCACCACGCGCAACGACGGGCCGGGCGACCTGACGCTCGGCGATCCGCGCTGTCCGAGCTGCGCCGTCTACCCGGGCGAGACCTGCGGCGACCCGAGGTTCATCTGCAGCCCGGCGGGCGGCCACAACCATCCGCACTACGACAACTTCCTGCGCTACGAACTGATCGACGCGAACGGCGAGCGGGTCGGGTTGGGTGGCAAGCGCAGCTTCTGTCTCCGAGAGAGCGGCTGTCTCGGTCCCGCCAGCCGGCACACCTGCTCGAACCAGGGTCTCGCGGCCGGCTGCTGGGACATCTACCCCGCGTATCTCGGTTGTCAGTACATCGAGATCAGCGGCGTTCGAACCGGTCGCTACACGCTGCGCGTGACGGCGGATCCGTTCGGGCAGATCGCGGAGGCGAACGAGTCGAACAACGTGGTCGAGCACCCGGTGGAGATCGCGCGCGAGGGTGACTTCGACGTGATGCTCCAGGGTGGATCGCTCCTGCTCGTGTCGGGCAAGCTGCTGCGCCTGCACGCGCGCCGGCTGCCCGCGGAGGACGCTCCGCCCGAGGCGACCGATCCGCGCAGCGCAGGCGCGGTGCTGCGCGTTGCGGATCTCGGCCTGCACTCCGAGATCGAGTTCGCGCTGCCCGCGGCGGGCTGGAAGAAGCTCGGCAAGCACGCGTGGGCGAGCTACCACTACCGCGGTGCCGGCAGCGCCACCGATCCGTGTCGCTCGGTCGTCGTGACGCGCTACTACGTGCGCGCGACCTGCCGCGGACCCGCGATCGACGTTCCGCTGCCCGCGACCGGCGAGATCTTCGTGCAGCTCGCGATCGGCGATTTCGGCCAGCGCTTCTGCGCGAGCTTCGGTGGCAAGACGCTGCGGAACAGCGCCAGGCAGCTGCTTCGCTTCAACGCGCCGCCTTCCACGTGCAGCCCGTTCCACGACTGATCCGCGCCGTGCTCTGGGATCTCGATGGCGTCCTGATCGACAGCTACGAGGTCTGGTTCCACCTGCTGAACGCGACCTCGCGCGCGTTCGGCGGGACCGAAATCTCGCGAGAGGCGATGCGCGACGGCTGGGGGCAGGGCATCGCCGCCGACGTCGAGCGCTTCTTTCCGCACAAGACCGTGGCCGAGACCGAAGCCTGGTACCACGCGCACTTCATGGAGCACGCGAGCCACCTGCGCGTGGACCCCGATGCGCGCGCGGTGACCGCCGAGCTGCGCCGCCGCGGCATCGCGCAGGCGCTGATCTCGAACACGCCCTCGCCGCTCGCGCGCGAGATCCTCGCGCACGCGTTGCTCGAGCTCGACCACGTGGTCGGCGGCACGGACGTACTGAACGCGAAGCCCGCGCCGGACATGGTGCGCGAGGCCTGCCGCCGGCTCGGCGTGACTGCACGCGAGGCGGTCGTCGTCGGTGACTCGCGCTACGACCTCGAGGCCGCGCGCGGCGCGGGCGTCGCCTGCATCGGGCTGCGCTTCGACGCCGACGGCCGCATCGAGCGCCTCGGCGATCTGCTCCTACTACCGACGCTAGCCGGCTTGCCAGAAGAGCGGAGCTAGGCTCGTACGCCGCACAGGCTTCCAGCTCACTGCAGCTTCGCGAGGTCGATCTTGTACAGCTCCGCCACGTTTTCGCAGAGGATCGCGAGGCGCTGCTCGGGGCGCAGGTCGGCGGCGTGCTTGGCGAGCATCTCCTGTGACCAGGGCCAGGTCGAGTCACTGTGCGGGAAGTCGTTCGCCCACATGAGGCGCCGCCAGTTCATCTGATCGGCGGCCTGGAACGCGACGAAGTCGTCCTGGAACGTGGTGTAGATGTGCTCGCGGAAGTACTCGGACGGGAGCTTCGAGAGCTCCTGACCGGCGGGCAGCCAATAGCGGTGCCGCTTGTAGGCGTGGTCCATGCGGTACATGTAGTGCGGCACCCAGCCCGCGTCGGCCTCGACGCACACCACCCGCAGCTTCGGGTGGCGCTCGAATACGCCTCCCAGCACGAGCGTGCCCATGATGTCCTGGCAGCCGCGGATGATCGACAGGAAGCCGTTCATCTTCGGGCCGCGCACCGGCGCGTTCTCGCGCACGGTCAGGATGTGGAACGAGGGCGGCAGCTCGAGCTCGATCGCGGTCTCCCAGAACGCGTCGTAGATCTTCGAGTCGTAGTCTTCGAGCGCGGGATTGCCGGGCATCATCACGCCGCGCAGGCCGAGGCGCTTGATCTCGTGCAGATCCGCGATGCCCTCTTCGGGCGTGCGCATCGCGGTCTGGCCCGTGCCGAGCAGCCGCTCCGGATGTGTGGAGCAGAAGCCCGTGATCCAGCGGTTGTAGGCGTCGAAGCAGGCCTTCTTGTAGTCGAAGTCGCGGTGGTTGCAGAGCACCATGCCCACCGTCGGATAGATCACCTCGGCGGCGACACCGTCGCGCAGCTGGTCGCCGAGCCGCACTTCGGGATCCCAGCCGCCGCGGTGCAGCTCTTCGAACGGGATGCCGTTTGCGCGCAGCTCCTCGGGCGGCTTGCCGGCGGCGGCGGCGAGCCCGATGTCGATCGGCCGCTTCATGCCGTCGACGATGAACACGTCGCCCCGCCCCTCGACGCGCTCCATGCGCGGTGCGCGATCGCGCCACGCCGGATCGATGAAGTCGACGTAGGTGTTGGGCGGCTCCGTGATGTGGGAGTCGGCGGAGATGATCGGGTGGGCCATCCAATGCTCCTCGGGCCCCATGATAGACTGCGAGACCGACTTTCAAGCAAGGGGCGTTTGAATGGACCTCTCCTACAGCGCGGAGTACGAGGCGTTCCGCGCCCGGGTGGCGAAGTTCCTGGCCGCGAGCTGGCCGCTGCAGGGCAAAGACGCGGAGCTCCCGAACGATCAGAAGGCGTCACTCTTCCGCGGCCGCGCGATCGAGGCCGGCTACCTCGCGCGCTCCGTGCCCAAGCGCTACGGCGGATCGGAGCAGCCGGCCGACGTGCTGAAGGCGCAGATCATCCGCGAAGAATTCTTTCGGGCGCGCGCGCCCGGCGATCTGGCGGGCATCGGCCCGAGCATGCTGGTGCCGACACTGCTCGAGAAGGGCGCCGAGTGGCAGAAGGACAAGTTCATCGGGCCGACCATCCGCGGAGAGATCGTCTGGTGTCAGGGCTACAGCGAGCCCGGCTCGGGCAGCGATCTGGCGTCGCTGCAGACGCGAGGAGAACTCGCCGACGGGGAATGGGTCATCAACGGCCAGAAGATCTGGACCAGCGGCGCGCACCTGGCCGACTACATGTTCTGCCTGTGCCGCACCGAGCGCGACGCGCCCAAGCACGCGGGCATCTCCTACCTGCTGCTGTCGATGAAGCAGCCGGGCATCGAGGTGCGGCCGCTGCGCCAGATGACGGGCGCGGCCGACTTCAACGAGGTGTTCTTCACGAACGCGCGCACGCCGGCGGACTGGATCGTGGGCAAGCGCGGTGAGGGCTGGATCGTGTCGCGCACCACGCTCAAGCACGAGCGCAACATGATCGGCGACGCGGCCAACACCGTGACGATGTTCGAGGGTCTGGTCGCGCTCGCGAAGCGCAGCCTGCGCGACGGCAAGCCCGCGATCGACGACCCCGGCATCCGCCAGCGACTCGTGCAGCTCGAGGGCTACGTGCGCTCGCACCAGTACTCCGGCTACCGGCAGCTGACCAAGGCCGCGAAGGCGCAGGATCCCGGCCGCATCGGGCTGATGAACAAGCTGGTGTCGACGAACCTGGGCACGGAGATGGCGAAGATCGCGCTCGACCTGGTCGGCGACGACGGCCTGCTCGAGCCGCGCGAGCGCCGGCTCGGCGCGCCGCGCGAGAACGGCCAGTGGATCGGCCAGTTCATGTGGTCGCTGGGCTCGGCGGTCGCGGGCGGCACCGCCAACATCCAGCGCAACGTGATCGGCGAGCGCGGGCTTGGCTTGCCGCGCGACGCGGCCGCGCAGAGGAGCTAGCGCCGTGAACTTCGATCTGACCGAGGAGCAGGAGCTGCTCCAGGAGACCGTGCGGCAGTTCGCCGCGAACGTGTGCACCCCCTCGCGGCGGCGCGCGATCTTCGACGGCAAGGACGGCCACGACACCGAACTGTGGCGGGGGCTGCTCGAGCTCGGGCTCGGCGCGATCGCGGTGCCCGACGAGTTCGGCGGCGCGGGTCTCGAGCTGCTCGATCTGGCGCTGGCCGCCGAGGTGCTCGGCGCGGAAGCGGTGCCTGGGCCGTTCCTGGGCCACTCGCTCGCGGGGCTCGCGATCCTGCACGCGGGCAGCGACGCGCAGAAGAAGACCTGGCTGCCCAAGCTCGCGTCGGGCGAAGTGCTCGGCACGGTCGCCTTCGCCGAGGGCGACGGGCGCTGGCAGCCCGAGGACTGGACGCTCGCGAGCGGCGGCGCGCTCGACGGCGTGAAGGCGCACGTTCCGTTCGGTGCGCACGCGGACCTGTTCGTGGTCGGCACGCGCGGCGGAGGGCTCGCGCTGTGCGAGCGCTCTGCTGACGGCCTCGCGGTCGAGCCGCTGCCCGGCATCGATCGCACGCGCCGGATCGCGGAGCTGCGGCTCGCGAAAACGCCCTGCGACGTCATGCCGGGCGGACCCGCGGCCAGCGCGCGTGTGCGCGACGCGGCGCTCGTGCTGCTCGCGGCCGACGCGTTCGGCGGCGCCGCGAAGCTCGTCGAGCTGTCCGTCGACTACGCCCGGACGCGCCAGCAGTTCGGCGTGACGATCGGCAGCTTCCAGGGGTTGAAGCACCAGCTCGCGGCGATGGCGGTCGAGGTCGAGCCCGCGCGCGGTCTGTACTGGTACGCGGCGTACGCTCTCGACCACGTGCCGGCCGAATCCGAACGCAGCGCGGCGCTGGCCAAGTCGCACCTGACGCAGGTCTACATGCAGATCGCGCGCGACGCGGTCGAGGCGCACGGCGGGATCGGCTTCACCTGGGAGTGCGACGTCCAGATCTACTTCAAGCGCGCGATGTTCGACCGCGCGTTCCTCGGCACGCCGGCCGCGCACCGCGACCGCGCGGCTGCGCTGGCCGGCTGGTGAGAAGGGGGATCGCGATGAGCGACGAGCGCCATACACGGATCGACGTCAAGGACGGCATCGCGGAGATCACGCTCGATCGACCCGAGCGCATGAACGCCTACACCGCGCAGATGGGCGGGGAGCTGAACGAGCACCTCCTGCGTTGCGATCGCGACGACGCGGTGCGGGCGGTGATCGTGACCGGCGCCGGTCGCGCGTTCTGCGCCGGCGCGGACCTGGAGCGCGGCGGCGACACGTTCGAGACCAGCGAAGCCCGGGCGGAGCACGCCCGCGCCGAGCAGCCGCGAGTCGAGACGATCCTGCCCTGGAACGTGCGCAAGCCGATCATCGCCGCGATCAACGGCGCGGCGGTCGGCGTCGGCATCACCCTGCCGCTGCAGTACGACATCCGGATCGCGGCCAACGACGCGAAGCTCGGCTTCCTGTTCGTGCGCCGTGGCGTGGTGACCGAGCTCTCGAGCACCTGGATCCTGCCGCGCCTGGTCGGCATCGCGCGCGCCTCCGATCTCCTGCTCTCGGGCCGGATCGTGACCGGCGCGGAAGCCGCGCAGCTCGGCCTGGTCAACGAAGCGGTACCGACCGAGCGCGTGCTGCCGCGCGCGCGGGAGATCGCGCGCGACATCGCCGAGAACTGCGCGCCGGTCTCGGTCGCGCTCACCAAGCGCATGATCTGGGAGCACCTCGGCGGCCCGCCGCCCGTCGAGGTCGCGAAGCGCGAAGGCAAGGCGCTGTGGGCGCTCGGGCGCATGGCGGACGCGAAGGAGGGCGTGCTGAGCTTCCTCGAGAAGCGCAAGCCGCGCTTCACGCTCTCGCCGACCAAGGACGCGCCGTCGCTCGAGCCGCTCGACTGAACGCGCGACGACCCGGGCACGTCCACGACCCCATGCGATTCGCGTCGATCGCCGTCGTGCTGACTGCGCTGGTCGCGCTGCTCGCGCCCTGCGCGCACCCGCCCGAGCACGCGGGCTGGACCGCCGACTGGAATCACCGCGTCGGCAGCGCGCCGACGCCGTTCGAGCACCCGTGCGCGACCAAGGCGTTCATCGCCTGGGCGGACGTATTTCTGGTGGGCTGCGTGCCCGCGCGCGCCAGCTCGACGCTCGCCGAGGTCGAGGCCGAGGCCGAGCCGGTCGCGTTCCAGCCCGCGCCGGGCTGTGAGGTGCGCGTCGAGTGGGTCGAGGAGCGCGTCGAGCAGTGCCGCCCGTGGACGGCCTGGCAGCTGCGCAACTTCCACAAGCACGAGCGCACCGAGGGCTCGCCGCCGTCGATGCGGATCGAATGACGGGGATCCTGCTCGCCGCCGTCGTGTCGCACTCGCTCGCCGCACTGATCCCGCCCGTCGATCCCGGCGATCCCTACCGCGGCATGAGCCTGTCGGCGGGCGACAGCCACCAGCACGCGGCGACGCTCGCGATGCTCGAGCGCGAGGCGCGCGACCCGCCGGCGCCGGGGTTCGTGCACGGCCTGCACGAGCACGGCTCGAGCGCCGACGCCTTCGACGCGATGCGCGGCGGCGGCTACGACTGGGGCAGCGTTTCGCACCATGACACCAACCATCCCGGGCAGATGGCGAACATCTGCATCGATCCGTCGAGCGCGAAGTTCCGCTGGTGGCAGAAGTTCGTGACCCCGGCGGGCTTTCCCGACGCCGCGGGGCCGGCCGGCACGATCGTGAATCCGCCGTCGAACGAGGCGCTCGCGCTCTCGCGTGTGGCCAGCGCGCATACGGTCGAGGGCGAGAGCGGATTCCTCGCGCTCACCGGGCGCGAGTTCACGAACTACGCCTTTACACCGAAGGGCGTCGGCCCGCGCGAGGGCGGCCACAAGATCGTCATCCTGCCCGGCGAGACGAACGGGATGTGCGTCGCCGACGGCCGCCTGGTCGGGGACGAGTACTGCCGCAGCGAGTACCGGCTCTACCGCTGGCTCGCGACCTCGACCGTCCCGCGCGGCGTGCTGATCCAGGCGCACCCCGGCGACGCCGACGCGATGGACCTGCGCCCGCTGCACCCGCGCAACGCGCCGGGCGGCCTCTCCGACGCGTTCGTGCAGGGCGTCGAGGTGAGCTCGTCGAAGAACGATCCGCAGTGGGAGGCGAGCTACCAGCGCCTGCTGCGCAGCGGCTATCGCGTGTTCCCGGCCTTCGGCTCGGACAGCCACGATGCGACCTCGGCCAAGCAGGGGGCGAACGCGCGCAAAGGCGCGACGATCTGCTGGCTCGAGGAGCGCACGCGCCACGCGCTGATCGACGCGATGCTGGCGCGCCGCTGCTACTACGCGTCCTCGCTCAGGCCCGCGCTGCGCTTCCAGGCGCGGCCCGCCGACGAGGGGCGCTGGGTGGCGATGGGCGGGCTCGTCGACGCGCCGGACGGCCGCATCGCGATCAACCTGCTGGCGCTGAACGATTCGCGCAACGCGAGCGGCGATCCGCGCCTCGGGAGGCGCTTCGACGTGATCGAGCTGCTCGACGCGCGTGGCCAGGTGCTGGCCTCCGAGCCCTGCACGCGCGACGCCGACGGACGCGACCTGTGCCAGCTCGAGCGGATCGAGCTGCACGTCGACGACGGCGCGATCTATCCGCGCGTTCGCATGAACGACCCGAATCCGAAGTCGTGCCGCTCGACGCGCACGCCGGATCTCCTGCCGAACTGCGGGAAGCTCGTGATCGGCAGCGCCATCTACGTCAACTGGGACCGCTACCTCGAGACGACACCGTACCGTGTCTGCCGGTTCGGACCGGAGGACCTGCCCTGCGACCGGCCGGGCTGCCTGCCCGAGCGCTTCGACCGCGATCAGGACGGCTACCCCGACGGCTGCGACGTGTGCCCGCTGCTTGCGAATCCGGACCAGGCCGACGCCGACAAGGACGGCTTCGGAGACGCCTGCCCGCGCGGCTGACGCCCTTTCCCGCGCTGGCAGAAAGCGTGGGGTCTTTGTCATTGCGGCCAGATCGGCTCGCTGCCATCCTGCGGCCATGCGAGTCGTGATGGTGGTCTTCCCCGGCGTGCAGGTGCTCGACGTGACCGGCCCGCTCGAGGTGTTCGCGAACGCCAACCGGCGGCTCGACGCGAGCGGCGACCGGCGCGCCCCGCGCTACGCGCTCGAGCTCGTCGCGCGCGAGGCGGGGCCGGTGCGCACGAATTCGGGCATCGAGCTGCTCGCGCAACGGAGTTTGCGCGACGTGCGCGGCCCGATCGACACGCTGCTGGTCGCCGGCGGCGACGGCGTGGTCGAGGCGCTTCGCGACCGCGAGCTGATCGGTTTCGTGCGCCGCCGCGGCTTGCACGCGCGCCGCGTCGCTTCCGTGTGTACGGGCTCGTTCCTGCTCGCCGAGGCGGGGCTGCTCGACGGCCGGCGCGTGACCACGCACTGGTCGGCCTGCGCGCAGCTCGCGCAGCTCCGGCCGAAGCTCGTGGTCGAGACCGACCCGATCTTCGTGCGCGACGGCAAGTACTGGAGCTCGGCCGGCGTGTGCGCGGGCATGGACCTGGCGCTCGCGCTGGTCGAGCAGGACCACGGCCGCGAGCTCGCGCTCACCGTCGCGCGCTGGCTGGTGCTGTTCCTCAAAAGACCGGGCGGGCAGTCGCAGTTCAGCGCGGAGCTCGAGGCGCAGGCCACCGAGCACGAGACGCTGCGCGAGCTGCAGGCCTGGGCGCAGGCGCACGTGGCTGCCGACCTGGGCGTGACCGCGCTCGCCAAGCGGGCCGCGATGAGCCCGCGCAACTTCGCGCGCGTGTTCGCGCGCGAGGTCGGCGAGACGCCCGCGCGCTGGGTCGAGCGCACGCGCGTCGAGGCTGCGCGCCGCCTGCTTGAGGAATCGAGCGCGAGCGTCGAGGAGATCGCCGCGCGCTGCGGCTTCGCGAGCGCCGAGACGCTGCGCCGCGCGTTCCTGCGCCGCGTGCGAGTCACGCCCGCCGCCTACCGCGGACGCTTCCGCTCCGCCGCCGCCTGAATCGCAACCCAAAGCCGAGGAGAAACGAGATGGCCCACACGACCGGAATGCTGATCTTCGACGACGCGGAAGAGCTCGACTTCGTCGGGCCCTGGGAGGTGTTCACGATGGTCCGGCACATCCTGCCGGACGAACGCGTGATCACGATCGCGCCCACGCGCGAGCCGATCCGCGCCGCCAAGGGCATGCGGATCATCCCGGATCATTCGTTCGCCGACGCGCCCGAGCTCGACGTCGTGCTCGTGCCCGGCGGCATCGGCACGCGCCGCGAGGTCAACAACCCCGTGCTGATCGACTGGCTGCGCAAGGCCGGGGCGCGCGCCAGCTGGGTGACGAGCGTGTGCACCGGCTCGCTGCTCCTGCACGAGGCCGGCTTCACCCTGGGCCGGCGCATCACCACGCACTGGAGCTTCGTGACGGCGCTGCGCGAGCGCGGGGCCGAGGTGCTGGAGCGCGTGCGCTACGTGCGCGACGGCAACCTGGTCACGGCCGCCGGCGTGTCCGCGGGCATCGACATGGCGCTCTGGCTGGTCGGCCAGATCCACGGCGTGACGGTCGCCCGGCAGGTGCAGCGCGCGATGGAGTACGATCCCGCGCCTCCGTACACGGCCGAGGTCTGATGAGCGGCGTTTCCCTGATCGATGCGGTGCGCGCGCACGCCGCGCGCGTGTTTCCCGGGCAGCGGCTCGAGACGCTGCACTGGGACGAGGGCGGGATCGTCGAGAACCTGCCCGAGCTCGCGGTCGTGCGCGTCGCGCCGGCCGCGCGCGCGGCCGCGCCGACCTGGATCCACCTGACCGCGGGCGCGTCGCTGGCGCCGATGGAAGACGGCTACGGGCTCGAGCTCGTGCTGCTGACGCCCGCGCCCGAGAAGCTCGCGACCAAGCTGCTCGCCATGGTCGCGAACCTGCACGCCGACGAGCGCTACCCGCTCTCGCTCGGCCAGACGCTCGAGGTTGGCCACGGCTGGCTGCCGGGCGCGAGCGCCGATCACCTGCTGGTGGCGCTGCCGACGGTCTTCGACCCCGAGCTCGAGTGGCTCTCGGACCGCGATCGGAACATCCGCTTCATCTGGCTGGTGCCGATCACGCGCGCCGAAGCCGAGTTTGCGCGCAAGCACGGTCCCGTTCCGCTGCAGGAGAAGCTCGGCGCCGGGCGCGCGGACCTGGCGGCGCTGGTGCGTGACTCCGTGGTCTGACGCGCGTCCTCGCGCGCATGGTCCGACGCGCGTCCTCGCGCGCATCTGTCACGGTCTTCGGTGCACGGCGAAGCGCAGGTCGCTCGGACTCGCGGCTTCGCAGCTGCGCAGCACCGTGAGGCGGCTCGCGAGACCCTCGAAGAGGCCTGCGTCGAAGAGCGCGTGCTCGCGCGTGGTCGACACGCAAAGCGTCGCGAACGAGCCCGCGGCGCGCTGCGCGCCGAGCAGGAGCGCCGTGCCCCGCGACTCGCGCAAGCTCCGCAAGAGCCGCGTCCAGACCGACGCGCCGAGCTGCGCCAGCTCGCGCGCGCCCGCGCCCTCGAGATCGAGCACGATGAGCGCGAAGCCCGTCTTGACCAGCAGCTCCGCCGCACGGAGCGCGGCCGAAAGACTCGGCGGCCGCACCCAGAGCACGTCCTCGAGCTTCACGCGCGCGCGCAGCAGGAAGCGGGGATCGAGGGCGTTGGGCAGGTCGACCCAGCCGACCAGCTCCCCGCGCGAGGTGGCGCCCGAAGCCATGCGGTAGGCGAGCGCGGTCTTGCCCGACGAGCGCGCGCCCGCGAGCTCGATCAGCCGTCCCTCGAACCGGTGCGGGCCGCCGCGCGAATGGGGACGGAGGAGGGCGTCCGGGGAGAACGCCTCCTCCGTCCCGGGGGGGGATGGTCTTTCGATCGCAGTCGTGCGGTGGGTTCTCGGAACCGGCGACGGGGCTTCGGCTGGGGGACACGAAGCGCCCACGCGGACCCGGTCGAAAAGGCCTGCCTCGAGCAGAAGCTCGCGCAGCTTGTCGGCCTTGCTGACGGGCTTGTCGACAGGAGTAGTCGCGATCGCCGGTTCCGAGCGCACGACCGTATTTTCGCTCTTTGTTCGTGTTCCGGTCAAGTGGGTCAATACCCTCTAGAATCCGGCTCTTACCGGGAGGGACGCATGCAGCCGAGTGGACCGAACGCGGAGCAGATCGAGTACTGGAACGTGCAAGCCGCCCCGACGTGGCTCGCCGAGAACGCGCGTCTGGACGCGATGCTCGCGCCGCTCGGACTCGCGGCCATGGAGCGCGCGCGACCCGCGGCGGGCGAGCGCGTGCTCGACGTCGGCTGCGGCGTGGGACAGACGAGCTTGCAGCTCGCTTCGCGCGTCGGTCCGAGCGGCTCGGTGCTCGGCGTCGACATCTCGGCGCCCATGCTCGAGCGCGCGCGCGCGCGTGCGAGCGCGGAGAAGCTCGCGAACGTGCGCTTCGAGAACGCGGACGCGCAGACCTGTGCGTTCACACCGGACAGTGTCGATCTGATCTTCTCGCGCTTCGGGGTGATGTTCTTCGCCGACCCGGACGCGGCGTTCGCGAACCTGCACCGAGCGTTGCAGCGAAACGGCCGGCTCGCCTTCGTGTGCTGGCAGGCGCTCGCGCAGAACCCGTGGATGAGCGAAGCGATCGCGGCGATCGCCAAGCACATGCAGCTGCCCGCGCCTGCGGCGCCGGACGCGCCCGGCCCGCTCGCCTTCGCAGACGCCGCGCGCGTGCGCGGGATCCTCGAACGCGCGGGCTTTCGCGGCGTCTCGCACGAGCCGCTGGTCGGTGAGATCGCGCTCGGCCGGACGGTCGACGAAGCGCTCGACTTCTCGACCCAGGTCGGCCCCGCGAGCCGAGCCCTGCGCGAAGCCACCGAAGCCCAGCGTGCGGCCGCCAGGGCCTCGATCCGCGAGTCGCTGGCCGCGCGCCTGACGTCCGCCGGTGTCCGGATGGGCTACGGCGCCTGGATCGTCAGCGCGGAGCGCTAGCCCGGTGATCCGCTCGCGCCCGCTCGCCGGACTGCTCGCGCTGCTCGTCGCCGCGCCCGGCTGCATGACGCTCGACACGCAGCTCAGCCGCGGCTACGAGGGTCCGTACGTGTACAGCGGCGTGCGCAAGGACCTCGAGATCCTGGGTCCGGCGTTCCTGCACCTTTCGTTCGGCTGGGTGACGCTGTCGCTGCTCGACCTGCCGCTCTCGCTGGTCGCCGACACGCTGCTCCTGCCCGTCTCGATCTCGCGCGACTCGGTGCGCGACCAGAAGATCGAGGAGAAGCTGCAGGTGCGCAGCGACCGCCCCGCGCGGGTCCGCGCCAAGGACGACGAGCCGCCGGTCGAAACGGCGCGACGCCTGTTCGACGAGTGCCGCGAGCTGCTCCGCCGCCAGGACGACACGGTCGCCGACTGCTACAGCGTGGACGCGTCGATCACGATCGCGGACGGGAGCTCGGCGCGCGGCTCCGAGCACAAGCTCACGATCCGCGAGGCGATCGCGCTGCACCGGCGGCTGGGCATCTCCGTCGACTGGCGCGAGCCGGTGTTCGAGCCCGACGGCGAGCGCGTGCGCATCCGCGCCACGCGGCGCAGCTCGCAGAGCGCAGACGCGAGCGAGCTGGTGCTGGTGGTCGCGCCCGGGCCCGACGGCGGCTGGCGGATCGTCGAAGAGACCGGCGTCGGCTGGCCGGAGAAGTGAGCCCGCTCGAGACCCTCGCGCGGCTGCTCGCGAAGTACCGTCACAGCGCAGAGACGCTCACCGTCCGCTCGCTCGCCGCTCGAGAGGAGATGCGCGTCGAGCTCGAGGGCTTCTGGGCCGATGTTGCCGGTCCGGAGCTGTTCGGCGCCGAGAGCTCGATCGCGAGCCTCGCGCTCGGCGGCGAGAGCGCCCCGCCGTCGCCCGCGCTCGAGCGCGATCGCGCGGACTTCCGCCGCGCGCTCTGGCGGCTCGCCGACGACCTGTCGCTGCGCGGTGTCGCGTCGCCGGAGTCGGAGCGCTGGCGCAGGGAGCTCCGGCCGCGCGCCGGCTAACGGCGCCGCTTCTTCCCAGCCGTCCGCTTCCGACTCTGCTTCGCGCTCTTCTTCGAGCCCTTCTTCAGGCCAAGCGGTCCAAGCAGCTTTGCCCAGTCGGCGAGCGCGTCCTCCTGGCCCTCCACGACCTGCACCGTGAACTGCGAGAAGCCGGCGTCGCGCAGCTCCTCGATCCGGCCGCGCAGCACGTCTTCGGTGCCGGTGAAGGTGAAGGCCTCCATCATCTCGCGGGTCAGGAAGGGCTTCTCTTCGGGCCGCACGAACATCAGGTGGCCGCGGTGCACCGAGAGCCAGCGCGCGTCGGCGGGCTCGTACTGCTCGTAGATCTTGCGGTACTGCTCGACCGCGGCCGCGAGCCAGGGCGGCATCGCGCCGACCAGCTCACCGAGCGTGCCGCGCTCGACCAGGTCGTGGAAGAACACCGCCGCCATCGGCCCGGCCTGCGCGAGCGCGCGCTTGCTGGTCGGGCTCTCGCCGGGGCGGAGCACACACCCGAGCGTGTAGCAGGTGGCGTAGAGCCGGTCGCTGCGGCCGGCGTCGGCCCAGGTCTTCTGCATGTCGGCGAGCGCGCCGATCGCGGGTCCCACGGAGCCGGTGAAGAACTGCCAGCCTGCGCCGAACCGGGCGACGAGCGCGCGCGCCTTCGGCCCGAACGCGGAGATGTGGAGCGGGATCTTCGATTTCAGGTTGATCAGGCCGAAGTCCGGGTTCAGGAAGCGGATCTTCTTGCGCTCGCCCTCGAGCAGCGCCTCGACGGTCTCGCCGCGCAACAGGCCCTGCACCTCGGTGACGTAGCGCTCGAACTCCGCGAGCTTGATCGCGCGCTGGCCCATGGTGCGCCGGCCGGTGAAGCCGGTGCCGACGCCGAAGTGGATCCGGCCGGGCGCGAGCTTGCTCAAGGTCGCGAGCCCGTTCGCCGCCACCGGCGAGATGCGGTTCGACGGGATCAGCACACCCGTGCCGAGCCGGATCTTCTTTGTCTCGCGCGCGGCCAGCGCCATGCCCACGAACACGTCGGGGTTGAGCAGCTGCGTGTCGTAGAACCAGGCGTACTTGAAACCGAGCGCCTCGGCGCGCTTCACCGCGCGCCAGCTCTCCGTCGTCGTGGCCAGTGCAATCCCGAAGTCCATCAGCTCATCGCCTCCTGCTTCGCCCAGCGGTAGTCCGCCTTGCCCGAGGGCGAGCGCACGATCTCGTCGCGGAACAGGAACGCCTTGGGAAGCTTGTAGCGCGCGATGTGCCTCGCGCACTCCTCGAGCAGCTCCGCCTCGCTCGCCGGCTTGCCCTGGCGCAGGCGCACGATCGCGACCACCTCGTTGCCCCAGCGCTCGCTCGGGCGGCCGCACACCACCGCGTCGAACACGGCGGGGTGCGACTTCAGCGCGTGCTCGACCTCCTCGGCGAAGATCTTCTCGCCGCCGGAGTTGATCGTGACCGAGTCGCGGCCGAGCAGCTCGAGCACGCCGTGCCAGCCCC
>JBBDXF010000024.1:99766-107049 GCA_040902485.1 Myxococcota bacterium | reverse complement strand
CGCAGGCGCGCGCGGTCGCCCGGCACCGAGTAGCGCACGCCGTCCAGCGCCGGGAACGTGCGCTCGGTCTTGGCGCGGTCGCCGAAGTAGCCGAGCGGCACGCGGCCGGTCTGCGCGAACCAGCCGAGGCCCTCGTGGCTTGGCTCGAGCACGCGCGAAAGGTCCTCGGAGAGCACGCACGCGCCGAAGCCGAGGCTGAAGGTGCCGGTGGTCGCGCCCGACGACTGCGTGCTGATGTTCTGCGCCTGCGAGCCGGTCTCGGACGAGCCGACCGCGTCGATGATCATCAGCTTGGGCAGGAGCTCGAGCAGCTCCTTCTTCAGCGTCGCGTTCAGCGCCGCGCCGCCGGACACCAGCGCGAACAGGCTCGACAGGTCGTAGCTCCGCGCGCGGAGCTGGTCGAGCAGCGGGCGCGCGAAGGCGTCGCCCACGATCAGCATCGCGTTCACCTTCTCGCGCTCGATCGTGGAGAGCGCGTCGTGCGGGTCGAAGCGGTCGTTGATGGCCTGAAACACCACGGTGTTGCCGGAGTGAAAGCCGTTGAACGACGCCCAGTGCGCGGCGCCGTGCATCAGCGGCGGCGTCGGCAGCGACTTCGAGCCGCCGGTCTTCGCACGCTCGGCGATCTCGACGTACGAGTTCGGCTCCACACCGCCCGGTCCGCGCCCGCCGAGCGCCGCGATGAAGATGTCGGACTGCCGCCACAGCACACCCTTCGGCATGCCGGTCGTGCCGCCCGTGTACAGGATGTAGAGATCGTCGGGCGAGAGCTCCTGCGACGAGCGCACGGGCGAAGCGCTCGCGAGCGCGGCCTCGTACGCGACCGCGCCCGGCAGCAGCGCGTTGCCGGACTCGTCCGCGACCTGCAGCAGCACGTCGAGCCCCGGAACCTGAGCGCGGATGCGCGCCAGCGTGGGCGCGAACGCGGCGTGGTACACGATCGCGCGCGCCTTCGCGTCGCGCAGCAGGTAGACGAGCTCCTCGTCCACGTAGCGGTAGTTCACGTTGAACGGCGCGCTGCGCGCCTTGAACGCGCCGAGCATGCCCTCGATGTACTCGGGGCAGTTGTACAGGTAGAGCGCGACGTGATCCTGGCCGGATTCCCAGCCCGCGAGCTCGGAGCGCTCGCGGCGCGCGCCGAGCCCGCGCGAGCCCAGGTAGTTCGCGAGCCGGCGCGTGCGCTCCGCGACCGCGGCGTAGGTCAGGCGCCGGTCGCGCCAGACGATCATCTCGCGATCCGGGATCGCCGCGGCGATCCCCGCGTTGATCTCGGCCAGATTGAACTCCACGGCCTCCCTCCTCGTCGCGAACCCGCGCATCCTGCCCCAAACGCGGGCGTGAAGTCACGCGTGCGACCGCGGGGGTCGCGCGGTAGAGTGCGCGCGATGCCCGAGTCCGAGCTGCTCCCGGGCCGAGCCACGGCCGCAGGCACGCGCTGCTTCGCCGCGCGCTTCCCCGCGCTGTCCGGGAACTTCCGCCGGCCCGATCGGCTGACGCTCTCGTCGCTCGGGCTCGGCACCAAGCTCGGCGCGCCGGGCGGCGTCGACGACCTGCTCTACCGCTCGGCCGTGCCGAGGCTCCTCGAGGGCGGCGTGAACGTGTTCGACACCTCCATCTCGTACCGTCACATGACGAGCGAGCGCGCGCTCGGCCGCGCGCTGCGCCGCGCGTTCGTCGAGAAGCTCGCGGCGCGCGACGAGCTGTTCGTGATCTCGAAGTGCGGGTACCTCTCGGTCGACGCGGAGAGCGTGATCGAGGGCCGCCGCTTCCTGATCCACACCTACGTCGACTCAGGCATCGTGAACGTGAACGACGTGGTGAACGGCGTGCACGTGCTCAGCCCGAGCTTCGTCGCGGACCAGATCGAGCGCAGCCGGCGGAACCTCGGGCTCGAGACGATCGACCTGTACCTGCTCGAGGATCCCGAGCTGACGCTCGCGGGCTGCGGGCCGACGCTGTTCCGCGATCGGCTCACGCGGCTGTTCGAGACGCTCGAGGCCGCGGTCGGGCGCGGCGCGATCGCGGCCTACGGACTCGCGACCTGGCACGGGCTCCTGCTCCCGTACTGGGAGCGCGGGCACCTGTCGATCATGGACGTGTTCCAGACCGCGCAGGACGTCGGCGGTCCGGACCACCACCTGCGCGGCATCGCGCTGCCGTACAACGTGGCGCTCGGCGAGGCGAAGGGACTGGAGTCGCAGTTCGGCCCCGACTCGCACGCCGCGACGCTGTTCGATACGCTGCGCGACACGGGCACCGCCGTGTTCACCGCCCAGCCGCTGGTGCAGGGCCGCGCGGTGCGCGGTCTCCCGGCGTTCTTCCGGCAGGCCTTCCCCGGTCTCCAGACCGACGCACAACGGTGTCTCCAGTTCGCGCGCAGCACGGAAGGCGTGACCACCGCGCTGTGCGGCATGCGCGGACCAGAGCACGTGGACGAGAACCTGGCGCTGCTCGCGCGCGAGCCGGCGCCGGCCGCCGCGATCGACGCGCTGTTCGCGGCCGCGACCAAGCGCGGAGCGGCACGCTAGCACCCGAGCATCCGGCAGTCGCGTGTTAGGATCCGCCGATGCGGGGCGGAAGCAATTGCGGGTAGTGCGAGTCGCGGCAGTGCTGCTCCTCGCGCTCGTGTTCGCAGGATCGGTAGCAGCGACCGTGTTCCTCAAGACGGCGGCCATTCCGCCGGAATCACACCACGTCGGATCCGCGTCGTGCGAGCGCTGTCATCGCGACGAGCACGCGGCTTGGGTCGGCAGTCAGCACACCAAGATGATGCGCAGGCCCGAGACCCCCGGAGTCGTCGTCGCCGACTTCGCGTCTCCCGACGCGCCGTTCCCACTCTCCGAGGTCCACTGGGTGATCGGCGGGAAGTGGGAGCAGCAGTTCATGGGTCACAACGGGAAGACCGAGACCCTCCTGCCGGGCGCGTGGCACAACGCGACCGGCCGCTGGCAGCTGGTCGGCTGGGATGGCTGGAACCAACCCATCCCGCTCGAGCGCTGCCATGGCTGCCACACGGTGGGTCTGGACGTCGAGACAGGCGAGTTCGTCGAGCCGAACATCGGCTGCGAGTCGTGCCACGGCCCATCGAGCTGGCATGTCGAGACGCTGGGGCTGGGGCGCGTCACCTCGCTCGCGGACTCCGAAGCGTGCGGCCAGTGTCACGCGCGCGGTCGCAACCGGAACGGCCGCCTGCACTTCCCTACCGGCTATCGCCCCGGTGGAGATCTCGACGAGAGCTTCGAATTCAGCGCTCCCAGCGGCTTGCAGAACGACAGCGACTGGTGGGGCGACGGCCACGCGCGGAGCCGCCACCAGGAGTTTCAGGAGTGGAGGCGGGGTGGTCACGCCAACAGCCTGCGCTCGCTTCGCGAGGACTACGACGGCCGCTTCGGCGAAGTCACCGAGGACTGCCTCCGTTGTCACGCCGGGGACGCGATCCTCCACCCGGACCGCGAGCTAGGGCTCGAAAGCGCTCGACTCGGCATCACTTGCTCCGTCTGCCACAACGTACACGGCGATCTCGACCAAGCCCGCGTCGACTGTGCCGGCTGTCACACCAGCGGTCCGTTCTACCACGAGACCGAGCGGAACGTTCGCCACGTCCCGTGTCCCGAGTCTGCCGGGGTGACCTGCGTAGACTGCCACATGCCCAAGACGGTCACGATTGGCGGCGCGCGGCAGTTCCACTCACATAGCCCCGGGATCGTCGAGCCACAGGCGGCGCTCGCCTGGGGAATGCCCACGAGCTGCAGCTCGGGGACATGCCATGTCGGCGCAGATCCAGTGGAGCTTCAGAGTCTCTTCGATCGTCACTACCGATCGCGCTGAGATCCGACCTGCAGGTCTCGAGTTCATCGACGCGCTCGAACGGACAATTCGCTGGAGAATCTCGCGTCACCGGGGTAGGCTGCAAATAGCGGTTGGAGGAACGATGTCGACTCGACGGATCGCGCATCTGGTGGCGTTGGCTGCGATCTTCAGCGTCGCGGAGTCGACTCGGGCGCAATCGCTCGTGCTGCACTTGGACGGAGCTAGGGATCCGGCGGCAAGCGGAGATGCTCTCACGCCACATCTCTCCGGCACAAAGCTACCGGCGATCGCTCTCGGGAATGTCACCAGCCCGGACGTGGATTCGACATTTGTCATCCAAGACTCCGCGATTCGCCGTCCTGCGGAAGGGGGAGAGGATCCTGGATCGAGCCTCGTCTATCGCCTCGCTCAACCCGGCGTGGGCTCGTTCGCGCGTTCCTCCGACGGCACGAGCCGATTGGAGCTGAGCGCGTCCGTTTCACTCCCCGGCCCCGACGGACGCTCGATCGCGGTCTATGACGTTCGGCTGACGGGCGACGTTCCGACCGGACCGTCCTTCACCTCGGCATCGTTTCCGGTCCTTGTCGAGGGTTGGAGAGAGCGGATCGGGTCGAACGGAGAGCGGACCGGCGAACTGGAGCCGGCGTTCCACGGTGTCCTGCCCGGTCGCTTGAGCGAGGAATGAGGGTCATGCATTCCAACTGCGGTCGATGGATGGCGCTCGCGCGCGCCCTCGTTGGAACTATGTTCGGTGCCGCCTGTGCCACGCATCCGATCTCGATGAAAGTCCAGGTGGGGTCGACGACCATGATCCCGCTCCCGGACTACGACTTTGCCCTCAGCCCGGGCTTCGGTAGCGAGGTGACGCAGTCGCATCAGGATTTCGACGACCAGCGCGGCGAGTTCGTGTTCTACCTACGCGGTCCTCTCGACCTGCCCGAACCCAACCAAGTCAACTATCGACTGAAGACTCGATATGTCACGCGCATCTACCCCGACCCGGCAGCCAATAGTGTCTTCAACAGCCAGCTTCTCGCGCTAGTCGACATCCCGTTGACGACCGATCCGACCTATCCTGGCCCCAGCGTCACCTCCGACAAACAGTTCAAGGTTCTGGTGTATCGGACACAGCGGAACCTCTCCACGCTTCAATACGAGCCCGAGACTCCGTACTTCGCGGACTTCGGACTGGGGACCCCAGACCTGCGCGTGACCGTTACGCCCGGGGTCGGGGAGCCGAATCCCTACGAGGGATGGCAAGGAGCACTGAGCGGCAGCACGCTCTACACGATGGACGGCATGTACTCCCACGTGCCCGCACCCCAGCTGATCATCCGAGTTGGATCCCCAGGCGCCCCGGGACCAGGCAAACCTGGAGCTGCTTCCCTCGAGCTCTCCTACCCGCAGACCAAGGTGCTCGTCGTCGGAGTGTCGGAATGGCAGAAGCCGGGCAGGTACTCGGTGCTCCGATGGCGGGACATTGGCGGTGGGAAGATTCGCATTTGGCTGGTCGATCCGGACGAATCCGTGGAGGAGATTGCCGTAGCGTTCAGGCTTCAAGATCCCGTCACCCTCGGACGCGTCACCGTCGGCGAGTTCTCGATTTCCCAATCCAAGTTCTACCACAAGAGCGGCTTGAGCTACACGTTGACGGGCTACCCCACGCTGCTCGGCATTCGGTAGGTTCACGAGCGTGCGGCACCTGGCCTACACGGTCGTGCTCCTCCTCGCTATGGAGCCGCTGGTTTCCCTGGCAGGACTGCTTGGCGACGTAAACGGCGACGGCAAAGTCGACGTCGGCGATTTGGTCTTGGAGACGCGAATCGTCGAGGGAACCTACACGCCGACGGCCGCGCAGCGGGATGCCGCGGACGTTGCACCGGTCGGCATCCCACATACATCGCCGCCGATCATCGACAGCAACGACTTGGTCGTCTTCCTCCGAGCAATTCAGGGCGACGACGTAGATGGCGACGGCCTCGACGCCGACGCGGAGATCGGTGGGTCGGCTGCGACGACTGGATCTCCATTTCTCGGCGACACCGACGGCGACGGGATTCCGGACAATGTCGATGCGCAGCGGGGGAGCTTTCTCGCAAACCAGCCCCCAGAAGCACCATCGCTTGACGTCAACAGCTCCACCACGACCTCACTGGGCGGCACGGTGAGTGCGTGCAGCAATCCCGATGACCTACCCTACCCATCGACCTGCACGCAGAGCATCGCAGTCGTTGAAGCCGGAGCGTCGTGTCAGGCCGTTCCCATCGTCTCGCCAGTGACCCCGACGAGCGGCTCCTGGACCGTCAGCGGCCTGGCCTCGGGCGTCGTATACACGGCGTACGCGCGCAGCTCGGACGGCGCCCTCGAGGCATGCTCGCTCGGGCGCACCGCAGCGACGGTCGCAACCGGAACAGCCGCTGTCGTGCCGCACCTGGTGGCTCCCGAATCGACGACAAACGACAATCCGCTCTACATCGCCGGCATCGGAGCGCCCGGGCAGCAGGTTCGCGTTTTCGTGAACGGTGTCGAGCAGGACTTCGTGCGGACCTTCGCGACGGGCAACACCGCGTTCCCGACGAACCCATTCGTCGTCCCTGCGAGCGGCGCATTCTCGGTGCCCGTCGTGCTCGACGACGGGATCAATGTCGTCACGGTGAGAGCAATTTCGAGCAGCAGCGAGGAGAGCACGGCATCGAACGAAGTCACGACAAAGTACGAGAACGAAATTCCGCGCGGCACGTCCAACCCGCTGCGGATCCTGCCGCAGCCAACGCCCGACGACCCCAACAGCGAGGAGATCGCCGCTGGACAGATCTTCGTGCTGACCAAGGGGGACGTGCCCGGATTCACGGCTGAGTACTACCTGGACCGGCACCTCGAAGCAAAGGAGAACGCGCTGCTCGTCATCGGTGCTGGAGCGGATCTCCGCTTCGCGGGTCCGACGCCCTTCAAGAGCAAGATCATCGTCAGCGGGACGCTCCGGACGCGCGCGCAGGCGAGCAACCGTGTTCGCACCTACCACACGAGTCCGTCCAGCGTCGTTCTGAACTACTGGGACGGAGTCGAGATCCGCTCGACCAGCCGGGGTACATCCCTGTCCGGGATCTCGATCCGCAACACTTCCAAGGCCGTCACCGTCATTGGAACCGTTTCAAGTCGCCCCGACCTGGAGCTGCGAGAGAGCGCCATCGAGCTCTACGACACGACGGGAGTCGACATCTCCACGGCGGGGCAGATCACCGTCTCGGGAAACGACTTCCAAGTCAATGCCTCTGGCACCGGCCCCTGCTTTCGAGATGGCCTGATCGCAACAGCATCGACGGGGATCACGATCTCGAAGAACCTCTTGAATGGGGCGCGATACGGTTTCACCGTTGTCGACACACCCGCGGTGATCGAAGAAAACGAGTCCGACCCCGGCACGTGCGTGCAGAATTCGCCCACCCTCGGCGCCGCGATCCGCGTCGTGGGGG
>JBBDXF010000024.1:85810-99756 GCA_040902485.1 Myxococcota bacterium | reverse complement strand
CGGCGTGGCCCCGGCGGGCCCCACGACGATCCGCCGCAACACCATCTCGCAGTTCGTTCCGGCGGGTGACTCCCTTTCGGTGTCCAATGCGAAGTGGCGAGCGGGGATCCTGATCGAGAACTCGTCTCCGACCGTAGAAGACAATGCCATCTTCGACACGATTTCCGGAGTCGAGGTCCTTACAAGCGGAGGGGGCAGCGCGAGTCCGATCATCCGGCGCAACACCTTCGACCGCATCGCCGCCAACATCAACGGTTGGAGCAATGTCAACAACCCCGACAACGTTCACGGGGCGGTCGTACTTCGAGATGGCGCTGGCGGCACAGTTCAGGCGAATCGCATCTCGAACCTCTGGAGCTTCAACAACGGCAGAGGTGTGTTCGTGCGACACGCCGGCGCCGCGGCTATCGAGATATCGGACAATGAGATCCTGCGCACGTACATCGGCATTCACGTTCACAACGCCGCCGTCCCCGTCGGCGAGAGCATCGTCGCGCGGCGCAACTCGATCGGGAAGAGCAGCCTAACGGGAATCTATCTCACCCGTTCGGATGCGACGGTCGAGGACAATGTCGTCCGCGGTACCCCCAATTCCCCCGCGCAGGCCGCTGGCGTCTACCTCTTCGAGACCACCGCGCTGGTCCAAAGGAACTTCGTACGCGACGCGCAGTACGGAGTGAGCGCGACCGGCGGACACCCCGAGATCCTGTCGAACCACCTCGCCGCGAACAGCAAAGCCGGAATTCTCGTAGAAGCGACCGAAGCCGGGACGCTGATTCGGGGAAATCGGATCGAGGAGCACGTCGCGGTATTCACGAGCACCGGGATCATCGTACGGCATTCGGGGGCGTCGACGGCGGGAACGTTGGTCACGATCGACGGCGGAAACATCATCACCGGGAACCGCGTCGGAATTCGAATCGAAGGCGTCGCGAACTCCGCCGTCGGCCAGCCCGTGCCGATCATCACCGGCAACAGCATCTACGACAACGCCGACACGACGACGCTCCAGAACATCCAGATCGTCTCGTACTCGACGCCGCCGCCGACGCAGACCACGCTCGATCTCTCCGACAACTGGTGGAACACCACGAATCAGTCCGAGATCGAGGCGAGGATCCTGTTCGTTCTCCCGCCGGGAAGCGGCCTGCAGCCGATCGCGGACATCGACTTCGCGAACGTCGTCACGGCGCCGAACACGAACTTCTTCGTCGGTGCGCTCGCTGCGACCGTGGGCGACGTCAGCACGCGCAAGGTCTACTTTGAGCCCAACCCCGGCACGCCGTCCCCTCCGGTCGCGAGCATCGACTTCAACGTCTACGACCCCGGCGCAAGCGTCGTGGTGCGCATCTGCCCCGAGCTCGCGACGCTCTGCAACGCGGCCACGACGCTCTTCAGCAGCGCGCCGCAGACCTTCCCCGCGGGTGCTGCGTCGGTTACTTGGAACGGAACGGACGCGTCAGGGGAAGCGGTCGCGCCAGAGGCGTACGTGTACCAGCTTGAGGCGACGAAGGGGTCTGTCATTCAGGTCATCGACTCGCCCATCCGCGACGCATACGCGCTTGGGGCGCTTCTGACTCCACCCGGCGCGCCGACCAGCTACGACGGCTATCGAAACGAGCCGTTCAAACTGAAATATGGAAATCTGGCCTCGGGCACCGACTCTGGGCCGATGCGAGTCGTGTTCGACGTGCAGCCGCGCAACGCGGCGGGCAAGCTCGTCGCGAGCGAGCGGTTCGTGATCGGTCCCGAGAACTTCCCCGACGGCCAACCGATTCCAGCCGCTCCGGGCAGCACCAAGATCCCCTATGTCGTCTGGCCCGCGCGGAGCTCGGTCACCGGCGAGATCATCTCCGGAGCTACACTGATCGAAGTCCGCCCCGCACCGCTGCGGTACTACGTCATCATCGTCGCTGGCTCGGCACCGAGCGTCACGCGCGACACGGGCGAGCTCAACCTGATCGCCGAGCCCCGACTCGTCTACGACACCTTCGAGCAGGTCGCTGCGATCCGGTACAAGGTCGATCGACCCGCCGATGTCGTGATCTCGCTCCTGCCGCCCGCGAGCTGGGACGACACCGGAGCGCCGACCTGGCAGATCCCGAACGTGCCCGCGAACACGAATCAGCTCTTCGAGTTCCGTGGCCACGAGGTCCTTGGAATGGACGGCGTGACTGCGGACTCCGCGCGGCAGCTGGTCACGGCGCTGGCCCACGAGGGGGCGTTCACCTTCCGGGTACGAGCGACGGATACGGTCTCGAGCCGCACGGCGGAGACGCTCGTCACCGTGCAGGTCCGGCACTAGCACGCGCTGATGAGATCCCCCGCGACGCTTTCGGCACTGCTCCTGCTCGCCCTGGTCGGCTGCGTGGCTCCGACGTCGCTCGTGCCTCAGGCTCCGCACCCCGCGCAGCGCATCGCATTCCTCGCTCACAGCGAAGGTTTCTGGCAGGTCTGGATCGCGAACGCGGATGGCAGCGGGGCCCGCCAGCTCACGCGCTCGCCGACCGAGAAGGCGCGAGTGAGCTGGTTTCCGGATGGGCGCGAGCTGCTCGTCGACACTCAAGAGGGAGAGCTCCTCCGGGTGGACGCGCAGACGGGCTTCGAGACAGCGATACCGCTTCCGGTGGCCGGCATGCTCGATGCCGTCCTCTCGCCGGACGGTCGGCAGATCGCGTTCTCACTCACGCAGTCGGACAGCCCTGACGCGAACGAGATCTGGGTGTGCGATCTCGATGGTTCCAACTTGCGGCAGCTCACGAACCGCGCGGGCCTGCAGCACGAGCCCGCTTGGGATCCCACCGGCGTGCGAATCTACTACCTGTCGAACCTCGGGCCGAGCGGGAGCCATGACATCTGGCGGATCGCGCCCGATGGCAGCGAAGACGAGCGGCTTACATTCGGAGAGCTTCGACATCTCGACGTCGCTGTATCGAGTCGGGGAGAGATCGCGTATTCCGGGAACCAGCGGGGCAGCTTCGACGTGTGGCTGAAGGCGCCGAAGCTCATGCCCGTTCAGCTCACCGAGGATCGCGCGCTGGACGCCTACCCGAGCTTCTCGGGCGATGGCGAGATCGTGGTGTTCGAATCCTCGCGCGGGGGCAGCTTGAACATCTGGCGCGTCGCCCGCGGCGGCGGGCAGGCCGAGCCGGTCACGCGCTTCGCCGCACCCGGCGCGCGACGCCCGGTGTGGGCGCCCGAGGCGGCCGCGCCGTGATGCGCGCGCGAGCTCTAGCGGGTCTGTTCGCGTTCGCCCTTCTTCCCGGCGCCGCGCTCGCGATCGAGATCACGAACGTCTCGCACGCGCCTTCGGCGTTCGATCCCGCGAAGCAGTCCGTCGAGATCCGTTTCCGGCTGCTCGAGCGGGCGCGCGTCGTGCTGCGGATCTTCGATGGGCGCGATCTCTTGATCCGCGCGATCGCGACTGCGAAGGAGCTTCCGGCCGGCGATCAGCAGCTCTCGTGGGACGGCCGCGACGAACGCGGGCGCCCGGTCCCGCCCGAAGCGTATGTGTACACGCTCACAGCCACGTCGGTGAACGGCGAGACGGTCGAGCACGATCTCACGGATCTCTCCGGCGACGAAGCGCTCGCGCCGCCGGTCGCGCGTTGGGACGCCGCGGCCGGATCGATCCAGTACGACCTGCCGTCGAATGCCCGCGTCAAGATCCGGGCGGGTCTCGCGAACTCCGGGCCTCTGCTCCGCACGGTGCTCGATTGGGTCCCCCGCCGTGCAGGCCCTCATGCCGAGTCCTGGAACGGCAAGGACGAGTCCGGGCTGATCGATGCGTCGCGAAACCCCGACCTGCAGGTGGTGGTACAGGCGTGGGCCCTGCCGGCGAACGCGATCATCGTCTTGCCGGAGCGCGCACAGGTCGAGCTGATCGCGAAGCTCGACTGGGCCGAGACGCGGCGCGCGAAGAAGATCAGCGCCCCGCTGCGCGAGCGTGCGCTCCATCAGCAGCCGATCGAGCGGCGCGGAGACGTGCGTATCCGCCTTTCGACCCCGGAGGGGCTCGGGCGAGACGCCGCGGGCGTTCCGATCGCCCGCGGCAAGCTCGCGATCCGACTCGACGTCGATCCGTCCGATCGAGAGCGCCTGATCGAGCAGCGCTTCGAAGCCGGGTTCTTCCTCGACGGCAAGCACGTCTTCGAGAACGAGGTCGGCTTCCTGCCCATGACGTGGGTCTGGGACGCCAGCGCCGTGAACGAGGGTGTGCACTACGTGACGGGGAACGTCTGGGGTTATGCCGGGCAGTTCGGCACGACCACGATCGCCATTCGCGTCGCACCGAACTGAGGGTCCGATGGCTCTTTTCACACGCATCGCGCTTTGCACCACCGCAGTCCTCCTCTGTGCCATCTGGCCCCCGAGCTCGGCGCGCGCGGACAACGAGGACAACGAAGCCTTCAACGCGACGGGTGGCCCCAACGACCCGAACGAGGGGACCCCACCGCCGTGCACGAACTGCGATCCGTTGGATCCATGCGAGAGTCCTAGCACCGAGAACCGCGTCAGCTTCTTGAACGGGAACGAACGCTACGACCGGACCGATCTCGAGATTCCGGGTGTGTTCTCGATTTCGTTCATGCGCGCGTACGACGGCGCGTCGCTGTACGACAGTCCGCTCGGCTACGGGTGGTCGAGCGCCTACGACCTGCGCCTGTTCCGGCACAAGGACAACTCGGTCACGGTGCGCGGCCTGTGCGGAATGCGCAGTCGCTTCGTCTTCACCGGTGGCGCCTATCAGCCATTCGACGAGAAGCTGTCGACTGGGCCGATTCTCACCGAGCTGAACGGGACGTTCTCGCTCCAGTATCGCTCCGGCACCAAGGCGGTGTTCGCGAACACCGACGACGGGCGCCTGTCGTACTTCGAGAACCCGCGCGGCCATCGGTTGGTCTTCACGTACTCGGCGACGAAGCAGCCGCTCACGGGCACGTCCCCGTTCGCGAGCAACACCGCGCAGGCGCTGACGGTCGCGTACCAGTACCAGCTGCTCTCTGTAGAGGAAGCGCTGAAGAGCGGTGCGACCACCTGGCATCCGACCGGGCGGAAGCTCGCGCTCACGTATTCCCCGACCACCAGCCGCCTGACCCGGATCGACAGCTACGACGGCCGCTACGTCGAGTACGCACACGACAGCGACGGGAACCTCACCGATGTGTGGCGCTCCGTCGACGCAGCGAACACGATCCACACCGCGTACACCTACACCTTGAACGGCGAGGGCGGCGACCGGCACAACCTGAAGTCGAGCACGGAAGGGGACGGCTCGCAGGCGGTCGTCCGCACGTACGACGCCACGGTCCCGGATCGCATCGTCAGCGAGACCAACGGCACGAGCCTCGTCACGATCGACTACCATCTCACGATCACGACTCCGACGACGCGCACGGTCACGACCACGATCGTCGATGACGCCGGCGCGAACCCGTACACGACCGCGACGCGCTACGAGTTCAACGCCGACGGAATCGAGACGAAAGTGATCCGGGCGCTGGGCGATGCGACGCTCGAGACGATGACGACCACCGAGCGCGACCCGGCGACGAATGCGGCACTCGTGGAGCGGAGCTACCGCAAGAATGGCGGCAGCACCGTGCTGACGCGCACGATCCTCACCGCACGCGACTCGCTCGGGAACGTCACGCAGCGCGAGGTCGTGGAGCCGACTGGCGGGAGCACCGTCACGACCTACAGCTACGACCCGGCGGGGCTGGCCGCGAACCAGAGCTTCCTCGCGTCGGAGGAGAGCTACGCGACGGCCGACCCGACCCAGCGCTTCCGCACCGAGTACGAGTTCTTACGCCCGTGCGGGAACCCGAGCTGCGCGCCGGCCGCCGTCACCCGCGTGCGCCGATTCATCGACGCTTCGACCTACCTCGACACCACGTTCGGCTACGGCACCGGCCCGAACTTCGAGCTCGAGACCCTCACGCTGCCCGACGGGCACCAGCTCGGCGTCGGCTACTACGCGCTCACGACCCCCGCCGCGAACCCGACCACGCCGGCGGAGTTCCTCGCGATCGCGCAGATGGGCCGGTTGTTCGAGATCCGGCACCAGCCCGGCGGGACGCCGATCCCGGAGCTGAAGACGACCTACGCCTACGACGGGGCCGGTTTCATCGCGTCGGTGACGCGGCCCGTGGACGCCGTGCAGGGCGACGCGGTCACGCAGTACGCGCGCGACGACCTCGGGCGCGTGCACACGCTCACGAACGCGCTCGGCGACCTCGCGAAGGCGACCTACACCGGTCCGAACGGCACCAGCCCGGGCGAGCTACTCACCTTGCTCGAGAGCGGCGCGACCGCGACCGCGCCGGGCCGCCGGCAGCAGCTCGTCTACGACCCCCGCGGTCGACTCCTCGAGGTCCAGCGCTGCACCGACTACGCCCCGACCTGCGGCGCCTGGAAGCTCTACCGCGAGTTCGGGTACGACTCGGAGTCCAATCGCCTCTGGGCGCAGGACTTCAGCGAGGACGGCGTGGGCGGGCTCGTGCCGCGTCGGACGAGTCTCTTCTACGACAAGCTCGGCCGGGTGAATCGCATCGAAGACCCGACAGCCAAGGCCACGCTCTTCGAGTACGACGAGCGCGCGAACCTGACCCAGCGCACGGACGCGCTCTCGCGCGTCACGCAGTGGAGCTACGACGGCCTGGACCGGATGCTCCAGGAGACCAACGCGATCAGCGGGCTGACGAAGCTTGGCTACGACGCGGCGGGGAACGTGGTGAGCGTGACGGACCCGATGAACAGCACGACGGGCTACGGCTACGATGGCCTCTCGCGGTTGATCTCCGTCACACAGCCGCTGGGCCAGACGGTCCGATACGAGTGGGACGCACGCGACCGGCTCGCGAAGAAGATCCTGGCGCGGATGGCTGCGGAGGAGAGCTCGGAGCACCCGGAGATCCGCTACGGCTACGAGACCTGGGGGCCGCTGAAGGACGCGAAGCACTTCGCCAAGTCGAGCGACCCGACGCCCTTGAAGACGACCACCTACACGCGCAACCGCGCGGGCGAGTTCCTGTCCGTGACCGACGATTCGATCCAGGCGACCCCCCTCTACAGCTACACGGTGGACAAGCTCGGCCGGACGACGCAGACGATCGCGAAGTACATCCCGGGCGGGGACCGGACGCTCGACTACGTCTTCGACGCGCGGGGGGACCTGAGCCCGCTGACGCTCACGGACGGGGCGGAGGTGCTGGTGCACGCGTACAGCTACGCCCCCGACTCGAGCCGGATCGCGACGGCGACGTTCCCGGGGAGCGCGACGCCGATCACGATCACGCGCTGGCCGCACGACGGCGAGAAGCTCGTGACGTACCCGGGCGGGGTGACGCGCGAGGTGGACTACGACGTGCGGGTGCCGGTCAGCGAGATCCGGATCAAGCCGCTGGGCGGGACGCCCTTGCTCGAGAAGTGGGCGTACGCGTACACGGACGTGCTGAACGTGGCGACGATGACGGACGCGGCGAGCCGAGTGACGAGCTACGGCTACGACGACCTGGATCGGCTGACGTCCGCCGATCACCCGACGCTGCCGGCGCCGCAGGATACGCTGCCGAGCGTGGAGACGTTCAGCTACGACGGGGTGGGGAACCGGACCATGAGTGGCTACGCGCACGACGCGAATCATCGGCTGCGCGAGAGTCCGGGCCACAGCTACGACTACGACGACGACGGCAACACGCGGGTGCGGGACCCGGGGCTCGCGGGCGAGGCGACGTACACGTGGGATCTGGACAGCCGGCTCACGGCGTACGTGAGCGGGGCGACGAGCGCGACCTACCAGCAGGACTCGTTCGCACGGCGCCTGAAGAAGACGGTCGGCGCGACGACGACCTGGTACCTGTGGTCGGGCGATCATCTGCTCGCGGAGTACAGCGGCTCGGGCACGCGTTCGACGCGCTACACGCCGCTCGATGGCTTCGCGCCGGCGCAGATGGCGGTGCCGAACGGGGGCGGCGAGCTGATCCACGACGTGCACGCCGACCGCCTGGACACCCCGCGCGTGATGACGGACGCGACGGGCTCCGTGGTGTGGGAGGCGGCGTACGAATCCTACGGCAAAGCGCATCTCTCGACGGCGCTCTCGACGTCACTCAATGTCCGTCTTCCCGGGCAGTACTTCGATGCCGAGAGCGAGAGTCACGACAACAGGTTCCGGACCTATGCACCGGACCTGGGTCGGTACATCAGTGCGGATCCGATCGGGCAGTCAGATGTGGTGAACGTGTTCCAGTACGCGCGAAACAATCCTCTATTCTGGCTCGATCTATTTGGACTTGACGTGAAATACAACGGGTTCGTAGTGAACAACCCGAAGGTGCGAGATGGGCTGCAGAAGATGGACGAGGCGCTCCCCGGAAAGGACATCGAGGTAACCGGCGGAGACAGTGAGGGGGAAGTACGCTCCTCCGCTACCGGAGAGATCGTGCCTGACTCGAAGCCCACGACTCCCCATGCTGAGGAGAACGGTGCGCGCGCGGTCGACGTTAAGGTTCCCGGAGCCACCAACGAGGAAATCCGCGATGCCGCAGAGAAAGGTGGATTCCCGCCCTACAACACGGAGCAGGACTACGATTATGGTCATACCCATGTCGCGCTACCGAAGGTCCCATCCAACTACATACCTCCCGAAGTTCTGGCCGAGTTTTGTCGGCAGAATCCAAATGCACCGAATTGCAAGAAGTCACCGAATGACTGCCCGTAGCGGCTTGGGAGAAGCGGCTGGTCTTAGTCTAAGTCTCGTGACGTCAACCCTATTCCTTCTTTCATGTCTTGTGGCGGGAGTGGCGCATCCGAAAACGCTCCCGGCCGATCTGGCGAAGGTCGCGTCCTCCCATGGATGTGAGGGAGTCGACGATTTCTACGATCGGCCAGGGATGGTCGAACCCGCTTTTGTGTACGGCTTCGTCTCCGGCATTCCCAAGAGTGAGAGTGCCATCTTCTGGTGTCGATCGAAGACGGACAAGTCACAATACCGACTGGTTGCACATGCCCCGGTCGATGGGGACGACAGTTGTGAAGGCGTAGTTGTCGAGACCAGCAACTTCCCGCGAGGGTTGTCGCTCTCAACTGCGATCGACGCGCCGCTATCTGGCTATTCGACTGTCGAGGGGACGACGGTCCCACCCTTTTCTGGGGGCGGGGCTACAGTGGTGTCCAGCATGTATGACGGAGTCGGAAGCAGCTTCATTTGTCGTGGCGGCGAATGGCTGATTAAGCGCTGGGACTAGACAACAACCATCGACACTACAACACCGGGTCGGGAAGCTACCTCACACGCGACCCGATTGGCGCTGTCGGTGCCTCCGGATATCTCTACGCGCGAGGAAATCCCACTCGATTGATCGATCCGCTTGGCCTGTGGCTAGGTCCCCCTCACGCTGTGAGCATCGAGTACGCGTTGCTCGACAGGCCTGAGTTAGACAGGGCCGCGATCGAGGAAGCGCCCTCCGTGCCAACGTAGCCGAGACACCCAGACCTGCCGAATTTGTGTCGAGGGCGATCGAGGGATCTACGATGGCGACCGCGATGGAAGTACGCGACACGGAAGTCCGCACGACGGCGAGAAGCTCGTGACGTACCCGGGCGGGGTGACGCGCGAGGTGGACTACGACGTGCGGGTGCCGGTCAGCGAGATCCGGATCAAGCCGCTGGGCGGGACGCCCTTGCTCGAGAAGTGGGCGTACGCGTACACGGACGTGCTGAACGTGGCGACGATGACGGACGCGGCGAGCCGAGTGACGAGCTACGGCTACGACGACCTGGATCGGCTGACGTCCGCCGATCACCCGACGCTGCCGGCGCCGCAGGATACGCTGCCGAGCGTGGAGACGTTCAGCTACGACGGGGTGGGGAACCGGACCATGAGTGGCTACGCGCACGACGCGAACCACCGTCTGCGGGAGAGCCCGGGCCACAGCTACGACTACGACGCCGACGGCAACACGCGGGTGCGGGACCCGGGGCTCGCGGGGCAGGCGACGTACACGTGGGATCTGGACAACCGGCTCACGGGGTACGCGAGCGGCGCGACGAGCGCGTCGTACGCGCAGGACCCGTTCGCACGGCGGCTGAGCGCTGGCGTTCGGACCGGGTCGGGTCGCATACCACGCATTCACATGCGATAGGATCGTCCCCATGGACCTCCACTACGCGCCCGAAGAAGAGGCCTTCCGAAACCGCGTCCGCGCCTGGCTCGAGAAGAACGCGCCCGCGCAGAAGGGGCCGCTCTCGCTCGACGACGGCAAAGCCTGGCAGCGGAAGCTCCACGCGGGCGGATTCCTGGGCGCGGCCTGGCCCAAGGAGTATGGCGGCGCGGGCCTCTCCGACATGGAGCAGGCGATCCTCTCCGAGGAGCTGACGCGCGTGAAGGCGCCGGGCGTGCCGGGCCAGATGGGCATCTGGTGGGTCGGCCCTGCGATCATGAAATTCGGCAGCGAGGCGCAGAAGCAGAAGTTCGTCGCGCGCATCCTGTCGGGGGACGACATCTGGGCGACCGGCTACTCCGAGCCGGGCGCGGGCTCCGACATGTTCAACACGCAAACGCGCGCGGTGCGCGACGGCGACCACTACGTGGTGAACGGCCAGAAGATCTGGACCACGATCGCGCACCTCTCGAACTGGTACTTCTGCCTGGTGCGCGTGCCCGGCATGGGCACGTCCAAGTACGACGGCCTGACGGTGCTGCTGATGGAGATGAATGCGCCCGGCATGCTGGTGAAGCCGATCGTGCAGATCACCGGCGAGTCGGAGTTCAACGAGGTGTTCATGACCGACGCGCGCGTGCCGGTCGAGAACCGGCTCGGCGCGGAGGGCGAGGGCTGGAAGATCATCTCGGGCGCGCTCGTGAACGAGCGCAACGGCATCGCCGGCGGCATGCGCCAGGACGAGACGCTGCAGCGCCTGATCTCCGCTGCCAGGAAGCACGGCAAAGGCAAGGACCCGCTCACCCGGCAGCAGATCGCCGAGCTCGCGATCTCGTGCGCGATCTCGAAGTACTCCGGCTATCGCGGCATGACGGACGGTCTGAACGGCCGGCTGAATCCGCACCTGTCCGCGGCCATGAAGCTCGCGGGCACCTCCCTCGCGCAGCGCATGTCGACCGCGCACCTGTCGCTGCTCGGCGCCTACGGCCAGCTGTACCAGAACCACGGAGCCGCGACCGACGCGCGCGCGGCGGCGATGCGCTGGCTCGGCGATCGCGCGCAGACCATCGCCGGCGGCACCAGCGAGATCCAGAAGAACATCGTGGCCGAGCGGATTCTCGGTCTGCCGCGAGCCTGATTGAGCTCCTCCGCTCGAGAGCTGACACCGCGCGAGTTCGCCCTGCGCATGACGCTGCCGGTGCGGCAGGCGATGGCGTCGGTGCGCTGGCTCGAGGGGCGCGTGCGCAACCGCCCGAAGCTCGATGAACTGACGCCCGAGAAGGCGGCGCTCACCGACGGGGACTGCGTCTCGCAGGAGATCCTCTTGGTCGCGCTGCGCGCGCACTTCCCGTGGCTCTCGGTCAGCGTCGAGGAGGACACGCCCTCGGTCGAAGCGTTCGCCGCCAACCGCTCGGCCGAGACCGTGGTGATCGATCCGATCGACGGCACGTCGCGCTACCTGCTCGGCGACGGGCTGTACGCGATCCTGGTCGGGCTCGAGCGCGACGGGCGGGTCGAGGCGGCGCTGGTCGCGGTGCCGCAGCTCGGCTTCCTCGCGCGCGCGGTGCGCGGCGGCGGCGCCGAGGTGTCGGTCGCGGACGGCGACTTCGTTCCCGCGCGCGCGGCGCGGCGCGGCGCGCAGCTGCTGGTTTCGCACGGTCTGCCCGCAGACGTGCGCGCGCGGGCGCACGCCGCGCTGTGGAAGCCCGTGACCGCGGCCGGCGGCGCGATCGGCGTCGCGCCCCTGCTCGAGGGCTGCGGCGGGGCGCTGCGCATCGCGGGGGACGTGAGCGGTCTCTCGCGTCGCGCCTGGATCTCCGCGCTGCTGACGCTCGAAGCCGGCGGCTGCGTGGAGACGCTCGCCCGCCGGCTGCCGGAGCGCTTCGAGCCCGGCGTGGCCGGCATCGTGGTCGGCTCGAGCGCCGCGGAAGTCGCCGCGCTGCGCGAGCTGCTCGGCTAGGACGGCGAGACGATCCGGTAGATCGTGGTGTGCGCGTACGCCGCGCCCGCCTCGAGCCGGGTCGAGGGGAACTGCGGCCGGTTCGGCGCGTCCGGGAAGCCTTGAGTCTCGAGGCACAGGCCGTGGAAGCGGCGGTAGGTCGCGCCGCCGTGTCCGGTGAGCGAGCCGTCGAGGAAGTTCCCGCCGTAGAGCTGCACACCGGGCTGTGTGGTTTCGACTTCGAGCGCGCGGCGCGTTCTCGGTTCGAAGAGCCTTGCAACGCGGCGCAGGCCGGTGCCGCGCGCGACGAAGCAGTGGTCGTATCCCCCGCGGAGCGCGAGTCGCCCCGCCTCGGCGAGGCGGGCACCGATCTGCGTGGGCCGCATGAAATCGAACGGTGTACCGCTCACGGCGAGGATCTCGCCGGTCGGAATTTCCTCCGAATCCACCGGCAGATACTCGTCCGCCTCGAGCGTGAGCTCGTGGTCCAGGACCGGACTCGCGCCGCCGTCGCGCAGGTTCCAGTAGACGTGACTCGAGAGGTTCACGATCGTGGCGCGATCGCTGCGCGCGCAGGTCGATGCGCAGCGCGTCGTCGTCGCCGAGCGAGTAGGTCACTTCGGCCTCGAGCCTGCCCGGATAGCCCTGGTCGGCGTCCGGGCTCGTGATCCGAAATCGCAGCGTGTCGCCGTCGCGCTCCGCGCTCCAGAGCCTGCGCGCGAAGCCGTCCGCGCCGCCATGCAGGTGGTGCGCGCCGTCGTTGCAGGAGAGCGCGTGCTCGAGGCCGTCGAGCTCGAAGCGGCCGCGCGCGATCCGGTTCGCGAAGCGGCCGGCGATCGCGCCCAGATACGGGTGGGGCGAGTCGTATTGCGCCGGATCGGGGAGGCCGAGCACGAGGTCCGCGCCCTCGACGCGCAGGCACGTGAGCGCCGCGCCCCGGGGCGTGAACGTCGCCTCGGAGCCGCGTCGATTGCGGAGCGTGAAGGCCGACAAGCGCTTCCTCGATTGCCTGGCGAAGCATGGTAGCTTGCGCGCGCATGAGCGAATCGGAGCTCGCCCGCGAGATCTTCGCGCAGCCGGAAGCGCTCGAGCGCTTCCGCGCGGAAGAGGGCGCGCGCGCTGCGGAGCTCGGCGCGCGGCTCGCGCAGCTGCGGCCCGCGGGCGTGATGATCGCGGCGCGCGGCAGCTCCGATCACGCCGCGGTGTACGCGAAGTACCTGCTCGGCGCGCGCGCGGGCGTGCCGGTCGCGCTGGCGGCGCCGTCGCTGTTCACGATCTACGCGCGCGAGCCGAAGCTCGCGGGCTGGGTGGTGATGGCGATCTCGCAGTCCGGCGCCTCGCCCGACGTCGTGCGCGTGGTGGCGGCCGCGCGCGCGCAGGGCTGCGCGACCGTGGCGCTGACCGATCGCGCGGGCTCGCCGCTGGCGCTCGCGGCCGAGCACGTGATCTCGCTGCGGCTCGGCGGGGAGCGCGCGATCGCGGCGACCGGCTCGTTCACGACCACGCTCTACGCGCTCGCGCACCTGGTCGCGGGCTTTCGCGGCATCGAGGAGCCCGCGCTCGCGAGCGCGCCCGAGCTGGCCACGCGCGCGCTCGCCACGCAGCCGGCCGTGCGCGCGCTCGCGGACACGCTGGCGGGGTTCGCGTCGTGCGCGGTGATCGGGCGTGGGTATGGCTTTCCGGTCGCGCTCGAGTGGGCGCTCAAGCTGAAGGAGCTCGCGGGCGTCTACGCGGAGCCCTTCTCGGCGGCCGACTACCGGCACGGGCCGATCGCGCTCGCGTCCGCCGGCGCGCCCGCCTTCACGATCGATCTCGGCGGCGCGGCGCGCGCGGACGTGGGGCGG
>JBBDXF010000024.1:61619-85800 GCA_040902485.1 Myxococcota bacterium | reverse complement strand
GCCGGCTCGGCCAGGACCTGGTCGAGCGCGGCGCGCGGCTGCTGCGTGCGTCGGACGAGAGCAACGCCGATCTGTGTCTGCCGGCCGCCGACGAGTGGCTCGCGCCGATCCCCGCCGCGATCGTCGGTCAGCTGCTCGCGCTCTGGCTCGCGCGCGCGCGCGGCCGCGATCCCGACCGCCCCGCCGGGATCCGCAAGGTCACGCGCACGCTCTGATCAGTACGCGAGCCGCAGGCCCTTCGTCTTCCAATCCATCGCGACGAGCTTGCCCGTGCCCGAGAGCGTGATGAACGCGGTGCGCAGGTCGGGACCGCCGAAGCAGATGTTCGTGGTCAGCGGATCGGGCATCGGCACGTGCTCGGTGCGCGCCCCGTCGGGCGAGATGATGGTGATGCCGCCGTTCACGAGCGTCGCGACGCACACGTTGCCGTCGGCGTCGATCGCGAGCGAGTCGAGCAGCTGCAAGCCGGGCAAGCCGATCAGCAGATGGCCGCCGTTCGGCGAGGTGTGCGGCCGGATCTCGCCCGGTCGCGCGAGGTCCCACCAGAACACGCGGCCGGTGTGGGTCTCCGCCGCGTACACGCGATCACCGTCCGGCGAGAGCCCGACGCCGTTCGGCGAGTCGAGGGGGTACACCATCTCGCGTACGGAGCTCCCGTCGGCCCGCGCGTAGTAGAGCCCTCCGCGGTCGCGATCGCGCTCGCGGTTCTTGCCGTGGTCGGTGAACCAGAAGCCGCCGCTCTGGTCGAAGACCAGATCGTTCGGGCCGCGCAGCGCGTGTGCGCCGCACTGGGTGTACAGCGTCTCGACCGCGCCGGTCGCGAGATCGACGCGCTGGATGCTCCCACCGCCGTAGTCCTTCGGCTGGTTGCCCGGCAGCAGGAACGGCCCCGCCTCGTGCCACTCGAAGCCGCCGTTGTTGCACACGTAGACCTTGCCGTCGGGTCCGATCGCGGCGCCGTTCGGACCGCCGCCGGTCTTCGCGACGATCGTCTGCGCGCCGTCGGGGCCGACGCGCGTGAGCGTGCCGCGCTTGATCTCGACCAGCAGAACGCTGCCGTCGGCTTGCGCGATCGGCCCTTCGGGAAATTGCAGACCGGTGGTGATGATTCGGTGCGCGCTCATTCTCGTCCCGCCGTGTGATCCCTGTGGCGAGCCTGTCACAGCGCGCGAGCCGCCTCAACCAGCCACGCGCAGCTCATGCGCAAAAGGTCCGGGGCACGGGCACCGAAGAAAGGACGAGACAGCGCCGCGCGGATGAGGCATGCTTCGCGGCGTAGGGGTGCACGGCACAGGCCGCCCCGCTCTTCGGAGCCCGCGTCGCATTCGGGGTCTCCGAACCGGTTGCGAATCTAGAGGGCCCGTGATCGGGCCGAGATGCCTCGCTTCCGGATCCGACCGGCACCTTGGCCGAGCCCGGTTCGGCCCAGGCGCCCATGAGGAGCGCACAGGCGTGAGTGATCAGGACAAGACCTCGACGGGGGAGCTCGGCCGCAGGCCTGAACGAAAGGCCGGCGGGAGCGGGAACGGCAACGGCAGCCACGGCAATGGGAACAACGGCGGCTTCAACGCCAAGCAGCAGCGCGCGCGGCACACCGCGGCGCGCTACCGCCGCAAGGTGGAAGAGCGGCTGTTCGGGAAGAAGGCGGATCGCGGGCGGCTGCGCCTCGAAGAGCGACTGCGCGAGGCCGAGGGCCCCGAGAACCTGCTCCGCACCTTCCGGGAGTACGCGAAGGTCTACGGCATGCCGGCCGACGTCGGCTTGCTGGTCCGACTGCTCGACCTCGAGCCCGCGCGCGACGTCCTCCAGGTGACCGACGAGATCGACCGGGTCGCCGAGTCGCTCTCCGCCGAGCAGAAGTCGCTGTTGCGCAGCCGGCTCCGGAACCTGGAGATGGCGACCTCGCACGACGCGGTGGCGGACGCCGCGGCCAGCCTGCTCGAACGACTCTGAATTCCTGTATACCCGGCTCTCATGTCCGACTCCTTCCTTCCTGTTGGGCTCGTGAGGGGGTCATGAGAGGCGAACACAAGACGAAAGTCAAGCCGGCTGCAGCGCCTCCCAAGTCCGTGAAGGTGCGCAGCCACCGCATCGAGGTCGCCGCGCTCGACTATGGCGAGCCGACGCCCGGCGCGCGCTCGATGCTGCTCGTGCACGGCATGCGCGATCTCGCCTGGAGCCTCGACTCGGTCGCACAGTTCTTCCGCGACCGCTTCCGCGTCGTCGCGCTGGACCTGCGCGGCCACGGCGACAGCGATCACGTCGGCTACTACGCGCTGCCGCACTTCATCCTCGACGTGCGCGCCGCCGCGACCGGACTCGGGTTGGAACGGCCCGTGCTGGTCGGCCACAGCTTCGGCGGCGAGGTCGCGGCGCAGTACGCGGGCCTGTTTCCCGAGCTGCTCGGCGCGCTGGTCCTGATCGAGGGACTCGGACCGCCGCCGTGGGAAGGCGAGGGCAGCCGCGAAGCGGGCGTGTTCTGGGCGCGCTCGATGGTCGAACGGCTGGATGCGATCGACCCGCAGGGCCGGCGGCTCGCGGATCTCGACGAAGCCGAGGCGCGCATCCTCGCCAGCCACCCGAAGCTCGAGCGCGCCCGCGCGCGCTTCCTGGCCGAGCAGGGCGTGCGCCCGCATCCGGCCGGCGGCCTGCGTTGGAAGTGGGATCCGTTCCTGGTCACGACCTGGGGCAGCTTCAACTTCGGCCAGATGGAGCAGATGTGGTCGCGCATCCGCGTGCCCACGCTGGCCGCGAACGGCGCGCGCTCCGGTGAGTTCTGGCGCCGCGACATCGGCCGCTCGAAGCGCGGTGGCGAGGTCGAGGCCTACCTGGCGCCCGATGAGCTGCAGCGCCGTCTGGCCCGCTTTCCCGACGTGGAGTGCGTCGAGATCCCGGGCGCGGGCCACATGCTGCACTTCGACGCGCCGGACGCGCTGAACGTCGCGATCGACGCATTTCTGCGTCGGCGGCTCGGAGCCTAGCCTTGGAGCTCGGCTCGCGGCCCTGGTGGATGAATGCGCTGTTCGCGTTCTGCCTGTTCATGAGCTTCGCCTACATGCCATTCGACATGTTCTGGAAGCCGGTCGAGCGCGACGAGGAGGTCTGGTTCGGCTTCGTCCTGCACGGCTGGGCGGCGAAGGCGACCGAGCCCCTGCACTGGGCGATCTACGCGGCGGGCGCCTACGGCTTCTGGAAGATGCGCGCCTGGCTGCACCCGTGGGCCGCGCTGTACACGGCGCAGATCGCGATCGGCATGTTGGTGTGGGCGATCACCGATCCACGCACGGCAGGCCGCGGGATCCTGTTCGGGCTGCCGCCGTTCCTGGCTTTCGGGGCGCTGGCCTGGCAGCTCTGGCGCTCGCGCGCGCACTTCAATACCCGGGCCGGCTAGAATCCTCGCTCCTCGAGGAGACCGCGATGGCCATCGACTTCAGCCTGCCCCCGGACATCATCCTGTTGCGCGACAAGATCCGCGGCTTCATCGAGAAAGAGGTGGAGCCCGTCGCCACCGAGCTCGAGAAGATCGACGATCGCCGGCGCTGGCGCGACGACATCATCCGGCTGCGCAAGCGCGCGCACGAGCTCGGTCTGTGGCTGCCGCACATGCCCAAGGATCTGGGCGGCATGGGGCTCGGGGCGCTGGGCATCGCGACGGTCTCGGCGGAGTGCGGCCGCGTGCCGCTCTCGGCCTTCATCATCAACTGCCAGGCGCCGGACGAAGGCAACATGCACACGCTGCTCCACTTCGCGACGCCGATGCAGCGCGAGAAGTACCTGGTGCCGCTGTGCAACGGCATCGTGCGCTCCTGCTTCGCGATGACCGAGCCGGAGGTCGCCGGCTCCGATCCGACCGGCATAAAGACCCTCGCCGTGCGCCAGGGCGACAAGTGGATCATCAACGGCCACAAGTGGTTCATCTCGGGCGCGCGCGGCGCGCAGTTCGCGATCCTGATCGCCTGCACCGACCCCGACGCGAACCCGCCGCAGGCGCGGAACTCCGCGTTCATCGTCGACCTGCCCAACCCCGGCTTCGAGATCGTGCGCGACGTGCAGACCATGGCAGGCGGTCACAACCACTGCGAGATCCGCATCCGCGATCTCGAGGTGCACAACGACAACATGCTCGGCCCGCAGGGTCAGGGTCACACGCTCGGCCAGGTCCGGCTCGGGCCCGCGCGGCTGGCGCACTGCATGCGCTGGATCGGCCAGATCGAGAAGGCGCTCGACATGATGGTCGCGCGCACCGAAGACCGGATGCTCCACGGCGCGAAGCTGTCCGAGAAGCAGGGTATCCAGTGGAAGATCTCGACCGCCGCGCTCGCGCTGTACCAGTGCAAGCTGATGGTCCTGCACTCCGCGTACCTGATCGAGGCGAAGAAGCCGTTCCGCCAGGAGGTGTCGATGACGAAGTTCTTCGTCGCCAACACGCTCTGGAACGTGGTCGACGCGGCGATCCAGGTGCACGGGGCACTCGGCTATTCCTCGGACACGCCGCTCGAGCAGATGTTGAAGAACGCGCGCTCCGCTAGGCTCGTCGATGGCGCGGACGAGGTGCACCTGACGCAGATCGCGAAGCACGTGATCGACGCCTTCCGGGGGGAGGGCTCGACGCGCAACGCGACGGGGCTGGGATTGCTGTTCTGAACGTCCTGTTCCTGATCGAAGGCGCCCGGGATGGTGGGGCCCAGGCGGACGTCCTGCGGCTCGCGGACGCTCTGCGTGCGCGCGGTCACCAGACCTGGATCGGCTCGTCGAGCCGCGAGGCGGTCGAGGACGTGGCGGCGCGCGGCCACGGTCCGGTGCGGCTGCCCGGGCTCGCGAACCTGCCGGGGGCGGTGCGCGCGGTCGCGCGCGCCTGCCGCGGGCACGCGATCGATCTGGTGAACGCGCACTCGCCGCGCACCACGCTCTACGCCGGGCTCGCGCGCGTGCTGCGGCTGTCGCCCGCGCCCCTCGTCACGACCGTCGACGGCACGCAGAAGAGCGTCTCGAGCCGCACCGCGCGGGCGCTGATCTCGCGCCTGCCCGACGAGGTGATCTTCGTCTCGCGCGCCGAGCGCGAGCGGCTCGCGGAGGACTGGGGCCAGGCCGTCGGCCAGGTGGTGTACACGGGCGTCGACCTGCCGCGGCCCGGCGCGATCGAGCCGATCGACCTCGAGGCCAAGCACGGCGTGCCGCGCGACGCGCGCGTGATCGGCGTCGTGGGCCGCTTGTCGCCGGAGAAGGCGGTGGGCGACGCGATCGCCGCGCTGGTGCGCCTGCCCCCGGACGTGGTGCTGTGCATCGTCGGCGACGGCGTCGAGGAGAACGCGCTGCGCGCCGAGGCGCGCCGGCGCCGCGTCGAGCAGCGCGTGGTGTTCGCGGGCGCGAGCGCGCAGGTCGACCGCTACCTGGTGAGCTTCTTGGCGCTCGTGCTGCCGTCGCGCGTCGAGGGCCTGCCGGTCACGCTGCGCGACGCGGGCGCGCTGTCGATTCCGGTGATCGCGGCCGACGTCGGCGGCGTGCGCGAGGTCGTGGTGCCGCGCGAGACGGGGCTTTTGTATCCGACCGGTGACGTCGACGGGCTGGTGCGCGCGATCCGCGGCATGCTCGAGGACCCCTCCCGCGCGGCCGCAATGGGCTGCGCCGCGCGCCAGCGGATCGCCAAGGTGTTCGGCGTCGAGCGCTGGGCCGACGAGATCGAGGCGCTCTTCGCGCGCGTCGCGCGAGTGGATTAGGAGGCTCGGCATGGACTATCAGGAGATCCTCTACGCGGTCGAGGACCACGTCCTCACCATCACCCTGAACCGCCCGGAGAAGCTCAACGCCTTCACGGGACGGATGATGTTCGAGGTGATCGACGCGCTCGATCACGCCGACGCCGACGACGACGTGCGCGCAATCATCTTCACCGGCGCGGGCCGCGCGTTCTGCGCGGGCGCCGATCTCTCGGCCGGCTCGGGCACGTTCGACTCGCGCGAGCGCTCGGCCGACGTCGGCATCGAGGGCATGCGCGACGGCGGCGGGCGCGTGAGCTTGCGCCTGTACGACTGCAAGAAGCCGGTGATCGCCGCGATCAACGGACCGGCCGTCGGCGTGGGCGTGACGATGACGCTGCCGATGGACATCCGGCTGGCGTCCAACGACGCGCGCTTCGGCTTCGTGTTCGCGCGCCGCGGCATCTGCATGGAGGCGGCGTCGAGCTGGTTCCTGCCGCGCCTGGTCGGTCCCTCGCAGGCGCTCGAGTGGGTCTACACGGGGCGCGTGTTCCCGGCCAGCGAGGCGCTCGCGGGCGGGCTGGTGCGCAGCCTGCACGCGCCCGACGCGCTCCTGCCCGCCGCGCGCGAGCTCGCGCGCGAGATCGCCGACAACACCTCCGCGATCTCGGTCGCGATCTCGCGCCAGCTGGTCTGGAAGATGCTCGGCGCCGACCACCCGATGGAGGCGCACAAGGTCGACTCGCGCGCGATCGTCGCGCTCGGTCAAAGCCCCGACGCGCACGAGGGCGTCGCGTCGTTCCTGGCCAAGCGCAAGCCGGACTTCAAGCAGCGGCCGAGTCGGGACCTGCCCAAGTTCTACCCGTGGTGGCGCGAGCGGATTTTCGAGTGAACCTGCGGCGGCTCGGCTTCGTGGCCGTCCTGCTCGCGCTGGTCGGCATCCTGACCGCGGGCCTGCTCGAGCTTCTCGTCCGCCTCGTCGATCCGCAGATCCTGCCCCAGGACGTGCCCGACCTGTGGCTGCAGGACGAGGCGATCGGCTGGAAGCACACGCCGAACGCGCGCGTGGTCGCGAACACGGGCGACCGCGACGTGGAGATCTGCACCGACGCCGAGGGCGACCGCGTCGATTGCGACGCCCCGCCGGGCGACGCTTGCGCGAAGCGCATCCTGGTCCTGGGCGATTCGTACGTCGAGGCGCTCGCGGTCCCGTACCCGGAGACCGTCTGGCAGCACATCGACGCCGACACGGGAGCGTGTAGCAGCGTTTCCGGCGTCTCGGGCCACCGCCTGAGCCAGTATCTGGCCTCGGCGCGCCAGCGGCTCGAAGCGCCGGGCGCGCACTACGACCTGGTGATCCTGGCCTTCTACGTCGGCAACGACATGACCGACGACGCGGAGACGATCCCGCCCGCCCAGGACGTGCAGAAGCGGCCGCTGCGCCTGCTGCCCGCGGGGCTCTCGCCCGAGGCGCTCTACGACTGGTTCTACCCGCTGAACGCCTGGCTCGAGTCGCGCTCGCACGCCTACGTGGCCGTGCGCTTCGCGATCCGGCGCTTCCGCGATCCGGGCGACGCGGGGCTGTACGGCGTGTCGCGCGCGCTGCGCCGCTCGCAGCTCACCCCACGACATCTGGACGAGACCACGCGCGGCGTGCGGCTGGTCGCGGAGGCCGCGCACCGGCACGGCGCGCGCATCCTGGTGATCGTGATCCCCGAGCGCACGCAGGTGGTCGACCCGAAGGGCGAGAAGATCCTGCACGCGATGCCGGCGCTGGCAGGCGACCTCGACATGGATCTCACGTCACGCGAGTTCGTGCCGCGCCTCGAGGCGAGCCCCGAGATCGACCGGGTCGTCGACCTGCTGCCGATCCTGCGCGCGAACACCGACCCCGCCGACTGGGGCGCGCACGACGGACACTTCTCGCCCATCGGGCACACGCGCGTCTTCGACGCGATCCGCGAGCCCGTGCGCGACCTGCTCCGGCTGGAGTAGGCAAGCGAAGCGCGAGGCGCGGCGCAGCCGCGCGCCGGCTCCCGCCGGACTAGGCCTTCGCCGACGGCCGCGTCGAGACTTCCTGGTACCAGCGCAAGAGGTTCTTCTGCTCGGGCTGGATGCGGATGTCCGAGACCTTGCCGAAGTCGATGCCGACCAGCGCCGTGATGTCGGCAATGGTGTAGCGGTCGCCGGCGACGAAGCGGCGGTTCGCGAGCTCCTCGTCGAGCCAGGCGAGCTGCTTCGCCGCGGCTTCCTTGCACACCGCGCCGTACTCCGGCACCTGCGGGATTCGGCCCTTGAAGAACGCGTGTGTGTTGCGGAAGCAGCCGGCCGTGTTCGAGAGCACGCCGAGCTCCATGCGGCGCTGCCACATCTCGACGAACGCCTTGTCGCGCGCGTCGACTCCGAGCAGCGGCGGCTGCGGATGCAGTCCCTCGAAGTAGACGCAGATCGCGACCGACTCGCTCAGAATCGAGCCGTCGTCGAGCTCGAGGATCGGCACGCCGCCGAGCGGGTTCTTGGCCAGGTACTCGGGCGACCGGTTCGCGGCTTTGGCGATGTCGACCTGCTCGGTCGGCACGGTGACGCCCTTCTCGGCCAGGAAGACGCGCACGCGGCGCGGGTTCGGTGCCATGACGCTGTCGTAGAGCTTCATCGGGGACTCCTTTCGGCGGACGCCCATCATACGCGAAGCCGCGCGCGCGTTCGCGGCGGCTCAGGCGCGCGTGATCCGCTCCGCGCCCGCGTACACGTTGCAGGCGTCGCCGCGCAGGAACGCGACGAGCGTCATGCCGTTCTCGCGCGCGAGCTCGACCGCCAGGCTCGACGGACCCGAGATCGCGGCCAGCACCGGAATGCCCGCGACCAGCGCCTTCTGCGCGATCTCGAAGCCGAGCCGCCCGCTCGCGAGCAGGATCGTGCCCGCGAGCGGCAGCCTGCGCTCGAGCGCCGCCCAGCCGACCACCTTGTCGACCGCGTTGTGCCGGCCCACGTCCTCGCGCACGCACAAGAGCTGGCCGTCGGCGCTGAACAGCGCGGCCGCGTGCAGCGCTCCCGTCTCGCGGAAGAGCGGCTGCGCAGCGCGCAATCGACCCGGCAGCGCCTCGAGCAGCTTCGCGTCGACGCGCACGCCGTCCGCATGAAGCGGCAACGCGTGCGTGCGCAGCGCCTCGAGCGTGGCCTTGCCGCAGATGCCGCAGGAAGACGACGCGAAAAAGTGTCGGGCCTCGGGCCGCCGCACGCCCGCGGCGCCGGGCTCGGTGCGGATCTCGACCACGTTCTCCGTCTCGTCGCAGTGCGCGATCGAGTTCACCACCCGGAAGTCGGAGACGATGCCCTCCGTGACCAGGAAGCCGGCCGCGAGCTCGACGTCGTTGCCGGGCGTGCGCATGGTGACGGCGAGCGGCTCGGCGTCGAGGCGAAGCTCGAGCGGCTCCTCGACCACGATCGCCTCGGGCCGCGCCTCGCTCGTTTGGCCGCGCAGAGCGACGACCTCGACGCGGGTGCTGCCGGGCTCGGGCTTCACGGGAGCAGGGTAGCCGATCCCGGCTCCGGCTCCTCCTCGCGCGCGAGCGGGCCGAGCACGCGGGTCCGCTCGTCGCGCATGAAGCCGTCGACCTGCTCCGCAGTCTGCTTCGCGCCGGCGAGGCGCAGCAGCACCAGCGTTGGACCCCCGAGCGCGTCCTCGACCGCGAGCCGCAGCGAGCCGAGCCCGGTGAGCAGCGTGTCGAGCCGGCCCGCGCCGGGCGCGTTGTCGAGGTACGCGACGCTCGGCTCCGGCAGCCGCTCCACGTCCTCGGCGCGCAGGCCCTCCATCAGGCCCGTCGAGCCCTGCGAGAGCGCGAGCGCGACGCGCCGCACGCAGCCGCTCGGGATGCCCTGCAGGACGGGCAACGTGGCGCGGTTCGCGTCGATGAGCGCCACGCCGTCGCCGGCCAGGCCGACCACCGAGGCGGTCGAGAGTCCCGCCGCCCCGATCAGATCGCCGGCGACGCGAAACGGTGTAGAGATGAGCGCCTGCGCGGCTCCCGCGGGATCCGGCCAGGCCTGCGCCGTGCGCGCGACCGCGAGAATCAGCGCGGCCGCGACCGCGTGGCTGGGAACTCGAATGAGCGGCTCTCCAATCCGTCGCGCTCTCGATACCGCACGCTAAGATGGCCGTCCATGCAGATCGAGGTCTCCGCGCGGATTCCAGCAACGCCCGCCGCCGTGTTCGCCCGCTACACCGACCACGAGCGCTGGGTCGACTGGGCGGGCGTGAAGGAGGTCGTGCTGCGACAGCAGGGTCACCCCGCGCCCAACGGGCTGGGCGCGATTCGCGTGATCCGGCAGGCGGGGATGGCGATCGAGGAGGAGATCACGGGCTTCGACCCGCCCAAGCGCATGATGTATCGCCTGGTCGCGGGCGCGCCCGTGCGCGACCACTCGGGCGAGGTCGTCTTCGACGCCGACGGCGCGGGCACGCGCGTCACCTGGCGCGTGAGTTTCCGCCCGCTCATTCCCGGCACCGGCTGGCTGCTGAAGCGGGCCCTCGAAAAGGGGCTGCAGGGGGTGCTCGCCGCGCTCGCCCGGAGCTTCCGAGGCGACGACCCTCAAGTTCGATCGCTAGCTGCCGATCAATGACGTGTAATTGCGGCTCGCTTTCCCGCAATGAACGGTCTAGGGAGGGCGGAGGCGCGGGCGATAGGAACTTGGGGGGGATCCGTCGCCGGTGCCTCCGCCTCTTCTTTTTTGCCCGTCAGAGGCGCGCGAGCGCGATCAGCCGCTCGAGGTCGCGCACCAGCTCGTCGAGCTTCGCGGCCGGTCCGGCGCGGTAGCGTTCGCCGTCGCGCTCGGCGGCGCCGAGGTTCTCGAGCAGCTTGAGCGCGTTCCCGAAGTTCATGTTCGAGAGCAGCTCGGGCGACTGGACGCGATCCTGCAGCAGCAGCTGGCGGCCGAGCTCGTGGCAGCGGCGCAGCACCACCGAGCGCGCGACCGCGGTCTCGGAACCGCGCAGCGTGCGCACCGTCTCCGCCACCACCCAGTAGCTCTCGATGAAGTCGAGCAGGATGCGCGGGCAGGCGGCGAGCAGCGGCGCCGCGTACTGCGACGCCTCCTTCGAGAGCCGCTGCTGCTCGCGCTCGAGCTCGCGCAGGAATGCGTCGCGCTCGGCGAAGAAGAACTCGAACTTCAGGATCTCGCGCAGGCGCAGCGCGCAGCTGCGCGTGTCGCGCACCGGGTCCGCGTCCTCGGCAGCGGCGCGCGCGGCGAGCTCCGCGATCGCACGCACCAGCACGAAGTGGATCACCGTGTTGCGGTAGTACGAGGCCGCGTGCCGCCCGCGCTCGGTCACGTAGTAGACCGGCTCGACGCCGCCCGCGTACTTCTCGATCACGCCCGTCCCCGCCAGCGCCTCCGACGCGCAGCGCAGCGCCGATTCCGCGCCCGCCGCGACCTCGGCGGTGAGCGCGATGCCGCGCTCGTGCGCGTAGTCCACGAGCAGCGCGGCCTGCGCCGTGAACTCGGCCTCGCCGAGCGCGCGCTTGCCCGCGCCGAGCAGCACCGAGCAGGCCAGCGCCGCGGGCGTGATCGGCGTCGCGGTGTTGATCTCGTTCGAGATCTGGAACGCGAGCTTCTCGACCACCAGCCGATCGTCACCGGAGCGGTCGAGGTACTCGCGCAGCGAGATCGGCTCGGCGAAGCGCACGTGGATGCGCCCGAGCTTGCGCGCGCGCGCCGCGCGAATCTGACGCACCAGGAACAGGAAGCTCTCGGCCTCCTTCTCGTCGCCCTGGTTCTGACGCACGTACTCGGACAGCTCCAGGATCTGGTCGTAAGCGATCGCGGTCGGCACGAACAGCACGTCACCGATGTCGAGGCGGCGCGCACCGTCGACGATGTAGTTCAGGATCCCGTAGCGCGGCGGCAAGAGCTTCCCCGAGCGCGAGCGGCCGCCCTCGATGAAGAACTCCTGGTGGAAGCGCCGCTGCACCAGCGTGTTGATGAAGCCGCGCAGCGACTCCTTGTAGATCGGGTCGTCCTGGAACGAGCGGCGCAGGAAGTACGCACCGGTGCCCGGCAGGATCCGGCTCATCGGAAAGAACGACATGTTGATGCCGGCCGCGGTGTGCGGCGGCGGAAAGCCGGACGAGAAGAGCAGCGAGTAGAGCGCCATGTGGTCGCAGTTGGACTTGTGCGACGGGATGAACACGAGCGGCGCGCGCCGGCCGAGCTGCCGCAGCTTCTCGAGCTCGCCCGGATCCACGTCGATCGCCGGATCGAACGCGAGCGAATACACCCAGCGCGAAAAGCGCCGGAAGATCTCCATCGAGAACAGGTTGTGACTCGTGGCGAGCTCGCGCAGCGCCTTCTCGGCACGCGCGAGTGACTCCTCGCGCGTCAGGCCCTGGGTGGCGCCGGCCGCGGCCACCCGATCCTGGAAGCCGCTGTCGCCCAGGATCTGCTCGGCGAGCAGGCGCGGCACCTTGTAGCGGTCGCCGAACACGTGACGCTGCGCGAGCGAGAGCGCCTTCACGCCCTGCACGCGCACGAACGTCGAGAGCGCGAGCTTGTCGCCCTGCGCGCGCGATTCCGCTTCGAGCGCGCTGCGCGTGCCGGGCACGCCGATCACCACGCGCGCGTAGCCGCGCCGCAGGAGCCGCAGCCAGCGCGTGAAGCCCGGCGGATCGTAGGGATTCCCGAACGGCAGGTTCCACAGCGACGGCGGCCGCTCGACCGGACCCCAGAGCACCTCCGCCGGCACCAGCTCGACCTCGGCGCCGGCCGCCTGCGCGAAGGCCAGAAGCCGCGCCAGGCGGTCGGTTCCCGAGCGCGGCGGCGAGAGCGGAACCAGCACCGGCTCGCCGGCGAGGAAGGCGTCGCGCAGCCGCTCGTCGGCGACCCTTCCCTGTGTACACGGCACCCAGCGCGGCACCGGCAGCCCCGCGCGCGCCAGGCTCGCGAGCAGCACGCGCAGGTCGAACGCGGAGTCGATCGGCGCCAAGTAGATGCGCGGCCGGGTGGCGCGCGGAAGCTCGAATCCCGGGGGCGACACCACCGGCACCGCGAGGCTGCCCGGGGCGCGAGGTGCGGCTCGCAGTGGCAAGAATCCCGTCACCTCGCCACCATACCGCGAAGCGCAGCGGCGGCACAGCGCCGCGCGCGAAGCGGAGAGGGATCGAGATGAGCACCGCTTGGCAGGCGCTGCGCGGGCACGCCGGACGGGTGGTTCGGCGCGTCTGGCAGGCACAGGATCACGGCGAGCTGATCGCTGCGCTGCTCGCGAAGGTGCAGCCGATCCGCGACCACCGGCTGGTGTTCGTCGAGACGGGTTGCGGCAATTCGACGCTCGCGCTGGCCGAGGTCGCGCGGCGCACCGGCGCGCTCGTCTACACCTGCGATCTCGACAAGGAGAAGCTCGAGCGCTTGCGCGAGCGCACGCGCGACCCGCTCACCGAGGTGACCTTGCTCGCGGGCGACAGCCTCGACGGTCTCGCCGAGATCGTGTCGCGCCACGGGCGCATCGACTTCGCGCTGCTCGACTCCGCGCCCTCGGCCACGCACACGCTGCGCGAGTTCCTGCTGCTCGAGCCTCGTTTCGGTCCGGGCTCGCGGCTGCTCATCGACGACGCCGCGCTACCCGGCGCGCGCCTGCTGCTCGGTGCCTGTCGCAAGGGCAAGCTGATCGTGCCGTACCTGCTCGCGTCGCCGTTCTGGACCGTCACCGCGCACCCGCGCGCGGGTGACTCGATGGTGTCGGGCGTGCTCGACGCGATCGGCGCGCGCGCGGACACGGGCTACGAGGACCCGAGCTACGTCGACCTCTGGCGCGCCAGCTTCGACCGCCGCCTGCGCCCGGTTCCGGCTAGCTAGCGGGCGGGCCGAGTCGCCAGATCACGAGCTGATCGGGCGTTTCCGCGTTGGTCAGGTACGGCGTGCCGCGGTAGACCTCGAGCTCGCGACGCAGCACCAGCGCTCCGTCGCGCCCGCCTGGCAGATGGCACCGGTACACCTGCGTGTAGGTTTCGTAAGCACCCGACCGCACGGCTTCCGACACGCTGTGCTGCGCGATGTACTCGACGCCGTGGCCGCGCACGAACTCCTCGAGCCGGCCCGCGCACAGCGCGTGCGCGTACTCGAAGCCGTTCGCGACGCCGTCGAGGTTCATCACGCGACGCTGCGCGTAGTAGCTGAAGATCCCGCTGTCCTTCATGCCGAGCACCGCGTCGGGCGGAAGATTCTCCGCCACCCACTCGCCGGCCTCCTGGCCGGCGACCGTGAACGTCTCCGCGAGGTTCGAGAGCGACATCGCGAGCGCGCCGATCTGCAGCAGCGTGAGAGCGCCGAGCGCAGCGAAGACGAGCGCGCGGGGCAGTCGTTCCGCCGCCTCGCGCGCGAGCAGAGCGAGGCCCAGCGCTCCGACCGGCACGAACGCGATGAAGTGCCAGGAGAGCACCGCCCAGCGCATGTACACGACGGTGTAGAGCGCGTGCAGCGCGATGCCGACGGTGAGCAGCGCGAGCAGGCGCACCAGCGGATCCCGCCCGTGGCCGCGCCAGAGCTCGAGGCCGACGCCGCAGATCGCGAAGGCGAGCAGCGCCACGTGCTCCAGGTTCAGATGCGTGGGCGAGAAGCCGGCGACCGGAAAGCTCGTCTTCAGCGTGCCGCTGATCGGCATCAGGTGGCCGAACGCGAGGTAGTTGGAGAGGAGGTACGGAACGACCAGCACGACGGTCGGCCAGAAGAGCGCGAGCCCCTTGCGCAGCGTCCGCGCGAGCCGAGCCGCCCACCTTCCCTCTCCGCTCGCGAGCCCGTGCACGAGCACGTAGCCGGCGAGCGTCAAGCCGATGAACACCGAATCGAGTCGCGCGAGCAGCAGCAGGCCGACCAGCACTCCCGTTCGCGCGTCGGCGGCGCGCGGCTCCGTGCTCCACAGCGCCCCGCTGCGCAGCGCTTCGACGATCAGCAGCATGAGCACGAGCAGCACCAGCGCCGCTTCGAGCCCCGAGAGGGCCGCGTTCTCGATGCGCGGAAACAGCAGCAGCGGGCCCGCCAGCAGCGCGGGCACGAGTCCGACGCGGGCCCGCGCGAGTCCACACAGGAGTCCGCCTGCGCAGGCGAACAGCGCGACACACAGCGCCTGCACCACCAGCAAGAGGACATCCGGGCTGCTACCCACCAGCCACACGACCGGCAGCAGCACCCACATCCACAGCGGATGGAAGCCGTTCGTGGGCGAGATCTGATCCATGGTGAAGCCGAGACCGGCCGCCGCGTTTCGGGCGATCACCAGGTAGTAGTAGGCGTCGTCCGCGAAGCGCGGCCAGGCAGAAACCCACCCACGCAAGCTCCAGCCGAGCAGCCACAGGACGACGCACACGGCCCCGAGCGCCAGACCCGCCGCACATGCAAAGCGAACGTCGACGACGGGCGATACGGGGGAGGGCGCTTGCTCGGGCTTCGAATCAGCGGCGCGCGGCATCCGTCCCTTTCTCGACTGCGTCCCTCGGGCACTTTCGGCGCGCCGGACCAACGTCGGCGCAATTCTGCGAGAATCTCACGGCCGCGGCTTCCCCGCCGGCAGGCGCTGCGCTTGGAGTGTACTGGTGATCGGCTCTTTCGCATCGCTTCGCGCGTGGAGCCGACCGTGGTGGATCCTGCTCGGCGCCTGCGCGCTCTTGCTGACGACGGTCGACGCCGTGCTGATCGGCCGCGCGACGTACTTGTTCAGCGGCGGCTTCCTGATCGCCGAGCCGCTGCGCACGCCGCTCCGCTTCGGGCTGTTCCTCGGCGCCTCGCTCGTCTTCGATCTCACGCTGGTGTTGTTCTCGTGGGCGTTCGCGCTTCCGCTGCTGGCCCGCACGCGCCTGTCGCAGCGGCAGACGCTCGCCGCGGCCGCACTCGCCGCACTCGCTCCTCCGCTCGCCTACGTCTACTTCCGGTATCAGCTCGCGCGCTACATCGGTGACCTGCTCGACCCGAGTCTGCTGCTCGCCATCGCGGGTGGATCTCCGGTCGAGTGGCTGGCGCAGGGCAGCTTTCACCTGGTGCGGATCGCCCTCGTGGTGGGCGGGACGGTCGGCGTGGGGCTCCTGCTCGTGCGTGCGCTGCGCGCGAATCCCGGGTCGCGCGGTGCGGCGGAGTTCGCGTTGCCTGCCACGTCGAGCGTGGCCGGGTCGTGCGCGCTTGCACTCGCCGCGAGCGCCGCTCTGCTGCCACCGTTCTGCCTGCGCGGCGGCGCGGGCTGCGAGGCGCTCGAGCGCAAGGCGTCCGGCCTGGCGCTGGCGGCGCTCGCGGAGCGCGTCACCGACTTCGACTTCGACCACTACGGCCTCGCCAAGCGCCCGCTCGACCAGGCGCCGTTCGACGCGTCGCGCCACCCGTTCGCGCTCGATGTCCCCGGCAACGGGATCGACGAGAACGGGCTCGCCGGCGATCACCCCGCCGACTTTCGCGCACCGCCGGACGAATACGTCGAGAGCCCGGTGTTCGCGCACCGGCCGCACTTCGTGCTGGTGTTCCTCGAGGGCATGCGCGCCGACACGCTCGGCAGCACGCTGAACGGCCGCGAGATCACGCCCTTCATGAACCGCCTGGTGGCCTCCGGCGCGAGCTCCGCGCACGGCTTCACGAACTCGCCCTACACGGCGCGCTCGCGCGGCCAGCTGATCGGCGGGCGGCTCGCGCCGTATCCCGATCAGTCGACGCTGATCGACGACTTCCACGCCAACGGCTACGTGGTCGCGTGGTTCTCGGCTCAGGACGAGTCGTTCGGCGCGCGCGAGAGCGCGATGCTCGGACTGCAGCGCGTCGACACCTACTACGACGCTCGCTCCGACCCCGAGCACAACGTCTCGCCGTTTCCCACGTCGGGCAGCACCGCGGTCTCGTGGAAGAGGCTGAACCAGCGCGTGGGCGAGTTTCTGGCCGGCTGGAACGCGAACCGGCCGCTGTTCCTGTTCGTGAACTACGGCGACACCCACTTCCCCTACGACAACGCCGAGCTCGACGACATCCTCGGCGTCGAGCGCCTGCCGCGCGAGCGCATCTCGCCCGACGATCCCGAGGGCGTGTTCGCGACCTACGCGAACGCGGCCGCGAACGTCGACCGCGGTCTCGAGGCGCTGTTCGCGGATCTGCGCACGCGTGCGGGCGATGCCGAGATCGCCGTACTCATCACCTCGGATCACGGCGAAGCGCTGTTCGAGGATGGGGTACTCGGTCACGGTCTCGCACTCGACGTCGCGCAGACGCGCGTGCCGCTGGTCGTGAGCGGAATCGGCGGAGACTGGCCGGAGCCGATCGGTCTCAGCGACCTGCGCGCGGCGCTGCAGCGCGCGCTCGCGACGCCGCGTGGGCCGGAGCCGCCGCGTCCGCGCTTCGTCCCGGATCCGGCGCGGCGCATCCTGCAGTACATGGCGTTGCCGGAGCGGCCGCGGCTCCTGTGCCTGCGCGGTCTCGACACCGAGCTGCGTTACGACACGACCGATCCCGCGCGCGACGCGGACCCGGAGTTCCGCCAGCTCGTCTGGTGGTGGGAGGCGATTCAGCTCGAGGCCGCGTCCCAGGCACCGCCCCCCTAGCCGCTCGCGCTGCGGAAGCGCTCGATCATCTCGGCCGGGATCCGGCGCGGGCGCTGGGTCTTGGCGTCGACGTAGGCCCAGGTGGTGACTGCGCTGACCAGCAGCTCGCCGCCGCCCGCGCGCGTGAAGCGCGAGTGGCGCACGCTGCGCGCGCCGCTCATCGCCTCGACCCAGGTCTCCTCGACGATCTCCTCGCCGGGCAGGGCCGAGCGGTGGTAGTCGATCTCGTGCCGGCGCACGATCCAGAGCGCCCCCTGCTCGCGCAGCGAGTCGTTGTCGGAGCCGCGCCGCACGGCGTGCGCGCCCGCGAGCTCGCCCACGAACGCGAGCCAGCGCACGTTGTTGACGTGGCCGAGCTCGTCGCAGTCGTCGGGCACGACCACGCGCGAGCGCTTGAAGACCGGCCCGCTCATTCCGCTTCGAGCAAGAGCGCCGCGCAGTAGTCGCGGTAGGGCGAGGCGGGCATGGCCGCGATGGTGCGCTCGAGCCCGGCCGCGTCGATGAAGCCCTGCCGGAACGCGATCTCCTCTAGACAGGCGATCTTCAGTCCCTGGCGCTGCTCGATGGTGGCGATGAAGTTCGCGGCCTCGAGCAGGCTCTCGTGCGTGCCGGTGTCGAGCCAGGCGATGCCGCGTCCGAGCCGCAGCGCGCGCAGATCGCCGGTCTCGAGATAGGCGCGGTTCAGGTCGGTGATCTCGAGCTCGCCGCGCGCCGACGGGCGCAGGTGCTTGGCGCGCTCGACTACCGTCGCGTCGTACAGGTAGATGCCCGGCACCGCCAGGTTCGAGCGCGGCTGCTTGGGCTTCTCGACCAGCGACACGACCTTGCTGCTCTCGTCGAACTCGACCACGCCGTAACGCTCGGGGTCGCGCACCGGGTAGCCGAAGATCACCGCGCCGGTCGCGAAATCGCGCACGATCTCGTCCAGCCGCATGCGCCCGTAGAAGATGTTGTCGCCCAGGATCAGCCCGACGTCGCCACCCGCGATGAAGCGCTCGCCGACCAGGAACGCCTGCGCGATGCCCTTGGGCTCGGGCTGCACGGCGTACTGGAGCTCGATGCCCCAGACCGAGCCGTCGCCGAGCAGCGACTGGAAGCGCGCTACATCCTGCGGTGTAGAGATCAGCAGCACGTCCCGGATCCCCGCCAGCATCAGCGTCGCGAGCGGGTAGTAGATCATCGGTTTGTCGTAGACCGGCTGCAGCTGTTTGCTGGCGACTTGCGTCAGCGGATGCAGGCGCGAGCCGGCGCCGCCTGCGAGTACGATTCCCTTCATGCCTGTGTCTCCTGCCCGAGGCGCGGGGCAGGATAGCAGGGTCAGCCGAGCAGCTTCGCGATCTCGTCGGCGGAGAGTCCGGCCTCGCGCAGCACGGTCGCCGAATCCGCGCCGAGCTCGGGCGCGGGCCGGTTCGCGGGCATCGGGAATCCGGACATCAGGAACGGCGTGCCCACGGTCGGGAACGCGCCGACGCGCGGGTGCTCCACCGTCGGCAGGTAGCCCATCGCACGCGCCTGCGGATCCGACACCGCCTCGTGCATGTGGCGCACGGCCGACCAGATGATGCTGGCCTTCTCGAGCGCCTGCTCCCACTCCGCGAGCGAGCGCGAGCGGAAGATCGGGTCGAAGATCGCGACCAGCTCGCGCGAGTTCTTGTAGCGCTCGACCGGTCCGACGAAGCGCGGATCGGCGGCCAGATCGTCGCGGCCGAGCGCGCGGCAGACCGCGGGCCAGTAGCGGATCGAGTCGACCATCACGAGCATCAGCCAGCGCTGGTCCTGCGTCGGGTACAGGTTCCAGAGCGGATTGCGCGGCGCCTCGCGGTCGTGCATCGGCGGGCTCTCGCCGGCGACCAGCGCCTGCGAGAAGTCGTTGCCCTGGATGTACATGCCGATCTGCAGCAGCGACACCTCGATCGCCTGGCCGCGGCCTTCGCGATCGCGCACGCGCAGCGCGGCCAGGATCCCGCACACGAGCGACATGCCGGCGGCGTGGTCGCCGACGCCCGGGCGCAGGAACGCGGGCGTGGCGTCGGGCGCTCGAAACAGATCCATCATGCCCGTGCGCGCCCAGTACGCGGTGTAGTCGAAGGCCGGCCGATCGGCCTCGTCGCCGCGCGTGCCGTAACCGTTCAGTGTCGCGTGCACCAGCGCCGGCCTTCGCTCTCGCAGCGTCTCGGAGTCCAGCCCGAAGCGCTTCTGCCGGCCGGGCAGCAGGTTGGTGAGGAACACGTCCGAGCGCTCGATCACGCGCGCGAGCGCGGCCAGCGCCTCGGGCCGGGTCAGGTCGAGCGCGAGCGAGCGCTTGCCGCGATTGTCCATCTCGAAGGCCGGCGAGACGTCGATCTCGGTCTTGAAGCCGTTCATGCGCGGGCGGGTGTGCCGGTACAGCTCGCCCTCGGGCACCTCGACCTTGATCACCTCCGCGCCGAGATCGGCCAAGAGCGCCCCTGCGGACGGCGCGGCGACGAAGCTCGCGACCTCGACGACCCGGATTCCCTCGAGCGGTGCGGACATGCGCGGACCCTCACACCCGGGGGCGCGGGGTGTCAAGGAGCATGCTATAACGCCGCCCATGGCGAAGAAGGGCGCTCGCGAGAAGATCAAGCTGGAGAGCACGGCCGGGACCGGGTTCTTCTACACCAGCCGGAAGAACAAGCAGAACACCCCGGACAAGCTCGAGGTCAAGAAGTACGACCCGATCGTGCGCAAGCACGTGGTGTTCAAGGAAGCCAAGCTCAAGTAGCCGGCCCGATCCGCATGGCGACCGAGGGCTCGAGCTGGCGGGACGCGCGCGGGCCCGCGACGACCGTGATCGTCGCCACCTACGACCAGCCCGAGCCGCTGCGTCTGGTGCTGGCGTCGCTGTCCGCGCAGACCGACCCGAGCTTCGACGTGATCGTCGCGGACGACGGCAGCGCGCCCTCGAGCCAGGCCCTGGTGGAGCGCGCCGCCGCCGAGCTCGGCCTGCACGCCCGGGTGGTCTGGCAGCCGGACGACGGCTTCCGCAAGGCGCGCGCGCAGAACCGGGCCGCGCTCGAGACCGACGCCGAGCTGCTGGTGTTCCTGGACGGCGACTGCCTGGCGTTTCGCGACCTGGTCGCGCAGTACCGGAGCAAGGCCCGGCCGCGCGAGTTCTGCGTCGGCGCGGTGGTGTTCCTCGATTCCGCCAGCACGCGAAGCCTGGCCGAGCCCGCGGTGCGCGCCGGCGCGCACGAGCGCGCGCTCACGCTGCGCGAGCGGCTGCGCGCCTTCGACGTGCACTGGCGCAACGCGCTGAATCTCGCCGGGCGGCTCGAGCGGCCGCGCATCCGCGGCGGCAACTTCGCGGTGAGCGCCGACCTGTTCCGCGAGGTCGACGGCTACGACGAGGTTTTCGGCGGCTTCGGCAAGGAGGACTCCGATCTGCGCAACCGCATGCGCAACGCGGGTGCGCGCGGGATCAGTCTGTGGCACCGCGCGTTCGTCGCGCACCTCGCACGCGACGTCGTCCGGCGCGCGGGCTTCCGCGAGCGCCCGCCGGCCGACCTGTACCGCGAAGGCAAGCTTCGCGTGCGCGCGCGCACGGGCTTGAGCTCGCACACGGGAGCCGGCGCGCTCGCCGAGACCGCGACGTGAGCACGTTTCGCGCGCTGCTCTACGTGCTCGTGGTGCCGTGGCTCGCCGTCGTCCTGCGCGGCGGCAAGAACGGCGGACTGAGCTACGCGCTGCTGGTCGCGCTCGGACTTCTCTTGGTGTGGGGGCTGCGCCGCCGCGCACCCGCGTGGCTGCGCTCGGCGCCGGCGCGCGTCGCGGACGTGGTCTGCTTCAACCTGATCGTGGCGCTGCTCGTGATCGAGCTCGGCCTGCGCGCCTGGATCGCCTTCGGCGAGCCGCCCGCCTGGCTCTCCAGCACGCCCGACACCGTGCGCTACCGGCTCGCGCCGTCGCGCGCGTACTTCGGCACGAAGCCGAACAGCGGCGGCTTCTACGACCAGGAGTGGACCCCGCGCGCGGCCGACGGCGTGCGGCGCGTGGCGGTGCTCGGCGACTCCTACAGCGTCGGCATGGTGCCGTTCCCCGACAACTACGTGACGGTCGCGGACGAGGCGCTCGGCCCGTCGATCGAGCTGCTCAACCTGGGCATCGTGCACACGGCGGTGCCCGAGTACGTGCACGTGCTGCGTTCCGAGGCGCTGCGGCTCGCGCCGGACCTGGTGGTGCTGAGCTTCTACATCGGCAACGACATCCACGAGGACTGGGCCACAGGCCTGTTCTCGTCGGCCGGCAGCAAGGCGCTGCACGCGTTCCGCGTGCTCGCCGTGGTGTCTCGCTCGAGCGAGCCGTACGAGCAGGTGTTCGCGATGGAGTCGATGATCCGCGAGGAGCCGGACGGCACGCGCACCGAGCTGCCGCTGATGACGGAGCAGAAGCACATCGACCGCGAGTGGAAGCACCTCGACGCGCTGTTCCGCGATCCGCCGAGCCACCGCACGCGCCGCGCCTGGCACGACACCGAGCGCGCGATCGGGCGCTTCGTGCGGACCTGCCGCGACGCGGGCCTGCCGGTCGTGGCCACGATCGCGCCCGACGAGATCCAGGTCGTGCCGGCGCTGTTCGAGCGCGTGGCGCGCGAGAACGGCGCGACGACGGGCGAGTTCGACCTCGAGTATCCGAACCGGCGGCTCGCGGCGCTGTTCGCCGAGCTCGGCGTGCCCGTGCTCGACTTCCTGCCCGCGCTGCGCGAGGCCGAGGTGCGCGCGACCACCTATCAGCTGCGCGCGGTGCACTGGAACCGCCACGGCAACGCGGCGGCGGCGGCGCTGCTCGCGCCGTGGCTCCGCTCCCAGCTCGACGCGCTCGCGCCGGCCGCGAGCGCTGGCGAGCCTTCGCGCTAGGCGCGCTTGCGCGTGCCGGCGTACGCGACCAGACCGGCGCCCGCCGCGAACAGCACGAGCGAGCTCGGCTCCGGGATCGGAGCGAACGCGATCTGGTCCTGGCGCGAGCCGTGCCGGGCCCAGATCGCCGAAGTCTGGAACGCCTCGAGATCCGCGGACCCGAGCGCGCCGAGGAAGCCGCGCGCAAGGTTCATCACGCCCGTGCTCGCGCCGCCGGAGCGCAGCGCAAATCCGCCGCTGTACAGGTTGTACGCGCCGGGCGCGTCGCCGAGCACCTCCCAGATCGAGACCTGCAACGCGGCGATCACGGTCGCCTTGCCGACGCCGAGCGTCTCGAACTGCGGCTTGGCGTACTCGACCAGCCAGGCCGCGCGCAGCACGCCGGCGGCGAGCTCGGGGTCGGACAGCGTCCAGCCGCTCGAGCCGCCGATGCCGATGTTCTGCGCCAGATCCACGCAGTAGCTGAAGCCGCGGAAGCCTGCGGTCGTGACATCCAGCTCGGCCGTGTTGACCCAGCCGGTGCGCGTGGCGGTCTGCACGTTCACCTGCTCGCCGAGCGTCCAGCCGTTCACCGTGAGCGACGCCGCGCTCACGGGGCGTGCCTCGAGCAACCCGGCGACCAGCGCGCCCAGCGCGAAAACCCTCGTCCACGTCGCGATCCGCATGTCCGGCTCCTGTGTCAGCTGAGCGGAGGCGGTGCAACGCGCGTGCCCGCGCGAGACGGGCGGAGCGAGCGTCATTCGTGCGCAAGTAGGGTGCTTTCCAGGCACGCCGGAAAACTCCCGGACGAAGCTGCGCGCGCGCTGCGCGGTGCCCGCGCACGGCTTGCGCGCGAATCCCAGGGCGCGCGAGCGTCCGGGTAGAATCCGCGCATGGACTTCGCCGCCGACGCGGACTACCAGAGCATCACGGCCGAGGCCGGCAAGCTGGCCCAGAGCTTTGACGACGACTACTGGCTCGAGCACGACGACAAGAAGCTCTTCCCCTGGGAGTTCTACGACGCCTTCGCGGCGGCGGGCTGGGTCGGCGTGCTGATCCCCGAGCAATACGGCGGCGCGGGCCTCGGGGTCACGCACGCGGGCGCGCTGCTGCGCGCGGTGGCGGGCAGCGCGGGCGCGATGAACGCGGCCTCGACGCTGCACCTGTCGATCTTCGGCATGGGCCCGGTGATCCACCACGGCAGCGAGGCGATGAAGCAGAAGTACCTGCCCGCGACGGCGACCGGCGAGCTGCACGTCTCGTTCGGCGTGACCGAGGACGATGCCGGCACCGACACCTCGCGCATCCGCACCTTCGCCCGGCGCGACGGCGACCGCTTCATCGTGAACGGAAAGAAGGTCTGGAACACCAAGGCGCAGCAGGCGCAGAAGATCCTCTTGCTCACGCGCACCACGCCGCGCGAGGAGTGCGCCCGAAGAATGGACGGCATGACGCTGTTCCTGGCCGACCTCGACCGCGCGCACTGCGAGATCCGCGAGATCGCCAAGCTGGGCCGCAACGCGGTGAACTCGAACGAGGTCTTCATCCACGACCTGCCCGTGTCTGCGGACGACGTGGTGGGCGAGGTCGGGCGCGGCTTCTACGCGCTGCTCGACGGCATCAACCCGGAGCGGATCGTGATCTCGGCCGAGGCGGTCGGCATCGGCTTCCGCGCGCTCGAGCGCGCGATCGCCTACGCGCGCGAGCGGATCGTGTTCGACCGGCCGATCGGTCAGAACCAGGCGATCGCGCACCCGCTCGCCGACTCCTACAGCGAGCTGATCGCGGCGGAGCTGTTGTGGCAGAAGGCGGCCTGGACCTACGACCGCGGCGAGCCGGCCGGCCCGCTCGCGAACATGGCCAAGCTGCGCTGCGCCGATGCCTCGTTCCGCGCCTGCGACCGCGCGCTGCAGACGCTGGGCGGCTTCGGCTACGCGCGCGAATTCCACGTCGAGCGCTACTGGCGCGAGTCCCGGCTGATGCGGCTCGCGCCCATCTCGCAGGAGATGGCGCTGAACTTCGTGGCGGAGCACGTCCTCGACCTGCCTCGCTCGTACTAGCGGGGCCCGGGGGG
>JBBDXF010000024.1:22982-61609 GCA_040902485.1 Myxococcota bacterium | reverse complement strand
CCCCCCCCCCACCCGCCCTACGCTCGGCTTCTCAACCAGGCGGGCCGTCCCGCGCATCGCGCTCCGCGCTTCGCTAGCGGATGCAGCGAAGGCGGCCCCTCGTATTGAAGCACCAGAGGAAGCACCCGAGCGCGGAATCCCGCAGCAAGGCGCTGCACCTTCGTCTGTCGCGATGAGACGCCGAACAACGCCTCCCGCAAGTGCAGCGCGCAGCGAGGCGTAGCCGCAGTGCGGGTGCCGTGCGCTGCGCGCAGGTGCTGCGTACCCCCGCGCGCCGGGTCCCGCGGAACGCCTTGACCCTCCCGGGAGTGCTGAGTAACCTGCGGCCGCCCGTCGGGGGCCGTACACAGGATGAGTCGCATGCCCCCAGTGTCCGAGCATGCCCGCACGGCGGCCCGCAGCGCCGGACGCGCGGCCGCGGTGATCGCGCTGTTGGCGTGGTGCCTCGTCGTCGTCGGGGCGCTGGTCCGCGCGCATGGGGCGGGGCTGTCGTGCCCGGACTGGCCGCTCTGCTTCGGCCAGGTCATCCCGGAGTTCGATCTGAAGATCGCCTTCGAGTGGGGACACCGCGTGATGGCGGGAAGCCTCACGCTCGCGCTCGTCGGGCTGGCGGCGTTCGTGCTGCGCTCGGCCGAGCTCCGCGCCCGCTTCCGCGCGCCGCTCACTTGGATCTTTGCGCTGCTCTCGGTGCAGATCGTGCTCGGCGGGCTCACCGTCCTGCTCGGGCTCGCGCCCTGGACGGTGACCGCGCACCTGCTGGTGGGGAACGGCTTCGTGGTGTCGCTGGTGTGGCTCGCGCACGGGCTGTTCGAGTGCGCGAACCCGGAACCGGTCGCGTGCGCGGAGCTGCCCGGCGCGCTCGCCACGCTCGGCTTCGCCTGCGCGGCGCTGCTCGTGCTGCAGCTCGCGCTCGGCGGGTTGGTCGCGAGCCACTACGCGGGGCTCGCCTGCTCGACCTTCCCGCTCTGCAACGGCGACTCGCTGGCGCCGACGCTCAGCGGCCAGGTCGGCCTGCACGTGGTGCATCGGCTCAACGCCTACGCGCTGTGCTTCGCGTTCGGCGCGTTCGCGCTCGCGGCGCGCGGAACGGCGCGGATCGGGCGCCTGGCGGTGGTCGCGTTCGGGATCGTGCTGCTGCAGATCGCCGTGGGCGTCGCGAACGTGCTGCTGCGGCTGCCGATCGAGGTCACCGCGCTGCACTCCGCGCTGGCGACGGCGCTCGCGATCACGACGGCGCTGGTCGTGCGCGAGCTGCTGGCCGCGCGCCGCGCGAGCTCGGTCGACCTGCCCGCGCGCGGCGGACGCGTGCTCGAGGGCGCGCGATGAGCACGGCTGGCGAGTACCTCGCGCTCACCAAGCCCCGGCTCCTGCCGCTCGTGCTGTTCTCCGGGCTGCCCGCGCTGGTGATGGCGCAGGGCCGCTGGCCGTCGTTCGAGCTGGCCGCGCTGACGCTGCTCGGCACGGCGCTCGCGGCCGGCGCGGCGAACGCGCTGAACAGCTACCTCGAGCGCGATCGCGACGCGCAGATGGTGCGCACGCGCACGCGACCGCTGCCGTCGGGCAAGCTCGATCCGCAGCGCGCGCTCGCCTTCGGGCTCGCGCTGGGCGCGCTCGGCACGCTCGTGCTGTGGGCGGCGGCGGGCTCTGCTGCCGCCTCGATCGCGCTCGCCGCGATCCTGTTCTACGTGTTCGTGTACACGCTCTGGCTGAAGCCGCGCACGCCGTTCGCGGTCGTCGTCGGAGGCGTGTCGGGTGCGATCGCGCCGCTGATCGCGGACGCTGCGGTGAACGGGCAGGTCTCGGCCGCGGGCTGGCTCTTGTTCTCGATCATCTTCATCTGGCAGCCGCCGCACTTCTACGCGATCGCGCTGTTCCACCGCGACGACTACGCGGAGGCGCAGTTCCCGATGCTGCACGACCGGATCGGCGAGGACGCGACGCGCCGGCGCATCGTGTACTGGATCCTCGCGTTGCTGCCGGTGACGCTCGCGCCGTACGCGCTCGGCATGCTCGGCGCAGGCTACGCGTTGGTCGCGGGCGCGCTGGGCCTGTGGTTCTTGGGCCAGGCGCTCGTGCTGCTGCGCCGCCGCGACCGGGCGAGCGCGCGGCGCACGTTCCTGGTGTCGCTCGCGTATCTGCTCGGTACCTTCGCGGCGATGATCGCCGACCTTCTCTACCGGACGATGGCATGAGGAATTCGCTCGCTTCGCTCGCGCTCGTGGCCTCGCTCGCCTTCGCCTGCGGCGGGGATTCGTCGACGCCGGCGCCCGCGCCGACTCCTGGCGAGACGCCCGCAGCGCCGGCTCCAGCCGCGCCGGCCGCACCGCCCGCGGCCGCGGTGCCCGAGGGCAACCTGCGCGGCGACGCCGCCGCCGGCGCGCAGCTGTACGGAACCTACTGCGCGAGCTGTCACGGTCCGGAGGGGAAGGGCGACGGCCCGGTCGCGCAGACGCTCGTGCCTCCGCCCGCGAACCACACCGACGCCGCGTACATGGGGACGCTCAGCGACGCGCAGCTCTACGAAGTGATCTCGCTGGGCGGCGCGGCGGTCGGCAAGTCCGCGCTGATGGCCCCGTGGGGCGGCGTCGTGAACGACGAGGGCATCCGCGACCTGATCGCGTACATCCGGAAGCTCTCGGGCACCTGAGCGAGGCTCCGCCGTGGATCCTCGCTACTCGATCGTCGCCGCGCGGCCGGGCGACGTCGCGGCGCTCTCCGCGATCGAGCTCGAAGCCGCGCAGCTCCTGCGCGGTCACGCTCCCGACGCGGTGCTGAACGAGGTCTTCGACGAGACCGAGTTCCGCGCAGCGCAGTCCGCGGATCGGCTGTGGGTCGCGCTCGACGGCGACACGCCGGTCGGCTTCGCGCTGGTGGAGCTGCTCGCGAGCGACCTCCCGCACCTGGAGGAGATCGACGTGCTTCCGTCGCACGGCCGGCGTGGGATCGGCGCGGCGCTGGTGCGCGCGGTGTGCGCGTGGGCGGCCCGGGCGGGCTTCGCGCAAGTCACGCTCACCAGCTATCGCGACCTGCCCTGGAACATGCCGTTCTACGCGCGGCTCGGGTTCGTGGAGGTGCCGGTCGGGGAAGTCCGGCCGGAGGTCGCGGCGGTGTTCCGCGCCGAGGGCGCGCGCGGCTTCGACTCGGAGCGGCGCGTGGTGATGAGCCGCGCGCTCGTCTCCGATCCGCGCGCCGGGCGCGTGCGCCTGCGCCCGACCACGCACGCGGATCTCGACTTCGTCTTCGCGCTGGAGCGGATTCCCGAGAACGCGGAGTTCGTCGGGCAGTGGTCGCGCGAGGAGCACGCGGCGGCGATCGAGCGCCCGGATCGCGAGCACTGGATCATCGAGCGCGTTCCGGGTGCGCAGCGCGCGGGCTTCCTGATCGCCTTCGATCTGGTCGCGCGCGGCTTCGGCGCGTACCTGAAGCGGATCGTGGTCGACGAGAAGTCGCGCGGGCTCGGGCGCGAGGCGCTCGCCCGCTTCCTGGATCACGCGCGACTCGACCTCGAAGCGCCGTACGTGTGGCTGAACGTCGCGACGGACAACGCTCGCGCGCAGCGCGCCTACACGGCGCTCGGCTTCCGCGTGCCAGGCGTCGCCGAGCGCGCCGGACTCGAGCGATCGGAGGCCGGCGGCGACTTCTCCGAGCATCGCCTCGTGATGCGGATCGGGCTCGACTCCGCGTAGCCGCCGTCTCGCTACTCGAGCCAGTCGTTGGTGCGACAGTTCCTGGCGTCGATCGCGCTCACGATCTGCAGGTAGCCCGGCCAGCCGAAGAACGGGATGAAGCCGAGGTAGAACTTCTTCTTCGGCATGCCCTTGAAGCCCTTGCCCGAGTTGGCCATCTCGCCCCAGCCCGGATGGGCGATCGACTTCCACATCGAGGCGTTGCCCCTGCACGTGCGTTCCTGCGAAGCCGCCTTGAGCGCGGTGCGCAGCTGCTCCTCGTCCTTGACGGGGTAGTAAGTACCGCCGCCGCCGGTGGCCACGCACTCCAGCGTCCCGCGCTCCGACGCGCCGATGTCGAGGCCCACGGAGTGCACCTTCACGTCGATGCCGGTGCTCTCGCGCACCTCCTTCGCGACCTGGCACGGATCGGCATTGCAGGTCTCCGTACCGTCCGAGATCAGCACGATCGTGGATTTGCCCGGGAGTCCCTTCAGTGCCTCCGCGCCGCGGCGCAGCGATGCGCCGATCGGCGTCATGCCGCGCGGCCTGAGCGGATCGAGCGACGAGTCCAGGGCGTGGACCTGCACCGGCTGTACGGGCCGCAGCAGGTCGATGTCGTTGCAGTCGTTCTTCTCGCGCGCAGACTTGGCGCCGTACACGAGCAGGCCGACCTTCATGTCGGAGGGCATGTTGTCGACCAGGTCGCGGACCACGCCGCGCGCGATGTCCATCTTCACCTTGCCGCCCATCCGGCCCGCCATGCTGCCGGAGGTGTCGAGGATGATCAGCACGTTGGTGCGCTCGATCTCCTCCTGCGCGCGCGCGACCAGCGGCGCGAGCAGCAGGGCGACGAGCGCGATCCAGGCGAGTAGCGTGGCCGCGTATCGGGTTCCGGAGTCGAGTGCGCTAGTCATGTGATTGATCCTCTCAAGAGGTCGAACCCCGGCAGGATGACCGATGAGCGATCCGTCCGAAAGTACGACCCGCATCCTGGACGCCGCCGCGGCGGACCCGATGATCGGCCGGCAGGTCCGCGATTTTCGCGTGCTCGAGCGGATCGGGCGCGGCGGCATGGGCTCGGTGTACAAGGCCGAGCACCGCCTGCTGCGCGAGCCCCGCGCGCTGAAGGTGATGCGCGCGGAGTTGTTCCACGCCATGCCGCAGGCGGTCGAGCGCTTCGAGCGCGAGGCGCGCATCGCGGTGAAGCTGCGCCACCCGAACCTGGTCCTGCTGCACGACTTCTTCGTCGAGGGCGGCGATCGCTTCCTGGTGATGGAGTACGTGGTGGGCAAGAGCCTCGCCACGCTGATGCGCGAGCAGGGCGCGCTGTCCGTCGACGAGACCTGTCGCATCGGCCTGCAGATCTGCGCCGGGCTCGACCACGCGCACGGGATGGGGATCGTGCACCGCGACCTGTCGCCGGAGAACGTGATGATCACGCCGTCGCCCTCGGGGCCGCAGGTGAAGATCATCGATTTCGGGGTCGCGCGCGCGGCGTTCGCGAATCTAGAGGGGGGCGGCGGCGACGAGGACGCGACGCTCACGCGTGTCGGGCAGTTCATCGGCAAGCCGCGCTACGCCTCGCCCGAGCAGGCCGGCTCGCTGCGCCGCGGTGAGAGTCTGGACCAGCGCAGCGACCTGTACACGGTCGGACTGATGCTGTTCGAGATGCTGACGGAGCGCTTCCCCTTCCACTCCGAGTCGGACCTCGGGTTCCTCGCGAAGCACGCGTTCGAAGCGCCGGCCTCGCTGCGCCGGCTGCGCCCGGACCTGGAGATCCCGCCGGCGCTCGAGCGCGTGGTCCTGCACTGCCTGGAAAAGGACCGCGCACGCCGCTTCGCGAGCGCGCGCGAGCTCGGCGCCGCGTTGGAGTGGGCCTGGCGCTCGGGCGACCCGCGCGAGGCGCCGTTCGGCCGCGCCACGGGCGCCGACGACGCGGACGGCGCGCCCCCGCGGCCGATGGAGCGTCCGGATCACGAGCCGCCCGACCGGCGCCCGGCACTGATCGCCGGCGCGGTCGCGCTGACACTTCTGGGTGTGGTGGCCGGCGGTGCCGCGTGGTGGTTCTCAGCGAGCGAGAGCGTGCGGCCCGCCGTCGTGGCGACAGCGCTGGCCGAGCCGGCGGCGCCGACGCCCGCGGCGCCAGAGCCCGAGCCGGTCGCCGTGCCGGAGCCTCCGGCGGTGCCCGAGCCAACGCCGGTCCAGCCCGAGAGGCTCGGCGAGGCCGAGAAGCGCGCCGAGCTCGCCGCCGCCGGACTTCCGGGGCAGGCGCCGCCGCCGGCCGTCGAGCAGCCGAAGCCGGCCGCGCGCCCGAGTCCGCCGGCCGAGGCCGCGGTGCAGCGCCCCACGCCGCCCGCGCCCGTTGCCGCGCCCGCGTTCGCCGATGCGGCCGAAATGCAGCGCGCCTTCGACGAGGCGCTGGACTACGAGCGCTCGCACCCGGCGACGGCGTCGATCGCGAACTGGAAGCGCTTCCGCAGCCGCGCTCCCTCGCGGGAGCTCGACGAGCGGGCGAAGCGCCGGATCACCGACCTGACGCTCGGCAGTCTGCGCGCATACCCGTAGCCGGAGAGGGGAGGGAGTTGGAGGTCTTTCCGATCGTTCCCGCGGGCGCGAAGTCGCTCTGGTTCATCGGCGCGGTGAGTCTCGTGCTCGGTCTCGTGCTGGTCATGCTCGTCTGGGTCGCTTGGTCCGCGCGCCACTCGCGCGTCGAGGTGACGGACGCGGGCATCCGCCTGGTCGGCGACCTGTGGGGGCGTTCGATACCGCTCGCCTCGCTCGATCTCGCCGCGTCGGACGTCGTGATGCTCGACGATTCGTCGCCGTATCGGCCGGTCTCGCGCACGTTCGGGACCGGCATGCCCGGCTACGCCTCCGGCTGGCTGCGCCTGCGCAACGGCGAGAAGGCGCTCGCCTATCTCACGACGAGTGAGCGGGTGGTGCGCATTCCCACTTCGGATGGCTACGCGCTTCTGCTCTCGGTCGCGGATCCGGATGCGCTGCTCGGTGCGCTTCGCGCGCGCCAGACGCGGTAGACTGCGGCCATGACGCAGAGACCTCTCCCGGACGTGGGTGGCTTGCTCGCGGGCTTCATGGCGCAGGTTCCCGAGGCCTCGCGTCCGCGTTTTCTCGCGCTGCTCGAGCGCCGCGCGGCCGAGCGCTACCGCTACTGGGCGGAGCAGCTTCCCGCGCACGCCGAGGGTCTGCGCGCCTGCGCCGCGCGGGAAGAGGAGATCGCGAACCGCGCCGAGCGGGTCGTGCCGATCGACGCGGGTGCGAGAGAGAAGCTCGAGTCGCTGATTCCCGCGGCGCGCGAGGCCTACTTCGGAATCTTCGACGGCGTGCCAGTGCTCGAGCAGCTGCGCATCCAGGCCGGTGCGGAGCGGCTCGGCGCCGGGGCGTGGCGCGGCATGGCGCTGGCGATGCCCGACGCCCACAGCCGCGAGGTGCTCGACAGCTGCGCGGAGCTCGAAGAGGTCAGCGCACTCTTCCTCGACAGCGTGATCGCCGGCTGACCCACCCGAACTCGGCCTCGTCCGCCAACACCGAAAGTTGTCGACTTCGCTCGGCTGCGCCGCGCTGTAGCCGAGAATCTCGCGCGCGATGATCAGGCGCTGGATCTGCCCGGTCCCCTCGTAGATGTCCGTGATCCGGCAATCCCGGAACCACTTCTCGAGCAGGAACTCGTGCGAGATGCCCATCGAGCCCAGGATCGCGATGCAGGCTTGAGTCGCGGTGCGCGAAACCTCGCCGCCCTTCGCTTTCGCGATCGAGGCCTCCAGGTTGTTGGCCTTCGCTTCGCCCGACAGCCAGGTCGCGTGCAGCACGTCGAGCATCGCGGCCTCGATGTCGGCCTCGATCTCGATCAGCGCCTGCTGGATGGCGGAGCGCGCGTGCGGACCGGCGCTCCAGTCGACCTCGACGCCCTCCTTGGCCAGGGACTCCTTGGTGAAGTCGAGCGCCGCCTGCGCGATGCCGAGCCCGATCGCCGCGACGGCGGGGCGTGTCATGTTGAAGGTCTTCATCACGCCCTTGAAGCCGCCGCCGCCCTGCTTGGCGACCGACTCGTCGCCGCCCAGCAGGTGGTCGCGCGGGATGCGGCAGTCGCGGAAGACGTAGGCCGCGGTGTCGTCGGCGCGGATGCCGAGCTTCTTCTCCTTGTGGGTCACCTCGAATCCGGGCGTGTCCTTCATGACGATGAAGCTCTTGATGCCGGCGCGGCCCGCGGCCTTGTCGACCGTCGCCCAGACGACGACGCCCTCGGCGCGACAGCCGGTGGTGACGAAGATCTTCTCGCCGTCCAGCACCCACTCGTCGCCGTCGAGCCGCGCCGTGGTCTGCACGGCCTTGGAGTCGGAGCCGCAGCCGGGCTCGGTGATCGCCATGGCGAGCGTCTTGCCGCCCCAGCGCTTCTGCTGCTCAGGCGAGCCCGACGCGCGCAGCGCCGCGTTGCCCAGGCCCCCGGTGCCGCGCCGCATGCGCACGGTGTAGTCGCCCCAGGTCTGGCCGGCGCTGATCAGCATGCTCATCACGCCCATCGACGAATCCAGGTCGTCGCGCGTGGCGAGGTAGGCGAACGGGTTCTTGAAGTCCTTCGCTTCCGGCAGCTCGGCGGGCGCGAACTCCTCCTCGTGCTCGTCGTAGTAGCGCGCGTAGTTGCGGCAGATCAGCGCTTCCGCGCGCACCGCCGCCAGCACCTTCTCGTCGTTCTCGGAAAGCGTGAAGTCGATCATGGGAGCTTCTCCTTCTGGATCAGAGCGCGCAGACGGCTTCGTTGACCGTCAGGGCGCGGGCGTTGCGGTACCACATCTCGACCGGGTACTCGCGGATGAATCCGTGACCGCCGAAGACCTGCAGGCCGTTGTCGGCGATCTTCATGACCTCGCGGTTCACGTAGGTCTGCGCGAGCGTGGTGGCACGCGTCGCGTCCAGGCCGTTCTCGAGCTGGCTCGCGGCCTTCCAGACCAGGTGACGCATGGAGTTCACCTCGATCTGCATCTCGGCGAGCATGAACGCGATCGCCTGCTTCTGCGCGATCGGCTGCTCGAACGCGACGCGCTCCTTGGCGTACGGGATCGCGAACTCCATCACGCCGCGGGCGAGGCCGACCGCGAGCGCGAGCGAGGCCGCGCGCACGCTGTTCACGAGCCGCGCGCCGTCGATGCCCTCGTCACCGCCGAGCCGCGCGCTCGCGGGCACCAGGACGCGGTCGAGCTCGACCGTGAAGCGCTGCAGGCACTGGAAGCCGAGCGTGCGCTCGGCCTTCGCGGCGATCGTGAGGCCCTTGGCATCGCGCGGCACGATGAACGCCTCGAGGCCCGACAGGCCCTCGCGCGCGCCGCGCGCGACCACCAAGAGGTGGCTCGAGGTCGCGGCCAGCGGCACCAGCCGCTTCACGCCGGTGAGCGAGAAGCCCGTGCCCTTCGGTTCGGCGACCGTGCGCAGGCTGCCCGCGTCGAAGCTGAAGCTCGGCTCGAGCAGCGCGAGCGTGGCGGCGTGGAACTTCGAGCCGGTGAACAGCGGCAGGTACTCGGCCTTCTGCTCGTCGGTGCCGAAGTCCAGGATCGGCTGCACGAACAGCGCGGGCGTGAGCGCCGCGGCCGCGAGCGGCGCGTCGCCCCAGCCGAGCTCCTCGAGCACCAGCGCATTGGTGATCGGCGAGCGGCCGATGCCGCCGCCGCCGTGGCTCTCGGGGATGCCGCCCGCGACCAGGCCGAGCTCCCAGGTCTTCTGCAACAGCTCCTCGGGCAGATCGAACTTCTCGTCGCAGGCGCGCGCGATCTCGCGCATTTCGCCGGCGGCGAACTCGTGCACCGTCTGGCGGATCAGCTCCTGCTCTTCCGTCGGTCCGAACGCGATCATCAGATGTCTCCTCGTTCCTTACGCTTTGGGGTGTAGGGCTGGTGAAAGTACCAGGCGATCGAGCCGCCTTGTCCGTCCTTGGTGAGCCGGCCGTCGGCGGCGGCCTCGCGGTCGTCCATCAGGCCGAGCGCGAGCAGCGTCCAGTCGCGCGCGTCGGCCGTGTAGCGCACCTGCGCGCGCTGGGCGTAGCCCTCGTGCACGCGGCAGCTGCCGTCGTCGATCTCGACCACCCACACGCCGCCGCCCTTGCCGGTGAGGCGCAGCTCGTAGGTGATGCGCACGTCGCGCGCGCGATCCTCGCGCAGCAGGAAGGGCAGGGCTTCGACCACCGACGCCGGCGTGGTCTCCTTGAACGGGCCCGACTCGCTCATGAAGTGGCGAACCCACCAGAGCGCGATCTCGCGCACGATCGGCTCGAGCGTGCGGCCGAGATCCGTGAGCGCGTACAGCGAGCGGCCGCCCTCGGGCACGCTGCGCACCAGCCCGCTCTCCGCCATCTGGCGCAGCCGCGCCGACAGGATGCGCGGCGCGATGCCGGTCCGGCCCTTCAATTCCTGAAAGCCACGAGCGCCGCCGAGCAGGTGGCGCACCAGGACCAGCGTCCACTTGTCGCCGATCAGGTCGAGGCCGCGTCCGACGGGGTCGAACAGGGGGCCGACCGGGAGCTGTTCGGGTGCTCTGGGCATACTCGACTGAGGATCCTGTCAGAACTCCAGTCGGTATTCAATAGGTACTAACGCCGATTTCCTCGTGACCCCGAAAACCGGACCGGGTCTCATGGGATAAGATCCGCGCAAAGGCGCGGGATCTCGCGCGAAGGGGACGGGATGCGGATCGGGCTGATGGTAGGGGCGACCGAGGGACCGGACGGGACGCTCGACGGGCTGGTCGCCACCGCCAAGCGCTACGAGGCCGCGGGCTTCGACAACCTGTGGATGGCCAACATCTTCGGGCTCGACGCGATCAACGCGCTCGGGATCGTGGGCCGCGAGACCAGCCGCATCACGCTGGGCACGGCGGTCGTGCCGACCTACCCGCGCCACCCGGTCGCGATCGCGCAGCAGGCGCTCACCACGCAGGCCGCCTCCAAGGGCCGCTTCTCGCTGGGCATCGGGCTCTCGCACAAGATCGTGATCGAGAACATGCTGGGCTTCTCGTACGACCGCCCGGCCCGACACATGAAAGAGTACCTCGAAGTGCTGGCGCCGCTGTGTCGCGGCGAGGGCGTGCAGTACCAGGGCGAGCAGTACAAGGTCGCGGCGCAGCTCCAGGTGCCCGGCGCCACGCGCGTGCCGATCCTGGTCGCGGCGCTCGGGCCCGTGATGCTCAAACTCACCGGGCGGCTCGCGGACGGCACGATCACCTGGATGACCGGCCCCAAGACGCTGGCCGCGCACATCATCCCGACGCTGCGCGAAGCCGCGAAGGAAGCCGGCCGCCCGGAGCCGCGCGTGGTCGCGGGCTTCCCGGTGCTGCTCACCAACAAGCCCGCGGAGGCGCGCGAGAAGATCGGCAAGGCGCTGGTGATCTACGGCCAGCTGCCCTCGTACCGCGCGATGCTCGACCGCGAGGGCGCGGCCGGACCCGGCGACGTCGCGCTCGCCGGCGACGAAGCGACGCTGCGGCGCGAGATTGCGCGCCTGCGCGAGATCGGCGTGACCGACTTCGACGCGGCGATCACGCCGGTCGAGGACGGCGCCTACGAGCGCACGCTCGGGTTCCTCTCGAGCGAGCTCGCGGGAGCGCGCAAGTGAGCGACCCCGCGGTTCTCTACGAAGCCAAGGACTACGTCGCCACCATCACGCTGAACCGGCCCGAGAACCGCAACAGCATGACCGACGACGTGCTCGAGGGTCTGCGCGCGAGCGTCGCGCGCGTGAAGGAGGACCCGGAGCTGCGCTGCGTGATCGTGACCGGGCGCGGCAAGAGCTTCTGCGCCGGCGCCGACTTCAAGTCGGGCGCGCAACGGGACGGCGGCGCCACGCGCAAGCTGCTGCCGAACGAGCGTTCGTTCGCGATGTACAGCCCGTTCCTGTCGATCCTGCAGATCGAGATCCCGGTGATCGGCGCGCTGCAGGGCCACGCGATCGGCGGCGGCTTCGGGCTGGCGCTGGTGTGCGACATCCGCGTGGCGAACCGCGAGGCGCGCTTCGGCGCGAACTTCACCAAGCTCGGCATCCATCCCGGCATGGCGACCACGTACATATTGCCGCGGCTGGTCGGTCTGCCGCGCGCGGCGGAGCTCTTGTTCGCGGGCCGGATCGTCTCCGGCGCCGAGGCTGCGGTGCTCGGCATGGTGAACCATGCCGTCGACGAGGCCCAGGTCATGCCGCGCGCGCTCGAGATCGCGCGCGAGATCGCGAGCTGCGCGCCGATCGCGGTGCGCTGGACCAAGAAGTCGCTCTACCGCAACTACGGCTGGGATCCCGTCAGCGCCGCGGAGGGCGAGGCGCACGCGCAGTCGCGCACGTTCGAGACGGAGGACTCCAAGGAGGGCGTCGCCGCTCTGCTCGAGAAGCGCGCGCCGGTCTTCAAGGGGCGCTGAGCGCTTGCGCGAGCGGGCCGTGCAAAGCGGCGCGGTCGTGCTCTTCTTCCTGGTCGGCTACTTCGGGGTCGGCTGGCTGGCCACGGATCGGGCCGACGCGCGCTCACTCGCGACCCCGCTCGACGCAGCGATCCCGTTCCTGCTCGGATCGGTGGTCGTCTACTGGTCGATCCTGCCGATGGGCTTGTTGCCGGTGTTCGTGGTCGCGGAGCGGGACGTGTTCCGGCGCGTCGCGCTCGCCTACTCGGTCACGATCGCGGTCGCGCTCGCGATCTTCGTGGCGTTCCCGGTCACGTCGGCGGGCTTCCGGCCCGACGCGGCGGCGTTCGCGGATTCGGGCTTCGCGGGCTGGCTCTTGCGGCTGCTCCACTTCCTCGATCCGCCGCTGAATCTGTTCCCCTCGCTCCACCTCGCGCTCGCGTTCCTGGCCGCGCTCGCAGCCGTGCGCGTGCGCAGCCCGCTCGGCGCGGTCGCGGTGCTCTGGACGCTCTGCATCGCCGTGTCGGTGTGCACGACCAAGCAGCACTTCGCGGTGGATGCGGTCGCGGGGCTCGCGCTCGCCGCGCTCGTGCATCGCCTGGTCGTCGCGCGCTCGTGCGTCCCGGCAGCGCGCGCCGACGCGACCTTCGGCGCGCGTGGAATCGCGCTCTTCGCCGGGCTCGTTGCGCTCTTCTACGCGGGCCTCTACGGCGCGTACCTCGTCGGATTCGAGCCGTGGAGCATTTCGATCGGATAGACTGAAGCCCAGCATGAGCGAGCAGCCGAAGCGTCCCGCGCGCCAGAAGACCGCGCGCGTGCCGGATGGGCGCGCGGAGCGGATCGGGCGGCTCGCGGGCCTGCTCGCGGGAATCGCCGGTGAGTCGGCGCTCGAGGTGCTGCGGCGCGCGGTCGGCGCGGGCGAACGCGACGGGTCGCTGTTGATGACGAGCGCCAACGCGCTGCGCCTGACCGAGACGCTCGCCGACCTGCGCGGCGCTGCGATGAAGCTCGGTCAGCTGCTCTCGCTGCAGGGCGAGGGCATGCTGCCGCCGCGCCTGCGCGAGGCGCTGGCCCAGCTCCAGAACCACGCGCACTTCATGCCCGAGGCGCAGGTACGGCAGGTGCTCCTGCGCGAGTACGGCCGCGACTGGAAGAGCCGCTTCGCCGAGTTCGACTTCGAGCCGCTGGCGGCCGCGTCGATCGGCCAGGTGCACGCGGCCACCGCGCGCGACGGCCGCGACCTGGCGCTGAAGCTCCAGTACCCGGGCGTCGAGCGCAGCATCGACGGCGACGTCGACAACCTGGCGCTCTTGCTGCGCGGCCTCCGGCTGGTGCCCGCGGGGCTCGACCTCGAGTCGGTGGTTCCCGAGCTGAAGGAGGAGCTGCGGCGCGAGGCCGACTACGCGCGCGAGGCGCGCAGCCAGGAGCAGTACCGCCAGCTCGTCGGCGACGAGCCCGGCGTGCTGGTGCCGCGCGTGCACGCGGACCTGTCGACCCGGCGCGTGCTGGCCTGCGACCGCGTGCGCGCGCTGCCGATCGAGGACCTGCGCTCGCCCGAGCACCCCCAGCGCCGCCGCGACGAGATCGGCGCGAAGCTGCTGCGGCTGGTGTTCCGCGAGCTGTTCGAGTTCCGCTTCGTGCAGACCGACCCGAACTTCGCGAACTACCTGTTCGAGCCCAAGCACGAGCGCGTGGCGCTGCTCGACTTCGGGGCGGTGCGCAGCTTCTCGAAGCACTTCGCGGGCCGCTACGCCGAGCTGATCGCGGCCACGGTCGCGAAGGACACGGAAGCCGTCGAGTCGCTGGCGAACGCGCTGGGCTTGCTGCGCGGCGACGAGACGCCGGAGGCGCGCGAGGCGTTTGCGCGCCTGTCCGAGCGCGTGGCCGAGCCGTTGCGCGCCGCCTCCGCCTACGACTTCGCGACCTCGAGCCTGGCGCGCGAGGTGCGCGAGCTGGGCATCGACGCCTACACGCGGCGCGGCCTGCACGCGCCCTCGACCGAGCTGATCTTCCTGCACCGCAAGCTCGCGGGAACCTACCTGTTGCTCGCGCACATCGGCGCGCGCGTGGACTGTGCGGCGGTGTTCGAGGAGTTCGCGCTTTGAGCGAGCGCTGTCCGTGGGCGGGCAAGGATCCGCTGTACATCCCGTACCACGACCTGGAGTGGGGTGTGCCGCTGCACGACGACCGGCGGCTGTTCGAGATGCTGATCCTGGAGGGCGCGCAGGCGGGGCTCTCGTGGCTCACGATCCTGCGCAAACGCGAGGCGTACCGGCGCGCGTACGACGGCTTCGATCCCGCGCGCGTGGCCCGCTACACCGAGAAGCGAATGGCGAAGCTGCTGGCCGATCCCGGCATCGTGCGCAACCGGCTGAAGGTCGCCGCCTCGGTCCGCAACGCGCGCGCGTTCCTCGAGGTGGTCGCAGAGCGCGGCAGCTTCGACAAGTACCTTTGGGAGTTCGTCGACGGCAAGCCGATCGTGAACCGGTTTCGGAAGATCGGCGACGTGCCCGCGCGCACGGCGCTGTCCGATGCGCTGGCGAAGGACCTGGCGAAGCGCGGCTTCAAGTTCGTCGGCTCGACCATCTGCTACGCGTACATGCAGGCGATCGGCATGGTGAACGACCACCTGCTGAGCTGCCCGCAGTACGCGCCACTGGCCAAGCCGAGATGAACTGGAAGCAGGTCGCGAAGGTCGGGGAGCTCTCGCACGGCGAGACCAAGCGCGTGTTCGTCGCGGGCATCGACATCGCGCTGTGCAATCTGGCGGGCGAGTTTCACGCCATCGACAACATCTGCAGCCACGCCCATGCGTGTCTCACCGACGGCTACTTCGAGGGCGAGGTGCTCGAGTGCCCGCTGCACGGCGGACGCTTCGACGTGCGGACCGGCGCGGCGCTGGGCGGGATCGTGACCGAAGACCTGCGCCGCTTCGCGGTTCGCGTCGAGGGCGACGCCGTGCTCGTCTCGGTCGGCGACGGCGACGGCGACGGCGACGGCGCGAGCGGCGCGTGAGCGCGCGCATCCCGCGGCTCGCGCTCGACCAGCTCGCGCCGGAGCTTCGCGAGAAGCTGCGGCCGCGCGTCGCGCGGCTCGGCTATCTGGGCGAGTTCTTCGCCTGCGCGGGGCATCAGCCTGCGGCGCTGGCGGGCTTCGTCGACTTCACCGAGGCGCTGAAGGACGCGCTGCCCGCGCGACTCACCGAGCTTCTGGCGCTCACGGTCGCGGGCGAGCTCGGCAACGACTACGAGCGCAACCAGCACGAGCGGCTCGCGCTCCGGCTCGGGCTCGCGCGCGACTGGATCGCGGCGGTGAACGCGCGCGATCCGGAGCACGCACCCGCGCTCGACGCGACCGACCGCGCGGCGCAGGCGCTCGCGCTCGGGGTGGTGCGTCGCGGCGGCCACGGCGTATCGCGCGAGCTCGAAGCCCTGCTCGAGCGGGTCGGTGCCGAGCTCGCGGTGGGCGCGCTGCTCGTGATCGGCCGCTATCTCGCGCACGCGGCGTTCGTGAACGCGCTCGAGATCCGGCCGCCGGTGCCGTCGATCTTCGAGGACGGCTTCGAGCCGTGAGCGCGACGGGTCCCGTCTGGATTCGCGAGGCCGAGGTCGCGGAGCTGCTCGCGCTCGACGAGGCGATCGACGTGCTCGAGGCCGGGCTGCGCGTCGAAGGCGAGGGCGGGGCCGAGGGCATGGCGAAGACGTACGTCGCGCTGCCGGGCGGCGGCGGGCTGCACGCGCTGGGCGCGAGCGACGCTCGGGCGGGCTTCGCGGGCACGAAGACCTGGGCCCACACCGCGCAGGGCGCGACGCCGCTGCTCGCGATCTGGTCGAGCGCGACGGGCGCGCTCGACGCGGTGGTCGAGGCGTTCGCGCTCGGGCAGCTGCGCACCGGCGCCATGACGGGCCTGGCCACGCGCTGGCTGGCGCGCGACGACGCCGACGAGCTGGCGCAGATCGGCACCGGCAAGCAGGCGCGCACGCAGGTCGCGGCGGTGGCGGCCGTGCGGCGCCTGCGACGCGTTCGTGTGTACAGCCCGACGAAGGCGCACCGAGAGGCGTTCGCCGAGCAGCTCCGCGCCGAGGCGCAGGGCTTCGAAGTGGTCGCGAGCGACTCGCTCGAGCGCGCGCTCGGCGGCGCTTCGATCGTGACCGCCGCCACGCGCGCGCGTGAGCCGTTCCTGCACGCCAGCGCGCTCGCGCCGGGCGCGCACCTGAACGCGATCGGCGCGATCACCGTCGAGCGCGCGGAGCTCGCGCGGGACGTCTTCCCGCGCTGCACGCGGATCGCGGTCGACGTGCTGGCGGCCGCGCGGGAGCTGTCGGCCGAGCTGATCGGGTATCATGGCCGCGACGACCGAGCCTGGTCGGAGGTGCGCGAGCTCGCGCGGCTCGTCGCGCGCGATAGCGCAGGCCGGCGGGTGCGGATCTGACATTGTTCAAGGCGATGGGCAGCGGCGTGGCGGACCTCGCGCTCGGGCTCGAAATCGCCGCGCGCGCAAGGCGCGCGGGCGCGGGGCGGCCGATCGAGTCGCCGGCGCGCGCGCGCGTGCGGCTGCGCAGCAAGGAGTAGAGATGGGCGAGCGAATCCGCTTCGAGCCCGACACAAAGCGCGAAGACCGCGACCGCTGGCCCGCGCTGATCGTGACGGGCGAGGAGATCGACGCCGAGATCGAGCGGCTCGCTTCGCTCGCGCGGCCCGCCGACGGGCTTCGCCGCTCGCTGATCGTGCACCCGCGCGCCACGCGCCCCGGGCTCGGTCTCGCGCCGGGCATCCGCGTCGCGCTCGAGGTGCTGCTGCCCGGCGAGGAGACCGAACCCGTTCGCCACAACGCGACACAGATCGGTTTCTGCATCCGCGGCGGCGGCAGCGTCGCGATCGCGGGACGCGAGCTCGAGTTCGCGCGCTACGACGTCTGGAACCACCCGGGCTGGGCGACCTACGCGTACCGCAACGCCACGCGCGCGCTGCACGCGCGGCTCACCTACTCGAACGCAGCGTTGCTCGAGCAGCTCGACATCCACCTGGTCGAGACGCGGCCGCCGGCGGACGCGCCGCGCGCAGCCGAGTCCGCCGCGCCCGATCCGCGGCGCGAGAGCCCGTTCGGGACCTTCGCGCTCGGCAACGACGGCGCGCAGCTCATGCCCTACGAGACGCTGATCAATCCGCCCGCGCTGGAGTCGAAGCCGCTGCACTGGCCGTGGGCCGAGGTCGAGAAGCACCTGCTCCAGCTCGAGTCGCTCGGGCGCGACTACGTCGGCCGGCGCCTGTACCTGCTGCACAACCCGATCACCGGCCGCACCAACGGCACCACGCCGTCATTCTTCGCGACCATGACGATCCGCCCCGCCGGCGTCGTCGATCGCCCGCACCGGCACAGCTCCGCGGCGATCAACTACTACTTCCAAGGCCGCGGGCGCAGCACGGTCGAGGGCCGGATCCTGGAATGGAAGGCGGGCGACCTGATGCTCTCCGCGCCCGGCTGGGCCGTACACAACCACGCGTCGCACGACGAGCGCGTCTACGAGCTCACGGTCCAGGACCAGCCGTTCGGCATCGCCACCGAGTCGCTGCTCTGGCAGGAGGACCTGAAGCACCCGCCCGCGCTGCTCGGCACCGAGTCCGGCTTCTCGACCAATCGTGCCAAGGACGCCGGCTCGCGATGATCGCGCTCGAGCGGGGGTTCCTGTGCGGCTCGTACCCGCCGCTCGTGACACCGTTTCGTGACGGCGAGGTCGACTACGACGCGTACGCGCGCCTGGTCGAGCTGCAGATCGCGGGCGGCAGCCACGGGATCGTGGTCGCGGGAACCAGCGCGGAGCCGTCCACGCTCACGCTCGACGAGCGCGCGCGCCTGCTCGACGTGGCGGTCGAGACGGCGCGCGGCCGCATCCCGATCGTGGCCGCGACCGGCGGCCAGTCGCACGCCGAGACCGTGGAGCTGTGCGCGCGCGCCGAGCGCTCGGGCGCGGACGCGCTGCTCGTGGTCACGCCGTACTACATCCGGCCGCCGCAGCGCGGCCTGGTCGAGTACTACGCCGAGCTCGGCGCGCGCACCCGCAAGCCGATCCTGATCTACCACATCCCCGTGCGCGCGGCGGTCACGCTCGAACTCGAGACGCTCGTGCAGATCGCGAAGCGCGTGCCGACGCTGGTCGGCATGAAGCACGCCGCGAACGATCTCGACCTGGTCTCCGACGCGCTCGAGCGCCTGGGCCGGGAGTTCCGCATCCACGTCGGGCTCGAGGCGCTCTCGTTCCCGATGCTGTGCATGGGCGCGTCGGGCATGATGAACGCGGTGGGCAACCTCGCGCCCGGGAAGGTCGCGCGCCTCTACCAGGCGGTCGCGTCCGGGAATCTCGAAGCGGGTCGCGCGCTCCACTTCGAGCTGCTCGAGCTCAATCGCGCGATCTTCTTCGACACCAACCCGATCCCGCTCAAGTACATGCTGAAGCGCCTGGGTCTGCTCGAACGCAACGAGCACCGCCTGCCCATGCTGCCCGCCACGCCCGAGCTCGAGCAGCGTCTCGACGGCGTGCTCGCGCGCGCGCGCCTGATCTGAGGGCTAGAGCGGGTACACGAGCGAGTTCGGCACGAGCACCGAGTCGAAGATCACGCGCTTCTCGCGGAAGCGGAGCCGCCCCTCGTCGCGCACGATCCGATCGAGGTAGCGGCCGGCGGAGAGGATCTCGGTGAGCGCGTCGACGCGCGTCTGCAGCACGGCGTAGTTCGCGCGCACGCGGAAGCCGTCGGCATCGGGCGTCGCGCGGATGTGGCTGATCAGGTGGCGCACCGAGCGCGGCGCGTACATCGACGTGCGGCGCAGCGCGGCGACGCGGTCTTCGAGCATGCCGCGGCTCTCGCACAGGATCACGGCGAGCGGCAGGCCGCGCTCGAAGTTCTCGCGCGGCAGCGCCTCGTAGCGACACTTCTCGGTGAAGAGCTCCGGCCAGCGCTCGAGCTCGCCGTCGTCGAGCGCCTCGGCGTAGGCGTCGTACAGGTCCTGGATCTCGGCGCGCACTTCCGGCGTGACCGGTCGTGGCGTCACAGCTCCATCACTCCTCGGTAGTAGGCGTAGAACGCGCGGATCGCCGCCTCGGTCACGATGTGATCCTCGTCGCCGGTCCCGCGGCCGCCCATCTCGAGCCGGCCCTGTGCGTCCGGGTACGGCGAGATGCCCTGCTGCGAGAGCTGCATCACCTCGCTGTCGTCGAGCGACACGTAGCCGGCCGGGCCCATCAGGTTCGCCTGCAACAGGCGGCGACGCGTCATGGCCTCGTCGTCGTCCGCAAAACCGAAGAACGTCCACACCAGCTCGAAGGCCTCGGGTCCGCGCGGCACGAGCTGGCGCGTGGCGAGCGTGTTCGACTGCTGCTGTACGATCAGGTTCGGCCACAGCGTCTGCATCACGACCGTGGCCTCGCCGGGGAACTCGCGCACCGGATCGAGCAGCGTCGGGTCGCGCAGCGCGAAGTCGCGCTTGAACGAGCGCATCTCCGCGGTGTCGGCCGCACTCGCCGGATCGCCGCGCATCGAGATCAGGCAGCTGTGCCGGCCCGTCCCGTCCATCAACGTCCGCGACGGATTGTCGGCGCGGAACAGCCCGAAGCTGACCAGGAACACGTGCAAGAGGCTCGCGTGGTAGGGGTCCTTGATGTTCTCGAACATCAGCTTCCAGTTGCTCGGCACCAGCTGGCGCGCGTAGCCGAGCACGCGCAGCGGGCGGCCGTCGAAGACGCGGTCGAAGTAGAACAGCATCGCCGCGCCCAGCCAGTCCGCGAAGTCGGGCGGCTCGGCCGCGAAGCTCGCGAACACCACGCCGTGTCGGGCGTGCACGCGAAGCTCGGTCAGGCCGTTCGCCTCGAGCTTGAAGTCGGGGGGCATGCCGCCCTTGCCGCGCAGGCCGCGCCGGAACGGCACGCCGATCAGCCGCCCGCGCAGGTCGTAGGTCCACTGGTGGTACGGGCAGACCAGCTCGGTCGCGCGGCCGAATGACGCGCGGCACAGCTGCACGCCCCGGTGCGCGCAGCGATTCTCGAACACGCGCACCCCGCCGTCGTCACCGCGCAGCAGGAAGACCGGCCGCTCGCCGATCGCCGTGCGCTTCCATTCGCCGGGCTCGGGGAGCTCCGCCTCCAGACCCACGTACGCCCAGCCCGTACCCGCGAAGACGAGCTCTTGCTCGCGCCGGTAGAGCTCCGGATCGGTGTAGATCCAGTACGGGACGCGGGAGGTGTCGCCCGCCGACCAGCGTTTCGTCCCGGTCAGATGCCAGAGCCCTCTTCTTCGTAGCCGGTGTGGATGCCGCACTCGCGATTCTCGGGGCGCTCCCACCACCAGCGGCCGGCGCGCTCGTCCTCGCCCTCGCGAATCGCGCGCGAGCACGGCGCGCAGCCGACCGACGGATAGCCCTGCGCGTGGAGCGCGTTGACGGGAACGGCGTGCTTGCGCACGTACGCCCACACGTCGTCCTTGGTCCAGGCCGCGAGCGGGTTCAACTTCACGCGTCCGCCGTGTACGTCGTCGATCTCGACCGCCGACACGTTCGCGCGCGTGACGCTCTGCTCGGGGCGCAGGCCGCTGATCCAGGCGTCGAGGCCGGCGAGCGCGCGCTCCAGCGGCTCGACCTTGCGCACGCCGCAGCACAGCTTGCGCTTCTCCTCGCTCTCGTAGAACAGGTTCATGCCGAACTGGCGCACCATCTTCTGCACGCGCGCCGGATCGGGGAAGTAGATCTCGACCTCGATCTCGTAGCGATCGCGCACGCGGTCGATCAGGTTGTAGGTCTCCTGGGGCAGCCGGCCGGTGTCGAGCGTGAACACGCGTGTCCGCTTGGGGTCGATCTGGTGCATCAGGTCGAGCAGCACCAGGCCGTCGGGGGAGCCGAAGCTCGCCGAGAGCGCGATCCGAGGCGCGAAGCGGTCGAAGCCCCAGCGCAGCAGATCCTCGGCCGAGAGGCCGTTCAGGCGCCCGGACCGGATCTCCTCGAGCACGGCCGGCGCAATGCGCCCGCCGCCCGCTTCGAGGCTCGCCACTGCCGCCATGCGCTCCTCCTGTACCCGGGCGCGAGTCTACGGGGGCCGCGAACCCGGGTCAAAAACCGAAGCAATTTCCCGGCTTTCGGACTGCCGCGCGCGCTCTCAGGTTTCAGCGCCGGGCCGCCGCAGCGAAGCCGTGCGGGTTTGCAGGGGGATCATCGGGCTGGCCGCTCTGCTTGCGATCGGCGCCGGCTCGGTCGAAGCGCGCGAGCGCTACGAGCGGCCGGAGCCGCCCGGACACGAGCCCTACGCCGCCGACGCGCTCGCGCCGGTGCGCGTGGGCATGCCGGAGAGCGTCGAGCTGCTGCGTGAGCCGGACGCGCCGGACTGGCCTTCGCGGCTCGGCGCGGAGCTCGCGCAGACCGTGCGCTCGGAGTGGCCCGTCGATCGGGTCTACGGCGCGGTGTTCGCGAACCTCGGCGTGACGCTGCGCTGGCCGCTCGTCACCGCCGAGTCGAGCGGCAGCGTGATCGTGCCGGTGGTGGACGGCCTCGAGCTGCCGATCGAGGGCATGCTCGCGCCTGCGCGCAGCGAGGGCCCGCGACGCGTGGTGGTGTTGGTCGACGCGTCCGCGAGCGCGAACGCGACCACCTCGTTCGGCGCTTCGCCTTCGCCGACCGAGCGCGTGTCCGTGCTCGAGGCGGAGCGCCGCGCGCTCGAGCACCTGATCGAGCTCTCCGCCGGCGACTGGCTCGAGCTCGGTGTGATCGCGTTCGGCGAGTCCACCTGGCCGGTGGCCGAGCCGGGGCTCTCGGCCGCCGGGCTGCGCGAGGCGCTCGCGCGCTTCCGCGTCGAGCACCCGCGCGGCGAGGGCCGCACCGACGCGGTCTGCGCGCTGTGGACCGCACGCGACTGGCTCGAATCGACACCCGCGGGTGTAGCGCGCGAGATCGTGGTGCTGACCGACGGCGACGTGCCGTTCTCCGGGCGCTTTCTCGACTGCGACGGGGTGGGCCGCTCGCTCTCCGAAGACGCGGAGGCCGCCTGCGAGGCGCGGCGCAATCCGACGTCCTGCCCGGCGAGCCACCGCTTCAGCCGAGCCGACGGCAGCTCCGACATGGTGCAGATCGCGAGCTTCGCGCGCCGCGTGCACGGCGAGCTCACGGTCCATCCGCTGGTCTTCGAGACCGACCGCACGGCGCGCCCCTGGCAGCAGGTCGCGCGGGGCACCGGCGGGCGGCTCGTGCGCGTGCCGGGGCCGGAGGCGATCGAGCTGGCGCTGCCCTCGCTCGTGTCGAGCCGCATCCGCGGGGTGGTCGCGCGCAACGCCACCACCGGCGCGGAGCGCTCCGATCTGCTGCAGGCCGACCGGGCGCGGATCGCGGGCGCGCTCGCGCTGGTGCCCGGCGCGAACGAGATCGAGCTCGAGGTGCAGAGCGATCGCGGCAGCGCCGCGCTGTTCCGCTTCCGCGTGTACTCCGCGCCCGCGCAGCTCGAGCGCTGGCTGGCGGAGCTGCGCGAGCGGAACCTCGAGCTCGAGGCGCGCTCGCAGAACCTCGACGACGCCGCACGCGAGAAGATCGAGCGCGCCCGCGAGCGGAAGCTCGACGTGGCTCCCGAGGCGGTCCCGGCCGCGCCCGCGCCGTCGCCCTGACCCGGTCGCCCCGAGACGGAGCACGGGTATACTGCCGCCATGACGCCGCGCGTCTTCATCGACGGCCACATGGGCACCACGGGCCTGCGCATCCGCGACTGGCTCGCGGGCCGCGACGACCTCGAGCTGTTCGAGCTGCCCGAGGCGAAGCGCAAGGACACGGCCGCGCGCCGCGAGGCGCTGGCGAGCGCGGATCTCGCGGTGCTGTGCCTGCCCGACGACGCCGCGCGCGAGGCGGTCGCGCTTGCATCGGGCACGCGCGCGCGGATCCTCGACGCGAGCTCGGCCCACCGCGTCTCGCCGGGCTGGGTGTTCGGCCTGCCGGAGCTCGCGCCCGAGCAGCGCAGTCTGATCGCCGGCGCGCAGCGCGTCTCGAACACGGGCTGCTGGTCCACTGCCACGATCCTCCTGCTGCGGCCGCTCGTCGACGCGGGCTTGGTCCAGAGCGACGCGCCGATCGCGCTGCACGGTCTGTCCGGCTACTCCGGCGGCGGGCGCGAGCTGATCGCGAAGTGGGAGGACCCGGCCAGCGGCCTGCTCACGCACGTGTACGAGGCGCCCTACGCGCTCGATCGCGTGCACAAACACATTCCGGAGATGACGCGTTGGTCCGGGCTCGCGCACGAGCCGGCCTTCGTCCCGTCCGTCGGTCCGTTCCGCTGCGGGATGCGGCTCGAGCTGCCGCTGCACGCGGGCATGCTCGCGCACGGCGTCTCCGGCAAGGCGATCTGGGAGGCGCTCGACGCGCGCTACCGCGGCGAGGCCTTCGTGCGCGTGCTGCCGATCGTCGAGCCGATCGGCTCCGACGAGCGCTCCTTCGACCCGCGCGCCTGCAACGACACCAACCGCATCGAGCTGCGCGTGCTGCCGCACCCGTCGGGCCACGTGCTGCTGATGGCGGTGCTCGACAACCTGGGCAAGGGCGCGGCGGGGGTCGCGATCCAGAACCTGAACCTGATGCTCGGCCTGCAAGAGGCGCGGGGCCTGCCCGCGTAGACGATGACCGCGGCGCTCGACCTCTCGCCGCCGGTCCGCGCCTGGTTCGAGGGCCGCTTCCGCGCGCCGACGCCGTCGCAGGCGCAGGGCTGGCCGTCGATCGCGCTCGGCGGCGACGTGCTGATCGCGGCGCCGACCGGCTCGGGCAAGACGCTGACCGCGTTCCTGCTCGTGATCGACCGGCTGGTGCGGCGCGCGCTCGCCGGCACGCTCGAGGACCGGCTCGAAGCGGTGTACGTCTCGCCGCTGCGCGCGCTCTCGCACGACATCCAGCGCAACCTGGAGCAGCCGCTGGCCGAGATCCGCGAGCAGGCGCGCGCGATGGGTCTCGAGCTGCCCGCGATTCGCGCGGCCGTGCGCACCGGCGACACAACGCCGGCGGAGCGGCGCGGGATGCTCCGGCGCGCGCCGCACATCCTGGTGACCACGCCCGAGTCGCTGTACGTGATGCTGACCGCGGAGGGGAGTCGCGCGATCCTCGCCAGCGCGCGCACCGTGATCGTCGACGAGATCCACGCGCTCGCGCGCGACAAGCGCGGCTCGCACCTCGCGCTCTCGCTCGCGCGCCTGGACGCGCTGGCCAGGGAGCGTCCGCAGCGGATCGGGCTCTCGGCGACGCAGCGTCCGATCGAGACGATCGGGCGCTTCCTGGTCGGGTCCGAGCACGCGGCCTGCTCGATCATCGACCTCGGCCACCAGCGCGACCTCGACCTGGCGATCGACGTGCCGCCAAGCGAAGACCTGGCCGCGGTCGCGTCGAAGGAGCAGTGGGACGAGCTGATCGAGACGCTCGCGGTCTACACCGAGAAGCACCGCACGACGCTGGTGTTCGCGAACACGCGGCGGCTGGCCGAGCGACTCGCGCACCGGCTCGGCGAGCGGATCGGCGCGGAGCACGTCGCTGCGCACCACGGCAGCCTGTCGCGCGAGCGCCGCCTGCGCGTGGAGGCGAAGCTGAAGTCCGGCGAGCTGCGGGCGCTGGTCGCCACCGCCTCGCTCGAGCTCGGCATCGACATCGGCGAGATCGAGCTGGTGTGCCAGATCGGAACGCCGCGCAGCATCGCGACGCTCTTGCAGCGGATCGGCCGCTCCGGCCACGCGCTGGGCCTGCGCCCGAAGGGGCGGATCCTGCCCACCTCGCGCGACGAGCTGGTCGAGGGCGCGGCCCTGGTGCGCGCGGTGCGCGCGGGCCGGCTCGACCGGATCCAGATTCCCAGCGCACCGCTCGACATCCTGGCGCAGCAGATCGTCGCCTGCTGCGCGGCCGGCGACTGGGACGAGCAGGCGCTGTTCCAGCTCGTGCGCGGCACCTGGCCGTACCGCGCGCTGCCGCGCGAAGAGTACGAGGCCGTGCTCGAGATGCTCACACGCGGCTTCGAGACGCCGCGCGGCAAGCGCGGCGCGTGGCTGCACCGCGACCAGATCAACGGCCGCCTGCGCGGACGGCGCGGCGCGCGCATCGCCGCCGTCATGTCGGGCGGCGCGATCCCCGAGCTCGGCGACTACAAGGTCGTGCTCGATCCCGACGAGACCACGATCGGCAGCGTGAACGAGGACTGGGCGATCGAGAGCATGGCCGGCGACGTGTTCCTGCTCGGCACGCACAGCTGGCGCATCCGCCGCGTCGAGTCGGGCGTGGTGCGCGTGACCGACGCGCAGGGCGCGCCGCCCACGATCCCGTTCTGGCTCGGTGAAGCGCCGGCGCGCACGGAAGAGCTGTCGGCCGAGGTCTCGGCGCTGCGCGCCGACGTCTCGCGCGAGCTCGACGCCGGCCAGGACGCCGCGATCGCCTGGCTCGCGCGCGAGTGCGGCGAGTGCGGACTCGACGAGTCCGGCGCGACGCAGGTCGCGCGCTACGTCGACGCACAGAAGCAGGCGGTGGGCATCGTGCCCACGCAAGCCGACCTGCTCGCCGAGCGCTTCTTCGACGAGGCCGGCGGCATGCAGCTGGTGGTGCACGCGCCGCTCGGCGCGCGCGTGAACCGCGCCTTCGGGCTGGCGCTGCGCAAGCGCTTCTGCGCATCGTTCAACATGGAGCTGCAGGCGGCCGCCAGCGACGACGCGATCGTGCTCTCGCTCGGCAGCCCGCAGACCTTCGACCTTTCGCTGCTGCCGCGCTTCCTCTCGTCGAAGACCTGCGCGGAGGTGCTCGAGCAGGCGTTGCTCGGCTCTCCGCTCTTCACGGCGCGCTGGCGCTGGAACTCGACGCGCTCGCTCGCCGTGCTGCGCTCGCGCGGCAAGGGACGCGTGCCGTTCCCGATCCAGCGCATGCAGGCGGACGACCTGCTCGCCGCGGCGTTCCCGGAGCAGGCGGCCTGTCAGGAGAACGTGACCTATCCGATCGAGATCCCCGACCACCCGCTGATCACGCAGACCATGCGCGATTGCCTCTCCGAGGCGGCGGACGTCCGTGGGCTCGAGTTGCTCTTGACCAGGCTGGAGGCGGGCGAGGTGCGCATGCACTGCCTCGACACGGTGGAGCCGTCGCCGTTCAGCCACGAGATCCTGAACGCGCGGCCCTACGCGTTCCTGGACGATGCGCCGCTCGAGGAGCGGCGCACGCGCGCGGTGTCGCTGCGCCACTCGCTGCCCGCCGACGCGCGCGATCTGGCCAAGCTCGACGCCGAGGCGATCGCGCGCGTGCGCGAGGAGGCCGCGCCGAGCGTGCGCGACGCGGACGAGCTGCACGAGCTGCTCTGCGACCTGGTGGTCGCGCGCGAGACGGATCTGCCCTGCGACGCCGGGGCGATCGAGGCGCTGGTCGCGGCCGGGCGCGGCTCGCGCGTGCGCACGCCCGATGTCGCGCGCCTGTTCGCCTGCGAGAAGCTCGCGGAGCTGCGCGCGATCTTCCCGCATGCGGATGTCAGCCCGAAGCCCGCGCTACCGCCCGCGCTGGCCGAGCGTACTTGCGACTCCGAAGCCGCGCTCGACGCGGCCGTGCGCGGACACCTGGCCCTGCTCGGACCCGTGACGCCGGCCGAACTCGCGACACGCGTCGGTGTCGACACGTCGGCCGTCGACGCCTCGCTCGTGCGGCTCGAGGGCCGTGGCGTGGCCGTGCGCGGGCTTTTCGAGGCCGCGGCCCGCGCCGAGCAGTTCTGCGACCGCAGCCTGCTCGCGCGCATCCACCGCTACACGCTCGCGCGGCTGCGGCGCGAGATCGAGCCGGTCAGCGCGCGGGCCTTCGCGCGCTTCCTGCTCGGCTGGCAGCAGCTGGCCGCGGGCACGCGGCTGGCGGGCGAGGGCGGTCTGCTCTCCGCGCTCGAGCGCCTGTCCGGTTTCGAGGCGGCCGCCGCGGCCTGGGAGGACGCGCTGCTCCCGGCGCGCGTCGACGGCTACAAGCCGGCGCTGCTCGACTCGCTGTGTCTGGCCGGTGCGGCGGCCTGGGGACGGATCTCGCCGGCGCCGGCCGAGCCCGGCACGCAGCCCTCGCGCCTTACGCCGATCGGTGTCTTCCCGCGCGCCGACCTCGAGGTGCTGCTGCAGACCGCGAGCCCCGCGCGTGCCGAACCCGCCGTGCTGCGCGGCTCGGCCGAACGCGTGCTCGAGGTGCTGCGCGCGCGAGGCGCGCTGTTCTCGGGCGAGCTCGAGGCCGCCAGCCGCCTGCTGCCGGTGCAGGTCGAGGAAGGCCTGCGCGAGCTGATCGCGCACGGGCTGGTGAGCTGCGACGGCTTCGCGCCGCTACGGCGCCTGCTGGGCGGCTCCGCGCGCACGCACCTGCAGCGCCGACGACCCGGCCGCAACCGCGTCAGCGCAGGTGGACTCAGCTCGCCCGAGGGACGCTGGGTTCTGCTCGCCAGCCACGGCGAGCCGATCGATCCCGACGAGCTCGCCGAGGCCGCGGCCTGGCGCCTCCTGCACCGCTACGGCGTGGTGTTCCGCGATCTGCTCGCGCGCGAGTGGCTGTCCGCGGGCTGGCGTCCCGTGCACTCCGCGATGCGCCGGCTCGAAGCGCGCGGTCTGGTGCGCGGCGGACGCTTCGTCACCGGCTTCACGGGCGAGCAGTTCGCGCTGCCCGAGGCGATCCCCGCGCTGCGGCGCGTGCGCGCGAAGCCCGACGAGGGCGCGCTCGTGCGCGTCTCGGCCGCCGATCCGCTGAACCTGGTCGGCATCCTCACGCCGGGGCCGCGCGTTCCGGCGGGCCACACGCGCTGGGTCGTGTTCCGCGACGGCCTGCCGATCGCCGTCGAAGATCGCGACGGCCGCACCGAGCTCAGCTCCGCCGATCAGACCTGAAACTGGTCGACCAGCGCCTTCAGCTTGGTCGAGAGCTGCGTCAGGTCCTGCGAGCGCTTGCGCATGTTCGCGGCCTCGTTCGACGAGTCGACCGACGACATGCGCACCGACTCGATGTGCGCGGCCACCTCGAGCGCGCCGCGCGCGGCCTTGTCGGCGTTCTCGGAGATCTGCGCGATGCCGCGCGTCAGCTCGGCGGCCTTGCCCGCGACCTCGGACGCCATGTTCGACGCGGCGCCGATGTTGCCCGTCACGTCCGAGATCATCTTGGTCGAGTCGGAGGTCGCCTCGAACACCTTCGCGGAGGTGTGGGTCTGATCCTCGACCGCCTTCGCGATCGCGGCGTTGATCGAGTGCGCGCCCTCCATCAGCTCGATGATCTGGCCGATCGCCGCCACCGACTGGCGCGTGAAGCTCTGCATGTCGCTGATCTGGAGCTCGATCTTCTTGGTCGCCGAGGTGGTCTCGCGCGCCAGGTCCTTGACCTCGTTCGCGACCACCGCGAAGCCCTTGCCGGCATCGCCCGCGGACGCGGCCTCGATCGAGGCGTTGAGCGAGAGCAGGTTGGTCTGGTCGGCGACCTTCTGGATCAGCGCGACGATCTTGCCCGTGGCCTCGGCGCTCTGGGTCAGCTCGCGCAGCAGCTGCTGGACGGGCGTGGCCTTCTCCGCGCCCTGACGGCTCACGGTCGCGGCGCGCTCGGTGTTGTCGCGGATCGTTCCCATCGCGTCGGAGATGTCGCGCACCGAGCCCTCGACCTCGACGGCGTTCGACGCGACGGCCTCGGCCGCGAGCGAGACCTGCGCCATGTTGTCGCTCATCTGCTCGGTCGAGCTCGACACGCTCGCGACGTTGCGGTGCGCCTCCTGCGCCGCGCCCGCGACCGCCTCGACGCTCGACGAGACCTCGTGCGTGCGCGCCGAGACCGCGCTCGCGCCCTCGCGCACGGACTCGCTGTTCTCGACCAGGCGATCCGAGATGCTGGTGAGCTCCTCGGAGGCGGCGCCGAGCGTCTGCGCGTTCTCGGCCACGTCGCGGATGATGCTCTGCAGCTTGGCGACGAACGCGTTGAAGTGCGTTGCGAGCCGGCCGATCTCGTCCTGCGACTCGACCCGCAGCCGGAAGGTGAGGTCACCCTGGCCGTCCTCGAGGTCCTGCATCGCGGCCGCCACGCGCTCCATCGGCGCCGAGATCGAGCGGCCCACGAAGTAGCCGAGCACGACCATCAGCGCGAACGCCAGCGCCGAGGCGGCGATCGAGGTCACCAGATTGCTGCGCACCAGCGCCTGCAGGGTGCGCTTCGAGAAGTCGATGCAGAAGAAGCCCTTGAACTCGCCGTCGCTGGTCACGGGTGCGATCACGCGCAAGAGATCCTCGTCGTCGAGATGCTCGATCCTCATCGCGCGCTCCGGCGTGACGACCTGATCCGCGAGCTTCTGGTCGTTCCAGCCGTCGAGCCGCGTGCCCGTCTCGCTGTAGACGGTGATCCGCTCGATCTCGATCGGCGCGTGCGTCGGGGCCTCGGCCGACGCCTCGGCCCCGTGCGCCGCGCCGCCCGTGGCCGCGTCGCCGGCGAGGTTGCGCAGCGCCGTGCCGATGATCTCCTCGCCGCCGAAGCCGAGCGCATCGTAGGCCGGCTCGATGTTGGCGGAGAACAGGCTCGCGATCGTGACGGCGGAATCCGTCATCAGCCGATTGCCCATCTTCGACGCCTGCGGAGGAAAGAACAGCACCATGAACGCGGTGAAGAACACGGCGATCAGGGCCATGTAGAAGGCGATCCGGAGCTTGATGGTGAGCCGAAACATCTTCGTGTCGCCTAGCGGATGGTCCGAGAGATCTTGAGGATCTTCGGGTCCCAGTTGAGGCCCTCGCTCTCGGAGCTGGTCAGGTTGAGCAGGACCTTGGGCTTGTTGTTCTCGAGCTCGATGCCGAGCGTCACGCCGCGCTCGACGAAGCTCGCGACGTTCGTGACCGACAGGATCTGGTTGCCGCGCGTGTACTGGGTGACGGCCGCGGGATCCGCGCCCTCGCCGACGAAGATCAGCGTCGGCTTGGCGGCGGGCGGCATCGACTCGTAGGCGATCACTTCGCTGATCGAGACGGTCGCGTCCTTGTCGATCGCGGAGCCCTTCAGCTTGGTGAACGCCTCGACGGCCTGCGGCGAGCCGATCACGCCGATCTGGAGCTTGCCGCCGGTCTTCTTCTGCAGATCCTGATCGAGCAGCATGATCTTCACGATGATCTTGGAGGCGAGGTCCACGTCGACGCTCTGCGCGGCCGAGGCGAGCGTCAGACCCAGGACCGCCGAGCCCGCGCAGAGCGCAGCGAAGCCGCGGGCTACCAGACGGAATGTCATGCGCGAGGCCTCCCCACACTCCGGTTCGTGTTTCCGGCCGCTCGCCTTGAGCCGGGGAATGCGCTCGCGGCGCCCGCTCGGCACCCAGATCGGGAAACCCGCGTCAGGCTGCGACGCGCGGGACGCTCACCACTTGTCGACGGGTGCGCTCGCGTGGCCGGCCGCGGGCGGGGCGTCGATCGCCGCGAGCACGCCCGCCACGTCCTCGACCACGCCGGGCACCGCCTGGTGCTCCGGCGCGAGCAGTCCCGCGTCGTGCATGCGCGCGAACTGCACGAGCAGCGGATCCCAGAAGCCGTCGGGATTCATGAGCACCAGGGGCTTTCGGTGAAAGCCGAGCTGTCGCTCGACGAGGATCTCGGAGATCTCCTCGAGCGTGCCGAAGCCGCCGGGCAGCGCGACGAACGCGTCGCCGCGCCGCGCGAGACCCGCCCTGCGCGCGCGCATGTCGTCGACCACGTCGAGCGCGTGCAGCCCGCGGTGTGCGACGCGCGAGAACGAGTCGAGGATCACGCCCTCGACGCGCCCGCCCGCTGCGAGCGCCGCGTCCGCGCACGCGCCCATCAGACCGACGTTGGAACCGCCGTACACCAGCAGCCAGCCGCGCGCGGCGACCGCGCGGCCGAGCTCGGCGGCGAGCGCCAGGTGCTCCGCGCGCGCCCGCCGGCGCGAGCCGGCGTAGACCGTGACCGCGAAGCGCTCCGGCTCGGGCGCCGCCGGCCCTTCACTCAAGGCGCGAGCGCACCCGGCCACAGGTAGTAGAAGCCGGGCGCGAGCTCGCTGCGCCGGATCGGCAGCAGATTCACGTCGGTGACCTGCACGGCGACGTTCGGCGTGCGGCTGTAGATGTTCTCGCGCGTCTGATTCGAGCGGTGGTAGACGACGACGCGTGACTCGCTGATGTTCGCAGCCTTTTCGACTTCCGCGACGGCGTCTTCCAGATAGCCGAGCTGATCGACGAGTCCGGCGTCGAGCGCCTGCTGCGCGGAGTAGACGCGGCCGTCGGAGAGCGAGGCGATCTTCTCGCGCGTGAGCCCTGGACGGCCCTTCGCGACTACGTCCTCGAAGCGGGCAAAAAGGTCGGAGATCACACTCGAGAGCTGCGTGCGCTCCTCGGGAGTCATGTCGCGCAAGAGCGACCCGGCGTCCTTGTAGGGACCGCTGGTGAGCGTTTGGTCGGCGACGCCGTACTTCTCCATCAGACCCTCGATCGAGAGCCCCGGCATCACCACGCCGATCGACCCGGTGACCGCCGTCGGGTGCGAGACGACGCGGTCGCTCGCCATCGCGACGTAGTACCCGCCCGATGTCGCCAAGCCGTTCAGGTACGCCACCACCGGGCGCTTCTGCTCGGACTTCCAGGCCTCGATCTCGTGGTGGATCGTGTCGCTTGCCGAGACCGATCCGCCCGGCGTGTTGATGCGCAGGAGGACTCCCGCGACGTCGGGATCGTCCGCCGCGCGATCCAGCGCGTTCTTGGTCTCGACGACGATGTTCGGGCGCTGCGAGATCGAGATCCTCGCGCGCTCCTCCTCCTCGGTGATGACGCCCGTCACCTCGATCAGCGCGATCTTCGGGCCCGTCGTGCCGAGCACGATGCTCTCCTCGAGCTCGCCCGCGCTGCCGAACGCTCCGAGATCGACCGGCGCGTAGAGAATACAGCCGGAGAGCAGGAGAAGGGCGAGAAGCGACGTCGAAAGGCGATGGACCATGCGCGCGATCTCCTGGGGAGGTGTGATTCGGGCCGCTACAAGCGAACGCGGGGTGACCTCCCATTCAGGAGGTCACCCCGGCGTCACACCCATCTGGTGTATGAGAGGGCTACTTTCTTTTCTTTCCGCGGTATTTCGCCCAGCGGCGCTTCGCGGCGAGTGAAATCGCGCGACGCCCCTCTTCGCTGAGTCGATTCCCGCGCCCCGGCTTCCGACCTGCAGCTGCGCCCTTGCGGCCGGTGGACAGCCCACTCAGATCGGCCATCCGCGCACGCAGCCGGTCGAGCTGCTTCACGAGATTCTGTTCTTCTTTCCGTAGCGCCTTCACGGCCGCCCGAACGGACCTTTGCCAAGACATACTGATCCCCTTCCAAAAGAATCACGGGTCCTCGTAGACCCGAGCCTAGGTTAGGAGCCGGACGCCGCAGTGTCGAGGGAGGACACGTCAGTTTTCGGCATTCTGCGTGTCGCTTTCCGCTCTTCGGGTCGCTTTGCCCGCGACACCACGGCGGGTGTAGGATTCGCGCAGAGCTGGTGAAGGAGAAGCACAGTGCGACTTGGACTGACCGTCGGATACTCCGGGCGCGGCATGGGCCTGCCCATGGAGCTGATCAAGGAAGCCGAGAACCTCGGCTTCGACTCCGTGTGGACCGCGGAGGCCTATGGTTCCGACGCGATCACGCCGCTCGCCTGGATCGGCGCGCAGACCAGCCGCATCCGCCTCGGCACGGCGATCATGCAAATACCCGCGCGTACGCCTGCGATGACTGCGATGACTGCGATGACCCTCGACGGACTGTCGGGCGGCCGCTTCATCCTCGGCCTCGGGCCGTCGGGACCGCAGGTCGTGGAGGGCTGGCACGGCGTGAGGTACGGCAAGCCGCTCACGCGCACCCGCGAGTACATCCAGATCATCCGCAAGATCCTGCGCCGCGAAGAGGGCGCGGAGTTCCACGGCGAGGAGTACGACCTGCCCTACACCGGGCCGGGTGCGACGGGCCTCGGCAAACCCTTGAAGAGCATTCTGCACGGGCGCGCCGACCTGCCGATCTACACCGCGGCGATCAGCCCCGCCGGGGTGAAGGTCGCGGCCGAGCTCGCGGACGGCTTCTTCCCGGTGTGGATGTCCCCCGACAAGTGGAGCGTGTTCGCTCCGCACGTCGAGGAGGGCTTCAAGAAGGCCGGCGGCGGCAAGAGCATCGCGAACTTCGACGTCGCGCCGTTCGTGACCTGCGTGATGGGCGACGACATCGCGAAGTGTCGCAACGCCGTGAAGCCGATGCTGGCGCTGTACATCGGCGGCATGGGCGCGCGGAACAAGAACTTCTACAACGACTACGCGCGGCGGCTCGGCTACGAAGAGGCGGCCGAGAAGATCCAGGATCTGTTCCTCGACGGGAAGAAGGCGGAGGCGATGGCGGCGGTGCCCGACTCGCTGGTCGACGAGGTCGCGCTGCTCGGCCCGCGCGAGCGCATCCGCGATCGGCTCGAGGCCTGGAAGGCGTCGCCGGTCGGAACGCTGTGCATCGGCAGCGGTCAGGTCGAGGCGCTGCGGACGCTCGCAGAGCTCGTTCTCTAGCACGACGTCGTCGGGCCGGTATCCTCGGAGTGGCGATGGATGCACCGAGGATCCCGAGCGGGACGTGTGAGCTGGTGCGGACGGTCTCCGCCGACGGCGGGTTGTCCGTGCGCGCGATGGTCGCGACCGGTCTGGTCGCCGAGGCCGCCAGCCGTCACGCCACCGCGCCGACCGCGAGCGCCGCGCTCGGCCGCGCGCTGATGGGCGGCGTGCTGATCGCGGCCGGCGCGAAGGAAGACGAGACCGTCCAGCTCCAGTTCCGCGGCGACGGACCGCTCGGGCAGATGACGGTGATCGCCGATCATCTCGGCCGAGTGCGCGGCTACGTCGCCGACCCGTCCGCGCACCCGCCGTCGCGCTCGGGCAAGCTCGATGTCGGCGCCGCGGTGGGCAAGGGCATCCTCGCGGTCGTGCGCTACCGCCCGAGCTGGCGCGAGCCCTACACCGGAATCGTGCCGATCGTCTCGGGCGAGGTGGCCGAGGATCTCTCGCACTACCTGGCCGAGAGCGAGCAGACCGCGTCGGCGCTGGCGGTCGGCGTGTACGTGGCGAGCGACGAGACCGTCGAGGCGGCGGGCGGATATCTGGTGCAGGCGCTGCCGGGCGTCGACGACGCGGTGCTCGCGAAGCTCGAGCGCACCGTGCGCGAGCTGCCCTCGCCGACGGCGCTCGTGCGCGCGGGGCTCTCCGCGGACGAGATCGCGGACCGGCTGCTCGAAGGCATCGGCTCGCGCGCGCGCCAGCGCTCGAACCCCTCGTTCCACTGCGCCTGCGACGCGGACAAGATCCGGCGCGCGGTCACGCTGCTCGGCCGCGCCGAGACGCGCACGATCGCCGAGCAGCGCGAGCGGCTCGATGTGCGCTGCGAGTTCTGCGCCACCGAGTACGTGCTCGAACCGGACGAGGTCGGGGCGCTGCTTCCCGATGCCTGAGCGCGGCTCGAGTCCGCCCGAGGTCGCGCTGTTCGTCCCCTGCTACGTCGACCAGCTCGCGCCCGAGGTCGGTCTCGCAAGCGCGACCGTGCTCGAACGGCTCGGCTGCAAGGTGAGCTTCGACCCGCGCCAGACCTGCTGCGGTCAGCCGTTCGTGACCAGCGGCGCGCACACCGAAGCCGTGCGGCTCGCGCGCGCGCACGCGGACGTGTTCGCGGGCGCGCAGGCGATCGTGTGTCCGTCCGCGAGCTGTGTCGCCACGGTGCGACGGCGCTACGCCGACCTGCTGAGCACGGAGTCGGCGGCGTCGCTCGCCGCGCGCACCTTCGAGCTCGGCGAGTTCATCGCGCTGTCGCTCGGCACCCGTGACGTGGGCGCGGTCTTCCCGCACCGCGTGGCGCTGCTGGAGAGCTGTCACGGCCTGCGCGAGCTCGGGCTCGGCCGGCCGAGCGAGGATCTCGGCGCCGCGGCCGACGGGGTCGGGATCACCGAGCGCCTGCTTCGCAGTGTCCGCGGCCTCGAGCTGCGGCCCGTGTCGCGGCGCGACGAGTGCTGCGGGTTCGGCGGCGCGTTCTCGGTCGGCTTTCCCGAGCTCTCCGCGCGCATCGGCCGCGACAAGCTGCGCGCGCTGGCCGAGAGCGGAGCGGACTACGTGACGGGCACGGACGCGAGCTGTCTGCTGCATCTGGAAGCGCTGCGCGCGCGCGAGGGCTTCGGGCCGCGCGCGATCCACCTCGCCGAGATCCTGGCGAGCCGGGGCGGCGCGTGAGCGCTGGGCTCGACGCGCGCGCTCTCGAGCTCCTGCCCGCGGGGCCGCGCTTGCGCGCGCACGACGCGGCGGTGTTCGCGCTGCGCGAGAAGCGCGACGTGGCCGGCCGCGCCGAGCCGGACTTCGAGCGGCTACGCGATCACGCGCGCGAGGCGAAGGCGCACGCGCTCGATCACCTCGACGCGAACCTCGAGCGCTTCGAGGCGCGCGCGACGGCGGCGGGCGCGGTGGTGCACTGGGCCGAGGACGCGCCCGCGTTGAACCGGATCGTGCACGAGCTGCTCGACGCGCGCGCGGCACGGCGCGTGGTGAAGAGCAAGTCGATGCTCACCGAGGAGTGCGGGCTGAACCCGTACCTCGAGAGCCGCGGCATCGAGGTGGTCGACACCGACCTCGGCGAGCGCATCGTCCAGCTCGGTCACGAGCCGCCGTCGCACATCATCGTGCCGGCGATCCACCGCACGCGCGAGGACATCGGCGCGCTGTTCGCGCGCGAGCTGATCGTACCCGCGGGCGAGACCGATCCCGCGCGACTCACCGAGGCCGCGCGCCGGCACCTGCGCGGCCACTTCCTCGGCGCGGACGCGGCGATCACCGGCGCGAACTTCGCGGTGGCCGAGAGCGGCACGATCGTCGTCGTCACCAACGAGGGCAACGCGGATCTGGGCATGAGCCTGCCGAAGCTCCACATCGCGTGTCTCGGGATCGAGAAGGTGGTTCCCGGACTCGGCGATCTCGCGGTGTTTCTGCGCCTGCTGGCGCGCAGCGCCACCGGCCAACCCATCTCGGTGTACACGAGCCTGGTCACGGGTCCGCGGCCGGGCGCGGAGCTTCACATCGTGCTGGTCGACAACGGGCGCACGCGCCTGCTCGCCGACGACGCGCACCGGCGCGCGCTCGGCTGCATCCGCTGCGGCGCGTGTCTGAACACCTGTCCGGTGTACCGGCGCGCGGGCGGCTACGCGTACGGCTGGGTGATCCCGGGCCCGATCGGCGCGGTGCTCGCGCCCGCGCTCGGCGGGACGGACGAACGGCGCGCGCTGCCGCTCGCCTCGAGCCTGTGCGGAAGCTGCAGCGCGGTGTGCCCGGTGCGGATCGATCTGCATGAGCAGCTGATCGCCTGGCGCGCGACGGACGTTCCGCGCGGCTCGCGCGAGCGGCTCGTGGCCCGGCTCGCGGCGGCCCTGCTCGAGCGCCCCGCGCTGTACGGCGCAGCGGGGCGCGTCGCGCGCTGGCTGTGGCCCGCGCTCGCGCGGCGCTGGCCGGGCAATCCGGCCTCGCCCTGGCTCGCCTCGCGCGCGCTGCCCGTGCATCCGGGCGCGAGCTTCCGCACTCGTTGGCGCGCGCGGACGCGCGCGGAAGGTCGTTCGCGAGCGCGGACGCGCGGCGGAGAAGTGCGGTGACCGCGCGCGATCGCGTCGTCGCGCGCGTGCGCGAGGCCGTGCGGCACGCGGCGCCCGCGCCGGCGCCGTTCGTGCCGGGCGCGCGCCGCGCGGACTTCGCGGCCTTCGCGGAGCTGCTGATCGCGGCGGGCGGTGAGGCGCACGGCCCGCTCGGCGCCGCGGAGCTCGGGGCCCGCGTCGCCGATCTGTGTCGCGCCTGGAGCGGCGGCGCGCGCGTGCTCGCGACCGACGCTGCGCTCGCGCGCCTCGGCGCCGGACCCTGGCAGCCGGTTCCCGCGGACGCCGATCCGCACACGCTCGCAGACGTCTCGGTCGCGATCCTGTGCGGCTCGTTCGGTGTGGCCGAGAACGGCGCGGTGGGTCTCGACGGCCGCGAAGCGCGCCCGCGCGCGCTGCCCGTCCTGTGCGAGCGGCTGATCCTGCTGCTCGACACCCGCGCGATCGTGCCCGACATGCACGCGGCGCTCGCGCGCCTTGGCGACGGCGCGCTCGCGCATCACCACTTCACCTTCGTTGCGGGCCCGTCGAAGACCGCCGACATCGAGGGCACGCTCGTGCTCGGCGCACACGGCCCGCGCGAGCTCGCGGTGTTCGGGGTCGGCATGTAGAGGCGCCGCGCGCCCGTGCAGCTCGTCCCGGAGGGCGTGTCTCACTCGTCGATCTGAACCCGCATGCCGCACTCGAGCTCGCCGAAGACCGCGATCAGATCGTCGTTGCGCATGCGGATGCAGCCGTGGGAACGCGGCACGCCGATGCCCTCGCTTTCCGGCGTGCCGTGGATGTAGATGTAGCGGGAGCGCGTGTCGACGTCGCCGCCGCGATTGCGGCCGTCCTCGGTTCCGGCGAGCCAGATCACGCGCGACAGGATCCAGTCGCGCTCCGGACGCGCGGCGCACAGCCCGGGCGTACAGATCTCGCCGGTCGGCCGGCGCCCGACGAACACCGCGCCGACGGGCTCGCCCGCGCCGATCAGCTCTACGATCTCGTGCGCGCCGCGCGGCGTCTGCTCGCTGCCGATGCGCTCGCCGGCGCCCTTGGCCGAGGTCGACACCGGGTGGCTCGCCAGCACGCGGGTGCCCTCGAGCAGCTCGAGCCTCTGCGTCGCGATGCGGATCCGGAGCCAGCGCGCCGACACGGCCAGAAGCTACCGCGAGGCGAGCGCGACGGCGCGTGGTAGCTTGGTGTCACGATGAGCGAAGCGCTGGACGCACTGATCCTCGACCTGCTCGAGTCGATCGCGCCTCGGCCCAGGCCGTATCGCGAGGTCATCGACGCGTGGCGGACGTCGTGCCCGCGGCTCCCCGTCTGGGAGGAGGCGTTGGACCGCGAGCTGCTCGAGCTGCACAGCGCCGACGACGGCGCGCTGCTCGTGCGCGTGACGGCATCCGGCCGGGAGTTTCTCGCGCGACACCGCTTCGCTGCGGCCGCCGGCTAGCCGACCAGCGCCGCGGCACGGCGCTCGAAGTCGGCGAACATCGCCTGCCAGGCCGCGCACACGGCGGGGCCATCACCGATCCGTCCCAGCGCGCGAAGCCCCGGAATCCGCGCAAGGCGCAGGGCGAGCCGCGGCACGCCCGGCTCGAGCTGTGACGCGACCCACCCCAGCCGGTACAGCGCCTCCCAGACGAAGGCGCCGTTCGCGGCCGAAACGATCGCCTCGCGCGGCGCGTCGCCGAGCGCGTCGAGGTAGCTGCGCTCGAGCCTGCTCCAAGCGAGCGTGCGCGCGCGGAAGAAGCCGACGTCGAGCTCCCGGCCGGGGATGCGGAGCTGGCGGATCGGCAGGTACTGGAACAAGAGCGTCAGGTCGAAGATCGGCGGCCCGGCCGAGACGGCCTCCCAGTCGAACAGGATCGGCGCTCCCTGCGCCGGCAGCCACACGTTTCCGCTGTGCAGATCGCGGTGCACGAGCGCCTCGGGCGAGCGCGCGAGCTCGCGCGCGCGCGGGGAGGGCTAGC
>JBBDXF010000024.1:0-22972 GCA_040902485.1 Myxococcota bacterium | reverse complement strand
CCCCCCCCCCGGGGAGGGATCGCGGATCAGCGATCGTGCGAGCGCGAGCGCGAGCGGCGTCGCCAACGCGCGCAGGAGCGGCTCGCGTCGCTGCAGCGCCTCGAGCCGCTCGAGGCCCTCGGGCACGTGCGCGAGCGCCGGCACCAGATCGCGCGCGAACGGGCGGGGCAGCCAATCGGGTACACGGCCGAGTGTGGCGCGATGGACGCGCGCGATCTCGCGCGCCACCTCGTGCGCGCGCGCAGGACGCCAGCGCCGGCCCGGCGGGAACTCCTCGAGCAGGACCCAGCCGTCGACGCGACCTTCGAGCTCGCCGGACGCGAACGCGCGCGGAATGCGCGCGGGCAGCTCCGCGGCCAGCTCCTCGTAGAAGCGCCGCTCGCGCGTGACGCAGATCGGGTCGGGCTCGATCCGCTTCAGCACGCCGACCCGCGCGCGCCCGTCGATCGAGAGCCGCACGCGCTCGAAGCGCGCGCCCGAGCCGCCCAGATTTCGCGAGAGCGCCGTGCGCGACTCGACGCGCACGGAAAGCCGCGGCTCGCCGCGCGTCCGCCGCACGCCCGCGCACAACGCCTCGTCCGAGACCACGCCGGCAGCATAGCCGGACTCTCGGGTAGCATGATGGCGATGGGAGCGGAGCCGGGGGACGCGGAGACGGGTGCCGCGCGTCTCGCGGTGTTCCGCGAGCCGAACTTCCGTTGGTACGTCGCGAGCCGCTTCTTCTCGGGCACCGCGATGATGCTGCTGCGCACCGCCGTGGCGTGGCACGTCTACGACCTGTCGCAGTCGGCCTTCCAGCTCGGGCTGATCGGGCTGATCCAGTTCCTGCCGGTGCTGCCGCTCTCGCTCGTGGCCGGCGCGGTCGCGGACGTGGTCGACCGGCGCCGGCTGGTGCTGCTCGCTCAGCTCGTCCCGTTCCTGTGCTCGCTCACGCTCTGCGTCACGACGGTGACGGGGCAGGTGACCCTGCCGGTGCTGTACGCGGCGGTCGCGCTCGCGGCGGTGGCGTCGGTGTTCGAGTCACCCGCGCGCGCGTCGATCCTGCCGCAGCTCGTGCCGCGCGAGCTGTTCCCGCGCGCGGTCACGGTGAGCGCGACGGCGCTCTGGCTCGCGTTCGCGACCGGGCCGATGCTGATGGGCTTCAGCGCGGCGTTGGGCGGGATCGCGGCGGCGTACGGCCTGCACGCGCTCTTGATCGCCGGCTCGCTCGCGTCGCTCGTGAAGCTGCCGCCGCTCGGCGCCGCGACCAGCGCGCGCATCAGCTGGGAGTCGATCCGCGAAGGGCTCGAGTTCGTGTGGCGCAACCCGGTCGTGCTCGGCTGCATGACGCTCGACATGTTCGCCGTGGTCCTGGGCGGCGCGACGGCACTGCTGCCGATCTACGCGCGCGACATCCTCGCGGTCGGCGAGGTCGGCTACGGCCTGCTCTCGGCCTCGCTCGAGCTCGGCGCGCTCAGCATGTCGGCGGCGCTGATCTTCCTGCCCGGCTTTCGGCGCGCGGGTGGCGCGCTGCTCGTGGCGGTGGCGGTGTACGGCGTCGCGACGATCGTGTTCGGCCTGTCGCGCTGGTTTCCGCTGTCGGTGCTCGCGTACATGGTCGCGGGCATGGCCGACGCGGTCAGCGTGGTGCTGCGCGGCACTGCGATCCAGCTCTCCACGCCCGACGCGCTGCGCGGCCGCGTGAGCTCGGTGAATTTCATCTTCATCGGCGCCTCGAACCAGCTCGGTGCGGCCGAGTCCGGGTTCCTGGCCAGCCTCACCAGCGCCACCTTCTCGGTGGTGAGTGGCGGGGTCGGGTGTCTCCTGGTCGTGGCCCTGGTCGCCTGGCGCATGCCCGCGCTGCGTCACTACCGCACCAGCGGCTGAACCCCGCGCGGAGCCTTGCCAGCGGCAAAGCCCGGAGCTACCCAAGCGCCATGCATGTCGGCGCCGTGCTCGTCTTCGAAGCCGGGCCGCTGGGCCTGCGCCACGGTGGTATCGATATCGAGCGCGTGCGGGCCTACACCGCTGCGCGTCTCGCGCGCGCGCAGCGCGCGCAGCAGCGGTCGGTCGGGCTCGCGCTCGGGCGCCTGCCCGCCTGGGTCGACGATCCGTTCTTCGAGCTCGCCTATCACCTGCGACACGTGGCGCTGCCGCGCCCGGGCGACGAGCGCCAGCTCAAGCGCCTGGCGTCGCGCAGCTTCTCGCAAGCGCTCGATCGCGAGAAGCCGCCCTGGGAGATCGTGGTCGTGGAGGGCCTCGACGAGGGCCGCTTCGCGCTGATCGCGAAGGCCGACGTCGCGCTGCTCGAGGGCCGCGACGGCTTCGACCCGCTGGCGCTGCTGCTCTCCGCGACGCCGGACGAGCCGATCGAGACCGTGAAGCGCGGCGAGACGCAGCCGACACCGGGGCGAGTTGCGCTGCTGCGCGCGGAGCTCGCGCGCCGCGCCCGCGAGGCCGCGCGAGTCGAAGCCGTGGGCGCGACGCTCGGCCACGGCTTGCGCGGCGCCCTGAACGCGCTCGAGCGCGCGGTCGCGTCGCGCGGCGAGCTGCCGCTCACCGGAACGACCGGACCACACCGAAGGGTGGAGTGGCTCGCGCTCGACCACGCCGACGTGCGTGCGACCGGCGAACGGCTGGGTGCGTCGACGCAAGGCCTGCTGCTCGCCACCCTCGCCGGCGCGCTGCGCGCGTTCCTGTCGCGCCGGGGGCTCGACCCCGCCGAGCTCGACGTGCGCGCGCTGACACCGATCGGCGTCGGAGACGAGGCGGGCGCAGTCGACGCAGCGCTGGTCGCGTTGCCGCTCGCCGAGCCGGACCCGAAGCTCCGGCTCGAAGCGCTCGCCGACCGGCCCGAGCCGGCGGCGTCCGCGCCGGGTGAGTTCTCGCTGCTCCGCAAGCTCGCGCGCCTGAACGAAGCGGCCGCGTCCGGGCGGCCCGCGAGCTTGTGCGTGTCGAGTCTGTCCGCGCCGCCGGCGCCGCGCTTCCTGCTGGGCGCGAAGCTGCGCGAGTGCTTCACGTTCGCGCCGCTCCTGCCCGGCCACACGCTCGGACTCTCGGCGACGTTCTTCGACGGGCGCGTCATGCTCGGCTGGAGCGCCGACGCGACGCTGGTGGCGGACCTGCCGCTGCTGGCCGACGCCGTCGCCGCCTCGTTCGACGAGCTGCGCCGGATCGCCAGCCGCCCCGTTCACCCCGCCCGCAAACGCGCCGATCAATCACGCGTGCGCAACTTGGGAGCGGAAGCATGACGAGGAGCGACGGCGACCCGGGACTTCCATACGAGAACCTGGTCGCGATCGCGGCGGGCCTCGCGTGGATCGCGGCGGGCGAGGGCGTGTTCGGCTTCCTGTTCGGCGCGATCCCGGGCGCACTCCTGGTCGCGGGCGGCACCGCGAGCCTGTTGCTGCCGGGAGACGTGCGCACGCCGCAGCTGATCGCGCTCGGCAGCTTCTGCGCGCTGCTCTTCGCGTTGCCCATGACCTTCGCGGTCGGCTTCTTCGAGACGCTCGGGCTGGTCGCGCTCGCGCTCGCGAGCTTCGTCGCGTGCGGCTGGACCGCGCAGCGGCGCGAGCCGCCGATCGAGCGCGTGCCCGAGCCGACGCTCGACCTCGAGCTCGCGATCAAGGTCGGCTTCGACCAGCTCGCGCTCGCCAGCATGGTCGCCACGCGGCCTGGCCGCTTCATCCGCGACGTGCCGCGCCTGACCCTCGAGGTGCGCGAGGCGCACGCGTTGTTCGAGCGCTCGGGCTGGCTCGAGAAGCCCGAGTCGTACCACCGCGAGCCGCCGGCGCTCGAGGCGCCCGCGCTGCGCTGGCGCCGCAGCCTGGGCTTCTCGTTCGAGCACCTGTCGTTCGAGAGCGGCTACGAGCCGCATCCCGGCGAGCCGGGCCGCGAGCGCTGGCTCTCCTACGCGCTGAACCGCGAAGCGCACGCGTGGGTGTTGCGGCACGCCGACGAGAGCCGCCCGTGGCTGGTGTGCGTGCACGGCTACGGCATGGGCATTCCCGCCGTCGACCTGTCGGCGTTCGAGGCGCGCCGGCTGCACCACGAGCTCGGCCTGAACGTGCTGTGCCCGGTGCTGCCGCTGCACGGCCCGCGCAAGCTCGCGCTGCGCAGCGGCGACGGCTTCCTGAACGGCGACTTCCTCGACACCGTGCACGCCGAGGCGCAGGCGATGTGGGACCTGCGCCGGCAGCTCTCCTGGCTGCGCGGCAACGGCGCGACGCAGATCGGTGTCTACGGGCTCTCGCTCGGCGGCTACACCACTGCGCTGCTGGTCGGCCTCGACCCGGGGCTCGCCTGCGCGATCGCGGGCATTCCCGCGACCGACTTCGCGCGCCTGGTCGCGCGCCTCGCGCCGCACGCCACGCTGCGCGAGGTCGAGCGGCTCGGGCTCGACTGGAGCGTGCTGCGCGAGCTGCTCTCGGTGGTCTCGCCGCTGCAGCTCGCGCCGCGCATCCCGCGCGAGCGGCTCTCGATCTTCGGCGGCACCGCAGACCACCTGGTTCCCGCCGATCAGGTGCGCGACCTGTGGAAGCACTGGGGCGAGCCGCGCATCGCCTGGTACCCGGGCAGCCACCTGTCCTTCGGGCGCGAGCCGCAGGTCCGCTTCCTGATCGACGACGCGCTGCGCCACGGGGGCCTGGTTCCGTCCGATTGACTTCGCTCGTCTTCGTCTCGCTGCGCGCGTCGCTTCGCGCCGCTTGCACGCCGCGCCGCGGGCGGCCGCGGACGGGGCGCTCTCGATGAAGCCGCGCGCGCCGGCGGGGGACGGAATCGTCCGCGTCCGGCGCGAGACGTCGGGCCGCGGCGGCAAGACCGTGACCACGATCTCGGGTGTCCCGCTCGCGAGCGACGCGCTGGCCGAGCTCGCCTTCGAGCTGAAACGCGCCTGCGGCAGCGGCGGAACCGTGCGCGACTACGTGATCGAGATCCAGGGCGATCACCGCGCAGCGATCGTCGCGCAGCTCGAGCAGCGCGGTTACACCGTAAAGCTGGCCGGCGGGTAGACGCGAACCCGATTGCCCCGGCTCACATCCCCATCATGTCGGCGAAGTTCCCGGAGTAGAACTTCTCCTTGGCGCCCGCGCCGACGTCCGGCATCGACTCCTCGAAGCGGCGCAGCGGATCGCGGCCGCCCTCGGGATGCGGATAGTCCGACGAGAACAGGAACAGATCGTCGCCAGCCTGCTCGACCAGCCAACCGACGGGCTCGGTCGGGTAGGGCGTGAACCAGACGTGGCCGTGCACGTACTCCGACGCGCGCTTGGGCAGCCGCAGCGCGGGCTCCGTCTTCTGGAAGGTCGCCTGCGCGATGTCGAGCCGGCGCAGCCAGCTCGGCACCCACAGCGCGCCCTGCTCGATCACGCCGCCGCGCAGCCGCGGGAACGTCTCGAAGAGCCCGTCGAGCACGAGGCAGGAGAGGAACGCCTCGGGCGGGTTGTGCATGACCATGAAGTCCTTGGAGCGGATGTTCTCGCCGCCGCCGAGGAAGTCGGTCGTCCTGGGCTTGCCGTTGTTGTGGAACGCGCGCCGCAGCGGCCGGCCTCCGCCGCCGATGTGCGACATGAACGGGATGCCCGTCTCTTGCAGGTGCGCCCAGAACGGATGGTAGTCGGGATGCGTGGGCGAGATCGCGCCCTGCGGGACCGACGGCACCAGGATCGCTCCGCAGCCGAGCTCGATCGCCTCGATCGCCGCGCGCGTGCTGGCCTCGGGATCGAGCCACGGCACCATGCCCACCGCGACCAGCCGCGGATCGGACTTGCAGAAGTCGGCGATCGCGCGGTTGTGCGCGCGCGTGCCGCCGTACAAAAGCTCCGCGTCGTCGCCGGCGAACTGGGTGGCCGCGAAGGTGCTGAACACGAGTTGCTTCGCGAAGCCGAGCAGGTCGAGCGCGCGCGTGCGCTCCGCGGGGTCGAAGGCGCCGAGCGCGCTCCAGCCCTTGGCGCCCATCAGCTCGCTCTCGAGCGCGCGCGCCGCCGCCGGATCGCCGCGACGCTTTTCTGCGTCGACCAGCGCCTGGCCGGCGAGCTTGCCCGCGCCGCCGAGCTGGAGCGGGCGGATGCGCTCGCGGACGTCGGGATCCGCGTACTCCGAAAGCCAGCCCGCGAGCTCCATCAGGTGGCTGTCGGCGTCGTAGTAGGTGCGGCCCGATGCGTACGGCATGCCCGATCCCCCAAGCTCAGCCAGAGGACGGCATTGTAGCCCCGCTACGTCGGCTGGTGTCGAGGCATGGGCTTGGTCGCGAACGACTCGCGCACGAACTCGGACTGCTCTTCCTCGTGCATGCGGTAGGAGCCCGTCGCCGGGCTTGCGGATTCCGGTCGTCCCACGTAGCGCAGACCGCCGCCCTCGGGCAGCACGCGGTTGATGCGGTCGGAGACGTACGACCACGCGCCCATGTTCCAAGGCTCTTCCTGCACCCAGACCACCTCGCGGGCGGCGTAGCGCGCGAGCGTGCGGCGCAGCTCGTCGAACGGGAACGGGTGGAGCTGCTCGAGGCGCACGATCGCCACGTCCTCGAAGCCGGAGTCCTCGCGCGCCTCGTGCAGCGCGTAGTAGACCTTGCCGCAGCAGACCAGCACGCGGCGCGTGGCGTTCGGGTCGCGTCCGCCGGTCACGAAGGCCGGATCGTCGATCACGGCCCGGAACTCGCCCGAGACCAGATCGTCGACCTTCGAGACGCACTTCGGGTGGCGCAGCAGGCTCTTCGGCGACATCACGATCAGCGGCTTGCGGAAGCTGCGGTGGATCTGGCGGCGCAGCGCGTGGAAGTACTGCGCCGGCGTCGTCAGATTGCAGACCTGCAGGTTGTCTTCTGCGCACAGCTGCAGGAAGCGCTCGAGTCGCGCGCTCGAGTGCTCCGGACCCTTGCCCTCGTAGCCGTGCGGGAGCAGCAAGACCAGCCCGGATGCGCGGCTCCACTTCTTCTCGCCGCTGGCGATGAACTGGTCGATGATCACCTGCGCGGAATTGCAGAAGTCGCCGTACTGCGCCTCCCACACCGCGAGGCGGTTGGGATCGACGGTGCTGTAGCCGTACTCGAAACCGAGCACCGCCGCTTCGGAGAGCAGCGAGTTGGCGATGATGAAGCGCGTGCCCTCGGGCGCGAGCCTGGTCAGCGGCGTGTAGCGCTCACCGGTCTCGACGTCGTGCAACACCGCGTGGCGTTGGCCGAACGTGCCTCGCTCCGAGTCCTGGCCGGTGAGCCGGACGGTGACGCCCTCGGCGAGCAGCGTGCCGAGCGCGAGCGCTTCGGCGGTGCCCCAGTCGAGATCGCCGTCCTGCGTCACGGTCTGCACCCGCTGCTCGAACAGGCGCCGCAGCTTCGGATGCAGCTTGAATCCGGGCGGCAGCTCGAGCAGCGCGCGCGCGGCCGCCTCGATCGACTCGCGCGCGACCGCGGTGCCGGCCCGCTTCGCGGCCGGATCCGCGAGCCCCGCCCACAGCCCGTGGTAGCCCTCGGCGCCGGCCAGCCGCGTGACCTGCGTGCTGTCCTCGAGCGCCTGCTCGAGCCGGCGCTTCTGCTCGTCCTCGAGCTTGGCGAGCGCGGCCTGGTCGATCGCGTTCTCGCCCAGGAGCCGATCGGTGTAGATGCGCGCCACGCGCTCGTGCGCCGCGATCTTCTTGTACATGAGCGGCTGCGTGTAGGTCGGATCGTCGGCCTCGTTGTGGCCGTGGCGGCGGTAGCAGACCAGGTCGATGATCACGTCCTCGCGGAACTGCTGCCGAAAGGCAACCGCAAGCTTCGCGGCGTGCACGCAGGCTTCCGGATCGTCCGCGTTCACGTGGAAGATCGGCGCCTGGATCAGCTTCGCGCCGTCGCTCGGGTACTGCGTGAAGCGGTAGTCGCGCGGATCGGTCGTGAAGCCGATCTGGTTGTTGACGATGATGTGGAGGGTTCCGCCGGTCCAGTAGCTCTCGAGCTCGGAGAGCGCGAGCGTCTCGAACACCACGCCCTGGCCGGTGAAGGCCGCGTCGCCGTGGATCTGCAGCGGGATGACCTCCTTGCGCTCGGTATCCTGGCGGTAGTTCTGCTTGGCGCGGACGATGCCCTCGGCGACCGGGTTGATCCACTCCAGGTGACTCGGGTTCGCGCACAGCGACAGGTGCAGGTTCTTGCCGGAGCGCGTGCGCCGGTCGGCCGAGTAACCGCGGTGGTACTTCACGTCGCCCGAGCCCTGCGCGTTGGCGGGCATGAGCGAGGCCTGGAACTGGGCCATGATCGCGTGGTACGGCATGTCCATAGTGTGGGCCATGACGTTCAGGCGCCCGCGGTGCGCCATCGCGAGCACGATCTCTGCGGCGCCCAGGTCCGCCGCGGTCTCGACCACCGCGTCGAGCATCGGGATCAGCGCTTCGCCGCCCTCGAGCGAGAAGCGGTACACGCCCAGGAAGCGCTTGTGCAGGAACTGCTCGAAGCGCTCCGACGCGACCAGCTGCGTCAGCACGCGCAGCCGCTCCTCGGGGATCAGCTCGGGGCGGTTCTCGCGCGGCTCCATGTGCGCGAGCAGCCAGTCGCGCCGCGTCTTGTCGCGGATCTCCATGAACTCCGCGGCGAACGTGCCCGCGTAGCTGCGGCGCAGGCTCGCGATCAGCTCCGGCACGGTGCCCTCGGCCGTGCCGCCCTGGTAGTTCCCGAACGTCACGCGGCGCTGCATGTGCTCGTCGCGCAGGCCGAAGACCTCGGGCTCGAGCAACGGGTGCGCGGTCAGGAAATTGCCCAGCGGATCGAGCTTCGCGACCAGGTGGCCATGGCTGCGGTAGGCGTCGATCAGCCCGATGATGCCCACCGCCGGAACGGCGGGCACGGCCGGCGCCGTCGCCGCGGGCGGCGCCGAGACGTCCAATCCGTTTGATTTCTGCGCGTTCGCCCTCTCCGGCTCAAGCGGCGTCTCCACGCCGTGCAGCGCGTCGAAGATGCGCCGCCAGGACACAGCGACACGCTCGCGGCCGAGCACGTAGTCCTCGTAGAGCGACTCGACGTAGGCGCCGTTCTCTCCGCAGAAGAGCCCGGCCAGCTCCTCGTTCAAGCAAAGCCTCCGATCGCGCATGGTAACGCTGAAGCGTTACCGTCGCCTATCGAGGTCTCTCATCGACGCATGCTCCGCCCGTGTGAAGCCGGGCGGCCGATTCGGCAGGCCTCGGCTACGATGCGCCGAGATGCGCTTCCAAGTCCTTCCGGGGTTTCGGGATTTCTTCCCGGAGGATCTCGCGTTCCGACGCTGGATCGAGTCGGCCTGGCACGGCGCGTCGCGCGCGGCCGGCTTCCAGGAGTTCGACGGGCCGGTGCTCGAGGCGCTGGAGCTGTTCACCGCCAAGTCCGGCGAGGAGATCTCGGGACAGCTCTACACGTTCGTGGACAAGGGCGACCGCGCGGTGGCGCTGCGCCCGGAGATGACGCCGACGCTGGCGCGCATGATGGCCGCGCGCGCGAGCCAGCTGCCGCGGCCGATCAAGTGGTACTGCGTGCCGGAGTTCTACCGCTACGAGAAGCCGCAGCGCGGCCGGCTGCGCGCCTTCCAGCAGTGGAACGTGGACGTGCTCGGCTCGACCGAGCCGGCCGCGGACGCGGAGCCGATCGCGGTCGCGCTCGACGCGCTGCGCAGGCTCGGGATCGGCGAGCGCGACGTGCGCGTGCTCATCAACGACCGGCGCCTGCTGGCGCGCACGCTGCGCGAGCTCGACGTCCTGCCCGCGCAGGACGCGGAGGTGCTCGCCATCGTCGACAAGCTCGACCGCGACCGCGGCGCGCGCGAGCGGCTCGAGAAGCTGCTCGGTGCGGCGCGCGCGAAGGCGCTGCTCGGCTACTGCGACGCGTTTCCGCTGGAGCGCGCGCCGGAGCTCGCCGCCGTGCTCGACGCCTGCCGCGAGTACGGGATCGGCGACGCGCTCGTGCCCGACTTCAAGATCGTGCGCGGGCTCGCGTACTACACGGGGCCCGTGTGGGAGATCTTCGACGCCGCGCGCGAGCTGCGCGCGGTCGCGGGCGGCGGGCGCTACGACAACCTGATCGGCGCGCTGGGCGGACCCGAGCTGCCCGCGCTCGGCTTCGGCATGGGCGACGCGGTGCTCGGCGAGCTGCTCGCCGCCAAGGGTCTCGCACCCGCGACACTGCCGCGTGTCGACGTGGTCGTGGTGCCGGTGGTCGCGGAGCTGCTCGGGCCGGCGCGCAGACTCGTCGCGCGTCTGCGCGCGAACGGCACCGCTGCCGAAGCGCCCTACGGCGCGACGCGCGTCGGCAAGGCGCTGAAGGCCGCCGACGCCGCGGGCGCTGCGCGCGTGGTGATCGTCGGCCCCGACGAGTGGGCGAACGGCGAGGTGGTCGTGAAGGACCTCGCGTCCGGCGTCGAGACGCGCGTGCGCGCGGACGACCTCAGCTAGAGCCCCGACTCGAGAGGTGCCGCCAAGCCGCGCCACTTCAGGTTCTCCCCATCGGGGCCCGTCAAAGCTGAACGCATTGTCGATCCCCAGAGTGCGCGCTCAGCGCTGACGGGGGCACGATGGCGACGCTCCAGATGGAGATCGGATCGTCGCGACAATGCAATCGCGTGACCCAGGCTGGATCGCTCAGTTCGGTGTCCTACTCGAAGTATCGAGCGAAGCCGTGATGAGCCCACAAGCCGATTCCTGCGGCAGCGCTGAACTCCGCATCTGAGTCTGGCGCACGGCCGAGGAGCATGCCGACACAGCAGAATCATACTCTCGGTTGTTGAATTCGGGTCAGATGGTCGCGGTACGCCAGCCCCCAAAAGCGGTGCCCGAGTTCGATCTCTAGATCACGTCGTGCGCGTGGACCGGCAGCTCGTGGGGGATGTCGGGCCGCTCGAGCCCGCCGCGCGCGAGCCAGTCACGGGTGGTGGCGGCGGCGCGCTCGATCAGCGTGGCGGCGTAGGAGAAGTCGAAGGGCTGGATCGCCAGCGGACAGAGCGGCGGGATGACACGGATCTGTGTGCGATCGGTGAAGCGCTCGATGTCGATCACCAGCTGGCGCGCGATGATCAGGTTCACGCCGTGCAGCGCCATGGCCAGCGCGCTCGGCGGCGGCCGCTTCATCTCGCACGAGTAGCCCGTGGGCAGCACGATCACGCGCTCGGCGCCGAGCTCGATCGCGGCCGCGATCGGGGTGTTGCTCGCGATGCCGCCGTCGAAGAGATGCGCGTGACCGATGCGCACCGGCGGGAACACGCCGGGGATGGCCGCGCTGGCCAGCACCGCCGGCACGACCGGCCCGTGCGAGAGCACGACCTGGCCGCCGGTGAGCAGGTCGGTCGCCACCACGTGCAGCGGCAGCTGCGCGGCTTCGATCTCGCGAAAGCGCAGGTGCTTCTCGAGCAGGCGGCGGAGCGGCCCTGGATCGACGATGTGGTCGCGCACCGCGAGCACGCCGAGCAGGCTGCCGAGCGGCGAGAACGGGAACACGTCGCGCGCGCGCAGGCTCTGCCAGATCTCGCGCAGCGCGCGCACGCCGGCGGCGTCCGGCCGGCCCGCGAAGAACGCGCCGTTCAGCGCGCCCGCGGACGAGCCGACGATCAGGTCCGGACGCAGGCCGAATTCGACCAGCGCCTCGAGCATGCCGACCTCGACCGCGCCGAGGCTCCCGCCGCCGGCGAGCACGAAGGCGGTGCGCGGCGCCGAGGCGCTCATTTCTCGGCGATCGGCCCCTCGCCCGAGTCGTCCACGCCGACGCCCATCGAGTGGTAGCCCTTGTCGACGTAGACGGTCGTGCCGGTGATCCCGCTCGCGAGCGGCGAACACAGAAATGCGGCGGTCGTGCCGACCTCGCGCGCGTCGATGGCCTGGGGCAGGGGCGAGTTCTTCTTCGCGTACTCGATCATCTTCTCGATGAAGCCGATCGCCGACGCCGCGCGCGACGCCCACGGCCCGGCCGAGATCGTGTTCACGCGCACGCCCCAGCGCCTTCCCGCCTCGTAGGCGAGCGTGCGCGTGTCGCTTTCGAGCGCCGCCTTGGCCGACGACATGCCGCCGCCGTAGCCGGGCACCACCCGCTCGCCCGCCATGTAGCTGAGCGACACGAACGAGCCGCCCGGCCGCAACAGCGGCCCGAAGCGCTGCACCAGCGCGACGAACGAGTACGCGCTCGCGGAGAGCGCCGACAGGTAGCCCCGGCGCGAGGTCTCGAGCAGCGGGTTCTTGACCTCGGAGCCGTTCGCGATCGAGTGCACGACCACGTCGAGCGGCTTTTCCCCGAACTCCGCGACCAGCCGGTCGGCCACGCCCTGGATGGTGAAGTCGTCGTGCTCCTTGTAGCGGCGGTTCTCGCGCAGCTCGAGCGGGGCGTCCGCGAGCGTGTCGTACTCGGCGTCGAGCGCGTAGATGCGCTCGAAGGCGAGCGTGCCACCGCCGCTCATCACCAGCGACTCCGACATCTTCCCGCGCTCGAGCATCTTCGTGAAGATCCCGTACGCCGGCGGCCAGGTGCCCACGCAGACCGTGGCGCCGGCCTCGGCGAGCTGCTTCGCGATCGCGAACCCGAAGCCCCAGTCGTCGGCCACGCCGGCGACGAACGCGCGCTTGCCCGTGAGATCGATCGGCAACATCGGCCGGAGGATAACAGGTAAACTCGCGCGCATGTCACGACGCGATCAGATCCAGATGACCAAGGACGAGGTGCGGGCCTTCATCGACTCGAGGAAGACGATCACGATCGTCTCCAACGGGCCGGGCGGATTCCCGCACCCGATGCCGATGTGGTTCGCGCGCGATCCCGACGACTCGATCCGCATGGCCACGTACCGCACCAGCCAGAAGATCAAGAACATCCAGCGCGACCCGCGCGTGTCGCTGTTGTGCGAGACGGGCGTCGAGTACCAGGAGCTGCGCGGCGTGGTGCTGTACGGCAACGCGGAGCTCGTCGAGGACTTCCCGCTCGCGGTCGACACGCTGCTCCGGGCGGGCGGACGCGGCGAGGGCCTGCCGAAGGACCCGGCCGCCGCCAAGCAGATCATGGAGGCGATGCGCAAGAACGCGGAGAAGCGCTACGTGATCCGCGTGCGCCCCGACCGCGTCGTCTCTTGGGACCACGCGAAGCTCGGCGGAACGTACTAGCACGTAAACGACCGTTCACGCGCCGTTTTTCACTCCGCGCGGGTGACTCGAGTTACCCTTACGTCGAGTGACACGCTTCGCATTTTCTACGCACTAACCCGGTGGCTCGACGTCGAGCCCTGGGGGTGTGGAGATGGCGTCGCGAACGTGGCCTCGGGTTCTGCTGGTCGTGGCGTGCGTGGCTTCGAGCGTCGTTCGGGCGCAGGACGGCTCCGTGGTCGAGGCGCGCGGCGACGCGACGTACCGCATTCCGATCGTCGTGCCGCCCGGACCCGCCGGACATCAGCCCGAGCTCGCGCTCGTCTACACGAGCGGCGAGGGCCGGGGCGCGGCGGGCTGGCTCGGCTTCGGCTGGGCACTCGAGGGGGAGAGCCGGATCGAGCGCGAGTCACGCACCGGAAGCCCGTACGACTACGCCAACGCGAGCTGCGGCGCGAGCGGCCTGCACCCGTGCTACCGCGCGAGCTACGTGCTCGACGGCCAGGATCTGATCTGCTCCTCGGGCGCGTGCAGCGCCTGCGGTGCGAGCGCGCCGTGCCGCTACCGCACGCAAGCCGACGACGGGCGCCTGATCGAGTTCCTGGGCGACGCCGCGGGCTGGCGGATCCGCGACCGCGACGGCCGAACGCTCGTCTACGGCGCCGCTGCGGACGGATCGACCCGGCTCGCGAATCCCGCGAGCATCATCGGTCAGGTCTTCAGCTGGCAGCTCGAGCGCTCGACCGACGTGAGCGGAAACACGATCCGCTACAGCTACGACACGACCTCGAGCGCGAGCGTCGCGTACCTGCGGCGCGTCGAGTACGGCCAGGGCACGACGGCGAATCGCAGCGTCGAATTCGTCCTGAATCATCCCGGCTCGGCGCCGCGCCCGGATCGGCCGGTCTCGGCGCGCGCGGGCTTCCGACAGCAGACCGATCGGCGCGTGGCGTCGATCGAGGTGCGCGCGGCGTCGGATGCGCTGGTGACCCGCTACGACCTCGCCTACAGTCAGGATCCGGATTCGACGCGAAGTCAGCTCGCCAGCGTGCAGCGCGTGGGCAGCGACGCCGCGACGTCGCTCCCGCCCTATCGGTTCGACTACTCGTTCCGAGACGCTTCGCGGGGGCTGCTCGGCACGTTCGAGTCGAGCTTCGCGATGGCGCCGAGCTGCAACCCGCGAGGCGGTCAGATCGGGGGGACTCCTCCGGGCGGCGTGCTGAAGACGATCGCCGACGTGAACAACGACGGCCTCGGCGACCTGTACCGGGTCGAGAACACGCACAATGCGGTTCCCGGCGGGGTCGGGGTGGCGTTCGGGACGGGACGCAAGCTCCTGCCGGGCCCGAGCGGGACGTGCAGCCCGTCGTCGGGCGCCGTGCTCGGAACGCTCTGGTCGCCGAGCAAGCTGCTGTTCTCGGAGACGAACGGCGGCAGCGCGGCCATGGACTTCGACGGCGACGGGTTTCTCGACCACCTCTGGCTGAGCGGATTCCCGTACTCCGAAGTCACACCGGGCTTGCGGCTCGGAAGTGAGTCCGGATTCCTCGAGCCGCCCCACGGGACGTCCTTCGAACGGAACGCCGAGAACGCATTCTACGCCGGCGACTACACGTTCGACCGACCGTACATCCGGATCGCGCGGACCGGCCCGGTCGGCGACGTCGACGTGATCGCGGCGATGGCCGACGTGACCGCCGACGGCCGCCCCGACCTGGTGATCTCGTCCTTGGCGGGCCCGTTCGGCTTCCCGAGCGGCGGCGCGTGGACGGGCTGGGCGGTGTTCGTGAACCAGGGGCTCGTGTCGACGCCCGCCGAGTCGTATCTCGAGTTCGGAGTCGAGCCGACGCGCTGGGTCGCGCCGCCGAACGTCTCGCTGCAACACGACTACCTGGGCCTCGCCTCGGAGTCGTTGCTCGCGGATCAGAACGGCGACGGACTCGCGGACCGCGTGTTCTGGGACTTCGTCGAGTACGGCTACGGCGCGGGCTTCCTGGCGCGGGAGAGCGTCGCGAGTCTGACCGGCTCGCTGGTGGTGAACTCGACTTGCATGGTCACCGGCACGTTCGATCTGAACGGCGATGGCTTCCTCGACCACGTCAACGGGCAGCCGACGCACGACGGCAACCCGTACTGGCGCGTCTACTTCGGGACCGGACACGGCTTCGCGCCGCAGAGCCAGTGGTTCCCGGCCGACGGCGACGGCATCAACCCGATGTGCATCGAGGCGGACGGCCAGAACGCGGCCTCGACCTCCCTGCGCGACATGAACGGCGACGGCGTTCCGGACCGACTCCGCGACCCCTTCGGCGTGATGCTGAACTCGGGCGCGCTCGATCCGAACGCGGCCAGCGATCCGAATCTGCCCAGCGCCGTGCTCGCCGGACTGCTGCTCCGCGCCACCGATCCGCTCGGCGGCGTGGTCGAGTTCACCTACCAGACGGCGCCGCAGCTGCGCGACGAGGCGGGGCTGCCGGCCAATCCCGCCTTCGCGCTGCGCAAGCCCGTCGCCACGCGCGTGACGATTCGCGACGGGCGCGTCGGAACGCCCGCGATCACGACCCGTTACACGTTCGCCGGCGGCGTGTTCGACCACGCCGAGAAGGAGTTCCGCGGCTTCGGTACGGTGATCGCGACGCAGGTCGAGAACGGCGCGGACGCCGCGCGCACGACGTCGGTGTACCTGACCGACCGCGCCTGCGCGTTCAGCCCGGCCGCGGTCGAGACATCCGACGGCGCGGGCGTTCTCGCGCGCGAGTCGATCGGCTACCAGGTGGTGAGCGGCGGCGGCGAAGCAACCAACGCCTGGACCAAGTGTCTGCCCGTGAGTCGCCTCGAGGAGGCCGTCGAAGGCGACGAAGCGGCGAAGCGCGCGCGGCGCACGAGCTGGAGCTACGGCTCACCGATCGATCCGCACTACAACCTGGCGCGGCTCGAGGAGTGGGGCGAGTGGGACGTCGCCACCGACCAGAACGTCCCCGGCGACGAGCGCTTCAGCGAATTCAACTATGCGACGCCTTCGAGTGCCTGGCCCTCGATCGTCTCGCGCGTGAAGCTCGAGACCGTCTTGGATCTCGCCGGCAACGTGTACGCGAAGCGGCAGACCTGCTACTTCGTCGCCGCCTGCATCTTCGCGGGCAACGGCCGGCCCGCTCTGATCAAGGAGTACCTGACCGACTCCTTCGCGGAGCCGCCGATCATCGACATCGCGAAGACCGTCGCGGCGATCGTCTACGACGCGCACGGGAATCCGATCCACGACACCGGGCCGGGCACGCCCGACGATCCGGACGGTCTGCGCACGACGATCGGCTACGACGCCACGTACCGGACGCTTCCGATCTCGATCGCGCGCGGCTCGGACGTGTCGCTCCCGCTGCGGCCGCTCGTGACCACGCTCGCGTACGACGGCTGCGCGGGCGGGCTCGCGCCGCCGCCGGGACTCGGGCTGCCGTGCAGCGTCACCGCGCCCGGTGGGGTCGTCGAGCGGCTCGGCTACGACGCGCTCGGCCGCGTGACGCGCGTCGAACGGCTGGGCGGCGGCTATCTCGAGACGCGCAGCCACACGCTCCCGGGCGCCACGTCGCCAGGCGAAAACGTGCTCGAGACGCGAATCGCGCGGCCCGGCGCGGCCGACCTCGTCGAGCGCCAGCACCTGGACGGACTGGGTCGAATCCACCGCCACGAGTCGCCCGGCCGAGAAGCGGAGACGATCCTCGTCGAGCGCACGTTCGACGAGCGCGGCAGCCTGCGCGCGGAGTCGCTCCCGCACAGCGACAGGAATCCGTTGCTGCGCACGTTCGAGTACGACGGGCTGGGCCGACCGACGCTCGAGCTCGACGCAGACGGCGCCACGCTTCGCGTGCGGAGCTACGCGCCGTGGACCGTGATCGATGAGACGTACCTCGGCGGGGCCACGCCGGGCCATCGCGCGCAGCGGACCGAGCGCAGCGCCGACGGACTCGGCCGTCCGGTCCGCGTGGCGCAGTTCGAAGACGCCGTGGCCGCGACCACGCCCTACGTCGTGACCGCGCGCTACGACGCGGCCGATCGCCTGTACGAGCTGCACGACGCGATCGCGAACGACGCCTCGCTGTGCGCGACGCTCGAGATGGGCCCGCACTGCGCGACACAGGATCACGTCACGGAGTTCGCCTGGGACACGCTCGGCCGGCGCGTCCGCATCGACGATCCCGACTCCGGCGTCTGGACCTTCCGCCACGACGACGCCGGGCGCCTGAAGCAGCGCACACAGAACGCCGGCACGGTCGAGGCGCGCACGCAGAGCCTCACGTACGACGCGCTCGGGCGGCCGAGCTCCAGGACCTTCACGCCGTCGGGCAGCGGCGTGGCGAACGCGAGCTTCTACTACGAGAACGACGCTGCGAGCCCCGGCTTCGCGCAGCTCGTCGAAGTGCGGAGCGCGGGCCCGACCGCGACCAGCTACGCGTACGGCTACGACGCGTCGGGAAGGCGCGACTCCGTCATCCAGCGCAGCGCGGGCCTCGAGTTCGGCTCGGCCTGGGAGTACGACGAGCTCGGCCGCGTGAAGCGCCGGCTGTTCCCGGACGGCGAAGCGTTCGACTACGCCTACGACGGCCTGCGTCTGCGCGAGATCCGCGCGGACGGCTCGAATCCCGCGTTCCAGGGGAGGGTGCTCGCGCACGCCGACTACGACGCGCTCGGGCGCATGCGCTCGATCGCGATCGGGCAGCGCGCGAACGGCGCTCCGACCGCGACGCAAGCCTTCGGCTACGACGGCGGGAACGCGCGCCTGACGCGGATCACCGGCACGGCCGGAGCCCCGTCCCCCGACGACCCGGACGGCGATGGGGTCGGCGCGCAGACCGACCGCTGCCCGCACGCCTACGATCCAGCTCAGCTCGACGGCGGCGGAATCGGCGATGCCAGCGCAGCCGACGGAGTCGGCGACGCCTGCCAGTGCGGCGATGTGGATGGGAGTGGACGCGTCACCGTAGCCGACGCGCTCGCGATCCTGAGCTCGCAAATCTGGTGGACGCCCGTGCCGTCGCCGGAGCTTTGCGACGTCGACGGCGACGCTTCGTGCGACCCGACCGATTTCTTCGTGATCATGGCCGCGCTCTCGAGCGGATCGGCGGATCTTCAGCACTGTCCCGCGACGCAGCCCGCGAACACGCCTTCGAGCGAGCCGCTCGACCTGATCGTCAGCTTCGACGGGCTGGGTCGACTCACCTCGCAGTCCGGCTCGCTCGGCGGCGAGTCGGTGAGCCGCAGCTACAGCTACGACGGTCTGTCGCGCCTGCGGACCGCGGTCGGGCCGTGGGAGCAGGGAAGGGGGGAGTCGGAGGCGGTGACTTGGACCTACGCCTACGATGCGCTCGGAAATCTGCGCAGCCAGACCAGCAGCCGTCCGTCGAGCGCGCACGGCGACCATCGCGCTTGGCACTACTACCACGAGCGCAAGCCGCGCTTCCTGTCGCAGTTCGCACCGGAAGGGGAGCTGTGGGAGACGATCAGCGCGAATGCCGGCGGCGAGCCGGCGATGATCGGGTTCGGAAACGGCCACTGGACCGGGACGCTGGCCTGGAACGCGCTCGGCAAGCTGCACCGCTACGCCGACTCGACCCGACACTACGACGTGTTCGGCGAGGCCCGGCTCACGGTCACCGGGCCGCCGGGAAGCGCGGCGTCGATCGTGAGCGTCGGCGACGACTTCGAGTACGACATCGGCGCACAGCGTTCGAACAAGTCCTTCTCGATCGACGGCGTGCGCTTCGCCACGCTCGCGACGAGCTACGCCGCGGAGAGCGCCGGCACGCCGCCGGCCGTGCGCTTCGTGCTGCGCCACGCGAAGCGGCTCGTTCCGCCGGTCGGGTTCGCGCTGTTCGCGTCTAGCCTGGTCGGTCTCGCGAGCATCGCGCTGCGCCGGCGCGCGCCGCGCGGGCTCGAGGCGACCGGCGTCGGCGTGCTCTCGCTCGCGCTGGTCGCGGGGCCGCACGCCGCGCTCGCGGCGACGCTGACAGCGGGGCCGGGGCGATACGGCCGCCACGCCGAGCCGATCCTCGCCTATCTGAGCGATCATCTCGGCTCGATTCGCGCGGTCGTGAACCAGGACGGCGTGGTGGTCGAGACGCGGGACTACGCCCCGTTCGGTGAGTCGATCGCCCACACCGGCGCGTTCTCGCTGCAGGATCGCTTCACCGGTCAGCGCCAGGACGAGCAGGCCGAAGGGCTCTACGACTACGGCGCACGGCTCTACAATCCCGAGTGGGGGAGGTTCATCTCGCCGGACGACGTCGTGCAGTCGGTCGACTCACAGGGCCTGAATCCGTACAGCTACGTGCTGAATCGACCCACGAGCGCCACCGACCCGACCGGCCGCCTGATCTGGAACGGCATCAGCTTCGGCGCCTGGAGCACCGCGACGCTCCAGTCGGGAGTGCTGCAGTCCAACCCGACGACCCATCCCGCCCAGAGCCACGGAGCAGCCCTCACGGGCGGTTTCCACACGTTCGCGCGTCCGATCCCGGCGTTTCTCGGCATCGTGGGCGGGAGTGTGGTTCGACCGACGGTGGAGTTCCTGAGGGCGCTCGCGAAGGTGATCTTCATCGACTTTCAGGCGCTGGTGTCCGGAACGTACTCGCAGTGGGTCGTCAATCCCTTTCTCTCGATCGGAACGCTGCTCGATGGACTGGTCAACGCAGACATCGGAAGGATCAAGGCGGCCACCTGGCAGCTGATCAAGGGAACGCTAGTTCCTCGCTACGGTCTGCAGAACGGGCCGTACTGGGGTCGCGGTGGTCCGGAGAACGACGGGCTCGACAGCGTGCTCGAACAGGCGGGGTTCGAGCACGACGGTCTTTGCAAGGGCGGTTGCACGAGCGAAGCTGACGCCACCTGGATCCGAATCGCGTGGAGTGATCCATGGCGACTCGGGCCTTACGGTCAAGCCTACCGGCTCTTGGGCACCGCCGCGTTCGGCACGCGAATCGCATTGCGAAGCGCGTTCGGGAGCAAGTGACCGAGCCATGCTCAATCGGGGCACGACGATAGTCGGATTCATCGCGCTGGTCTTCTACGGATGTGCTTGGTTCGGAAGGTACATCTACCAGGTGGAGACACGGGTGGAGCCGGTTGCTGTAGGAGTAAAACTCTCCGAGGCGGACCTGCAGCGTGCCGAAGGAATCGCAGCTTTCGTGGCCGACAAGTGCCGACTGCGATCGGGTGACGCCAGCATTGAGACGGCCGGAATCGAAGACCGAGTGAGCGCGCTGAAGGAGCCGCCTCGAGAGCTCTTGGTTCTCTATGCGAGGAAGGTGTACACGCCCGGACGACTACCGATCGAGCTCAGCCTTGAAGTCAGCGAGGACCGACGAACTCTGTACTTCACCTCCGTCGACTACGAACGAGGCGAGCCATCGAACTTCCTCGACTGCATGCGCGAGGGCGTGAAGGCGATGACGGAGCGCGAGTTCAAGGGCATGTCGATCACGCACGAGGTGAGAGTGATCGGACCCGTCTACACGCATCCGTGAGCGTGTTCTCAGCGCTTCCGTAGCAGGATCATGAGCGTGCCGTCGCTGCGCGTGCCGCTCGGGATCTCGTAGAGCGCGCGAATCGTCTGCACGTCGATTTCGGTCACGACCGTGCGCTCGCGCGTCTCCCACGAGTAGTTCATCGCGGAATCGCAGTCGAGACAGTGGCCGAGCCCGAGCGTGTGGCCGAACTCGTGCGCGACCAGGAGCTCGAGCTCCCCGAGATCGAGCTGGCAACTGGTGTCGAGACACGGCTTCGTCGCGTACTCGAGCCGGCCCCGTGCGTGCAGGCGGCCGTCGATCATCTGCCAGCCGATTCCTCCCCGTCCGGACGCTTCGCCCGTGATGCGCGTCTTCCACTCCACCTGGATGTCCGCGTCGGGATCGTCGCGCACGATCTCGAGTCGAAACCAAGGTACGGCGGGCTGAATTGCCGACTCCCAGCCGCGGATCGCGCCGATCACCCCCGCATCCGTTTCGTCGCGACTCGCGTAGCGCGCGGCGAGCCGCGGCAGCTCGACGTTCACGCGGATCGGCATGTCCTCGCGCGCGTAGTGCACGTAGGCGGGCGCGCCGTCGACGTCCCTCGCGTTGGGTGCGAGAAACCCATCCTCGCTCCTCACCGCCAGCGGCGGCGCCCCTTCGCGGGGGTGGGCGTCGATCGCCTTCGGCTCAGCAGGGGCGCTCGGTCGAGTGGGCGCGCACGCCAGCGCGCAGACGGCGGAGAGCAGCGCGGCGCCCGCGCGACCTACCACGCCGTCCAGCCACCGTCGACGGGGATGATCGCGCCCGTCACGTAGCTCGACTTCGGCGAGGCCAGGAACAGCACCGCGGTCTCGATCTCCTCGAGCCGGCCCAGCCGGTCCATGGGCGTGAAGCGGCGCATCAGGTCCTGCTGCTCGGGCGCGACGTCGCCGATGCGCGGATCGATCGTCATCTCGGTCGGGAAGTACGACGGCGCGAGCGCGTTCACGCAGATGCCGTAGCGCGCCCACTCGATCGCGAGGTGGCGGGTCAGGTTGTTGAGCGCGCCCTTGGTGGCGGAGTAGCCGACCGCGCGGTGCACGGGATTGCCGCCGAAGCCGATCACGGACGAGAGCTGGATGATGCGCCCGCCGCGGCCGCGCTCGATCCAGCGCTGTGCGACCAACTGCGACGCCTCGAGCGGCGCGGTCAGGTTCAGCGCCAGCGCGGCGTCCCACTTCTCGCGGTTGTGCGTCTCCGCGCGGCCGAGCGGCGCGACGCCCGCGCCGTTCACCAGCAGGTCGAGCGGCCCGAGCTCCGCCTCGATCTGATCGATCGCGCCGCGCAGCTGCTCCGTCACCGTCACGTCCGCGGGCGCGACGCAGGTGCGCACGCCCTTGGCCGCGAGCTCAGCTGCGAGCGCCTCGAGCCGGTCCTTGCGCCGCGCCACGAGCCCGACGCTCGCACCCGCCTTCGCGAGCGCGCGCACGACCTGCGCCGACAAGCCGCTCGACGCGCCGGTCACCAGCGCGACCTGGCCTTTCAGCGAGAAGAGTTCCTCGAGCTCCGTCATGGCGAACTCCTGAGCCCTCGTCGAACGGGGACGGGCTCTTCCGATCGGGATCCCAAATTGCTCCCAAGTTCCATCGACCGGGACGAGGATACGCTGGCGGAAATCATTGTGTGGCGTCATGGACTATTTTCGAATCGGCGGTTTGCTCCTCGCGACGCTTGTGATGGGCTCCGCATCGCTCGCACGAGCGCAGGGCGGCTCGGTGCTCAAGGCTCGTTGATGGCCCCTGGGGCCGGGCGGCACGATGATCTGAGCATTCAATCCGTACTCGACGGTGACTGCGCTCGGGCAGACAGATTTGTTCGCGAGTCGATGGAAGGCGGCTCCTGAAACAGACGGAAAATCCCGGCACGGGATCGGCGCGCACACAGCTCTTCACGTACGATGCGCTCGAGCGGCCGAGCGGGAAGGCCTTCACCCCGACCGAGAACCGCGTCGCGAACGCGACGTTCGTCTACGACAACAGCTCTATAAGGCCCGAGTTCGGGCAACTGATCGAAGTGAACGCAGCCGGCGGCACGACGTACCCGTATCACTTCGGTCGGCGGTCGAGCTCCACCTGTGCGAAATACCCCGACGCCTTGCGCAGGATCTCGTTGGCCCGGCGCAGCTCGCGGACCCCGCGCTCGGGGCTCTTCAGCTGCGTCCGCTCATCGGTGGTCAGACGGCCGCGGCCGCCAACTTCGATCCCAGCGCGCCGAACCCGGTTGCGCAGCGTCTCCGCGGTGCAGCCGAGATCGCCCTCTCACTCGGGGCCATAGTCGCCCTTGTGCTCGAAGACCATTCGAACCGATCGCTCCCGGACCTCGGGTGAGAACTTGCTCTTCCTTGCCATCGCTCCATCCTCCTGAGAAAACGTCCGACGTGCTAAGCGACGAGGCCGGTC
>JBBDXF010000023.1:112866-125907 GCA_040902485.1 Myxococcota bacterium | reverse complement strand
GGAGGGTCCGCTGCGCGGCCCGCGGCTGAACCGGAGCGTTAGACAGCCGGACGGAGGTGCGCGATGTCCGTTCAGGGCTTTCACACGATCGTACTGCAGGTATCGGACCTACCGCAGTCCATCGACTTCTACACGGTGGCGCTCGGTCTCGAGTTTGTGCGTCAGTCGAACCGTGCTGCCCAGGCGAAGCTCGGGCCCTCTGCACTTCTTCTTCACACCGAGTACGAGGTTCTTCCGAGCCCTCGTGGCGCCGGAGTTCACATCAACTTTTCTGTGGCCAACGTCCACGAACACCACTCCGAGCTCCGCGCAAACGGTCTGGCCCCTGGCCCCGTCTCCGTCAAGCCGTGGGGCAGCCAGTTCACGCTTAGCGATCCCGACGGCTACGTCATCGAGTTCCTTGGGCCGGCTGTCTAACACCTATCAGGCCCGGTGGCGTCAAGTGACGGAGATCGTCCGTCCGGCTGCGTCGATGGACACCGTCGGTGAGTTCGCGATTGCGGCGTTCTCTTCGCGGCGCTCTGGCTTGGTTTCGATTGCTGGCGCGAGTCGAGGACTCTGCACCCAACAGCTATCGAGGCTCGCTCTCCGTCTCGCGGAAGATGCGAGAGCGGCGGGCTCTCGCGGCCTGGAAACTCATCCGTGCTCTCGTGCCGTCCTCCTCAAGGGGTCGAGGTCACTTGCGTGCGTCGGTTGTCGCCAGGCTCGGGGGAGGGGCAGAGTCGCTCTTGCGAAGTGAAACCGTTCTGTGTGGAGCACGAGCGGGTGTCCAATCAAGCGCGGGGGCTGCCGGATCTTCGGCTCACGATCGGTCGACGCGATCGAGACGAGCTCGGTCCCTCGAGGCTCGAGTTAGACATCGGGCTCACCCGCTCGGCTCGTCATGCGTGGAGGAACAACTCGTGCGAGAACACCGTGCCTCGCGCGAGGATGGTGTAGACGGCGCGGCCGAGCTTGTGCGCGAGGATCGAGAGCGCCTTGCCCTTGCCGTGCTTCCGCTGGAGCCGCGCGAGCAGCTCGAGTGGGCGCAGGAGCGGGGCCTGGATGAGGATCAAGGGCCTGCAGCTGCCGAGCGCCCGCCTGGCTCTGTCCACCATCGGGAGCGTCTGGCATGATCCGGTGTAGGTTCAATCAACATTGCGGGCCGGGCTCTCGCAGCTGAAGCCCGATCCGTTCGGCGGCTCCAATCGGAGGTGACGCCATGAAGATCGAGGCCCTCGGACATGTGGTCATCCGCGTCCGCGAGCTCGCACGGGCGGAGGCCTTCTACCACGGGCTCCTCGGCATTCCGATCAGCGCGCGCGCCCCGCAATGGTCCATGATCTTCTTCACGCTGGGCGAGCATCACGACCTTGCCGTTTCTGCGCTCGGAGATGGAGCAGTCGCCGCCACCGAGAAGACGCTGGGCCTCGATCACGTTGCGTTCCGTCTTTCCGGTGGGCTCGCTGCGCTCGGGGCCGCCAAGGCGCAGCTCGAGGCTGCGGGAGTCGGCGTCGTAGCCATCGACCACACGGTGTCGAAGTCGCTCTACTTCCGCGATCCAGACGAGAACCTCGTCGAGATCTACGTCAATGGCACGGACGCTTGGCGGGAAGACCCAGCTGTCATTCTCTCAGAGAGTGGCCCGCTCGACCTTTCGGGTTCTCCAGCGGCCGCGCGCGAATCGGGCCCCGAACCGGCGGACGTCGAGATCAAAATCGCTGGACCGGGCGAAAGCAAGACGGTCCGATTCCTCGTTGGCGCGTTTCGAGATCACCTGCGAGTCGATGCCCCCACAGACGCCGATCTCGGCGCGCTACTGCCGCGGCTTCTCGCCGATCCCTCCATCGAGTTCGCGTACGCAGAGCTTCAGGGCGATCCGGTGGGCTACACGCAGACTCGGTTCTACGCTTCGTTGTGGGCTTCAGGTGTCGAAGCGCTCTGCGAGGATCTCTTCGTTCTTCCATCCGCCCGGGGTCGTGCCATCGGTCGCTTGCTTCTTCGCCACGTACTGCAGCGGGCACGCAGACGCGGCGCACGACTTTTGGGTCTCACGACGAACGAGCGAAACAAGCGGGCCCAGGATCTCTACCGTTCGGAGGGACTCGAGCCGCAGAGTGCGAAGATCTGGGAGAACGGTCGGGAGATCCGTTGGGTAGCCGAGCTTGGAGCCGCCCAGACGGCGACCGAGCCGAGGCGCTGAGTTCGGACTGAAGTCCTATCTCCGGTTTCTTCGGTGGAGCGCGAAAAGCTCCGGGCCATGTTGGAGAGTCGCGCGGCCACCATGGGCGCTAGCGCCGGCGAATCGGGAGGGCAATGCGCATGAAGACGCTCGTCTTGGCGGTTCTCATCGTGGCCATGCTCGCGGTGGTTGGCGGAGCGAGCACCTCCGACGAGTACGCGGACTTCTTGCCACTCAAAGCGGCGCCGGAGCATCACAAACCGCTTTTGGAGAACGAGTTCGTCCTGGTGCTCGATGTCTCGATCCCGGCCGGGGCCACGGTGCCTGCGCACCTACACCCCTGGCCTGCCGTGTTCGTCACGCTGCAGCCCGCTCACTTGGTATTTCGAAACTTCGCGGCGGAGGTCGTCCGGGAGGTCCGGCCTCCGGTCGAGGCCGTCGAGAAGCCAAAGGTCGAGTGGCGCGAGCGGGATTCGGAACCCGCCAGCGTCACGAACGTGGGCACTACCGAGCTGCGCGCGCTTCGGATCGAGCTGAAATTCCTCGCGCGTTGAACGCCGCCCACGCGGCATGCACATGAGCTTCGTGGTCGGCTGGCTGCGGACCGAGGAGAACAACTACCTGGCCACGCCTCTCGACGTCGCGCGCCGCTTGCCGCGACGCTCGCAGGAGCTGCTCGGCTACGCGGCGCACGATGCGATCGCCGTCGGCGGCGGCTACCTCGGCGCCGTCGACCTGCTCGACCCGGTCGAGCTGGTCGCAGAGGGCAAGCTCTGATCCGGCTCGGCGAAGGGGTTGCTGCAGACTGAAGCGCTCACGCTGCACGGTCGGGAATCGACGACTGCGCGGCGCGAGTTCCTGCTTGGCATCGCTCTTGCGCAGCCGGATCTCGGGCAACGATTCCGGAGAGAGGGATGCCGAACACCGACTTCACCGAACAGGATCTCCTGAACGCGCAGGTCGCCAAGCTGCAGCTCGAAGCGCGAAAGCTCGAGCGCGAGATCCGCCGCTTCGATCGCCCGTTCTGGAGCCAGTGGTCCTTCTGGCGCTCCATGCTCGCCGCGATCGCCGTCGGTGCGGCGGCATGGGCAGGAATCGACCGCTTCGGTTGAGCGAGCGTGGTACCGTGCAACGTCTCGTGTCGTTCGACGGTCAACCGTCCTGCGCAGCCGGTGGCGTCGGTGTCGCTCGGATTGCGGGGGTATCCAGGCTCCGTTACATCGTGGCGCCGTCGCTGGCCGTTGTCGATCGACTCGGCGGCGCCGTACCCCCCTGACCGACCCCTCGGGCCCATGCCTCGGACCAACAGCCATGAACCCCTCGAATCCAAATCTCGTGTTCCGAGCTGCAGCCGCCGGCGATCTTCCGCGCCTGGAAGAGATCCGCGCGGCAGCGTTCGCGCCAGTGTTCGCGTCGTTCCGCTCGATTCTCGGCGAGGTGATCTACGATCTGGCGCAGCGACGGGAGGACGAGGCGCAGGGCGAGCTGCTGGTCTCGCTGCTCGCGCCCGATTCCCGTTGGGAGGTCTACACCGCCGAGCTCGCGGGCGAGATCGTCGGCTTCGTCTCGGTGAAGCTCAGCGCGAGCACGTTCATCGGCGAGATCGGACTCAACGCGGTTCACCCGAGTCGCGCCGGAAAGGGCCTCGGCACGGTCATGTACGACTTCGCGATCGGACGGATGCAGGACGCCGGCATGCGGGTGGCCGTGGTCGCCACCGGCGGCGACCCCAGCCACCTGCCCGCGCGCCGGGCCTACGAGAAGGCGGGCTTCGCGGTGCACATCCCGAGCGCGTGGTACTGCCGCGAGCTCTGATCCGCCACTACACTGCATTGGGTAGCTTGCTTCGCCGCGGAATCCGATGGCCAGCGCGGGAGCGCGCGTCGTATGATCGAGCCGAAGGAAGCTCGAACGATGCCGGCCTACATCATCGCGTTCGTGGACATTCATGACCGCGCCCGCTTCGCGCAGGAGTACCTCCCGGGCGTCGCCGCGACGTTCGAGCCGTACGGAGGCCGCCTGCTGGCGGCGTCCGACGAGCCGAAGACGCTGGAAGGAGCCGTCCCTCCGGGACGAACCGTCATCCTCGAGTTCCCGGACCTCGACTCCGCCCACAACTGGTACGCGTCCGACGCCTACGCTCCGCTGCTCGCGCTGCGCGAGTCGATCGCCACCACGGCGCTCATCGCGCTTCCGGGAGGTCTGACGGCGCATGATTGATCGACGGACGGAGCGTCAGCCATGAAGCTCTCGCCATGATCCGAGGCAGCTGTCTGTGCGGAGCCGTTTCGTTCGAGCTGCGGGGCAGGGTCAGCCCGATCCAGACCTGCCACTGCAGTCGCTGTCGGAAGGCGAGCGGCAGCGCGTTCGGCGCGGCTCTGATGTGCGCGGCCAGGAACTTCGTGTGGCTCTCGGGCCAGGACCACATCGCCACGTACCGGCTGCCGACCGGGTTCGCCTCCGCCTTCTGCAAGACGTGTGGTTCACCCACGCCGACGCCGACGCTGGAGGGCAAGACGAAGTCCTTTCCGGCGGGCTGTCTCGACGACGATCCGGGAACGCGCCTCTACTGGCACACGTTCGTCGGGTCCAAGGCGCCGTGGTTCGAGATCACCGACGACCTGCCGCAGCACGTCGAGTCCCCCCGGCAGCGCGACGGCTGATGCGATGACCGACGCCGCGACGCCAGCTCGAGCCCGGCCGGCGTGGATGACCGCCGCAGCACTCTTCTGTGTCGCCACGGTCGTCTTCCTCGTCCCCCGCGATCTGTTCGTCTCCGACGCACGCCACGTCGAGGTCTGGTTCGGGTTCGAGCTGCACGGCACGGCGGCACTGCTCACGGCTCCGCTGCACTGGGCGATCTTCCTGGCCGGCGCGTACGGCTTCTGGCTCCAACGCCCCTGGATCCTGCGCGCCGCCGCGGCCTATTCGTTCTACATCGCGCTCTCTCATCTGGTGTGGAGCGAGGCCAGCCCGAACGGGCACGGTTGGATCGCGGGCGTGGTCCAGGCGCTCTTGCTGTCGATCCCGGGCTTCCTGCTGCTGCGCGCCGGGCGCGCGACGGGCGCGGCGAGCGCGGCGGCGTAGATGGCCGAGTCGCGGCTGAACGTGCCGAACGTCCTGAGCGCGTTCCGCATCGTCTGCGTGCCGGTGTTGCTCGTGCTCGCGTGGCACGGGGCGCTCGCCCTCTTCCTGATCGGCTTCGCGATCGGGCTCGCCACGGACGTGCTCGACGGTGTGATCGCGCGGCGGCTCGGCCAGGTGACCGACTTCGGCGCGCGGCTCGACCAGTGGGGCGACTTCGCGCTCTGGATCTCGCTTCCGCTGGCGGCGTGGTGGCTGTGGCCGGACACGATCAAGCGCGAAGCGGCCTACGTGGGTCTCGCGCTCACCTGCATGGTGCTGCCGACGGCGATCGCCTACCTGAAGTACCGCGCGGTTCCCGGCTACCACACCTGGTCGGTGAAGTTCGGGTCGGTGGCGATGGGCGTCAGCGCGGCCCTGCTGCTGCTGTTCGACATCGCCTGGCCGTTTCGCGTGGCGGCGCTGTTCCAGGTCGTGTGCGCGATCGACGAGCTCGGCATCACGGCGTTGCTCGCACAGTGCCACCACGACGTGCCGTCGGTGTTCCACGCGCTGCGCATGCGGCGCGAGGCGCCGGCGCAGCGCTAGCGTCCGGCCGTCAGCTTTCGGGTCGGCGCGCGGTCGGCCTCGAGCGCATCGAGGCTCGTGTCCAGCGCGTTGATGCGGGTCACGGCCTCGTGCGCGAGGTCGCGTCCCAGCGTGCGCTGCTTCGAGGTGAGCGCGAGCTGGTACAGGCGCATGGCCGCGTGGAAGTCGCCCGCGCCCTCGGCGCGCGAGCCGAGCAGGTACGCCGCGCGGGAGAGCTCGGTCTCCGTGCGCGAGCGCTCGAGCAGCGCGTGGGCGTCGATCAGCCCGAGCAGCGCGGCGCCGAGCCGCTCCTCCGGTGTTTCCTGGTGCGCGCGGAAGTACTCGAGCAGCGCGCTGCGCTGCGTGGGGGTGGGATGTTTCGCGCGCACGTATGCGGCGGCGCGCAGCAGCCAGGTCGCGGATCCGCCCTGGGGGTGGGGATGGTCGATCAGCTTCCAGAGCAGCTCGTCGGCGCCGCGCAGGTAGAAGGTCTCCGCCGCCGCGGCGAGCTGCTCGCCCGGGATCTTCGTCGACACCCACGCGAGCGCCTCGGCTTCGCCGCGCACCTGCTTCAGGGTCTTGTACGAGTCGGTGTGGATCTCGATCGCGGCGTCGGGGTAGTGGATCAGGATCCCGAGCGCGAACGCGGTCTCGGCCGCGGCGGACGTGCGGTAGCTGTCGACCGTTCCGCGAAGCAGGGCGTAGTCCACCTGCTCGTCGATCAGCTCGCGGAAGGCGACCTCGACCTCCGCGATCGGCTTGCCGTGGAACGTGCGCGTGAACGCGCGGCACAGGTGCCAACACCGCTCGTTGTCGGGCACGACGCGCGGGGCTTTCGCGACCAGCTCCGCCGCTTCCGCGTTCCGCCCCGACTCCCAGAGGACCGAGGCGAGCTCGACCGCGGCCGGCAGCGAATTCGGATCGCGCGCCAGCGCGGCGCGGGCGATCTCCTCCGCGCGCGTGAGGTTGCCCAGCGCGATCTGCGCACGCGTGGCCGCGCTCGGCACGACGTTGCCCGCGAGGCGGTTCTCGACCAGCGCCCACGCGGCGCGCGCGTTCCCGTCCTCGAGATGGAGCAGCGCGATGGCGCCGGCCAGGTGGGTCGATTCGAGGTCGGCGTCCTTGTGCCCGGCCAGGATCGGGAACAGCACGTTGCGCGCGGCGCGGCGATCGGCGAGACCGTGCTCGAGGAAGCGCGCGAACTGCCGGCGCAGCGCCTCGTTCTCGGAGTTCCCCACCAGCAGCCGCTCGTAGCCGATGCGCAGCCGCACGGCCTCGAGCGGCGTCTGGCGCTCGAGCGCCGCGAGTGCCGCCATCCGCTCGTCGACGCGGTACGCGCTGGAGCCGGCCATCGCCCAGAGCGGCTGCCAGTCGCGCCGGAAGCCCGCGACCTGGCTGACCAGCGCCGCGCGCTCGACGCCGTCGAGGTCGACCGCCGCTGCGAACAGCTTCTCCTCGAGGTCCGGATCCCGATACACGTCGCGCGCGAGCTCGCCCGCGAAGAGCCGTCCGCTCGCGCGCGAGTCGAGCCAGGTCGAAGCGGCGTCCGCGACGTCGCTCCGCTGTGGGTCGTCGGCGCCGAACGGCGCGACCGCCCGGCGCACCAGCGCCCATCTCTGTTCCATCGCGAGCGCAGGCTCGGCGATCGCCTTCGCGAACGCTTCCGGATCGCGAGCGCGCGCTTCGCTGCGGGCGACGAGCTCCGTCCAGCCGCGCAGCGCCTCGAGGTCCGGACGCGCGTCCTGCGGCAGACTGCGCGCAAGCGCGAGCGCCGCGTCGGGACGATCGACGGTCTCGACGAAGTACACGAGCTTGCGGTAGAGCGCCGAGAGGCAGGCCGCTCGGTACGCGCCCGCGTAGAGCGCCGCGTCCGCGAACGGACCCGCGAACGCGCGCCCCTTCTTCTCGATCCGCGCGTGGAGCGCCTCGCACTGCGTGAGCACCGCTTCCGGGCGCTCGTCGTCGGGCACGCGGAGAGGGTCGAGCAACACCGCCGCATACAGCTCGGGCACGAAGTCGCCGCTCGCCGCGTCGCCGAGCGCGAGCCCGGTGCCGACGACGGCCGTGCGCCGCGCGAGCTTGCGCTCGAGCGTCCCGAACCAGGCCACCCACTCCGCGCCCGGCCGCGAGCGCGCGAGCCGCGCGCCGTGGAAGAAGTCCGCGTCGCGCGAGTCGCCCGACACCGCCACGCGCTCGAGGGACTGGAGATCGCCGCGCACGAACGCGGCCAGCGGCTCGTCCCAGGGCAGGCCCTCCGCGATCTCGCGCGCGTGCGTCCAGTAGCCGGTCGCGAAGGCGAGCGTGATCTCGGCGCGCTGCGTGCGCTCGGGCGCCAGCTGCCGCGCCAACGCGAGGCTCGCGAACGCGCGCGACGCGAGCCCGTCGGTGGCCGGGAAGTCGTTCGGCAGGATCGCGCACAGCTGCGCGAGCGCCTCGGTCGCGGCGAGCAGATCACCGGCGCTCGCGCGCCGGCTCCGCCACTTCGCGTCGACCGCGGCCAGCACCTCGAAGGCCGCGCCGTCGTCGAAGCGGTCCAGCTGCTTCTGCAGCTCGGGCCGGATCTTGGTCTCCTTGCCGAGCTTCAACGCCCCGCGCTGCTCGCGCTGCTTCGCGGCCCACGGGTCGAGCAGGGCGAGCAGCGCGCTGAAGCGGGGAAAGCCCGACAGCACACCCACCATCTCGCCCTCGTGCGTGACACGCCAGCTGCCCGACGCGTACGCGACCTCGGCCTGCTTCGGCTCGCCGCCGCGCACGAGCTTCTGGATCTCGGCCACCGCGGCGATCGCGCGCCGGTCCGGCGGCAGCCGCAGCCGCGCGTCGAGGCGCGCGAGCCGCGCCGAGACCGTCGGCGCGAGCGCGCGCCGCGCAGCCTCCTCGCCGGATGCGGAGCTCTCGGGCACGGCGCCCAGGCGCAGGTACTTCGTCGCGAGCAGCCAGCCGCCCGCACCCATCGCCGCGACCACGAGCACGAGCACGATCGCGCCCCGGGACACTGCGCTCCTCCCGACCCCTCCGCCCGCCGATCCGATCGATCCGCGCGCTCCCCCGCTACAGGGCGGCCGTCACACTCCCGTGTCGGGTGCGCATGGCATCGCGCAAGCCCCCTTCGTGGCTAACGATCCACGCGCTAGCGGGAGGGAGCCGCGCCGAAGCCGCGCAGGACGTCGCAGACCTCGGCCGACGAGACCGGCGAGAAATCGTCGTAGATCTGTCCCACCGCGAAGAAGGGCTCCGGACGCGCCAGCGCGACCAGCTCGCGGACCTCCGGCATGCGCGCGATCTCTTCGAGTGTGTCGCTCGCGCCGCCGGGCAGCGCGACGACGAGCTCTGCCACGCCCAAGCGCCCGAGGGCGACGATCGCCGCTCGGAGCGTCGCGCCCGTAGCCACGCCGTCGTCGACTACGATCACCGTGCGTCCGGTCAGCTCCGCGCGCGGACGCACCGCGCGGTACTCGCGCAGGCGTTCGTCCAGCTCGCGGCGCGAGCGCTCGAGCTCGCGCGTCCGCGCCTTCTCGCCGACGGCGAGCTCCGTCAGAACGTCCTCGTTCCAGACCACCACGTCGTCCTCGGCCACCGCGCCGATCGCGAGCTCGGGCTGGCCGGGCGCGCGCACCTTGCGCGAGACGAAGACGTCGAGCTCCGCGCCGAGCGCGCGCGCGATCGGTTCCGCGACGGTGATTCCGCCGCGCGGGAGCGCGAGCACGAGCGTCCTCCCGCCGCGCCGCGCGAGCAGGCGCCTGGCCAGCTCGCGCCCCGCGTGGGCGCGGTCGACGAAGTGCGTGGGCGCTAACTCGGTCCGCGCAGCGCGCGACCGCGGTCGCGCCTGCCCGCCCGCCGTCGTGCGAGCGCCGAGCAGCCAGCGTTCGAACCAGTGCACGGTCTCGGACTTCGCCTCGCCGAACGTGCCGGGCTCCTCGAACAGGTGTCCCGCCCCGGCGACGGTGCAGAGTCGGTGCTCGCCTGCAAGACGCCCCGCGAGCTCGCGGTTGCGCTCGAGCAGTCCGTCGTCTTCGCCTTGCACGAGCAGCGCAGGCGCGCGCACGTGCGCGGCATCGTCGGGCTTGGAGTCGGCGCTCGGCGCGCGCAGCACGAGCGCGCGAACGCGCGGATCTCGCGCGGCCACTGCCAAAGCCACCGCGCCGCCGGAGCTCGAGCCCGCGACCCCGATCGCACCGAGCTCCTCGCGGCCGGCGAGAAAGTCGAGGGCGTCGGTGAGGTCGTCGCTCTGCTCGCGCAGGCCCGTCGCGTTCGCATCGCCTTCGCTGTCGCCGTGGCCGGTGAAGTCGAACAGGAACGCGGCGATCCCCGCATCGACCAGCGCATCGGCGATCCCGCGATTGCGCGGGCTCGACTTGCTCGAGCCCCAGCCGTGCGCGAACGCGACGACCGGCGGCTTTTCCTTCGCCTCGGGGACGATCAGCAGCGCGGCGAGCGACAGTCCGTGACGATTCTTGAGCGTGACGCGTGTTTCCATCTCGAGGCGGAAGTGAGCAAGCAACGTGCCGGCGCGCGGACGATCGCCGCGTGATCGAGCTCGACGGGTCCAGACACTCGGGAAGCGGGACGCTGGTGCGCTTCGGTGTGGCCCTCGCCGCGCTCACGGGGCGGCCGCTGCGCGTGGTGAACGCGCGCGAAAGCCGGCCGAAGCCGGGGCTCGCCGGGCAGCACGTCGCCGCGATCCGCGCCTGCGCCGAGCTCAGCGACGCGGAGACACGGGGCGTCGCGCTCGGCGTGCTGCCGCTCGCGTGCCTCGCCGAGGCGCCGCTGCGCGTGCGCATCACCGGCGGCGTGTTCCAGGACTTCGCGCCCTCGCCACACCACCTTGCGCACGTGCCGCTGCCGCTGCTCGCACGCATGGGTGCGTCCGCGGAGCTCGAGGTGCTGCGCCCCGGCTACGCGCGCGGCGGCGAGGGGCAGATCGAGCTCCGCGTCCGGCCCGCGCGCCGCGCGCTCACGAGCCTGATCCTCGACGATCCCGGCTCCCTCTCCTGGGTCGGCGGCGTCGCGCTCGCGAGCCACCTCGCCGTCGCCGACGCATTGCACGAGGACCTGGCGTCGGGCGCGACGACGGACCGCCATCTCGCCGACCACCTCGTCATCTTCGCGGCTCTGGCCGACGGCGTCTCGCGCTTCTCGGTGCCGCGCCTCTCGGCGCACGTGCAGAGCAACCTGTGGCTCGCGGAGCTGTTCGGGGCGCGGCCGCGCCTCGACGGAACGCGCGTCGAGGTCGCCGGCTTCGCTCAGCGTCCGCGCTGACCCGCGCTCTTGGCCTTCTGATAGCTGCCGACGAGCTCCGCCTGCCCGAGTACGTGGCCCGCGATCGCACGCTCGAGGGCGGCCTTGGTCAGCGCGCCGCGCGCGCCGAGCACGATGTCGAGCGCGTACAGGTTGTGGAAGTAGCGGTGCCGGCCGATCGGCGGGCACGGGCCGCCGTACGCTGCGCGCTTCCAGTCGTTCGCACCCTGTCGGGCGCCGTGCGGGAGCGCACCTTGCGAGGCGTTCTCGGGCAGCTCGCGGGTCGTGGCGGGGAGGTCGTACACGACCCAGTGCACCCAGACGAGCTTGGGCGCCGCGGGATCCGGAGCGTCGGGATCGTCGACGACGAGCGCGAAGCTCTGCGTACCCGCCGGAGGGTCCGTCCAGGCGAGCGGCGGCGAGATGTCGGCGCCCTCGCAGGTGTAGTGCGCCGGAATCGCGCCTCCGTTCGCGAAGGCCATCGAGCGCAGGGTGAAGGCCATCGGCTCCTCCGCGCGCGCCCGAAGCGGGCGCGAGCAGCAGATCGAGACCACGAGCGCGTGCAAGCGAAGGGCCGTCGTCGCGAGGATCCTGGCGCGCGAGCCCGCCGTTTCGGCCACACTGACGACCGAGGAGCGCGGCGTGACGACACACGAGGTTGGAGCGGAGCACGACAGCGATCGGTGTCGCTGGCATCGCGATTGCTTCGTTTCGCCATAGGAGGACGTGTATGGCTGCGGAGAAGCGGGCCCTGTTTCGGCTGGTCACCGGCCGGTCCGGCGGCGCGCTCGGCGAAGCCCTCGGCCGCGCGCTCGGCGTCGAGGCGGAGCGCATGCGCGTCGAGCGCTTCGCCAACGAGAACCTGCTGTGCGAGGCCGCGCAGCTCGAGCTCGAGGGCGCCGACGTCGTATACGTGCAGACCTCCGCGCCGCCGGTGAACGAGAACCTGGTCGAGGCGCTGCTCTCGCTCGATGCGATCCGCGCCGCTCGCCCGCGCCGGCTCACCGCGCTCCTGCCCTATCTGCCGTACGCGCGCTCCGACCGGCCCGAGACGCCGGAGGGGCCGGTGCAGGCGCGCCTGATCGCGGAGCTTCTGGAGTGCGCAGGGGCGGACCGGATCGTCGCCGTCGACCTGCACAGCCCGCAGCTCGTGGGGTTCTATCGCATCCCCGCGCTCGAGCTGTCGGCCCTTCACGCCCTGGTGTCGGCGATCCGTGCCTGGCGGCTCGACGACCCGGTGATCGTCTCGCCCGACCTCGGCGGGGCGAAGCGGGCGGGCGCGGCGGCGGCCGCCCTCGGCGTACCACTCGTGCTGTTCCGCAAGCAGCGGCGCGGCCGCGAGGTCACGAGCGAGCTGCTCGGCGAGGTTGCGAATCGCTCGGTCGTGATCTTCGACGACGAGATCGCCACCGGCGGCACCATGATCGCGGCCGCGCGCATCGCGCTGGTGCGCGGTGCACGAGCCGTGTCCGCCGCCGCCACCCACGCGGTGTTCGCCGGCGACGTGCTGGCACGGCTTGCACAGGCCGGGATCGAGCGCGTGCTCGTGAGCGATACGATCCCGCTGCGCGAAGCCGCCGCCGGAAAGCTCGAGGTGGTCTCGGTGGCGCCCGCGCTCGCCGAAGCGCTGACGCGCTGAGCGGGCTCGCCGGCATGACTCGACTCGCGTTTTCCGGTGACGTGATGCTGGGGCGCGGCGTGGCCGACGCGCTCGCTGCGGGCGAGATCGTCCGTCCCTGGGGGGAGCTCTGCACTCCGCTCGGCACGGAGCTCGAGGACGGAGGCGAGCCGGGGCCCGTCTCGGTCAGGCTCGAGCCGAGCGGGCCATTCGCACATGGAGGAATGCAATGACGACGAACGTAAAGGCGCACATGAGCGGCGATCCGGTCGCGGTCTCGCCCGACACGCGGGCGAGCGACGCGTTCCGGCTGATGGCCGCCCGCCGCATCCGCCACCTGCCCGTGCTCGACGAGGGGCGGCGGCTGATCGGCATG
>JBBDXF010000023.1:101726-112856 GCA_040902485.1 Myxococcota bacterium | reverse complement strand
CCCCCCCCCCCCCACGGCGTGATCACGCGCGGAGATCTCGCGCGCGACCCGCAGGGCGCGAAGCTCGTGCGCGAGCTGATGAGCGAAGACCCCGAGACGGTGCGCGAGGGCACGCCGCTCGCCGAGGCAGCCGATCGGATGGCAGATCGGCGCATCGGCTGCCTGCCGGTGGTCGACGCCTCGGGCCGGCTGGCCGGGCTGCTCTCCGAGACCGACGTGCCGCGCGCGCTCGCGACGCTGCTCTCGACCGGTCACCTGCGCGGCGGGTGAGCGGGGTGACGTCCTCCGCCGCTCGTTTCGTGCTGCTGCTGAGCGAGGTGCGCCACGACATGGTCTCGCGCGTGGGCGGAAAGAACGCCTCGCTCGGCGAGATGGTGCGCGAGCTCGGTGCCGCGGGCGTGCGCGTGCCCGACGGCTTCGTGCTCACCGTCGACGCCTACGCTGCGCACATCGAGGCCGCGGGCATCGCGAAGGAGATCGAGCGCCTGCACGCGGAGATCGACGTCGCCGACGTGCGCACGCTGGCCGTGAACGCGGCCGAGATCCGGCGCCTGATCGCGAGCGCGCCGCTTCCTCCCCGGGTCGCGGAGGCCGCGCGCGCGGCCTACGCGGCGCTCTCGACACAGTACGGTGAAGCCGAGACCGACGTCGCCGTCCGCTCGAGCGCGACCGCGGAGGACCTGCCCGCCGCGTCCTTCGCCGGCCAGCACGAGACCTATCTGAACGTGCGCGGCTTCGCGGAGCTCGAGCCCGCCATCCGCGCCTGCATGGCGTCGCTCTTCACCGACCGCGCGATCGTCTACCGCGTGGGGCAGGGCATCCCGCTGCGCGGCCTCGCGCTCTCGGTCTGCGTGCAGAAGATGGTGCGCAGCGACCTGGCCTGTGCCGGCGTGCTGTTCACGCTCGACACCGAGAGCGGCTTTCGCGACGTGGTGCTCGTGACCGGTGCCTGGGGGCTCGGTGAGGTCGTCGTGCAGGGCCGCGTGAATCCGGACGAGTTCTGGGTGCACAAGCCGACGCTCGAACGCGGCTTCCGCTCGATCCTGCGCCGCGAGCGCGGCACCAAGGCGCTGAAGCTCGTCTACGGTGAAGCGGGCGTGAAGGCCGTGCGCGAGCTGCGCGTGCCCGTCGACGAGCGCCGGCGACTCGTGCTCTCCGACGACGAGGTGCTCGAGCTCGCGCGTGCGGGCCTGCGCATCGAGCAGCACTTCTCCGCGCGCGCCGGGCGGCCGACACCGATGGACGTCGAGTGGGCGAAGGACGGGCGCAGCGGCGAGCTCTTCATCGTGCAGGCGCGCCCCGAGACGGTGCACGCACTGAAGGCCGCGCCGCGCATCGCGCTGTACAAGCTGCGCGGCAAGGGGCCGGTGCTCGCCGCGGGCAGGAGCGTCGGCAGCGGGATCGGCGCGGGCCCGGTTCGCGTCGTGCGCGGCGCCGCGGATCTGCCCGACTTCCAGAACGGAGAGGTGCTCGTCGCCGAGATGACCGACCCCGACTGGGAGCCCGTGCTGAAGCGCGCGTCGGCGATCGTCACCGATCAGGGCGGGCGCACCTGTCACGCCGCGATCGTGTCGCGCGAGATGGGCATCCCGTGCGTCGTGGGCACGCTGCGCGCGACCGCCGCGCTCGCGAACGGAGCGGAAGTCACCGTCTCCTGCGCGGAAGGGGACGAGGGCCGCGTCTATGCCGGCCGCGTGCCGTTCGACCGCCAGGAGATCGACCCCGCGACGCTGCCCGAGCCGCGCGTGCCGCTGATGCTGAACCTGGCCGATCCGGACCGCGCGTTCCTTCTCGCGCAGCTTCCGAGCGCGGGCGTCGGGCTCTTGCGCATCGAGTTCCTGATCACGAACTGGATCGGCGTGCACCCGATGGCGCTCGTTCACCCCGAGCGCGTCGTCGACGCCGACGTGCGCCGCGAGATCCTGGCGCGCGCGCAGGTCCACCCGTCGCCGGCCGAGTTCTTCGTCGAGCGCATGGCCTCGGGCGTAGGCGTGATCGCCGGCGCCTTCTTCCCGCGGCCGGTGATCGTCCGCTTCTCGGACTTCAAGAGCAACGAGTACGCGGGGCTGCTCGGCGGCAAGGACTTCGAACCCGTCGAGTCGAACCCGATGATCGGCTTCCGCGGCGCGTCGCGGTACTACGACGAGCGCTACCGCGAGGGCTTCGCGCTCGAGTGCCAGGCGCTGCGCCGCGTGCGCGACGAGCTGGGCCTCGAGAACGTGGCGGTGATGATCCCGTTCTGCCGCACGCTCGGCGAGGCCCGGCGCGTGCTCGACGAGCTGGCGCGCAACGGCCTCGTGCGCGGCGAGCGCGGGCTCGAGGTCTACGTGATGTGCGAGATCCCGAACAACGTCGTGCTCGCCGACGAGTTCAGCGCGCTCTTCGACGGCTTCTCGATCGGCTCGAACGACCTGACCCAGCTCACGCTCGGCGTCGACCGCGACTCCGAGCTCCTCGCGCACCTCTTCGACGAACGCGACCCCGGCGTGAAGAAGCTGATCGCCGAGGTCGTCGCCGCCGCCCACCGCAGCGGCCGCAAAGTCGGCCTGTGCGGCCAGGCGCCGAGCGACCACCCCGAGTTCGCCGAGTTCCTCGCCTCGCTCGGCATCGACTCCATCTCGCTCTCTCCCGACTCACTCGCGCGCGTTGCACAGCGCCTCGCGCGTTAGCAGGCTGCTGACAAAGCGACTCGAATGAGTCGTTTCACGCAATGGAGCGCGATTCGGCGCTCGCCGGCTCGCGCCACTTGCTCAGAATCGAGCCGCGCCGTTGATCTCGCTGGCCCGACCGCTCGAGTCGGCGGCCCTTCGCCCGTCACGTCGCACCCGCCTGCGCGATTCCCAGCGTCGCAAGCCGTTTGAGATTCAGCACCCAGCCGATCAAGAGGCTCTCCTCGCGCACCCGCAGCAGACCTCGCCGTCTGAAGCGGCGCATCCCGTGCCAGTCCTTCGCCTCGCCGAATAGCTCTTCGATCTTCTTCCGGCAGCGCTGCGAGAGCGGATAGCCGCGACCGCGAACTCGCATCCGCACGCGCGCGTGCAACGGTTGCCGGCCACGGTCCACCGCGATGTGCGGCTCGATCCCGCACTCGACCAGGTGCTCGATCATCCCCGCGCTGAAGTAGCCCTTGTCCGCCCCGAACGTGCTCGGTTTGTACCGCAGACGACGGCGCGCGCGCTTGAGCAGCGACTTGCAGCCCTCCGTCTCCGACGCCGACGAGCGGAAGATCTCCACGCCGGTCCCCAACAGAATCCGGTGTCGGTTCTCCATCAGAGCGTTCACCGTATAACCCGGGATCGCCCCACTCCCCGTCGTTCCCTTCGACGCGAACCGGCAGTCCGGATCCGTCGCCGAACGGTGCGTCGCATTGCTGCGCTTCTCGCCGCGGAAGTCGACCGCGCGGTTGCCGGGGTCTTGCGGTCCACTCGCGTCTTCACGGTCCTGTGCGCGAAGCCGCCGCTTGTACTCCTCCGGGTCCATCGCCACCTCGAACGGCACAAAGCTCTTGTAGCTCGCATTCGCCCGCACCTGAGAGCGCCGGACGGGCCGGAGGCCGCACCCGCCTGGAGCCAGGCGACGAGGCAGGGCGCGTGAACGGACGCTCGGCGGAGGGCGCGGGCGTTGCCGAAGGCGCCGCAGTGCAGGGCGAGCGTGCGGACGGCATAGCAGGCCGCGGCGGGGAGCGATCACGGGGTGACGCGGAGTCGAGAGGGGGAGCGGCGGTTGCGCCGTGATGGCTGCGCTCCTGAGCAGAGGAGTGGAAAGGGCTACCTTGAACCCGAGTTCAGGGTCTCGCGAGAGGAAGCTTGAGCATGGCGGCACAACGTGTTCACCTGACGATCGGCGAGCTCGCCCGGAGAGCCGGCGTTCCGACCTCGACGGTCCGCTACTACGAGCGCGCGGGGCTACTTCGACCTGGTGCGCGCAGCGCCTCCAACTACCGCCTGTACGCGGCCGAGGATCTGCGACGCCTTCGCTTCATCCGCGCGGCCCAGGCGACGGGGTTCACGCTCGACGACATCACCCACCTCCTTCGCCCGGCGTCTTGCCATCGCGTGCAGAAGCTGATCGACGATCGGCTCGCCGAGGTCGAGGCGCGCATGAAGGAGCTGCGCCATGTGCGGAAGGTTCTGCGGCAATCGCTCGAGGAGTGTCGAGAGCACGAGCTGACCGGACGCTGCGCGGTCGTGGGTGAGCTGAGCGCTCGCGCCGAGCGCCCGTAAGACGCACCCGCGCCGGGCCCTTGACCTTGCACCCGGGTTCAACCCGTAGATTCTCCCGCGTCGAGAGCGAGGCGCTCGCCATCCCGGCCAGCGCCCGTGAATCGAAGCGAGGAGAACCCGGATGGCTCAGCGAAGACGTGTCGAGGTGTTCAGCGCCGGCTGCATGGTCTGCGACGAGGCGGTGAGCCTCGTTCAAGGGCTCGCCTGCGACTCCTGCGAGGTCGTGGTGCTGGATATGGCCGATCCTGGGAACGCGGCGCGCGCGCGAGCGCTCGGCGTGCGCGCGGTGCCCGCCGTCGCGGTCGACGGTCGCCTCGCCGCGTGCTGCATCGGCCGCGGGCTCGACGAGGCGACGCTGCGCGCCGCGGGCCTTGGCCACGCGCTCGGTTGATCGGATGGAGGATCGGAAGCTCCTCGGCGTCGGTGTTCTCGGCGCGCTGCTCGTCGCGGTCTGCTGCTTCACGCCCCTCTTGGTCGCTCTGCTCGCTGCGGTCGGGCTCTCCGCTGCGGTCGGCTACCTGGACTTCGTCCTCCTTCCCGCCCTCGCCGCGTTCGCGGCGATCGCGATCTACGCGCTCGCGCGCCCGCACCGGAGGTCGGAGCGGCGAGCAGCAGCGTGCGGCGGGGAGAATCATGTCTGACGAGCCTCGCTCGACGGGCGAGCGCGCCTGCTGCGAACCCCGTCCGCGTTGCGGGGAAGCCTTCGATCTCGCCATTCTCGGCGGCGGCTCAGCGGCCTTCGCCGCCGCGCGCCGCGCCTCCGAGCTCGGCGCGCGGGTGCTCCTGGTGAACGAGGGACCGATCGGCGGCACCTGCGTGAACGTCGGCTGCGTTCCCTCGAAGACGCTGATCCGCGCCGCGGAGAATCACCATCAGCACGGCCTCTCGCGCTTCCGCGGCCTCGCCGCCGAGCCGGGCCGCGTGGACTTCGCCGAGCTGATCCGCGAGAAGACGGAGCTCGTCGCCGAGCTCCGTCAGGCGAAGTACGTCGACGCTCTGGATGCGCTCCCTGGCGTCGAGCTAGTGCCGGGCCGTGGGAGCCTGCGCAGCCGCCACGAGATCGCGGTCGGCGATGCCGTCTTTCGCGCCGAGAAGATCCTGATCGCCACCGGGGCGCGGCCGAGCCATCCCCCGATCCCGGGCCTGGCCGACGCCGGCGTCTGGGACAGCACGTCGGCGATGGAGGCGACAAAGCTTCCGCGCGAGCTCGTGGTGTTAGGGGGGCGCTACGTCGCGCTCGAGCTCGGCCAGATGTTCGCGCGGCTCGGCAGCCGCGTGACGGTCGTGCAGCGGAGCGAGCAGATCCTCCCGGGCGAGGATCCCGATCTCGCATCCTCGCTGACGGACTGCCTGGCGCGCGAGGGCCTCGCGATTCTCACCGGGCAGCAAGTCGCGCGCGTGGCGCGCGACGCATCCGGCTTCGAGCTCGAGGTACGCCGCGCGGGCAGCGCTGAGAAGCTGCGCGCGGACGCCGTGCTCGCTGCCCTCGGCCGCGCCCCGAACACTGCCGGCATCGGGCTCGAAGCGCTGGGCGTCGAGCGCGCGCCGAACGGCACCGTCGTCGTGAAGGACGATCTCGAGACGAACGTTCCCGGGATCTATGCCGCGGGCGACGTGATCGGGGAGCCGGCCTACGTCTATGCCGCGGCGTACGAGGGCGGCCTCGCCGCAGAGAACGCGCTCACCGGCGCCGCGACGCCTCGCGACTACACGGCGATCCCGTGGGTGGTCTTCACGGACCCGCAGGTCGCGGGCGTGGGTTGGAACGAGCGCGAGGCGGCCGCCGCGGGGATCGCCGTCGACGTCTCGCGGCTGCCGCTCGCGCAGGTCCCCCGCGCGCTCGCGGCGCGCGACACGCGCGGCTTCGTGAAACTCCTGCGCGCCCGCGGAGAGGATCGCCTGGTGGGCGCGCGCATCCTCGCGCCCGAGGGCGGCGAGCAGATCATCGAGGCGAGCCTGATGATCAAGTTCGGGCTCCCGGTGTCGGCGGTGATGCGCCACTTCCACCCGTATCTCACGCAGAGCGAAGCCGTGAAGCTCGCCGCGCTCGGCTTCGACCGCGACGTCGCGAAGCTCTCGTGCTGCGCGCAATGAAGGGAGGCACGACTCGATGAAGAAGGAAGACTTCGCCCTCGGCGGTGCGATTGGCGCCTCGCTCTTGATCGCATCCTGTTGCGTGGCGCCGGCGCTCTTTCTCCTGTTCGGAATCTCCGTGGGCGCGCTCGGGGCGCTTTCGAGCCTCGAGCCCTACCAGCCGATCTTCAGGGTCGTGGGCGGCGTCTCGCTGCTCTATGCGGCGTGGCGCGCCTGGCGGCCGGCTCGATTCGAACCTGCGGAGGCGTGCGTCGACGAGAGCTGCGCCCCCGGCTCGTTGCGACGGCGCCGGACGCGGCAGCTCGTGACCTTCGCGGTGATTTTCTACGGCCTCGCGATCGCGTATCCCTACGCGCTCGCGGCCCTACTCTGAGGAGGATTGCTATCTATGAAACGACTTCTGGTGAGGCTCTCGGCGCTCGCGGTGCTCCTCGTAGGTACGGTCTCGATCGCGGACCCCGCCGCAGATCGGACGACCGTCTTCCGCGTGGGCGGCATGGCGTGCGCGCTCTGCGGCAAGGCGATCGAGAAGACGCTCCGCCAGGTCGAGGGAGTGCGCAGCGTGGCGGTGGACCAGAAAGCCGAGCGCGTCACGGTCGTGGCGAATGCCGATGTCTCGACCGAACGTCTCGAGCAAGCCATCGAGTCCGCCGGAAGCTACAAGGCCGAGCTGCTCGCAGGCGGTGGCGTGGCGGGATCCAAACGCTGAAGGCCGCCGCGCGCCACGATCAAATCACCACTCGTCGTCGAGAGGAGAACGCGCCTTCGCCCCCGAGAGCGAGATCGCCGCGGCTTGTAGCCGGGAGGTCAGCGACACCGTACTTGTGCGATCTCCGCCTGGTGCGCGATGCGCGTGGTCGCGCGCATGACCTCACGGAACCGTTGGGAGGCTGCGTCGAGTGGAGCCCGCGCGTGTGCGAGTCGCTCTCTTGCTGCTTCTGCTCGGCGTGTTGCTGGTCATGCTGCCCTGGTCGCTCGACAAGCTCGTCAACCCGGCACACGCAGGTCGCGTATTCGAGCTCTTCTATCGCATCCCGAGCGTCGGGCCCGCGGTGCTGGCGTTGCTGGGCGTGGCGGAGCTCGTGCTGGTGGGTGCGTTCGCCCTTGGGGTCGCCAAGCGATTTACCTATGGCGCGGTGCTCGCGCTGCACACGGTGTCCACGCTCTCGTCGTACCGGCAGTACCTCGATCCGTTCGCGAACCTGCTCTTCTTCGCTGCCTGGCCGATGCTCGCGGCCTGCATCGCTCTCTACCTGCTCCGTGATCAGGATACGCTCGCGACGCTTCGCCGCCGCCGCGAATAGGGGCCGGCGTCAGGTGAGAGCGCCCCCGCAGCTCGACCCCGCACCGGCCGTGCAGCCGAAGCAGTGCGAGGCGGTGGCGATCCTCTGTCCCGTGAACGCGTCGAGGTCGTCGATCTCGAAGATGCTTCGCGCGGGGCCAGGAAGCTCGATCTCGAGCATCTGGTTGAAGTCGCAGTCGTAGAGGTGTCCGTCGTAGGCCACCGACACGAGGCTCCGGCACATGAGCGCCGGCAAGGTCGCCGGATTGAAGTGGTTCACGAGCAGCGACAGGTACTCGCGCTCGCGCCCCTCCCGCGCGAGCTCGCGCGCGAAGCGCTTGATCGGCATGTTCGCGAGCGTGAGGAGTCGGTGGAAGCGGATCCCGAACAGCTCCTCGAGCTCGCGCTGGTAGTCCGCCGCGAGCCGCGCCTGCGGAGGCGGGAGCGTTGCTCCCTGCGGGTTGTAGACGAGATCGAGCCGCAGCGCGGAGCCCGGCTGGCCGTAGCCGAGCGAGTTCAGTCGCTCGAGGGCCGCGATGCTCCGGCCGAAGACGCCGCGGCCGCGCTGGCGCTCGACGTTCTCGCGCGAGTAGCACGGAAGAGACGCGACGATCTCGACCCCGTGCGCGGCCAGGAAGTCGGGCGTGTCGCGCTGCCCGCGCTCGAAGAAGACCGTCAGATTGCAGCGGTCGATCACGCGCCGGCCCAGGCGGCGAGCGCCCGCCACGACGAAGCGGAAGTGTGGGTTGAGCTCCGGCGCACCTCCGGTGACGTCGAGCAGCTCGACCTGCGGGTTGCGCTCGAGGAGCCAGAGCACGCGTTCGGCGCCGCGGCGATCCATCGATTCGCGGCGTGTCGGCCCCGACTCGACGTGGCAGTGGTGGCAGGCCAGGTTGCAGCGCTTGGTGATGTTGAGTTGCAGCGTCGTCACGCGCCCGCGCCGCAAGGGTGCCGCTCCCTGCGCCCGGAGATGAAGCTCGAAGTCGGGCCGAGCCAGGGCGGAATCGTCCGCGCAGGGTCGGGGCGCGGAGGCGCTCATCGCAGAGCCCACATCGAGACGAGTCCGAGAAGCGCGGCGAGCGGCAGCGTCGCCAGCCACGCGAGCACGACCTCGCCCGCCATGCGCGCGTGCAGTCCTCCATGCGAAGCCCCGATCCCGAAGATCCCGCCGGTCGAGACATGCGTGGTCGACACCGGGAGGCTGAAATGAGACGCCGCCACGAGAAGCGCTGCGGTCGCCGCGTTTGCGGAGAAGCCCTGGGTCGGGCTCATGGGCGTGAGCCTCTTGGCGAGGGTCTCGGCCACGCGGCGCGCGGCGACGAGGCCGCCGAGAGCCATCGCCGCGCCGAGCGCAGCGGCCCCGAGCGCAGGCCTGGCGAGGTCTGCGCCGACGACGAGCCCCAGGATCTTGGGGGTGTCATTCAGGCCCCGCGCGAATCCGACCATTCCGGCGCTGATCAGGTGGCCAAGATCGACAACGCGCCCCAGCTCGAATCCGAGCAGCCGCGCCTGCCCCGACGCCGCGCACGCGTCGCGCTGCGCGACCACCACGGTGAGGCGTGAGTCGGCGAACGCTGCTGAGCCGCCGGCGCTCAGCAGGGGAGGGGATTCCTCGACGCAAACACAGGTCTCTCGGGCGGTGCCGAGGAGCGCGGCGATGCGTCCGCCGGCTTGGTCGAAGCCGAAGGCCAGCGCGCCGCCGAGGAACGGCCCGGCGAGGAGCGGGAGGAGGAACGTGCTCCCCAGGGCCGAGAGCTCGAGGCCGGAGCCCGCGGCGACCACGCCCGCACCGGCCAGTGCGCCGACGAGCGCGTGCGTGGTCGAGACCGGAAAGCCGAGGCGCGTCGCAAGCAGGACGGTCGCCGCGGCCGCGAGCGCCACCGAGGCCAAGAACTGGGGCGTGAGCGCCGCGTCCGGGACGAGTCCCTGGGCCGAGAACGCCTTCACGAGGCCGGCCGCGAGCAGAGTCGACGCCAGGGAGCCGAGCGCGGTCGACACGGTCGCGAGCCCGAGCGCTCCGCGATAGTCGAGCGCGCCCGAGCCGTAGAGCGTGGCCACGCCCTTCATGTTGTCGTTGGCGCCGTTCACGAACGCGAGCAGCAGAGCGCCCGCCGCGACCAGCCACTCCATCAGCAGCAGGCCCCGTCCGAGCACGGCTCGCGTGTCTCGCGGTACGCGAGCCCTTTCGTCTCGCGCGGTGCGCGCGGCGCGGTGCGACTGCAGTCGAAACCGGTGCGCTCGCCCTCGGGAATCGTGATCCGCGGCGGCACCGCGATCGTCTCGCTCGCATACGGAGCGGAGGTCAGGATTCGGAACGTCTTGGCACACACGGCGCTCCGCACCCCGCGCTCGAGGACGTGGCCGTCGTCGTCCTCGACGCGTCGCCAGGGCCCGGCGTAGATCACCGCCTCGTTGGCCTCGTGACAGGGCCCCTGCTTGCCCTTGTGTGCCGTGACCGTGATCGAACGGAACTCGATGCCTTCGATGACCGCGAACGGCTCGGCCTCCCACTGGTCGACGGCGATCCCGTAGAAGCCCGCGTCCTCGAGCGCGCGGAGCAGCTCGATCTCCTGGAAGGCCCCTGAGATGCAGCCACTCCAGAGCTCGGGATCGCTCTTCAGGTGCTGCGGCACCGGCTCGTCGCAGACGATGTCGGAGATCGCGATCCGGCCGCCGACCTCGAGCACGCGGAAGATCTCGCGCACCAGGGCCTGCTTGTCGCTCTCGCGCACCAAGTTCAGGACGCAGTTCGAGACGACGAGATCGACGCTCGCGTCGGCGACCAGCGGCCACTCGCGGCGCAAGCGCGCCTGCTCGGTCTCGAGCGCGGCGAGATCGCCGGCGCTCGCCACGGGATGCGTCGAGAGCCAGGCGTCCAGCCGATCGGTGTCGAGCGCCAGGTCTTGGATCCGGCCGCGGCGAAACTCGACGTTCGCAAAGCCGATCCGCTCCGCGACGGCGGGCGCCGCGCGGCGCGCGAGCGCGAGCATTTCCGGGTTCATGTCGACGCCGATCACGCGGCCCTTCGGGCCGGCGATCTGAGCTGCGATGAAGCAGATCTTTCCTCCGCCCGAGCCGAGATCGAGCACCGTGTCGCCCTCGCGCACGTGGCGCGAGGGGTCGCCGCAGCCGTAGTCGCGCTCGAGGACTTCGGGCGGGATCGCCGCGAGCCACCTCGAGTCATATTGGACGGGGCAGCAGAGCGCGGGCTCGCGCGCCGCGGCGGCGCTGCTGTAGCGCGAACGCACGGCATCCTCGTGCGCGATCAAATCGGGGAGCAAGGACTCGGATCGCATTCAATCCCCCTGGACGTGCACGACGTACTCGCGAAGCTCACGCTCGCGCGAAGCCGCGCGAGAGCCGCCGCCGCGCGCGGAAGGCGCGCGACTTCACCGCCGCGAGAGAGAGGCCGAGCTCCGAGCTCACGGCTGCGAGCGAGCGTCCGTCGAGTGCGGTCGCCGTGAGCAGCGTGCGGTCCTCCGCATCGAGCCGCTGCAGTGCTCGTTCGAGCCGTTCGTGGGGGGGGGGGGG
>JBBDXF010000023.1:89109-101716 GCA_040902485.1 Myxococcota bacterium | reverse complement strand
CCCCCCCCCCGTCTCGGGATCGTCGGGCCCCGCAAGCACGAGTCGCCAGTCGGAGGCTTCGATGCTCCGAGTTTCACGCGACCGGGTCTGGCGGAGCCAGCTCAATGCCTCGTTCACGACGATCCGGTGCATCCACGTCGACACCCGGGAGCCGCCGCGGAACTGATCGCAGTGGCGCAGGACCTTCTCGAACGCGCTTTGGACGACGTCCGCGGCGTCGGAGTCGCCGACGATTCGCCGGGCGACCGTGTTGAGGCGCGACTCGACCCGCGCGAAGATCCGTCCCATCCCGTCGCGATCGCCGCAGGGAAGGCCCCGGGTCAGCGGATCGTCCATCGCCTGCTCCTTCTCGCTTGCGAGTGGATACGGTCGCTGGCCGCCCCCGGTTACGCGGCCCCGATGCGAAGCTCGTCCAGAGTTTTTGCGCAACCGAGTCCCGACTCGTTCGTCTGAAACGCATGGCGCGTCTCCACGAATCCACTCGCGGCCCGACGGCGTTCGTCTTCGCTGGTGGGGGGAGCCTCGGCGCGGTCGAAGTGGGCATGCTGCGAGCGCTGGTCGAGATCGGCCAGAGACCCGATCTCGTTCTCGGCGCCTCGGTGGGCGCGATCAACGGCTTCTACTTCGCGGCTGCTCCAGATGCTCGCGGTGTGGAGCGACTCGCGCAGGTCTGGCTCGGGATCCGGCGCGCCGATGTCTTCCCCGTCGGGCCGGCGCGCGGCCTGCTCGCGCTTCTCGGTGGAGGCCGCTCCCTCGTCTCCCCGCACGGGCTGAGACGACTCCTGATCGAGAACCTTCCGGGGAGCACGCTCGAGTCGACCGCCACGCCGATGTACGTCGTCGCGACGGATCTCCGGAGTGGGTCCGAGGTGATTCTGTCGCGCGGCTCGGCCGTCGAGGCACTCCTCGCGAGCGCCGCGATTCCTGCGGTCTTTCCCTCGGTCTCGATCGACGGCCGACCGCTCGTCGACGGGGGCATCGCGGCCAATACCCCCGTGGCCGCCGCCGTGGCACTCGGCGCGCGACGCGTGATCGTTCTGCCGACGGGCTTCTCCTGCGCCGCCGGGCCCCGATCCAACCGGGCGCTCGCCGTCGCGCTTCACGCGCTGAATCTCCTGATCGCGCGGCAGCTCGTGACGGATCTGACGCGCGCGCCCGCGGACGTCGAGATCCGCGTCGTTCCACCGCTCTGTCCGATGCCCTGTTCCGCCTACGACTTCACGCACACCGCCGAGCTGATCGAGCGCGCGGAGAGTTCGACGCGGAGCTGGCTCGCCGCCGGTGGGCTCGAAGTGCCGGGGATCCCCGTGGAGCTCGAGCCGCACGTTCACGAGTGATCGGAGCTGGGGCCGGACCGGGCTCCGCGCGAATCTCGCGTTTGCCGGAGTGTCTGGACCGCCGCGAACGTCGCCACGCAGTACGGAACGGCATAGGTGATCGCCATCTTCACCCAGTCGAACGGAACGCGCGTTCCAGAGAGCGCGCGATCGGTGTAGTTGATCGCGACGAGGATCGTCCCCACCACGGCGGAGACGCGCAGCGATCGGGCGACGACCTCCGGGCGACGCGCGGTGGCGATCCAGGGTGACGGGCCTGTCGACTCACACTCAAGGTCCACTCCCGCTTCGTCAGGGTCGCCGAGGACCCGCGCGGCGCACTGTAACGAGATCGGCGCGCCCGTCGTAGTAGGGGCGTGGCGAACGAGGCCCCCGGGGGCTTGTGGAGGGATCGATGAAGGTGAGCTCGATTCTGCGGCAGAAGGGCACGCACGTGGAGACCGCATCGCAAGATACGACCCTCGGCGAGGCGGCTGCGCGGCTCTGCAACCAGGGCGTCGGCTCGCTCGTGATTCTCGATCGATCCGGAACCCTGCTTGGAGTCCTCTCGGAGCGCGACGTGGTACGCGCGCTGACGCAGTACGGAGCTCGCACAGCGACGCTGCCCGTCGCGCGCGTCCTCTCCGGCTCGCCGGCGACCTGTGACCCGGAGGACTCCGTGGCATTCGTCATGGCGGAGATGACCGCGCGTCGGGCGCGCCATCTTCCGGTCGTCGCCGAGGACGTGCTCGTGGGCATCGTCAGTATCGGGGACGTCGTGAAGAGCCAGCTCGACGATCTCACGCTCGAGGTCGGCGTCCTGCGCGACCACGCCCGGATGCGCCGGTGAGCGCACCCCGAGGCTACGATTCGCGTTCCGCTTTGGAGCTGGACGCGTTGTCCGAGCGAGCCTTCGCTGGCGTCGACTCCGAGCACGCCGCGACCCCGCGGCGCCTGCCGCTCCTGCGAATCGCCGCTGCGCTCTCAATTCTTGTCCTACTCGCGATCGCTAGCCGCTACGCTGGTGAGTCATTGCCGGTCTTCGCACGCTGGGTCGAGGGACTCGGTGCCTGGGGTCCGCTCGCGTTCGTGCTCGGATATGCCGTCCTGGTGATCGCGTTCGTTCCGGGCGTGGTGCTGACGATGGCGGCTGGAGCGATCTTCGGCGTGACTCAAGGGACGCTCATCGTCTTCGTCGGCGCAACGCTCGGAGCGACAGCCGCGTTCCTCGTCTCGCGCTACTTCGCTCGAAGCTTCGTCGCCAGTCGCGTCGCGGGTGACGCCCGCTTCGCCGCGATCGATCGGGCGGTCGAGCGCGACGGGCTGCGCATCGTTTTTCTGCTGCGCCTCTCGCCCCTCGTCCCGTTCAATCTCCTGAACTATGCACTCGGGCTCTCGCGCGTTCGACTTCGCGACTACACGCTCGCTTCGCTCGGCATGCTGCCCGGTACGCTTCTCTACGTGTACTCGGGGAAGGTCGCGGGAGACGTTGCGTCGATCGCCGGCGGCGCCGGCGTCGAGCGCGGCAGCGAATACTACGCCCTTCTGGCGCTGGGCTTCGTGGCGACCATAGGTGTGACCGCGGTCATCACCCGCATCGCTCGACGTGCGCTCAAAGCCGCGACGGAGACTGAACCGGGCGCCTGAGTCGACTGCGACCTGCGCGTTCAGCGATTCGAAGGAGCTTCTCAATGTCGAGCACCGTCCACGTCGAGCCTCGCGACCGCCACAACGAGAAGCTCGTCGCCAACGTACATCCTGCGACCTGGCGGAATCCGGCGCCACGTGACCGCTATGATCTCGTTGTCGTGGGCGCCGGGACCGCCGGACTGATCACCGCCCTGGTGGCGTCGAGCCTTGGCGCACAAGTTGCTCTGATCGAGCGACATCTCATGGGTGGTGACTGCCTGAACGTCGGCTGCGTGCCATCGAAGGCAGTGATCCGAGCCGCGCGTCTGGTGCACGAGGCGAGGCGCTCGCGAGAGATCGGTCTGGCCGTATCCGCGGCCGATCTCCCGGATTTCGGCGCAGTGATGGAGCGCATGCGGGAGATTCGCTCGCGCATCAGTCACGAAGACTCCGCGACGCGCTACTCGGGAGAGTTCGGCGTCGACGTGTTCTTCGGGCATGCGCAGTTCGCCGGCCCGACGGAAATCGAAGTGGAGGGCAGCGCGCTCCGCTTCAAGAAGGCGGTGATCGCGACCGGCGCGCGCGCGACGGCGCCAGCGATTCCGGGCCTCGACGAGGCGGGCTACCTCACGAACGAGACCGTGTTCGAGCTGACGGAGCGCCCGAAGCGGCTTGCGGTGATTGGCGCCGGGCCGATCGGCTGCGAGCTCGCGCAGGCCTTCAGGCGCCTGGGGTCGTCGGTGATCCTGCTCGAGCTCGCGCCGCAGGTTCTGACGCGCGAAGACCCCGACGCCGCCGCGATCGTGCAGAAGGCGCTCGCGCGCGAGGGTGTGGAGCTCGTCCTCGGTGCGCAGCTGCGAAAGGTGGAGCGGAAGGGCGACGAAAAGGTCCTCCACGTCGCCTTCGGCGAGCGCGATGCGCAGATCGTCGTGGACGAGATCCTGGTCGGCGCCGGACGCGCGCCCAACGTCGGCGACCTGGGGCTCGAGCGCGCGGGCGTCGAGTTCGATCTCCGCCGTGGGGTGAAGGTCGACGATCGGCTGCGCACGACGAACCGCCGGATCTACGCGGCCGGCGATGTCTGCATGGACTGGAAGTTCACGCACGCGGCCGACGCGGCGGCCAAGATCGTGGTTCAGAACGCGCTCTTCCTAGGTCGCAAGCGCCTCTCGTCGCTCGTGATGCCGTGGTGCACGTACACCGATCCCGAAGTTGCGCACGTCGGCCTGTACGAACGCGACGCACAGGAGCGCGGCATTGCGCTCGACACCTTTCAGGTCCCGATCTCGAAGGCGAATCGCGCCGTCACCGACGGCGAGGACGAGGGATTCGTCAAGATTCACGTGCGCAAGGGCACAGACGAGATCCTCGGGGCGACGATCGTCGCCTCGCACGCCGGCGAGATGATCAGTGAGGTCACGCTGGCGATGACGAACCGCGTGGGACTCGGCGCCTTCACGAACGTGATCCATCCCTATCCGACCCAGGCCGAGGCGATCAAAGCCGCCGCGGGCCTGTACACGCGGACCCGCCTCACGCCACGCGTGAAGCGGCTCTTCGAGCTCTGGTTCCGGGTCACCCGCTAGCCATGCGCGGTGCGTACGCGTTGAGTGCCTGCATGACGCTTGCGTTCGTGGCGACCGATGCCGCCGCCCTCGACTCTGCGCTCTACGCGAAGATCCTTGCGGAGCACACGGTGGCCGTCAGCGACATCGCCTCGACGCGCGTCGATTACGGCGCGCTCCGCCGCTCGAAGGATTGGAGCGCGCTCGTTGCGAGCCTGCGCGCCTCGGACCCGAGCCGTCTCGAGAATCGAGACGAGACGCTGGCATTCTGGATCAACGCCTACAACATCCTCGCGATCGACGTCGTGCAGCGCGGCTACCCGGCAGACAGCATCCGCTCACTCGGGAGCGTGTTCTCGCCCGTATGGGGCAAGCAGGCGGGGGAGATCGGCGGCAAGTCCTACACCCTGGACGAGATCGAGAACCGGATTCTGCGTCCGATCGGAGATCCGCGAATCCATGCGGCGATCGTCTGCGCGTCCCTCTCGTGCCCGCCGCTTCGGCGCGAGCCGTACCGTGCGGGCGACCTCGACGCGCAGCTCGAGGACAACGTGCGGCGCTGGCTCGCCGACCCGCGCAAGGGAGCGCGCGTCGACCGGGCGACTCGGACGCTCTACCTGAGCCCGATCTTCGATTGGTTCGCGAGTGACTTCGGCGGCGCGGTCGTGTCCTTCGTCGCGGCGCGGCTTCCGGCCGAGACTGCGGAGTGGATCCACGAGCAAGGCGGCGAACTCCGCGTCCGCTACCTCGAATACGATTGGCGGCTGAATGACACGGCCACCGCACCCGAGTAGGGTGGGTTCCGTCAACACCCGGCGCATCTCGCGCCGGACAGAGGAGAGCAACCATGCCGAACCTACCGCCGCTCGAGCGGCGCGACACCCCAGAGCTCGAGCCGCTGCTCCGCGTTGCCGAGCAGGCCATGGGCTTCGTGCCCAACAGCCTGCTCACGATGGCCCGCTGGCCGGAGCTCGTGCGCGCCTTCGTTCCGCTCGCGGGGCTCGTGAACTCGCCGCGCCGCGTTCCCGCCGAGACCAAGTCCCTGGTCGCGTTCGTTTCGAGCCGCGCCGCGGGCTGCGGGTACTGTCAAGCGCACACGAGTCATGGAGCGGAGCGGCGCGGGATCGCGTCCGAGAAGATCGAAGCGGCGTGTGACTTCGAGTCGAGTCCGCTCTTCGAGCCGGCCGAGCTCGCTGCGCTCCGCTTCGCGCGTGACGCGTCCGTATCGCCGGCCGCGGTCACCCCGGAGCACTTCCGCGCACTGCGCGAGCACTACGACGACGACCAGATCGTCGAGCTCGCGGCGGTGATCGCGCTCTTCGGCTGGCTCAACCGCTGGAACGACGCGCTCGCGACGACACTCGAGGCCGCGCCGCTCGAGTTCGGTACGAAGCACCTGGCCGCGCACGGGTGGCACGCGGAAAGGCACCGTCCCTAGCGCCATGCAAGCGAACCTCGCTGTGCGCTCGGCGCGATCTCTCGCACGAGTTGGCCTGTTCGCGAGCCTCGCGATCGTGTCCGCGTGTTCGTCCCTCGGCCGCGAGCCCGATCTGCGGCGCCTGTACGCCGCCCACGCGGCGAGTCCGCGCACTCCCGTAATCGTCATCCCCGGTGTTTTCGGGTCGCGCCTCCGTTCTCGCGCGTCAGGGCAAGAGGTGTGGCCGGGAAGCAGCCTTGATCTGCTCACCGGGCGCAGATTGGCGGAGCTGGCGCTGCCGCTCCCCGGGAGCGCCTCGGCAGCGACGCAGAGCGAGCTCGAGCCCGGAGACGTCTTCTTCGAGGCCTTCGGGAGTGACTATTATCGGACGATCCTCGCCACACTCACTGGACCCGGCGGCTATCGGTGTGTCCCGGCGAGTGAGCTGGCGGCGGAGCGCGTCGATGCGGACTGCGTGACGTTCTCGTGGGACTGGCGCCAGGACCTGGTTGGCGCGGCGCAGCAGCTCGATCGGGTGATCCGGCGGCTGCGCGAGCTCCGCGGCGACCCGGAGCTGCGTGTCGATCTCGTCGCGCACAGCGCCGGGGGGCTCGTCGCGCGGTACTTCCTGCGCTTCGGCTCGATCGACGTGCTCGACCTGGAGGATCCCGGGGCGGCGATCGACAACCGCGGCGCACGCGCCGTGCGGCGGGTGATTCTGATCGGTACACCCAACTACGGCTCGGTGAGCGCGTTGCAGGGTGCGATCATGGGGAACTCGATCGGGTTCGCGTCGATGAGCCCGGAGCTCCTGGCGACGATGCCGAGCCTGTTCGAGCTCTTCCCGAACCCGAACCGGACTTGGATGATCGACAACCGCGGACGGCGGCTCGACGTCGATCTTTACGATGCGGAGATGTGGCGCCAATACCGCTGGTCGATCTTCGACCCGGTGGTGCGAGCGCGAATCGTCTCGGAGGCGGCGAGTCCGACCGAGGCCGATGCGCTTCTGCTCGCACACGAGCGGTTCTTCGCACGTGCACTGACGCGCGGGCGCCGCTTCCAGCAAGCGCTCTCGGCGCCGCTCTCCGAGGGAGCCACGGAGTACGTCGTCTTCGGCGGCGACTGCGAGCTCACGCCGGCCCGCTGCCTGCTCGAAGAAGTAGGCGGTCGCGTCGCGATCCGCCTGCGTCCTGACGAGGTTCAGAATCGAATACCGGGCGTCGACTACGACGCGCTCATGCTCGAACCCGGCGATGGGCGAGTGACCAAGGCCTCGCTGCTGGCGCGCGACAGCCTGGCGCCGGACGCCGCGCAGCCGGGCTTCTTCCCGATCGCGTACGCCGTGTTCATCTGCCGGAGCCACGCGGAGCTGCCCTCCGACATCACGTTCCGCGACAACCTGCTGAACATCCTGCTCTACTGATGGCGAGCGGCCGTGTACACGCTGCTCTCCGGATGGAACGCCGCCCAAGCGAACCAGTAGCCCTCGATCACCTCGACATCGGCCGGCGCGGAAACCTCGAAGACCTGTCGCTCCGCGTCGTACGCGACACGCACGGGACGCCCGGCGAAGTCCTCCTCTACCGGCGATCCGGCGCGCGCGAGCTCGGACGCCGGGTACGCGCGAGCGGCGTTGCCCGCGATGCGCAGCCCGAGCGTGGGCATCTTCGGGTGGTAGCGTGGGTCGACCGGTGCCGGGAAGAAGAGCCGGCGCGAATCCGCGTAGTCCGCGTAGGGCGAGCGCGCGTAGTCGCGAGCGTGCCCGGTCGCACGCGCGAGGATCGTGGTCTCGGGATGTGCGCGCCGCCATTGGCCCCAGCGATCCATCCGCGCGCGCACGATGGAGAGTCGCTGACCGCGGGACGGACCCGTGACGGCGGCGGCGGAGATCTGTGACCACAGGCTCTCGGTTTCACGGTCGAACATGAGCAGGTCCGATCGATACAGGAGGCCCGAGACCCCGAACCGCCGCGTCGTGCCGGCGATCCGGCGATCGAAGACGAGGCCGGTCCCGCACAGCGGACAGAACGAGACCAGGATCGGCACACCACCGAGCGTGTCGTTCACGATCTCGTGCCAGTTCAGGATCGCGACGGGGTACGCGCGGGCCTGATCACCGATGACGAGCGCCAGCACCGGCTCGTCGTCGTTCCAGGACGAAGCGCCAGCGCGCTCGGTCGCGGGATGGTCGAGGGCTGGAATCCCATCTCGCCCGGGTCCGCCGGAGATGATCTCGTGCGCCGGAATCGAGGCCGGCGACAGTGCGAAGCCGTTCCGCGTCAGCTCGTCAGCCCGTGTGATCACCGGATACAGCCCGAACGCGACGAAGGCGAGAAGCGTCGCAGCGTTCCGTCCCGTCACGATGCCCTCCCGACATGCGCACTAGAACCTACGTCTGCGGCGGCGCGCGGGTTACGACGGCGACGTCGTTGCTGCGACTTCAGCGAGGCGCAGGCGCGGCCGGTAACCGGACGAGCGTTTGGAACGTTTTGCCAATGGGGGCCAACAGCCGAGGTTCCGCGCATGCTGCCGATCTGCACGCTGAATGAGGTTCGCGAGTCGAAGGGCACAGCGAGAGTATTCGATGGATTTCGAGCGCCGAGTTCGCTCTACCGTCACACGGGCGAGGAGGCCAACTTCCTCGACGCCGCTCGGGGGATTGCGATCAGCTGCCTGGTCGGAGTGGCGTGTTGGCTGCTGCTCGGCGCGCTCCTTTACGGCTTCTTGGGCTGACCCGTCGCGGCCGCATCGAGCGCGAGCTCCGCGCGGTCCGGTGGCAGACACCGGCTTGTGTCGCAGGCCTGAAATCGGAGACCGAGGCGATCTTGCGGAGTGAGCTCCGAATCGAGGTCGACCTCGATCTCGATCGTGCCCTCATAAACGTCGATCGCGGTAGGCGAGAACTCGGGTCGAAAGGATCTTCCCTTCGGGTAGCGGATCGCGACCGGGCGGCTTCCCGCCGAGAGCTCGACCGAGGTCGGCACGAGGTAGGGCAGGGACGTTGGGTTCGCGTTTACGTGCCAGCCCGGATCCACGATCACACGCACGACGAAAGATGCGCGCGATGCGTCGTGGCGAACGAGTTGCCCATGCACGTGATCACCGCTGCGCGGGAAGGCGGAGTGCGCGGCAGCGTTTGACGGCGTTGCCGACGCCGTCGCTTCGGTCCGCGCGACGTCATTCGGCCGCACCGGGCTGCGCGCGAGCGCCGCGACCATCGCCGGCACCGCGCTCGGCGATCGGCGCAAGTACAGCCCAGCGGCGCCCGCGGTTCGTTCCGCGGCCCGCGCGTAGCGCGCCGTACCGGGGTCGACCGCGAGCACCTGCAACACTCGAAGTGCCTGCGCGTTCCCCGAGGGAGCTTCGTTGTCGTCGAAGGGTTTGGGCCGGACGAGCAGCTTCGCGCCACTCGGCGTGAGATAGAACCCACCGCGCTTCGTGTCCTCGAAGCGGTCGAGCATGATGCCGGCGAGCTTCTCGCTCGCCTCTTGCCAGCGCGGGTCGCCCGTCGCCTGATGAAGTGCGAGGAGCCCGTCGGCGAGCGACGCGTAGTCGTCGAGCACGCCCTCCTCGCGCGCTTGTCCGGCGATGTAGGAGCGCCGCAGGGACCCGTCGTCGGCGCCGAGCCGCACCAGCACGAAGTGCGCGGCCCGCGCCGCCCGACGCAAGTAGTCGGGGCGCTCGAGGGCGCGTGCCGCATCCACCAGAGCGCGGATCGCAAGGCCATTCCAGGCGGCGAGCACCTTGTCGTCTCGCCGCGGCGCAGTGCGCGTCTCGCGCCTCGCGAGGAGTGCGGCGCGCAGGGCATCGAGGCCCGCGAGCGTCACGGCCGGATCGGAAGTGTCGCGCACGCGCAGCACGCCGTGCTCCGCGTCGCCGGAGAGCGGCGTCAGCTCGTAGACGGCGAGGAAGCTCTCGGCCGAGCTCTCTCCGAGCACGTCGACGATCTCCGCTCGGCTCCAGACGTAGGAGGCGCCCTCCCTTCCATCGACCTCGGCGTCCTGCGCGGAGTAGAAGCCGCCCTCGGGATGACTCATCTCCCGGTCGAGGTAGGCCAGCGTCTGCTCTGCGACGCGCCGGTAGAGCGGGCGATGCGTGAGCGCGAACGCCCTCGCGTAGATCCCCGCGAGCTGCGCGTTGTCGTAGAGCATCTTCTCGAAGTGGGGGATCGACCAGGTGCGTTCCGTCGCGTAGCGATGGAAGCCCCCGCCGAGCTGATCGTAGATGCCGCCGAGTGCCATCGCGTCGAGCGTCCGCACCAACATCGCTTCGACCTCCGGATCTCGCGCTTGCTCGAGTCGGGAAACGAGCAGATCGAGCACCGGCGCCCTCGGGAACTTCATGCTGCGGCCGAAGCCACCCTGCTCCGCGTCGAAGTCCGCTTGGAGCGCCGCAAGCGCAGCGTTCATCGTCTCCGCGCCAGCGGGTGCGGCCTCGGGCGGCGCGGCGAGATTCGCGATCCGCTCGATCCCCGCGGCGACGCGATCGGCCGTGGCGCGCACGTTGTCCGGCTCCTTGGTCCAGGCCCCCTGCAACGCGCGTAGCACCGTGGGAAAGCCCGGCCGTCCGGGGGCGTCCTGCGGCGGGAAGTAGGTTCCCGCATAGAAGGGCCTCCGATCCGGCGTGAGAAAGACCGAGTTCGGCCAGCCGCCAGAGCCCGTCAGCAGTTGCGTCGCCGTCATGTAGATCTCGTCGAGATCGGGTCGCTCCTCGCGGTCGACCTTGATCGAGATGAAGTGCTCGTTCATGAGCGCCGCGATCTCGGGGTTCGAGAACACCTCGCGCTCCATCACGTGGCACCAGTAACAGGTGCTGTAGCCGATCGAGAGGAAGATCAGCTTCTGCTCGCTCCGCGCGCGTTCGAGCGCCTCCTCGCCCCAGGGATACCAGTCCACGGGATTCGCGGCGTGGAGCTGGAGGTACGGGCTCGCCTCGGCGGCCAGGTGGTTCTGTCTCTGCCGCCCGATGGCCTCGCTCTCCTGCTCCCCGAGGCCACCAGTCTGGGAAGGGCGGTCATCGCCGCCGCACGCGAGGGACAGCACCGAGAAGGCAACGATCCACACAACGACCGCGGCGAGAAGACTGTCCCGTTTCGTACGCGACAAAGCGTGCTCCAGCTCCCGACGAGCCGCCCCCCCAGGATCGAGGTCCCGGGAGTGCCCAATCGGAGTGACGCGCAAGAAGTAATTCTACTCGCTCGACTCGGTAGTCGCGTGGCAGCCAAGAGCCACTCGTCGGCGGTTGGCGACGAAGGAGGTTGAAGTCGCTCGCCGGGCCGCGCCAGACGGCCCGGTTGTTCCGCAGAGCCGCCATCGACGCGGCTCGCCCACCGTCTCCCCCCTCGGGATGTGCGTCGCTCGTCGAAACCGCGCAGACTAGGCTGGCGGGGCCATCGGCGTAACCGCGCGCCGGTCGGGGGCGTATGGAAGATCGACGCCACACGTGGGACGAGCGCGAGCTGACCTGGCGCGCGTGGATGGTGGCGGCCCAGGCGGGCGACGGCCACGCATACGAGAACTTGCTGCTCGAACTCCTTCCCCACGCTCGGCGGCAGGTCGGCGGGCGCGTCGGGGACGCAGCCGCGCGGGAGGACATCGTGCAGAACGCTCTGGTCTCGATCCACCGCGCGCGACACACATATCGCGCCGAGCGCCCGTTTACGCCCTGGTTTCACGCGATCGTGCGCAATGCGATCGCCGACTGGGGTCGCTCGCGTGCGCGGCTTTCCCGTCGCGAGGTGAGCCTCGAGCTCGACGGGGTTCCCGAACCCTCGGTGGAGCCGGCCGAGCCGTTCGCGAACGCGCTCTCGCCGGAGCTCGCGCAAGCGCTGGCTGCGTTGCCGCCGGCTCAGCGAGAGGCGGTCGAGCTGATCCACCTCGAGGGGCTCAGCGTGGCGGAAGCCGCCGTTCGGGTGGGGGTGAGCGCCGGCGCACTCAAGGTGCGCGCACACCGCGGCTATCAAGCGTTGCGCGCGGCCCTCCGTGAGAGGGAGCGATGAGCGTGCAGTCGACCGAAGACCGCATTCACGATCTGGTCCGGGACCTCCGGCCCGTCCGCCCGATTCCGCCGCTCCGTGCGGCGGGTGCGGCAGTGGTCGGGATCTTCCTGCTGATCGTCGCCGGGGACTGGCTGCTCGGCGGGTTCTCTCCCCGACCCGGGGGGGACACCGCGTGGTCGAGTCCCTCTTACCTTGCCGCGCTCTTCGGCCTGGTCCTGGTCGCGATCGGTGCTACGAGCGCGGCTCTTGCGTCCGCGGTGCCCGGGCGAGAGGGCGCCGTGCGGCTCGGCGTCCGAGCGGGCGCGCTCGGGCTGCTCGTGGCCGTCGCGGGCGGGCTCTGGGGCTTGGCGCGGAGCGATCTTCAGTTCAGCACGCAGGAGCTCGCCGCCTGCGCCTCGTGCATGTCGCGCTCGGTGCAACTCGGAATTGCCTCGACGGTGCTGGCATGCGCGTACATTGTGCACGCGGCCATGCGCCGGCCGAGCGCGGGAGCGGCGCTGGCACTCATCGGAGGCGTCGCGCTGGGAGCGGCGGCGGTGCACACCACGTGCCCGAGCGACAGCGCCCTGCACCAGCTCGTCGCGCACACGCTGGCGCCGCTCGTCGCCGCAGCGCTTCTGACGCTGCCACTCGCTGCGCTGCTGCGCCGCTTGTGGGGACGTGCGCGCGAGAGCGCGCG
>JBBDXF010000023.1:0-89099 GCA_040902485.1 Myxococcota bacterium | reverse complement strand
GGAGGAGTGTGATGGACGAGTCGATGCCCGCGACTCTGGGTGCGGCGATGGCGACCGAGCCGCTCTGGCTCCGCGCATGGCTCGCTGTGCTGGTCTCCGTGTACATCGCCGCGCTGCTCTTCATCGTGCGGCGAGAGGCCGGTTCGTGGCGGGTTCGCGCCGAGCCGATCGCGATCCTCGCGAGCTTTCTCGGCTCCGCGGTCCTGATGAACGCGATCTACGCCCAGGTTGGATACGTGCGCCTCCTCGGCCTGGCGCACCTCGTCTTCTGGACGCCGGTCTTCGTGTGGATCGTGTATCGCCGCCGCGCGATCGGCACGGGCTCGCTCTTCCGGAAGTACCTGCACGCGTACCTGCTGATTGCTGGCGTGTCGCTGCTGATCGACGCGATCGACGTCGTGCGGTACTTCGTCGGCGATGGAGACCTACTGCACCGCTGGGGCTGAGCGTCGCGCCCGCGGGTCTCGCTTCTGGTCCGAGTTCGCAGACGTCTCGGAGAGGCGCTGCGTGAGCGAGCGAATTCGCTCGAGACGCGCGGGATCCTGCTCCTTGCGCTCCAGCGAGGCGACGACGTCGAGAAGGCGCGACGCCGTCGCTGTTGAGCCGAGCTTCTCTCCGCTCGTCGCGTCCTCGAAGAAATCGAGAACGGCGTCACGCAACGCGGCGTCGGAGATCAGTCCGTACGCGCGCCATGGCACGGCGAGAAGCTTGGCCGAGCGGAACGAGTCGCCGAGGTACCTCGGCCCGCCGCGCTGCGTCGTCGCGCGATGGTTCAGCTCGAAGTAGCCGATGGCCAGCGCGTTGAGCGCGTCGTAGTTCCGCCGGTCGACGGGGGTTCGCTCGAGGTCATCTCTCAGCGCCTTCAGGTTGAACTCCTCCGTGCTGCTCGGAGACATGACGTCCTCGAAATACGCTTCGTATCTGGGGCGGAGGTCCTCGAGAACCTCGTCTTCCCCTGACGTCGTCCAATCGTGTCCACTGTTCGAAAGCCGGTAGCGCAGGGGCGAAGGCGTGGTCGCCGGCGTACAGGAAAGCGCTGCCGCCGCGAAGAGCGCGATGATGAGAATCCGCGCTGCCGCCGTCTTCAGGATTTCGCACCGCATACCCGAGTCCCCGAACTGCACTACGCTGCACTACGTCGAAGCGGGCTCTTCGGTTTCCCGGCCGGTGCTGGATACCGCACGCGCAGCGGAGATCGGTAACGGGATTGGCGCAACGAGCGTACGTAGGAATGCGCCGGATGCGCAGGAGGTCCTCGGATGAATGTCGGATCGATCCTCAGGAGCAAAGGAACGCACGTCGAGACCGCCTCGACGGGAACGACGCTTCGCGACGCCGCGATGCGGCTCGCGGACAAGAAGATCGGATCGCTCGTGATCCTGGACGAAGCCAACAAGCGTGTCGTTGGTGTGCTGGCGGAGCGCGATCTCGTGCGCGCGTTCGCCGAGCGGGGGACCGTGGCGTTCGGCTTGCCGGTGAAGGCCATCCTGACGGGCACTCCCGCGACCTGCACTCCCGACGACTCCGTCGACAAAGTCCTTACCGAGATGACTCGACGTCGCACGCGACACCTTCCTGTGATGTCAGCAGGCGTGCTGATCGGCATCGTGAGCCTCGGCGACGCGGTGAAGAGACGGCTCGACAATTTGCAGCTCGAACTCGGCGTGCTGCGCGACCACGTGCGTGTGCGTTTCATCGCGTCGTAGGGGTGGTGTGGACTGACGCGGATCAGGGGAGGCTGACCGGCAATCGAGTGGGGCCGATCGGCCGCGCGGCTCCATCAATCACCCGAGGTTATCGATCGACGCACGCCCGCGAGCGGCGCGCCGTCGTCGAATAGAACGCGGCCGCCCTCCTGCCGCACGCCGAGGCGACGCCACAGTGCAGGCAGATCCACGCTGAAAGGTGTCGACCGCATCTGCGCGTAGCGCTCCATCAGCACCGGTACGCCCGTCGCCGAGTCGCCCACCGCGAGCGCGCGCGATAGGTCCCACTCGTGATCGGCGCGGCCGCCCGCGGCGACGATGGCGCGCAGCGCGTGCTCGAGGCCGCGCTGGTTGTGGGTGCGCTCTCGAATCTCCACGTCCGCGAGCAAGCAGAACAGCGCGCCACCCCAGTACGTGCGCCCCCACGTGTGCGTGAAGTCGAGCCCGCGATCGCCCGGCTGAGGCAATCCCTGTGGAAGATCCCTCATCAGGTCCTCCCAGACGCGTTCGGCCGAGAGCTGGCGTGCGCGCGCTCGCGCGATCGGTTCGACGTAGGTCGCGAGGCCCTCCTCGAGCCAGCGGTGCTCGCGCGGGACCGAGGGGAAGGCGAGGTGAATGAGCTCGTGTGTCATGACCCAATCCCGGCCGAGCTCCGCGGCGGTCGAACTCCGCCCCAACGTGACCTCGGTCGAGAGGTTCGCGTAGGTCCTACCCCCGCGAACCCCATTGCCCGCCCCGGAACGAACGCGAACGCGGGATTCGGGGACCGGAAATTTGCCGTAGTAGCTGACGACCGCGTCCGCAGCCGCCGAGATCCAGGGCAGAACGACCTCGTCCGAGGCCCCGCCCGGCTCGATCCAAATGCTCAGGACTCCGCCGGGCACGCTCACGCGATGAGTCGAATTGCCGGCCGCGCGGATGCCCGCACAGGGCAGCATCACGGTCGATGCCACCATCCAGCATGCAATGCGATGAAACGGGGACATCGAGACGTTCTCGCGCCGAAAGGCGTGACTCATTCGAATACGACGGCGGGCGTCGAGCGGTTACCATCTCTTGCGCGCCCGGGCTCAGACGCGTGAGCGGAGAGGGCACGGTGGAGGGGGGCGCGAACCGAGGGGCTGCGCCGGCGGGGCGCGTGACCGCCACTACGGGGCGACCTCTTCGCTGTCGCCGCCGCCAAAGCTGAGCGCGCCGGAGCTGAACGTCGTGCCGTAGGTGCGGACGAGGCTCAGGGTCTGACGGATCCCGGAGAGGAACTCCACCTCCGTGAGCGGAGAGAGCGGGTGGATGAAGGCGGCCCAGACAACGCCCCGGGCGATCGCGTAGCGCGCGTCGAGTGCGGTGTCGAAGTTCGCCTGCATGAGCCGAGCGAGGTCCGCCTGCGAGAGCGCCTTCGCCTCCGCAACCGGCGCCAGGATGCGCATGCGATCGTGGACAGGGTCCGCGACCACTCGCACGGGGATGCCGTCGACTGCGAACCGCCAGCTATCGCCCTCCTGTGCGGCCGCCGGATCGATGCCCCGAATCAGTTGAGCGAGCTGGCTCGTGGTCATCGGCTGGGACTCTTGCCTCGACGGAGGGTCATTCAGTCCAAGCGCGGCTGCGAGGCACACGGCCAGAAAGCCGATTCGTCTGTTGCCCCACCGCATCGAGTCTCTCCGAATGTTTGCACCGAGTTCTGAGATTCAGGCTCGTCTCACGACGGGTGACCGCCTCGGGGTGTCGAACGCGCCGACGGCCGAAGGAAGCGGCGCAACCCCGCGCGCAACGCGGCGCCGAGCCCGCGCCCCAGCCAGCCAACTCGTCGCGAGCTCGCGGCAGAACCGAAGTGATCCAGTGCGAGCGTGTCGCGGATGTCGGCGCTCAAGGCGGCGACAGGAGCGTCGAGTGGGATGCCCGTGGCGTCGGCGATGCGGTTCATGCGCTCGAAGTTCGAAGCGACGGCCGCGGCGTCGACCAGCCCGTCCGAGCCGAGCGCCGCGGCCAGGCGGACGCGCGCTCGCGCGAGGGCCTCTGCGTCGCCCATGACCAGGGCCTCCGCGAACTCCGTGAGCTCGGCTCCATGCGGCACTCCGCTGGCTCCGTTCGCGTCACCCGCGACCACGGCCTCGATGCCAACGTCGAGGCCCTCTGTGTCGCCGCTCGCACGGAGCAGCAGCGTGTGCGCGCTGGTTCAGTAGAAGCACTCACGCAGCGCGGAGATGCGCGCGGCCAACAGCTCCATCTGCGGACGCGACAGGTGGGCCATCCGAGCGCGCGGATTCGCGACCTGATCGTCGCGTAGATAGTGCGCCGCGCTCAGGTCCTTGAGCGTACGCACCTCGTCCGGAACGAGGCTCAGCGCGCGGACGACGTTCCCGGTCCTGCCGCGCCGCCAGAGATCCTCTTCGTCGCCGGTCGCGGCGCGCGCGGGGATCATGGGCACCCAGGCGCCGTCCTCGCGAGCCTGGGACGGGCGGTAGTGCGTGGGCTCGCCCGCGATCGGAGTCGGAAGCGGATGCAGCGGCACGCCGATCCCGCGGCAGAAGGCGTCGATGCTGACGACGGTCACGACGATGCCAATCAGCTCGACATAGCTCCCATCCTCCAGGCCTGCTTCGCGGAGCTGGTCGCGCCAGCCACGCGTGAGTCGACCCGGATCGAAGCTGATCCGATGCGCGGCTTCGACCGCAGCGGCGGACAGCGGGGCCGCCCGCTCGTGCGCGCCCGAGACGGCGCTCGGGGAGAGCGCCTGCTTGCGGGCGAGGCAGAGTGAACACTCCACCGCTGCACGTGTCTCGCGCGCGATCGCCACGCGCTCCGCCCCCGTCCACCAGCTTCCGGGCAAGCAGAGTCTCTCCCAAGCGCGCGTGTGGGCAGCAGCGAGGTCGACACGAACAGGAACTGCCGCCGAGTCGTATGAGAGCGCGCGGCCCGCGGTCATCTCCAAATCTGCCATCGCTTGCCCCGGGGCTTCGGGTCTCGGTCAGCTGGCCGGGACACCCGACATGCGCGCAAAGCTCTTGTAGGTGTCCGGATCGCCCTTCATCTGCTCCATCATCGCGCGAAGCTGGCCCGTCATGGCGGCCGTCGGTACGACGCCGCAGCCTTCGACGATCCGGTTCATGAAATTGAAAAGCGCGCACACCACGACCGCGTCGAACAGCGCTTGCTCACTCCAGCCCTCGGCGAAGACCGCCTCGGCATCGCGATCGACGAGCTTGCTCGGCGACTCGGTGAGCTTCTTCACGTAGGCCAGGATCGGCAAGAGCTTCCGGTCGACTCCCGCCTCGGTCGGCGACTCGACGAGCTTCTCGAAGAGGCCCGGGTCCATCCCGTGGATCTCCGCGATCGAGCTGTGCGCACCGAAGCAGAAGCGGCACGCGTTCAGTCCGGAGACGTAGGCTGCGATCAGCTCGCGCTCTGCGACCGAGAGCGGCGAGTCCCCGCGCAGCTTGACGTCATGGAGGTCGCAGAGCTGCCACATGCCCGCCGGAAAGCGCCGGAAGACGTCGGACAGGTGGGGATTGTCGGGAAGACTGGGGAAGCGTGGCATGGAGGTCTCGCTGGGTGGTTGGGGACTGCCGAGTCTACTTCAAGAGCTCGGGGTCGATCTTCGTCTGCGCGATGTGGTTCGTGTAGTTCGTGATCACCTTCATCGCGACGAGCGCCACGATCTCGAGCAGCTCGGAGCGATCGACGCCTGCGGCCGCGAGTCGGCCCTGCTCCGCGGAGTCGACCTGTCCGCGCGAATCGACGATGAGCCGCGTCGCATGGACGATCGCGCGATCCCTGGCCGACATCGGCCCGTCGGAGTCCACGAGCTTCGGATCCCCTCCGAGGCGGCGGAGGAGGCCGCCGTGCGCCGTGCTGCAGTAGCCACAGCCGTGCGATTTGGACGCGACGTATTGGACGAGCTGACGCTCGGCCGGCGAAAGACGTCCCGACTCGAGGGCCTCCTGCCCGGCGAGGTACGCGCGGACGGCGGCGGGAGAGGCCGCGAGCTCGCGGATGACGTTCGGGACGAAGCCGAACTTTGCCTTCACCGCGTCGAAGATCTGGCCCTCTGCCAACGATGCGTCCATGGTGCTCTCCTCTCGGGATGTTGAAGATGGCTACGGCCGAGAAGACAGATCGGTTACCGCCCGAGGCGCTCCACCCAAGCACGGATCGCCTGACCGATCTCGTCGGGCGAATCCTCCTGAACGAAGTGCGCGCCGCGAACCGTGACTTCCTGCTGGTGCGGCCAAGTGCGGCAGTACTCGCGCGCCCGCCCGAGCAGGATCGCTCCCGGGTCCGCGTTGATGAAGAGCTTCGGGACCTGGGAGCGCTCGAGCCAGCGGCCGGACTCGACGATCACGCTCACGACGTCGGCGGGCTCGCCGTCGATCGGGAGCTCGCGCGGCCAGGTGAGCGTCGGGCGCCGGTCCTCACCGGGCTTCAGGTACGGCCGGCGGTAGACCGCGCGCTCCTCGACGGAGAGCGCGCGCAGGATCGCGCCAGGGAGGATCTGATCGACGAACACGTTCTGCTCGAGCACCAGCTCTTCCCCGGCCGGGGAGCGCAGCGCCTTGAAGAGCGGAAGCATTTCGGGCGGCCAGTCCGACCAGCGAAGCGGCGCGACCAGAGCTTCCATATAGGCGATGCCGCGAACGCGCGCGGGATGCCGGCGCGCCCAATCGAACCCGAGCGCCGATCCCCAGTCGTGAATGACAAGTGTGATGCGGTCGCCGAGCGCAAGCTGATCGAGCAGGGCGTCGAGGTAGTGACGGTGCTCCGCGAAGCGGTAGCGACTGGGTCCGCTCGCCGCGAGCTTGTCCGAGTCTCCCATCCCGATCAGGTCGGGTGCGATGCAGCGACCCCGGTCCGCGAGCTGCGGGATGACGTTTCGCCACAGATAGGACGACGTCGGATTCCCGTGCAAGAACACGATCGGATCACCTTCCCCGACCTCGACGTAGGCCATCTGCGATCCGAGCACGGGCACGCGCTTCTTCTCATATCGTTCGGCGCTCGAGATCATGGATCGTTCCCATCCCGGCCGGTGGACGAAGGCTCGAGGGCGGCCAGAAGACCCTCGGCAAGCCAGCGCTCGAGAAGCGCGATCACTGAGCCAGCGGCGTCCTCGTCACCCGTCTGCTCCAATACGCCCGCGCAGACCGTTCCGAAGGCCTGCCCGCCGCGGACGCGCTCGAGCGCGTGCGCTTCCGTCAAGGAGAGCGTGCGCTGAAGGACAGCTTCCGCGTGACGGTGGACGAGAACCCGGGTCGGCCGCGACTCCAGCTCTGGAAGCGGAGCGCCCGACGACCACGCGTCGCGGACGCGATGCACCGGCCAGGCAAGCGAGAGGATGCAGTGCGCCGGAACGAGCGCGAAGCGGAGGCCGGCCCAGTCCTCGGGCGCGACCGCTGCGAGTGCGGCCCGATCGAGGACCGTTGCGTCGCGAGCGTCGAAGACGTCGACGAGCGCCCACTCGAGCGCTGCGAGATCCGAGGCAAATGGCCAGCGCCGCGAGAACGGCTCCGCGACCGGCCCCGAAAGGAACTCGGCGAGACGCTCGCCTGCAAAACGAAGCGAGAAGCTCCGGGACGGGTGCGCCATCAGATAGAGCTTGGCGAGATCGTGGAACGCGTCGTCGCCGATCGCGGCGTGCAGCGCGCTGTAGTCCTCGCGCAGCACGCCGTGGATGCGCGCGAAGTAGGCGTTTTCGTACACCTGGATGCGCTCCGACGCCGAGATCTCGCGGTCGGAGCGGAGCCGAGCGACGATGTCGTCCCGACCGTCCGAAGCGGTCTTTGCGACCGGCTCGTCCGTCCGGTCGAGCGTCATGACGAAGCGCGCGAAGTCGCTCTGCACGGTGAGGAGCGCGCGCGCGTCTGTCATGCCTTCGCCCACCCCTCTCGTGCAACGCGCCCGAGAATCTCTCTCGCGCGCGCGGCCTCGGCCGCAAGGCGTTCGAGGGGCGGAATCTGATCGTCCCACTCGATCAGCGTCGAGACGGGACCCAGCCTGCGGATCGCGCGTTCGTAGAGGCGCCAGACTTCCTCGCGCACGGGGCTGTCGTGCGTGTCGATGAGCAGCGGGCCTGCAACGCTCGGCCCGGCGAGGTGGATCTGGAAGACACGCTCGCTCGGGAGGGCGTCGAGATACTTCTCGGCGTCGAGCCCGTGGTTGTGCGCCGAGACGAAGACGTTGTTGATGTCGAGGAGGATCCCGCAGTCCGCGCGCTCGGCGATCGCGGCAAGGAACTCCCACTCGGGCATCTCGTCCTCCTGGAACGCCGCGTAGGTGGAGACGTTCTCGAGCGCGATGCGCCGGCCGAGCCGATCCTGGACGCGGGTCACACGCTCCGCGACATGGTGAAGGACGGAATGCGTGAGAGGCAGCGGCAGGAGGTCGTGAAGGTTTCGGCCGTTCACGCCCGTCCAGCACAGGTGATCGGTGACCCAAGCGGGCTCGAAGCGGTGGATGAGTGCCGCGAGCCGGTCGAGATAGCGCTCGTCGAGTGGGTCGGCGGATCCGATGTTGAGCGAAACGCCGTGGAGCGTGAGCGGAAAGTGCCCGCGCACCGCCTCGAGCACCCGCGGCGGGCGGCCGCCGGGCACCATGTAGTTCTCGCTGATTGCCTCGAACCAGTCCACGCCCAGCGACTTCGGGCGGGGGTCGGCGAGGATCTCGGAGTAGTGCTTTGGCCGCAGCCCGACACCGACGCCGAGGAACGGTGCGTCCGAGTGCGGCTGGGCAGTGCGCGGGGTCATCGGCGGGAGTCGCGAGAAACCCGAGGGCAGGCTCTTTGCGGTGGGAGCCTCAGGGGCAGCCTGCCCTCGGGGATCCCTTCCCTTACTTCTTCTCTTCGTTCATCTTCGCCTTCGCCGCCTCACACTCCTCCGGCGTCAGCATCGCGAAGCTCTGGCCCTTGCAGCCGTTCTTGCCGGCGCACTCGTTCTTCGCGGACTTGCATGAGCCGTGGGCCTTGCAGCTGTTCACGCCCTCGCACTTGATCTTCTCCCCGGTGCTGCCGCCCTCCGCCGCCAAGGCGTGGCCGGCTCCGAGCGCGAAGAGCCCGGCGACCGCTGCGGCGATTGCCGCGTTCTTGCTACGAGTCATCGATTCGATCCTCCGAAGTTGCGACCCGAAATGGGACGCATGGTTTGGCGACGTCGAGCACACCTCGCTGGCGAGTGCCGCCGCCCCGCCCGAGGCTCGAACACGGTCAGAACTTCGCCGCCAGCCGCCGGCGCAGGAGCGTGTCGAGCGAGAGTGGCCCGGCACCGAAGACCGCGAGTCCGGCCAGCAGCACGATGTAACAGAACTCCGCCAGTCCGAAGAGATCCGAAAGCTCGTGGATCTGGTCGCGCAAGGCGGTGAGCAGGGCCACCGTCATCACGCCCATGAGCGGGATCGAGGCGAAGCGCGTGCCCAGGCCCAGAAGGACCAAGGCTCCGCCCAGGAATTCCGTCCCGGCGACCAACGGCGCTTGGAGGTGGGGAGCCGGAATCCCGAGCTCGGTGAAGAAATTCGTCACGCCCTCGAGGTTGTTGAGCTTGCCCCACCCGCTTTGGAGGAAGATCCATCCGACCGTGAAGCGGGCCGCAGTCGGCGGGAGCCAGGCGAGACGCCGCTGCAGCCGAGCGACCAATGAGAGGCTCCGATTCACGATGGAGCCCATCGGGGTGCCGGCGGCCGATCGCGGCTTAGGCTCTGCGTGCGCGTGCTGCATCTTGGTCCTTTCCTCCGTCCTGTGCGTCCTACGAGCGCAGCGTGCCCGCGGTTACAGAGTTCGGCTGTAACCGCAGGGCCGCTCTCAGGCGTACACCCTCGTCACACACCGTGGAAGGGGAGGTCGAATGGCGGACGACCGGATCTTCATGCTCAACGCGCTCTGGTTCCGCAAGGACGGAGGCGCCGAGAAGTACGCCGAATATGGGCGCGCGGCGGCACCCTTCGTGAGCGCGCTCGGCGGCCGTATGGTCACCGCCTACCAACCCGACATGGCCCTGATCGGCGATTGGAAGCCAGATCTCCTGTTCTTCGTCGAGTGGCCCAGCTGGGAGGCGTTCTCGAGGCTTCCGAACGATCCGGGCTACAAAAAGGTCGCGCACCTTCGCGAAGAGGCGCTCGAGCGATCTCTGCTGATCCGCTGTCGAGAGGCGTACTCCCGATCCGATTCGTCCTGATCTCGCCGAAGCGCACCGCGCGGCGTGGCGTCACGTCGTCGCGACTCCGGGAGCATGGCTATCGACGGCCGTCCGATTGTCGAGTACACGTCGCGGCAAGCTCTTCGAATCGCCTGGTCGTCGAGCAGCGGTCGGATGCGTCGCAGCGGATGATCGTCGGGAACAAACTTCTCGAGCGAGAGCTGGTAGAACAACGCGCGCTGCGGATCCGACTCGCCCATCATCGTGCAATCCCCCCGAGCCAGATCGTACGTCGGCTTCGTCGCGGCCGCCTCCACAATCCTCGTCGATCGAGTGACTTTGTCAGCCTTGTTAGACCCGCCAGACCGCCTCGGGTAGAATCCGCGATCGCCAGTCGACGGCCGATCGACACTTTGACCAGCTCGTCGGACCAGGAGTTGCCGCGTCGCGCACGCTACAGTCCGCGGCTCCGAGACGAAGGGCAATGCCGCGCAGATCAACGGTTCGACGCTCGTTCCGAAAGGCGCAGCGCCGTGCAGGCAAAGCGCTCCGCCGCGCGCGCAAGGCGCTGCGGGCGGCGCCCTTGCCGGTCCGCGTCGCCGTCATCTCGCTCGGCGTGCTGATCCTCGGATTCTCGACGAACTGGCTCTACCAGGTCGTTCGAAAACCGAGCGAGCTCTTCTTTCCAGTGAGTGGGGTACTCTCGAAGACGCCGACCGAAACCTGGCATTCCTACGAGCCGCTGTTTCGAAGACACTCGACCGAGCTGATCACAGCGGAGCTCCTGGCCGCGCTCGCGCAGATCGAGGCCTCGGGCAACCCGGTGGCGCGGACGTATTGGCGCTGGCGGTTCTCGACGAACCCGCTCGAGCTGTACCGGCCGGCGTCGAGCGCGGTCGGCATGTACCAGCTGCTCGACGGCACGTTCGTCGAGGCGCGACGCTACTGCATTCACCGGCACACCGTCCGGGAAGTGGGCCGCTGGTACGACCTCCGATCCTGTTGGTTCAATGGCTTGTACACACGCGTGATCCCGAGCCACGCGGTCGAGCTCACGTCGGCCTATCTGCACGAGCGCGTCACGCGCAGCTTGACGCGCCAGCGGATCGCCGCTGCGACGCCGCGCCAGAAGCGGGATCTCGCCGGCGTGATCCACCTGTGCGGTTCTTCCGCGGGCGACGCCTTCGCGAAGCGCGGCTTCCGCGCGAGCTCGCGCCAGCGCTGCGGGAGCCACGGCCTCGCCAGCTATCTCTCGCGGCTCGAAGCCATGCGCCGCGTTTTCGCGCGACTCGCGACCGAGACGCGAGAGGGGCGTAGAGTGGCGCCGAGAGTCGCTCAGGAGGCGCGCATGAAGATCGAGGGCAAGGTCGTCGTGGTGACGGGAGGCGCGAGCGGAATCGGCCGCGCGCTGTGTGAGCGCTTCGCGCGCGAGGGTGCGCGCGGAATCGCGGTCGCCGACCAGAACGGCGCGGGCGCTGAGGCCGTGGCGAAGGCCATCGGCGGCGCGGCCATCGGCGTCGGCTGCGACGTCGCGAGCGCGCAGCACAACGAAGACCTGGTGCGGCGCACCGAGAAGACGTTCGGCCCGATCGAGCTGTTCTGCTGCAACGCCGGCATCGCGACCGGCGGCGATCCGCTCGAGACGCCGCTCGACGTCTGGCAGCGCCAGTGGGACGTGAACCTGATGGCCCACGTGCACGCGCTGCGCGCCGCGCTCCCGGGCATGCTCGAGCGCGGCTCCGGCTACTTCCTCCACACCGCTTCCATGGCGGGCATCCTCAGCAGTCACGGAAATCTGGTCTACGCAGCGACCAAGCACGCCGTCGTCGGGCTCGCGGAGTGGCTCTCGATCACGTACCACCAGCGGGGCGTGCGCTTCGCGTGCCTGTGTCCGTTGGGCGTGCGCACACCCATGCTCGGCGACGTGGACTCGCCCTGGGCGAAGGCCGCGGCCGGCCCGATCCGCGAGCCGGAAGAAGTCGCCCAAGCCGTCGTCGACGGGCTCGCTTCGGAGCAGTTCCTGATCCTGACCGATCCGCAGGCGCAGGCGTGGATGGACGGAAAGGCGAAGGACCCCGAGCGCTGGCTGCGCGGCATGCGCCGGATCCAGCTCGAGCTCGAAAAGGCGCGCGCGGTTCCCGCGCAGAGGTCCTAGCGACCCAAGAGCTCCGGGCCGAGCGACGGGTAGCCCCAGCCGTCCTCGCCCACGACGATCGGCCGGCCGACCAGCCACTCGTAGAGCACGACCGCCACCGAGCCGTTCACCGCGGTGCGCGGCCGTTCGCCGCCAACGATGGCCTCGCCCCAGAAGCCGACGAACGCGTCCTTCTCGTGGAAGAACTCGCCCGCGTGGCGTCCGGGGACCTTGGTGTTGTAGCCGATCCCCTCCCTCGGGAAGAGGTTCACCGTGCCCGCGGTGTCGAGGTCGTAGAGGTGCGCGAGCTGGCCGACCGAGTCCGGCCGCGGGGTGAAGCTGGTGAGGAATCGCCACTCGCTCTCCCTACACCAGGTGGTGACGTCGCCCGGCTGGGCGTCGCTGATGCAGCGCTTCTGCAGCGCCGCCTGAGCGGTCCGATCCTCGGGCCGCAGAGTCTCGTAGGGTGTGGTGCGCCCCGTGTCGAGCAGGTCCGCGCCTTGCCAGCGATAGTGCATGCGATCGCCGCCGCGCTCGATCCACGCGTCGGCGCGCTTGCCGCCGCGCATCGCCACCAGCCGCGTGATGCAAGCTCCGGGGTCGCACGGCGCCTCCCGCACCGCGAGATAGTCGAGTGACTCGGGCAGTCGCGTCACCAGCTCCTGCACGATGTCGACCGGCGGGCCGCCGCCCACCGGCTGGATCGCGCGGATCTCCGCGTACACCGGCTGGCGGCTCCAGCCCGCGGCCTGGTCGACGAACAGATCGATCATGTAGTTGCCGCCGGCCGTCGACGCGACGACCGCGTCGATACCGCGCATCGCGGGCGGGTTGAGCCGGTTGGTGAGCTTCGGCCCCTCGCCCTCGTCGGAGGAGATCTTGATCACGCGCAGATCCACGCCCTCCGCGCGCATGCGGTCGAATACCTCGACCTCCGGATTCAGCACGTGGAAGACCGGCGTCAGGCCGTGGTCGCCGGCCATGCCGAAGAGCGTGCGGTCGGAGACGCCCGCGCTCCGGTACGCCGCCGAGAGTCGGCCGAGCCAGTAGTCGAGCCGCGCCAGCTCGCCGGACGGCGCGATGATCTCGTCGGAGAACGGTCCCTTGAAGTGAGCGAAGTGATCGGGCCAGGGGTTGTAGTAGGCGAGATACTCGGGGATCGTGTCCTGCTCGAGGCCGGCGATCTCGGCGATCGCGCGGCGCGCGAGGCCGTCCTCGGCGCTCTGGCCCATGCGCCGCCAGGCCGCCCACCACGGCGGCTCCACGGTCAGGACCGGGCGCAGCGCGAGCAGCTCGGCGCGCAGCTCGTGCAGCCGCCGCTCGTTCGCCGCGCGGCGCTCGAGATCGGGAATGCAGCGCAGCTCGGCGAAGTCGCGCACGCGCTCACCGACGCCGAGGTTCAGGAACGCGTCGAGCGTGTGGTGGGCGCCGCCGTCGTACGGCACCGCGCACGCGTACGACGAGAAGCGGGGCAGCCGCTCGGGAAGCGTCTTCATGCCGGACGCGTGCGCCAGCGCGTCGAGCAGGACCGCGTCGTTCCCGTAGAAGTAGTACGCGCGCCCCTGCTCGCGCACGCGCCGGTCGACGAAGTGGAAGTTCGGGATGCCGGTCGCGCGCTGCCCCGCGACCGGCGCGCCGGTCTGGACGATCGGGATGTTGCGCACGCTGATCGTCGGCGTGGTGGCGACGCCGACGCGCACGATGCCCGAGGGCGCGGCGTACAGGCCGCGGAAGAAGGGCAGGTAGGCCGGGTGCTGGAAGCCCTGCGCGCCCAGCCGCTCGAGGAACACGATCGACTGCGCGGGCGCGGGCGTCGAGCGCTCGCCGCGCGGCGCGCGCGAGCCAGCCTCGCGGTGCTCGCGCAGGATCTGCTGCAGGAACGGGTCGCGCGGATCGCCGGACGCGAGCGCCTCCATCAGGTGTCCCTGCAGCCCGTCGACGATCACGTGCACCGCATAGCGGCGCTGGTCGTTCGAGAACGCGAGGAACGCCCACAGCTCGCCGCCGCCCGGCTTGTCGAGCTCGCGCGCCAGCCACTCGCGCAGCTGCTGCTCGCGGAACACGCGCGTCGCGAACGCGCGGTAGTGCTTGCACGCCTGCTGGCTCACGAAGTCGATCAGCGACACCGAGATCGCCTCGAGCCGGTCCGGCTCGCGCAACACCGCGCGCAGCGCCGGCTCGTACTCGCCCTTGGGATCGAGGCGCGACGCCGCCGCTTCGAGCAGACGACGAACGCTCGGCTCGACGCGCGCGACGAGCACGCGAAGCCGCGCCTCGCCCGGCGCGACCTCGCACTCGAGCCGCTCACTCAGGGGAGTGTCGGGATCTCGGTCCCTGAGATACAGCGCGTCGTAGATCGAGACCAGCTCGGCCGCCACCTCCGCGTCCAGCGCCACCGGCGCCGACTCCGACCCCTTCGCCGGCGGGCTCCACGCGAACATCGTGTGCTCCAGGCCGGGAACGCCGTCGGCCGGCTTGAAGCGGCGGCGGAGCTCCCGATCGAAGCTCTGCTCCTTCGCGTCCTCCGGGGCGCTGTACGTCTCGCGCACCGCCATCAGGAAGGGCAGCACCTCGCCGACGAACTCCCGCGAGTGCACGTTCGCGCGAACTCGCGCGCGCACGTCCGGCTCGAGCGGCAGGTCCGCGAGCCACGGATCGAGCTTCAGCCGAACGAGATACGGATACGCGAGCTTCCATGGCACGCGCAGGCTCCAGCGCGCGACGTCGTAGATCTCGCCGAGCCAGAGCTCCCCCTGCGCGCGCACCGGATCGAGCGACTGCGCGCGCGCCGCCGACGCCCACGACAGGGAAGCGGCGAGCAGCAGCGCAATCACACAGCGCACCGTCGACCTCGGCATCGCGTCCTCCAGGGAACACGACGCCCTGGCCCGACGCAGTCTACCTCCCCCGCCGATCTCGAGCGACTTCAGCCGAGCTCGATCGAGAAGTCATGAGCTGCGCTCGAGTCCTTCACTCGAACCGAACCGCCCCGAGCGACGGTGATCAGCTGGGCTTGGCTCAACACCACCTCGTGGGAGTGAAGGAACGTCGAAGTGGTCGATAGGGTGACTCCCTGTCGAGGAGGAGACCGGAACGATTCCAACGGAACATACAAGACATGAGAGTGATACACCCAGCGGCCTAGCTTCGAATTCCGAGAAGAGGTCACCGCCAAGCTGTCGACGGGTGCCGTCTCGGCCGCGCAGGCCCCGACGGTCAGGGGGAGAATCTGAACCGACAAAGCTGCGTAGCCCAAGAGTTTGAGAAACTGACGTCGCTGCGAAGTGCTGGAAGCCATCTTTCACCAACGCCTCTATCCGGCTACCGGCGTCCTCGTCGCGTGGATCGCCGGAACGTCGTCACGTCGCTCCGCCGCGCGTCGGTACGCGTGCACGGCCAGGGCCGTCACGCAAACCCAGGGCGTCGCGAGAAAGGCCACTCCGGCGTTGATGCCGATGGCGAAGCCGACGGCCGCCAGAGCCGCGAACACCATGGGCACCGAGACGCTGCAAAACCAGGCCAGGGCCCTGCGCCCTTCGGCGGCGAACCACCTCGCGATCAGCAGACTCGTCGCGATGAGCAGGAGGGTGCTGACCCCTCGCGAGGCGTTCTGGGCGGCCCCGTGCCAGGTCCTCTGCACCATCTCCGCTGTGGTGCCGGGCGGGAAGCCGACCACCGGGTCGGCTCTGAGCAAGCCGCCAACGATGTAGGCCACCCCGAACAGCCCCAGCAACCGTGGAGCCCACACCGCGCCCCGGTCCGTCCGCATCACTCGCCGCACGCCGACCGCGAGCAGCACCGACAGCACCCCGACCAAGATCATGTTCGACTGGTGAATCCAGCCGAGGTCTCCGGTCGTCAGCCAACTGAAGCGGTGCTGCTTCAGGTCGAAGCCGTCGCGGGTCAGCGCCTGGATCATCGTCACCGTCACGTAAAACGGACCGGCCACGACGCCGCACGCGAGCAGCGCTCGAGTCGGTAGCGTCTGTTTCGTCATCGCGTCACCGGTGCGGCGCCGGGTTGGAAGAGCTCGACGACGTTTCCCGACGGGTCCTGGAGCAGGATCTGCTTGCCGCCAGGTCCCGAGAGGATGTCGTTGCGGAACGAAGCACCGGCTGCGCGCAGACGGGAGACTTCGGCGTCGATGTCGTCGACGATCAGGTGGATGCGGTTCCAGCCGCCGGGCTGCGGCTTGCTGCCGTTCGGCATGGGCCGCCCCGCGGAGCTCGTCGGCCCGCTGAGCAGCAGCCGCAGGTTGCCGCGTGCGACGTCGGCGAAGGCGGGCGGAAAGCTCGTCAGGACTTTGAAGTCGAGGAAGCTCGTGTAAAAGGCGACGGCCTTCGCGACGTCGTCGACGATGTAGCGGACGCTGACGATCTCGTTGCGGTCGCTCATGACTTCTCCCTTGTCTCTCAGGTGGGGGTTCGATCGCTCTGCACGGCCGCGAGCAGGAACCCGATGCGGGTCGCCAGCTCGGCGGCCGTCTGCTGGAACAGCGGATAGGTGGCGTCGTCGTCGCCCTCGCCGGTGGCGGGATTGGCGATGCTCCAGTGGATGGTCTCTGGGTGACCGGGAAACTGCGGGCACAGCTCGCGCACCCGGTCACACAGGCTGATCACCCAGTCGAAACGCTGGTCGACGAACACGTCGAGGTGCTTGGACACCTGAGCGGAAAGGTCCAGGCCATACTCGTCTCGCATCACCCGCACCGCGTGGGGGTGCATGGGCTTGGGCTGGCTTCCGGCGCTGTACGCCTCGACGAGCCCACCCGACCGCGCGACCGCCAGCGCCTCGGCCATCTGCGACCGCGCGCTGTTGCCGGTGCACAGGAACAACACCCGCACCGTCTCCTTCTTCACCGCACCTCGCGCGGCACCGTCGGGCGAGTCGGTCGAAGCTGGCGAGGTTGGGGCAAGACGAAGACCCGGGTGGAGCGCCCCGCCGGTGGCCGACAACAGTCCAGCGATGCGGCCGAGATCCACCGTGTAGTACGCGTCCCGGCGGTCCGCCGAGCTGCGCCGCGCCGACACCAGGCGCCCATCCCGCAGCTTGCCCAAGTGATACGAGACCAGGTTCTGCGGCTCGCCGACCAAGCCTGTCAGCTCGCTCACCATCCGGTCGCTCCGGGCCAGCTCAGCCAAGAGGCGCCAACGCAAGGGATGCCCGGCAAGCTGCAGGAACTCCGGCGGGGCGACCTGAGCGCGAACTCGCTCCGTATTCACAGCCAGCCATTTACATCAATTCTATTGGATATGTCAAACAAAACTGTTGTACTTGGCTAGGGTGTCGACTTTCGCTCCCCGCACCTCCGCGCGGGGCGGCGGTGCCGCGCTGACGAGGGGAGGTCGAGGGTCCTCCCGAGGGTACCCCCCGAGGAAGCGCAGAACCGCCGCCCCGCGTCCGACGACGCCGGCTAGTGGATCCCGCTGCCCCCGCTGAGCGCCTTCACGATGTCCCCGATCACCGCCTTCGCGTCGCCGAACACCATCATCGTGTTGTCCGCGGTGTAGAGCTCGTTGTCGATGCCGGCGAAGCCCGGGTTCATCGAGCGCTTGATCGCGATCACGGAGCGCGCCTTGTCGACGTCCAGGATCGGCATGCCGTAGATCGGGCTGGTCTTGTCGTGGCGCGCGGCGGGGTTCACGACGTCGTTGGCGCCGACCACGAGTACCACGTCGGTCTGCGGGAAGTCGGGGTTGATGTCGTCCATCTCGACCAGCTCGTCGTAGGGGATCTCGGCCTCGGCGAGCAACACGTTCATGTGTCCCGGCATGCGGCCCGCGACCGGGTGGATCGCGAACTTCACCGAGATGCCGCGCTTGGTCAGCTGGTCGCGCAGCTCGTGCACGCGGTGTTGCGCCTGCGCGACCGCCATGCCGTAGCCGGGCACGATCACCACCTGGCTCGCGGCCTCGAGCAGGTCGGCCGCGTCCTGCGCGCTGCCGCTCTTCACCGCCTTCTGCTCGCCGTGCGCCGCGACCGCCTGCACCTGGCCGAACGCGCCGAACAGCACGTTCGCGAACGAGCGGTTCATGGCCTTGCACATGATCACGGACAGGATGAAGCCCGACGAGCCGTCGAGCGCGCCGGCGATGATCAGCACGTTGTTCTCGAGCACGAAGCCCATCGCGACCGCGGCGAGGCCCGCGTACGAGTTGAGCAGCGAGATCACGGTCGGCATGTCCGCGCCGCCGATCGGGATGATCAGGAGCACCCCGAACAGGAGGGACAGGCCGATGATCAACGGGAACAGCTGCCACTGCGTCGGGTCGTAGACCAGCCAGCATCCTGCGCCCACGGCGATCGCGAGCAAGAAGAGATTGATCACGTTCTGATTGCGGTAGGTGATCGGCCGCGTCGGAACGATCTCCTGGAGCTTGCCCGCGGCCATCAGGCTGCCGGTGAGCGTGACGAAGCCGAGGATCACCTCGACCGAGATCGCGAACATGCGGAACGTGGTGAGCTCGTCCGACTCGAGCCACAGGAAGTACTTGGCCGTGCCGACCAGGCCCGCTGCGAGACCGCCGAACGCGTGCGAGAGCGCGGTTCGCTGCGGCACCGCCGTGAGCGCGACGCGCGAGAGCGGCACGCCGATGATCGTGCCGATCACGACCGCGATCGCGATCCACTGGAAGTGCTCGACGTGCGGGTGCACGAACGTGCCGACCACGGCGAGCGTCATGCCGAGCACGCCCGCGAGCACGCCGCGCCGCGCGGTGTCGGGTCGCGAGAGCCAGCGCAGCGAGAAGATGAACAGGGCCGAGGCCACCAGGTAGCTGCCCTGCATCACGTGCCAGACGAGATGCTCGGGGATCACCGCGTCGGCTCCCGCTTCTTGAACATGCGCAGCATGCGGTCGGTGATCAGGAAGCCCGAGACGATGTTCGTGACCGACGCCGCGACCGCGATCGTGCCGAGCACGGTCGAGAAGGTGGTCTTCTGCTCGCCGGCGATGATCACCGAGCCGACGATCGCGATCGCCGAGATGGCGTTCGTGAGTGACATCAGCGGCGTGTGCAGCAGCCGCGACACGTTCCGGATCACGTCGAAGCCGATGAACGTCGCCAGCATGAAGACGAACGCCATCGTCCAGATGTCGAGCTCTTGCACCTCTCGGACCTCCTCGAGGAAAGGAACTGGGCCGCTCCTAATATCACAAGTCCGCGCTCAGCGCGGATTCTCGTAGAACACGTAGCTCGTCGAGTAGTCGCTGACTTCGAAGTAGAGCTTCTTCTCCCCCGGATCCGCGACCCAGTTCCGATTCTCGTCGAACACGCCGTAGCCGAAGCGGTAGGAGCGCGTCTCGCCGTCCCCGCCGGTCCCCAGGCTCGTGGTCAGCTTGTCGATCGCGATGAAGCGCATGACCAGCTTCTCGCCGGCGTACACGTCGAGCACGCCGTTCGAGCCGGTCCAGTTCTGGATCGCACGCCCGAGCCGGTTCTGGCTCTCCTGGGTGCAGGCGGTCGCGAGCAGTAGCGCGAGCGCGGCCACGGTTCCGAGCGCGATTCGAGCTGCCTTCATGGCGTTTCCCCCTGTCTGGGCGCCCAAGCGTACAATGCGGCGATGAAAGTCTCGCTGTTCTACCTGCCCACGGTCGGCTCGCGCGCGCAGATCGAGCAGGGCCGCGCCGGCCTGCGGGGCGATCTGTACCGCCAGATGCTCGACGAGCTGTCCGAGCAGGCCGTGCTCGCCGACGAGCTCGGCTACGACTCGATCAGCTTCACCGAGCACCACTTCCACGTCGAGGGCTTCGAGCTCTCGAACAACCCCGTGCTGCTGGACCTGTTCGTCGGCATGCAGACCAAGCGCATCCGCGTCGGCCAGCTCGGCATCGTGCTGCCCGCGAGCAACCCGGTGCGCGTGGCCGAGGACATCGCGATGCTCGACCACATGACCGGCGGGCGCGCGAACGCCGGCTTCGCTCGCGGCTACCAGCGCCGCTGGGTCGACGTGATGGCGCAGCAGACCCACGGCATCCACGGCGCGCTGCCGCACCAGCACGACGCGATCGACGAGGCGAATCGCCTGGCGTTCGAGGAGTGCTTCCAGATCATCAAGCGCGCCTGGACCGAGGACTGGCTCGACTACCAGGGCAGGTTCTGGCGTGTGCCGCCGGGCGACACGCCGTGGACGCTCGAGACGACGCTCCGGCTCGGCGGCGGCGTGCGCGACGGGCTGGTGAAGGCGGTCTCGGTCGTGCCCAAGCCCGTGCAGAAGCCGCACCCGCCGATCTTCCAGCCGTTCGCGTCGTCGGAGCGCAGCATCCGCTGGTGCGCGGAGCAGGGCGTGACCGCGATCCTGCCGCCGCTCCACCCGCTGCGCGAGCACGCGCTGTTCGAGCTGTATGCCGAGGTCGCCAAGAAGCGGCTCGGCCAGGGCATCGGCGTGCTGCGCGACGTGGTGATCGCCGACAGCGACGAAGAGGCGCAGAAGCTCTGGCGCGATAGCTCGACGTTCACGGGCGCGGCCTGGTTCGAGCCGTTCGGCTTCGCGCAGGGCGTTCCGCACCCGACCACCGGGGAGGTGCCGGACTTCCTGCAGACGGGGCTCGCACTGGTCGGCACCGTCGACAGCGTCACGCGCCAGCTCGAGACGCTGCTCGAGCGGCTGCCCGCGCAGTGGATCTTCGCGTGGAGCTACATCCAGCTGATCCCGCACGCGAAGCTGATGAAGTCGATCGAGCAGTTCTGGACCAAGGTCATGCCGCGGTTCGCGGGCTAGGGGAGCGCATGGCAGCGACGACGGAGCTCACGGGCAAGGAGCTGGTCGAGCGGGCGCGCGCGCTGCAGCCGCTGGTGCGCTCGTTCGCGGAACGCGCGGACGCGGAGCGGCGGCTGCCGATCGAGCTCGTGCGTGCGCTCGCCTCGGCGGGGCTGTTCCGGATCGCGGCCGCGCGCTCGTGCGGCGGGGTCGAGGCCGACCCGCGCGAGCAGATCCTGGCGATCGAGGCGATCTCGGAGGCCGACGGCGCGGCCGGCTGGACGCTGATGATCGGCATCGAGTGCGTCGGCATGGCGAGCGCTTGGCTTCACCCCGACGTGGCCGAAGAGGTGATCGCGAAGCATCCGGAAGTCGTGTTCTCGGGCGCGCTGAATCCGCTCGGGCGCGCGACCCCCGTCGATGGCGGCTACCGCGTCAGCGGGCAGTGGCCGTTCGCGAGCGGCTGCCAGCACAGCGACTGGTTCTGGGGCCAGTGCGTGGTGCAGGGCGAGCCGAAGCCGCGGCTCGTCGAGGTGCTGGTGCCGCGCGCGGACTACCGCGTGGTCGACACCTGGAACGTGGCGGGCATGCGCGGCTCGGGCAGTCACGACGTCGCGGTCGACGACGTGTTCGTGCCCGAGCGCTTCACCACGCACACCCTCTACGAGCGCACGCGCGAGACCGGGCCGCTGTTCCGCTTCCCGTCCTTCAGCCGGCTCGCCTACAACAAGGTGGGCGTCGCGACCGGCATCGCGCGCGCCGCGATCGAGGACTTCATCGCGCTGGCGTCGCAGAAGACGCCGCGCGCGTCGCCCAAGCCCCTGGCCGAGCGGCCCTACGCGCAGGTCGCGCTCGCGGACGCGGAGACGCGGCTGCGCTCGGCGCGCGCGTTCGTGTTCGAGGCCGTCGACGACGTCTGGCAGACCACGCTCGCCGGCGGCGAGGCGACCCGGAAGCAGCGCGCGATCGTCCAGCTGGCCTGCTCGCAGGCGATGACCGCCTGCTCGCGCGCGGTCGAGCTCGTGTACGCGGCGGCAGGCACCACGCCGAACTTCCTGTCGAGCCCGCTCGAACGCCGCATGCGCGACGTGCACGTGGTCGGCCAGCACATCATGGTGTCGCCCGGGCTGGTCGAGCCGGCCACGCGCGTGCTGCTCGGGCTCGAGTCCGGCACGTTCTTCTTCTAGGTCGCCGTCCGCGGACGGCCGCGGCGGTGCCCGCAAGCGCCGCGCGCGGCGAGCCCAAGCGAAGTCGACAAGATCGGGAGGCGCGATGATCGAGGCGATTCCGTTCGGCCGCACCGGCCACGTGAGCACGCGCATCCTGTTCGGCGCCGCGGCGCTCGGCGGCATGAAGCAGGAGCGCGCCGACGCCACGCTCGAGCTGCTGCTCCGCTACGGCGTGAACCACATCGACACCGCGGCGGGCTACGGAGAGTCGGAGCTGCGCCTCGCGCCCTGGCTGCGCCGGCACCGCGCGGACGTGTTTCTGGCCACCAAGACGGGCCAGCGGTCGTACGCGGGCGCGCGTGACGAGCTGCACCGCTCGCTGGAGCGGATGGGAGTGGACTCGGTCGACCTGATCCAGCTCCACAACCTGGTCGAGCCCGACGAGCACCCCCGCGCGCTCGGGCCCGGCGGCGCGCTCGAGGCGCTGGTCGAGGCGCGCGCGCAGGGGCTGGTGCGCTTCATCGGCGTGACCGGCCACGGCACGCGCGCCGCGGCCATGCACTCGGCGAGCCTCGCGGCGTTCGACTTCGACGCTGTGCTCGTCCCGTACAGCTACACCATGATGCGAATGCCTGACTACGCCGCGGACTTCGAAGCGCTGCTCGCGCTGTGCGAGCGGCGCAACGTGGCGGTGCAGACCATCAAGTCGGTGGCGCGGCGGCGCTGGCAGGAGGGCGACGCCTCCAAGCGCTTCAGCTGGTACGAGCCGATCCGCGATCTCGAGGCGCTGCGCCGCGCCGTGCACTGGGTGCTGGCCCGGCCGGGCGTGTTCTTGAACAGCTCGAGCGACGCGACGATCCTGGAGGCCACGCTGCGCGCGGCGGCCGAGCTCGCCGTGCGGCCGTCCGACGCGGAGATGTCGGCGGATTCCGTGCGCCTGGGCGTCGAGCCGCTGTTCGTGCGCGACGTCTCCGACCGGATCTGAGACGATCCCCCCGACATGACGCTCGAAGTCGATCTCTATTGGTCCTTCCGCAGCCCGTACTCGTACCTCGCCACGCCGCGGCTCTCGGAGCTCGCGAACACCTACGACCTCGACCTGCGCGTGCGGCCGGTGCTGCCGATCGCCGTGCGCATCGACGGCTTCTTCGACCGCATGAACCCGCTCTTTCCGCCGTACCTGTTCCGCGACACGCTGCGCATCGCGCAGTCGCTCGACCTGCCGTACGCGTGGCCTCGGCCCGACCCGATCGTGCAGGATTTCGCCACGCGCAAGGTCGCCGCGGAGCAGCCCTACATCCATCGCCTCACGCGGCTCGGCGTGCTCGCGGCGGAACGCGGCCGCGGGCTGCCGTTCCTGGATCAGGTCTCACGCCTGATCTTCGGCGGCACGGCCGGCTGGAACGAGGGCACGCGGCTGGCCGAGGCCGCCGCGCGCGCGGGCTGCGAGCTCGAGGAGCTGGACGAGACGATCGTGCGCGAGTCGGCGCGGCTCGACGGCGTGATCGCGGAGAACCAGAACGCGCTCGAGAAGGCCGGTCACTGGGGCGTGCCGACCATGGTATTCCGCGGCGAGCCGTTCTTCGGCCAGGACCGCATCGAGCTGCTGGTCTGGCGCTTGCGCCAGCACGGGCTCGCGGAGCGCGGGTCGTGAAGCCGGACTTCGACGCGCGGCCGGACCTCGTGCGCATCTGGTTCGGGAGCGCTGCGCTCGGGACCGCGGACTTCCACTGGTTCTGGCTGCGTCACCAGTGCGACTGCTGCCGGCACCCGATCACGCGCGAGCGCACGCTGCGCCCATCCGACGTTCCGCTCGAGATCACACCGAACGGTGTCGCGCTGTCGGCTGACGAGAAGCGCCTCTTCGTCGTCTGGCCCGAAGGCGCGGGCGAGCACGCGAGCGACTATGCGCTCGACTGGCTGCGCGCGAACGCCTACGCGCCGAATACGGCCGAGATCGCGAGCCCGCCGTCCGACACGACCTCGGTCGAGCTGCGCGCCCCGGCCTTCGACTCGCGTGAGGCGCTCGCGCGCGAGGCCGTCGCGCGCGTGCGCGCATCCGGCGCGGTGCTCGTACGCGGCGCCGGGCTCGACACCGAGACGTGGATCGACGCCTTCGTCGCGCAGGGCCTGCGCGTGATCCCGACCCACTTCGGCCGGATCGAGGACCTGCGCACCGATAACACCACGAACCAGAACACCGACCAGCTCGGCTACACCGACGCGGCCGTCGACCTGCACTCCGACCAGCCGTTCCTGGCCGAGCCGCCGCGCCTGCAGATGCTCCACTGCATGCAGCCCGCGGAGGAGGGCGGCGACAGCCAGGTCGCCGACGCGCGCGTGGCCGCCGAGTACCTGCGCCGCACCGACGAGCACGCCTTCGCGCTGCTCGGCAGCGTCCCGATCCGCTTCCACCGCGTGCAGAAGAGCTTCGAGAAGCTGCACGTGAGCCCGCTGCTCGAGCTGCGCGACGGGGAGCTCTTCCGGGTGCGCTCGAGCTACTTCACGATGGCGCCGCAGCTCGCGCCGTTCGCGCAGATGGAGGCGTGGTACCGCGCGTACCAGCGCTGGGAGCGCCTGGTCGGCGATCCGCGCCACTGCTACCGGTTCCGGCTCGAGGCCGGCGACTTCCTGGTCTACGACAACTGGCGCATGCTGCACGCGCGCACCAGCTTCCGCGGCGCGCGCTGGGTGCGCGGCGTCTACTTCGATCCCGTCTGAGCGCCCACCGCGAAGCGAGGGAGGACACGATGGCCGGACCGCTCGCAGGCATTCGCATCGTCGACCTTTCGGCGGTGATCTCGGGACCGCTGGCCACCATGCTGCTCGCCGACCAGGGCGCCGAGGTGATCAAGGTCGAGCCGCGCGTCGGCGACATCACCCGCTACGGGGGCTTCATGCACGGCGGGCTTAGCGCCTTCTTCGCCAACGCGAATCGCGGCAAGCGCTCGCTCGCGGTCGACCTCGACCAGCCGGCGGGCCGCGAGATCGTGCTGCGCCTGGTCGCGCGCGCGGACGTGTTCGTGCAGAACTTCCGGCCCGGCGCGGTGGAGCGCATGGGCCTCGCCGAGTCGGACCTGCGCAAGCTCCGGCCCGACCTGATCTACGTCTCGATCAGCGGCTTCGGCGAATCGGGTCCGTACGCGAACCAGCGCGTCTACGATCCGATCATCCAGGGCCTGACCGGCAACATCGCCGTGCAGCGCCACCACCAGACCGGCGAGCGCGATCTGGTGCGCAACATCGTGTGCGACAAGTCGAGCGCCTACACCGCGGCGCAGGCGATCACCGCGGCGCTGTTCGCGCGCGAGCGCGGCGCGGGCGGGCAGCACGTGCGCGTGGCCATGCTCGACGCGTCGCTCGCGTTCTTCTGGCCCGACGGCATGCTGCGCCACACGTTCCCGGGCGACGCGAGCGCGCCCGGCGTGACGCTCTACGAGTTCTACCGGCTGGCCGACACCGCGGACGGACAGATCCTGGTGTTCGCGGCGTCGGACGTCGAGTTCGCGGGCTTCTGTCGCGCGATCGGTCGCCCCGAGCTGGCCGACGATCCGCGTTTCAAGACGCTGCCCGACCGGCTGCAGAACGCGGCGGCGTTGCTCGTGCTCCAGAAGGACGAGCTGCGCAAGCACGCGAGCGGCGTCCTGCTGGAACGGCTGGTCGCGGAGGGCGTGCCGTGCGGGCCGGTCCTCGAGCTCGAGCAGGTGCTCGCCGATCCGCAGATCGCCGCGAACGGCGCGATCATCGAGAGCGTGCACCCGCACGCCGGGCCGATGCGTCAGCCGCGTCCGCCCGCGCGCTTCGACCGCACGCCGGCGGTCGCGGGCTCGCCCGCGCCGCTGCTCGGCGAGCACAGTGAAGCGATCCTGGTCGAGCTCGGCTACGGCGAGTCGGAGCGCGCCGAGCTCCGCCGCGGCGGAACCGTCAACTGAGCCAGCACCCCGCGCGCACGGTGGTGCTCTCGACCGCCGAGGTCGCCGCGCAGATCGGCCTGGTGAAGGACGACGCGCTTGACGGCGCGGCCTCCGCCGGTCTCTGATTCGCCTCCGGGAGGGAGGGAACCATGCAGTACGGTCGAGTCGCATTCTCGTCACTGGTCCTGCTCGCCGCACTCGGGTGCGGAGACGGCTCGGAGCAGAAGCCCGCGGAAGCGATCGCGCCCGAGGCCGCGCAGGCCGCGCCGGCGGCCGCAGCGACGGCGGGGCGCGTCGACGACGCGCGCGTCGCCAAGGCCGACGACGAGGCGGGCCAGTGGCTCGTGCACGGCCGCACCCCCAGCGAGCAGCGCCACAGCCCGCTCAGCTCGATCGACCGCGGCAACGTGAAGTCGCTCGGTCTCGCCTGGTCGTTCGATCTCGGCTCGACGCGCGGTGTCGAGGCCACGCCGATCGTCGTCGACGGCGTGATGTACCTGACCGCCTCGTGGAGCATGGTGTTCGCGCTCGACGCGGCCACCGGCAAGCCGCTGTGGACGTACGACCCGAAGGTGCCCGGCGAGTGGGGCCGCAACGCCTGCTGCGACGTCGTGAACCGGGGCGTCGCGGTCTGGGACGGCTCGGTCTACGTCGGCACGCTCGATGGCCGGCTGGTCTCGCTCGACGCCGCGACCGGCAACGTGAATTGGGAAGTGCTGACGATCGACCGCACGAAGCCCTACACGATCACCGCCGCGCCGCGCGTGCTGAAGGGCAAGGTGCTGATCGGCAACGGCGGCGCGGAGCTCGGCGTGCGCGGCTACTTCAGCGCCTACGACGCGAAGACCGGCGAGCAGCTCTGGCGCTTCTACACCGTGCCGGGCGATCCCTCGCTGCCGTTCGAGAGCCCCGCGCTCGAGGCCGCGGCGAAAACCTGGACCGGCGAGTGGTGGACGATCGGCGGCGGCGGCACCGCCTGGGACTCGATGGCCTACGACCCCGAGCTCGACCTGCTCTACGTCGGCACGGGCAACGGCTCGCCCTGGACGCGCGCCGTGCGCAGCCCGGGCGGCGGCGACAACCTGTACCTGTCGTCGATCCTGGCGATCCGTCCCGACACCGGCGAGCTCGTCTGGCACTACCAGACCACGCCGGGCGACAACTGGGACTACACCGCGGTGCAGCACATCGTCCTCGCCGACCTCGAGATCGGCGGCGCGAAGCGCAAGGTGCTGATGCAGGCGCCGAAGAACGGCTTCTTCTACGTGCTCGATCGCGCGACCGGCGAGCTGATCTCGGCCGAGCCGTACGTCGCGATCACCTGGGCGACGGGCATCGACAAGGCGACGGGCAAACCGATCGAGACCGAGCAGAGCTCCTATCTGGAGAAGGCGAAGCTGATGCTGCCGGGACCGCTGGGCGGTCACAACTGGCACCCGATGGCGTTCAGCCCGAAGACGGGGCTCGTGTATCTGCCCGCGCACGACACGCCGTTCTGGTTCGCGAAGGAGGGCGTGTTCAAGGTGCGACCCGGGGCCTGGAACCTCGCGCTCGACATGGACGTGGTCGTCGAGCGCACCGAGAACGAGACGCCGACCGCGAAGGGCCAGCTGATCGCCTGGGATCCCGTCGCGCAGAAGGCCGCCTGGCGCGTCGAGCACAACGGTTACTGGAACGGCGGCGTGCTCTCGACGGCGGGGGGCCTGGTGTTCCAGGGACTCGGCAACGGTCTGTTCCGCGCCTACAACGACGAGACGGGTGAGGTGCTCTGGGAAGTCACTTCGCAGACCGGCATCATCGCGCCGCCGATCAGCTACGGTCTGAACGGCGAGCAGTACCTCGCCGTGGCCACCGGCTGGGGCGGCGGCTCGATCGCGGGCGGGCTCGACGAGACCGCCGCGATCGCGAAGCACCACAACGAGGGCCGCGTGCTCGTGTTCAAGCTCGGCGCGACCGGCCAGATCCCGAGCAACCAGCTGCGCGACCGCACGATTCCGCCGCCGCCGGTGCTCGAAGCGACGGCCGAGCAGGTCGCCGCGGGCAAGTCCGACTACGGACAGTACTGCCTGTGGTGTCACGGCTTCTCGGCGGCGTCGAGCTTCCTCGTGCCGGACCTGCGCATGACGAGCGCGGATCGGCACGCGGCCTTCGAGGACATCGTGCTGCGCGGCTCGCTGCGCGGGACCGGCATGCCGCCGTTCGAGGGCATGCTCACGGCGGAAGAGGTCGCGAACGTGCGCGCATACATCGTGACCGAAGCGCAGAAGGCGTACGAGAAGCAGCAGGCGCCGAAGAACTGAGATGCGCAAGGATCCGCCGCCGTTCTACGCGCTGCGGGTCGGCTGCCTGCGCCAGCGCGCCGGGCTTCCGCCGCGCAGGCAGACCTGGTGCGGCTCCGCGGTTCCCTGGTCGGCGAGCATCGCGGCTGTGCCGAAGGCCTGAGCCGAGGCCCCCGGCGCCACGCGCGAACGGTCATACTGCCGCCATGAGCATCACGCGCGAAGCGCTGCCCGTCTGGATCAAAGCCGTGTACGGCGCGCCCTCGTTCGCGGGCGCGGCGGTCGCGATTCCGATCCTGATCCACATGCCGAAGTTCTACTCGGACGTAGTGCTCGTGCCGGTGGGCTGGATCGCGATGGCGATCGCGATGGCGCGCGCGCTCGACGCGATCACGGATCCCGCGATGGGCTGGCTCTCCGATCGCACCAAGAGCCGCTTCGGACGCCGGCGACCCTGGATCGCGCTCGGCGTGCCGCTCTGCGCGGCGTCGCTCGTCGCGCTCTTCGGTCCCCCGGAGGGCCTCACGCCGAGCCAGGCCGGCGCGTGGTTCGCAGCGACGTTCGCGCTCTACTTCCTGTTCCACACCGTCTACGAGATTCCCTATCAGGGACTCGGCTTCGAGCTCTCGCCCGACTACCACGACCGCTCGGCGCTGTTCGCCTGGCGCATGGCGTTCGTGATCGCGGGCACGCTGATCGCGTCGGCGGCTCCGGGCGTGCTCGCCGGCATGGGCATGGAGGATCCGCGCGCGCAGATGCGCACCATCGCGCTGGTGTTCGGCTCCGCGCTGATCCTCCTGTACGGGCTGCTGGTCGCCAGCGTCGGGGAGCGGGGAGGTGTCGCCGCGCACGCCGAGAATCCGCTCGTGCCGGGCGTGCGCCGTGCGCTGCGCAACCGGCCGTTCCGGATTCTCTTTCTCACCTTCGTGGTCGGCAGCCTGCCGGCCGCCATTCCCGCCCTGATGGTTCCGTTCTTCACGAGCTACGTGATCCGACCCCCGAATCCCGAACAGGTGCTCGCGCTCTTTCTGCTGCTCTACTTCGCCTCGGGTTTCCTGTTCCTGCCGCTGTGGGTGCTCGCTGCGCGCCGGTTCGGAAAGCTTCGCGCCTGGCTCGCCTCGTTCGGCGTGGGCATCTCCGCGGGGATCGGGCTGTTCCTGGCCGGCGAGGGGGACGTGCTCTACGTGGCGCTGCTCCACGTCTGGGCCGGGCTCGCGTTCGGCGCCGGCGGCCTGCTCGTGCCGTCGATGCAGGCGGACGTGGTCGACTACGACCAGCTCCACACCGGAAAGCGTCGCGAGGCGCAGTTCGCGTCGTTCTGGGCGATCGTGCCCAAGTTCGTGGCCATCCCCGGCGCGGCGCTGCCGATCGCCGCGCTCGCGGCGATCGGCTACGTGCCGAACCAGGTGCAGACGCCGGAGGTGCAGCTCGGCATCCGCGTGATCTACGCGCTCACGCCGGGAGCGTTCGCGATCGCGGCGTTCCTGCTCGCCCGCCGCTACCCGATCAGCGAGGCGGTCCATGCCGAGATCAGGACCGCTCTCGCCGCGCACGCGCGCGGCGAGAGCGCGCGCGATCCCCTGAGCGGCGAGCTGCTCGCGCCGCCGGCCTCGCGCGCGATCGACGAGGCGACCGGCTGGTTCCTGGACTACTTCTCGCCGCGCGAGCTCGGGAAGCTCGCGGCCGGCGCGAGCGACGGGCTGGTGCGCGCGGTCGGCACCAAGCTCGCGATCTCCGCCGTGCTCACCGTGTTCCTCTTCGGCTTCGCGGTGCGCGGGCTCGGCGGCCTGGACACCGAGCCCGGGCTCGGGCCCGTGATGAGCGTGGTGGGCGGCGGCTTCGCGCTCACCGCCGCGTGCTTCCACGCGCTGCGCCTGCGCCGCGCGCGCGCGATGCAGGCCGCGCCCGTCGCGCCCGAGATCGTGCGCATGCACCTCGAGGGAATCACGAGCGCCGAGACGCGCCTCGCCCGCGCGGCCTGACCCTCGCCGTGCGCGCGCCGCCTCGCGCCCTCGCGATCCTGCTCCTGACTCTGCCGCTGATCTACGCGGTCGAGGTGGGAACGCGCTGGCAGACCCTCGAGCTGCCGATGGGTCCCGGAGCCGAGCCGGTGCTCTACTACGCGCATCTCGACGGCGACTGCATCTGGTACCGCACCACGATCGTGTCGCTGCTCGCCGACGGCGATCTCGACCAGCGCAACAACGTGCCGATGATGCACCCGCGCTCGGGGCCTCGCCCGGTCTTCCCGCCGGAATCCGACGTCGCGCTCGGCGCGAACGGCGCGTGGTATCCCAAGCACCCGCTGCTCTTGTCGCTGCTCGGGCTGCCGTTCTACGCGCTGGCCGGCGATCTGGGGCTGCTGGCCTTCAACCTGGTACAGCTCACGGCGCTCCTGGTCGTCGCGTGGTTTCTGGTGCGTCGCTACACGAGCGAGGTCGTCGCGCTGGCCACGACCTGGTGGCTCGCGCTCGCCAGCCAGCTCTCGCCCGCCGCGTACAACTTCTCACCCGACGTGCTGTCCACGCTGCTGGTGGTCTCGGGCGTTCTCGCGCTCGTGAGCCGCAGAGCCGCGTTCGCGGGCGCGCTGTTCGGACTGGCCTGCTGCGCTCGCTGGTCGAACGCGATCCTGCTGCCGATCGCGTCGCTGTTCGTGCTCCACGAGTTCGAGCGCCGCGACTGGCTTGCGTTCGTCGCGCCGCTCGCAGCCTGTCTGCTCGCGCTGGCCGCGTTGAACGCCTGGATGTTCGGCTCGGTTTTCGTCACGCCCTACGATCGCGTGATCGGCTCGTTCAAGTCCGGCGTGCCGGTCCTGGAGGCGTCCCACCGCGAGCTCTTCGACGCGCCGTTCTTCTCGGGGCTGTGGGCGCAGCTCACGGATCGCGACGTGGGGCTCGTCGTGTCCGGGCCGCACGTGCTGGTCGCGGTTTTCGGCCTCGTGCTGCTGTGGCGGCGCAGCCGCGCGGACACGCTGCTGCTCGTCGGGATCTGTCTCGCGCTGCTGGCGTTCTTCGCGCCCTACGAGCCGTGGCGCGCGAGCTCGATCGGACACCGCTTCCTGATGACGGTCGTGGTGCTGTCCGCGCTGCCCGCGGCGCTGTTGTTCGCGCGCGTGGCTACGCGTCCTCCACCACGCCCTTCGGCGCCCGCTGGCTCATGAAGCCGAACATGTAGCCGGCCACGCGGCGCATCTGGATCTCCTCCGCGCCCTCGGTGATGCGGTAGCGGCGGTGGTGCCGGTAGATGTGCTCGAACGGCTTGTGGCGCGAGTAGCCGAGTCCGCCGTGCACCTGCATCGCGCGATCGGCCGCGTCGCAGCACAGCCGGTTCGACCAGTAGTTGCACATCGAGACCTTGTCCGACACGGAGAAGTTGCCGTACACGTCCATGGCCCAGGCGGTCTTGTGGATCAGCGCGCGCATCATCTCGCACTGGGTCTGCAGCTCGACCAGCGGGAACTGGATGCCCTGGTTGCTCGCCAGCGGCTTGCCGAACGGCTTGCGCTGCTTGGCGTAGGCCACCGACTCGTTGATGCAGAACTGCGCGGCGCCCAGGCTGGCGGCCGCCTGGCGGATGCGGTTCTCGTTGAAGAAGTGCTGCACGACCTGCAGCCCCCGGCCCTCGCCCCCGAACACCGCCTCGTCCGGGACCCACACGTTGGTGAGCGAGATGCGCGCGTGGTCGGTCGGCATGTTGAACGTCCACAGGTACTCCTCGACCTTGAAGCCGGGCGAGTTGGTGGGCGTGAGCAGCGCGGTGATGCCGTTGCCGTCGCCGGCCTTGCCCGCGGTGCGCGCGAAGATCAAGTCGTACGGGGCCTTGTGGATGCCCGTGTTCCAGGTCTTCTCGCCGTTGATGCGCCAGCCGTTGCCGTCGCGCACGGCCGTGGTCTCCATGTGCGTGGCGTCGGAGCCGTGGTTCGGCTCGGTGATGCCGAACGCGAAGCCGGTGGTGCCCGAAAGCAAGCCGTCGACGAACTGCGCCTTCTGCTTGTCGGTGCCGTAGATCAGCATGAGCAGGACACCGACGTTGTTGGCCACGATCGAGTGCTCGTTCTGCAGATCGTTGTGCAGCCCGAGGCCCTTCGCCGACAGATGCTCGCGGATGATCGCCATGCCCAGGTTCGTGCCGTCCTTTCCGCCGTACTCCTTGGGCAGCGGATACCGATAGTGGCCGGCCTTGTCCGCGATGCGCCGCGCCTCGCGCAGCAGCGCCTCCCACGCCTCGTTCGGCAGCCCGCCGCGCTCCCAGTCCGTGCGCGCGTCCTCGCGCCGGTGGTCGAAGAAGCGGATGTTGTCGTTCGAGTTCTCGAGCGGCTTGATCTCGCGCTCGATGAACTCGTCGAGCTCGAGCAGATAGGCCGCGAGGTCGCGCGGGATGTCGAAGTCCATGGGGTGCCTCCTGTCGCTGCGCCCATACTACCGCGTTCGCGGGGGCGCCTGCGGCGAGCGAAGACCACGCGAGCCGCTGGACCTGCGAAACCCGCTTGCATCAAAATCGGCGTGTCACCTCGACACGCAGAACCCGTGGAGGTGCGAGATGATCGAAGTCCGGCGCGCGAATGATCGAGGCAAGGCGAGCCTGGGCTGGCTCGACAGCCGGCATACCTTCTCGTTCGGCGACTACTACGACCCCAAGCACATGGGCTTCGGCCCGCTGCGCGTGATCAACGAGGACCGGGTGAAGCCCGGGGCGGGCTTCGGCACGCATGGCCACCGCGACATGGAGATCGTGTCGTACGTGCTCGAGGGTGCGATCGAGCACGAGGACAGCCTGGGGACCGGCTCGGTGATCCGGCCCGGCGACGTGCAGCGCATGTCGGCGGGAACCGGCATCGAGCACAGCGAGTTCAATCCCGACCGTGCGCAGCCCGTTCACTTCCTGCAGATCTGGATCGAGCCCGAGCGCGCGGGCCTCGCGCCGAGCTACGAGCAGAAGAGCTTCGCGAGCGACGAGCGGCGCGGGCAGCTGCGCCTGGTCGCGTCGCGCGACGCGCGCGAGGGATCGCTGCGCATCCACCGCGACGCCGACCTGTACGCAGCGCTGCTCGCGAGCGGCGAGAGCGTCGCGCACGCGCAGCAGCCGGGTCGCAGCGCGTGGCTCCAGGTCGCGCGCGGCGAGCTCGAGCTGAACGGCGAGAAGCTCGCGGCCGGCGACGGCGCCGGCGTGCGCGGCGAGACGCGGCTCGAGATCCGCGCGCGCGCGAACGACGTCGAATTCCTGCTCTTCGACTTCGCGAAGGAGAAGTGATGCCCACGATCAAGACCAAGGACGGGACCGAGATCTACTACAAGGACTGGGGCGCGGGACAGCCCGTCGTGTTCAGCCACGGCTGGCCGCTCTCGGCGGACGCGTGGGAGGCGCAGATGTTCTTCCTCGCCTCCCACGGCTACCGCTGCATCGGACACGACCGGCGCGGGCACGGCCGCTCCAGCCAGCCGTGGGACGGCAACGACATGGACCACTACGCCGACGACCTTGCAGAGCTGTTCGAGGCGCTCGACCTCTCGAACGCCGTCATGATCGGTCACTCCACCGGCGGCGGTGAGCTCGCGCGCTACATCGGCCGCCACGGGACCGCGCGCGTCGCGAAGGCGGTGCTGATGGGAGCGGTGCCGCCGATCATGCTGAAGACGCCCGCGAACCCCGGCGGTCTGCCGATGGAGGTGTTCGACGGCTTCCGCGCCGCCTACCTGGCCAACCGCGCGCAGTTCTTCCTCGACGTCGCGAGCGGTCCGTTCTTCGGCTTCAACCGGCCGGGCGCGAAGGTCTCGCAGGGGCTGATCCAGGCCTGGTGGCTGCAGGGAATGCTGGCCGGCCACAAGAACGCCTACGACAGCATCAAGGCGTTCTCGGAAACGGACTTCACCGAGGACCTGAAGAAATTCGACGTGCCGACGCTGATCCTGCACGGCGACGATGACCAGATCGTGCCGATCGGTGCATCCGCGCTGCTGTCCGCGAAGATCGTGAAGGGCGCGAAGCTTTCGATCTACCCCGGCGGCACGCACGCCCTCGGTGACACGCACCGGGAGCAGCTCAACGCGGATCTGCTCGCGTTCATCCGGAGCTGAGCGCGAGTCGTTCGGCCATCCGCTCCGCGATCATGACCGTAAAGAGGTGCGTGTTCGCGCGCACCACCGACGGCATGATCGAGGCGTCGATCACGCGCAGGGCCTCGACGCCGAGCACGCGGCACTCGGGATCGACGACGCTGGTCCTCGCGCTCGGGTCACTCATGCGGCAGGTGCCGCTCGCGTGCTGCGCGTCGCCGGCGTTGGCGAGCACCCAGGCGTCGATCGCCGCGTCGCTCGGGTCGGTGTCGATGCCGAGCCCCGCGCCCACGATCAGGAAATCGCACTCCATGGCCGAGCGGCACGATGACGGGCGGCCGCGCGGAAAGCAATCCGCCGCGACCGGTTCTCGTCCCCCGGCAATCGCGGTGGAGTGACGCGGTGACGGCAGGGTCTCAGATCTGCTCGGCCTGCGGCCACCAGAACCCGGGCCGCGCCCGCTTCTGCCTGGAGTGCGGGGCGCAGATGGCGCTGCGCTGCGCGAGCTGCGGGATCGAGCTGCCCGCGGGCGCGAAGTTCTGCCTCGACTGCGGCGCGTCGCTCGCGGGCGCGCCGGCGGCGCGAGCTTCGCGCCGCTGGCCGAGGCGCTGCGCGGGCTGCCCGGGATATGCGCATCGGCGCGGCGAATTCGAGCTCGACCACCTGCGCGTCGCCCAGCGACCGGCGGGGCACGATCGTGCGCATCGACGAGTACGACCCCGAGCAGCTGGAGCCGGCGCTCGCGCGCTTCGCGGAGCTCGACCGCGCGCACGAGCCGCGAGAAGCCGCATGCTGACCGTCCGCCGCGCTTAATGCCAGACTCCCCTTCGTCTCGCGAAGGGGGCGCCGCCAGTCACGTGTCGAGCTCCACCAAGCACCTCGACGAACGCCTGCGCGCGATCGTCGCGCGGCTCGCCGGCGAGGGCGTATCGCTCTCCGCGCAGCTGCCGGACGGGACCGCGATCGGCGCGGTCGAGGCCGCGACGCGCGTCCGCTTCCGCGATCTCGCGGGGCTCGAGGCGCTCGTGCGCGGCGACCACCTCGCACTCGCCGAGGCTTTCCTTCACGGGCGGATCGACGTCGATGGGGAGCTGCGCGAGCTGCTGTGCGTCACCGATCAGCTCGACGTCGCGCCGGATCGCGTGGGCGCGGTCGCGTTCTGGCTGCGCTTCCTGTTCGACCGCCGGCGCTTCAACCGCGCCTCGATCGCGTTCCACTACGACCGGCCGGCGGACTTCTTCCTGGCCTGGCTCGGGCCGGCGCGCTGCTACACGCACGGCTTCTACGCCGCGCCCGACGACACGCTGGCGGCGGCCGAGGCGCGCAAGCTCGAGTACGCGATCGACGCGCTCGCGCTGGTGCGCGGCAGCCGCGTGCTCGACATGGGCTGCGGCTGGGGGAGCTTCCTCGAGTACGCGGGCGCGCGCGGCGTGGCGGTGCACGGCATCACCATCTCGCGCGCGCAGTACGAGTACGTCGGCGACCTGATCCGCAAGCAGCGGCTGCCCTGCACGGTCGAGCTCGTCGACTTCCTCGACTACCGGCCGGAGCGCGCGTTCGACGCCGCGGTCTTCATGGGCAGCCTCGAGCACATGCCCGGGCTGCGCCGGCTGTCGCGCTTCCTGGCCCGCCACCTGACGGCCGGCGGCCGCGTGTACGCGGACTTCGTGACCTCGCGCGAGGGCCGCATGAGCGGCGCGTTCCTGCGCCGCCACATCTTTCCCGGCGTGAGTCACTACGTGGACCTGCCCGGGCTCGAGCGCGCCCTGCGTCGCGCGGGCCTTGACGTGCGCGTGCTGGAGGAGGACACGCTGTCCTGCGCGTACACGGTGCGCGACTGGGCGCGGCGGCTGGAGGCGTGCCGCACCGAGCTCGCCGCGCGCCACGGCGAGGCCGCGGTTCGCGCGTTCCTGCTCTATCTCTGGGGCTCGCACCACTTCCTGCTGGCCGGCCGCACGCAGGCCTTCCACCTGGTGGCGGGGTGAGCGAGCGCCCTCCGCGCCGTCCGCCGCTCGCGGACGCGAGCTACACCGCCGTGTGTGCGGCGCTCGGACTGGTCGCGGGTTGGATCCCCTTCTTCCTGCACGGCCCGATCCCCGAGAAGTTCGACGTGCTGTACATCGATGGCAGCATCGCCATCTGGGGCTACTACGTCGCGCGCTGCTCGATCGGACTCTGGGTGGGGATCAGCGCGCGGCCGCGACGCTGGTACCTGCGCGGGCCGCTGTGCGGCTTCCTGGCCGTGCTGCCACTCACGCTGGTGTCGCTCGCGATGCCCGCCTGCGGCTTCCCGTGCATGCGCGCGAACCTGGCCTCCGGTGCGGGGGTCGGATGGCTGGTCGCCGGACTCGCGCGCCTGCTCACCGGGCGGAGCCAGGCCTGAGGCGCAGGCTCCAGCCGACACCGGCCAGTGTGACGAGCGCGCAGAGCACGGCGAAGGCGTCGCCGGTCCGGCCGTAGAGCGAGCGCTCGCGCGCCGGGCGGATCCGGCCGCGCAGCACGCCGCGCGTGAGCGGCTCGGTCCGCGCGGGCACGCGCCCCCAGGGATCGACGATCGCGGACGGGCCCACGTCGCTCACCCGCACCAGGTACATGCGCTGCTCGATCGCGCGCAGCGCCACCATCTCGAACTGCTGGCCGAGGTAGCTCGGGTGCGGGATCCAGCCGTCGTTCGACGGGTTCACCAGATACTCGGCGCCGGCCTCCGCGCGCTCCGCGGCGAACTGCGGAAGCATGCCCTCGTTGCAGACCAGGATGCCCGCGCGCCCCGCGCGCGTCGGCAGCGGCCCCGTCTCGCCGCCCGACGAGAACACGCGCAGCTCCCCGAAGCTGCGCCGCAGCAGGTCGATGCCGGCCGGGAAGTACTCCATGAACGGCAGCAGGTACTGCTTGTCGTAGCGCGCGCGCAGGTCGCCCGTCGCGTCCATCAGGTAGATGCTGTTGCGGTACGGCGGCCCGTCGGGCCCCTCGGAGCGCGGCGCGCCGACCACGAGCTCCGTGCCGCTCGCTGCCAAGAGCTTCGCGATCGCGTCGCGGTAGAGCGTCTCCTGCTCCAGGAAGAACGTGAGCGCGGCCTCCGGCCAGAACACGATCGCGGGCGCGCGCTCGGCCAGAAGCTCCGCCGTCATGCGCAGGTGGACTTCGAGCGTGTTGTAGGGACCCTGCTCGCCCCAGCGCGCGCTCGGCTCGAGGTTGGCCTGCACGAGCGCGATCTCGACGCCGTGCTCGGCACCGGGCTCGTCGGCCGCGCGCAGCGCCGCGGCGCCGGACCCGAGCACGACGAGCAGCAGCGCGCCGGCGAGCGCGAGCCCGAGCCGCGCGCGCCGGTCGAGCCCGCCCGCGCGCAGCGCGACGAAGGCGTCGGCGAGCGCGGCGTTCACGGCGGCGAGCGCGAAGCTGACGCCGTACACGCCGGTCCACGCGGCCACCTGCACGACGGGCAGGACTTCGGCCTGCGAGTAGCCGAGGCTGCCGCCGGGCGAGACGCCGAGATAGATCGGCGAGCCGTTCAAGAGCCGGCTGCGCGCGAGCTCCGCGGCGGCGAGCGCCGCGGCGACGAACAGCGGGCTCGCGGGCAGGCGCGACAGCGGGCCGTAGACCGCCGCGAACGCCGCGTAGAACGGCGCCGCCGTGAACAGCGTCAGGCCGAGCAGGAACCCCCAGCCCACGAGCAGCGGCTGCTGCGTGTAGTTCGAGACCGCCTCGGGCATCCACGAGCCGAGGCCGAGACCCGTAGCGAGCGTCCACAGCAGCGCGAGCCCGACGCGCGCGCCGAGTCCGGCCGAGCGCAGCGCCACCAGCAGCGGCACCAGCGCGAGCCAGGCGAGCGCGCTCCAGCCAAACGGCGGGAACGCCAGCACGGTGAGCCCCGCCGAGCTCAAGCCCGCCGCCACGCTTGCGCCGCGCAGCCGGTTCACGCCCGGAGCCGCGTCGCTACTTCACGCGCAAGCGGTCGCGCGTCGCGAAGTCCGCCGGGAAGAAGCGTCCCTCGATCACCCGGAACGAGCCGCGCAGACACGCCTGCGTGTCGCTGCGGGCGATCCCCAGCTTGGTGACCTCGAAGCGCAGGCTCAGGTCGAGGAAGCCGTCCCCGTTCTGGTCGGTGAGCCGCGACGCGTAGGTCGAGGGCATGGTCAGGTCGTCGACGGGGCGCGCGCCGAAGCCCCCGCAGGCCTCGCTCTCGCGCAACGGCTCGAGGATCAGCGAGCCCGGCTCGATCATCTTGGGCGGGCGGTCGCCCTTCGCCTGCGTGGCGAGGTTCAGCACCGGGCTGCCGAACAGCGTCGTCGGCAGGATCCCCTGCTTGTCGGGATTCACCGCGGACTCCGAGACCTTGATCGAGACCCGCGGCGTGCAATCGGGCCCGGGCTGCGCGGGGCCGTTGCAGAACGAGCCCAGCGGCTGCTTCGTCTTCGGGTCGATCGTGGCGTCCGCGTAGTCGCAGTACTCGGGCGCCTGCACCGCGCCGTCGCCGCAGCGCGTGATCAGCTCGTCGCAGGCGTCCGCCGTGCCGTCGCCGTCGACGTCGGTCGGATCCTGCGTCGGATTCGCGAGGTCGGGGCAGTTGTCGTACACGTCGAACACGCCGTCGCCGTCGCCGTCCGCGAGCGCGAGCACGCGCGGCTTGATGTCGACACAGCACGGTGACGCCCCGCAGACGCCCTGCGCGATGCAGTTCTGGTCCGACTGGCAGGCGCTCTGTCCGTCGGACAGCCCGTCGCCGTCCGCGTCGCAGAAGCCGACCTGCGCGGGAATGGCGGCGCCGGCCTGGCTCTGGCCCGGCCCCGTCTCCGAGCCCGCGAGCACGTTGCCGCCGCCCCCGGGAACCCCGACGGGCGGAAACGCCACGTCCGCGCCGGCCACGAACTCGCGCACCACGACGTCGGCGCTGTCGCCGTCCCCGTTCAGGTCGGCGAACAGCACGGGCTCGTGCGCCTCGACCGAGAGGTGCCGCAGCTTCGCGAACTCGCCGTCCTCGCCGAACGGGAAGATCTTGAACGGGTCGGTGTCGTCGCACACGTCGCCGGTGCACGGCACGATCGTGTGTCGCGGCGTTCCGCGCACGGGGTCCGAGGTGTCGAAGAGCGCGCCCGACGGCGCGACGATCAGCGCCAGGCAGTCGTCCAGGTCGCCGTCGCCGTTGAGCTGGAGCTCGAGGTCGGGCTCGCACTGGTCCGCCGCCACGTAGCCGTTGCTGGCCATGCGGAAGCGCCGCACACCCGACACGTTCGCGATCTCCGCGCCGCTGGCTGCGTTCCGGATCGACAGGGTGCGCGGACTCTGCGCCGCGCTCAGCAGCGCGACCACGTCGCCCTCGAGCGCGAGGCCTTCGCCCGCGACCCCGAACGCGAGGAGCGCGGGGCTTGCGGGCGAGCTGCAGGCGAGCGCGCCGTCGGCGGCGCCGAGGATGCACACGGCCGCGTCCGAAGCGGCGACGGCCCGCGCGAGCGCCGGAGCTCCGCCCAGCGTGAGCGGGCCGATCGCGCCGGCCGCGCCGTCGACGAACACGTGTCCGGTGGGATCGATGTAGGCGATGGTCTGGCCGCCGACCGCGGCCTGCGAGGCGGAGCCGAGCACGCGCAGCGCGCCGCTCTCGAGCTCGAGCGCGGCGAGCACGGACGCGTCGGCAGCGCCGTCGCCGTCCGCATCGGCCGTCTCGTCGAGCCGGTCTGGCGTGGTGCGGTACACGCCGCCGTCGCGCGCGTAGGCGACCGTCCGGCCGTCCGCGGAGAGCGCGGGATCGCTCGTGCCCCCGATCGGCGCAACGTACTTCGCGAGCAGCGTCACGCGGTCGCGCAGAACGGCGTCGCTGCCGGCCGCGCCCGTGGAGTCGAACACGACGGCGGGCTGCTCGCCCCGACCGTCGGACGAGGACGCATCCGCGAGACCTACCGCCTCCGCGAGTCCGGTCACGCGGTCGAGCACCAACACGCCCGCGGGCGCCTGGTAGGTCAGCAGACGCCCGTCGGCGTCGAGCTGCGGATCGCTCGCGACGTCGCAGCCCGGCGCGCCGTCGGCGTCGACGCAGAACGGTGTTCCACCGTCTTGCGCCACGTACACCCGCGCCGTCGCATCCGCGCCGATCTGGAACGCCACCACGCCGCCGTCGCCGGAGATCGTCGGCGCGCTCGCGCTGCCCGGAACGCCGGCGCTGACCTCGGTCAGTCCCCCCGCGCGCAGCCGATCCGATGCCACCGGCCCGACGCCGCAGGTCTCGGGCGACGCGCCGACGAGCTGCTGGCCGTAGACCCGGCCGTTGTTCACGAACACCGCGACGTCGCCGCTGGCCGCGAGATCGCAGGAGTCCGACGGGGTGAAGAACGGGCTGCCGTCGCTCTGCAGGCTGAGCCGGATCGTGTCGCAGCTGCAGCGGTCGAGCACGAACACGTCGCTCGCGCCGTTGAAGTCGCCGGGCGTCAGGTTCAGCGCCGGGCTCTGGTAGCAGACGCGCGCGCGCTCGCCGGAACCCGCGACCGAGGCCGAGGTCGCGAAGCTGTCGCCGCGAATGACGCGGCTCGCGCACAGCGGCGTGCCCGCCGTCGGCAGGTGGAAGCGGTTCACGACGAAGGTCTCGCGCGTCGCGAAGTCGTGGCAGAACACGTCGGGGCCGGAGGGGTTCTTGTCCTCGGAGTCGACCAGGTTCTGCGCCTCGCTCTCGAAGCAGACGAGCTCGCCCGAAGAGTCGACGGCGGGCGCGCCGCTCGGCGCCGAAGCCGGAGCGCTGCCGAGCGCGAGGTCCGCGACGTCGGCGCGCGCGTCGAGCTGCGCAGCGTTGCCGGGCTCGTCGAGCAGGAACACCGCCCGGCCGCCGGCGATCACCAGCGGCTCGAGCCCGGGCTGAAGCGGCGAGAACGTGGCGCCCGGCGCGAGCACGGAGGGCTTCGCCACGACCGCGAGCTTCTCGGCGTTGCCAGCCGGATCGATCGCCTGCTGCACCAGGTTTCCGTTCGCGTCCGGGCAGTACACGCGCAGCAGCGGATCGAAGCTCTCGCCGTCGGCGTTGTCGTCGCTGCCGCCCTCGTCGGGCTCGGCGAGCAGCGTCGCGACGCAGCCGTTGCCGCTCGCGCGCACGCCGGACGCCAGCGCGTTGCGCGAGCTGCGCGAAACGAGCGGAAAGCCGAACGGGCCCTGCGGCGGCACGGCCTCGTGGATGCGGGCGACCGCGACGCCCTCGTTCGCGAGCGGCGGCAGCGGCAGCTTCGCGCCGCTGTTCGCGTCGCGCAGCGTGAGCGCGGTGTCGAGCGTATCGCCGTCGGCGTTGCGATCGACGAACACGGGCGTGCTCCCGCCGTCGCTGAACAGCGCGGGCAGGCGCTCGTCGCGCAGCAGGCAGGTGAGGTCGCTGACGTTGCGGCACACGTTCAGGTTCTCGAGCGGCACGAAGCCGTCGATCGCGGCCGTGTAGCTCGCGGGCAGGATCGCGCCGGGGCCGCCCGGTCCGCTGGCCGGAATCGGAGACGGAGCGGGTGCGCCGCCCGAGCTGATGCAGCCGCCCGCACTGATGCAGTAGCGCAGGTCGAACGAGGGCAGGCGCGTGTCGAGATCGCAGGAGCCGCCGCCGCAGGCCGCGTCGGAGAGGCACGGCGAGCTCGTGTTCTCGCAGCGGCCGAGCAGGCGCTCGACGCGGATCACGCTGGTCCGCGCGTCCGTGCTGCCGAACAGCGCCATCGATTGCGAGCTGTCCGAGGACGGCTCGAACAGCGGCGGGAGCTGGATGCCGAGCGGGCTGTACGACGTGAACGCCGCCGGCTCGACCACCTCGAGCGTGGCGCCCGGCGCGCTCGGCAGGCCCGAGCCGATCTCCGCGAAGAAGTTCACGAGCTGCGGCGGGGGAAACGTGTCGGCGCCGCCGTCCTGCGCGAGCACGCCGGTCCAATCCACGTTGGCCAGCACGTTGCCGCGGTCGTCGAGCGCGAAGCGCAGCGTCGGCCGGTCGTTCGGATCCGGCGCAATCATCTCGCCGTAGACGTTGGGCCGCGGCAGCGCGACGAAGTGCGAGAACACGTCGCTGCGCGCGGACGGCGACGTGTCGCAGGTGCCGGCAAGCTTGTACAGCTCGTCGATGCAAGCGAGCGGTCCCGACCCGGCCAGGGCCGCGCAGCGCGTGCTCGCGAGCGCGGCCGGCAGGGGTGCGCCGCCGCGATCGACCAGGATCCGCGCCGGGCCGGAGAGCGTGAAGTCGGGGCCGAGCGCGGGGTTCGGCGTCGCCGGCAGCCGCACGTTCAGGCGGCACTCGTTGCCGCCCGTGACCGGAACCGAGACCACGTCGAGCGCGGCCTCGCCGACGCTGCGGCACTCCCCGGAGGCGACGCCCGGCAGCTGCGCGGCGGCCCAGGCGGCCGAGCTCGGATCGGAGGCGACCCCGCAGCTCCGCGCGAGCACCACCGCGCGCGGTGCCGTGGGCGTCGGGCTCTGGTCGAAGAACACGAAGGTCGCGCGCAGGCTCTCGGGGGCCAGGCAGCCGGACGCCGTCGGAGCGGAGAGGCCGGGCGATTCCGTGTCGCAGACCTGGGGCCGCACGCGGATCTGCACCAGCTGATCGGGCGAGGCGAACGGCGTGTTGGTGTCGCCGAGCCCCGACGGGAAGGTGTTCAGCGCGCCCGGGATCACGTCGCAGCCGGCGTGCGCCGCGAGCGGCGTCAGGACGAAGAGCGCGAGTCCGACGAGCGTGACGGCGATGCGCGACCGGCTGCCAGACGAACCCGTAGCCAGGCAACCGCAACGGGGGCGTGGTGACATTCCGCGTTTATATCACGCGTTGCCGCGATTCACGCCCGCAGAAAGTCGTTTCTGCGCGCTCCTCCGTCGAGAATCCCGACGCTGCGCTCCGCCTCCGCGGCGCATGCGCTGGCGTCCCGGCCCAGGAACGTCGCCCTGCGGTCGTCTGCGAGGCGCAAGAGTTCGCCTACCTGCGCGAACGTGCGAGCTCTTGCGGCCGTCGCGCCGAGTGCCTCGGCGGCCCGGATGCTGCGCTCGAACAGCGCGAGGGCGCGCCGCCGCTGGCCGAGCAGCCACTCGGCGCGGCCGGCCAGCCGAAGCTGCTCCGCCCGCGTGAACGCCATGCGCGGCGCGTTCGCGAGCGCCGCCTTCGCGCTGCGGCGCAGGGCCGTGCGCAGCGAACGGGCCGATGCGCGCTCCGCCGCGGGCAGCGCCTCGAGTCGCGTCAGGTCGAGCAGCAGGCGCGCGGCCGCGAAGCGACTCGCGTGGTAGGGCGGCACGCGCTTCACGCGTTCCGCGACCGCGGCCGCCTCGGCGAGCGTCCGCTCGGCGGCGTCGAGGTCGCCGAGCAGGATCTCGCTCTTCGCCCGGCAGCCCAGCGCGAGCAGGTGGAGCAGGTCCTCGGGGTTCTCCTCGTAGTACTCGGTCGCGGCGACGCGCGCGTCCGCGGCGCGTCCCTGCTCGAGCGCCGCGAGCGTGCGCAGCCAGTAGTGGTTGGTCTTGGCCAGGTCGTACTGGTAGTCCTGCCAGATCGCGTCGATCTGCGCGGACGCGCGCTCGGCGCCGGCGAAGTCGCCCTGGTACAGGCGCTTCTCCGCGAGCAGCCCCAGGTAGGTGACCGGCCAGTACAGGTGGCCGAGGCGCACGGTCTCGTCGACGAGCGCGGGGTCGATCTCGTGCTCCGCGCTCCAGTCGCCCTCGAGCGCGCGGGTGGTGAAGTTCGCGACCCGCTCGAACAGCCGCTCGGGCGCCGCCGCGCCGACCGCGAGCTCGCGTGCCGTGGCCGCGAGCCGGCGGCTCACGTCGAACGAGAGCGCGAGGAACGCGAACAGGAGCGCCGCGCCGGCGTACATCTCGGCGCTTGCGGGCACGCTGCGCGGGTCGAAGCGCTGCACCAGCGCGACCGAGCGCATGCCGTCGAAGGCGTGCCGCGTCGGCAGCGCGTAGGTGGTCGACTCGGCGCGCGCGAGCCGCAGCGCCATGATCTCGCGCTCGCGCTCGTTCGCCGGCCGGCGCCGCAGGTGGATCGGCAGGTACAGACGGCGCAGCACGTTCACGAGATCGCGCACGAAGCCGAGCCGCTGCTCGCGCTCCGTGCGCGCGAGCTTGTCGCCGAGCAGCGCGAGCGCCTGGTCGTAGTGCTCGACCGAGTCGATGAAGCGGCCGCGGTGGTAGAGCGCCGAGGCGATCTTGGCCTCGAGCGCCGCCCGTTTGGCGGGGTCGGCCTGGTCGCCGTGGATCCGCAGGTAGAGGCCGGCGGCCTCCTCGAAGAAGTGCAGCGCCTCGTTCGACGCCGCGGCGCGCGCGGCGTCCTCGCCCGCGCGCAGCAGGTACTGCTCCGCCCGGTCGAGCGCCCGGCCCTTGCTGAAGTGATAGGCAAGCATGCCGTGGTAGCCGGGTGTCTCCTCCGAGAGCACCGACTCGATCGCGCTCCCGACGCGCTTGTGCAGCTCCTCGCGCCGCGTCTCGAGCAGGCCCGCGTAGGTCACCTCCTGGATCAGCGGATGCTTGAACGCGAACTCCTGGCCGGGGCTCCGCTCCGAATCCACCAGGAACTCGGCGTCGACCAGCCGCTCGACGCCCTCGGCGATCGGACCCTCGTCGGTCGCGACGGCACGGAGCAGCTCGAGACGAAGCGTCGGGCCGATCACCGACGCGATCTGCAGCAGGCGGCGGCGATCGCGCTCGAGCCCGTCGACGCGCGCCTGCACGACCTCGTGGATGCTGCCCGGGATCTGGAAGCCGCCGATCCGGTCGGTCGCGCGGAAGCGCCCCGCGTGCGCCGCGACGGCGCCGGCGTCGACCAGCGCGCGCACGACCTCCTCGATGTAGAACGGGTTGCCGCGCGCCTTCTCCTCGATCAGAAGCCGGGTCGCGTGGGGCAGGTCGCCGGCGGCGAACAGATTGCCGAGCAGGTCGCGCGCCGCGCGCGCGTCGAGCGGCGCGAGCTGAATGTCGGTGTGCAGGTCGGGCAGCTGCTCGGCCGCCAGTCCGTGGATGCGCTCGGCCGTGTCGGCGTAGCCCGGCCGGAACAGGTTCACGAACAGGAGCCGCCGCTCGCGGCACTCCGGCAGCGCGGTCGCGAGCAGATCGAGCGACGACTGGTCGGCCCAGTGCAGGTCGTCCATCACCACGACCAGCGGCAGACGCGCGCTGCCCGAGCGCAACAGCTCGATCAGGTGGCGCAGGACCCGCTTCTCGAGCGCGTCGCCGGGCAGCGCGTCGAGACGCGCGCGTTCGTCCGCCTCGAGCGCCACGCCGAGCACGCGCGCGACGAAGGGCAGCGCCTCGGCCGCCGTCTCGGGCATCACGCGCTCGAGCGCCTCGCGCAGCTTGCCGCGCGCCAGCGCATCGTCGTCGCGGTCGCTGATCTCCGCGAACGAGCGCAGCAGGTCCGCGAAGGGATGGAAGCCGAGCCGGCGGCTGGTCGAGAGCGAGCGGCCGAGCAGCCAGCGCGTGCCCTCGGCCTCGGGGCTGCGCTCGAGCTCCGCGAGCAGGCGCGACTTCCCCAGACCGGCCTCGGCGCACAGGCTGATCACGCCGCCCTGTCCTTTGCCGAGCGCGCGCAGCCGCGCGCGCAGGGCAGAGAGCTCCGCCTCGCGGCCGACCAGCGCCGAGAACACCTGGCGCTCGCGGCCGACGCGCGAGCGGTGGATGTGCTCGTGCTCGGTCATCACCTCGAAGACCGGCAGCGACTCGCGCGTGCCCTTCAGCCGGAGCGGCTCGCGCGGCTCGTACGCGAACACGTCGCTGGTGAAGCGGCGCACCTCGCCGCCGACGAAGATGCGGCCGCTGGGCGCGAGATCCTTCAGCGCGTCGGCGACGTCGACCGGGTCGCCCATCACCGTGAATTCGCGCAGCAGCGACCCGCGCACGTCCCCCGCGATCCCGACGCCGACGTTGATGCCGGAGTGCACGTCGAGCGCGACGGGCGCGTTCACGGTCTGGTTGTACTCGCGCACGCGGCGGCGCATCTCGATCGCGGCGTTCACGGCTGCGCGCGGCGCATCCTCCATGGCTTCGCTGACACCGAACAGCGCCATCACGCAGTCACCGAGGTACTTCTCGACCGCGCCGCCGTGCTTGCGCGCGATCTCGTCGAGCATGCGCAGACAGCCGACCACGATCGGATAGGCGCGCTCGGCGCCGAGCTGCTCGGTCAGGGCGGTGAAGCCGGTGAGGTCGGCGAACAGGATCGTCGAGCGGCGCCGCTCGGTCTCCTTCGGCTCGTCGCCGCGCCGACGCTCGTGCTCGGAGCGCAGCGCCGGCTCGAGGTGCGCCGCCAGGATCAGCTTGCGCGGATTCCCGGCGCCGCGTTGCTCGATCAGCGACACGAGCTCGGCGTCGGGCGCGACCGAGGCGACCAGCGCGCGCGCGGGCTCGGAGGGCAGCGGACCGAGCTCGAGCCGCGTCACCTTCGCGAGCGCGCGAAGCAGCGCTGCCGGGAGCGGCGTGCGCGCGAGCACCACCACGAGCAGCGGCAGGCGCGCGCCAAGCGCGATCAGGCGCGGCAGCGCGGCGAGGGAAGCCTCGTCGAGCCGGTCCGCGTCCTCGATCGCGAGCAGGAGCGGCCCGGTCCTGGTCAGTCGCTCCACGGCTTCGAGCCCGTCCTCGAGCGTGGCGCGGTGCGCGTGCGGATCGAAGGCCTCCGCGAGCGAAGCGAACGCGGGCCGGCCGGTTGCGTGCTCGCGCGCGCTGGCGCCGACCTCGAGGATCGCGGCTCCAGCGGAGCCGCCGACCGCGGCGGCGAGCAGGTGCGACTTGCCGATCCCCGCTTCGCCCAGGATCGCGAGCGCGCCCCCGCGTCCCTGCTTCAGCTCGGTCACCGACTCGCGCAGGCTCGCGAGCTCGCCGTCGCGGTCGAGGAACGGCGTCTCGACCACGCCGCGCGGGCCGAGCGCGCGCCGGAAGCCGGCCTCGCGCGAGCGGAGGAGCTCGAAGATCTCGACGGGCTCGCGCTTGCCCTTGAGCGCGAAGCTGCCGAGCGACGCGACCTCGAAGCGCTCGGCGACCGCCGCACGCGTCGCGCCGCCGACGAGGATCTTGCCGAGACCCGCACGCGCCTTGATGCGCGCGGACACGTTCACCGCGTCGCCGAGCACGTGGAACTCGCGCACGACCGCGCCGCGCACGTCGCCCGCGACCAGCGGCCCGGTGTTTACGCCGATCACCAGCTCGAGCTTGCTCGCGAAGGACAGCCCGTCGCCGTAGTCCTGCACGCGCCGGCGCATCTCGAGCGCGGCGGCGAGCGCTTCGTGCTCGGGCTCGAGCAGCGGAACGGGATGGCCGAACACCGCCATCAGACAGTCGCCGAGGTAGCGGTCGACCGCCGCGCCGTGCAGCCGCGCCACGTTCTCGACCAGCGTCATGGCGCCGCCGACCGCGAAGTAGGCGGTCTCGGGACCCACCTCCTGCGCCAGCGCGGTGAAGCCCTTGATGTCGACGAACATCACGGTCGCGCGCTTGGCGGCCGGGCCGCCGGCGATCCCGCTGTTCGAATCCATCCCGATCCTGCTCCGCTTCGACGCCGTGGGAAGATCAGGGTACCGCGTCCGCTCGCGCGCCGGGGACCGGTGCCCGTGCAGACGCTGGCTCGGATTCTCGCGATCGCGCAAACTCGGACGATTCCGAGCACGGAATCCCATGTCTGACCCGACCGCCGGCGCGACGCCGGCGAGCGCCCCGCCCGCCTCTCGGACGGGCTTCGTGCGCCAGGCGCTGCGGCTCGCGGGTCCGTACTGGTCGTGCGAGCGCAAGGCGAGGGTGCGCGGCATGACGGCGCTGCTGGTCGCGCTCACGATCGCGCAGGTCGGGATCACGGTCTGGGGCAACTACTGGAACCGCGCGCTCTTCGACGCGCTCGAGGAACGCTCCGTGCGCGCGGTGCTGGTGCAGGTCGGCGTGTTCGCGCTGATCTTCCTGACCTCGATCGGTGTCACCGCGGCGCACCTCTTGGTCAAGCGCTGGCTGCAGCTCGATTGGCGCGCCTGGCTCAGCGAGCAGCTGCTCGGGCGCTGGCTGGAAGGCGGACGCCACTACCGGCTGCTGTTCAGCGAAGGCGAGCACGACAACCCCGACCAGCGCATCGCGGAGGACGTGCGCATCGCGACCGAGAGCGCGGTCGCGCTCGCGCACTCGCTGCTGTACTCGCTGCTCACGCTCGGCCTGTTCGTCGGGATCCTGTGGTCGGTCTCGGGCTCGGTGCTCGTGCCGGGCACGAGCATGGAGATTCCCGGCTACCTGGTGCCGCTCGCGTTCCTGTATGCGGCCGTGGGCAGCACGCTGGGCTGGCTGCTGGGACGGCCGCTGGTGCGTTCGACGAACGCCCTGCAAAGCGCCGAGGCGGACTTCCGCTTCGGCCTTGCCCGAGCACGCCAGCACTCGGAGTCGATCGCGCTGATGCGCGGCGAGCCGCTCGAGCGCAGCGGCGCGCGCTCGCGCTTCGCGCAGATCGTGCGTGACTGGGACCGGCAGTCACTCGCGTACATGGGCATCGTCTCGTTCTCGACCGGCTACGGGGGGCTTCTGCCCGTGTTCCCGATCCTGATCGCTGCGCCGCAGTACATCGCGGGCGCGATGTCGCTCGGCGTGCTGATGCAGGCCGCGCAGGCCTTCCAGCGCCTGACGGGCGCGCTGTCCTGGCCGGTCGACAACGTGGGTGAGATCGCGCGAAGCCGCGCGTCCGCGGATCGCCTGCTCTCGCTGGACGCGGACATGCAGCGCCTCGATCTGGAGGCGCGCACGGACGGCCGGCGGCAGATCGTGCTCGGGACTTCCGAGCACCGCACGCTCGTGCTCGACGACCTGTGCATCGCCGAGCCGGGGGGGCAGATCCTGATCGAGCACCTGAACTTCGAGCTGCACCGCGGCGAGCGCGTGCTCGTGGCGGGCGACCCGGCCGTGACGACGGCGCTGTTCAAGGTGATCGGAGGACTCTGGCCCTGGGGCCGCGGCCGCGTGCTGCTTCCCGACGACGGCGGGATCGAGTTCATGCCGCAGCGGCCGTTCCTGCCCGAGGGCACCCTGCGCGCGGTGCTCTGCTACCCGCGCCCGCCCTACGCGTTCACGGACGCCGAGATCCACCACGCGCTCGAGTGCGCGGGCGTGGTGTGGCTCGCGCGTCGTCTCGACGAGCGCAACAGCTGGGAGCAGGTGCTGCCGCTGCGCGCGCAGCAGCGGCTCAGCTTCGCGCGCGTGCTGCTGCAGCGGCCGAGCTGGATCTTCATGGAGGAGGCGACCGACGCCTTCGATCCGCGCGGCGAGCGGCTGATCCTGGAGATGCTGCATCGCGAGCTGCCCGATGCGGCCGTGCTCACGATCAGCTTCCATCCCGGGCTCGAGCGGCTGCACAAGCGCAAGCTCGTGCTGACGCGGATGCGAGAGAAGAAGTCCCCGTCTCCGTGAGTCAGGGGAAGCGCGCGGGCAGCCAGCCGCGCTCGACGCAGGCGCGGAAGCACCAGGCCGGCGCGGTCTCGGTGCGGTAGCTCCAGAAGAACCAGCCGTGGTAGCGCTCGAACGCGGCGAGCTGTGCGTCCGCGTAGGCGCGGTAGGCCTGGTGCTCCGCCGCGGAGCCGTCGTAGGCACGGGGCTCGGGCGCGAGCCCGAGGCTCCACTCGCCGACGATCGCCGGCAGCGCGAGCTCGCGCTGGATCGAGTCGGCCTCGTCCCGCCACTCGACCGCCGCCCTGCGCACGTGGCCCACGACGTCCAGAGCGACGTCCTCGGGCGCGAAGCACTGATAGCGGTGCACGTCGAAGAGCACGTTCTCGAACTCGGGCGGCGACATCCTGCCGAGATAGGCGCGGTGCGAGCGGAAGCCGTCGTGGATCACGACCGCGACGCGCTCCGGGCCGCAGTGCGCGCGGATCGCGCGGTAGGCGCGCGCGTTGTAGGACGCGAGCAGCTCCGTCGGCACGTCCCAGCGCGGCTCGTTCAGCACCTCGATCGCGTGGAGCGACGCGCAGGCGCGGTAGCGCGACGCGAGCCGTCCCAGCACGTCGACGGAGTGCGCGAGGTACGCCTCGCGCGTGTGCCACTCGCACACGTCCTGCAGGCCGCCGTTGTCGAAGCCGTTCTGGCCGCCGGGCGCGGCGTGCAGGTCGAGCATGACGCGCAGCCCCGCAACGCTTGCCCAGTCGAGCGCTCGGTCGAGCACGTCGATGCCACCCTCGACGTACGGATGCGCGCTCGCGCCGTAGCGCGCGTGGTACGGGTAGGGCGGGCCGAGGATCCAGTGGCCGACGGGGATGCGCACGGCGTCGACGCCGGTCTCCGCGAGCCACGCGAAGTCGTCGCGCGTGATGAAGCTCGCCCGGTGTGCGCGCAGCCGCGCGGCCGCGTTCCCGCCCAGCTCTACACAGAAGTCGGTCTCGTCCCGCGCCGCGAGCCCCTGGAAGAGGCTCGGCGTCATCCACTTCTCGAGCACCAGCCAACCGCCCAGGTTCACACCGCGAAGGCGCGTCCCGGAAGGGGTGGAACCGGAATCCATACTCGCGTCGTCCGCCTCCAGCGTTGCCGCGAGCATAGCGGTAAGATGCCGAACGCATGCCGGGCATCACCCACCGCACCTTCGTCAGCTACATCGACCGCACGCGCGAGTACTACGGCGCGCAGGGCTACGAGAAGCCGTACGTCTGGGCGCGGCACACCGACGCCCCGTTCGCGCCGCTCGCCAAGCCGCTCGCGCAGTGCCGCGTCGGGCTGATCACGACCGCGAGCCCGTGGCGCGAAGAGAAGCCCGTCGACGGCGTCCTGCGCGGCAGCAAGCAGGTCTGGTCGGGGCCGATCGACGCCCCGCCCGAGCGCCTCTTCACCGACGACCTCTCCTGGGACAAGCAGGCGACCCACACACGCGACGTCGAGTCGTTCCTGCCGATCCGCCGCCTGCAGGAGCTCGCGGCGCAGGGCCGGATCGGCGGCATGGCGAAGCGCTTCCACGGCGTGCCGACCGACTACTCGCAGCGCCGCACGACCCTGCAGGACGCGCCGCAGATTCTCGCGCGCTGTCGCGAAGACGAAGCCGATGTCGCGCTGCTCGTCCCGCTTTGACCCGTGTGCCACCAGACCGTGAGTCTGGTCAGCCGGCACCTGGAAGCGAACGGCATCCCCACGGTCGTGATCGGCTCCGCGCGCGACATCGTCGAGGAGTGCGGGGTCGCGCGCTTCCTGTTCAGCGACTTCCCGCTCGGCAATCCCTGCGGCAAGCCGTACGACGTCGAGATGCAGCGCGCGATCGTGGCGATGGCGCTCGATCTGCTCGAGAGCGCGCGGCTCGCGCGCACCACCGTGCAGACGCCGTTCCGCTTTGGCGACGACGAGTCCTGGAAGGAGAACTACGCGCGCGTCGATCCCGAGCGCACGGAAGCGCTGCGCCGCGCCGGCGAGCGCCGCCGCGCGCAGCAGGGCGCGAAGAAGGACGGGGCGTGAGCGCGCACGCAGACGCCAGCGCGGCCGCGCAGACGTGCCTCGACGCGTTCATGGCCGCGTTCAACGCGCGCGACCTTCCCGCCTTCGAGAAGACCTTCAACTTCCCGAGCGTCCGGCTCGCGTCGAACACGCTGGTGATCATCGAGCCCGGCTACCACAAGCCCGAGATGTTCGAGCGCGGCGCGCTCGCGGACTGGCACCACTCCGCGTGGCAGCGCCGCAACGTGATCCACGCCGGTGCCGACAAGGTGCACATCGACACGCGCTTCACGCGCTACCGCGCCGACGGCAGCGTGCTCGGCAGCTTCGACTCGATCTACGTCGTGACCTGCGAGAACGGCCACTGGGGCATCAAGGCGAGGTCGAGCTTCGCGCCCTGATCCAGCAACGAGAGGAGCCATCGAGATGAAACGACTGTCGGCCGTCGTCGCCGCCTGCGCCTTCGCCGTCAGCGCTGCCGCGCAAGACCTGAAGCCGGGCCTCTGGGAGATCTCGAGCAAGCTGACGAGCCCGAGCGGCGAGCTGGAGAAGGCCGCCACCGAGATGCAGGCGCAGATGGCCGACATGCCGCCCGAGCAGCGCAAGCTGATGGAAGACATGATGGCCAAGCAGGGCGTGAAGATGGGCGCTGGCGCGCCCGGCGACATGACCGTGAAGACCTGCATGACGCCAGAGCAGGTCGCGCGCAACGAGTTCCCCGCGCAGCAGGGCAAGTGCAAGACCACGTCGCAGCCGCGCGCCGGCAACGTCCTGAAGATGAGCTTCACCTGCACCGACCCGCCGTCGAGCGGCGACGCGGTCTACACCTTCGTGAGCCCGGAGGCCTTCAGCTCGAAGGTCGTCGTGCGCACCACCGCGCAGGGCAAGGCCGAGACCATGAACATGAACGCCAAGGGCAAGTGGCTCGGCGCCGACTGCGGGCCCGAGTAGCGGTCATCGAGCGGGCTATACTCGTCGGAAATGCGCCTCCCGACGACGCTCCCGCTGGCTCGCTTGCTGCTGTTCTGCTCGCTCGCTTTGGTGGCTGGGTCGCTTCCGCTTCGCGCGAGCGCGCTGGTGCTCGACGGCGAGAGCCTGGTCATCGAAGAGGGGTACCCCGAGGCTGGCCCTTCGCCGTTCCCATACGAGATCGTCGCAACCGATTCGGACATCCACGTGGTCGGGGACGGGTACCTGAAGCCGTCGCACGATGTCGACCTCCGAGGCGACTCCCTGCTCGAGATCGACACCGCGGCTTTGTCGCGGACGGAGATCCGGAATCTCGACGTCTACGACGACTCGCAGGTGTTTCTGCGCGGCGGCTCGATGAGCGAGAGCGGATCGACCTTCACGTTCTACGATCGCTCGCGGCTCGAGATCGACGGCGTCGTTCTCTCCGAGACCGGAGTCACGCTGACCGGCGAGTCCGCGGGACGGATGAGCAGCGGCGGCCTGGCCACGTACGCGGGGCTGACGGTCGCGCAGAGCGCCTCGTTCGTGATGACCGGCGGTTTCGTCGGCGTCGGTTGGGGCGGGCTCCACTTCGGCGGCGCGTTCGTCGAGATCTCGGGCGGGCAGATCGAGGAGAGCGCGCTCGCGCCGACGGGCGTCAGCTTCGACGCCGGCCTCGCCCGCATCCGCGGCGGCGAGTGGCTGTTCCCCGGATCGTTCGGAGCGCGTGGCTGGGTGATCGGTGACGCGCTCGTCGAGGTGTACGGCACCGGACTCGACATCTCCGGCGGCCGCCTGACCGGAACGCTCGCCGACGGACACTCGATCGACGTCCCGGTCGAAGGCAACCTCCAGAACGTGAGCTTCGTCCCCGAGCCGAGCTCCGCCGTCCTGCTCGCACTCGCGTGGGCCGCCGCGCGCGTTCGCCGCCGCGCCGCCTGGCCTCACCGCGCGCTGCTGCGAACCGCGCGCTAGCCCCGCGTGAGCTTCTTGTACGCGTGATAGTGGCGCAGCGCGTCGGGCCCTCGACCGAGCTTCTCGCAGACGCTCGCGAGGTTGAAGTGCGCGTCGGCGAACGTCGGATCGAGCTCGAGGGCGCGCTCGTAGTGCGCCGCCGCCGGACCCGCGCCGCGCGCGTCTTCGAGCGCGAGCGCCAGATTGAAATGGATCACCGGATCCTCGGGACTTCGCGCGAGAGCCTCGTGATAGAGCCGAACGGCCTCGCCGGCGCTGCCCGACTCGTGCGCGATGCGACCGAGATTCACCCACGCGTCGACCAGATCGGGATCGAGCGCGAGCGCTCGGCCGTAGGCATCGCAGGCGCCCGCCGGATCGCCGTCCTCGAGGTCGATGGCGCGCTCGAACTCGGCGAGCGCGCGTGCGCGCGGCTCGGCCTCCGGGCCGATCGTCGCTTCCGTCGGGCGCAGCGCTTCCACCTTCTGCGCGAGCCCGTCGACCTCGAAGTCGAGGATCGTCTGGCCGGTCTCGGGCTCCCAGGCCGCGCCGTCGTCGCGCACCGCGACGTTCCGGCCGTCGGCCCAGATGCGCAAGCCCGACAGCGGCCGCTCGGGCGGGAGCTCGCGAACCAGCGACGCGAGCGCGCGGCGCACCCGCGCGATCGGGATGTTGCGCGCGAGCAGCCCGGCCGCGGTTCGCAGCACGACGAGCTCCTGGAACGAGAACGCGTACCTGCGGCCGTGGCGCGCGGGGGTACACATGCCCGAGCGCACCAGCTCGCGAACGCGCGACTCCGACAGGCCGAGGATGCGCGCCGCTTCGGCCGTCGAGAGATGTCGCGCGCCGCCCCCCGTCATGCGGGGAGACATTAGCTCGAAGCGGCCTTCTTTCCCTTGGCCTTGGCCGCCTTGCGCTCCGGCTTGACCGCCGCAGCGGCCGCCGGCTTCGCGCTCGCCTTCTCCGCCAGGCTCTTCTTCAGCGCGGCGACCAGATCGATGATCTGCTCGTGCTGCTCGGCCGGCGCGACCGCCACGATCTCTTCTCCCGCGACCTTGCGGTCGACCGCCTCCAGGATCGCGCGGCGATACTCGTCTTCGTACTTGCCGGGCTGGAACGTCTCGTGCGAGAGCTGGTCGATCAGCTGCTTGGCGAGCTCGAGCTCGGCGTCCTTCAGCGCGATCTCGGTGTCGATCTCGATGTCGGCGAAGCTGCGCACCTCGTCGGCGTAGTACAGACCGTGCATCGCCAGGCCCACGCCCATCGGCCGCAGCAGCACCAGCTGCTGGCGGCCGCGCGTCGCGTAGCGGCCCACCGCCACGCGGCCGCTCTCGGTCATCGCCTTGTGCAGCAGCTGGTACGCCTTCTGGCCGCCCTTGTCGGGGCCGAGCAGGTTCGACTTCTCGAAGTACACCGGATCGACTTTGGCAATCGGCACGAACTCCTCGATCTCGATGGTGCCGTCGGTCTTGCGCTGGATCGCGGTGAGCTCGTCGTCCGTCACCACCACGTACTGGTCGCGCGAGTACTCGTAGCCCTTCACCGTGTCCGAGCGCGGCACGACTTCACCGCAGGTCGCGCACACGTACTGCTGCTTCAGCCGCGATTTCTCCTTCGCGTGCAGCATGCTGAAGTGCACGTCCTTGGAGCTGGTCGCGGTGAAGACCTTGATCGGGATCGAGACCAGGCCGAACGAGATCGTTCCGGAGGAGACTGCGCGCGCCGCCATGGCACTCCTTTTCGGGGATCCTTCGCGAGGGGACGGAGAGCGTGCCGCCGGGGGATGGGCTGCCCTGCGATACTATCGGCCAGGAATGCCCGACCTCAAGCGCTACCGGGAGAAGCGCGACCCCAACGCGACCCCCGAGCCGTTTGGCGAAGAGACCGATGCGCGTGCATTGCCACCCGGAGCGCTGCGTGCATTCGTGATCCAACAGCACGCGGCACGCTCGATGCACTGGGATCTCCGGCTGGAGATCGATGGCGTGCTCACGAGCTGGGCGCTGCCGAAGGGCCCCACGCTCGACCCGCGCGAGAAGCACTTCGCCGCGCAGACCGAAGACCATCCGCTCGAGTACGGGGACTTCGAGGGCATCATCCCCGCGGGAAACTACGGCGCCGGCGCGATGATCCTGTGGGACCGCGGCAGCTATCGCAGCGTGGACGGGCGCTCGCCCGCGGAAGGTCTGGCCGCGGGCAAGCTCGACCTGCTGCTGCTCGGCCACAAGCTGCACGGACGCTTCGCGCTGGTACGCATGAAGGGAGAGGGCGGCAAGAGCTGGCTCTGGCTGTCGAAGGTGAAGAGCACGCCCGAGGGGCACGAGATCGTGGTCGCGCAGCCGGAGTCCGTCGTGTCCGGACTCACGGTGACCGAGCTCCGCGAGCAAGTGACTCGGACCGCGCGGGTCACCGAGCTCGCGCGCGCCGCCCGCGCAGCGAAGCGGGCGCTCTCGGCCGGGGCGCTGGATCCCATGCTCGCGGAGACGGCCGACCAGCCGTTCACGCGCGACGGCTGGATCTTCGAGCTGAAGTATGACGGGGCGCGCGTGCTCGCGTCGAAGGCGCGCGACGGCAGCGTGAAGCTCGTCGCGCGCAGTGGGAGGGACGTGACCCGGACGTACGCGGAGATCACACGAGCCGTTCGACAGCTTCCCGTGTCGGAGTGCGTGCTCGACGGCGAGGTGGTCGCGCTCGACGAGCGCGGGCGCGCGTCTTTCGAGCGGCTCCAGCGGCGCTTCCGCGGCGAGCCGGAGCCGCGCGCGGAGACGAACACGCCCGTCGTGTACTTCGCCTTCGACGTGCTGTCGATCGAGGGCCACGACCTGCGCGGCGTCGCGCTGCTCGCGCGCAAGGAGATCCTCGCCGGCTTCGTGCCGAGGATCGGCTTCGTCCGGTTCGCCGACCACATCGTCCGCGAGGGCGAGGCGCTGTTCGAGATCGCGCGCGCGAGCGAGCTCGAGGGGGTCGTCGGAAAGCGCGCCGACTCGCGCTACGAGAGCGGCCGCCGGTCGGCGAGCTGGCAGAAGATCCGGGTGGCGCGCTCGGCCGCGCTCGCGATCGTCGGCTTCACGCGCGGCAAGGGCTCGCGTGCGCCGCTCGGGGCGCTGCTGCTCGCCTGGCGGAAGGGCGAGTCGTTCGTCTTCGCGGGTGCGGTCGGTTCGGGCCTCGATTCGCGGGCGCTGGAGCTCTTGCGCACGAAGCTCGAGGCCAGCCGCGTCGGCGCGCCCCCGCTGGAGAACGCGCCGAAGCTCGCGGGCGCCGTCTTCGTCCGGCCCCAGCTCGTGTGCGAGGTGCGCTACGTCGAAGTGACGTCGGCCGGCCTGCTGCGACAGCCGGTGTTCCTCCGCATGCGCGACGATCTCGAGTCGAGCGCGTGCGACGCGCCGCCCGGTCACGACTCCGCCGTCGAGCTCGAGTCACCCCCGCCGTCGCTGCCGGCCGCCGAGGCCGACGCCCAGCCGCGACTCACCCGGCTCGACAAGATCTTCTGGCCGGTCGAGGGTTACACCAAAGGGGATCTCCTCCAGTACTACGAGGAGGCCTGGCCATGGCTCGCCCCGTACCTGCGCGACCGGCCGCTCGTGCTGACGCGCTATCCCGACGGGATCGAGGGGAAGTCCTTCTACCAGAAGAACGCGCCCGAGTTCACGCCCGACTGGGTCACGCGCGAGACCATCGAAGGCACCGACTACTTCATCTGCAACGAGCTGCGCACGCTCCTGCACGTGATCAACTCGGGAGCGATTCCCCTGCACGTGTGGAGCGCGCGGCGCGCTGCCCTCGATCGGCCCGACTGGCTGATCCTCGACCTCGATCCGAAGGAGGCCCCCTTCGCGCACGTGGTCGCGATCGCGCGTCACATCCACGGGCTCTTGCAGGACCTCGGCGCCGCTCACTTCGTGAAGACCTCGGGGCAGGCCGGCCTGCACGTGCTGGTGCCGCTCGGACGCGCGCTCGAACACGACGACGCGCGCCGGCTCGCCGAGGTGCTGGCGCGCGCGGTGTGCGCCGATCTGCCCGAGATCGCGACGATCACCCGGCCGGTCGCCGCGCGCGCCGACCGCGTGTACGTCGACTACCTGCAGAACGGGCGCGGCAAGCTGATCGCCGCCCCCTTCTCGGTCCGACCGCGTCCGCACGCGCCGGTCTCGACGCCGCTCGCGTGGAGCGCCGTGACCACGAAGCTCGATCCAGCCAAGCTCACGATCAAGACGGCGCTGCGCCGCATGCGCGACACGGGCGACCCGCTGCTCGAAGTGCTCGGCCCCGGCGTGAACGCGGTCGAGCTGCTCGGCGCGCTCGCGGAGCGACTCGCCCACGCCAAGGCAGGACGCACGGCGAAGCGCGCCCGGACGCCTAGCTGAGTCGAAGAGGCTTCCCGTCCAGGTACCGAAAGACCATGTCTTCGAGGTCTTCACGGCGTATCGGCTTGGTCAGATAGTCGTCCATGCCGGCGTTCAGACACTTGTCCCGGTCGCCGTGCATGGCGCTCGCGGTGAGCGCGACGATCACGACGCGCGACCGCTCGCCGGGCAGCTCCCGGATGCGTCTCGTGGCCTCGTATCCGTCGAGCCCCGGCATATGGCAGTCCATGAAGATCAGGTCGTAGGGCGTCTCCGCCACGCGTCGCAGCGCCTCCGCGCCGTCCCTCGCGGACTCCACGTCGCAGCCGAGTCGCTCGAGAAAATGTCGCGCCAAGCGCTGGTTGGTCACGTCGTCCTCGACCAGGAGCACCCGCGAGCCGGCCTGCACCAGGCGCGCGTGGACCTGCTCGGAGATGGGCACGGTCCCGGGCGCTTCCGCGACCGGGAGCCGCACGTGAAAGCGGAAAGTCGAGCCACGACCCAGCGTGCTCTCGACCGAGAGCTGCCCGCCCATCAGCCGCGCGAGCTGCTGCGCGATCGAGAGGCCGAGCCCGCTCCCGCCGTGCGTTCGCGCGGTGCTGCCGTCCGCTTGCGCGAACCTCTCGAAGATCGTCTCGAGCTTGTCGGGCGCGATGCCTTCTCCGCTGTCCGAGACCTCGAGCTCGACCTCGACCCTGCCAGCGCGGCTCTCGAGCGCGCGGACCGAGACTGCGACCGAGCCCCGGGCCGTGAACTTCACCGCGTTCGCCAGCAGATTCGTCACGATCTGGCGCAGGCGCAGCGCGTCTCCGACGACCCACCTCGGCGCATCGGACGACCAGCGCACCGACAGCTCGACGCCCTTCGCCTCGGCGTGGAGGCAGAGCGGGCTCGCGACGCCGTGGATGAGCTCTCGCAGGTCCAGGCGCGTGGGACAGAGCTCGAGCTTGTCGGCCTCGATGCGGGCGAGGTCGAGGACGCCGTTGATCAGCGCCAGCAGGGTCTCGCCGGAGGCTCGCAGGGTGTCGACGAGCTTGCGTTGCGTGCCGTCGAGCGGCGTGTCGAGCAGCACCTGGGCCATTCCCAGCACGCCGTTCATGGGCGTACGGATCTCATGGCTCATGTTCGACAGGAACTCGCTCTTGGCCCGGCTGGCCAGGTTCGCGGCGTCTCGCGCGAGCTCGAGCTCGCGCGCGCGCCGACGCTGCTCGATCAGCATCGCGGTCATCGCGAACAGCGCCGCCGCCATCGTGAACGCGACCTCCAGCGTGCGCGCACGCTGCAGCGAGGCCGACTGTTCGCGTTCGAGTCGATCGCGGAGAGCGCGCAGCGGCTCGGCGGTCGGAGCCGAGTGGATCTCGGCGGAGAGTCGGTCCACGATCGGCGCGTGCTCGACGACGAGCCGCGCGTGCGTGATCGCCGTCGACGCGAGCGAGCTGCCATCGTCGAGGAGCGACAGGCGCTCGATCGCCGCCGCGATCTCGTCGCGCCGGTCCGCGCTCGCATCGGCCGCGTAGATGGCCGTGTCGAAGAGCATGCGGTCGACCGCGGCGGCGATCCCGGGCGCGAGCGCACCGCGCGAGGTCGCTTCGCGCACCGCTCGGGAAAGGCGACCGAGGTAGTGCGTCGAGTTGCGCAGGATCGCGTGCTCACTCTTGAAGCGCTCGACCAGCGCGAGCTTGCGCAGGCGCGCCGCGTCGCTGCTCGCCACCAGGGAGGCGATCTCGAGCGAGACGGGACCCTGCTCGAGCTCTCTCACGCGCCCGGCGGCCTCGTCTCGGTTCGCGACCAGCTCGTCGTATGCGAAGACCAGGCCGGAGCGCAGCGCGAGCACCTCTTCGGAGAGCGCGGTATCGAGCGCGATCAGCCGGTCGACGGCTTCGTGCTCGCGACGCAGGTTCGGGCCGTCCTCCGAAACGAACGCGGCGGTCAGCGAGAAGGCGCCGAGCGCAAGCGCAGTCCAGCTCGAGATTCGCAGCTTCACCGCGCCGTCCGCGGCGGCTCGCCCGACAGCGAGCGCAGAAACGCCACCAGGTCTGCGACGTCATCGCTCGGCAAGGTGCGCCCGAGCTGATGGCGAGCCATGACCGTCACCGCGACCTCCAGGGTCGGCGCGGATGCATCGTGGAAGTAGGGTGCCGTCAACGCGACGTTGCGCAGGCTCGGGACCTTGAAGACGTGCCGGTCCACGAGCTCGCCGGTCACGTTGTAGCGGCCGAGATCGGCGCGGCTGGGCGGGCGCGTCTCGAAGTAGTCGCCCACCACTCCGAACCTCTGGAACATGTTGCCGCCGATCGCGACTCCCTGGTGACACGACACGCAGCCGTACTGCGTGAACAGCGCGTAGCCGCGCAGCTGCGAGGCGCCGAGCGCGGCGTCATCGCCGCACAGCCAGCGGTCGAACGGGGATTCGGGTGTGAGGAGCGAGCGCTCGAAGGTCGCGAGCGCGCGCTTGACCGTTTCGGACTGCAGGCCCTCCGGATAGAGCTCGCGGAAGCGCTGCACGAGCGCGGAGTCGCGCCCGAGCTTCTCGAGCGCTTCGGGCCAGGACGAGGCCATCTCCGCGGGGTCGTGCAGCGGTCCGTCGATCTGCTCCTCGAGCGTCCGCGCGCGGCCGTCCCAGAACTGTGCGAACTGAAGTCCGCTGTTCAGCACGGTGGGTGCGTTGATGGCTCCGATCGCACCGCCGATGCCGACGGATCGCGGCCGCCCGTCCGCACCGCCGAGCGCGAGCACGTGGCAGCTCGAGCACGAGATCGTCCCGTCCGCCGAGAGGCGAAGATCGTCGAAGAGCTGCGCGCCGAGCGCGATCTCGCGCGGATCGGCGACGGGCGGGGCCGGAATCGGGCGTAGCGGGCCGCGCGGGTCTCGTAGCTCGCAGGGCGCGGCGTGCGCTTCCGCGGCGACGTGGTTCGTCGGATCCTCGCCGATCCGACGGCGCGACGATGGCAATCACTGCCAGCACTGCCGCAGCGAGAATCGCGAGCGCCAGGATGACTTGCCTCGACACGTCTTCGCGTCGGTGCATCGCGTGGCGGCCTTGACTGCGCGGACGGCAGGACGTCGAGCGAGTCGCGGTGCCCGGGCGCTGCACGCGCGCGAGCTCTCAGCGCTGCTCGTTCTCAGCCTCGGGCTCGCCGCGACCGTCCGCCGCGGCGAGCGTGAACGAGAAGGTCGCGCCGCGGGCCGGCTCCGCCTCCGCCCAGATCCGCCCGCTGTGCCGCTCGATGATGCGCCGAACCGTCGCCAGGCCGACGCCCGTGCCCGTGAAATCGCGCTCGTCGTGGAGGCGCTGAAACGGGCGGAAGAGCTTGCTCGCGCGCGCCATGTCGAAGCCGACTCCGTTGTCGCGCACGAAATAGGTGGCAGGCTCGGTGTCCGCGCGCGCGCCGACCTCGATTCGCGCGCGGTCGACTCGGCCGGTGAACTTCCAGGCGTTCCCGAGCAGGTTCTCGAGCAGGATCGTGACGAGCCTCGGATCGACCTGCGCGCGGATCTCGGCGCCGATCTCGACCTCGACGACGCGCTCCGGGTCGCGACATCGCAGGTCCTCGACGATCTGTCGCGCGATCGGGCCCAGATCGATCGACTGTCGCGCCAGGTCCGCTCGGCCGACTCGAGACAGCTCGAGCAGCGCCTCGATCAGCTCGCTCATGCGCTCGGCCGCCTTGCGCACGCGCTCCAGGTGGCGCCGGCCGGTCTCGTCGAGCGCGGCCGAGCAGTCCTCCAGGATGATCTGCGTGAAGCCGCTGATCGCGCGCAGTGGAGCGCGCAGATCGTGCGAGACCGAGTAGCTGAACGCCTCGAGCTCGTCGTTCTTGCGCCGCAGCTCGTCGACGTGCGCGGCGCGCGCTTCCGCGAGCTGCCCCGCGGCGCGCGCCTCGCTGGCCGCCAGCTCGCTCTTGAGCAGCTCCTCGCGGAAACGACGGTTCTCGGCCTCGAACTGCCGGCGGCGGATCTGCGCGCGCACGCGCGCGACCAGGACCTCGGAGTCGCTCGACTTCGCGATGAAGTCGTCGGCGCCCGCGCCCAGCCCCTCGAGCATGGAGGCGCGCCCGTCGAGCGACGTGAGCAGGATCAGCGGAATGTCGCGCGTGGCGGGGGCCGACTTGATTCGCCGGCAGGTCTCGTGCCCGCCGATCCCGGGCATGACCAGATCCAGCAGCACGCAGTCGACCGATTGCAGCGACAGCAGCTCGAGCGCCTGCTCGCCCGACGGCGCGAGCACCACTTGGTAGCCCTCGCGCCGCAGCACGTCGCCGACCTCGTGCAGGTAGGTTGGACTGTCGTCGACCGCCAGGATCTTGCACGGGCCGAGCCCGCTGGCCGCGTCCGTCCCCGAGGCCGACGGATGACTGCGCAGGATCGCCCCGAGCCGCGCCAGGATGAGCTCGAGCTCGTCGTCCTTGCGCACGAACGCGTCGGCACCGGCCTCGAGCGCGCGCAGCTCGCCGCCGGGCGACTCGGACGCAGTGAGCAGGAGACAGGGGGTCCCGCGCAGCGCCTCGTCCAGACGCAGGCGCCGGATCACGGTCGGGCCGTCGATGCCCGGCAGCACGCCGTCGACGATGATCGCGCGCGGCCGTCGATCGGCCGCGACGCGCAGCCCCTCCTCGCCGGTCGCCGCTTCGAGCACGTCGTAGCCCGCGCCGTCGAGCGCCTCCGCGAGCGACGCGCGGAACGTCGTGCTGTCGTCGACCACGAGCACGCTCGGGCGCTGTGCGCAGCCGTTCGCCTGGCTCCGGCGCAGCAGCTCGCGAGCCCTCGCGACCAGGAAGCCCGCCTCGTACGGCTTGCCGACGTACTCGTCGGCGCCGGAGCGCAGGCCGCGCACCCGGTCGTGCACCTCTGCCTCGCTCGAGAGCAGGAAGACGATCGTGTCGATGTGGCGGGGCGACGCGCGGATCTCGCGCAGGAGCTCGACGCCGTCGCCGTCGGGGAGCCGAACGTCGAGCACGACCACATGGGGGAGGTCTCGCTCGAGCAGCGCGCGCGCCTCCGCGAGCGTCGCCGCGAGCAGCGGCTCGAAGCCGGCGGAGCGCAGCGTGTCGGCCAGGTCCATCCGGACCGTGAGGCTGTCGTCGACGACGAGCGCCCGGTAGCTCACGGCGCCGGCCTCGCCGTCGCGAGCCCGAGGGCCCCGAGCACGGCTCCCATCGCCCTGGGGGGCAGCACGTACTCGGCCGCCCCGAGCTCCGCCGCCGCGCGTGGCATCCCGTAGACGACGCAGCTCGCCTCGTCCTGCGCGAGCGTCAGGCCTCCCCCGCTGCGGAGCTCGAGCAAGCCCCGCGCGCCGTCGCTGCCCATTCCGGTCAGCAGGCAGCCGGCCGCCGACGCGCCGTGGACCTGCGCGACCGATTCGAGCAGCGCGTCGATCGACGGCCGACACGAGTGACGGGGCGGGTCCGAGCCGAGCTGGAGGCGGGCGCCGTGCAGCACGAGGTGGCGATCCGGCGGCGCCATCGCCACCCGGCCCGCGAAGGTCGACAGCAGGTCGCCGTCCTTGGCCAGGGCGACGCGCCGCGCGGTCTGCCCGTCCAGCCAGTCCGCGAACGCGGCCGCGAACGGCTGGGCGATGTGCATCACGAGCAGGATCGGCAGGCGGAACGACGCTGGAAGCGCGTGCAGGAGCTCTACGATCGCGCGGGGCCCGCCGGTCGACGCGCCGATCGCGACGACCTCGACGGCGCGCCGCGCGGGGCGCACGGCGATCGCGTCCCCGGAGCGCGCGACGCGGCACAGCAGCGGGTAGCGGGTGGGACGATGCGTGACGACGCGAACTCGCGACACGAGCTTCACGGTGGCGAGGAACTTGCGCTCCCAGGCCTGCGCCGGCTCGGCGCCCGAGGGTTTGTCGAGCACGTCGACGGCGCCGGCGGCGAGCGCGTCGTAGGTCTTGAACAGCTCGCCGCGATTCAGCGAGGACGAGATCACGAGGATCGGCGTCGGACAGTGCGCCATGATGTACTCGGTGGCCGCGAGACCCGTCATCACGGGCATCATCATGTCGAGCGTCACGACGTCCGGACGCAGCTCGCGGCAGAGCTCGATCGCCTGCTTGCCCTCCTCGGCCGCGCCGACCAGCTCCAGCTCGGGATCGGTCGCGATCACGTCGCACAGGTGCTGTCGCACCGTCGCCGAGTCCTCGGCGACCAGCACGCGCACGCGCGTCACGGCGCCGACCCCACCAGCCCGGCGATGCGCGCGAGCAGATCGCGCTGGTCGAACTCGCTCTTGACCACGAAGCCCTGGGCGCCCACCTCCACTCCGCGCTGGCGATCCTCGGCCGCACCGCGCGACGTGATCAGGATCGCGGGGACGTCGCGGAGGGACGGATCGGCGCGAAGGCGCGAGACGAATTCGAAGCCGTCCATGCCGGGCATCTCGACGTCGACCAGGAACAGCGCGTAGCACCGGCTGCGCGCGAGCTCGAGCGCTTCCTCGGCGCACGTCGCGACCTCGACCTCGTAGCCGGCGGACTCGAGAATGCTCTGCTCGAGCATGCGCGTGGTCAGCGAGTCGTCCACGACCAGCACGGGCTGACGCGGCGCGGTCGGGGCCGCTTCGCTCGGGCGGCTGCGCCGGCCCTCGCGCACGAGCGCGTCCGGGTCGAGCACGGGCCGCGCCTCGCCGTCGCCCAGGACCGAGAGCCCGGCGAGGCCGGGCAGGAACGGCGCGAGCTCGGGCACGCGGCGAATCACGACGTCGGAGCTGCCGAGGATCCGGCCGATGCCGAGCGCGACCAGGCCGTCCGAGCCGTGCACGATCACCGCGAGCTCGGTCCCATTCCGGCTCGCGCCGCTGCCGGCCAGGCCGAGCGCCCGGCGCAGCGGCAGGAACGGCACCAGCTCGCCGTCACACACGATCGCGTCGCCGTCCGCGCTGCGCGCCCGATCGCCGGGCTCGACGCGCACGGCGCGGCGCACGGAGGCGAGCGGGATCACCGCCGATGCGCCGTCCGACTCGACGATCAGGCCGCGGGCGGACGCGAGCTCGATCGGCACGAAGAGCTCGATCACCGTGCCCGCGCCCGGATCCGTCTCGAGCTCGACCTCGCCGCCCAGCCGCGTCGCGGTCTCGCGCACCACGTCGAGTCCGACTCCGCGGCCGGCGAGCTGCGTGACGACGCTGGAGGTCGTGAGTCCGCCCTGGAGCACGAGACGCAGGAGCTCGCCCCGCCCGAGCTCGCGCGCGCGCTGCGCGCCGACGCCCTGGCGCTCCGCCGCGCGCCGGACCGCGTCCAGGTCGACGCCGCGGCCGTCGTCGCCGCAGCGGAACACGACGCGGCGTCCGCGCCGGATCACGTCGAGCGTCAGGCGTCCCTCGCCGGGCTTGCCGGCGGCCTGGCGCTCGCTCGGGACCTCGATGCCGTGAACGGCCGCGTTGCGCACGATCTGGACCAGCGCGGCCTGCACCTGCTCGAGCACGCTCGCGTCGATACGCACGTCGCCGCCGCGGCAGACGACGGCGATCCGCTTGCCGAGCGCGCGAGCGGTGTCGCGTGCGAGTCGCTCGAGCGCCGGAAACAGCGAGCCCGCCGAGGCCAGGCGAAGCTGCTCGGCGGAGCCGCGCGCCTGTTGCAACAGCCGGTCGATGCGCTCGGCACCGGTCGCGACCAGCCCCTCGGAGCGCGCGACCAGGGCGGCGACCTCCTTCGCGAGCGCGAGTGTGCGGTCGCCGGCCGCGCTGCCGCGGCCGCGCGCGACCAGCTGCTCGGCCAGGAGCGTCGCCCGGTGGCGCGCCTGCTCGAGCGCACCCTCGCTGCTGCGCAGCAGCTCGACCTGGGCGTGCGAGCGGATCAGGGCGTCGAGCAGCGCATCCACATCCGTGACCTGGGCGCGCACCGTGCGCGGCTCGGCGCCGCGCGCGCCGGGCTCCTGCGCCGCGCCGGCTGCGCACGCGCTCGGCGCCGGATCGACGCTCGCGCCCTGCGGCGGATCGTCGAGCCGCGCGAGTCGGGCGGAGAGCTCGTCGACCAGTGCGAGCAGCACCTCCAGCGTCTCCTGCGGAACCGGCTCCTTCGTCTCGCGGTGCGGGGAGAGCGCGTCCTCGAAGGCATGCGCTCGGTCCGCGATCTCGGCCAGCCGCATCACGCGCGCCGCTCCCTTCAGCGTGTGCGCGCCGCGCAACAGCCGCGCCATCAGGTCGCCGGACGGCGCGTCGCGCTCGAGCTCGAGGACGCCGCCGCCGAGCTGCGCGACCAGCTCTCGCGCCTCGACGCGGAAGTAGCGGTACGGATCCGCGGCCACGGCTAGCCGGCTGCCTGCGCCTGGACGAGGCGGAGCAGATCGCGCGACAAGTGTGCGAGCTCCGCCGCCGTCTGCACGGTCTGCGTGGTGCTGGCCTCGGTCTCGCGCGAAGCCTGGCCGACGCTCCCGATCGCAAGGTTCACCTGCTCGATCGCGGTCGCCTGCTGCTTGGTCGACAGGCCGATCTCGCGCGCGGCTTCGGTCGTCTTCGAGACGAGCTCGGCGATCTGACGAAACGCAGCCGCCACGTCGGCGAACTGGCGGGAGCCGGAGTCCACGGCCTTGGAGCCCGTCTCCGTCGCCATCACCGTCGTGTTGACCGCGCTGCGCACGTCCTCGATCAGGACGCGGATGTCCTTGGTCGAGCCGGCCACGCGATCGGCGAGCTTGCGGATCTCGTCCGCGACGACGGCGAAGCGGCCGCCGCTCTCGCCGGCGCCCGCGGCCTCGATGGTCGCGTTGATCGCGAGGATGTTCGTCTGCTCGGCCAGCTCGGCGACGATCTCGAGCACGCCGCCGATCTCCTGCGACTTCCTGCCGAGCTCGAGCATGTGCGCGACGACCAGATCGACCTGCCGCCGGATCGAGCCGATCGACTCGTGCGCGAGCTCGACCGTGCCCTCGCCGGCGCCGGCCGAACGCGTAGTCTCCTGCGCGATCGCTGCCACGCGCTGGGCGGACTCGGCGATCTGCCGGGAGCTGGCGAGCAGCTCGCTGGTCGTGGTGGTGATCTCGCTCATCGCGGTCGCCTGCTCCTTCGCGCCGGCGGCCTGCTGGTTGGCTGCCGCCTGCAGCTCCGCCGACGAGCTCTGCACGTGTCCGACCGCGGTCCCGATCTGCCGACCTAGCGTGGTGGTGAGCAGCCAGGCGGCCAGCACGGCGAACAGGCACGCCGTCACCGCGAGCGCACTCACCAGCAGCAGCGCGCGATCGGCGGTGTCGGAGGCCGCGGCCTGCGCGTCGCGGAGCACGCGGCCCTGCAGGCTCGCCAGGGCTTCCACGAGGTCGGCCAGCGCTCGTCGCGCGGGGACGACCTCGCGCTCGAACGCGGCGCCGACCGCATCGATGTCGGCGCCGTCCCGGCGCATCCCGAGCACAGCATCGAGCTTGCGGCTGAAGTCTCCGTCGAGCCGCGCGATCTCGTCGAGCAGTCGCTCGACCTCGCCCTCGGACGCGGACCGCCTCAGGATGTCCCACGAGCTCAGGAATTCGCGGTGCGCAGCTTCCTTGTGCTCGAGGAACTCGTCCTTGCGCGCGATGATGAAGCCGCGACCGCTCACGCTCATCCGCTCCGAGGCGGAGGTCAAGCGCTCCGCCTCGAGCGCCGCGTGCGCGAGCACGTCGATGACTCGGTCCTTCTCCGCGACGACCTGGCGCATGGCGCGGAGCGTGACCACGCTGATCGCGATCAGCAGCGCGATCGTGATCGCGAAGCCCGCTCCGAGCTTCTGGCCAAAGGTCCAGTGTCTCGACATGTCTAGCGCTCCTTCTCGGGTGTGGGGGCGGTGGCGAGGGCGCGGATCCGTGAGACGATCGAGGCCACGTCGATGACGCGGCGCAGCTGCACCGGGGTCTGCACCGCGCCGCTCACGTGGCCGTGCGCCGCGTCGCGGGTCGCGACCGACGTGACCGCCCCGCGCGGCACGCGCAGGTGGCCCTCGAAGGCGTCGAACGCGAGCGCGAGCGGGCTTCCCGCGACCGCGAGCAGCCAGCGCGGCGAGCTCGCCGCCGCGTGTGCCAGCAGGAGCCGCAGGTCGTACACGGGCAGGACGGCGCCCCCGAGCACGCCGAAGCCGAGCAGCTCGGGCGCGGCGCTCGGCAGGCGCAGGATCTTGCGATCGGCGTGCAGCGCGGCGATGGCCGCGAGCGGCAGGGCGTACGACTCGCCCGCCAATCCGATGGCAACGAAGTCGCAGAGGGCGCGGTCCGCGGGCGCTCGGGGAGCGGCGAAGCCGCGATCGAACTCGCTGCGCAAGCGCGCGGCGAATGCGGAGGCCTCGGAGAGGCCCGGCGCACTCACAGGCCCTTCCCGCAGATGGCGAGCTCCGCGCGGCACAGGGCGATCAGCGCTTCGCGCCGGAAGCCTCCGCCGAACAGGAGCACGCGCGACGCGTCCTCGCGCTCGAGCAGCACCAGCGCCTGCACCAGCTCGCGGCGCGCACCCGCGACGTCGCCGGCGCGCCGCGCCAGCAGCCCGAGGTGGAGCCGCGGCATGGAGAAGGCGGGATCGAGGTAGATGGCGGCGCGGTCGTGTGCGGCCGCGCCGCGCCGCTCGCCCGCGCCCTCGTGGCACAGAGCGAGCGCGTAGTGCGCGCCCGCGTTCAGCTCGTCGAGCTCGAGCAGCTCCCGGCAGACCTTCTCGGCGCGCGAGAGATCTCCGCTCTGCGCGAGCAGGACCGCCTGCAGCAGCAAAGGGTCGGGTTGCTGGCTCGCGTCGCTGGAGAGCTGCTGCAGCGAGTCGAGCGCCTGTCCGAAGCGCTCCCGCCCGAGCAGGTCGAGCGTGGCGGCGAGCTCGGGCGCCACGCGGCGAGCGGCTCCCGCCGGCGCGCCGGATTCGTCGTCGGCGCGGGGCGTGCGGATTCGCTGGCTGGCGCGCCGGCTCGCGTCGGCCCGACCCGGGCCGGCTTCGGGCGCGACGCCTTCGCTCGCCGCGCACAGCGCCGCGGCGTCCGCGGACGGCTCCGTGAAAGGCTGCAGCTCCGCCTGCTTGCGCTGGTAGAAGAACGCGCCGTGGTGCTGGCGCAGCGAGAAGTCGTGCGAGAGGCCGCGCAGGGTCTCCGCGTGGCCCAGGAACAAGTAACCGCCAGCGACGAGCGCGCGTGCGATGCGCGCGACCACCCCGCGGGCGTGGTCCGGCGTGAAGTACATCGAGACGTTGCGCAGGAAGACCACGTCGTAGCGGCCTTCGCCCCACAGCTCGGCGTCGTCGGCGACCAGATTGCGCTCGTCGAAACTAACCAGGCGGCGCACGCTCGCATCGAGCACCAGCTCGCGGCCCTCCTCGCGAAACCAACGGCGCTGCACTTCGGGCGGCGTCTCGCGCAGTGCCCAGCTGCCGAAGCGCGCGCGGTGCGCGCGCTCGAGCACGGCGGGATTCACGTCGACCCCGCGCACGAACACCTGCGGCGACGGCTCGGCGCCCGCCTCGCGCAGCAGGATCGCCACCGAATAGGCCTCGTCGCCGGACGCGCAGCCCGCCGAGAGCACGCGCACGCGCCCGGCGGCGCGCGGCGCGAGCAGGAGCTCCGGAAGCGCGACGTCCCGGAAGGCGTGGAACTGGTCGATGTGCCGGAACAAGTAGGTCTCGGGGACCGTGAGCTCCTGCGCGAGCGCGGCCCGCTCCTCGCGCGGAGCGCCGGATTCGAGGCCGGCGAGATAGGACGAGCGGTCGCAGCCGCGCGCGAGCGCCCGGCGGTCGAGCAGATTCTCGAGCAGCGACAGGCGCGCGTCCTCGAACTGGAGCCCGAGCTCGCGGGCGATCGCGGTGCGGAAGCGCTCGACCTCGCCGGCTGATCGCGCCGGCTTCACGGGGTCCTCGCCGGCGCGTCCGGCGGCGCTTCGCTTTCGGAGACGATCTGGCCGCTCTCGAGCACAGCCAGGAGCTCCGCGTCGTGCCGCCCGATCGCCGCCAGCGAGTCGAGCTCCGCCTCGCGCAGGAGTGGCGGCAGCTCGCGCAGCGCCTCGCGCGACAGCGCACGAGCTCCGAGCACGTCGTCGACGGCCAGAGCGACCGTTCGCGCGCCCGTGCGCAGGCTGACGAAGCGCCGCGGCGAGGACTCGCGAGCGCCGAGCAGGCGCGCGAGATCGATCACCAGCGTCGGCTCTCCGCGCACCAGCGCGAGACCGCTCACGCACGCCGGCGCCGCGCCGATCGTCTCGATCGGCAGCGCACGCATCGTCTCGACGACGTGAGCGAGCGGCAGCGCGCAGAGCATCCCGCCCGCGCGACACAGCAGTACCCGCTCCGAGACGTTCGCCACGCACCCCTCCGTCCGCCGATCGATGACGTCGTCTGGCTGCACGTTTCGAACGAACGCGAATCACCCTTTAGAAAGATCGACTCGCGAGGGGTCGGATCGATGCGTCAAGTCACCAGTGATATCAACGCCCGGAGTGACTCACTAGCTACAGACCGACGTGCTTCGCCAGCTCCTCGCGGTGGTGCGCGGCGTCGCCGAACAAGAGCTCGCTCGACTTCGCGCGCTTGAAGTACAGGTGGGGCGCGGCCTCCCAGGTGAAGCCCATGCCGCCGTGGATCTGGATGTTGTCCGCGGCCGCGTGGAAGTACGTTTCGGAGCAATAGGCCTTCGCGAGCGCGGCGGCCTCGACGAAGTCCGGCTCGTCCGCCGCAGCGATGAAGAGGGCGTTGGTCGCGGCCGACTTCGCCATCTCCACCGCGACCAGCATCTCGGCGCACTTGTGCTTGATGGCCTGATAGCTGCCGATCGGGCGGCCGAACTGGAGCCGGCTCTTCGCGTACTCCGTCGCCAGCTCGAGGCACTTCTGCGCGCCGCCGACCTGCTCGGCCGCCAGCGCCGCGCACACGAAGGCGAGCACGCGCTCGAAGTTCGCGGTCTGGTCGCCGCTCGAGATGCGCGTCGCGGGCGTGCTCGCGAAGCGGACGCGCGCGAGCTTGCGGGTCAGATCGAGCGGCGGGATCGCGCTGCGCGACAGACCGGGCGCACTCGCGTTCACGCGCAAGAGCTCCAGGCCCGCGTCGCCACGCGCGACGACCAGCAGCACGTCGGCGCCAAGCCCGTCGAGGACGAGCGTCTTCTCGCCGTCCAGCGTGATGTTCGCGCCCGCGCCCTTCGCGCGCAGCGCGATGCCGGCTGTGTCCCAGCGTCCGTTCGGCTCGGCAAACGCGACGCTCACGATCGCCGCGCCCGACGCGATCTTCGGCAGGAGCTCCTTCCGGGTGACGTCGTCGGCGCAGGTGAGCAGCGCCTGCGCCGCGAACACGGACGTGCCGAGGAACGGCGCGCAGAGCAGCGCGCGTCCCATCTCTTCCATCGCGATCAGAAGCTCGACCGGGCCGAAGCCCGCGCCGCCGTGCTCCTCGGGGATCACCAGGCCCACCAGCCCGAGCTCCTCCGCGAGCTGCTTCCAGACCTCGGGGTCGTAGCCGCGCTCGCTGACCATCGCCGCGCGTACCGCCTTCTCGTCGGATCGCTTGGCGAGGAAATCACGCAGGGTCTTGCGCAGCTCGTCGTGCTCATCGGTGAAGACGAAATCAGCGGGCATGGGTCATTCCTTCCGCCTCGCTCACGAGCGCGGCACGTCCTTCCAGGGCACGTCCTTGTCGATGCGCGGTTCGCCCGGCAGGCCGAGCACGCGCTCGCCGAGGATGTTCTTCATGATCTCGGAGGTGCCGCCCTCGATCGAGTTCGCGCGCGAGCGCAGGAACTGATACTTCGCGAGCGCCTCGGGCGTGCGGCCCTCGAAGCCGCTCTGGCGCAGCTCGTAGCCCGCTTCGAACGCGAGGCCGTCGCTGCCCAGCACGTCGATCGCGAGCTCCCAGAGGCGCTTGTTGATCTCCGCCTGCGCGAGCTTGCCGACCGAACCCTCCGGCCCCGGGGTGCCGGACTTCTGCGCGGCGCGCGCGCGCTGGTTGGTGATGCGCAAGAGCTCGTTGTCCATCCACGCGCGCGTCACGCGGTCGCGCATGATCGCTTCCTGCGCCGGCGAGAGCGCGCCCGGCTTGCGCTTCTGCCACAGCTGCACGACCTGCGAGATCCCACCCGCGCCCTTCTTCTTGGGGCCGCCGCCGCCGATCGCGACGCGCTCGTTCATGAGCGTGGTGATCGCGACGCGCCAGCCCTGGCCTTCCTTGCCGAGCATGTTCGCGTGCGGGATGCGCACGTTGTCGAAGAACACCTCGTTGAACTCCGCCTCGGCGGTGATCTGGTAGAGCGGTCGGACCGTGATCCCGGGCGACTTCATGTCGACGATGAAGTACGAGAGGCCGTCGTGCTTGGGGACGTCGGGATTGGTCCGGACCACGAGCATTCCCCAGCTCGAGAGATGAGCGACCGACGTCCACACCTTCTGGCCGTTCACCACCCAGTCGTCGCCGTCGCGGACCGCGCGCGACGACAGGCCCGCGACGTCGGAGCCCGCGCTCGGCTCGCTGAACATCTGGCACCAGATGTCCTCGCCCGAGAAGATGCGCGGCAGGTGGTACTTCTTCTGCGCCTCGCTCGCGTAGGCGAGCACCGTGGGCGCGCCCATGCCGATGCCGATCGTGGCGACCGGCGGATCGTGATGCACGACCGTCGAGTGCTTCGAGATCTCGTCCTGCACCGTCAGCTGCTGCCTGGGGCTGATGCCCAGGCCCCCGTGGCCCTCCGGGAAGTGCACCCACGCCAGCCCGTGCTCGAACTGCTTGCGGCGAAACGTGATCGAGTCGGTGCGCTCGGGATGCGCCTCCGCGAGCAGCTTCTGAACGCGCCCGCGAAGCTCGGCTTCGGGCATCTCGCGCAGGTCGGCCATGGCGTCTCCTTGGTCGGGATCCGCCGGCATTGTACGGCGGATGCCTCGGCCGACGCACGACGGGGTAAGATCCGCGGCGACCCACACCAGGAGGCCGACATGAGCAAGCTTCAGGAAGACCGGCGCATCGACCCGCGCATCAAGGCCGCGATGGCCGCGTTCCCCAGCATGACCCAGAGCGACGTGCAGAGCCGCGACGAGCTGCTCGCCGAGGTCAACCAGCCGCAGGCGATCGCCCAGCGCGAGGGGATGACCAAGATCTTCGATCTGATGGACAACGAGCAGATCGCGCCCTCGAAGGGCCTCACCGTCGCCACGCACGAGTTCCGCTCCTCTCCCGACGGCAACACGATCAAGGTGGCGCTGATCCGGCCCGACGCGCGCGAGCCGCTGGCTTGCGTCTACTACATCCACGGCGGCGGCATGCAGATGATGTCGTGCTTCGACGGCATGTACCGCGCCTGGGGTCGCATCATCGCGGCGCAGGGTGTCGCGGTCGCGATGGTCGACTTCCGCAACGCGCTGACGCCGTCGTCGGCGCCGGAGGTCGCGCCGTTCCCAGCGGGGCTCAACGATTGTGTGTCGGGCGTTCGCTGGCTGCACGAGAACGCGGCCCGGCTCGGCGTCGATCCTGCGCACATCATCATCGCGGGCGAGAGCGGCGGCGGGAACCTGACCCTGGCCACGGGGCTCAAGCTCAAGCAGGACGGGAACCTGGGACTGATTCGCGGGCTGTACGCGCTCTGCCCCTACATCGCCGGGCACTGGCCGCAGGACCGACTGCCATCCTCGATCGAGAACAACGGCCTCTTGCTCGACCTGCACAACAATCGCGGCGCGATGGCGTACGGGATCGGGGAGCTCGAGCGCAAGAATCCGCTCGCGTGGCCCGGCTTCGCGTCGGAGCAGGACGTCCGGGGCCTCGTGCCGACCATGATCAGCGTGAACGAGTGCGATCCGCTGCGCGACGAGGGCATCGAGTTCTACCGCACGCTGCTGCGCGCCGGAGTGCCCACGCAGTGCCGCCAGGTGATGGGCACGATCCACGGCACGGAGATCTTCGCGATGGCCTGCCCCGACGTGAGCCGCGAGACCGGCGCGAGCATCGCGCGCTTCTGCCGCGAGGCCTGACGGAGCGACGGAGGCTGGACGGTCCGACGGCGGTCGCTGTCGCAGCCGACGGTCTCATCGTGACCAACCTGGGCATGCTCGGCGACAGACATCAGCCGTCGTTCGTCCAAATCGCGCTGACCTAGCCGAGCCGGCGTTGCCTCGGCCGACAGTGGCGCGGTGATCAGACCGACGTTGCTTTGTGCTCGCGGCCGTTCCCTGGTGGCGCAGCAGGCAGTGACGGCGGCGGAAGTGCCGCGAAATCAGACAGCCCCATTGCCGTGTCCTCTCGGCCCTTCGGTTCAGGAGCGACCCTCTGGATCGCTTGCCTCCCACGGCACCGAGCCTGTCAGCCAATGGGTGATCTTCTCCTTCTGGTCGTTCGCCGCGAGATGCCGCGGCGGGCTCGCGAACGTCGAGTACGGACGGCAGCGAATGACGACGCGGTCCTCTCTCTTGGCCATTTCCGCGACTGCGGCACGGGCCGCTTCGGGGAGCGGCTTGCCCGACATACGCCCGCCTACCGCCATCATGACGTCGGCCACCAGCTCCGGGTCGTCATCGACCTCGGCGTCGCAATAGACCTGGAGATACGCGAACGGCCAGCGTTCATCGAGCACGCACAGACTCACCTTGCCGTTGCGCCCGGCTGCCCGCGCCTTGGCGCGCCCGCGCATCGTCGAGATCAGCAGCTCGTCCTTGTCGGTCGGGATGAAATAGGTGATCGACATCGACGGACCGTCGCCGCGGCGCGCGTAGCCGAACACACAGGTTCGGTGCGTGCGCACGAACTCGCGCCGCTCCGACGGGAGCATGTCGCGATCGGTCGGAACGATGAACGGCTCGGACGCCAAGGGGAGGAGTTTCATGGTTCACCTCGTGAAGTTCGGTCGTTGGGGAGATCAGCTAGTCCGTTCGCGAGTCCAACCGGTAGATGAAGCGATCAGCGTCGAAGCCCGGGAGTTCGCCGGGCTTTCCGACCAGCACCGCGGTCACCGGATAGATCTTGTCGTCGAAGCGGACGCGCACGCGCGGGTTCGCCTTCAGATACTCGAACCAGGTCCTGCCGGGAGCCGGGTCGATGTAGAGCTTCCCGTCTCGCACGATGTAGTTGAGCTCGACCGAGTAGGGATCCTCGGGACGTGTCTCGAGGTCGATGAACCGATCGTCAGCGAACGACCAGTCTTCGACGGGCTCTCGAACGACTTCTCCGCTGAGTTCACCGCCAGCGATGAAGGGGCCCGGGCCGCCGCAGCCCAGCAAGACGCCGAACGCACCGACCCCGATCCATTTGCGCATGCTTCGAACCATTTCGTCGATCCTCCGATGAGAGCTGCGAAGCGGTCCGGTCACTTGTACGGGTGCACCCGAACCGGCATTTGGGTATAGCCGCGCACGAAGCTGGAACGCGTGCGCGTGGGCTCTTCCATGACTTCTACGTACTCGAAGCGCTTCAGGATCTCCTCCCAGACCACACGCAGCTGGAGCTCGGCGAGGTGTGCACCGATGCAACGGTGAGCGCCGAACCCGAAGGCGATGTGGTGCTTGGCGTTCTGGCGTTCGATGTCGAATTCGCCCCCGTTCTCGAACACGGCTTCGTCTCGATTGGCCGCGAGATACCAGAGCACCACCTTTTCGCCCGCGCGAATCTTCTGGCCGCCCCACTCGACGTCCTGGGTGGCGGTCCGACGCATGTGGGCGAGCGGGGTCTGCCAGCGGATGATTTCTGACACCATGTTGGTCACGAGCGAGTGGTCACGTCGGAGCCTGTCATATTGTTCGGGCGCGCGATTCAGCGCGAGTACCCCACCGGTGATCGAGTTCCGCGTCGTGTCGTTCCCCCCCACGATCAGCAGGATGACGTTGCCGAGCAGCTCGAACGGGCGTGTGTTCATGTCTTGGGTCGCGGGCGCGTGGGCGAGCATCGAGATCAGGTCGTGACTCGGTGCTGACTTGGCCTTCTCGTCCCAGAGGGCCTGAAATGCCGCCAGACACCCCTCGAGCTCCTTCCGGCGGACGTCCTCTGCCGATTCGCGGAGCGCCCCCGATGTGATGAGGTCCGACCACCGCGTCAGTCGGCGGCGTTCCTCGAACGGAAAGTCGAAGAGGGTCGCCAGCATCTGGGTGGTCAGCTCGATGGAAACACGGTCTACCCAATCGAAGCTCTCACCGACGGGTAGCGAGTCGAGGATGGCCGCCGCGCGCGTGCGAATCGTGTCCTCCATCCTACGGACATTCTTCGGCTGGAGCACCGGAAGAATCGCCCGCCGCTGCTCGTCGTGCCGGGGCGGATCCATCGCGATGAACATGGATAGGCGAACTCCCGAAGCCGGCTGACTGACCGTGATGCCGTCGGCGGAAGAGAAACGGGCGACGTCGAGCTCGATGTTGCGGATGTCCTCATAGCGGGTGATGGACCAGTACGATCCATTCTCGCTCGTCGGGCAGAAGTGGACCGGCGCCTCGCGGCGGAGACGGTCCAGAACCTGCGGCGCGGCGTCGCATTCGAAGTACTCGGGGTTGGCGATGTCGATCGCCTCGAGCGGCGCCGTCAGGCCTCGCTGCAATACATCGCCGCTACTTGGCACACGCTTGTCGATGCTCTGAGCTGTGGACATCAGTGGTCTCCTTGTCTAGATGGTCATGTTGTTGGCGAGAACGAACCTCACGGCTCGTCGATCACGAACTGCGGCTGGAGCAAGCCCGACGCGGTGAACGCCGCGATGATCGGCGCGTCGTGCGCGGGAATCAGCGCGAGCTGCGGCTCGGCCGTGACCATGAAGAACTGCTGCACGAAGCACGGCCGCGTCGCGAGCGCATTCACCTTGGAGAGCACCCACGCGATCACGCCGTTCGCATAGTCCCGCTTCACCCAGAGCATGCGCCGCCTCCCTCGATCTCCGGCTCAGCGACTCGCATCGGAGCCCGCCGACTCGCGCCCGACCTCGCGCATCGTCGTCGTCGCCATGACGGCGAGCTCGCCGTCCTGCTGGAAGCGCGTGACCACGAAGTACGTGTGCCCCCGCTGGTGCTCGCAGCGACTGTCGAGAATGAACTTCGGGCCCACGATCGGAGCGAGATAGTCGACCCGCATGCTGGTCGTGGCCAGCCAGCGATGTCCCGTCGCCGCCGCACGCCGTGTCCGCGACCGCACGGTGAAGAGCGCGATGAGATCGACGTACGTCGGCGTGAATCCGCCGAACAGCTGCCCCCGCGGATTGCGCACGTGATCGGGTAGGTGCGCTGACACCCGCAGATAGCCATCGTCCTCTTCGAGAACGTCCCACGCCCACGCTTCGAGGAAGTCTCCGGCCGGGTGGCCGCGTCCGACCACACGGCCCCGTTCTCTCGTGACCCAGGGGCGGTTGGTCGGAGTGTCTTGATCGGTCATTCGCTGCTCCCGCCGCCTACGCGCGGAGTCCCTGCTGCGCAAGATCCCGATCCGGGGCGAACGGCCCGAGCTGGCGCCGCTTCAGCTCGGCAGTCATCAGTTCCTGGAACTTCCGGTTGTCGACCAAGACGAGTCGCACCATGCCCGGGTAGCCGCGGGGCAGCTTCGGACTCTCCTCGCAGTGGCGGAGTTGCTGAAAGGGTCGGCTGGCGTGGGCGTGGTGGTCGGCGTGGCGCGACAGCCCGACCTGCGCGTAAAGCGTCAGCATGCGCGTGGTGTCCCAGGAGTCGAGTGGCTGCACGGCTCTGCCCTCTCGCACGAGGCCCCAGTGCTCGAAGTAGTTGACGGCCTCCAGTACCGAGATCGCCAGGAAGGACCGCAGCACGTGGAGCACGAAGGCGGAGGGTCCGAAGGCCACCCCGATCCCGAAGGCGAACGCCCACTCGGCGACAAGCCCGTGCAACACGCGGCTCTTCAGGATGCGACGATCCCAGAGCCCCATTTCGGCGTCGCCCAGACGACGCGTCTCGAGTCGCCATGCGCTGCGAAACTGTGCGGGGATGGTGCGGCGGTGAAAGGCCCTGAAGCTCTCGCCAAAGCGAGCCGTCGCGGGGTCCTCGGGCGTCCCGACGCGAACATGATGACCGCGCACGTGCTCGGTGTAGAAGTGCTCGTAGAGCACGAGTCCCAGCATCACGCGACCCATGAAGCGGAAGCGCGCCGCGCGCCTGTGGATCAGCTCGTGCGCCGTGATGATGCTGAAGCCCGAGCCGCTCGCGACCATGGGAATCAGGATCAGGCCATCAAGTGAGAAGAAACCGACCTGCGAGATGAGCCGCGCCGCACCGACGACCGTGACGAGCTGCATGGCAAACAGCACGTAGAGCATGAGGTCGAAGGGGAGATGCGGAATGTCCTCGGGAGGCTGCCGTGTCTCGGCGCGAACGATCAGATGATCCGCGAGCTGCAGCCCTGCCAGGAGAGTCAGGAACACCAGCGGCTGCCAGCCGGCGTGCGGCCCGGTCAGGACGTAGACGAAGCCGAGCAGGGGGACGTAGAACGAGAGCTGGTGGAGGCCGAGGCGGCGAAGCGCCTCGAGGCTCCAACGCTCGGTTGGCGCGCCGGTGGGTCGGAGATCCGCGCTGGTGTTCTCCATCTCTCGCTCACGCCGCCGGGTATCTCGAGCATCCCCGTTCTCTTGCGCGGTCACGGTTTCTTCTCCTCTGCCAGGTAGCGGTGGATCATGTCGGTCAGGGCGTCGAGAACGCGCTCGGGATCGGCCTCGGGTAGACGGTGGACGAGGACTTCGGTGGCAGCTCCGCGGACCGCGTGCCGGATCAGGAGCGCGGCGGGGATCGGGTCGACCTCGCGGCGCACGACTCCCTGCGCTTGCCCAAAGGTGATGAGGTCGCGCACCCGCTCCGCGTGAAACTGATCCAGCCGCTCGAGTCGGGATCGGACTTCCGGGTCGTGCTCGCCGAGGGCGCGCAGCAGGAGTGTGAGGTCCCCATCCTCACTCATCGCGCGGTGGCGCGATGCGAGATAGCCGCGGATCGCCGGCCGCAGATCGGACACGTTCGCGCGGATGCCGTCGAGCTCCACCCGCCCGCGGGCAAGCTCTCGGTCAGTCCACTCGTCGATCATCGCGAGCAGCAGTGCGCGCTTGTCCGGGAAGTGGTGGTAGAGCGTTCCGACTCCGGCTCCGGCGCGCTCGGCGACGTCGGCCATGCTCGAGGTGTCGTAGCCCCGTTCGGAGAAGAGCTGCGCCGCGGCCCGCAGGAGCCGCTCCCGCGTGATGGTGCTCCGCGCCTGCGGGCGCCTCGCTTGGCGCGGGGCAGGCTTGCGACGGGTCGAGGCGGCCACGAGCGCAGCCTACCCCCGCGGTAAACCGAATGCAAATTCTATTTAGTTCATCGGCGTCAATTATTTCAGGTACTTGAGCTGAAGGCTAAGTCGTAGCCATTCCATGCTTCCGGCGTGCGGCGCGCTGCGCAGCTCAGAGCATCACTCGATGCGCAGGCTCTCGAGATCCGCGGGATTCACTCCTTCACCGGGTTTGGTCGAAGCCAACGCGTCGGCCGCCGCCTTTCGGAGGTCGCCGTAGAAGGCGGACTGCAGCTCGACGTCGGCGTGCGTGCCCGTGCGCTCGACGTGGCCTCCGACGAAGACGTCCCAGTCCAGCTTCCGAATCAGCTCGACCTGCGCGATCGAGCCCTGCACGTCCTGCGCGACCGCGAAGCGGCGCCACGGCAGCCAGCCCGGGAACACAACGTCGACGACCATCAGCGTGCGCTGTGCCGGCGCGGAGATGAAGATGTTCCCGGGCTCGTGGCCGTTGCCGTGGTACGACAGCTCGAGCGTCGCGTCGCCCACGCGCAGCGTGTAGCGGTCCGCGAAGGTGACGCCAGGCAGCGGTCGGTTCGGGTCCTTGGCCCGCTCGAGAAGCTTCAGCGTTTCTTCGTGCGCGATGATCACAGGCACGGCGCCGAGCCCCTTCGTTCCGCCGATGTGATCGGTGTGCGAGTGACTGTAGACCACGTGCGTGATCGGCTTGGGCCCGCCACTCACTTCCGCGATCGCCTGGGGAAGGTGCGCGGCGTAGTTCGGCGGCGCGTCGATCACGACCACGCCCTGGTCGTAGACCAGGAACATCGACTGGTAGGCGTTGTCGGTGATCACGTAGAGACCGCCGCCGAGGTCCTGCAGGCGGTAGCCCTTGGTCGGATCCACGAGCGGTCCGCGCGCAGAGGCGGGCACGTCGAAGTACTTCCCGATCCGCACCCCGATCGGCGCGATTCCCGGCATGTCGGCGTACGGCGTTCCCGCCGCGCCCGGGGTCTGCGCAGCCGCGTTCAGGGCGCACACGCAACAGACCGCGAGGCTCAGGGCGAGGGCGAAGCGAATCGAAGCGATCGTCATGGTGCGTCTCCGCGCGGTGTGCGCGCGACGAACGTACCTGAAGAGGGGATGCAAGGTTGAATGCGCTTCTCGCGGAGCCTTCAGCTCCGAGCCACGCGCCCTTCGGCCAGGGCTTGCTCCGTGTGCGCGCCCAGCGCCGGCGCAGGCCCGAGCTGCGGGCGCTCGCCGTCGATCCGGATCGGGCAGCCGGGCACGACGAGCTCGCCCCACTGCGGGTCGACGAGTCGCACCGCCATTCCGGTCGCGCGCAGCTGCTCGTTCGCGAGCAGCTCGCCGGTGTCGAGCACGGCGCCGCAGGGAACGCCTGCGCGCGACAGCCGCTCCATCACTTCGAGCTTCCCGCGCTTGCGCGTCCAGGACGACACGATCTCGCGCACCTCGGACTCGCGTGCGTTGCGCTGCGACTGGCGCGCGTAGCGCGGATCGTCGAGCAGGTCCTCGCGCTCGATCGCGCGCAGCAGCGCGTGCCACTGCTCCTTCGACGAGAGCAGCAGGTAGACGAAATCGTTCGCGCCGCCCGGCGCGCACGCGTGCAGGCCGCTCGGCGCGACGTCGGGATAGTCGGCCCCGCGCCGGGGCACGACCTGGCCGGTGACGTACATCGGCACGAGCGCCGTGCGCAGCGAGGCCACCACCACATCCTGCAGCGCCACCTCGACCCGGCCGCCGAGTCCGCTGCGCGCGCGGCGGTGCAGCGCGGCGAGGATGCCCAGCGCGAGATGCACGCCCGCGGAGTGATCGGCGTTGGTCGGTCCCATGCGCAGAGGAGGACCATCGGCCTCGCCGGTGATGCTCATCGCGCCGCCGGTCGCCTGCGCGACGAAGTCGAGCGACTTGTAGTCCGACCACGGCCCACCGCTCGCGTAGCCGCGCACGGATGCGAGCACCAGTTTCGGGAACTCGCGCGCGAGCCCGTCGAGCGGCAGGCCGAAGCGCTCCAGAGTGTCCGGCGCGAAGTTCTCCGCGAGCACGTCGGCGGAGCGCAGCAGCTCGCGCAGGCCGTCCCGACCCTCGGCCCGCTTCAGGTCGAGCACGACGCTGCGCTTGCCCCCGTTGAACAAGCGGAAGAACACGCTGTCGCGCTCCGCAGTGGCGCCCGCGAGGTGTCGCGCGGGATCGCCCTTCGGGGGCTCCACCTTGATCACGTCGGCGCCGAGCCAGGCGAGGTATTGTGTCGCGGTCGGCCCGGCTTCGTACTGCGTGAGGTCGACGACGCGGACGTCGGAGAGGGGAAGGTCCATGCGGAGAGGGTACCTGCTCCGCGCGTCAGGAACTTCGGGAGCTGACTCTGACGGCTCGCGCGGATGCGCGTATCGTTCCCTGAACCTCCAACCGCGAGGAACCCCATGCACGTCGGCATCCAGCTCGTTCTGCAGAACTACCTCGAGGCCACGGACGACGCGGCGGTCTTCGACCGCGAGTACCGCCTGGCCGAGCTCGCGGAGCCGCTCGGCTTCGACTCGATCTGGTGCGTCGAGCACCACTTCGACTCGTACTCGATGGGACCCGACACGCCGCAGATCCTCGCGTATCTCGCCGGGCGCACGAACAGGATCAAGCTCGCGACGGGCGCCGTGATCCTGCCCTGGAACGATCCCCTGCGCGTGGTCGAGAAGATGGTGCTGCTCGACCACCAGGCGAAGGGCCGCGTGATGTTCGGCATGGGCCACGGTCTCGCGCGCATGGAGTACGAGGGCTTCCAGATCGACATGAACGAGGCGCGCGACCGCTTCGCGGAGTCCGCGCGCATGATCCTGCGCGGCCTCGAGACCGGCATCGTCTCGGGCGACGGCCCGTACTACCCGCAGAAGCCGGTGCAGGTCCGCCCGCGTCCGCGCGGGCCGTCGTGGCGCGACCGCACCTACATGGTCGCGATGTCGCCGACGTCGACGCCGCTCTGCGCGGAGCTCGGCGCGCAGCCGATGGTGTTCGTGCAGAAGCCGTGGGAGGAGACGAAGGAGCACGTCGAGCTCTTCCGAACCTGCTGGGAGAAGCACCACCGGACGCGGCCGCCCGCGCCGACGTTCGCGGAGTTCCTGGTCTGCGCCGACACGCCGGGCGAGGCGAAGGACCTCGCGCAGGAGCACGTCGCGAACTACTACCACTCGGTCGTGACCCACTACGAGTTCACGAAGGTCGAGAACTTCCAGAAGAAGGGCTACGGCTCGTACGCCGAGCAAGCGAAGGCGCTCGGCGACTACGGCGTCGACAACGCGGCCAAGGGCTTCGTCGAGATCAACGCCTACGGCACGCCGGACCAGGTGATCGAGAAGCTGCGCGCGCGCAAGGAGCTGATCGGTGACTTCAACCTGTCGATCGTGCCGACGTTCGGCGGCCTTCCCGATGCTGCTGCCGAGAAGAGCCTGCGGCTGATCGGCGAGAAGGTCCTGCCGAAGGTCCGGACGTTCTAGTCGGGCGCTAGCGCAGACGCGGCGCGACTTCGCGCGCGAAGAGCTCCATCGAGGCGTGCGCGTGCCGCGGGTCCATCCCCGGCAGGTGCATCGGCAGCACCGACGGCGAGTAGCCGTCCTCCGCGAAGTGGTGCTCGGTGAGCCAGATCGTGTCGTAGCCGAGCGCTTCGGCGTCGCGGATCGCGCGCAGCTCGCTCGCGTACAGCTCGGGAAAGGGGCGCCGCCACTGCGGCGGGTTCCGGAATCCGAACATCAGGCCCAGGTTCGTGCTCACCCGGACGCCCTAGTGGCGACGCGCGCGCGCCGGTGTGATGGCAGAGCCCGGCGGCTCGCGCACGTAGTCCGTCGGGATCGCGTAGGCGATCTTCGCGGCCGGTCGCGCGTCGATCTGCGCCATGTAGCGCGCGACGTGCTTCATCTCGTCGAGGTCGACGGCTCCGATCATGCGCGCGATGTGGATCGCCCAGTGGATGCCGATGTCGGCGGCGCCGAACGAGTCGCCGGCGATGCACGCCGAGTCGGCGAGCGTATCATCGACGTGTCCCACCGCGATGTCGAGCGAGCGCCGCGCCGCGTCGCGCGCCTTCTCGTCGAGCGGCGTCGTCGCCCAGATGCCCGACGAACGCAGGTAGCCGACGAGCGGCGGCGCGAGGGTTGCCTCCGCGTAGTGGAACCACTGCAAGAAGCGCGGACGCGCCGGGCTCCCCACCCCGGGCATGAGGCGCTGCTCCGCGTCGTGGCGCTCGACCAGGTATTGGACGATCGCCATCGATTCCATCATGGCGAGGTCGCCGTCCTGGATGACGGGCGCCGCGCCGAACGGATTGATCGCGAGGACGTCAGGTTTCTTGAGCTCCGAGCGCCGGCGCAGGTCGACCTGGTACGGAATGCGCAACTCCTCGGCGACGAACACGATCCGCGACGAGCGGCTGTTGGGCATGTGCACGATTCGGAGCATTGCTCCATCGTACACCAGCATGCGGCCGGGCGGTCTGGCGGGGCGCGGCTGGTACACTCGACCGGAAAGACGACGGAGCGGCCATGCCTCGCGGCGCACTCGTGATGACCGAACAGTTCGAAGCCGAGGCGCTGCTCGAGCTGGCGCAGAAGCTCGACCAGCGCGGCTACGACAGCGTCTGGATCCCGGAGCTGTTCGCGCGGGAGCCGATCGCGACGGCCGGATACCTGCTCGGCCGCACGCGTCGCATCGCCGTCGGCACCGCCATCGCGAACGTGTACGTGCGCGATCCACACGCGACTGCGCAAGTGCGACAGACGCTCGCCGAGCTGTCGGGCGGTCGGTTCCTGCTGGGCCTGGGCGTCTCGAACGCGATGGTCAACGCAGCGCGAGGGCACGAGTGGCAGCCGCCCCTCGCGAAGATGAGGGCATACCTCGATGCGATGGACGCGGTGAAGGTGATGGGACCGGCGCCCGCGAAGCCCTGCCCGACGTACATCGCTGCGCACGGGCCGCATCTGCAGCGGCTCGGGGCATTGCGCACGAACGGCATCATCACGTACTTGATGACGCCCGAGCACACACGGCAAGCGCGCGAACGCATCGGTCCGGCCGCCGAGATCAACCCGGTCGCACTGTTTCTGGCGGAGCGCGATCCGGGAGTCGCGCGCCGCATGGCGCGCGAGGCGTTGAAGCCGTACATGGGCCTCGAGTACTACCACCGGGAGTGGAGGAAGCTCGGCTTCGCCGACGCCGACTTCGCGAGCGGCGGCAGCGACCGCCTGGTCGATGCGTTGGTCGCGTGGGGCGACGCCCAGTCGTTGCGCAAGCGCGCCGCGGCGTTCGAGAGCGCGGGCGCGACACGTGTGATCGCGATCGCGATCGGCATGCAGACCGCGAGTGGGATCGATTTCGCCGCGCTGGACGCGCTCGCTCCGTAGAGTCGTGAGGGAACGAATGGCGCAACGACTCCGCTTCGGCGTCGCGTACGACTTTCGCAATCCGCAAAGCTCGGGGATCTCGAATCGCACGCTGTATGCGCAGGTGCTCGATCAGGCCGCCCTTGCCGACGGGCTCGGCTTCGATCTCGTGTGGCTGACCGAGCATCATTTCGTCGAGGACGGCTATCTGCCGTCGTTCGCCGTCGTCGCGGGAGCGATCGCCGCGCGCACAGCGCGGATCAGGATCTCCACGGACATCGCGCTGGCGCCCTTTCACCATCCCCTTCGGCTCGCCGAAGACCTGGCGGTGCTGGACAACGTGAGCGGCGGCCGCATGGAGCTCGGGCTCGGGCTCGCCTACGCGCCGCACGAATTCCGAGCGTTCGGCATTCCCCGCGCGGAGCGCGTCTCGCGCACCGAGGAGACGATCCAGATCCTGAAGCAGGCCTGGTCGGACGCGCCCATCCGATTCCACGGCAAGCGGTTTTCCATCGACGACGTGAGCGTCCATCCAAAGCCGGTACAGCGAGACGGCATTCCACTCTGGATGGCGGCGCAGAGCGAGGCCGGCGCGCAGCGCGCGGCGCGCTTCGGCATGAATCTGCTGCCGCAGGGCGCGCCCGCGACGACGACCGAGCCCTGGCGCCGCGCGCTGGTCGCGCGTGGCGGGAATCCCGCCGAGTTCCGCGTCGGCATCATCCGATCCTGGCTCGTGACCGACGATCGCGAGCGCGACTGGCCGGCGTACCGAGCCGCCGAGATCTACCGGATGCAGCACTACCGCAAGTGGGCCGCCGATTCGGGCGACGACGTCACCGCGTTCGACGATCCGGCCCGCATTCCCCAGACGTACATGATCGGCGATGCGGAAAGCTGCGCCGAGCAAGTCGTGCGCTTCGTCCAGAAGTACGGAATCACCGATCTCGTCGGCTGGGCCGCGCCGCCCGGGATTCCTCCGGAAGCCACGAACGCAAACCTCGAGCGGTTTGCGCGGGAGGTGATTCCGCTCGTTCGGGGCGCCGTGTCAGGCGCGTGACATGGCGAGCGGCGGCTGGAGCGCACGCTGAAGCGAGCCCTTCCGGCGGCTCCCTGGTGGCGCAGCCCGGGATCGAACCGGGGACACGCGGATTTTCAGAGGATCCAGACACCAAGGAGTGACGGGACTTCGCCGGGTTACGCGGCATCCAGAAGCGCCGAGCGGCACGCGCCGGCGCGGGTGACGGCACCACACGGCACCAGAACCAAGTGGGCCGGAGACCATCAGGGACCCGTTGCGGCGTTCAGGTTCAACCATCGGGACCCTTGCTCCCCTGCTCCCCTGAAAAATCCCAGGCAGAAAATCTAGGGACCCTTGACGGCAGATTCCATCGATCACCGCGCACCGACGTGCTTCCCCTTTGCAAGTTCGATCGCTCGTTCGACCAACGGTCCATCTCCACTCGCTCGCGAGTAAAATGCGTTCCTTCGCGACACCTCCATCCTCTGGAGCGCCGCCACGTACGTGGCCTTCTCCAGCTCAGATGCCAGTTCCAGGTACCGCCCCTCTATTGCATCCAAGTCTGACTGCTCCCCGAACATTCCCAAGTACGATATCGAGTAGTCGCGAAGCCAAGGATCACGATTTCTGTCGAATGCCCACCTCCGGGCCAGTCGCAGCACTCGCTCAGAGTGGAGGCGACCCTCGGTGAACCATCGCAGCAGCTGGTAGAGCTGGTAGTCGTAGATCGCCTCTATCGACTCCATGTACTGCGTCAAAGAGTTGAGTTCGGGTAGCTCGAGGTCGAGGTCGGAGAAGTATCGGAGGATGCTGCCCGTTTCTTCGGGCCGCGTCTGCAGGGCTTCGAGACAATACGGCACCGCGACCTTGGATCCGGTCGCCGCCAACCGCCCAAGGAGATAGTGGAACAGGCTCTTGTCGAAGGAGTCTGATTCCGAGATCGAGAAGTTCTCGCGGAATGCACGCTCGAGGATCGCTGACGGCGGACCCGTGCGGCTTCTGAGGACCTCGAAGAGCTGGTCGGAGGTTGCGTACTCGGAGTCATCCGCGACCAGGTGCATCTCCCGTGCGAGCTCGGTGGTCAAGTTCGCGAGAACCTCGCCGACGCCGCCGAACTCGCGCTGCGCGTCGACCCGGCTCTTGATCTTCGTCTTGGCCGTCTGAAGGTCGAGACCTCTCGGATGAAGTAGATCGTAGAGTTTCCGGATAGCGACTCTCGCCTCCCTCTTTGACGCACAGAAGATTCGAACGTCATCGACATACCGAAGATGTACGATCTCATCGTTCCGCAGAGAACGATCTACTGAACTAATGAATAGCTTCGCCAAGATGTCGCTTGCTGTGTAACCCTGCGGGATCCCGCGATTTCGAGGTCCAGCCCACGTTCGAAGGCAACGGCCCAGCAGCTCAACGTCTGCCGCCGGGGCACCGGCGCCACGGAGATCGGAAAGGAGCTTGCCGATGTCGATGTTGTCGTAGAAACCGGTGATGTCGGCGACGACGACGTAAGAGGAAGATGTGCCATCGCGGAGTAGGGCAAGAGACTTTTCGCGGAACGCGCGGAAAACTCCGACTCCGCCTAGAACCCACGCCTTGCGTCGCAGATCGGGCGAGACTAGCTGGTGAGCGACATCGGGGTCGCCCTGTGACCAACCGATGATTTCCCAAATCGCCTGCAAGCAGCGACCAACGAGAAGGTTGTAAATCGTCCCGTCCTCGGGTGAAAGTACAGCGCTACGACGAAGCATCGCCCCGGCCTTTGGCACTGAGCATGGATTCGCCGACTGTGGGGCGTAGCTAGGCAATCGTGACGCCAATCCGGCTAGCCAGCTAGCGCGATCGCTCTCAATCCAGCTCGTGAGCTTTGGATGAACGACGAAGTGACGACTTCGTTCATCGATTCCGACTCGTTGCCAGGCGAGGTCTAGTTTGCTCTCAACGGACGTTGCCATCTCGCTCCCGAAAGCGCAGTCGTGCTCCATCGGAAGTCGCGGTCATGCCGACGACATCCGGTTTGCCGACGACGCGCAGTGCAACGTCCTTCGACAGCTGAACCTCGCGAAGTTGGATGCAACATTATCCTCCCAATTCCTGCAGGGTGGGTCTCCGAAGACGCCTTGAACTGACGAAGGTGGATGCCCCCACCAGCGTCGTTCCGCGACCACTTTCCGTCGACAGTGAAGCTCCGAGTGCGGCCTTCGAGCGGCGACCGGTGCGATTGAAAGGCCTGTACAGTCGCGTCGAGAATCGACAGGAGAACCGGATTCACGCAGACTCCTTGGGCGGATTTCTCTGGCCCAGGGCACAGCTCTGTGGATCGAGCTCTTGTGTGCGCTGGACATCGCGCTGCATCTCGGAAGGTCGGAGGCGGGCATGCGTTGGGTCGACCCTAGTGAACTCGACAGGTGGGCCGATGAGCCGAGTTCGAAGGCCACACTTCCCATTTTCATCCGCCGACTGATCGCTGGCTCTCTACCGAAGGCGGCGCTCTTGAGCGTTCCTGGTGGCAGCAGTGTCTTCCTTCCTGGTTGGGACGGAATCGCCAATGCCGAGGCTTGCACGGAGTTCGTTCCTCAAGGCACCTCAGCCTGGGAATTCAGTACGCGCAAAGATTCTACAACGAAGGCAAATCTGGACTACGAGAAGCGTACTAAGGATCCGCGGGGAATCGATCCAAAGACGTCAACATTTGTCTATGTCACTCCTCGCATATGGACTTCGAAGGATGAATGGGTCGTCAGCCAGACCAAACGAAAAGAGTGGCGAGAAGTTCGCGCCTATGATGCTAGCGATCTAGCTCAATGGCTCGATACCTGTCACGCAGTTTCAGCATCGTTTGCCCGCGAGCTGCGGAGGATACCTGAGACGGGCATTGTCGCGCTCGATGAGTTTTGGGAGGAGTGGTCAAAGGCTACGTCGCCACCCCTACTACCTTCACTCATCCTGTCTGGACGCAAGGACCAAATTGACCAAGTGGCCGGTTGGGTTGAGGGCGCTCCGGCCCAGTTCTTCGTCAGGGGCGAGACGCGATCTGAGGCCATCGCCTTCGTAGCCGCTGCGGCAGTCGCCGGAGAACCGGAGTGGGGTCATCTCCTCTTTTCGCAGGCGGTTGTCGTCAGCACTAGCGAGGCTCTCCGGGCCATCGGGAGCAGTCGGAGACCCCTGTTTCTCATAGTCGATGTCGAAGGCAGCTTTTCACCTCAGGTCCTCATTGACCGAGGGCACCACGTGCTCGTTCCTATTGGGAACGGAGAGAGTGCGACCTGCGGAGGATCTGTCCTGCCGAGGATCGCTAGAGACGAAGCACAAGCGTCTCTAAGAGAGATGGGTCTTTCGGAGGCTGAGGCCCGCTCCCTCCTACGAAACACGGGCAGAAGCATTCCTGTGATTCGGAGACGACTGGTCGACACGGCTGGCGGAGAGCGGCCCGCTTGGGCGGGGAAAGAGACGAGTCGTGTCCTGATTCCCGCCCTTCTAACAGGGCAATGGGATGAAGGAAGGGCCGGGGACCGGGCTCTCCTAGGCAAGCTTTCCCGCCGCCCCTACGAAGATCTAGCGGGCGATCTGACACCGCTGCTTTCCGTCCCCGATGCCCCACTTCGCAAATTCGGCAACTCGTGGCGATTGACCTCACATGAAGAGGTTTGGGAGCTGCTTGGGCGATTCCTTACGAATGCGGATCTACGACAATTCACCGAGGCTGCCGCGGGCGCGTTGGGGCTTCGATCTCCAGAGTTCGATATGCCACCCGAGGAGCGGCATCTTGCTGGTGCGTTGGGCCGCAGGCCTGATCACAGCGACGCACTGCGCGCGGGACTGACTGAGACGTTCGCTCTGATGGGAAGTAGGCCAGAGGCCGCGAGTGCGGCAGATGATACCGAGGCAATCGCGGGAGCGGCGGTTCGAAGCGTCTGGAGTTGTCCCGATTACGTGGACACTTTCGCGCTATCGGGAACTTCCCTCAG
>JBBDXF010000022.1:114968-132433 GCA_040902485.1 Myxococcota bacterium | reverse complement strand
CCGACAGCGCGCGGTCCAGCGCGTCGTAGCCGAACGTGAGCGTCGTGTGCGCGTTGCGCGCCACCACGAGCCGACCGAACCCGTCGAAGCGGTAGGCGTCGTCGATCGCCGACGTGCCCGCGCCGCCCGCGCTCGTGCGCCGCACCACCCGGCCGCTCGCGTCGTGCTCCATGCGCAGGCGCTCGCCCGCGCCGTCCACGCGCTCGACCAGGTTGCCGAGCTCGTCGAAGGCGAAGTAGGAGGACCGCCCCAGGCCGTCCTTCGTCTCGACCATGCGGCCCAGCGCGTCGTAGCGAGGCGCCACGGTGCGCGCGTGCGCGCCGGCAACACCGATCGGTGAGACATCGACATCCCCCCGAACTGGAGGGGACGTCGCCTGCTCTGGCCTACTGATCGCGAGCACACGCTGTCCTTCAGCCGTCATCTCTCGCCGTCCACCCCGCTACGAGTTCGACCATGAAACGCCTGACTGCATCGACGGCGTCCACGTTCTGCTCAGGGATGTCGAACTCGATCATCAAGTCGCCGAGCATCGCGAAGGTCATGCACGTTGCATGCTGAGCTGTAGCGGAGTCTGAACTCGGTCCATCTAGGCAGTGAGCTACCCAGAACTCGAGGACACTGTCTGGTAGCGGAGTCGCATCCGCTGACACGTTCGATACGAGCGCCCAGGATCTCGGGTATTCGGCGCGCCTGAAGACCTTAAGCAGTCGTCGATTCCGATCCTGCTGCATGATGGCGTTCTCGTATTCTCCTCGCTGGAACCACAAGTCGCTGAGGCGGTGTGGATCGAGCTGCTCACGGAGTTCCTTGGGTGTCAAGGCTACTAGCCGTGCAATGATGTCGACCTGAAATGCCGGGTCTCCAATCTTGTACGTCGGTACATGAGCAGCTATCTCACGAGCCGGCACTCGAAGCAAAACACCCCGGGAACCGACATCTGTGCCTGGGATCAGATCGACCCAGCGGTCGAGTTCACCTTCTAGGAGGTACTCGGGGGGGATGGCCAACTCGTGGTCCCCAAGCGAGTGTGGTTGATCCGCCTGCTTAGCAACAGCAAATGCGATGATTGACCCGGCGACCAAGAGAAGGCTGGCCACCGTCATCTTGGCTGCTGTTGTCCTTCTGTTCGTCATCGATCGCAGCCTTGGCACCAGAGCCATCGATAGACGCCCGCCTCGCGCACCGAGCCTGTCATGGCGGTACCGCCGAATGTGCTTGACGGCAATCCGAACTGCTGAAACACGACGTGGTGGTATCGAGCGATCTGATCCGGGTTTAGGAGACCGACTACACCTTCCGAGTCTAAATCGGTAGCGCGCACGTGAGCGGACATTAGCCTAGCAGGCTGCGGAGAAACGCAGTCCGCGGCTGAGAATTCTGCCCTGCGAAGCGTTTCTCGAGCAGAGGATGCGCGGTTCTCTGCCGCCCCGATCGCGGGGCGGCGGCTCCGCTACGCGCTTCGGTGTCGTCACGTTGCGCATAGCAGCGTTCTCATCCGGACCAGGTCGTAGACCGCCGCCCCGAACGTGAACATCCAGCCGACGCGACGCCTCCCGCGGTGTCGCACTTTCCGTAGCAGCCCGACCGTCTTCAACCACCCGAACGAGCTCTCGATCCCTTTGCGCTTCCACTGGCTGATCGCGTAGCCCGCGTGTCGCGTCGTCCGATCGTCGATCGCACTCGCGCGATTCGAGGTGTTCTGTGCCACGTGCGGAGTCAGGCCCAGCTTCCGCATCGCCTCGACGAACCCCTGGGAGTCGTAGGCCTTGTCTCCGCCTGCCGTTCCTCGGCGACGTCGCTTCGCCCGTCGCAGCATCCGGGCCGCAGCCTCCCGCTCCGCCGTCCCCGTCGCCAGCGTCGTCTCCGTCGCCACCAGCAGGCCGTGCCGGTTGTCCGCCACCGCATGCCCCAGGAAGCAGAGCTTCGCTTCCTTGCCTGGGCCCTTCTTGTACAGCCGGGACTCCGGATCCGTCGTCGACCGGTGCGTCTCGTTCTTCCGCCGTTCGCCGTGGAAGTTCCGCTCGCTCCCTCCGCCGTTGGAGTCATCGTCCTTCGGCCGAAAGCTCTTCTGGCCCGCCCACGCCTCGACCAGCGTCCCGTCCACCGTGAAGTGCTCGTCCGACAACAGCCCCGCGCCGCGCGCCTGCTCGATCACTTGCGCAAAGAACGCCTCCGCGATCTCGCCCTTGAGCAGCCGCTCGCGGTTCTTCGTGAACACCGTCACGTCCCAGATCCGATCATCGATCGCCAGTCCCACGAACCAGCGGAACAGCAGGTTGTACTCGAGCTGCTCCATCAGCAGTCGCTCGCTGCGCACCGAGTACAGCACCTGCACCACCAATGCGCGCAGCAGTTGCTCCGGAGGAATCGAAGGGCGACCCGTGTGCGAGTAGAGCCCGCTGAACTTCCGGGACAGTCCGCGCAGCGCTTCATCCGTCATCGCGCGAATCGGTCGCAGCGGGTGATCCGCTGGAATGCGCTCCTCCAGTGGCACGTAGCTGAACATCGAAGCAGGCTCGACATCGTTTCCGCGCATCTCATCCCCCCGATCACGGATCTACCACAGCGACAACGCCGCGCCAGGGGTTTTTCTGCAGCCTGCTAGAGTGCGTCGCAAGCCGCTTGCCCAACCGATCGCGCGGGTTAAACTCCCGCCGCTCGTCGCCAGCGTGCTTGCAGCTCTCTTGCGACATTCGGGAAGGGGGGACAGCACTTGATCAAGGCGGATGCACTGACCAAGCGCTACGGAGGACTCACCGCGATTCGCGGTGTCTCTTTCGAGATCGCGAAGTCCGAGGTCGTCGGGTTCCTCGGACCGAACGGCGCCGGCAAGACCACCACGATGCGCATCCTCACCGGCTACCTGCCGCCGAGCGAGGGCCGCGCCGTCGTCGGTGGCTTCGACCTGGCGCTCGATCCAGGCAATGCGAAGCGCGTGACCGGCTACCTGCCCGAGACGCCGCCGCTGTATCCGGAGATGCGCGTGTGCGACTACGTGCGCTACGTCGCGACGCTGCACGACGTGGCGCGCGCGCAGCGCGCGGCCAAGGTCGAGCGGGCGATCCACGCCTGCGGGCTCGAGAGCGTCGGCAGGCGCGTGATCCGCACGCTCTCCAAGGGCTACCGCCAGCGCGTCGGGCTCGCGCAGGCGATCGTGCACGAGCCCGCGGTGCTGATCCTCGATGAGCCGACCTCCGGCCTCGACCCGATCCAGATCGCCGAGATCCGCGAGCTGATCCGAAGGCTCTCGGCCGAGGAGGGCCGCACGGTCATCCTGTCGACGCACATCCTGGCCGAGGTCGAAGCGATCTGTCAGCGGGTGCTCTTGATCGCGTACGGCCAGCTGCGCGTCGACGCGCGGCTCGACGCGCTGCGCGAGCAGGGGTCGCTCGAGCAGGTGTTCGTGCGCGAGGTGCAGGCGGCTGCCAGCCGCGACGCCGAATCGGCGGCCGCGGCGAAGGCCGCGGTCAGCGCGGTCGTGGAGGCGGAGCCATGAGTCACGCGCTCGCCATCGCCGGGCGCGAGCTGCGCTCGATCTTCTCGACGCCGGTCGCCTATGTGCTGATCGCCGTGTACATGCTGTTCGCGGGCTTCGTGTTCTTCGCGAGCCTGGGCATGTTCCTGGTGCAGCTCGAGCAGATCCAGGCGCTCGGCATGATGCAGCTGCTCGAGCAGTGGAACCTGCAGGCGATCGTGATCTCGCAGTCGTTCTCGACCTTCGCGATCTTCCTGGCCTTCGTCGTGCCGCTGCTCGCGATGCGCGCGTTCGCCGAGGAGCGCGCCACCGGCTCGATCGAGCTGCTGCTCACCAGTCCCGTCAGCAGCACCGAGATCGTGCTCGGCAAGTTCCTGGCGATCGCGGCCCTGCTCGCGCTGGTCACCGTGCTGACGGCGCTGTACCCGCTGCTGCTCTTCGCCTACGGCGACCCCGAGCCGTGGCAGACGCTCGCGGGCCTGCAGACGCTGCTGCTCTACTCGCTCACGCTCGCGGCGCTGTGCTGCTTCATCTCGGCGCTGACGCGCAGCCAGATCGTGGCGGGCCTGGTCGGTGTGGCGGTGGCTCTCGTGCTGCTCCTGATCCCGTTCGCGGCCGAGAGCTCGCAGAGCGAGGCGATGAAGGCCGTGCTGCGCTGGCTCGGCACCAGCACGCACTACGAGGCGGGGCTCTCGGGCAACGTCCGCTCCGAGGATCTCGCGTACTTCGGGCTCTCCATCTTCGCGTCGCTCGCGCTGGCCCGCGCGGCGGTCGACTCGCTGCGCTGGAGGTAGGACGCGATGGAGACGCTGCTCGCGATCCTCGGCACGATCCTCTCGGTCTTCGGTCTGTTCGGCCTGTTCGCGGCGGCCTCGCCCGCGATCGTCGGCCTGCACCTCGTGCTCGGGCTCGGTCTGCTGGCCTACGCGGGCCTGCGCAGCGTGGGCCGGCTCACGGAGCTGGTCGGCTCCTCGACCGCGCGCGGCGGCGCGAACGTGCTGTTGCAGACCGCCATCCTGCTCGTGATCTGCGGCGTGCTGGCCTGGCTCTCGATGCGCCATCCCGTGCACTGGGACTGGACCGAGGCGCAGGCGCACTCGCTCACGCAAGGGACCGTGGACGTGCTGAACGCGATCCCCGAGGACGGGCTGGTGGAGGTGTACGCGTTCTACACGCGCGGCGGCGAGCGGCCCGCGAAGCAGGAGCTCGACAAGTACGAGTACATGAGCGCGCGGGTGAAGGTGCACTACTTCGACCCGAACGAGCGCCCGGATCTCGCGCACACGTTCCAGATCTCGAACAAGGAGGGCGTGGTCGTCGTGTGCGACGGCCCGTGCGAGACCGCCAAGGGCACCGTGAAGGCCGTGGACGTGAGCGAGCAGTCGCTCACGCGCGCCATACGCCAGGCGGTGTCGACCAAGAAGAAGATCTACTTCCTGAAGGGGCACGGCGAGGCCGGCCCCAACGACGAGCAGGGGCCCGGCGCGTCGGCCGTGCGCGGCGGGCTCGAGGACGAGAACGTCACCGTCGCGGAGCTCTTGCTCGCGAACGAGGCGGCGGTGCCCGCCGACGCCGACGCCGTGATCGTGGCCGGCCCCGACCACGCGCTGCAGGACCGCGAGCTCGAGCTGCTCGACCAGTACCTGCAGCAGGGCGGGTCGGTGATGGTGGCGGCCGACCCGACCATGAACACGAACCTGGAGGGCCAGCTCGCCAAGTGGGGCGTCGAGCTCGCGCCCGAGATCATCGTGGAGCAGCAGCTCCAGCTCTTCGCGGGTCCACAGCTCGGTGTACAGCCGGTGGTCCAAAGCTATGGCGCGCACCCGATCACGGAGAAGCTGGTCGGCAATCCGACCGTGTTCCGGCTCGCGCGGCCGGTGGGCAAGGTGCCGGGCTCGGACGTGGCGCTGGTCGAGCTCGCGACCACGACCGAGTCGAGCTGGGGCGAGACCGACACCGCGGGCCTGCTTTTGTCGAAGCCGGTCGGGCTGGACGCGGGCGTCGACAGACCGGGGCCGCTGGCGATCGCGGTCGCGCGCGAGTTCACGCCGGCCGAGGGCAAGACGCGCGGCGGGCGGCTGGTCGTGTTCGGCGACTCCGACTTCATGCGCAACCGCTACGTCACGCAGTTCTACAACGGCGATCTGTTCCTGAACACCGCGAGCTGGCTCGTCGGCTCCGAGGAGTTCGCGACGATCGACCGCAAGCGCCCGCGCGTCGCGACGGTGAACATGACGCTCGCGCAGTTCGCCGACTTCCGCTTCCTGGCGCTGTTCGCGCTGCCCGAGGCGATCCTGCTGCTCGGGGTCGTGAACTGGTGGCGCCGGCGGACCTGACGTGAACGCGCGCGGAACGATCGTGCTGCTCGTCGTCGCACTCGCGCTCGGCGCCTGGGTGTGGCTGGTCGAGATCCGCGGCGGCGAGCAGAAGGCCGAGGCCGAGGCGGCCGCGCGCGTGATCTTCTCGCTCGATCCCGCGAGCGCGAGCGCGCTCGAGCTGGTGACGTCGGAGGACAGCCAAGCCGTGCTCGTGCGCGAAGGCGCGGGCGCGCGCGAGGCTGGCGCCGTTTCGAAGCCGACCTGGAAGCTGACCGCGCCGGTGGCGTATCCCGCCGACGCGGACGCGGTCGAGCGCGCGCTGCGCTCGCTCGAGAAGCTCGCGTCGACGGCCACGATCGACGCGCGTCCCGCGGACCTCGAGCCGTTCGGCCTGGCCGCCGGGCGCAAGCGGGTGGCGGTGAAGGCGGGCGAGGGCGAGCCGCGCACGCTCTACCTGGGCGGCGACACGCCGGTGGGCGCCGGTCGCTACGTGGAGCTCGCGAGCGACCCGAACCGACTCTTCGTGGTGTCGGCGGGATCGCTCGCCGGACTCGCGCCGTCGCTCGCGGAGCTGCGCGACAAACGGCTGCTGCGGCTCGCGCCCGACGCCGTGGACGAGCTCAGCGTGCGCGCCGGCGGCGCGCTGGTCGTGCACGCCAGGAAGACCGAGGCGGGCTGGACGCTGGTCGCTCCCGAGAGCGCGCCCGCCGACGCCGAGCGCATCCGCCGCGTGCTCGACGACCTCGCGCTCGGCCGCGCCAGCGGCTTCGAGGACGAGCCCAAGCCGGCGAAGGCGTACGGGCTCGAGAGTCCGGAAGTCGAGATCGTCGCGCGCGCGGGTGACGTCGAGGAGCGGCTCGAGCTCGGCGCGGCGGACTCGAAGACCTGGCTCGCGCGCGCCGGCGATCCGGTGATTCTCGAGGTGAACGAGCGCGCGCTCACGAGCGTCCCGCGCGCCTACTTCGACTACCGCGCCAAGCGCGTCCTCACGCTCGGCGTCGAGCAGCTGCGCGCGATCGAGCTCGTCTACCCGCGCAGCGGCTCGACGCAGCGCCTGAAGCGCGAGGGCGAGGTCTGGAAGGCGGAAGAGGCGGGCGTCGAGCTGCAGGCCGACAAGGTCGAGGAGCTCGCCTACGCGCTCGAAGCGATCGACGCGACCGGCCTCGAGGAGGCCAGCTCGGACCGCGCGCAGATCGGCCTCGAGCCCGCGCTCGCGACCGTGCGCGCCTACGACGAGAAGGGCGCGTTGCTCGGTGAGCTGAGCTTCGGCGATCCGCATCCGGACCGGGGCCTGCCCGCGCTGTCGTCGCAGAGTCCCCTGGTCTGGCGCGTGACCAACGACCTCGGCCGCGAGCTGCCGCTCTCGCCGGAGGCGTTCAGGAACATGCTGGTGAAATCGGCGCCGATGCCGGCACCGGCGCCCGAGCCCGCGGCGGAGCCCGCCGCGGAAGAGACCGAGCCCGCTAGCCCCTGAGCACCGCGAGCATCGCCTCGTGTGCCGCGCCGTTGCTCGCGACGATGCGCGCGCCGGTCGCGGGCGGCGGACCGCCGTCGAAGTCGCTGGTGCGCCCGCCCGCCTCCTCGACGAGCAAGAGCCCCGCCGCCACGTCCCACGGCGCGAGGTGCAGCTCCCAGTAGCCCTCGAAGCGCCCGCAGGCGACGTAGGCGAAGTCGAGCGCCGCCGAGCCCGCGCGCCGGATCGCCTGCGCGTGGGAGAGGAAGCGCTCGAAGTGCTTCAGGTTCGGCGTGCGCCGTTCGTGCACGTCGTACGAGAAGCCGGTCGCGAGCAACGCGCGGCGCAGCTCGGCGATCTTCGACACCGCGATCGCGCGCCCGTTCAAGCTCGCGCCGCGTCCGCGCTCGGCCGCGAACAGCTCGTCGCGCATCGGGTCGTAGACCACGCCGACCGTGCGAAGCCCCTCGACCTCCACGCCGATCGAGATCGAGAAGTGCGGGTAGGCGTGCGCATAGTTGGTGGTGCCGTCGAGCGGATCGACGATCCAGCGCACGCCGCTCGTGCCCGCGTGCGCGGAGTTCTCCTCGGTGAGCAGGCCGTCGCTCGGACGCGCCGCGAGGATCCGCTCGCGCACGAGCTTGTCGAGCGCGTGGTCGACGTCGGTCACGAGATCGATCTCGCTCGACTTGGTCGCGATCGTGCGCGGGTCGTGGAAGCGCTCGCGCGCGATCCCGCCGGCCTCGCGCGCGATCGCGGTCGCGAGCGCGAGCAGCTCGCTCACGACGCTTTCCCGATCCGGAACAGCGCCCGCGCGCGCTCGTCCGTGCGCGCGGCGACCGCGTCGGGAGACGATTCGTGCAGCTCCGCCAGGCACTCGACCACGTGCGCGACCCAGGCCGGCTCGTTGCGCCGGCCGCGGTGCGGAACCGGCGCGAGCAGCGGCGAGTCGGTCTCGACCAAAAGCCGAGCGAGCGGCAGCGCCCTGGCCACCGCGCGCAGCTCGGCCGCGTTGTTGAAGGTCAGGATCCCGGAGAAGGAGATGTCGAAGCCGCGCGCCAGACACTCGTTCGCGAACGGCAGGTCGCCGGTGAAGCAGTGGATCACGCCGCCGACGCGCTCCGCGCCCGCTTCGTCGAAGATCGCCACGATCTCCTCGAACGCGTCGCGCGTGCCGCGGCTCGGCCGCACGTGGATCACCAGCGGCTTGTCGACCGCGCGCGCGAGCCGGATCTGCGCGCGCAGCGCCTCGCGCTGCTCGTCGCGCGGCGAGTGCTCGTACCAGTAGTCGAGCCCGCACTCGCCGACCGCGACCACGCGCGAGTGGCCGAGCCAGCCGTCGAGCGCCGTCTCCGCGATCGGGCTCCATTCCGCGGCGTCGTGCGGGTGCACGCCGACGCTGGCCCAGATGCCCTCGTTCTCGCCCGCCAGCATGACCGCGCCCGCGTTCGCGCCCACGCCGTAGCCCGCGCCCACCGCGAGCATGCCCTGCACGCCCGCCGCGCGCGCGCGCGCGATCAAGAGCGGCGCGTCGGCGAGCAGCTCGGGAGCGCCGATGTGCGCGTGGCTGTCGAAGAGCTTCACGAGACCTCGATGCGCGGGAAGAGCGACTCGGGCTTGCGGGTCTGGGCGCCGGGCGCGAGCCCGCCCCAGACGAGCTGCTGCGCGAGCGTGCCGGACACGGCCCCGGCGCCGAGCGCGTCCAGGATCTTCGCGCTGGTCTCGGGCATGAACGCCGCGAGCAGGCAGCCGATCACGCGGATGCACTCGAACAGCTCGTACATCACGGTCGCGAGCTCGCGCTCGCGCGCGCGATCCTTTGCCAGCACCCAGGGCGCCGAGCTGTCGACATACTTGTTCGCCGCGCCGACCAGCTCCCAGAGCGAGGCCAGCGCGCGCTGGGTCGAGAACGCGCGCACGTGCCGGTCGACGTCGCCGGCGACGCGCGCGGCGATCGCGCGCAGCCCGCTCTCGCCGCTGCCCTCGGGCACCCGCCCGGCGAAGTACTTGCCGAGCATGCCGAGCGAGCGCGACACGAGATTGCCGAGGTCGTTGGCGAGGTCGGCGTTCAGCCGCGCGATCAGCGCCTCCTCGGAGAACTCCGCGTCGACGCCGAACGACATCTCGCGCAGCATGAAGTAGCGCAGCGCCTCGAAGCCGTAGACGTCCTTCAGTCCGAGCGCGTCGACCAGACTCGTCGCGCTCTTCGAGATCTTCTGGCCGCCGAGCGTCCAGTAGCCGTGCACGCGCAGCTCGCCGTACAGCGGAATGCCGGCCGCGTGCAACATGATCGGCCAGAAGACGCCGTGGAACTTCAGGATCTCCTTGGCGATCAGGTGGTGCGAGCCGGACCAGGCGCGCGTCCAGTCCGGGTCGTCCGGATAGCCGACCGCGGTGAGATAGGTGATCAGCGCGTCGGCCCACACGTACGCGACGAAGCGCTCGTCGAAGGGCAGGGGAATGCCCCAGCTCAGGCGCTCGACCGGCCGCGAGATGCACAGGTCGCCGACGCCGCCATCACGCAGCATCGCGAGCACCTCGTTGCGGTAGCGCTCGGGCTCGATCAGCGCCGGGTTCGCGCGCAGCTCCGCGGCGAGCCAATCGAAGTAGTGCGCGGTGCGGAAGAAGTAGTTGCGCTCGCGGCGTGACTCGATCGCGCGGGTCGGGTGATTGGGGCACTTGCCGTCGACGAGGTCGCGCTCGGTCTTGAACTCCTCGCAGCCGACGCAGTACTGGCCCTCGTAGTCGCGCAGCTCGATCTCGCCCTTGTCGTACAGGGTCTGCCAGAAGTGCTGCACGGCACGCACGTGCGCGGGATCGGTGGTGCGCACGAAGCGGCGCGGCTCGAGCCCGAGCGCGCCCCACTGCTCGCGGAAGCGCTCGGCCATGCGATCGACGAAGACCTGCGGCGCGAGGCCCTGCGCGGCCGCGGCTTCGGCGAGCTTCTCGCCGTGCTCGTCGGTGCCGGTGATGAAGAACGCGTCCTCGCCGGCCAGCCGGTGGTAGCGGACCAGCGTGTCGGCGTACGTCGTGGTGTAGGCCGTGCCGAGATGCGGCGCGGCGTTCGGGTAGTAGATGGGCGTAGTGACGTAGAAAGGCGCTGGCACGGGGTGGAGCTTAGCCGGACGGCGCTCTCCGTCGAGACGACGGCCGGGCTGCTAAACGCTCGCGCGCAGCTCGAGCAGCAGGCCCTCGACCACGAGCTGCGGGTTCAGGTTGCGGCGCACCAGCTCGCTGCGCGCCTTGGACGCGGCCTCGAACACGCGCAGCCAGCGCTCGACCGCGCGGCCGTCGCCCGATCCGATTGCCTCTTCGGCGCGGCTGCGCGCGAACGCGGTCTCGACCTCCAGGAACAGCCGCGCGCGCTCGCGGCCGGCCTCGCCCGGGCGCCGGAAGGTCTCGGCGAAGTCGAGGATCTCGGTCGCGCCGACGCCGCCTATGCCGGACAGGAACGCGTGCATCTCGCGCGCTTCCTCGAGCGAAGCATCCGCCCATTCGCGCGCCGCGCGCGGGCTCGCGCCGCCGAGCGCGCTCGCGAGCGCGGCGTCATCGGCGGGCACGCCGTCGGCTTCGAGCGCGGAGCGCACCGCCGGCTCGGCCCAGGGCGTGAAGCGCACGCGCAGGGTGCGCGAGCGCAGCGTGGGAGGCAGCGCGTTCGCGCTGGACGTGACCAGGATCAGCACCGCCCCCGGCGGCGGCTCCTCGAGCGTCTTCAACAGCGCGTTCGCGGGCGCGGCGCGCAGCTTCTCGGCCTCCGGGATCAGCGCGACGCGGCGGCCGCGCTCGTTCGCCACCAGCGACAGGGCCGCCCGCAGCTCGCGCACCGCTTCGATCTTGATTTGCGCCCCGTCGGCGAGCACCCAGTGCAGATCGGGATGGCTCGGCAGCGCGTCGGCCTGTCCCTCGCGCGGCGCGAGCAGGTGGCAATCGTGACAGGCGCCACACGGCTCGGCCGCGTCCGCAGCGACCCGCTTGCACAGCAGCAGCCGGGCAAACCAGAGCGCCGTCTCGGACTTGCCCGTGCCGGGCGCGCCCTCGAACAGGTACGCGCCGTGGACGTGCCCGTTCGCGCGCGCGCGGGCGAGCTCGGCGCGGATCGCTGTCGTGTCGCCGAAGGTCATCAGCGAGCGGCAGCATAGCGCCCGACACGCGGGAGTTCTCAAGCGAACCGGGCCTCGGTCCGATGAATGGAAACGGGAGCTCCGCGCGGAGCAGGAGTGGCGGCGATGGCGTTCAAGGACTTCGGAAAAGGCAAGGAGGGCGGAGCGATGGGACCCACGAACACGGGTGTTGGCGCTCTCACGGCGTTCATCGATCAGGGCTCGGAGTTCTCCGGCAAGCTCAGCTTCAAGGACACGGTGCGCATCGACGGCCGCTTCGACGGCGAGATCTCGAGCGAGAACACGCTGATCGTCGGCGAGACCGGCTCGATCACCGCGACCATCCGCTCGCAGATGATCGTGATCTCGGGCGAGGTGCACGGCGAGATCACCGCGACCGGTCAGGTGGTTCTGCACAAGACCGCGCGCGTCGACGGCAACATCCACACCTCGCGTCTGGTGGTCGAGGACGGCGCGGTCTTCACCGGCCGCGTCGAGATGAACCAGAAGCCGGCGAAGCCGGCGATGACTCCGCCCAAAGACGCCCCGAAGCCGTAGCGATCGATCGACGCGGTTCGCGCTCAGCGTCTTCCCGCGTCGGGGGTGCGCGCCTCGCAGCTCGCGAGCTTCGCCTCGAGCTCGGCCACGCGTTCGCGCAGCGGCCGGGTGGCCTGCTCGATCTCGTCCAGCGTGAAGCGCGGCGTGATGTGCTGCGGGCAGTTCCAGTCGAAGCCGGCGATTCGCACGATGACGGCGCGCTCGACGACGGCCTTGTAGCCCGGCACCGCGATGTCCGCATGGGCATCGGGCGGGCGGATCGCCGCGTGACCGAGAATCTTGAGCCGCCTGCGGTTCGCGTAGTCCATCAGGATCAGCGCGACCCGGTCGTCCCCGGAAACGTTTCCGACGCTGACGTACTGGCGATTGCCGCGAAAGTCGGCCCAGGCGAGCGCGCGCTCGTCGATCACGCGCAGGAATCCGGGCGCGCCGCCGCGGAACTGCACGTAGGGCCAGCCGGTCTCGCCGACGCTCGCGATGTAGAAGCCGTCGCGCGCGGCGATGAACTCCGTCTCCGTGGCACCAAGCCGGTCGTTCCGGGTCTCGCCCTCGAGGAAGCGCCGATAGCTGTCGCGCGACCCGTAGGCGGCTTGCTGCGCCTGGACCGCGGCCGTGAACGCGAGCTCGGCAAAGCGATGTCCCATGTCGTCCTCCGGACACATCATCGCCCTTCGCACGCGGCGCCGCTGCCGCGTCGCTCTCGCCTAGGAGAGCATCACCGAGGTCACGCCCGGGACGCGCGAGCGCAGCACGGGTTCGAGCACGTGCTTGCGGGTCATCTCGCGCGCGGGGCAGGTCTTGCAGGCGCCCTGCAGCTCGAGGCGCACGGTGCCGTCCTCGGAGACGTGTACGAGCTCCGCGTTGCCGCCGTCGGCGATCAGGCCCGGGCGCACGACGTCGAGCGCGCGGCGCACGAGCTCGGGCTTCACGATGCGCGCCGACGCCGCGTTGATCTCGTCCGTGCCTTCTCCTAGCCTGTCCGACATGCGCGTCCGCGTGCTCCTGTTCGCAGCCCTGCGTGAAGCCGTCGGCCAGAAGCAGCTCGACCTTGAGCTTCCCGCCGACGCCACGCTGGCGGAGCTCGTGACGAGGCTCGAGCGCGAGTACGCGGTGCTCGCGCGCTTTCGCGGTCGCCTGCTGGTCAGCCTGAACGAGGAGCGCGCGCCGTTCGAGACGCAGCTCGGCGAGGGCGACGAGGTGGCGCTGCTGCCGCCGGTCTCGGGCGGCTCGGGGCGGGCGTGGATCGACGCGCAGCCGCTCTCGATGGACGCGCTGCTCGCCGAGGTGAGCGGCCCGTCGATGGGCGGGGTGGTCACCTTCACGGGCGTGGTGCGCAACCAGGCGCGCGGCGCCGAGATCGATCACCTGGAGTACGAGGCGTACGCGCCGATGGCGGAGCGCGAGCTGCGCAAGATCCACGACGCGGTCGGCGCGCGCTGGCCGGCGGTGCGGATCGCGATCGCGCACCGCGTCGGGCGGCTCGCGATCGGCGAGGCCGCGGTGATGATCGCCGCCGCCGCGCCGCACCGCGCCGAGGCGTTCGAGGCCTGCCGCTTCGCGATCGACACGCTGAAGAAGTCGGTGCCGATCTGGAAGAAGGAGTTCGCGACCAGCGGCGCGTACTGGGTCGAGGAGAATCCGTGAGCCGTCACGCTCATGGCGAGTCGGCGAGTGCGGCCGCGCAGCACCGCGCCTACGCGCCCGAATCGGTCGCCTGCGCGGTGCTCACCGTGAGCGACAGCCGCACGGTGGCCGACGACACCTCGGGGAAGCTGATCTCCGAGCTGCTCGGCGCTGCCGGACACGCGGTGCTCGTGCACCAGATCGTGCCGGACGACGCGAACGCGATCCGCGCGCAGGTGCTGCGCGCGCTCGCGCGCGAGGACGTGCAGGCGCTCGTGGCGACCGGCGGCACGGGCGTGTCGCCGCGCGACGTCACGCCCGACACGCTCGAGCCGCTGTTCGAGAAGCGCCTCTCGGGCTTCGGCGAGCTGTTCCGCTCGCTCTCCTACGCCGAGATCGGCGCCGCGGCGCTCTTGTCGCGCGCGACCGCGGGCACGCTCTCGGGCAAGGTCGTGTACGTCATGCCGGGCTCGTCGGGCGCGGTGCGGCTGGGCATGGAGAAGCTGATCCTGCCCGAGCTCGCGCACATCGTCGGCCAGCTCCGACGCGGCGACGCCCCGCCTACAGGGGCCCGCTAGCGGGGCCGAAAACCGAGCGGTGGGAGCGCACGCCCGCCGGCACATCGGAATCGCTCTGCTCGTGCTGGTGGCCGCCGTGCTGCTGCCGAGCGAGGTCGCGATCTGGGTCGATCGCGAGGGCCAGACGTGGCTTTCGGATCGCGACACACCCGCCCCGGGCGCCGAACGCGTGACGCCCGAGGACCTCGCGATCCGCTGGAAAGGCCGCCGCACCGGCGAGCCGACGCGGCCCGGCACGCGCTCGACGGACGACGACGACCGCTATCTCTCGGCCGTGCTGGCCGCGCGCGCGGACGTGGAGCGCGGCGATCTGCAGTCGGGTCTGCGCGCGCTGCGGCGCCTGCTTCGCGATCAGCCCACCCGCCCCGAGGCGGCGGTCCTGCTGGCGCAGGTCGAACGCCACCGCGGCCGGCTCGAGCCCGCGCGCGACGCGCTCGACGCGGTGCTTTCGACCGCGAGCCGCGTGCCCGACCGCTGGCGCGACGCGGCCACGCGCGAGCGCGCGGAGATCGAACAGGAGCTCGCGCTCGCCAAGTCGCGCAGCGGACAGGTCTGGGAGACGCGCTCGCTCGAGTCACAGCACTTCCTGGTCACCTACGACCACCAGTTCGCCGGGCGCGCCTACGGCGAGCAGGTGGTCGAAGTGCTCGAGCAGGCGCGCGCGGCGATGCAGAAGCAGCTCGGCCGCGAGCTCGATCATCCGCTCGAGGTCCGCCTCTACACGCGCGCGCACTACCTCGAGGCGTACAAGCACCGCTTCGGCTTCGCGACCGTCGGCTTCTACGACGGCGCGATCCACGTGGTCTCGGCCAAGCGCCCGCGCAACGAGCTGTACGCGCTGGTCGCGCACGAGTACGTGCACGCGCTGTTCAAGGACGCGACCGGCTCGCACCAGCCGTTCTTCCTGAACGAGGGCATCGCCGATCGCGCCGAGGAGGCCGCGCGCGGCCGGCCGCAGCTCTCGCGCGAGGAGTGGCGCCGGCTGGTCGAGGCGCTGCGCAGCGACGAATGGATCCCGCTCGACTCGCTGGTGCAGGGCTTCTCGGGCCTGAAGGGCGCGCAGGCACTGCTCGCGTATCTGGAATCGCGCGCGACGATCGGGCTGATCGAGACCCGGCGCCCGGGCGCGATCGCGGTCTTTCTCGACGCCTGCGCGGAGGGCACAGCCTGGCAGGACGCCCTGCGCTCGGCCACCGGCTGGGACACGCGCGCGCTCGAGGCGGCGCTCCAGGACGAGGTGCGCTCGCGCTTCGCCGGCGATCCGCTCGCCTCGGCCGGGGCTCCGCCCCTATGATCGCACCCCGGAGGTTCGGATCATGGAACCAGCGATCGGGGTCGCGCTGCTCTGGGTTGCGTTCACGGCCACGCACGTCGGGCTGTCGAGCCTGCGCGTGCGCCCGCGCCTGGTCGGGGCGCTCGGCGAGGTGGGCTTCGTCGCGCTCTACTCGGTGATCGCGCTCGCCATCTTCGTGCCGCTGATGTGGCTGTACTTCTCGAGCAAGCATGCGGGCGCGCTGCTCTGGTACCTGCCGCGCGGGCCGCTGCTGACGTCGGTCGTCTACCTCGGAATGGGGGTCGCCCTGGTGCTGCTCGTTTCGAGCTTCGTGCAGCCGAGCCCCGCGGGCATGGCGCCGGCCGAGCTGACACCGCGTGGTGTCCAGCGCATCACGCGACATCCGCTGGTGATGGCCTTCGTGGTGTTCGGGCTGGCCCACCTGCTGCCGAACGGCTCGGCTGCCGACGTCGCCTTCTTCGGCGGCTTCGTCGCCTTCGCGCTGCTCGGCGCGGCCCACCAGGACCAGCGCAAGCTCGTCACCGGCCCGCCCGGCTACCGCGACTTCTACGAGCACACGCCGTTCATTCCGTTCACCGGGCGCGACACGCTGAAGGGTCTTCGCGAGCTCTCGCCGATTGCGGCGATCGGCGGCCTCCTGCTCACCGCCACCATCCTCTACTTCCACAGCCGCTGGTTCGGCGGCAATCCGTGACTGCCTACGCTCGCCTGCGGCTCGCTGCGCGCTTCGCTCGCTCTCAGCCTTCCGGCGCCCAGTACTCGAAGTCGACGAGGTTGGCCTTCATGTAGTCGCGCAGGCCGTCGACCAGCTTCTTCTCGAGCTGGCGGACGCGCTCGCGCGTGAGCCCGAGCTCGTCGCCGATCTCCTGCAGCGTGCGCGGATCGTCGGACAGGATCCGCTCGCGCAGGATCTTCTGGTCGCGGGGCTCCAGATCGACGGCGAAGCGGTCGACGTGCTCGCGCAGCGCGCGGCGCATGTCGTGCTCGGCGACCACGTCGTCGACTCGCTCGTCGCCCGAGGCGAGTGACTCGCCGAAGCTCGCGCCGCTCGGCTCGTCGCGGCGCGCGGGCGCGTCGGTGGAGAGGTCGCCCTGCGCGAGCCGCTGCTGCAGGTCGATCACCTCGGGCTCGCGCACGCCCAGCTTCTCGGCGATCAGCTTCGGCTCGGGCTCGAGCCCCGCGCGCTCGAGCTCGCGCTTCACGCGAGAGAGCTGGAAGAACAGCTTGCGCTCCGCGCGGCTCGAGCCGACGCGCACCATGCGGATGTTGTCGATCAGGTATTTCAGGATGTACGCGCGGATCCAGTACGACGCGTACGAAGAGAGCTTCACGCCGCGGTGCGGGTCGAAGCGCTTCACGCCCTGCAAGAGGCCGATGTTGCCCTCCTGGATCAGGTCGAGCGGATGGGTCCAGACGCGCCGGTACTCGAGCGCGATCTTCACGACCAGGCGCAGGTTCGAGAGCACGAGCTTCTGCGCGGCCTCGGGGTCGCCGGTCGCGAACACGCGCTCGGCGAGCGCGAACTCCTGCTCGCGGGAGAGCAGCGCGTAGCGGCCGACCTCGACGAAGTAGCGCGCGAGCAGGTCACGCGGAACGCCTTCGAGCCCCGGCGGGAGCAGCGGGACGGGAAGCGTGCTCGGCTTCGGGTCGGACTCGGGGGCGTCCTTGCTCACGGGCCCCAAAGTACCGCGAACGCCCCGCTGTGTCCGTGACGAAGCGGAGGAGCGAAGCTCGGAGGCGCTGCTCGGCGCGTTACTTCTTCTTGAGGGAGCGAATGAACTTCACCAGCGCCCAGCGATCCGCTTCCGGAACCACCGCGCCCCAGGGTGCCATCAGCGGCGAGCCGCCCTTCGACGCGGCGCCGTTGCTGATGACGTCGAAGATCGCCTGGTCGCTGCCGCCGTACTTGAACTCGGCGGTCTGGAAGTTGCGCGGGGGCGGCACGAGCGTCTTGCCGACCGGGCCGTCGCCGGCGCCCGTCGGGCCGTGGCAGGTCTCGCAGTACATCTTGAAGATCTTGGCGCCCGTCGCGGCGTGCCCGGCCCCCCCCAACCCCCCCCCCC
>JBBDXF010000022.1:86029-114958 GCA_040902485.1 Myxococcota bacterium | reverse complement strand
GCGGCCGGTGGTGGCCGCGGACAGAATGAGAAGCGTGGCGCCGAGCCCGAGTAGAACGCGCATGAAACCCTCCGGGATGGAAAAGCGGCGCCGAGGTTAGAGGCGACCCCCCCTGCCGTCAACGCAACGCCCGGCGGCACCCCCGGGTGCGCTACCTCCACTTGCGCAGGAGCTCGATCAGCAGCCGAACCCCGAATCCGGTCGCGCCCTTCGCGTAGTAGGCGGTCTCTTTCGTGGACCACGCGGTGCCCGCGATGTCGAGGTGCGCCCAGGGCGTCTCGCCCACGAAGTGTGAGAGGAACGCGGCGGCGGTCGAGACGCCGCCGTTGCGCCCGCCCGTGTTCACGATGTCGCCGACCGTGCCCTTGATCGCCGTCTTGTGCTCCTCCCAGAGCGGCAGCGGCCAGGCGCGTTCGTGCGTCGCATCCGCGGCGGCGCGCAGCTTCGCGATCAGCTTCTCGTCGTTGCCGAGCACCGCGCAGGCGACCTCGCCGAGCGCGACCAGACACGCGCCGGTCAGCGTCGCGAGGTCGATGATCGCGTCGGGCTTGAAGCTCGTCGCGTGGTGGAGCGCGTCGGATAGTACGATGCGGCCCTCGGCGTCGGTGTTCAGGACTTCGATCGTCTTGCCGTGCGCGCTGCGGATGATGTCGCCGGGAACGTAGGCGTTGCCGTCCGGCATGTTCTGCGCGGCCGCGACGATGCCGACCACGTGGAAGGGCAGGTCGAGCAGCGCCGCCGCGCGCAGCGCGCCGAAGACCGCCGCGCCGCCGGACATGTCGTGCTTCATCTCGTCCATGTTCGCGGCGGGCTTGATCGAGATGCCGCCGGAGTCGAACGTGATCCCCTTGCCGACGAACGCGAGCGTCGGCCGCTTGCGCGCGCCCTTCGCGGGTGCGCCGTGCTCGAGCACGATCAGCCGCGGCGGGTGCGTGCTGCCGCGCCCGACGGCGAGGATGCCGCCCATCTTCTCGCGCTCGAGCTCCTTCTCGGCGAAGACGGTGACCTTGAGTCCGTGCGCGCGGCCGAGCTTGCGCGCCTCGGACGCGAGATGCTCGGGCGTGCAGGTTCCACCCGGCTCGTTGGAGAGCTCGCGCGCGAAGTTCGCGGACTCCGCCAGCACCTGGCCGAGCTTCGCGCCGCGGCGCAGCGCCGTGACCTGGCGCGCGTCGGGCGCGAGCAGCACGACTGTCTCGAGCGTCGGGGCTTTATTGTCGTCGCCGCTCTTGTACTTGTCGAAGCGATAGCTGCCGAGCACGACGCCCTCGGCGAGCACCTGCGCCGCTTCTTCCGGTTTCACGCGGCGCAGCGCCGGCACCGCGACGCTCGCGCGCTTGGCCTTGGCGCGCGCGAGTGCCTTGGCGGCGCGACCGCCGGCGCCGCGCAGAGACTCGGCGCTCGCGTTCTTCTCGTCGCCGAGTCCGATCAGCACGATGCGCTTCGCGGCGATGCCCGCGACCGGCAGCGAGAGCACCTCGCCCGACTTGCCCGTGAAGTCACCCGCGTCCCAGACACGCGCGAGCAAGCCGCCGATCGCGTCGTCGAGCGAGCGCAGCGCGCGTGGGGGCGCGTCGGCCTTCGTGAGCGGGATCACGACCGCATCTCCGCTCGCTGCGCTGGTGTCCTTGCGCTGGACCTCGATCTGCATTCAGCTCCCCCCGAGTTTCTCTCGACGCGAAGCGCACAGCTTAGCGCGGAAGCGCCGATTCCGTTGACGCCACAGGGGGTGGCGAGTAGCTTCCGGCGGCCCCGCGCGGTCCGTTTCGAAGTCGCGCGTTTCCTCCCCCCGGGGTTCCGACTGCATGCTCGATTACATACTCGGTTCGAGTCCTGTCGTCTCCGCCGTGCTGCTGTTGCTGATCCTCGCGTCGATCTCGTCGTGGGCGGTCCTCTTGATGAAGTTCCGCGAGCTGCGCGCGGCGGAGCGCGACACCGAGGAATTCGTCGAGGCGTACCTTGAGAGTCCGCTCGACACGACCTATGACATCGCGCGGCGGAACACCGCGAGTCCGCTCGCGACCGTGTTCCGGTCGGGCTACACCGAGCTCGCGCGGCTCGAGAAGCTGCAGGGCACGCGTGGCACCGTCACGCGTGACCAGATCGACGGCGTGATCAGCCGGCTCGGCTGGATTCGCGGCGAAGAGGTGCACAGGCTCGAGCGCGGGCTCTCGTTCCTGGCCACGGTCGCGAGCTCCGGCCCGTTCGTCGGGCTGTTCGGAACCGTGGTCGGCATCATGAATTCGTTCGAGTCGATCGGCGCGTCGGGCTCGGCGAGCCTCGCCGTGGTCGCGCCGGGCATCGCCGAGGCGCTGGTCGCGACGGCGGTCGGGCTGTTCGCCGCGATTCCCGCCGCGGTCGGCTACAACTACTCGAGCGCGCGCCTGAACCGCCTGAGCGCCCGGCTCGAGACGTTCTGCGCGGAGTTCTGCGACCAGCTCCGGCGCACGCCCGTGAAGGCGGCATGAACGTCGCCGACGGCCGTGGACCCCGGCGCCAGCTCTCCGAGATCAACGTCACGCCGTTCGTGGACGTGATGCTGGTGCTCTTGATCATCTTCATGGTCACCGCCCCGCTGATGCAGCAGGGCATCGACGTCGACCTGCCCAAGACGCAGTCCCAGGGCCTGCGCTCCGAGAACGAGCCGCTGGTCGTGACGGTGAAGCGCGAGGGCAAGGTGTTCGTCCAAAACGCCGAAGTGCCGATCGACCAGCTCGGCGCGAAGCTCCAGGCCATCTTCGACACGCGAGAGGATCGACTCGTGTATCTGCGCGCAGATGAGAAGGTCGCGTACGGAACGGTGGCGAAGACGCTGGCGATCCTGCGCGGAGCCGGTGCCACGAGCATCGGCATGGTGACCGAGCCCGAGGCGTGAGCACCCTCTACGTTCCGCCGGAGAGCCTGTTCGAGAGCCGGACCTTCAAGCGCCTGCTCAGCTACTCGCTGGCCGGCCACGTGCTGCTGTTCCTGGTCCTGACCTTCCGGCCGCACTCGAGCGCGGTGCTGATCTCGTCCACCCCGGTGATGGTCAACATGGTGGACCTGCCCCGGCCCGCGGCCGCGCGGCCCGCCGCGAAGAAACCGGAAGTGAAGCCGCCACCCAAGCCGCCCGAGGCCAAGCCCGAGCCTCCCAAGCCCAAGCCGGCGGTGAACGAGGTCGTGATTCCCAAGGAGCCCGCGCCGCTCGCCAAGCCCAAACCGAAGCCGGTCGAGAAACCCGAGCCCGCGCCGAAGTCGGCCGAGGAGCTGCTCGCCGAGCTCACCAAGAAGGTCGAGGCGCGCAATCCGCAGCCGGAGCTTCCGCCCGCGCCCGAGCCCGGTCCGCCCGCGCCGATGGCCGGCGGCGCAGGCGTTTTCGATCCGACCTTCTCGCCCTGGGTCGCTCGCGTGAAGCTCGCGGTGCGCGCGAACTGGTCCGGCGCCCAGCTCTGCAAGGGCGTGCCGGTGTTCAATCTCGAGGTCGGCGCGAACGGCGCGCTGCGCGACATCGAGCTCGCGAAGTCGTCCGGCGATCGCTACTGCGACGAGTCGGCCGAGCGCGCGATCCGCAAGTCGGACCCGCTGCCCGCCCCGCCGCGCGGCGCGCTGGCGCTCGAGCTCGGCATGACCCTGAAGGACACCCTGTGACCCGATCGCTGCTGATTATCTCTCTACTGCTCGCGCTCGCTCTGCCCGCGCGCGCGCAGCGCATTCGCGTCGACGTCACGGGCTCGGGGCGCGCGATCCCCGTCGCGGTGCAGCGCTTCTCCGCCGACGCGACCGGCGCGGCGCTGAGCGAGGAGTTCTTCCGCTCGCTCGTGGCCGGACTCGACTTCTCGAGCGTGGTCGCGCACGTGAACCCGGAGGCGTTCGTCGAGTCGAAGGTGACGCGCGACTTCGAGGCGCCGGCGGTACCGTGCGAGAACTGGCGCGCGATCGGCGCCGAGGGTCTGGTGCAGGGCGAGATGCGCATCGTGCAGAGCAAGGCGCAGGTCCGCTTCCGCGTCTGGGACACTTCTCGGTGTCGCCTGCTCGGCGAGGTGACGTTCCGCGAGCGCGACCGCCCGGACCTCGGCCTGCTCGCGCGCATCGTCGCCGACGACATCGTCGAGCGCTTCACCGGCCGGCGCGGCGTGTCGTCGACGGAGATCGCGTTCGTCTCCGACAACGGCCGCCGCAACAAGGAGATCTGGGTGATGGAGGCCGACGGCGCGGGCAAGCGCCGCGTCACCAACAACGGCTCGATCAATCTGTTCCCCGCCTGGTCGCCCGACGGCAAGACGCTGCTCTACACCTCGTTCAAGACGGGACAGTCGGAGCTGTTCCTGTTGTACCGCGGCAACAGGCCGGGCGTGCGCCTGATCAACACCAAGGACGAGAAGTACCGCGGCGTGTGGCAGGGGAACGACGGCAAGATCGCGGCGGTGGTCTCGCGCCAGGGCAACACCGACATCTACTCGGTCACGACCAACGGCTCGAAGCCGGAGCGCATGACCGACCCGCGCTCGATCGAGACCTCGCCCACGTTCTCGCCCGACGGCCGCCAGATGGCGTTCGTCTCCGACCGCAGCGGCGCCCCGCAGGTCTGGATCAAGGATCTCGACACGCGTGAGGAGCGCCGCCTCACCTGGAGCGGCGTGTACAACGCGAGCCCCGCCTGGTCGCCCACGGGCGAGTGGATCGCGTATGCCGCGCAGGCCGGGAACAACTTCGACATCTACCTGATCAACCCCGAGGGGACGTTCACGAGCCCGCTGGTGACGCACGCCCGCAGCGACGAGGATCCGGCCTGGGCGCCGGACGGCCGCAAGCTCGCGTTCACCTCCAATCGCCGGGGGCGAAAGGAGGTCTACCGGGTCGACCTCGACGGGCGCAACACCACGGTCTTGACCGATGGCTTCGGAAACTCCACCAACCCTTCCTGGTCGAGTTGGTTGGACTGAGCGTGTCCGCGACCCCCGAGGAGAGAATCCGTTTGCAAACGCGCGGATTTCCGGGTAGAGAATGCACCGATTTTTGGAGGTGTGATCCCGTGCTGGATTGTGCGTTGGATCACAGAAGAGGAGGGTCGAGGGTGGTGAAGCGAGTACTTGGGCTGGCGTTGGTGGTGGTCGCGTTCGCGGCGTGCACGAAGACGCCGCCGCCGGCTCCGAGCGACAAGAGTGGCTTCGGGACGGAGGCTCCGACGAGCCGGCCGGCCCAGAGCATGGGTGACAACAGCGCGTTCCGCTCGATCTACTTCGACTTCGACAAGTCGGATCTCTCGGCCGACGCGCGCTCCGGGCTGCAGTCGAACGCCGACTACCTGAAGAGCAACTCGAGCGTGGCGGTCACGATCGAGGGCAACTGCGACGAGCGGGGCAGCGCCGAGTACAACCTGGCGCTCGGCAAGCGCCGCGCAGAGGCCGCCTACAAGTACCTCGCGGACCTGGGCATCGACACCTCGCGCATGACCACGGTGAGCTACGGCAAGGAGCGCCCCGCTGTCGACGGACACAACGAGCTGGCCTGGGCGAAGAACCGCCGCGACGACTTCAAAGTCCGCTGATTTGGGTCTAGCGGCCTTGCGTAGCGCGCTGTCGCTCGGCGCGCTGTTCCTGCTCTGCGCCTGCGTCACGGTGCCTGAGTTCCAATCACTCAAGCGCGACGTCGACCAGTTGAAGAAGGGCAAGGGCGGCGCGCCGTCGGCGGACTCCTGGGGCAGCGACCGGAAGCCGAGCGGCAGCGCGAGCACCCGCCTCGCGGAGCAGGGCGCCGAGATCGACGCGCTGCACGCCGAGGTCGCGGAGCTGCGCGGCGAGATCGAGGCGCTCAAGAAGCAGATCGATCAGGGCGCGGCCTCGCGCCCTCCGAGCGACGCGGCCGCAGCCGGAGCCGCTGGTGGCGAGGCCGTCGCCGCGGTGCCGCCGGGCACGGGCACCGAGACCGCTCCGATCGACGAGGGCGGCGCACCCGCGGAGGAGATCCGCGACTACGAGGACGCCTTCCGGCGCTATCGCGCCGCGGACTACGCCGGCGCCATTGACCGGTTCCGGGTGTTCCTACAAACTCACCCGTCCTCGGAATACGCGGACAACGCGCTCTTCTGGATGGGTGACTCGTATTTCAAGCTGAACGACTACGAGCAGGCGGCGGTGGCATTCGACAGGGTCGTCAAACGCTTCCCGGAAGGGAACAAGGTTCCGGATGCCCTCTACCGGCAAGGCGTCTCGCTGCTCGAGATCGGCAAGCGGACCAAGCAACAGAAGACCTATACCCCTGCCGCTTGTCAGATCTTCCGGCGCATCACCGACGAGTACCCCAACTCAGAGCGCGTCCCCGAAGCCCGCAGGCAGCTGGAGAAGTGCCCAACGTGAAAAAGACCGACCAGAAGAAGTTCCAGAAGATGCTGATGGAGCAGCGCGATCGCCTGGCGGTGAACGCGCGGCGCGCGCTGACCGGCGACATCCACCTCGACCCCGACGACTTCTCCGACGAGATCGACTCCGCCTCGGCGGAGAGCGGGCTCGCGTTCGTCGGCCGGTTGCGCGAGCGCGAGCGCGCGCTGCTGCAGAAGATCGAGGCGTCGCTCGCGAAGATCGAGGCCGGCACCTTCGGCACCTGCGTGCAGTGCGGCGAGGACATCGGCCTGAAGCGCCTCGAGGCGCGCCCGGTCGCGAGTCTGTGCATCGACTGCAAGAGCCAGCAGGAGAAGCTCGAGCACTGAGCGCCGGGGTCTCGCGATGGCGCTGATCCTGGCGCTCGAATCCTCGTGCGACGATCTCGCCGCCGCGCTCGTGCGCGACGGCCGCGAGGTGCTCGCATCCGTCGTCCAAAGTCAGGACGCGGTGCACGCGCCGTACGGCGGCGTGGTGCCCGAGCTCGCCAGCCGCGACCACGTGCGGCACCTGCACGCGACGGTGAGCGAGGCGCTCGCGCGCGCCGGCGTGGGCCTCGACGACGTCGACGCGATCGCGGTCACCTCCGGACCGGGCCTGATCGGATCGCTGCTCGTCGGGCTCTCGTTCGCCAAGGCGCTCGCCTACCGGACCGGCAAGCCGCTCGTCTCGGTGCACCACATCGAGGGCCACCTGGCGTCGGCGCGGCTGGGCGAGAAGCCGCTGGCGCTGCCGTTCCTGGGCTTCGTGGTCTCGGGAGGGCACACCGCGCTGTACGCGGTCGAGACGCTCGCCGACGCCGTGCTGCTCGGCCAGACGCGCGACGACTCGGCGGGCGAGGCGTTCGACAAGATCGCCAAGCGCCTGGGCCTCGGCTACCCGGGCGGGCGCGAGGTCGACGTCCACGCGCGCAAGGGCCGGGCCGACGCGTTCGACCTGCCGCGCCCGATGCTGCGCGAGCCCGGACTCGAGATGAGCTTCTCGGGCCTGAAGACCGCGGTCGCGCTCGAGGCCGCGCGGCTCGAAGCGCGTTCCGGAGGACGGCTCTCCGAGTCCGACGTGTGCGACCTGTGCGCGGCGTTCCAGGAGGCCGCGACAGAGGTGCTGGTCTCGAAGGCGCGCAGCGCGCTCGAAGCGACGGGTCTGCGCAGACTGGCGCTGGTCGGCGGGCTGGCCGCGAACTCGCGCCTGCGCGAGCGCCTGGCGGAGCTCGCCGCCGAGCTCGGCGTCGAGACGCACTTCCCGCCGCTCGCCCTGTGCACCGACAACGCCGCCATGATCGGCGCGGTCGCGGACGGCATGCTGCGCGACGGCCGCACGGCCTCGCTCGATCTCGAGGCGTTCTCGCGCGTGCCCGTCGGCCGAGCGGGAACGCCATAGCCTCCGAGCGCCGCCGGCTCGCCGAGCGCGGCCTCGCGCCCTCGCGCGCGCGCGGCCAGAACTTCCTGCGCCGGCCCGAGCTCGCCTCGCGCATCGTGACGCTCGTCGGTGTAGAGCCGAGCGACGCCGCGATCGAGATCGGTCCCGGCACGGGCCAGCTCACCCGGCCGCTCGCGGCGGTCGCACGCCGCACGCTCGCGCTCGAGGTCGACCGCGGCCTCGTGCGCCTGCTCGCGGACGAAGGCGGACTGCCGCCGAGCGTCGAGGTCCGCGAAGCCGACGCGCTGCACACCGACCTCGGAGCGCTGGCCGCCGAGCTCGGCCCGCCCGTGATCCTGATCGGGAACCTGCCCTACAGCGTGGCCGGCCGGCTGCTCGGGAACGTGCTCGCACCCGGGCTGCCGTTCCGGCGCATGGGCTTCATGCTGCAGGCCGAGGTCGCGGACCGCCTGCTCGCGCAGCCCGCGACGGCCGACTACGGGACGCTGTCGGTCTACACCCGGCTCTGGACGCGCGCCAAGCGCGTGCTCGAGCTCTCGCCCGAGGAGTTCTCGCCGCGGCCGAAGGTGCGCTCGAGCTTCCTGGTCTTCGAGCCGCGCAACGACGGGCCGCAGGTGGCCGATCCCGAGCTGCTGCGGCGGGTGGTGCGGGCGGCCTTCCAGCAGCGCCGCAAGCAGCTCCGCCGGGCGCTCCGGACGGCCTTCCCGGCCGCCGAGGCGGCGCTGGAGGCGGCCGGCATCGATGCGCAACGGCGCGGCGAGACGCTCGATGAGGTCGAGTTCGCGCGCCTCGCCCGGGCCCTCGCAGCCCCGGCTCGTTGACAGACGAGCCGCAGCGCCCTTAGGCTCTGCGCGGTTCGCTTCAGTTCGCATCGATAGAGCCCGGAAGCTGGGATCCCGAACGCAGGGACCGAGACCGAAGGCGCGATGTTCGATGCAGGCGGAGGGGCTTCGCGCCCGCCGTCCGCAGTCCGCACGCGAGAGCGCCCTTCGATCTGCCAGCCAGGCTCGGGGCGCTCGAAACGTTTCCGGATCGCGGAGGTGGATGATGGACGAAGCACGGATCACCGTTCCGGCCCTGGCCCGGCGCAAGGCGCGCGGCGAGAAGGTCGCGATGATCACCGCCTACGACTACGCGTTCGCGCGCATCTTCGACGCGGCCGGCGTCGACGTGCTGCTGGTCGGCGACAGCCTGGGCAACGTCGTGCAGGGCCACGACACGACCCTGCCGGTGACGCTCGACGAGATGGTCTACCACACGCGCATGGTGAGCCGCGCCGCGCGGCGCGCGCTGGTGGTCGGCGACATGCCCTTCGGCACGTACCACACGAGCGCCGACCAGGCCGTAGCGAGCGCCGTGCGTCTGCTGAAGGACGGCGGCGCGCACGCCGTGAAGCTCGAGGGCGGCGAGCGCGTCGCGGACCGCATCGCCGCGATCGCGCGCATGGAGATCCCGGTGATGGGCCACGTCGGGCTCACGCCGCAGTCCGTGCACCAGTTCGGCGGCTTCCGCGTGCAGGGCCGCGGCGACGCGGGACACGAGCGGGTGTTGCGCGACGCGCGCGCGGTCGAGGCCGCCGGCGCGTTCGCGGTCGTGCTCGAGTGCGTGCCCAAGGACCTCGCGTGGGAGATCACGCGCGCGCTCTCGATTCCCACGATCGGGATCGGCGCGGGGGTCGGCTGCGACGGGCAGGTGCTGGTCATGCACGACCTGCTCGGGCTCGGAGAGCACGCGCCGCCGCGCTTCGTGCGCCAGTACGTGGCGCTGGGCGAGATCGTGCGCCGCGCGACCGAGATGTGGAGCGACGACGTGCGCAACCAGAAGTTCCCCGGCGATGCTGAATCGTACTGAGCCGCGGATCCTGCGCAGCTGCGCGGAGCTCCAGCGCTGGAGCGACGAGATGCGCGCGGCCGGCCGCCGCATCGCGCTGGTGCCGACCATGGGCGCGCTGCACGAGGGACACCTGTCGCTGGTGCAGGCCGGCTACCGCGTGGCCGACCGCGTGATCGTCTCGATCTTCGTGAACCCGACGCAGTTCGGTCCCAGCGAGGACTTCGCGCGCTACCCGCGCGATCTCGTGCGCGACCTCGAGAGCCTGCGCAAGGTCGGCACCGACGTGGTGTTCGCGCCGTCGGTCGAGGAGATCTACCCGAGCGGCGACGCGACCTGGGTCACGGTCGAGCGGCTCACCAGCGGGCTGTGCGGGCGCAGCCGCCCGCATCACTTCCGCGGTGTCACGACCGTGGTCGCGCGCCTGCTCCACGCCGCGCGCCCGCACGTCGCGATCTTCGGCGAGAAGGACTACCAGCAGCTCGCGGTGATCCGACGCATGGTTCGCGACCTGTGCTTCGGCGTGGAGATCCTGGGCGGGTCGATCGTGCGCGAGCCCGACGGCCTGGCGATGAGCTCGCGCAACGAGCTGCTCGCGCCGCGCGCGCGCCAGCAGGCCACGGCGCTGAATGCCGCGCTGCACGAGGCGCGGGCGCTGGTGCGCGCCGGCGTGCGCGACGCCGCCGCGGTCTGCGCGATCGCGCGCCAGCGGATCGAGAAGGAGCCGCTCGCGGAGGTCGACTACGTCGAGCTCGTCGACGCCGAGAACCTCGAGCCGGTGCGCGAGCTGGGCGAGCGCACGCTGCTCGCGCTGGCGGTGCGCTTCGAGGGCACGCGCCTGATCGACAACACGATCCTGGAAGCCCCGCGACGGGAGGTCGATTGATGCTCCGCACGCTGATGAAGTCGAAGATCCACCGCGCGACGGTGACCGACGCGAACCTCGAGTACGAGGGCTCCGTCACGATCGACGCCGAGCTCGCGCTGGCGGCCGACCTGCTGCCGAACGAGCGCGTCGAGATCTACGACGTGACCAACGGCTCGCGGCTCGCGACCTACGTGATCCACGGCGAGCCCAAGAGCGGCGTGATCGGCATCAACGGCGCCGCCGCGCACCGGGTGAAGCCCGGCGACCTGGTGATCATCGCCAGCTACGCGCAGATGACGACCGAGGAAGCGCGCGACTTCCAGCCGCGCGTCTGCTTCGTCGACGGCCAGAACGCCCTGCGATAGCCTGCCGGGGCTTGGCCGAGCCCGCCCGCAAGTCGATCTGCAAGAACCGGAAGGCGCACTTCCAGTACCTGATCGACGAGACCGTCGAGGCGGGGCTCGTGCTGACCGGCTCCGAGGTCAAGTCGCTGCGCGCCGGCGCCGCGAACCTGTCCGACTCGTACGCGCAGGTGCGGGGCAGCGAGGTGTTCCTGATGAAGGCCCACATCGCGCCCTACACGAACGCGGGTCGCGAGAACCACCTGCCGGAGCGCCCGCGCAAGCTCCTGCTCAAGCGCCGCGAGATCGACCGGCTGGGCGGGCGCCTGCGCGAGAAGGGGCTCACGCTGGTGCCGATCGAGCTCTACTTCAAGGAGGGCCGCGCCAAGGTCGAGCTCGGGCTCGGGCGCGGCAAGAAGCTGCACGACAAGCGCGAGGCGATCGCCACGCGCGAGTCGGAGCGCAAAGTGCGGCAGGCGGTCCGCCGCCGGGCGAAACGCGGATGAGGCGGATCGCGGCGCTCGCGCTCTCGGCCGGCCTGTTCGCCGGCTGCGAGGCCGCGCCGCAGGAGTACCAGCCGACCCGCTTCGACTACTGGAGCTTCCGCGCGCGCGTCGGCAGTCTGCCCGAGCCGAACTACCTGCCGTGGACGATGCACGTCGAGCTGCTGCCCGACGGCACGCAGGGCCTGGTCGCCTGCCGCTTCGCCGACTCCGCGTTCCCGCTGCGCTACTTCGTGGTGCCGCCCGAGATTCCCGCGGCGCTCGCGAGCGACGGCGAGAACGGCCGCGGCCCGGCCGACTACGTGAGCGCGGTCGACGAGGCGTTCGCGGCCTGGCAGAAGGCGATCGGCCGGCCGGTGCGCTTCGAGCGCGTGGAGCGCCGCGAGCACGCGAGCGTCGCGATCCAGCTGGTCGCCGAAACGCAGGCGGTGGAGGAGGGCGCGGTGCTCGGCGTGGTGCGCGGCGAGCGCGAGCGCTGCCGCGTGACGGGCGCGGGCTCGACACTGGATCGGGTCGAGATCGAGTTCGCGCCGAGCGAGGCGACGCTGTACATCGCCGACTCGGTGGGCCTGTTGACGCAGCGCCAGGTGCGCGCGGTCGCGCTGCACGAGATCGGCCACCTGCTCGGCGTATCCGGCCGGCACAGCCCGCTCGCGGGCGACGTCATGTACGCGGTCGCCGGCGATCGCCGGATCGAGGCGCTCTCCGATCACGACCGCGGCTCGCTGCGCGCGCTGTACGCCGTGCCGCCCGGCAGCGTGTACGCGCGGCTCGGCGAAGCGCACTCCGAGCCGCTCGCCGAAATCCGCCGCGGACCGCCCAAGCTCGCGACCGAGTCGCACGACGAGCGCAACGGCTTCCGCGTGCGCTTCCCCAGGGACTGGCAGGTGCTGCGCACGCCGAGCGGCTTCATCGCCGTCGACGGCGTGTCCTGGGACTACGACGCGTCGATCCAAGTGGTGGCGGCGCGCGGCAGCCCGGGCGCGCACCTGTCGCTGCTCGCGGGCCAGGGCCTGGCGCGCGGCGACGACGTGCGCTCGGAGGTGTTCGAGCTCGACGGCGAGCCGATCGCGCGGCTGCTCACGCGCGGCGTCGAGCGCGCCGAGCAGACCGACGTGATCGCCTGGCGCGAGGGCTGGGTGGTGATCGTGATCGCCGACTCGCGCGCGCGCGACTTCGACCTGTACCAGCCCTGGTTCCAGCGCGTGCTGCTCTCGCTCGAGCCGCGCGACGTCGAGCGCGCCGCCGTCGACTCAAGGGCTGCGGAATGAGTGGCGCAAGAGCCAGGTGATCCCGGCCGCGGCGACGATCAGCAGCGCCGCGACGCCGATGCTCGTGGCCGATCGCTCGACCGCCGCCTCACCCGCGAACGTGAACACGCTCGCGCGCGGGACGATCCCGATTCCGATCCCCGCGCAGAACGACGAAAGGCGCATGCGCGACACGCCCGCGCTCGCGAAGACCGGCGTGAGCGGCGCGACCGGCACGGCCGCATAGAGCGCGAGCCAGGGAACCCCGCGGCTCGCGAGCAGATCGTCGAACAGGCGCAGCGCGCCGCCGATCCGCGACTGCACCGCGTCGCGTCCGAACGAGCGCGCGATGCCGAAGATCAGCACACCGCCCAGCAGCGTCCCGATCGTTCCGTACGCGGCGCCGAGCCAGGGTCCGAACAGCACCCCGCACAGAATCAGCGCGACCCACATCGGCAAGCCGAGAAACGGGCGGAACGTCATGATCGCGACCACCACCAGCGGTCCGTAGAGCCCGAGCGCCGCCACGTAGTCGCGCAGCGACTCCGGCTTCCACTCGATGTCCATGTACACGTGCAGCCAGTACGCGCCCGCGAGACCGAGCGCGACCACGCCTGCCGACAGCGCGCGCTCGACGGCCCGGCGCGTCATCGCGGCTTCCCCGACACGCGCAGGAGCAACCCCTTCAAGTACTCGCCCTGCGGGTGGCGCAGCGACACCGGGTGATCGGGCGGCGCGCCGAGCGCGGCCAGCACCTGCACCTCGCGGCCCGCGTCGTGCGCGGCGCCGAACACCACCTTGCGGAACAGCTCCGGCTCGACGTGGTGCGAGCAGCTGAAGGTGAGCACGTGCGCGCCCTCGGCCACGCCGCGCAGCACGCGCAGGTTCAGGTCCTTGTACGCGCGACACGCCGCGCCGACGTCGCGCTTGCGCTTCGCGAACGGCGGCGGGTCGACCGACACCAGCTCGAACGGGCGCTTGTCCGCGCGCAGGAACTCGTTCACGTCGCCCGCCACGATCTCGCAGCCCGGCGCATTCAGGGCCAGCAGCCGCAGCGCCTGCTCCGACGATTCGACCGCGACCACCTCGCGCGCGCCGCCGGCCTGCGCCGCGCGCGCGAAGCCGCCGGTGTGCGCGAACAGGTCGAGCGTCCGCGTACCGTGGGCGAGTCGCGCGAACAGATCGCGCGCGTCGCGCTGGTCGAGGTAGAAGCCGGTCTTCTGCCCGTGGCGCAGATCGACCGCGTAGCGCCGGCCGCGCTCGTCGATCGCGATCGGCTCCGCCGGCACCTCCCCCGAGAGCTCCTTGCCGGCCGCGCCCTCGCTGCGCAGCCACACGCCCCGCGCGCCGGTCAGCTTGGTCAGGATCTCGGCGATGCGCGGCGCGCGCCGCAGCATCGCGGGCGTGCCCGCGCGCAGCGCGAGCCAATCCGCGTAGCGGTCGACGGTCAGGCCCGGCAGCCCGTCCGCTTCCGTGTGCACGAGCCGCAGCGCGTCGCTGCCGAGCAGCAGCGGATGCCCGTTCCGCCAGGAAAGCGCCGCTTCGAGCGCGGACTCGAGCCAGGCGGCCTCGTCGACCTCGTCCTTCCCGAACGCGAACAGCCGAACCCGGATCTGCGCATCGGGGTCCCAGTCGCCGGTCCCGAGCCGCGTGCCCGCCGCGTCCCGAACCTGCACCACGTCACCGGGCTCCGGATTCCCCTCGACCCGCTCCACGCTCCCCGAGAGCAGCCACGGGTGTCCCAGCCCGAGCGAGCGCTCGCGCCCGTGGCGCAGAACGACGCACGGCAGGTTCAAATCGGGGCTCCGGGGAATGAGTTCTTGACGGCCATGGGGGGGTCCGTAGTATGCCCCACGTTTCCTGGGGGCGATCGGTTTCGACGGATGGTCGAGGTCGTCCGCTGCGTGCCGAGGTGCCGAGTCCTCGCAAAACTTGCGGCAAAGCCAATCTAATTGGCGACAACACTCTCGCTCTCGCTGCTTAGTTAATACCTAAGACAGCGAGCATGCCCGCACCCGACGTCTGCTGAGGTGCGGGGGTGTAATACCAGCAGGCTGGTCCAAGTCCTCGTCGGGGGGAGGCGGACGAGAAATTTCCCGACTCGCGATCGGCCCGGTGGGCACCGAGACCAAGCCGATCGCTAAAACAAACACGGGGCTACGCACGTAGACGCGGGCGGAAGACGCCATTCGGACCCGGGTTCAATTCCCGGCGCCTCCACCATCGAGCATTTCCACGAGCTTCGCGGCGATGCCTCGCCAGTGGAGCAGCCGGTGTTGCGCGGCCGCCGTGCGCACGAAGCCGCGCTCGAGGAGGGCGGCTTCGATCGCGGGGAGATGCAGGGCGCCCCACGGCACGACTATGCGCGCGTAGTCGGCGAGCGCTTCGTCGAGCCGTGCCACGAGGTGCTGGTTGCGCCGCGCAATAAGGTCCCGTTCGACGATCGGCCATTGGTCGCGCCGTGCGGAGCTCCAGGCGCCGAAGCCCCGCAGCGCCGTCCGGAAGTCGTCGGCGGCGAACACCTGCGCGATCTGCTCGAGCCAGGCGATCGTCTCGGGCGCGAAGCTGGCGACGTCGACGTCGGCGTGGAGGAACACGGGGCCCTGCTCCTCGTCGAGCTGATCGTCCTCGAAGTAGGCTTCGAGATCCTCCTGATCGTCTAGCCCCACGATGGCTGCCACGCGGCCGTAGGAGAGCGGCGTCTCCAGCCGGTCCCCGCCGTCGGTCACGCCCTCTTTGAGCACCGCCGTGTCCTCGCCGGCGAACGAGCGGACCAGCGCGCGATAGCCTTCCTGCTCGCCGACGTGCATCATCCCGACCAGCCGTACCTCCCGATCCGCGCGCGTGTAGCGGCGATCGGCGAGGACCACCCCGCTCGCGTCGAACGCGACGAAGCCCTGGGTCGCGACCTGGACCGAGCTGGCGGCCCAGAGCAGCACGTAGAGCGCAACTGCCGGGAGCCCGACGAGCAAGAGGCCGGCCGCCCACGCGAGTGAGTGGCCGAGCGAGAAGGAGCGCCCCACCAGCGCCGCATCCCGCAGCAGCCAGCCCGCGCCGCTGTTCCGTCGGCGGATCCGGACGAACGCGAAGGCCGAGATCGCGAGCTGGATCCCGACCGCGGTCGGCCCGAGCGCAGCCGGCGACCCGAGTAGCAGCAGCAGCGGCGCGGCCCCGAAATTCAGCCACAACGCGCTCACCGACAAGAACAGGAAGAGCGCGGTCGGCAGGCGCGGGGTCAGCGTGACTGCGAGTGGCACGAGCAGCGCGGCCCACAGCACCAGCTGCGCCAGTGCGTTGCGCGGGCCGAGCAGCATGATCGAGCCCGTGGCGGCGCGCAGCGCCTCTTCGAGGCCCGAGACGCAGGCGTCGGCGGCGTAGGCGAGCACGAAGCCGTTTGCGCTCCGGCGCAGCCAGGGCAGGGTCACGCGCGGAGCATATCAACATCGCCCCCGAGCATCGGCGCCGCGGTCTAGTGCAGCTGGAGCACTCGTCGCGCTTGCCATCGAGAGGGATCCTGCTTGCGCGCCGTGTGCTCCTGCGTCCCATCGCTCCATCCTCTCGAGTCATGGAGCCTCCGGGACGCGGATGAACGACGTGGTGAGCACCCACAGCTAGCGCGCCGAGCTCGGGCGGCCGATCGTCAGACTTTCGTCAGACCTCAAGCGCGGCGGGCGAGCGTAGCCTTGCAAGCGAGAGCGCCGTGTCGCCGTCGACGCGCGGGAGGTCCGGAATGCGATTCACGGTCCTTGGTCTGATTGCTCTGGAAGCGTCCCTGTTCGGCTGGCTCGCGCCTGCGCCCGCGCACGCCTTCGACTTCGGCATCGACGAGAACTCGCCCGAAGCGCCGGTTCCGTTCTCGCCGGCCGACGTGATCTTCCAGGTCGGCAACGGAACGCTGCATCCTGCCTCGAGACTCGGGCTCGATCCGGGCGACAACGCTGACGCGCTCTCGTACGGCCGCGACCTGCTGCGGCCCGCCGGACCGAACAACTTCGTGTCCGCGCGCTTCTCGGTCAATCGCTCCACGCAGGGCGTGGGTGCCGGAGTGATCGCGCAGCAGCGACTCGGCGACGGCGCTGCCGGCGACGAGTTCGACCTGCTGCTGCTGCGCAACGGACGCGTCGTCGGACCGTACCTGGTGTCGAACTCCGACCGGCACAACCTCCAGCCCACGACGCTCGGCACCGAGTCGGATCTCGACTCGCTCGCCTGGCCGCCCTCGACGAACGCCGAGATCTTCTACTCGGTCGATCGCGCCACGGCGACCGCTCGCGCGCTCGATCCGGCGGCGATCTATCTCGTGCCGGCGCCCGGCCAGTCAGCGCAGCTGTTCGCAAGCGCGGCGCAGCTCGGCCTGCTCGCGGGCGACAACGTCGACGCGCTCGCGCTGCGAAGCGGCGCGGGTCCTCGTTTCGCGCTCGACGCGAGCGATCTCGTCTGGGTGTCGCTCGACGCCGCCTCGCCGACGCGCGTCGCGCTCGGCGGCAACGAAGCCGTGCTGCAAATCTTCCCCGGCCCGATTGCGGTGACGTTGAACGCGGCCGCTTTGGGGCTGCTGCCGGGGACCGGCGAGGAGCTGAACGCGTTGGCGGCGTTCGATCCCGGTCCCGAGGCACCTCCCGACAGCGCATCCGCGCCGGTGCGCCGCCGCACACCGAGCCAGGACAGCCGACGCCAGCTGGGCTGGACCGGGAAGCCGATCTCGGTCCAGCGGGTGGGAGACGCGTTCCAGGCCAAGGACCTCGAATACACGGGGCTCCCGCTCCCGACCCTGCCGACACCGCCGGGTGGCCCGGCGAGTCCGGGCACGGGAGACGCGCTCGGCGAGAGCAACGCGTCGATCATCGTGCAGCACGGAGACCCGATCGCGGGAACGACGCAGACGGTCGACTTTCTGTCGAGCCCGGCGCTCCGGATTCGCGGCGCGGCGAGCACCTACCGCGCCGGGTACTGGGTCGCGTACAGCGGCCTCTCTGCCCTCGGCGGAAACCTCCTTTTCGTGCCCGACGAGGACAATGTGGCGGGGCCCAGCCTTGCCTCTGTCGCCGGCGGCGCGCCGCTCTCCGAGCTCGGTGGCGCGGCGACGAGCGAGGAGATCCGCTGCATCGGATACGACGCGACGACGAGCGTCGGCGTCGGGTGCCTCGATGCCACCGGCGTCATGCACGACTTCCCGCTCGTCGCGCCGGGCGAAGCGACGCCGTTTGGTGAGGCTTCGAACGTCTCGGGCGTCGCGGTCACGAACGCCTTCCTCAACCCGCAGCCGGGCGCCTTCGACGCCTTCGTCTCGCACCATGTGCCGCCGAACGCGGCAGTGCTGCGCTGGTGGGAGATCCGGCCCGATGCCGCGGGGCAGCTCGCGCTCACCGAGCGTGACCCGCTCATCGCCCCGAGCGCGATCGGCCCGGACGGGACGCCGTTCAACGCGCTCGGCTTCTCGCCCGAGGCGGCGGACAGAGCGGTGTGCACCCGCTTCGCGACGCAAGGGGGCCGCCGCGGCATCGGCTGCCTCACGCAGGGCGAGTTCAAGATCATCGCCGACAACACCGACGACGCGCCGCGCAGCGTCGGGAACTTCATCGACTTCGGGGATCAGACCGGCGTGAGTCAGGGCGGCGTCGCCTTCGTGGCGCTCGACAGCGCGTTTGTCTGGGGCGCCTATGCCGTCCTGCCGGATCACGCGCCGCAGCTGGTCCTGCGCGCGAGCGAAGGCCTCGACGGCGACGTGATCTTCTCGATGCTCCTCGAGCGGAACGCCATGCACGGAGCCTTCCTGGCGATCAACCTGGAGCTGCAGACGGCCGGCGAGGGCAACATCGTCTCCAGGGTTCCCCGGCCGTTCGATCCGCCGCCCGATCCCTCGCTCGTCTTCGCGAACGTCGAGATCACGAGCCTGGCGACGACGGCGAACGAGGTCGGGTCGGCGTTCGCCGCCGAGATCGGCTTGCCTCCGTTCCTCGCTGCGTGGAATCCGACCGCCGCGACCTTGACGATCGGAAGCGATCAGCTCGAGTCGTTCACCAACCTGCTCGCGAACCCGTCCGGGATCTCGGTCGTGCCGAGCTCGTGCAGCCCGCTCGTCGGGCAGTTCAATCTCCCGACACTCGACCTCGAGACGTTCGGAAGCTGCACGATCCAGGGCGCAATCAACGGAGCGTTCACGACCGACGCACGCACCGCACCGGGGCCGTGGTCGACGCATCTCGGTCAGATTCCCGGCGCGACACCGGGCGACTTCAACGGCCTGTTCTGCAGCGACGCGTACCAGCCGTTCGGACTCTGCAACCTGCAGGCGGGCACTCCGTACGATCCCGCGAGCGGGCTCGCGGACGCGCGCGGCCCAACGGCCTTCGGCACGACGATCGTCCCGACCGTCACGGGCGACGTCTTCATCAGCGACGCAGGCAGCGCGTGTCCCGACTTCGACGGCGACGCAAGCTGCGACCCGGTCGACGTGTGTCCGTTCGAGGCGTCGAACCGCTGCGGCTGTGGCGACGTCGACGACGACGGCGTGCTCGACGCCCAGGATCTGGCCGAGCAGCGCCTGCGACTGGCCCATCTTCCGAACAACGCGGTCCGCGCAGACACCTACGGATCGATGGGAGAGACGCGCGTGGATCCGACGATCTCGAGCTGGGTCAGGGCGGCGCGCGCAGTCTCCGGGCTGACGCCAGCAGCGCAGGACTGCCCGGCAGCCCTCGGCCTGCGCTTCTGAGCGAGTTCTCGGGCGCGGTACACTGAAGCCTTGGATCGAGGCGAGGTACCGGCTCGATGCTCTACCGCTTCGCCGAGTTCGAGCTGGACACGCAGCTCCAGCGGATCCGCTACGAGGGGCGGGCGGTCGAGCTGACCGCGCAGGTGTATCGCGCGTTGCACCTGCTCGTTCGGCGCGCGCCGGGCCTGGTGTCGAAGGCCGAGCTCTCGCGCGAGGTCTGGCCCGATGCGGTGGTCGGCGATGCGGCCGTGAGCCAGTGCATTCACCGGGTGCGCTCGGCGCTGGCGGGCCCGAGCAGGGGCGACTCCCTGGTCCAGCTGGTCTGGGGCCGGGGCTATCGCCTCGCGGTCGAGGTCACGATCGAGCGCCCGAGCGCGATGCTCGACGGCTTCGACGCGCGTCCGGCCGTGGTCGTGCTGCCGTTTCTCGACGAGGAGAGCGATCCGCGGCGCAGGCTCTTCGCCGACGGACTCACCGACGACCTGACGCACCGGCTGGCGAGCTGGCGCTTCTTTCCCGTCATCGCGCGGGGCAGCGCGCACGCGTATCGCGAGACCCCGCTCGAGCCCGCGAGGATCCAGGCGGAGCTGGGTGCGCGCTACGCGATCTACGGCCGCGTCCGCCACGAAGGCGACCGCGTGCGCGTCCATGCCGAAGCGATCGATACGCAGACGGGACGTGTCGTGTGCTCGGAGCGCTACGACGGCGATTGGGTGGAGTTGTTTGCCCTGCAGGACGAGGTCGCCGAGCTCTTTGCCGCGGCGATCGAGCCGGAGCTGCGGCGAATCGAAATCGAGCGTGTGCTGCGCCGCGACCCCGAAGACCTCGACGCCTGGGACGCGTTCCTGCGCGGCCTCTGGCACCACTTCCGGTACACGGCAGAGGATGGCCCGCAGGCGCGCGACTGGTTCGCGCGCTCGGTCGAGATGGACGGGAGCTTCGCGACCCCGCTGGCGTTCACCGCGCTCTCCCATCTGAACGACTCTCACGCAGGTTGGAGCACAGACGTGGGCGCGTCCGTTCGCGCGGCGATCGAAGCGGCGCGCCAGGCGGTCGCGCTCGACGGCCGCGAGTTCCACGCGCACGGCGTGCTCGGCGGCATGTACATCGTGCTCGGCGAGCGCGCCAGCGCGATCGACGAGCTCGAGCTCGCCGTCGCGCAGAACCCGAGCTCGCCGATGACCTACTGGGGGCTCGGCCGCGCGCGCACGATCTGGGGCGACCCGGAACGCGCAGTCGGCCTCTTCGAGCGGGCGCTGCGGCTGAGTCCCCGCGACCCGATGGTCTCGCACTTCCTCGAGGGCCTCGGCTTCGCGCATTTCGCCAGCGGCGACATGCGCGCTGCCGGGCGGGCCGCGGAGCGCAGCGTCGCGCTCCGTCCCGAGTGGCCGCGCACGCACCAGCTGCTGTCCGCCGTGCACGCAGAGCTCGGCTCGCTCGGCGCCGCGCGCGCGGCGCTTGCTCGCGCGCGCGAGCTTCAGCCCGACCTGACCATGGAGGCGCTGGAGGCGAGCTATGCGCAGGCCGACGCCGAATCGACGTTCGTCGAACGCTACACGGCCGCGCTACGGCTGGCCGGATGGACCGATCCGGACTGAGTCGCCCCCACGTACTCCGTCGGTTGTCGCACCGGCTCGTCCGACGCAGGCAGCGATCAACTCACCGTCGTCGGGCGAAAGACGTCGACCAGGTCTTTGCAGTACCGGACGACCGCGCCGACCTTGTGCGGGCTCGTTTGCCCGAGACGGACGACCACGAGGTCGAGCTTCGGGACGATCAGGATGCGCTGGCCCCACGCGCCCTGGCACGAGAAGAGGCCGAGGCTGCCCGGTGTCACCCAGAAGTGTGCGCCGTAGAGACCCTCGGACTGAGGACTCGGCGTGCGGCAGTAGTCGACCCAACCCTCGGGCAGGATGCGCGTGCCGTCCCAGACGCCGTCGCGCAAGAAGAGCAGGCCGAAGCGAGCGAAGTCGAGTCCGCTGCACGGACAATGGCTCGCGCCGATGAAGTGGCCCGCGTCGTCGAAGCGCGGATCCGCGGTCTTCATGCCGAGCGGCTCGAACAGCTCGCGGCGCATGAACGCGAGCGTCTCGTCGCGTCCGCCGCCGAGGGTGTCGCTCACCAGCCGCGCGAGCAGGTTGCTGCCGCCGCTGTTGTAGTTCCAGCGCGCCTCGGGCTCGGCGACGCGCGGCAGGCCGGCGGCGAATCCCGCCACGTCGTGCTTGCCGGCGCCAAACAGCATCGGAATCACGTCCGACTCCGCTTCCGGGTAGTAGCGGACGGCGCCGCCCCCGAGGTGCTCGGCTTCGCGGAAGCGAAGCCCGTCGACCATGCGCAGCAGCTGGTCGATCGTGATCCGCGCGCGCGGATCGTCGCGACTCCATTCCTTCACGGGGATGGGCTGCGAGATGTCGAGCCGGAGCTTTCGAACGAGGATGCCGATCAGCGCGTTGGTGAGGCTCTTCGCAATCGACCACGATCGGAACGCGTCGTTCGGTCCCGCGTGCGGGCCATAGCGCTCCGCGACGATCGCGCCGTGCTGCGCGACGACCACGGCGTGGGTTCGCTCGAGATCCTCGGGCTCGGATCCGCCGCAGGCGTAGTCGAGCAGCTCCGCGAGCGCCGCGCGATCGACCCGCGCATCGAGCTCTGCGCGCGGCCACTCCCGGGTCGGCCAGGCGATGCCGGCGGGCTGGGCGGGGAGGGGAAGAAGGCGAGGGGAGCGGGCGGCCGGTTGGGTCATGCGCCCCAGTCTAAACCCGACGGCGCGAAGTCCGACCGAGAAGCCGAGCAGCCAGAAGTGATCGCCTCGCCGAGAAAGTAGATCGCGCTCGGCATCATCGATCCGTCCGCCAAGCGACGCAGAGTCGTCGTAGAAGGACGAGAACACGAACGAGAACGTCGCCACTGCGGACGTGATATAGACCGCCGGATGCGCGACGCCCGGGACGTGATCGTGATCGGCGGGGGCTTCGGCGGCGTCAGCGCGGCGCGGCAACATCGACGGCGCGATCGAGCAGGGACTCGTGGCCGCCCGGCGAGCGCGGGCGCTGCCGCACTGAGGGGAGTCGACGGGGCATGACGCAGTTCAACGGCTTGGGCATGAGCCTCGGCACGCTGTCGCGGCTCTCGCGCGCGGAGACGCGCTCGATCAGTCCCGAGAACCTGACGGGAGAGAAGGGCAAGGGGGCGATGGCGGTGGAGGGCTCGGCTTCCGTCGCCGCGCGCGATCTCGGTCAGGGCTGGAAGGTCAACCCCTACGTCATCATCGCGCCCGGCGCGACCTTCGAGCTCGCGAACATCGCGGGGCAGGGCGCGATCCAGCAGATCTGGCTGACGCTCGCGCGCGGCAAGTGGCGCTTCTCGATCCTGCGCGCGTACTGGGACGACCAGCAGCAGCCGTCGATCGAGGCGCCGACGGGGGATTTCTTCGCGTGCGGCTGGGAGAGCTTCGCGCAGGTGAACTCGCTGCCGGTCTGCGTCAACCCCGGGCGCGCGTTCAACTGCTACTGGGAGATGCCGTTCCGCAAGCGCGCGCGTTTCACCATGACGAATCTCTCCGACGAGCCGCTGGTCGTCTACTACCAGATCAACTACACGCTGACCGACGTCCCCGAGGACTGCGCCTACTTCCACGCGCAGTTCCGCCGCACGAATCCGCTGCCGTACAAGGACGTGTACACGATCCTCGACGGCGTGCGCGGCCAGGGCCACTACGTCGGCGTGTACATGGCGTGGGGCGTGAACAACTCCGGCTGGTGGGGCGAGGGCGAGATCAAGTTCTACCTGGACGGCGACCGCGAGTTCCCGACCATCGCCGGCACCGGCACGGAGGACTACTTCTGCGGCGCGTACAACTTCGATCCGGGCTCGCTCGAGCGTCGCCAGCGGCCCGACGCCTCGCGCTATCAGGAGTTCTCGACCGCCTACGCGGGCCTGCCGCAGGTGATCCGACCCGACGGCGTCTATCAATCGCAGCAGCGCTTCGGCATGTACCGCTGGCACGTGATGGATCCGGTCCGCTTCACGCGCGACCTGCGCATCACCATCCAGGCGCTCGGCTGGCGCACGCACCGCGAAATGCAGTACCTGCCGCTGCAGGACGACATCGCGTCCTGCGCGTTCTGGTACCAGAGCCTGCCGACGGCGAATTTCTCGCCGCTCCCACACCGCGACCGGCTCGAAGTCATCTGAATTCCGACGCGCAACCGTCGAAACCCCAAAGGAGACCCGATGTCGTCGATCTCGATGCACTCTGCGAGCGTTCCGATCTTCGTGCGCATGCTTTCCAACATGCTGGTGTGGCTGGACAAGGCCGAGGCGCACGCGACCGCGAAGAAGTTCGATGCGAAGAACTTCCTCGGCGAACGGCTGGCCCCGGACATGCTGCCGTTCTCGGCGCAGATCCAGATCGCGACCGACAGCGTGAAGGGCTGTCTCGCGCGGCTGTCCGGGACCGAGGCGCCGAAGTGGCCCGACACGGAGGGCTCGTTCGACGAGCTGCGCGCGCGCATTCGCAAGGCGATCGAGTACGCGAAGTCGGTGCCGGCTGCGAGCGTCGACGGCTCGGAGGCGCGCGAGATCACCGTGCCGATGGGACCGGGCCGGACCGCCAAGTTCACCGGCGAGGTGTTCCTGAAGCACTTCTCGTTGCCGAACTTCTTCTTCCACTGCACGATGGTGTACGCGCTGCTCCGCGCCGGCGGCGTGGAGCTCGGCAAGATGGACTTCCTTGGCGCCGCCTGAGGGCGAGGCACCGGCATCGCGCGCGCGAAGCGCGGCGCGCTGAACCAGAACGGCGGCGCGGTTCCGCTCGGCCACGCGTACGGCATGTCGGGCGTTCGCACCCTGGGGTCGACGCTGCTCGAGCGTCCCTGGCTCGAGTAGCGCGCGCCTTTGCCTTCGCCGGGCACGGCATCGTAGAGTGCGCGTGGAGGTAGCCATGGCCTACGGAGCACTCGTCGAGCGAACCGTTCCGGTGTCGCGCGCGAGGCTCTACTCGCTGCTGGTCGACGAGTTCGGCGCGATCGGCAAGCTGATGGGCGACGCCGTCGAGTCGTGCACGCTCGAGGGCGACGGCATCGGCGCGGTGCGCCACGTGCGCGCGCGGGGCGTGCCGGGCGTGCTCTCCGAGCGGCTCGACACGGCCTACGACGGGCGCGTGTTCTCCTACTCGCTGGTCGCGGAGTCGTCGCTCCCGCTCGAGCACTACGTCGCCGTCGTCACGCTCGCGGACGCCCCGAACGGCGGCTGCGCGATCGCATGGGGCAGCAACTGGCTGCCGAAAGGCGCGCCGGCCGACCAGGTGCGCGCGATGCTGACGGGGCTCTACAACGGCATCATCGACGCTCTGGTGCGAGCCGCGACCTAGCGCCTCCGACCGTGATCCCGGCCACACGGGCCGCCTCGTGCGAAGCCGAAGTCTGCGGCATGCGCTGGCTCGCGCCGATCCTCGCGACGTCGCTGTGCGCGGCGTGCGTGAAACCCGTGACGCTGAACTCCGCGATTCAGCCGAGTGAGGTTCCTACCGAGCGCTCCTCGGAGAAGGCCGGGGTCGTGTGCAGCCCCAACCTGCTCGGCCACGTCGAGCGCTCGAGCCTGGGCACGCTCGGCGGCGTGCCGACGCGCTTCGAGCTCGAGCTGGGCGAGCCGCTCTGCAACGCGCTGTTCAAGTCGGTCGAGGGCACGTATCGCGCTGCGACCCGCGCGACCACGCCCTACTACCGTGGCCAGTACGCGCGCGTGATCCAGTTCGATCTTCAGAACAGCTCGCTCTCGATCGCGCCGCGCGCGCGGGGACAGATGCGCGTCGCGTACACGCTCTCGGTCGTGGTCGAGCGCTATGGACTCGACTTGAAGCTGATCGGGCGCAACGTCGTCACCGGCAACGGCCTCGTCGACAGCCGGACCGTCACGGACGAGGTCGTGAGACAGGCCGTCGAGGCGGCGCTGCAGCAGGTCGCGGACGAGGCCACGAACCTGCTCGTCGCGCGGCTCGACGGTCCGCGCGTTCCCGCGGCGCCCGCGCACTAGGCGCCCGCGCACCAGGCGAGCAGCACGCGCTCCAGGCCCGATTCCGATAGGCTCGCGTCATGGACGACGACGACGATCGCGCGATCCGGGATCTGGTCTCCAGCTACTGCCACGCCATCGCGGAGCGCGACGATGCCGCGTGGGCCTCGACCTGGGCGGAGGACGGCGAGTGGGTCGTGCTCGGCTCGACCGTGCGTGGGCGCGACGCGATCCTCGCGCACTACCAGAAGCTCGTGTCCGGCGTGCGCTGGGTGATCCAGCACGCGACCAACGGCATCGTCGAGGTCGAGCGCGATTCGGCGCGCGGGCGCTGGCTGATCGTCGAGTACCTGCAGGGGGCCAAGGGCGCGGGCGGCGTGAACATCGCGCGCTATCGCGACGACTACGCGCGCGGCGCGGACGGCAAGTGGCGCTTCGCGCGGCGCGAGCTGCACGCGACCCATCTGGGCTCGGCCGATCTGTCGGCGCGCGACCGCAAGCGTTCCGAATAGCCGAGCCGATCCGCCACGCAGATCGGTGTCGCTGCCGAGCGACTGCCGGGCAGGTGCCCTGGCTCACGGAGTTCGGTTCCTCGCCCTCCGATGGGGTTCCGAATCGGAGGCGACATGAAGGCGTTGCTTCTCTGGCCGGATCACGTGGCGCTCTCGCTGGGCGTCCTCTGGATCGTGAGCGTGGTGTTCCTGTGGGCGGCGCGCGAGCCGATGCTCGCCTTGCTGCGCGGGCTGGGACAGTTCCTGGGCGACGGCTGCGATGCGCTCGCCCGCGGCTGCGACCAAGCTGCGCAGCAGCTGCGCAATCGCTCGCGCGCGGCGCTGCTCGCGGCGGGACGGCTCGAGGCGCAGGGCCGGCTCGGGCGCGAGATCCAGCGCATCGACGCCACCTTCAGCGAGCGGCTCGGGCAGTACTCGAGCCTGCAGCGCCGGCTCGACGACCTGCTCGTGAAGCTCGAAGGAGACTACGAGCACTGCGCCGAGACGCCGCCCGAGGTGCCGGGCTGGGCGGGCGCGGTGCAGGCGATCGCGCAGATCCCGACGCCGGGAGACTCGAACGTGCAGAAGGTGCTGGAGAGCATTCGCGAGTCGTCGGAGGAGGCCGGCGAGAAGGCGCTGCGCCAGCACCGCGACGACACCTCGCGGCGTCACAAGCTGCTCGGCGCGATGGCCTCGTGCTGGAAGGACGTGCGCGATCTGATGACGCGCATGCGCGACTCGGTGGCCAAGGCCCTGGAGACCACGCAGCGCATCCAGGGCTACGTCGAGGAGTACGAGAAGTTTTCGAAGGAGCAGGAGGTCGCGGCGCGCGCGCTGACGTTCTCGGCGACCAAGCTGTTCGCGGTCTCGATCCTGGTGCTGGGCGTCGCGCTCGGCGGCGCGTTCGTGAACTTCCAGCTGATCGCGCTGCCGATGTCGGAGCTCGTGCCCTCGGGTGCGCGGCTCGGCGGCGTGCCGGTGTCGACGATCGCCGCGCTGGTGATCGTGCTGATGGAGACGGCGCTCGGCATCTTCGCGATGGACCTGCTCGGCATCACGGACTTGTTCCCGAAGCTGCAAGGTGTGCCCCGGTCGCGGCGGCGCCTGCTGCTCGGACTGTCGCTGACGGGCCTCTTCCTGCTGGCGGGCGTGGAGAGCACGCTCGCGGTGCTGCGCGAGTCGATCGCGGAGGCCGACGCGGCGCTGAAGCTCTCGCTCGCGGGCGACGAGGCGCGGCTGATCGCGCAGGCGTCGAGCTCGCAGATCCCGGTGATCGGCCAGGCGGTGCTCGGGTTCCTGCTGCCGTGGGTGCTCGCAATGGTGGCGATCCCGCTCGAGATGCTGTTCGACAGCGGGCGGCACGTGCTGGCGGCCGTGGTCGTCGGGCTGCTGCAGGCGCTGGCGCTCCTCGGCCGCGTCGGCGCGCACTCGGCGGGCGCGTTCGCGACCCTGCTCGCGAGCCTGTACGAGGTGTACGTCAGCATTCCGCTGCGCATCGAGCGGGCGGTGCGCGGTCGCGAGCGCGGGAACGGCCGCGCGGCGGCCGCCGCGCCCGCTGCGAAGCGGGGCGACACGCCGAGGGCTTCATGGTCGTGAAGCGTCTCGCGCTCGTCTGCGCCGCGCTCTTCCTCGCCGGCTGTTCCGACGGCAGTCACTATCAACAGGCGGTCGCGGTGCTGATCGACGTCTCGGGAACCTACGCCGATCAGCGGCCGGAGGTCGCGCGGATCGTGAAGCGCGAGCTGATCCCGACCCTGGTTCCGGGCGACACGGTCGCGATCCTGCGCATCGACAGCGCGAGCTACGAGAAGGAGAACCTCGAAGCGCTGGTCACGCTCGACCCGCGGCCCTCGCACGCGAACGCGCAGAAGCTCGCGCTCGCGAAGCAGCTCGACGCCTTCGCCGCGCGCGAGGAGCGCTCCGAGTTCACGGACATCCCCGGCGCGATGATGCTCGCGGCGGAGTACCTGCGCGAGACGGGCGCCGGGAGCCGCGCGATCCTGCTGTTCAGCGACATGCAGGCCGACTTGCCGGCCGGCGCGAAGCGCACGTTCGGCGAGCGCGAGTTCGACGGCGTGCGCGTGATCGCGATGAACGTCAAGAAGCTCGACCGCGACAACGCGAACCCCGACGAGTACCGCAGCCGGCTCGCGCACTGGGAGCAGGACGTCACGAAGGCGGGCGCGGGCGGCTTCCAGACCTTCCTCGACGCCGCCAAGCTCGGCCCCTACCTGGCGGAGATCCGCTAGCCCGAGTCTGCGCGCACCGCGCGCGCTTCCTCGACGAATCCGTTCCGCTGGAGCGCGCGCGCGAGCCGTTCGAGCGTCGGCGCGTCGGGGCGGCGCTTCGCCTCCGCACGCGCGATTTCGAGCGCGCGCTCGGGGTCGGGTCGCCGGTCGAGGTAGAAGTCGACGAGGTGGTTGTTCTCGTTGTCGGGGTGAGTGACGTTCGCCGCCGCCGCGCGCTCGAACTCCTCCTCCGCCGCGCGCGCCTCCGCCTCCCGGCCGAGCGCGCGGAGCGCGTCCGCGCGCAGCAGATGGCGCTCCGCGTGCGGCGCCACCGCGAGCGAGCGATCCGCGAGCTCGAGCGCCGTCGCGGCGCGGCCCGTGCGCAGGTGGACGTCCGAGAGCGCGGCGAGCGCGGAGTGGTACTCGGGCACGGCGCGCAACGCCTCGTCGAGCAGCGCCTCGGCCGCGACGGGCTCGTTGCGCTCGACCTCGAGCGAGGCGAGCTGCACGAGCAGCCAGGCGCGGCCCTCGGCGTCGCGCCGATCCGCGCCGTCGAGCGCCGCTCGGTAGAAGCGCGACGCGCCGTGGAGATCGCCCGTCGCCTGGCGGTAGTGCGCGGCGCGCACGTAGCTGCCGGGTCCCGGGCGAAGCTGCATGGCGCGTTCGTAGGCGTCGGCCGCTTCGCCGTAGCGGCCGAGCTCGAGCCGCGCGTCGCCGAGCAGCGCCCATGCGTCGGGATCGTCGGGCTCGCGCGCGAGCTGTGCCGCCGCGAGCGACTCCGCGAGCGCGAACTCGTGGCGGCCCAGGCGCACCCAGGCCTCGACCAGCGCGATGCGCGCGCGCGTCGGCTCGCGCGCGCGCGCCTCGTCGAGCGCTTCGAGTGCGCGCTCGTAGCAGGCGGGATCGCCCGTCGCGCGCGCGTTTCGCGTTTCCGTCATGGCGCGCTCGAGCGCGAGCT
>JBBDXF010000022.1:75186-86019 GCA_040902485.1 Myxococcota bacterium | reverse complement strand
CTCGCCGGAGCCGATCGCATCCGGCGAGCTCGCGCAGTCTGCCGCCACGAGCGAGAGTGCGAGCAGACTCGTGACACCGAAGTGAGTGGCGGCGAAGCGCATGGCCGTCAGTTCAGCGCGCAGCTGCCGTCGGAGGTGGCGCAGCCGAGCTCGCCCGGGTCGACGTGCCGGCTCTGGCGGCCGCTCTGGGCGGGCGCCAGGAACGGAAACGCGTCCGCGATCGGGCGGTCGTTCACGTTCACGCCGTCGCCCAGACGGTTGAACGGGAACACGTTGAAGTCCGGCGCCAGGATGCCGAAGCCGGCGCGCAGGAAGCAGTCGGTCACGTCGTCGGTGGTGCGGCGGCCGTTCGGGAATCCGCCCGGGTCGCCGCCGCAACCGCCCAGCCGGCTGCGCTGGTCGGGCGGCGTCGCGGGAACGCCCAGGTTCACGCGCAACAGGTCCGCGAACGGTCCGGCCGGCCCGCTCGAGTAGAACGCCAGCGGCGCCAGGTCGAGCCGCGGCGGCGCGGGGATCGGAAACTGGATGCCGGCGGCGGCGAACGCGGCCTGGCCGAGGCGCACGATCAGCGGGTCGAGCACCTGCGCCTGGAACTTCGCGTCGTTCTTCGGCTCGGAGCGGCTCCAGAGATCCTTGCGGTCGGTGCCGATCAGCAGCTCGTTCACGAGCGGGTTGGCCATGCGCTGCACCTGCACGAAGCCGCCAAACTCGAGGTCCGGAGTTGCGGCCTGGCGCACGCTGAGCGCGCGCCGCCCGGTGGTGCCCCAGAACCCGACCTGCGCGAGTGGATCCTTCGCGGCCGGCGGCTTGCCCGACTTGGTGAGCAGGCCGATCGGCGCCTGGATCGCGATGCAGTTCACGTTGTAGCCCGACACGTCGTCGGCCAGGAAGTTCGCGTCGTCGGTCGCGTCCTGCGCGTCGGAAAGCACGAGCGGAACGCCCGTGCTTCCCGGTCCCGGGATCACGCGGAAGTTCAGCGTGTCGAACGCGGCGCCGAGGTCGATGAAGAACGCATCGTCGACGGTGCCCGCGAACACGCGCACGCCCTTGTCGAGATCGAACGCGCCGGCCGCGAACAGGTCGTCCTCGTAGTCCGGCATGGTGCGCGGGCCGACGTTGCTCGGCACCGCGATCAGGTTGCCCCCGCCGGAACGCCGCAGGCGCGTCTCCTTGCCCTTCTGCCGCATCGTCACGGTGTAGGTCTGGCGCAGGCCGATGCCCTGCGAGCCCGGACCCTCGAGCGCGGTGATCGCGGCCGGCACGAGCGGCGTGCCGGGTGCGATCGGAGCGGGCGAGAGCGGCGGCGCCTTGATGCCGCCGCCCGCGCCGGCGAATCCCACCGGCACGCCGGGCAGCCGCTGCTCGGTCTGGAAGCGCACCTCGAAGGTCACGTCCTCGACCGCGTCGTGGTCGTAGTCGACGCGGATCGCGTACAAGAGCGCCGTGTCGAACGGGAAGTAGTTCGGGCCGTTCGCCGGCTCGAGCAGCGGATCCGTACACAGGATCGCGGTCGCCGTGTCCGGGCGGTCCGAGCTTCGGAACGCGTAGAAGTCGGTGATGTCGGCGGTGCGATCGATCGCCGTCAGCGGCGCCTCGCGGTGGCTCGCGGCCTGCGTGGGGTCGGCGAGACCGAGGATCAGCGCCGGGACCAAGAGCGTTCGCGGCTTCGAAAGGAACGACATGGGATCTCCTCGTCGGTTCGGGCGGGCGGAGTTGCGCGCCGAGTGGACTACGCGACGCCGCGAGCGCCGGATTGCCCCAATCCAAACTCCGCGTTGCTCCGTACAACCCGTAGACCCATGCGGCCCAACCGAACGACTGAGCGCGGGCAGGGGAGTCGACGCGACTCCGACGGCACGTCGCGCGAAGCCGAGCTTCTGTCGCGCGTCGCGCGCGGTGAGTCCGAGGCGTTCGCGCCGCTCTACGACCTGCTCGCGCCGCGCGCATACGGGTTGGCATTGCGGATCGCGGGCGACGCGAGCGCCGCGCAGGACGCGGTGCAGGAGGCATTCCTGCGCGTCTGGCTGCGCGCGCGGAGCTTCGATCCAGCACGCGGCAGCGCCGCCGCGTGGCTGCTCGGGATCGTGCGCAATGCGGTGCTCGACCAGCTTCGCAGCGGCGGCGCGCACGAGCGCGCATTGCGGCGCGCGGCCGAAGCCGCGCTCGCGAGCTGCGCGTCCGAGCGCACGGAGCCGCACCTGGAATTCGCGGAGTCGCGCTCCGCGCTGCGCGACGCGCTCGCCCGGCTGCCCGACTCGCAGCGCCGGATGCTCGAGATCGCCTACTTCCAGGACCTCAGCCACGCACAGATCGCGCTGCGCGAGGGCGTGCCGCTCGGCACGGTGAAGACGCGCATTCGCGACGGATTGATTCGACTGCGGCGCATCGCAGCCCAGGGAGCGACCCATGACGGATGAAGCGCGCGCGCGCGACTTCGAGACGCTCGACGGCGCGGCGCTCGAGGCGTTCGCGGCCGAGCACGCCGTGACTCCGCCGCCCGCGCTTCGGGCGCGCGTGTTCGATGCGGTCGCGCGCGAGCAGCGCACGCACCGGGCGCAGCGCCGACTGCGGCGCTGGCGGGCCGCCGCGACGGGTCTGGCCGCGGCCGCCGCGCTGTTCGCCGCTGTGGCCGTGCGCGAGCACACGCAGAGCCGCGAGAACGCGGCGCTCGTCGCGGCGCTCGAGCACAGCGGCTCGGAGTTCCTGAGCAAGCTCGCCGCGCAGGAGCGCGAGATCGTGTCGCGCGGACAGGCGCTGCGCGTGCACGCGGAGGTGATCCAGATCCTCTCCAGCCCGCGCGTGCGCAGCGTGCGGCTCGACGCGACCGCCGGCCACGCGGGTGCGGCGCGCGTGCTGTTCGATCCGGACACGGGCGCGATCGCGCTGGTCGGCGCCGGACTCCCGCCGCCCGAGCCCGGCAAGGCCTACGAGCTGTGGGCGTTGCGTGGCGATGCGCCGCCGGAGCGCAGCGGCGAGTTCGCGATCGACGCGGAGCGACGCAACTTCGCCCTGCGCCTTTCCGGGGTGAGCGCGCCGCACCAGGTGACGGGCTTCGCGATCACCCTCGAGTCGACGCCGGGCGCGGCTCGGCCGGGTGGCCCGATCGTGCTGACGGGAGCCGTCGGGGGCTAGAAGCGGTCTCAGAATCCCCGACCCGAGCCCGGCGCGCGAATTCGGCCCGAGACGATCTCTTCGCCGAACGGCTGCGCGCGCCTGCGGACGACCTGGTGACCGCACTCGTACAAGCGAGCCTCGGACCGGAAGGCCCGCGTGGACGCTCACGCTCCGTCGCCGAGCGGCAGCAGCACCTCCGTCTCGAGCGCTTCCTCCGCGACCTCGTTCGGGCTGTTCAGGTAGAGCTCGCCCACGGCGGCGCGCGGATCGTGGCCGCGCTCCTGCGCCCAGGCGAACAGCGCGTGGTGCGCGAGGCCGAGCTCGTCGTACGAGCCGCGGTGCAGCGTCCACGCGCAGGTCGCGGCGGGAAGCTCGAACGGCTTCGCGCGCGCGAAGCGCGGCGCAGGTGGCGTGATGCTCGCGCAGGTGTGGACCACGATCGCGCCGTCGGAATCGGGCGGCTCGGTCAGGCACAGGATCGGCATGAGCGAAGGCCGGCCGGCGCGCTCCACCTCCGCCATCACCTCCCACACCCACGCGGTCGAGTCCCCGACCAGACGCTCGGCCGTGGTCGTGCCGGTGAGGCGCGCGACGAAGTGCGCAGGCTCCTCGCGCACGGCGATCGTATAGGGCGCGAGCGTGCCCGCGCGCGCGATGCGCTCGAGCGAGCGCAGCGCGCGGCGGCGCTGCTCGAGCTCTGCGGCGAGGCGCTCGGTCTCGCGCCCGAGCACGCTCGCGAGATCGCGCGGCGAGCCGCCGAGCGCCGCGCGGATCGACGCGAGCGGAAGGTCGAGCGAGCGCAGCATCGCGATCATCACCGCGTCGCGTGCCTGGTCGCGCGCGTAGTAGCGGTAGCCTGTCTGGCGGTCGACGAGGGCGGGCACGAGCAGGCCCTCCTCGTCGTAGTGGCGCAACGCCTTCACCGACAGCCGCACCGCGCGCGCGAAGCGGCCGATCGGCATCAGGTTGGCGTCGTCACTCACGCGTCCGCCGCTGGAATGAGCTGCACCACGTCGACCAGCAGCCCGTTCGGATCCGCCACCATGAAGTGTCGCTGGCCCCAGACCTCGCTCACGAGCTCGTAGGCGAGCTCGAGCCCGAGCCCGCGCGCGCGCGCGTGGCAGGCGTCGACGTCGTCGAGCTCGACCGTCACGAGCACGCCCCGCGGCCGCGCCTGGAACGCCTTGGGCACGCTCGCGTGCTCGCGCAGAACGAAGGCGATCTGCGCGGCCGGCTGCTCGGGGTGGTGCATCTGCACGTACCAGGCGTTCTCGAAGATCACCTCGAAGCCGAGCAGAGCGCGGTAGAAGTCGCGCGAGCGCGCCAGGTCGTCGGTGCAGATGTCGGGAAACAGGCTGTTCATGGCTCCTCCTCCTTGAGCGGAGAAGCTGCGGCCTCCCCCGAGGGGAGAGTCAAGTGCGCCCCCGAAACGCCAGGTACTCGTCGATTCCCTGGCGCACGGAAGCCGAGAGCTTGGCGATCTCCGGCTCCCGCGCGCGGAGCGTGTCGATCCCCGCCTCGGAGAAGTAGCGCTCGCGGTACTCGAGCGCGTCGACCCAGCGGAAGGCCGTGTGCTCGTGGCTGAGCCGGACCTCTCCCTCCTTGCACTCGCACGCGTAGGCCACCAGGAAGCTGTGCGCGCCGTACACGTGCATGGGGATCAGGCCGACCAGCTCGAGCGGGCCCGTCGGCACGAGCCCCGTCTCCTCGAGCAGCTCGCGGCGCGCGCAGACCGCCGGCGTCTCGCCCGGATCGAGCACACCTCCCGGTGTATACCAGGCGCCCGGCGCGGCGCCGCCGGCGCGCTTCAGCACCAGGATCTTGCCGTCGCGCTCGGCGTACACGGACGTACCCAGGCCGTAGAGCAGGGGAGTGCGGGGCGGGGTGGGCGGATCGGTTTCGGTCATGCGCGCAATCCTGACGTCCCTGAGCGGGTGGGACGAGGGGAGCGTATCCTGTCGGCATGGCCGCACGCCCGCCGTCGCAGGACGCCCGGATCCTGCTCGAGGATCCGCGCTTCCTGCCGTCGCGCCACGGCGGCGACCGCTGGGTCGCGCTGCGCGCCGACCGCCCGATCGACTGGAGCCTGCTGCGCGATCTCGCGCGCGACAGCCACGCCCTGCTGGCGCCGAAGCCGCGCGCGCGCGAGCAAGCGGGCTAGCGCGGAGCCGGACGATGTCGACTCATGCCTTCGACCCGCTGGCTTCGAACGCGCCGCTGATCGTGTACGTGGACCACAAGAGCCCGTACGCGTACCTCGCGATCGCTCCGACCGATGCGCTTGCCGACGAGCTCGGCATCGAGATCGACTGGCGGCCGCTCACGCTCGACATCCCGAGCTTCCTGGGATCCGCGCGGCTCGGCGAGCGCGGCGAGGTGGTGGAGAGCAAGCGCACGCCCGAGCAGTGGCTCGGCGTGAAGCACGCCTACCGCGACGCGCGGCGCTACGCGATGCTGCGTGGGATCGTGCTTCGCGGCACGGTGAAGATCTGGGACTCGTCGCTGGCGGGGATCGCGATGCTGTGGGCCAAGGCGCAGGGCGCGGACGTGCTGCGCGCCTACACGTACGGGGTCTACCAGCCGTTCTGGCGCCGCGAGCTCGACATCGAGGACCTCGACGCGATCGAGCGCGTGCTGCGCGAGGCGGGCGCGTCGGTCGAGGGTTTCCGCGCGCACGCCGCCGGCGAGGGACGCGCGGCGCACGAGGCGACACAGCGCGCGATCTTCGACGCCGGGATCTTCGGCGTGCCAACCTACGTCGTCGGCGGCGAGACGTTCTTCGGGCGCGAGCACCTGCCGCGCGTGTGCTGGCTCTTGACCGGCAAGCGAGGACCCGCGCCCGATGTCGCCTACGAGGGCAGCTCCGCGGCTGCGTCGGTCCTGACGAGCGCCGCGGGCGCGGGGCGTCTCGGCGTCGCGATCGACTTCAAGAGTCCGCAGTCGTATCTCGCGCTCGAGCCGATCTGTGCGCTGGCCGACGCGCTCGGCGTCGCCGTCGACTGGCAGCCGTTCGTCGTCGCGCCGCCGAAAGAGCCACCACCCCGCTCCGACGCCGACGATCGCGGCACCCGCCACCGCCGGCACCGCGCCGAGTACGCGCAGACCGATCTCCGCCGCTATGCCGCTTCGCGCGGTCTCGGCCTCGGAGATCCCGGTCGAGCCGCGGACTCGACGCTGGCGGCGCTCGGACAGCTGTGGGTGAACCAGCAGGCGCCGTCGCGCGCGCGTGCGTACGTGGAGCGCGTGTTCGCCGCGCACTGGCGGGAGTCACTCGACATCGCGGACGCGAACACGATCGCCCGCCTGCTCGCCGAGGCCGGAGCCCCCGCGTCGGGCTTCGCGTCCTACGCGACACAGGACGGCGTCGCCGAGCTCGAGAGCCTGCGCGCGGAGCTGATCGCGGCGCGTGTCTACGACGTTCCCTCGTTCCGACTCGGCGACGAGGTATTCCTGGGCCGCCAGCATCTGCCGCTGATTCGCGATCTCCTGGTCTAGCAGGCTGCGGAGAGACGCATCCCGCGGGTCCGACCCGTGTGCGAGCGCGCTGAAGTTCCGAGACAGTCCGCGAAGCGCTTCATCCGTCATCGCGCGGATCGGTCGCAGCGGGTGATCCGCTGGGGTGCGCTGCTCCAGCGGGACGGAGCTGAACATCGAAGCAGGCTCGATCTCGTCTCCGCGCACCTCAGCACCCCCAACAACGGATCTATCACGGCGGCCAGATCCACGCCCATCGGCGTGGCCGGTACTCCAGGCGCCGCCCGTCGCGCGGCGAGGAAGTTCCTCGCGATTCCGAGGTTGCGCTCGAAGTCCGCGAAGCGCGTGGTTCCGAGGAACGCCTCGCGGACGAGCAGCAGCATCCACCAGTCCCCCAGCACGTCGAGCGCCTGGGCGATCGAGCAGTTCATCTCGCGGAAGCGCTTCCGGACCACGGGTGGGTCCTGTCATCGTTGGTTGCGAAAACGCAACTGAGTTCGAGAGCCCGGTTCGCCCGCGTCGTCCTGCGATCAGGGTGGCGGCGGCGTGTTCGTCGATCTCAGGATCTCGTTCTGGAACGGCTCATTGCAGGTCAGGTCGGGACCCGATGGAACCGCCTCCGCCTCGAAGAGCGCGAGGTGCCCCTTTCCCGCGAGCCGGGGCGGATCACTGGCGATGGGCGGGTTCTCGGCCGAGGTGTGTAGGTGAACACCCGCCGAGGGACCTGTCGTTCCCATCTGCGCGACGACCTCTCCGCGGCGAACGAGCTGGCCGACCTGCACCTGAATCGTGGCGCTCTTCAGGTGGTGGTACAGGCCGTACGACTCGTCCGCGTGGCGGATGCGCACCCAGTTGCCCTTGCACTGGGACTCCTGGTTGTCGGGACAGGGTCCGATGCAGCAGCTGCTGCCGCAGACCGGCGGCTCGAAAATCAAACTGCAGTTGGCGTGATTCTGGCAAGTTCGACCGTCGCGCAGTGCCCAGACCCTTCCCGTGCGCATGGCGACGATCACGTCACCGCAGACGCCCCGCCCCATGTCGAGCGCGTAGCTCTGCGCGTGCGAGTTGGATCCGCCGGAGTTGTTTCCCTGTGCTAGCGTCCAGTCCGGGTAGCCCTGCGGGAACGGCAGGCGGTAGTACGTGTCGGTCGGTTCGATCGGGCACAGCGCCAGCGCATCGCGCGCGACTTTCGGCGGCCGGCAGCTGAACTGCCAGTCGAGCCCCAGATTCGAGCCCCGGACGCGCGGCCACTGCACACCGGCAGGCCGCGCCACGCCGTGCATCCCGCTGGCGAAGATCATCTGCGGTCCCCAGGTCGGATGGATCGGCAGGAAGTCCGTGTTCTGAATCGCGAACGACGTCCCCTGCAAGACCGTCTGGAGGAACGGGCAGGGTGCACTGCCGCCGGACGTGCAGATTGGACGCGCTTCGGCGCGGAACGTCCCCGGCAACTGATGCGCCTGCATCTGCACCTGCGTGACCTGCGCCTCGGCCCAGTCGTTTGCATCGTGCTCGTCGAGGACGAACGCGCGGTCGTTGTAGCCGAGCGTGCAGCGCTCGCCGCGCTCGCGGAGTTCGACTGAATAGTTCGTCGACGGGAGCGAGCGGTGATTCGTGCACGTGGTCTCGAGGCCGCCGCCGGGTCCGATGCTGCGCGTGCAGTCGGCGATCCCCGGAGTTGCAGTCAGGCTGACCGGGGCGTTGGGGTCGATGTAGCTGGGCAGTAGGGCGGGTTCGTCTTGCGGTGTGAGCTCTGGCCAGAGCGGAAAGTTGACTACGTTGGTGCCGGCGCGAAGCAGGAAGCTCGCGGACACCGTCAGGTAGTGATGCTCGAATGCGGTGTTGGAAGGTGGCGGCGGACAGGTGCGCTCGACCGCCAGTCCCATCCCATGCTCCATCAGATACACGGCCGATGAGTCGTTCGAGAAGAAACCCTGAGGATCGAGCTTCAGCGCGGGGCCGATGCGGAAGGGGCGCTGCCGCTGGACCGGTGTGAATCGAAACGCGAGGCACGAAGGTTCGACGAGGGCGACGGGATGGCTCGCCGCGATCGCAGTCGCGACTCCCGAGCTCAGACCGAAACCGGCGCCGGAGATCGAAACTTCGGCTCCCTGCGAGAGCGCGCCGTCGATGTCGATGCCCTCCGCGAGTTGAAACCAATCGCCACCGCGAAGACGGAGCCGACCGCGCGCGTCGTCGAGTTCTTCCACGACATCGGAGACCTGAAGCGAGGTGACCGAGCTGCACATCCCGCTCGCCACGGTCGCTGCGGCGGCCGCAGTCGGAACCGCCGCGTCGACGTGGTCGCGCAGCGACAGAAGGAAGTTTCGGAACGCCTCTCCCTCGGATACGTCGTCCTCGACCGCGGGTGGCGGGTTGGCGGCCAGGTCGGAATCCATCCACGCATCGATGACGGCCGAGGCCGACTCGAGCGCCAGCGCCGTCTGATTCAGATCCGCGAGGGCCTGACACGGATTCCCCCGGCGCAGGGATGACGCGGCCGCACCGAGCTGCCCGGCGACCCCTCCGAGCGTGACCGATGCGGGGTCTCCGCCGGCGCTCTCGTTCGCGATGTTGATCAGGTCGGCAACCTCGCGCATCAGAGGATCGAGCAGCGCCTCTGGATTGGCCGCCAGGTCGATGGCCGAGCAGCCGAGGACGACGGCGGGTCCGATGCCGATGGAGTCGATGCAGGCGTCGTCCTGATTCGGCACGCCGTCGTCGTCGTCGTCGCCGAGAGGACACGCCGACAGCAGAAGGTCGCCGCCCAGGGCGCGCCCGAGCGCCGCAGCCTGGACGATGTCGCAACCCACCGAGTAAGGCGAGACCAGACACAGACTCTGCTGCTCGGCATCCAGCGGGACCGGCCACGCGCCTGCAATGTGTTCGCGCAGGAGTTGGAGATCGGCGCCGTCTCGGGCGCCGCTTCGGTCGATGTCGCCGCATGGCCACGCGACGACCGCCGATGCAGGAAGCAGCAGGAGCGGCATCAACAACGCAATGCGCAGAGCGTCGGAGACCACGTCCACCTCCTTCGATCGTGCACCCACCATACCCTTTGAAAACGATCCCGAGTCAAATTTCCCCACCTCATGGGCATCTCGACGCGAGAGCCATGTGCGGAGCGCACTCTCGCGGGCGGGGCGCCATACTCCCGCGCACGATGGACCCGAATCCGATGACCGGCGCGCCGGAGGATCCGACCGAGCAGCGGGTGCGCGTGAACGGGATCGAGTTCTGCTACTTCGAGTGGGGCCGGTCGGCGCCTGAGGCGGAGCTCGGCGTGCTCGAGCCGGCGGCGAGCGATGGGCGAGGCGGCGAAGCGTAGCTCGTTGCGACCCCCGGGCTGCACGATCCGCGCGGGCTGCGCGATCAGCTCGAAGCGGATCGTGTGCAGCGATCGGTGGACGTGCTGGAAGGTGCGCTTCCAGCTGCGCGCACGACGCGGCGCCCCCAGCGCGAGCTCGAAACGTCGCATCACGTTCAGCGCCGGCGCCGAGAGCTGGTGTCGCCGGGTGGATGCAACCCGAACCGATCTCCGCGCACGCGCAGCAACGTCGCCATCGCGAGCGCCGCGAGCAGGTTCGCGGCGCTGACGCTCCACAGGCCGATCACTTGCTGCGCCGTGGGCTCGACGAACGCACCGAAGACGACGGAGCCGACCTCGAAGAGCACGAACAAGATGCCCGCGAGCACGAGGCTCCGGAGCCAGGGCGTGCCCCCCGGAATCCGTGTGCCGGTGAAGACCTCGCGCGCGGCCGCCAGCCCGACGATCAGGAACGTGGCGCCGTGCAGGAGCGTGTACACCGCGACGAGCATCAGCTGGACGGGCTCGCCCCGCGCTGGGACCTCGCCGATGAAGAGCGCCGCACCCAGCGCGTTGGGAGTCGAGAGTGGCCGCCCGCTGGCGACGTCCAGGAGCAGGAAGTAGACCGCGATCGTCAGGGCACCGAGCAGGCCGGCGAAAATCCCTTCGCCCACCCAGGGCACGTCCTGAATGGCTGGGTCGAACGGTGCGGAGCTCGGCGGCGATCCTGCGGAAGGCCGGTGGGTGCGCATCGGATGTCCTCCATCCTCTGCCGCCCGCGGGTTCTGGAGCGTTCGAAGCGATCGTGGGGAGCCGCTACACGAGAGCGGGCGGCTCGACTACGCGGCTCACGTTTCGGAGGAGTAGCGCGCGAGCGCCCACTTTCAAGCGTCGGCTCGGGTCGCGCTTCGCGCGCGTCAGCCGCGCGAAGCGCCGTT
>JBBDXF010000022.1:21282-75176 GCA_040902485.1 Myxococcota bacterium | reverse complement strand
CCCCCCCCGTTCCGGGTGACTTCGAGGAACGCGACCTTGAAGCGCGCCATGTCCTCGGTCGAGCCGACGCTGACACGGACGTGCGTCGGCCAGACCGGCCAGGCGCGGCCCACGAAGACGTCGCGCTCGGCGAGCGCGTCGATCACGGCTTGCGTGGGCATGCGCGCGTCGACCATCAGTTTGTTGCTGACCGACGGCGTGTGCGCGAAGCCGTGCTCCTCGAAGAACGCCATCACGTCGTCGCGGCGCCGGGTGTTGCCGCGCTTGCGCGTGGCCACGAGGCTCGGATCCTTCAGCATGGTGTGCGCGGCGGCCATCGCGGTCACCGGCATCGCGCCGGTCTGGAAGCGGCCCATCTTCTGGACCAGATCGGAGCGGCCGATCGCGAAGCCCGCGCGCAGGCCGGCCATGCCGTAGATCTTCGAGAACGTGCGCAGCACGATCACGTCTTTGCTCGCGCGGACCAGATCCACGCCGGGTGGCTCGTCGGAGAAGTGGATGTACGCCTCGTCGAGCAGCACGATCGAGCCCGCGGGCTTGTTCGCGATCAGCCACTCGATCTCGGCGCGCGGCGTGATCGAGCCGGTGGGGTTGTTCGGATTGCAGACGTAGAACAGGCCGGGCGGCTTCGCCTTCGCCGCCTCGACCATCCCCCGGAGATCGTGCGCGCCGTCCGCGCGCAGCGGCACGCGCACGACCGGCGCGCCGATGAACTCCGCCGCGCGCGCGGCGGCCTCGTAGCCGGGCTCGACCGTCACGAGTGCGCGCTCGGGCGAGCTGAACGCGATCACGCCGTGGTGGAGCGCCAGGCTCGAGCCGGCGTAGGCGACGAAGTTTTCCGGTGTCAGGCCCTCGAGCTTCGCGGCCGTCGCGATCAGCTCGCTCGTCTCGGCGTACTGGTAGCGGTTGCCGTTGCGGGCGACCGCGAGCAGCGCGTCGAGCGCCGCGGCCGACGGGCCCTCCGGGAACTCGTTCGCGTTGATCACCACCGAGCCGGCCTTCGGCCGCTTGCCCAGGTTCGAGAGCTGCGCGAGCGCGCGCTCGGATCCGAACGGAATCGTGGCGCTCGCGGCGCCGGCCAGCGCGAGCGCGCGCAGCAGACCGCGGCGGGTGAAGCCGCGAGCCAGGAGATCGTCGACGAGATCCAGTGTCGCCATGCGGTCGAGCGTACCGCGAAGCGCCCGGCGCGTCAGCGCAGCAGGAAGCCGAGCACGGTCTTCAGGGATCCAGATCACGCCCGGCGCTTCGGTCCCTCCACGCGCCGGCGGAGGGCCTTCAGGCTGTCGACCTGCATGCGCGCGAAGGCCGCGAGCCAGCCGTCGTGGATCTCTCGCAGCGGTCGCGGATTCAAGCGGTAGATCTGCGCCTGGCCGTCGCGCTCCGCGCTCACCACCCCGCACTCCTTCAACACACGCAGGTGTCGCGAGATGCCGGGCCGCGACGCGGACGCGAAGTTCGACGCGATCTCGCCGGCCATCAGCTCGCCGTGGTCGCGCAGGAGGTCCAGGATCTCCCGTCGCGTCGGATCGGCGATCGCCGTGAAGGCGTCCCTAGCGCTCAACGATCGACCGCAGGGCCTTCAGGTGCTTCACGTCCCAGCCGCTCTCGTAGCCCTCGAGATTGTCGGCCGCGTCGGCGCCGAGCCGCTCGAAGCCGTGATGGAACAGCTCCACGAGCGTGCCGTCGTAGATCGGTGTCAGCCGGATCGTCCACAGCGTCGGGACCGGCCAGGTGAGCGGACCCGGCTCCCAGTTGCTCTCGAAGGTCACCTCGCGGCCCGGCTCCCAGATCAGGATCGGGCCGCCGTAGCGCTGCCGCTTGCCGTCGATCTCGACGCTCATTTCGGCCTTGCCGCCCAGATGCGGCTCGAACACGTGGAGCGTATGGCCGCGGCTCAGCCACGCGGCGATGCGCTCGAAGCTCGTGAATTCCTCCCAGACCCGGGCGGGCGGGGCCTGGATCAGGATGCTGCGCCGGACGTTCAAGAGACTGATCTGCATTCCCATGCGCGTGCCTCCGCCGCAAGCGCTGCGGCAGGGCCCAATCTACACGTAACCGATTCGTTACGCAATCCGATTCGCGCGTCGCATCAACCCGGCGTGCGTCCCTGCAGGATCGCCTCGAGCTTGCCCTGGTTCAGGAACTTCGCGAACGGATCGCGCGTCGAGTCCGTCTGCCACTCGTACTCGGTGTACTCGGCGATCTGCTGCGCGCGCTCCCGACCGTACAGGCGCGCGATCACGGCGAGCGCCATGTCGGTGCCCGCGGAGACGCCGGACGACGTCGCGTAGGGCCCGTCCTCGACCCAGCGCGCCTCCGTCACCCAGTCGACCTTCGCGCTCTGCGAGCTCGCGGCCGAGAAGAACTGCTTGTTCGAGGTCGCGCGGCGGCCGTCGAGCAGGCCGGCCTTCGCGAGGATCGCCGAGCCGGAGCAGACCGACATCGTCAGCTCGGCGCGTGGCGCGCGCTCGCGCAGGAAGGAGAGGAACGGCTCGTTCGCGAGCTGCGGGAAGGTGCCGAGCCCGCCGGGCACCAGGATCAGGTCGAGCTTCGGGCAGTCCGCGAAGCCGTGCTCGGCCAGCGTCTTGGGACCCTGGAACGAGCGCACCGGACCGGGGCTCGCCGCGACCGTCACGATCCGCAGGGCGGGACCGACGCTTCCGAACATCTCGAGCGGGCCGTACAGGTCGAGCAGCTCGAAGTCCTCGTACAGGATTGCACCGAGCGTCCGCGGCGAGGGTTGCGTCGTCATGCTCGCGACCGTAGCACGCGAAGCGCGTATCCTGGCGCTCGGTCGCGCGAGAAGACAGGGGATGGATCCATGAAGCTCTGGAGTGTCGGGGACGCGGGGCCGGGCGTGGTCGTGGCGACCTACACGAACCCGCCGATGAACTACTTCTGCGCCGAGGGCACGCAGGAGCTCGGCGAGTTGATCCGCCGCTGGTCGGACCCAGCCGTGCGCGCGATCGTGCTCACGGGCGGAATGCCCGGCAAGTTCATCACGCACTACAGCGTCGAGGAGCTCGCGCAGCTCGCGAGCGACAAGCCGGCCATGAAGGCGCTCGGCCTGGGCTTGAACCACGGCTACCACGAGCTGCTCGGGTCGCTGCGCAACCTGCCCAAGCCCGTGATCGTCGCGATGAACGGCGACACCATGGGCGGCGGCTTCGAGCTCTCGCTCTCGTGCGACATCCGCATCGCGCAGGCCGGCGACCACCGGATCGGCCTGCCCGAGGTCACGCTCGGGATCCTGCCCGGCGGCAGCGGCACGCAGCGTCTCGCGCGTCTGCTCGGCGCGAGCCGCGCGATCGATTTCATCGTGCGCGGTCGGATCTGCCGGCCCGAAGAGGCGCTCGCGTTCGGAATCGTGCACGAGGTCGCGCCCGACGCGCGCGTGCGCGCCGTGGCGCTGGCGAACGAGCTCGCCGAGCTCTCGCCGGTCGCGATCGCCGAGATCAAGCGCGCCGTGTACCAAGGCTCGGAGGTCCACCTCGAGGCCGGCCTCGTGATCGAGTCCGAGGCCTTCATGGCCACCATGGCCTCGGACGAGGGGCTCGCGGCCATGAACGCCTACGTCGCCCTGCCGCTCGAGCGGCGCCGCGCGTGGCTCGAGCGGCGCAAGGCCCTCGCGCACCCGGAGCGCTAGGCGGCGGCGCGCGGAATGTCTTCGAGCTCCCTCATCGCCTGCGAGTGCTGCGACCTGCTGCACCGCCTGCCGCGCGTCCCCGAAGGCCACACCGCGCGGTGTCGGCGCTGCGGCGATCTGCTGCGCCGCCGGCCGCGCAACGGCCTGGAGCGGACGCTCGCGCTCGCGCTCGCGTCGTCGGTGCTGTTCGTGGTGGCCAACAGCTTCCCGTTCCTGGCCTTCGACATGAAGGGCCTCTCCACGCAGACGACGCTGCTCACCGGCGTCGTCGACCTGTGGCGGGCGGACAAGCAGGAGATCGCGGCGCTGGTGTTCCTGACCATCGAGCTGGCGCCGGCGCTGCAGATCGGGCTGATTCTGTGGGTGCTCGGCCCGTTGCGCTTCGGCCAGCGCCCGTGGCAGCTTCCGCACGCCTTCCGTCTGCTCCGCCACGCGCAGACCTGGAGCATGCTCGAGGTGTTCCTGATCGGGATCCTGGTCGCGATCGTGAAGCTCCTGGCGATGGCGAGCGTCGTGCCCGGGATCGCGCTCTGGTCGTTCGTGCTGCTGATCGGCGTGCTGACCGCCGCGGTCTCGTCGTTCGATCCGGAGGAAGTCTGGGAGCGTCTCGAGGGTGAGCGATGAGCGCGCCCGCGACGACGGCGCGCGCGGCTTCCTTCGCTTCCTGCCACGACTGCGGCAAGCTCTCGCACGTGCCGCGCGCTCGCGCGCACGGCCTGCGCTGTCCCCGCTGCGGCGCCGTGCTGCACATGCGCAAGCCGAACAGCCTGCAGCGCACCTGGGCGCTCGTGATCGCGGCCTCGATCTGCTACGTGCCGGCGAACCTTCTGCCCGTCATGACCGTCACCTCGCTCGGCAAGCCGACCGCCGACACGATCATGAGCGGTGTGGTGTACTTCATCGAGCACGGGGACTGGCCGCTCGCGCTCGTGATCTTCACCGCCAGCATCTTCGTCCCGATGATGAAGCTCGCGATCCTCGTGTTCCTGCTGATCTCCGTTCAGCGCCGCTCGCGCTGGCGGCCGGTGGAGCGCACGCGCATGTACCGGCTCACCGAGGCGATCGGACGCTGGTCGATGGTCGACATCTACGTGATCACGATCATGGTCGCGCTCGTGCGGCTGGGGAATCTCGCCACGATCGAGGCTTCCGCGGGCGCGGTGTTCTTCGGCGCGGTCGTGGTGATCACCATCTTCGCAGCGGAGTCGTTCGACCCGCGTATGATCTGGGACCGCAGCGAGCCGGAGACGCGATGAGTCGAGCAGGACGGGACGAGGGCGACGACGTCGGTGACGCGATCGTCGAGGAGCAGAAGCGCGTCTCCGCGATCTGGATCATCCCGATCATCGCGCTGCTGGTGGGCGGCTTCGTCGCCTGGCGCGTGCTCTCGGCGCGCGGCCCGGAGATCGAGATCTCCTTCAAGTCCGCCGAGGGCCTGCAGGCCGGCAAGACGCAGGTCAAGTACAAGGACGTCGAGATCGGTCTCGTCGAATCGGTGGAGCTGACCTCGGACCTCACCGGCGTGGTGGTGACGGCGCGCATGGTCGCGGGCGCCAGGGACTACCTGCGCGAGAAGGCGCGCTTCTGGATCGTGAAGCCGCGCATCGCGGGCGGGCAGGTGTCGGGGCTGGGCACGTTGCTGTCCGGCGCCTACATCGGCATGGATCCCGTGCTCGAGGGCAAGCGCGCGACGAAGTTCACCGGCCTCGAGGTGCCGCCGATCGTCACGCTGCAGGCGGAGGGCAAGTACTTCGTGCTGCGCTCGCGCCGCGCGGGGGCGATCGATGTGGGCACACCCGTGTTCTTCCGCAAGATCGCCGTCGGTCAGGTCGTCTCCTCCGCGCTCGACGCGACGGACGACTTCGTCACCACGCGCATCTTCGTGCGCGCGCCCTACGACGAGCGCGTGCACGCGGTCAGCCGCTTCTGGGACGCGAGCGGCTTCAACGCGACGGTCAGCGCGGACGGCGTCGTGATCGACACGGAGTCGATCATCTCGATCCTGGTTGGAGGCATCGCCTTCGACGCGGTGAACGACGAGGGCGAGCCGCCCGCGGCGGCCGAGACGGTCTTCACGCTCTACGAGAGCCGCGAGGCCGCCAACCGACCGGTCTACACGCAGACCACCTCCTATCTGCTCTACTTCGAGCAATCCGTGCGCGGTCTGCGTCCGGGCGCCGCGGTCGAGTTCCGCGGCATCGAGGTGGGTGAGGTGACCGACGTGCGCCTCGAGTTCGACGCGAAGCAGGCGAACTTCCGCATCCCCGTCACGATCGAGATCGAGCCCGAGCGCTTCACGAGCGGGACCCTGACAGCGATCGAGCGGCGCGCGAACCTGGACAAGCTGGTCGCCTCGGGGATGCGCGCGCAGCTGAAGAGCGGGAACCTGCTGACCGGCCAGCTGATCGTCGCGCTCGACATCTTCAAGAACGCGGCTCCCGCGAACGTCGACTGGAGCGGCCCGCTGGCCGTGATCCCGACCGTGCCGACGCCGATCGAGGAGATCACCGCGAGTCTGACCACGCTCGCCGAGAAGCTCGGCAAGCTGCCCGTGGAGCAGATCGGAGAGGACCTGAAGGGCTCGCTCGCCGCGCTGCGCGCGACGCTCGCCAAGGCGGAGGGCGTCGGACCCGCGCTGACCGACACGCTGCGGCAGGCGGAGCGCACGCTCTCGTCCACCGATGCGCTGATCGGACCCGACTCGACCGTGAACGCCGAGCTGCGCCGCACGCTGCTCGAGCTCTCCGAGGCCGCGCGCGCGCTCGGCCTCGCCGCGGAGCAGATCCAGACTCAGCCGCAGTCACTGATCTTCGGCAAGGAGGGAACCGAGTGAAGCCCGCCGGACTCAGCCTGCTCGCACTCGTGCTCGGCGCCTGTCTGGGCGGCGGACCGAAGCCGAGCTTCTACGCGCTCTCGAGCGCGAGTGCCGCGACGAGCGCGCCGCTCGCGTCGAAGCCCGAGCTCGGGCTCGCCGTCGGTCCGATCGAGTTTCCGCGCTATCTCGACCGCTCGGAGCTGGTCACGCGCGACGGCGCGAACCAGCTGGTCGTGGCCGACGCGCACCGCTGGGGCGGCTCGCTGCGCAACGAGATCCTGCGCGTGGTCTCGGACGATCTCGGTCGACTGCTCGGCACGTCGCGCGTCGTCATGTACCCGACCGAGCCGCGCTTCAAGGCCGACTACCGCGTGCTGCTCGACATCCGCGAGTTCGAGCGCAGCGCGGGCGGAGACGTCGTGCTGCGCGTGCGCTGGACGCTCGCATCCGCGAACGGAGCGGCGGTCATCGTCGAGGAGTCGCGGATCGCGCAGTCGGTCGCGTCCTCGTCGTGGAACGACGTGGTCGCCGCGGAGAGCGCGGCGCTCGCGACTCTCACGCGCCAGGTCGCGGAGCGGATCGCGGCGCTTCGCTAGCGCGACTGGTACTTCGCGACGGCCTGCTCGAGGTTGAAGAACATCCGCTCGCGGCCCAGGGTCCGGCCGAGCGGCGAGCGCTGCACCATCGCGAGCACCCCGGGGTTCAGGCCCACGAGCCAGAGCTGAACGCCGTCGGCGCGGAGCGCGGCCTCCGCCTCGGTGAACACCTTGAGCGCCGTGTACTCGAGGTCGAACACGCCGCGCAGGTGCAGCGCCACCACCTTCGGCTTCGGCTCGGCGATCAGCGGTCGGATCTTGTCCACGACCCGGCCGACGTTGGCGAAGAAGATCCGGCCCTCGGGACGGATCATCAGCAAGCCGGGAAAGCTCTCGTCCTCGGGGTGCTCGTCGCTGCGCGGGCGGAACACGTTCGTGCCGGGCTTGCGGCCGAGCACGTGCACGGGCGGATCGGCCGTCTGGTAGGAGAGCGCGAAGAGCGACACGACGATCGCGACCAGGATGCCCTGCAGGGTGCCGAGCAGCACCACACCCGCGAGCGCCGCCAGCGCCCACACGAACTCCATGCGTCGCACGATCGCGATCGAGCGGAACTCCACCGGCTGGATCAGGCCGAGCGAGTAGACGATCACGACCGCGCCGAGTGTCGCCTGCGGCATCAGCGAGATGAGCGGCGCAAGCAGCAGCATCGTCGCGAGCGTGGTCGAAGCGGTGACCAGCGATGCGAGCGGCGTGCGCGCCCCGGCCAGGCGGTTCACGGCGGTCTGCGACGTGCCGCCGCCCGCCGGCATCGAGCCGAGGAACGCGCCCCCCAGGTTGGCGAAACCCGTGGCCAAGAGCTCGTGGTTCGCCTGCAGTCGCGGCTCGCCGGTCCCGGCGAACGCGCGCCCCGCCGCGATCGTCTCGGTGAAGCTCATCAGCGCGATGCCCAGCGCCGCGGGCCAGAGCTGTTCGACCAGCGCGAGGCTCGGCAGCGTCAGCGACGGCAGCCCCGTGGGCACCTCGCCGATCGCCGAGACTCCGTAGCTCTGCAAGCCGAACAGACCCATGGCGGCGATCCCGCAGGCGACGGCGATCAGCGGCGCCGGCGCGCGCGGAACGAAGCGCTCGAATGCCACCAGAATCACCACCATCGCAACGGCGACCGCCAGCGTCGCGAGCGACACCTCCGGAACGACGCCGGGTCTCCGTCCGAAATGACTCGGCCAAGGCCCGCCGAGGTGAGGATCGCGATCGTCGTCGTCGTGCTCACGCTGAGCGGCCGGGAGGTGCCGAGGAACGCGTAGATCAGCATCGGCACGAGGGCGCTGTAGAGACCGACCTGCACCGGCAGCCCGGCGATCGTCGCGTAGGCCATCGCCTTCGGGATCACGATCGCCGCGGCGGTGAGACCGGCGATGACGTCCGGCCGGATCCACTCGCGCTCGTAGACTCGCATCCACTCGGGCATCGGGATCGCCTGACTCAGAACTTCTCGGGGACGTGCTTGTACGGGTAGTCGGGCTCGCGATAGCCGTGCGGCTTGCCGCGCGCGGGCAGCTTCACCTTGTCACGCTTCAGCGACTTGTACGGAACGCGGCTCAGCAGGTGCGTGATCAGGTTCAGGCGTGCGCGCTTCTTGTCGTTCGAGTTCACGACGTACCACGGTGCCCACGACGAGTCGGTCGCCTCGAACATCTCGTCGCGCGCGCGCGAGTAGTCGTACCAGCGGCCGTACGATTCGAGATCCATCTGCGTGAGCTTCCAGATCTTGCGTCCGTCGTCGATGCGACTCTCGAGCCGGCGCGTCTGCTCCGCCATGCTCACCTCGAGCCAGTACTTGATCAGGATGATGCCGGAGTCGATGACGATCTTCTCGAAGAGCGGGGCCAGCTTCAGGAAGCGCTTCACCTCCTCCGCAGGGCAAAGGCCCATCACGCGCTCGACGCCCGCGCGGTTGTACCAGCTGCGGTCCCAGATCACGACTTCGCCGGCCGCCGGCATGTGCGGCAGATAGCGCTGCACGTACATCTGACTCTTCTCGCGCTCGGTCGGCGCCGGCAGCGCGATCACGCGAAACACGCGCGGACTCACGCGTTCGGTGATGGCCTTGATCGTGCCGCCCTTGCCGGCGCCGTCGCGGCCCTCGAAGACGATGCAGAGCTTGAGACCCTTCTCCTTCACCCACTCCTGCAGCTTGACCAGCTCGACGTGAAGCTTCTGGAGCTCCTTCTCGTAGTCCTTGCGGGAGAGCCTTACGCTCGCGCCACCCGTCCCGTTGCCGTTCTTCGCCGCCTTGTTCGCCTTGGCCATCGCTGCCTCCCTCGAGGATGACACAGGTCTTCCCGCGCGTGTGCTGTTCTGACCGGCGCTTGCGCGCGTCCGCTCAGGCGAACGCGGCCAGCGCGGCGCGCGCGATCGGCTCGCCCCACTCCTGCACGAAGTGGCCGGCTTCCGGCACCTCGAGCGGGGGCGGGCAGCCGCGGATGGTCGCGCGCAGCTCCTCCATCACGGGCTTGCCGAGCACGGGGTCGCGCAGGCCGATCGCCATGAAGCTCTTTCCGCGCCATTCCTTGGCGAAGAACTCGCGCGCGCGCTGGCAGTGCGCGATGCCCGCCATGCCCGGCTCGACCGGCACGAGCTGGGGGAAGCGGCGCACGCCCGCCTTGTAGCGCGCGTCGGGGAACGGCGCGTCGTAGGCGGCCGCATCGAACGGACTCAACGCACCCGGCGACGACAGCGCGATGAGACCGGACACGGGGATGTCGTGGAACTGCGACGCGAAGCTCTTCCAGGCCGCGAAGCCGGGGCCGAGCGACGCGCCGACGGGAAGCGCCGTGTTCATCACGATCAGGCGAGCGAAGCGCTCGGGCATCGCCATCGGCAGCGTCAGCCCGAGGATCCCGCCCCAGTCCTGCACCACCAGCGTCACGTTCCGCAGATCGAGCCGCTCGACCAGCCGCAGCAGCGTGTCGCGATGGAAGTCGAAGCCGTAGTCCGCGTCGCGCACGGGCTTGTCGGAGCGCCCGAAGCCGAACAGGTCCGGCGCCACCACACGACCGCCTGCGGCCGTGAAGACCGGCAGCATCTTGCGGTACAGGTACGACCAGGTCGGCTCGCCGTGCAGACACAGGAACGTGTCGGCGGCGCCGGGCGGCCCCTCGTCGACGCAGTGCAGGCGTAAGCCCTCGAAGCCCGCCAGGTCTTCGAGGTAGTGAGGCGTGTACGGGAACATGGGCAGCACGCGGAAGCGTTCCTCGGGCGTGCGCAGGGCTTCGAGCTTCGGGCTCATCCGTGTGGTCCTCCGTCCGGCCGCGAGAGTAGACTGCCGAGGTGGTCGCACGCGAGCCGCACCTCCTGGACGTCGATCTGCTCACCGCCGGCACTCCCCACGCGCGCTACGCGGAGCTGCGCGAGCGCGAGCCCGTGAGCTGGCAGGAGGCGGAAACGGGCGGCTACTGGGCGGTGCTGAAGCACGCGGACGTGCTGGCGGTCTCGCGCGACCCCGAGCTGTTTTCGGCCGAGACCAAGGGCATGCAGCTCGTCGACTACACGGACCAGCTCCCGACGCTGCTCTCGCTCGACCCGCCGCGCCACACGGAGATGCGGCGGCGCGTGCTGCACGCGTTCACGCCCAAGGTCGTGCGCGAGCTCGAGCCGGGCATGCGCGCGATCGTGCGCGCGACCTTCGAGCGCGTGGCCGCGCTCGGGGCCTGCGACTTCGTGCAGGACGTCGTGCGTCCGCTGCCACTCGAGATCGTGTGCGACATCCTCGGCGTGCCCGACGACGACCGCGCGCGCGTGGGCGCGTGGGCGGACCTGCTGGCGGGCTCGGCCGATCCCGAGCTCGCGCGCGAGGGCAAGACCGGCACGCAGGGCGCGATCGAGTTCGGCACCTACGCGTTCCAGCTCGCGCAGAAGGCCGAGTCGACCCAGGGCGAGACGCTGCTGGCGGTGCTGAAGAACGCCGAGCTCGACGGCGAGCAGGTCGACCTGATCACGTTCTGCGGGCTGTTCGTGCAGATCGCGATCGCCGGAAACGAGACCACTCGCTCGACGCTGGTGGGCGGCATGCTCGAGCTGATCCGCGATCCCGACGCGCTGCGCGCGCTGCAGCGCGATCCGTCGAAGATCCCCGGCGCGGTCGAGGAGATGCTGCGCTTCCTCTCGCCCGTGCACTACTTCCGGCGCACCGCGACGCGCGACACGAGCTTGCGCGGCCAGAGGATCGCGGCCGGCGACCGCGTGGTGATGATGTACGCGTCGGCGAATCGCGACGAAGACGTGTTCGCGAGCCCCGAGCGCTTCGACATCGCGCGCTCGCCGAACCCGCACGTCGCGTTCGGCAACGGCCCGCACTTCTGCCTCGGCGCCGCGCTCGGCCGGCTCGAGGCGCGCGTGTTTCTCGAGGAGCTGTTCGCGCGCTTTCAGACGATCGAGCTCGCGGGCGAGCCCGTGCGCCTGCGCTCGAACGAGCTCAACGCCTGGAAGCGGATGCCCGTGCGGCTGATCGCGCGCTGAGCGCGCTCACCACGCTCCGCGCGCCTCCGAGGCGCGTCACCATCCGCGCGCCTCCGAGGCGCGTCACCATCCGCGCGCCTCCGGGCGCGTCACCAGGTGTCCACGCAGGGGCGCTTCTTGCCCGTGCGCGGCAGCGGCGGCGGCGCCGAACGCAGCGCTCGCGTGATCCAGGTGCGCGACTCCGCCGGATCGATCACGTCGTCGATCTCGAAGTGCGACGCGGTCGAGACGGCTTTGCCGTGCTGGTACATGCGCTCGACCATCTGGTCGAACAGCGCCTTGCGCTCCGTCGGATCTTCGAGCGCGGCGAGCTCGTTGCGGTAGCCGAGCTTCACCGCGCCCTCGAGCCCCATGCCGCCGAACTCGCCGGTCGGCCACGCGACGGTGAACATCGGGGCCTTGAAGCTGCCGCCCGCCATCGCCTGCGCGCCGAGGCCGTAGCCCTTGCGCAGCACGATGGTTGCGAACGGCACCGTCAGGCTCGCGCCGGTCACGAACATGCGCGAGGCGTGGCGAACGAGCGCCGTCTTCTCGACCTCGGGCCCGACCATGATGCCCGGTGTGTCGCACAAGAGCAGCAGCGGGATGTCGAACGCGTCGCACAGCTGCATGAAGCGCGTGGCCTTGTCGGCGCCGTCGCTGTCGATCGCGCCCGCGAGGTGCGTCGGGTTGTTCGCGATCACGCCGAGCGGGCGGCCGTCGACACGCACGAACGCGGTCACCATGCCGGGCCCGAAGCCGCGCCGCAGCTCGAGCACCGAGCCGGTGTCGGCGAGTGTCTCGATCACGCGCCGCACGTCGTACACGCGCAGGCGATTCTCGGGGATGATCGCGCGCAGCTCGCGCTGGTCCGCGTACTCGCCCTGGGGGAGCGCGCCTTGGAAATACGAGAGGTACTTGCGCGCGACCTGCACCGCTTCCGCCTCGTCGTGCACCGCCACGTCGACGACCCCGTTCCGCACCTGCACGTCGAGCGGGCCGACCTCTTCGGGCCGAAAGACGCCCAGCCCGCCGCCCTCGATCATCGCGGGTCCGCCCATGCCGATGTTCGAGCCGCGCGTCGCGATCACCACGTCGCAGCAGCCGAGGATCGCGGCGTTGCCCGCGAAGCAGCGGCCCGAGGTGATGCCGACCAGCGGCACGAGCCCCGACAGCCCGCCAAAGTAGTGGAACGCCATGCAGTCGAGCCCCGCGACACCGAGACCGTCCGTGTCGCCGGGCCGACCACCGCCGCCCTCGGCGAAGAACACGACCGGCAGCCGGAACTTCTCGGCCAGCTCGAACATGCGGTCCTTCTTGCGATGGTTCTGCTGGCCCTGCGTGCCGGCGAGCACGGTGTAGTCGTACGACATCAGCACGCAGCGCGCGGCGGAGTCGCCGAAGTGCGTCGCGTTCACCGTGCCGATGCCGGCGACCAGGCCGTCGGCGGGCGTGCGCGCGATCAGGTCTTCGAGCGTGCGGCGGCGGCGCTGCGCCGCGATCACGAGCGGCCCGTACTCCACGAACGTGCCGGGATCGCACAGGTCGTTCACGTTCTCGCGCGCGGTGCGCTGGCCGGTCTTGCGCCGTTTCTCGACCGCATCGGGCCGTCGCTCGTCCAGGCCGATCGCGTGGCGCTCCAGCGCCTCGGCCAGGTCCGGCCGGATGCGCTCGAGATCCACCCGCTCCGCGCGCCCCTGATGCGGGCGACCCGTCGTAGAGGCTTCGAGCACGATCAGCACGTGGCCGGCGAAGACCGCATCGCCGCGCGCGACCGCGAGCCGCTCCACCACGCCGCTGGTCTCGGCCGCGATCACGTGCTCCATCTTCATCGCTTCCATGACCAGGAGCGGCTGGCCGCTCGCGACGAGCTCGCCGGCGCGCACGTCGATCGAGACGATCGTGCCCTGCAGCGGTGCGCGAACCGCGACCCGCCCGTCGGGGACGGCCTCCGACTCGGCGATCGCGTCGGGCGCGGCGCTCTGCGCCTTGCCGTAGTCGAGCACCGCGAGCGGATCGCGGGCGTCGACGCGCGCCCCCGCGAGCGCGGGGCCGGCGGGCGAGGCGGGCGCGCTCGCGAAGAAGCGACGCGGCTCGGTGTCGCGCTGGGCGCCGACCAGCTCGGCCGCGTGGTCCTCGACGAAGCGCGTGTACACGGCGCCGGTGGCGAGCTCCGGGCGCGAGAGCAGCGCGTGCAGGAAGGGCAGGTTGGTCGCGACGCCCTCGATGCGGAACTCCTCGAGCGCGCGCAGGCTGCGCGCGAGCACGTCGCCGAATTCCCGCGACGGCGAGTGCGCGACCAGCTTGGCGAGCAGCGAGTCGAAGCGCGGGTTGGTCGTGTAGCCCGCGTAGCCGCAGGCGTCGACGCGCAGCCCGCGGCCCGAGGGCGGCTCGAAAACGCTGAGCGTGCCGCCCGACGGCAGCGCGCTCCCGTCCGCGCCCATGGTCTCGGTGTTGATGCGCGCCTGCAGCGCGTAGCCGCGCGGCTCGGCGGCGCCGGCCTGCTCGAGGCCGAGCTGCGCGAGCGTGCGGCCCGCGGCGATCCCGAGCTGCGTCTGCACCAGGTCGATGCCCGTCACCTCCTCGGTCACGGTGTGCTCGACCTGGAGCCGGGCGTTGGTCTCGATGAACGCGAAGCGCGTGCCGTCACCGCCCGGTGTCGCGTCGACCAGGAACTCGACCGTCCCCAGCCCGTCGAACTTCGCGGCCTGGCCGATCCGCACGGCCGCGTCGAGCAGGCGGGCGCGCAGCTCCTTCGCGAGCCACGGACTGGGCGCGATCTCGATCAGCTTCTGATTGCGCCGCTGCAGCGTGCACTCGCGCTCCCACAGCTGGACGACGTCTCCGGTTCCGTCGCCGACGATCTGCACCTCGACGTGGCGCGCGCGCGGCAGCAACGCCTCGAGGTAGACCTCGCCGTTCCCGAACGCGCCCTGCGCCTCGGAGCGGCAGCGCTCGTAGGCGCCGTCGAGCTGCTCGGCGCGGGTGACCGCGCGCATGCCGCGTCCGCCGCCGCCCGCGATCGCCTTGATCATCACTGCGCCGTGCGCGCGCTGGAACTCGCGCGCGCCGTGCAGGCTCACCGGCCCGCTCGTGCCCGGCAGCACCGGCACGCCGAGCCGCTCGGCGAGCGCACGCGCGCGCGCCTTGTCGCCGAACTGCTCCAGCACCTCCGGACTCGGCCCCACGAAGCGGAGGCCCGCCGCGGCGCAGGCGCGCGCGAAGCCCGCGCTCTCGGCCAGGAAGCCGTAGCCGGGGTGGATCGCGTCGCAGCCCGCGTCCCGTGCCAGCGCGACGAGCTGCGCGATGTCGAGATAGGCGGCCGCGCCGCTGCCGCGCAGGCGCCGCGCCTCGTCCGCGCGCAGCGTATGCAGCGAGCGCGCGTCGTCCTCGGAGTAGACCGCGACCGTGCGCAGGCCGAGCTCCGCGGCGGCGCGCGAGACGCGGATGGCGATCTCGCCGCGGTTCGCGATCAGAAGGCACGTGACGGACATCGGGCCCCTCTCTTTCCTGCCCCGGATTATCGCCTGACCGCGGATTTTCGCCTGAGGTACGCTGTCGCGTCGTCGACCCCAAGGAGCCCACGGATGCCGAGTCAGGCGGACACACGCGCGCACGTCGAGCGCATCGCGAAGGACGGCTACACGGTGCTCCCGCGAGTGATCGAGCCCGCGCTGGTCGACGAGCTGGCTGACGTGCTGCTGCGGCTCGAGCGCGAGCACGAGATCCGCCCGGCCATGAACGGCTTCGAGGGCCATCGCACCGTGCGCATCTACAACCTGCTGGTGCACCACCGCGTGTTCGAGCGCGTACCCGTGCACGCGGCGCTCCTGCCGATCGTGGAAGGCGTGATCGGCGAGGGCTGTCTGATCTCGTCGCTCTCGTCGATCGCGATCGACCCCGGCGAGGTCGCGCAGCCGATCCACGCCGACGACCAGCTGATTCCGCTCGACAAGCCGCACCGGCCGATCATCTGCAACTCCATGTGGGCGCTCACCGACTTCACGGAGGAGAACGGCGCGACGCGGCTGGTGCCAGGCAGCCACGTGCGCCCGAACCCGGACTTCGGCGGAAGCTACGAGACGATCGCGGCGGAGATGCCGCGCGGCAGCCTGCTCTTGTGGGACGGCGCGCTCTGGCACGGCGGCGGCGCGAACCGCACGAACACGCGCCGCACGGGCATCGCCATGAACTACTGCGCGGGCTTCATCCGCCAGCAGGAGAACCAGCAGCTCGGCATCCCGCGCGAGATCGCTGCGCGCTTCGAGCCGAAGCTGCAGGAGCTGTGCGGCTACGGCGTCTACCGCGGGCTGATCGGCCACATCGAGAAACGCAGCCCGCAACAGCTGCTCGACTCCGGCGCGCCGTTCAGCTCGATCTGGGAGCAGACCTAGCCGAGTCGCTACGAGCGCGGGACGATCAGGCCGCCGCGCAGCGCGGGCTCGCCCTCGGCATTCAGCACGTCGAACGGCACGGAGCCGTCCGCTTCGGGCGCGAAGATGCGCACGCGCAGAACCGAGGGCAGCCGCACCATCGCCGTGAACCGGCAGGCGATCCGCGCTACGCGCTCCGGGTCGCCGCCGAGCGCGCGATCGACCACTGCGGTCACGGCGTGCGCGAGCGTGGCCGTGCCGTGCAGGATGATGCCGGGCAGGCCGGCGCGCGCCGCGACCGCAGTGTCGCTGTGGATCGGGTTCCAGATCCGCGCGCACTCGGTGTAGACGTGCGCGGCCGTTGCCGCGACGGGGATCTCGACCTCCACGCTCGGCTTCGCGTCGGGCGCAAGGCGCGCGGGCGCGGGCGGCTCGTCCCCGAGCGCGCGATCCGCGCCGCTGACCTCGACACCGCGGAACAGCGACCCATACCAGGTCGTGGACACGGGCGCGAAGCCGCGCTCGTGCGTGTCGAGGCGCACGACCTGGAATGCGCCCGAAGGCCGCCGCTCGACGCGAGCGATGGTCGCGCGCGTCTCGAGCTCGACGCCGGCGCGCAGCGGCCGGTGCAGCACCAGATCGTGCGACGCGTGCACGCCGCGCACGCGCTCGTCGTAAGAGAGGTCCTCACCCACGCGCAGGTGGCGCGTCGACAGGAACGCCGGCCACTCGAAGCAGACCGGGAACAGCGGGTGAGCCAGCACGTCGGGCCGCGCGCGCGTGTCCAGGTACGCTGCGCGCGCGTCGCCGAGCCCGGCCGCGTAGGCCATCGTCCAGCGCGCGTCGACCGAGCTCGAAAGGAGCTCGCCCGAGACGCCGACGCTTTCGCAGGAGAGCGGCACGAGCCCATTCTACAGTACGATCGCGGTCGAGCTTTTGGAGGGTCCCCCGTGCACACCGACCTGTGCGATCGCCTTGGTATCGAGTTCCCGATCTTCGCGTTCACGCACTGCCGCGACGTGGTCGCCGCGGTCTCGCAGGCCGGCGGCTTCGGCGTGCTCGGCGCGGTCGGCTTCACGCCCGAGCAGCTCGAGATCGAGTGCCGCTGGATCGACGAGCACGTCGGCGACAAGCCCTACGGCGTGGACCTGGTGATCCCCCAGAAGTACGAGGGCCTGGGCGAGATGGACCCGGCCAAGCTCGAGGAGCAGCTGCGCGCGATGATCCCGCTGCAGCACCGCGAGTTCGCCGCCAAGCTGCTGGCCGATCACGGCGTGCCCGAGCTTCCGCCCGAGAACCGCGCGCGCGAGCTGCTCGGCTGGACCGCAGCCACCGCGGCGCCGCAGGTCGAGGTCGCGCTCAAGCATCCGAAGGTGCGGCTGATTGCGAACGCGCTCGGCACGCCGCCGGCCGACGTGATCGACCTCGTGCACCAGAGCGGGCGTCTGGTCGCGGCGCTGTGCGGCCGTGTGCACCAGGCGATCCGGCACAAGGAGTCGGGCGTCGACATCGTGATCGCGCAGGGCACCGAGGGCGGCGGCCACACCGGCGAGATCGGCAGCGTCGTGCTCTGGCCGCAGGTGGTCGCGGCGGTCGCGCCCACGCCCGTGCTCGCAGCGGGTGGGATCGGCACCGGCGCGCAGATCGCGGCCGCGCTCGCGCTGGGCGCGCAGGGCGTGTGGACCGGCTCGCTCTGGCTCGCGGTCGAAGAGGCCGAGGCGCAGCCCGCGCAGATCGAGTCCTACCTGCGCGCGACCAGCGAAGACACCGTGCGCTCGCGTTCCTGGACCGGCAAGCCCTGCCGCATGCTGCGCAACGACTGGACCGAGGCCTGGGAGGGCGAGGGCGCGCCCAAGCCGCTGGGCATGCCGCTGCAGGGCATGGTCACGATGGACGCGATCGCGCGCACCAACCGCTACGCGTCGTCCGCGCACGCGCAAGCTGTCGCCTTCAACCCGGTCGGGCAGACGGTGGGCCTGATGAAGGAAGTGCGTTCGTGCCGCGAGCTGATCTACGACCTGGTCGAGGGCTACGTCGAGGCGGCCGACCGGCTCGCCACGCTGCAGCCGCGCTGAGCGCTGCTACGCGAGCTTCGGCAGCACTTGCTCGGTGAACAGCATGAACGACTCGTGCGAGAGCGGGGCGCACATCAGGTAGTCGAGCCCGATGCTCTCGCGCAGGGACTGGATCTCGTCGACCATGCGCTGCGGCGAGCCGTGGATCACGACCTCGTTCACGTAGCGGTCGACGGCCGCGTTCGGATCGTCGGGCGTGCCCGGCAGCTTCGCGTAGGAGCCGACGGTCCACTGCGCGCCGGCGCGCGCGGTCGCGAGCGCGGCCGCGTCGGTCGGCGCCACCGCGATCATGCGCGCGATCGGGATCTCGCGGCCCGCGTAGTCGTGACCGTGCGCCGCGAGCGTGTCGCGATACAGCGCGTGCTTGCGGCCGATCTCGGCGTGCGACGAGTGCGGGTCCATCAGGATCGAGAAGCCGGACTCCGCGGCGCGCATGACGGAGTCCGGCGACGTCGCCGCGAGCCAGACCGGCGGGTGCGGGCGCTGCAGGGGCTTGGGCAGAACCTCGACGTCCTCGAACACCCAGTGCTTGCCGCGGTGGTTCACGCGCCCGTCGCGAAACGCCGCGAGCACGATCTCGACGCACTCGCGCATGCGCTCGGCGCTGTCCTCGGGCGCGACGCCGAAGGCGCGGAACTCGGTCGCGTCGTAGCCGCGGCCCGCGCCCCAGTTGAGCCGCCCGCCCGACAGAACGTCGAGCAGCGCGAGCTCCTCGGCGAGCCGCAGCGGGTGGTAGAGCGCCGCGAGCGTGACGGCGGTGCCGATGCGCAGGCGCTGCGTGCGCGCCGCCACCTGCGTGCCCATCAGCGTCGTCGACGGGCACACGCTGTAGGTGTTGAAGTGGTGCTCGGCCAGCCAGACCGCGTCGTAGCCGGTCCGGTCCATGATCTCGATGCGCTCCAGCGCGCGCTGGAAGACGGTCTCGAGCGGGACGCGCCGCGTCCACGAGAAGAACTGCAGCAGGCCGAACTTCATGCCGCGCTCAGTTCACCAGCGCCGCGACCACCAGGTCGGAGAGCCGCGCCAGGCGCTCGACGTGGTAGCTGTCCTCCATCAGCCCCGTCGACAGGAACGCGAACGTGAGATCGCGCGCCGGGTCGACCCAGAACGCGGTCGAGCCCGCGCCGAAGCCGCCGTAGGTGCGGGCTGAGTTGAGCGCGCCGAACGGGCCGGGGATCGGCTTCTCGCCGCGCAGGAACAGCCCTATGCCGAGGTACGCGGGGAACGGATCCCAGCCGCGCATCCCGGTCGCGTAGTTCCACAGCTGGTTCGGCATCTCGCCGGTGTGATTGCGCGAGCAGTACTCGATCGTCGCCGGCGAGAGCACGCGCTGGCCGTCGAGCTCGCCGCCGCGCCGGAACATCTCCGCGAAGCGGTGCAGGTCGTGCGCGGTGGTGACGTAGCCGCCCGCGGGGATCTCGCAGCCGGGGATCTTCAGCAGCTCGCCGATCCCCTCCAGCGCCTCGGGCGCGAACAATCCCGGCTCCTTGTACGCCGCGCGCACCGGGCACAGTCGCGACAGCAGGTCTTCGCGCGCGCCGAGCGCGCTGTCGCGCATGCCGAGCGGGCGGAACACCTCCTCCTCGACCAGCTTCGCGAACGAGCGTGCCGCCCCGTCGGCGCTCACGCACATCGCGGCCATCAGCGCGTGCGCGACCGAGATCGAGTAGTTCACGCGCTCGCCCGGCATCGACTCGAGCGCCTGGCCGCAAGCCCAGGCCGCCATCTTCTCGATGTTCATCAGCACGTCCGGCGCGACCGTGGGGATCGCGGCGGTCACGCCGCTGGTGTGGGTGAGCAGCTGGAACAGCGTCACGCGCTCCTTGCCGAGCGCCCCGAAGCCGGGCAGCACATCCGCCACCGGCTGGTGTAGTCGCAAGAGGCCGCGCTCGACCATGCCCAGCACGACGGCGTTGGTGAACTGCTTGCCGACCGACATGGTGGCGAAGACCGCGTCGCGGCCGAGCCGCCGGCCCGTCGCGCGCTCGGCGTAGCCGTGCACGAGATCGAGCGCGATGCGGCCGCCGCGGGCCACCACCAGCGCGGCGCCGTCACAGCGTTCGGCCGCGATGTCGGCGTCGAGCGCACGCGCGACGCGGGCAAGGCGATCCTCGTCGAAGCCCAGCTCACGAGCGGAAACGTTGCTCATGGCCGTAGAATACGCCGCGGATGGACTCGCTGCCGGATCCGCTCCACTCCTTCGCCGTCGTAGGCGACTGAGCTCGGGGATAGTCGCCACGGGCAAGCTGCACGCGGACGAGCTCGAGACCGACGCAGGCCTGGTGCGCCGGCTGCTCGCCGCGCAGTTCCCGCGCTGGGCGGAGCTCCCGATCGAGCGCGTCGAGTCCGCGGGTACGGAGAACGCGCTGTATCGGCTCGGCGACGATCGGGTCGTGCGGCTCCCGCTGCTCCGGCGGCCGATCGCCGAGATCGAGAAGGAACACCGCTGGCTGCCGAAGCTCGCGCCGCACCTGCCGCTGGCGATCCCGGAGCCGCTCGCGCTCGGCGAGCCCGCCGAGGGCTACCCCTGCCACTGGTCGGTGTACCGCTGGCTCGAAGGCGAGAAGGCCACGCTCGAGCGCATCGCGGATCTCCGCGAAGCCGCCAGGACGCTGGCTCGCTTCGTTCTGGCGCTTCAGCGGATCGACACCACGGGCGGGCCGCGACCCGGTAGACACAATTTCTATCGCGGCGTGGATCTGGCGCTGCGCGACCCGATCACGCGCAACTCGATCGCGGCCTTGGACGGCATGGTCGACACCGCCGCGGTGACTGCGGAGTGGGAAGCGGCGCTGGCGATTCCGGCCTGGCCGCGCGAACCGGTCTGGATCCACGGGGACATTCAGTCGGGGAACTTGCTGACCGTGAGCGGCCGGCTCAGCGCCGTGATCGACTTCGGCGGCCTCGGCGTCGGCGATCCCGCGGTCGACCTGATCGTCGCTTGGAACCTGCTGCCCGCCGAAGCTCGCGCGGTGTTCCGAGCCGAGCTCGGCGTCGACGACGCGACCTGGGCGCGCGGCCGCGGCTGGGCGCTGTCCGTCTCGCTGGTCGCGCTGCCGTATTACCAGACCACGAACCCGGTGCACGCCGCGCTGTCGCGACACGCGATCGCCGAGCTGCTCGCGGATCGGGGGCGCGGCGCCTGAGTCCTAGCCGGCGGCTTCGATCGCGAGCGTGCGCTGCCAGGCGGGCCGCGCTTCGAACCGCTTCACGTAGCCGCTGAAGACCGCGTCGTCGGGCAGCAGCTTCGTCTGTACGCCCCACTGCACGCCCGAGCCGATGAGAACGTCGGCCGTGCTGAAGGCGTCGCCGAGCAGCCAGGGTCCGCGCGCGAGCCCGTCGCGCAGCGCGGTCGCCACGGAATCGAAGCTGCCCCACGCCGCGGACAGGTGCGGAATCTGGCCTTCGCGCTGAAGCATGCGATCGGCGAACGCGGGCTCGATGCAGCCCGCGCCGAAGAACAACCAGCGCAGGTACGGCCCGCGCAGCGGCGACGACAGCGCGGGCGCGAGCTTCGCCTCGGGAAAGCGATCGCCGAGATAGGCGCAGATCGCGCCCGACTCCGCGACCACCGTCTCGCCGTCGACCAGCGCTGGCACCTTGCCGAGCGGCGAGATCGCGCGGAAGGCCGGATCGTTCTGTGCGCCCGCGCGCACATCGACGCGCACCAGCTCGTAGCTCGCGCCGATCTCCTCGAGCAGCCAGAGCGCGCGCACCGCGCGCGAGTTCGGGCACCAATAGAGTCGGATCGCCACGGCGCTCAGACCGGCCGCAGGGTGTTCAGCTCCCGCACGTTCTCGCGCAGGATGCGTCGCCGCGTGTCGGCGTCGAAGCTCTCGAGCTCGGCCACGTAGTCCAGCGGCTCGGGCATGCCCTCGATGTGCGGCCAGTCCGAGCCGAAGATCACGCGCTCGGGCCCCATGTGCTCGGTGATCTCGCGGACGTCGTCCTCCCAGAACGGGTTGATCCAGACGTGGCGTTGGAACGTCTCGACCGGATCTTCCTTGAACCAACCCGGAGTCTTCTTCGCGGTTTGGCGCAGCTTCTTGAACAGATCCGCGAGGTAGTCGGAGCCGTTCTCGACCGACGCGATGCGCAGGTTCGGGAAGCGGTCGAAGAGCTTCTCGAAGACCAGCGTGATCAGGAAGTCGTGCGCCGCGCGCTCGATGTTGAACGACTTGATCGAGGGCTTCCAACCGCCGTCGAAGGACGCGCCGAAGCCGTCGCGGGCGTAGCCGTTCGCGCTGTACCCGCTGTCGCCCGCGTGCACGACCACGGCGATGCCCGCCTCGTTGACGCGCGCCCAGAACGGATCGAACAGCGCGTCGGCCGGCGAGCGCGGGCCGTCCTTGGTCCAGGCCGGCGCGGGCCGCATGCACACCACGTGCGCGCCGCGCGCGAGCGACCACTCGAGCTCGCGCACCGCGACCGCCGGATCCACCATCGGGATGTACGGCGCGGCGAAGATCCGGTTCTGGTAGCGGACGCCCCAGTCCTCCTCGAGCCACTGGTTGAACGCGCGGAAGGTGAGCGCGACCGCTTCCGTGTCGTGCTTGAGCAGCTCCTCGTACAGCACTCCGAGCGTCGGGAACAGCCAGATCGCCTCGAGGCCTTGCTTGTCCATCACGCGCAGGCGCGCGTCGTTGTTCCGGTACTCGTCCGGGATCGGCTCGCGCGCGCGCAGGAACTCGAGCGGCGACTTACCGTGCGGGTTGCCGCGGAAGTACTCGTGCATCGCGCCGGCCTTCGCGATCGGGTTGAAGGTCGGGTTCACGACCGCGTGCGAGACCACGCCGCCGATCACGTGGTACTTGCGACCGTTGATCTCCGCCCACTGCACGCAGCGCGGGCCGAGCTTGGGATCGAGGTGACGCGTGAAGGCGTCGAGCGCCTCGTAGTAGTGGTTGTCGCAGTCGAAGACGGGGTGATCCAGGTTCGGCATGGGACGAGGATAACTCGCCGAACGAAGCGACGCGCGCAGCGAGGCGCAGCCGAGCGAAGCCGATCTGACCGGCCTGGCCTCCGCCGGCCAGTCTGGCCGGCGTCGGCTCGCGCGACGCGGCTGTCCGCGAGCGCGCACTGGCGGGCGAATCTGCGCACGTTTCGCGACGTCCGCCGCTGTTCGAGGGCCGGGCGCCGATAAGCTCTCGCGTCCGCACGTCGATCGGTGTCGCTTTCCCGTCCGCCCGTTTGGAGATCCGCATGACCGCCAAGCTGCGCGCCTTCCTTCGCGACTTCTGGACCCTGGCCGCTCCGTATTGGAGCTCGGAGGAGCGCTGGGTCGCGCGCGGGCTGCTGCTCGTGGTGGTGTCGTTGAGCCTGGGTCAGGTCTACCTGCTGGTGCAGCTCAACACCTGGAACCGCGACTTCTTCGACGCGCTCCAGCAGTACCAGGAGAGCGCTTTCGGCACGCTCCTGCTGCGCTTCGCGGTGCTGGCGGCGATCTTCATCGCGGCCGCGGTCTACAGCGCATACCTCCAGCAGATGTTGCAGATCCGTTGGCGCCGCTGGCTGACCGACCTGTACGTGGGCGACTGGCTCGGCGAGCGCGCCTACTACCGCATGCGCCTGGCTGACACCGGCACCGACAACCCGGACCAGCGCATCGCCGACGACCTGCGGCTGTTCGTCGACCAGAGCCTCACGCTCTCGCTCGGGCTCTTGCGGCAGATCGTGACGCTCGCCTCGTTCATCGCGATCCTGTGGGGGCTGTCCGGCTCGTTCGCGTTCACGCTCGGCGGCGTCACGTTCGCGCTGCCCGGCTACATGGTGCTGGCGGCGCTGGCCTACTCGGTCGCGGGCACCTGGCTCACGCACTGGATCGGGAAGCCGCTGCCGCGGCTCAACTTCAACCAGCAGCGCTACGAGGCGGACTTCCGCTTCAGCCTGGTGCGCGTGCGCGAGAGCGCCGAGGGCATCGCCCTGTACGGCGGCGAGGCCGACGAGGCGCGCCGCCTCTCCGAGCGCTTCGGCGACGTGTGGCGCAACTGGTGGGAGATCATGCGGCGCCAGAAGAGGCTGCGGACCTTCACGGTCGGCTTCGATCAGGCGGCCGTGCTGTTCCCGTACCTGGCCGCGGCGCCGCGCTACTTCGCGAAGGAGATCACCTTCGGCGCGCTCACCCAGACCGCGAACGCCTTCGGGCGCGTGCAGGATGCGCTGTCGTTCTTCGTGGCCGCGTACATCGACATCGCGGACTGGAAGGCGACCGTCGACCGCTTGATCACCTTCCGCGCGGCCCTCGCGGCGATGCACGCGCAGGCGCGCTCGACCTCGGGCATCGAGGTCGAGTTGCGCGACCCGGACGGTGTGGCGCTGCAGGGCCTGACGCTCGCGCTGCCCGGCGGCGAGACGCTCCTGCAAGCGGTCGACGCGAAGCTCGTGCGGGGCGAGTCGGTGCTGATGACCGGCCCTTCCGGCAGCGGCAAGAGCACGCTGTTCCGCGCGCTCGCCGGCATCTGGCCGTTCGGCCGCGGACGCATCGAGCGGCCCGACACTTCGAAGTGTCTGTTCCTGCCGCAGAAGCCGTACCTGCCGATCGGCAGCCTGCGCGGCGCGCTCTGCTATCCGTCGCCCGAGGGCGCGTTCCTCGACACCGAGCTCGGCCGCGCGCTGGCGGAGTGCCGGCTCACGCACCTGGTCGAGCGGCTCGGCGAGCACGACCACTGGGAGCAGCGGCTCTCGCCCGGCGAGCAGCAGCGGCTCGCGTTCGCGCGGGCGCTCTTGCAGAAGCCGGAGTGGCTGTTCCTGGACGAGGCGACCTCCGCGCTCGACGCCGAGAACGAGAAGCACCTGTACGAGCTGATCGCCGCGGAGCTGCCGGGCACGACACTGGTCAGCATCGGCCACCGTTCGACGATCGAGCGCTTCCACCGCCGGCGGCTCGCGTTCACCGGCAACGGCGGGCTCGCATCGCTCCCGCTCGCGGAGGCGCCCGCTCCAGCCGCCTAGAGGTCGTTGCGGCCCTTCTCGATGTTGGCGTCGATCGCGTCGGCGAGCTTGGCGTCGCCGCCCAGGCGCGGCGCGATCTGGCGGCCGAAGGAGATGCGCAGCGGCTCGGGCCAGCTCTCCGGATTCCACAGCTCGGCGCGCAGGAACGCGCGCGCGCAGTGGAAGAAGCAGCGCTCGACGCGCACCCGGATCGCGAGCAGCGCCGGCTGGCCGCGCGCCGAGAGCCGCGCGAGCAGCTCCGGATCGCTGCGCAGCTCCGCGCGCCCGCTCACGCGCAGCGTCTCGTCGGTCCCCGGCACCAGGAAGATCAGGCCGACTCGCGGGTTCTCGAGCAGGTTCTGGAGCCCGAACAGGAGCTTGTTGCCCTTCCGGTCGGGCAGGACCAGGCTGTGCTCGTCCTCGACCAGCACGAAGCCGCGGCCATCGCCCTTCGGCGAGACCTCGGGCATGCCCTCGCGGTCGGTCGTCGCCATCAGACAGAACGGCGAGCGCGAAAGATAGGCGCGCATCTGCTCGTCGAGGTGGTCGAAGAGCTTCTGGCGGGTCGCGGGATTGGGCTCGCCGATCCGCTCGCGCAGCGCGGCGTGGTTGGCGATCCGGTGGGTGTCGGTCGGCGGCATGGGTTCTCCGAGTAGCAGGTCGACGCCGGATCATACGCAAGCTCTGGTCCGGCCTGCGACCTAACACGCAAGTACGCTTGTAAGAAGGGGTTTTCATCGGTCGCGGAGTTGTGCGCCGGATCACGCACGTGTTAGGCTGCGAGGGTCCAAGGGCTACCGGTCGCCCACTACCAGGATGGAGACGCAATGCGTCAATCGGCGTTCTCGGGTCGAGGGTCGCGAGCACTGCTCGGTGGAGTCTGTGCGCTGGCGCTCGCAGCCCTCGCGGGAACCGCGTCGGCGGTGACGGTCGACAGCGCTGGAGACAGCTTCACGATCGACTTCGGCGGGAACATCGAAGGCGACGACGTCGCGGGCCTGACGGCTCAGGCCGTGTTCGAGGTGGAGTCGATCTCGGGCAACACGCTGGTGCTCGACGTCAGGCTCACCAACACCTCGTCGATCCTGTGGGAGACCGCGCGCGTGAGCGCGTTCGGCTTCGACACCGACCCGAGCATCGCGAGCGCTTCGCTCGACAGCACGGTGTTCAGCGACGTGAACCTGGGCGGCAGCTTCTCGAACGGCTTCGGCTCGATCGACCTGTGCGTGATCAACAACCGCAACAACTGCAACGGCGGAGGTAGCGGCGGGCTCGACATCGGCGAGTTCACGAACCTGACGCTGACGCTGAACTTCGCCGGCCCGATCAGCGCGGTCGAGCTCGACAACTTCGGCGTGCGCTACCAGAGCCTCTCCTCGGAGGCGCTCGGCTTCGACGACGACTCCGGAACCGGAGCTCCGACGACCCCGATCCCCGAGCCGCGCTCGACGGCGCTGTTCCTGGTCGGTGGCTTGCTCGTGGCCGCGCTCGCGCGCAAGCAGGTGCTGACGACCCGCAGCTAGCCGGTAGACTCGGGGGCGCGTGAGTCCATCGCCGCGAACCCTGGTCGTCGTGCCTTGCTACAACGAGGCGCGCAGGCTCGATCTGGCCGCCTTCCGGAGCTTCGTCGCGAGCGAGCCCGCGATCGGCTTCCTGTTCGTGAACGACGGCAGCAGCGACGAGACGCTCGCGCGCCTGCACGAGCTCGAGGCGGTTCGGCGCGAGTCGTTCTCGGTGCTCGACCTGCCGCGGAACGGGGGCAAGGCCGAAGCGGTGCGCGCGGGGCTCGGCGTGGCGTTCAAATCCAACGCCCGCTACGTCGGCTACTGGGACGCGGACCTGGCGACGCCGCTGGACGAGATCGCGCGCTTCATCGACGTGCTCGAGCGCCTGCCCGGCATCGAGATCGTGTTCGGCGCGCGCGTGCAGCTGCTCGGCCGCTCGGTGCGGCGCAGCCCGGCGCGGCACTACCTGGGGCGGATCTTCGCGACGGCCGTCTCGCAGGTGTTGCGGCTGCCGATCTACGACACGCAGTGCGGCGCGAAGCTGATGCGCCGGACTCCGCAGCTCGGCGCGATCTTCGAGACGCCCTTCGCCGTGAACTGGACCTTCGACGTAGAGCTGCTCGCGCGTCTGATCCGCTCGCGGCGCAGCCCCGAGCTCCCGCCCGCCCGGGAGGTCGTCTACGAGCTCCCGCTCGAGCGCTGGCACGACGTGGCCGGCTCGAAGGTGCGACCGGTCGACTTCTTCGTGGCCTTCTTCGAGATCGCGCGGATCTGGTACAGGTATCGGGGGAGGGGAGAGTGAGTCGCCGCAAGTCGGGTCCGGAGGCCGTCGGCGCGTTCCGCGAGCCGCCGGTCGCGCGCATGCGCGAGCTGCTCGGCGCGATGGTCGGCCGGCGCGTGGTGGTGGTCGGCGACGCCACGCTCGACGCCTACGTGATCGGCGAGGTCGAACGGATCTCGCCCGAGGCGCCGGTCCCGGTGCTCGCCGTCGAGCGCGAGGAGTTCATGCTCGGCGGCGCGGCGAACGTGGCGAAGTCGCTGGTCGCGCTCGGCGCGCGCGCGAGTCTGTGCACCGCGATCGGCGAGGACGCGGACGGCGCGCTGTTCCGCGGCGAGGCCGTGAATCTCGGCATTCCGTCGTCAGGGATCATCGCGGACCGGGATCGTCTCACCACCCGCAAGACGCGCATCGTCGCGCGTCATCAACAAGTGATCCGGCTCGACCGCGAGACGGTCGCGAGCCTCTCGCCCTCGCTCGAGAAGCGCTTGTGCGCGCGCGTGGTCACGGCGGTCCGCAAGGCGGACGCGTTGATCCTGTCCGACTACGCCAAGGGCGTGCTCACGGCCGCGGTCTGCCGCGCGGCGATCGGGGCCGCACACGGCAAGCCCGTGGTCGTCGATCCGAAGGGCCTGCCGTGGGAGGTCTACCGCGGCGCGACGGTGATCAAGCCGAACCTGCGCGAGGCCGCGGCGTTCGCCGGCGCTCCGCTCGCCGGAGTCGCCGACGTCGCCGCCGCGGCACGGCGCATGGCCGACGAGCTCGACATCGCGCACGCGCTGATCACGCGCGGGCAGGCGGGCATGCTGCTCGCGTCGCGCGCGCGCGGCGGCGCGGGCGCGTTGCTCGAGATCCCCGCGCGGCCGCGCGAGCTGATGGACGTGACGGGCGCGGGCGACGTGGTCGCGGCCACCGTCGCGCTCGCGCTCGCCGCCGGTGCGGAGATCGCCGAGGCCGCCTGGCTCGCGAACCTGGCGGCCGGCGTGAAGGTCGGGAAGTTCGGCGCCGCCACCGTGTCGGGTCAGGAGATCCTGGCCGAGCTCGGCGCGAAGAGCGCGCGCTCGCACGAGAAGGTCGCCACGCGCGCGCAGGCCGCGGAGCTCGCCGCTCGTCTGCGGGCGCAGGGCCGCTCGGTCGTCTTCACCAACGGCTGCTTCGACATCCTGCACCTCGGGCACGTGCGCTACCTGGAGCGCTCGCGCGCGCTCGGCGAGGCGCTGATCGTGGGCGTGAACACGGACGCCTCCGTGCGCCGGCTGAAGGGCGCGGGCCGGCCGCTGCAGAGCGAGCACGACCGCGCGCAGATCCTGGCGTCACTGGAATGTGTCGATGCCGTGGTGCTGTTCGACGAGGAGACGCCGCTGCAGCTGATTCGCGCGCTCCGCCCCGACGTGCTCACCAAGGGCGCGGACTACAAGACCAAGCGCGACGTGGTCGGCTGGGACGCGGTCGAGAAGTGGGGTGGACGGGTCGAGCTCGTCGCGCTGGTCGAGGGCCGTTCGACCACCCGCCTGGTCACGAAGGCCGCCGGGACCTGAGCCTCGGCCGGGCGGGCCGCCCCTCGTCCGGAGTCTGTGCTTGCATTTAATCGACCGATCGAATAATTTTCGGCCGTGGCATTGCAGCGAGGCCGGAAACAGGGGCAGGCGAGGCGGGTCGGACGACCGGTGCGGCGCGCTGGCGAGTCGGCCGAGGACGTGCGGCGCCGGCTGGTCGCGGTGGCCCGCGAGCTGTTCGCCAAGCGCGGCTTCGGCGAGGTGGGGATCCGCGAGATCGCGCGCGAGGCGGACGTGACGCCCGGCATGATCTCGTACTACTTCGGCGACAAGCTCGGGCTGTACGAGGCCATGCTCGGCTCGGTGTTCGAGGAGATGCTCGGCCGGGTGCGCGAGCTGGCCGCGCAGCCGGCCGACACCACCGGCCCGTTGGCCGCGCTGATCCGCATGTACGTCGCGACGATCGCGAGTCAGCCCTGGGTGCCGGCGCTGCTCTTGCGCGAGATCGTGACCGGCGACTCCGCAGCGCGCGCGCGCTTCATCGAGCGCTTCGCGTCGCGCGTGGCCACGCTCATCCCGGGTCTCGTCGCCGCCGAAGTCGCGAGCGGCGAGCTGCGCGCCGAGCTCGAGCCGAAGCTCGCGGTCCTATCGCTCATGGGCATGTGCATCTTCCCGTTCCTCGCGCATCCGCTCGCGGGCAAGGTGCTCGGCTACGAGCTCGACGCCGCCTTCAGCGAGCGCCTGATCGAGCACACCACGCGGCTGTTCTTCGACGGCGCTCGCGCGCGCGTGGAGCCGACATGATTCGCGCGCGCTTCGTCTGGCTGCCTTCACTCGCGATGCTCGCGGCCTGCGGCTCCGATCCCGCGGATCTGCCCGCCGTGGGCACGCTCGAACGCGACCGCATCGAGCTGGTCGCGGAGGCGAACGAGCCGATCGTCGCGATCCGGGTACGCGAGGGCGACTCCGTCGTCGAGGGGCAGGTGCTCTTGCAGCTCGACGACGCGCTGCTCGCGGCGCAGCGCGCGCGCGGCGAGGCCGCGCGCGACGAGCTGCGCGCGCGACTCGCCGAGTCGGAGCGCGGGCCGCGCGCCGAGCGTATCCGCGAGGCGCGCGCGCGGCTCGCCCGCGCGGACAGCGCGGTGCGCAACGCGCAGACCGACTTCGCGCGCGCGCGCGCGCTCGAGCAGCGCGCGTTCGAATCGCAGGCGCGCAGCGACCTGCTGCGCGCGCGGCGCGACGAGGCGATCGCGCGGCGCGACGAGTATCGCGCGGCGCTCGAGGCGCTCGAGCGGGGCTCGACCTCGGAGGAGCTCGACCAGGCGCGCGGCGCGCTCGCAGCCGCGGAGGCGCAGGTCGCCGAGATCGGCATCCGCCGCGCGCGCCTCGAGGTGCGCGCACCGCGTGCCGGCCGCGTCGACGCGCTGCCCTTCGAGCGGGGCGAGCGCCCGCCGGCCGGCGCGGTGGTCGCGATCCTGCTCTCCTCCGACCCCGCCTACGCGCGTGTCTACGTGCCGGAGCCGCTGCGAGCGCGCATCGCCAGCGGCAGCCGCGCGCGCGTGCAGATCGCCGGTCTCGAAGGCGAGTTCGCGGGCACCGTGCGCATGCTCTCGCACGAGGCCGCGTTCACGCCTTACTACGCGCTCACGCAATACGATCGCGGCCGACTCTCGTACCTGGCCGAGATCGAGATCGACGGACCGGCGGGGCGCGAGCTGCCGACCGGCGTGCCGGTCGAGGTTCGTTTCGAGCTCGACGCGCTCGCGGAGGCGGGGTCCGCGCCCGAGCCGAAGTGAGCGACGCGATCGCGATCCGCACGCGCGGTCTGACGCGGCGCTTCGGGTCGCTGGTCGCGGTGGATCACGTCGACCTCGCGGTGCCGCGCGCCGCGATCTACGGCTTCCTGGGCCCGAACGGCTCGGGCAAGTCGACCACCATCCGCATGCTGTGCGGCCTGCTCGTGCCGAGCGAGGGCGAAGCGGAGGTGCTCGGCCTGCACATGCCGCGCGACGCCGAGAAGCTGCGCCGCAAGCTCGGCTACATGACCCAACGCTTCTCGCTCTACGAAGACCTGTCGGTGCGCGAGAACCTCGAGTTCCTGGGCGAGATCTACTCGCTCGGTGCCGCGCAGCGGCGCGCGCGGATCGCGGCACTGCTCGACGAGTTCCGGCTCGAAGAGCGCGCGGAGCAGCGCGCCGGCACGCTCTCGGGCGGACAGAAGCAGCGGCTCGCGCTGGCCGCCGCGACGCTGCACGAGCCGGAGCTCTTGTTCCTCGACGAGCCGACCAGCGCCGTCGACCCGCAGAGCCGGCGCGACTTCTGGGAGAGCCTGTTCCAGCTCGTCGAGCGCGGCACGACCATCCTCGTCTCCACGCACTACATGGACGAGGCCGAGCGCTGCCACGGTCTCGCGATCCTCGATCGCGGGCGGATCGTCGCCGACGGCGCGCCCGAGCGCTTGATGGCCGAGATCGAAGCGGCGGTGGTCGAGATCGAGGGTCCCGATCTGCGCGCGGCGCGCGACGTGCTGGCGCGCATCGAAGAGGTGCAGAGCGTGGCGCAGCTCGGCCAGCGCCTGCACGCGCTGGTCGACCGCGACGTCGCGGAGCCGGCCGCGCGGCTCGCGCACGCGCTCGCGGGCGCCGACGTCGAGGCGCGCGTCGTGCTCGCGCGCGCGAGCCTGGAGGACGTGTTCGTCGCCTCCACGAGGCGGCTGCGCGAGAGTGAGGCGCGCACATGAGCGGCTTCGCGCGCTCGTTCTCGCGCATCTCCGCGATCGCGCGCAAGGAGTTCCGCCATCTGCGCCGTGACCGGCTGACCGGCGGCATGGTCGCCGGCGTGCCGCTGATGATGACGATCCTGTTCGGCTACGCGATCAACCAGGACGTGCGCCACTTGCGCGCGGGCGTCGCCGATCTCGCGGGCACCCAGCGCGCTCGCTGGCTCGTGCAGGACGCGCAGGCCACGCAGGTGATCGACGTCGTCTACAGCGCGAAGTCGGTCGAGGCGCTGGAGCGACAGCTCGTCGAGGGCCGGATCTCGGTCGGCATCGTGATCCCCGCGGACTTCGAGCGGCGCGCGACCCATGGCGAGCGCGCGCGCGCGCAGCTGCTCGTCGACGGCGGCGACCCGATCGTGCTCGCGGCCGCGCGCGGGCTGGCGTCGCTGGTCGTCGCCGACCGCTTCGCGCGTCCCGCGCACGCGGCCGCGCGCGCTTCGCCGGTCTTCGAGCTGCGCGCGTACTACAACCCGGAGCGCCGCTCGCCCGTGCACATCGTGCCGGCACTGTGCGGTGTCATCCTGACGCTCACGCTCGTGCTGTTCACGGCGGTCGCGATCGTGCGCGAGCGCGAGCGCGGCAACCTCGAGCTCCTGATCACCACGCCGGTGCAGACGCCCGAGCTGATGGTCGGCAAGATCGCGCCGTACGTGCTGATCGGGTACGCGCAGGTCACGCTGATCCTGCTGCTCGGGCGCTTCGTGTTCGGCGTGCCGATCCAGGGCAGCCTGGTCGGGCTGTACGCGGGCACCGGCGTATTCGTCGCCGCCGCGCTGACGCTGGGACTCCTGATCTCGACGCTCGCGCAGACGCAGTTCCAGGCCTTCCAGATGGCATTCGTCACCTTCCTGCCGCAGATCCTGCTGTCGGGCTTCATGTTCCCGTTCGATGGCATGCCCTGGCCGGCGCGCTGGCTCGCGGAGGTCTTCCCGCTCACCCACTTCCTGCGCATCGTGCGCGGCATCGTCCTGCGCGGCGCGACGCTCGGCGAGCTCTCGCGCGACGTCTGGCCGCTCGTGTCGTTCTTCTCGGTCGCGATCGCCATCGCGATCCTGCGCTTCCGCAAGCGGCTCGATTAGCGGCTTCTCATCCGGCGCTCACGGCGGGCTCAGCTCGTCCCGCTTCACTCACGCGCGTGCCTGCTCGCTGGCGACGCCGCGCTCCTGTAACCTGCCGCCACCTCCCTCCCCGGAGTGCGCATGCTCGAGAAGTGGCAGGCCGTCGTGCTCGGTCTGGTCGAGGGAATCACCGAGTATCTGCCGGTGAGCTCGACCGGCCATCTGATCCTGGCGCAGTCGCTGCTCGGGCTCGATCAGGCGGAGTCGAAGTCGGCGCTGGACGCCTTCTCGATCGTGATCCAGGGCGGCGCGATCCTGGCCGTGCTCGGGCTGTACGCGTCGCGCGTCGCGCAGATGCTGCGCGGCGTCGTGGGGCGGGATGCCGCGGGACGGCGCCTCTTGTTGAACGTTCTCGTCGCATTCCTGCCGGCGGCGATCCTCGGTCCGCTGCTCGACGACTGGCTCGAGGCGCACCTGTTCCGCCCGCTGCCCGTCGTCGGAGCGCTCTTCGCGGGCGGTGTCTGGATGATCTGGCTGGATCGCGGGCGCGGCGCGGGCGAGCCAGGGCGGGAGCTCGCGTTGGACGCGCTCGACTGGCGCCGCGCGCTCGCGGTAGGGTTCTTGCAGTGCATCGCCATGTGGCCCGGGACGTCGCGTTCGATGATGACGATCGCTGGCGGCACGCTCGTGGGTTTGCGCCCGCGGGACGCGGCCGAGTTCTCGTTCCTGGTCGGCGTACCGACGCTCGGCGGCGCCTGTGTCTACAAACTGGCCAAGAATCTGCTCGGCTCCGCGCGCGACGGCACACCGAACCTGATCGACACGCTGGGCGCAGGCTCGGTGGTGCTGGGCATCGCCGTCGCGACGCTGTCGGCCGCGCTCGCGGTGCGCTGGCTGGTCGCGTTCTTGAACCGCCACGGCCTGGCGGCGTTCGGTTGGTATCGGATCGGCCTGTCCGTGGTGATGGCGATCGCGTTCTGGTTCGGTTGGGTGCGGATCGTGTGACGGCGGGCTGCGCCGCCAGGAGGCCTCGATGAGCGACGAGCTGCTCGAAGCGCTGCGCAATCCCTGGGTGATCGTCGGCTTGGCCGGCCAGGCGATCTTCTCGCTCCGCTTCGTGGTGCAGTGGATCCAATCCGAACGCGCCGGCCGCAGCATCGTGCCCGAGATCTTCTGGCACCTCTCGATCGTCGGCTCGGCGCTCTTGCTCGTGTACTCGCTGCACCGACGCGATCTGGTGTTCATCCTCGGGCAGTCGGCCGGGTTTCTGGTCTACGCGCGCAACATCGCGCTGCGGCGTCGGGGGATCGCGTGATCGAGACGCTCTCGGGCGTGTCGGTGGTCGTGCCGCTCTTCGACGAGGAGGCGAACGTCGCGCCGCTGGTCGCGGAGCTGGTGGCCGTGCTCGGCGCGGGCGAGCTGCGCTGGGAGCTGATCCTGGTGGACGATGGCAGCCGCGACGAGACGCGCAAGCGCGTGCTCGAGGCCGTCGAGCGGAACCGCCAGGTGCGGCTCGTGCCGCTCGCCCGGAATCTCGGCCAGTCCGCGGCCCTGCTCGCGGGCGTGCGCGCGGCGCGCCTCTCCCACGTGGCGACGCTCGACGGCGACCTGCAGAACGATCCAGCGGATCTACCGCGACTGCTCGAGCAAGCCGCGCGCTTCGACGTCGTGATCGGCCGGCGCGCGCGGCGCCGCGCCCCGCTCGCGCGCCGGATCGCGGGCCGGCTCGCGAACGCCGCGCGCCGGGCGGTGCTGCGGGACGGCGCGTCCGACACCGGTTGCTCGCTCAAGGTCTTTCCGGTCACGGCGTTCCTCGAGCTGCCGCACTTCGACGGCATGCATCGCTTCCTGCCCGCGTTGTTCGCGAGCCACGGATTCTCCCTGCTCGAGCTCGACGTGAACCACCGCCCGCGCCGGGCGGGACGCTCGAAGTACGGCAACCTCGCGCGCCTGCGGCGCACCGCGGTCGACCTGCTCGGCGTGTGGTGGCTCGAGCGGCGCGCGATCCGTCTCGAGATCGACGACCTGTTGCGCTAGCCGCTGCGCTCGGGCGCGCGCGAGAGCTGGAAGACCTCGAGGAACCAGGGGCGCTCGCGCGCCACGCGGTAGAGCCGCTCGCGCTCGTCGAGCGTCAGGCTGCCCAGACCCTCGATCTCGAGCCGCTCGGCCCGCACCACGGCGACGCCGCGGTGCAGCGCGAGCACGAGCAGGAACGCGGGAAGCGATGCCAGCGCGAGGCCGGCGATCCGGCCGCGCAGCGCAGCGACCCCCGCGACCGCGAACAGTCCGCCCGGGACCAGCGAGCCGGCCACGACGCCGAGGAGCGGCTGGCCCTCGATCCAGTGGAAGTACAGTGCGAGCAGCGTGGTGGCCGCGACACCCGCGAGCGCGAACGGCGCGCCGACGCCGCGCGCCAGCCAGGCGCGCGCGCGCGGTGCGAGCGCGGCGACCGACTCGGCGCACAGGATCGCCAGCGACGGCAGCATCACCAGCGCGTAATGCGCCTGCTTCTGCGGCAGGAGCGAGAAGGCGACGAACGGCGCCACGAAGCACAGCGCCGCAAAGCGCATGCGCGGCTCGTCGCGGTAGAGCCGCGTCGTAAAGAGCCGCCACACGACGACGGGCAGCAGCAGGCTCGCCGGCGCCGCCCGCCGCGGAAGCGCCGACAGGTAGTACCAGACGGGCTGGTAGTGTTTGGCGCCGGACCCGAGCTCCGGCAGGGCGCCCAGCGGCAGGACCAGGTCCTGCCACAGCGAATCGAGCGCCCCCGGCACGCGCGCGACGATCGCCACGTACCAGGCCACGCCGATCGCGAACGCCAGCGCGCAGGCGCCGAGCAGGCCGGGATCGCGCAGCCGACGCAGCTCGCCCTCGAGCGCGAGCCACACCAGGATGGGTAGGGCGACGACCACGAACACCGCGGTCGCCTTCGAGAGCAGCGCCAGCCCGGCAAGCAGGCCGAACAGCGGCAGCAGCGCGCGCCGCCGCGTGACGTGCAGCCGATCGAACGCGAACAACGTCGCCGCGCAGAAGAAGGCGAGCAGCATCTCCGCGTCGCCCCGCCGCCCCGAGGCCGTGAGCTGGTACATGGTGACCAGCACCGCCCCCGCGGCCAGGCCTCGGCCGATCCCGCCGAGCGACGCGCCCCACGCCATCACCAGCGCGACGAGCGCGAGCGTCGCGAAGGCCGACGGCAGGCGCACGGCGATCGGTCCGGTGTCGTCGAGCAAGGTCGCGGTGGCGGCGCCGGCCCAGTAGAGCAGGGGCGGCTTCTGCAGCCGCACCTGGCCGGCGATGCGCGGGACCATCCAGTCGCCGCCCCGCACCATCGCGTTCACGACCGAGACACAGCGCTTCTCGCTGAGCCGCCCGATCGGCTCGTCGCGCAGGTTCACGAACAGCACGAGCGCCATCGCGAGCAGCAGCACGGCCGCGCACAGGGCGCCGCCCCGGCGCCGGAGGTACCACGGTCCCGACTCGATCCCGGTCTCGTTCGCCATCGAGAGGCGTTTCATAGCACAGCGAATGCTTGACAAGCTCGGCCCGCGCGCGCGACGCTGCAGGCCGATGCGAAGCTTCGCCCTTCACGGCTCGTACGAGATGTGCGCGCAGACCTGCGCCGCGCGGGTCGTCTGCGCGGAGATTCTCGTGTAGCCGGAAGGACAGCGTTTTCACCTCGAACGCCCTTCCGGATCCCTCCGGAAGGGCGTTCGGCGGTATGGGGAGTCGACATGCCGCCCGCGCTCGCGCTCGAACACCTGCGCAAGACGTTCCGTGTGCCCGAACGCGCCCACGGACTCGCGGGCTCGCTGCGCGCGCTGTTCGCGCGGCGCACGCGCGAGGTGATCGCGGTCGACGACCTGTCGTTCGCGATCGCGCCGGGCGAGCGCGTGGCGTTCGTGGGCCCGAACGGCGCGGGCAAGTCGACCACGCTCAAGATCCTGTCGGGGATCCTGCAGCCGAGCGCCGGCCACGTGCGCGTGCTCGGGCTCGATCCCGGCCGTGAGCGCACGCGGCTGGCGTACCGGATCGGCGTGGTGTTCGGCCAGCGCTCGCAGCTCTGGAGCCACCTGCCGGCGGCGGATACGTTCGATCTCCTGGCGCGCATCTACGAGCTCGAGCCGGCCGAGTACCGGCGCCGCCGCGACGAGCTGGTCGCGAGCTTCGAGATCGAACGCGTGATCGAGCAGCCGGTGCGCCAGCTCTCGCTCGGCGAGCGCATGCGCTGCGAGCTGGTCTCGAGCCTCCTGCACCGGCCGGAGATCCTGTTCCTGGACGAGCCCACGATCGGCCTCGACGTGGTCGCGAAGGCCACCATCCGCGACCTCTTGCTCGAGCGCGGGCGCGTGGACGGCTGCACGATCCTGCTCACATCGCACGACACCGGCGACATGGAGGGCGTGTGCGAGCGCGTGCTCGTGATCCACCACGGGCGGCTGCTGCTCGATCGCTCGCTCGACAGGCTGCGCAAGGGCTTCATCGCCAAGAAGCGCGTCTCGGTCGTGACCGAGGAGGCGGAGCTGCGCATCGACCTGCCCGGTGTGCGGCGGCTGCCCGGCGCAAGCCACCGCACCGAGCTCGAGGTCGACCTCGACGTGATCGGCGTCGAGCGCGTGGTGGCCGCGATCGTGGCCGGCGCGCGCGTGCTCGACCTGTCGGTCGAGGATCCGCCGATGGAGGAGATCGTGAGCGCGATCTATGCCGGCGCGGCGCGGGCGGAGCTGCGCGCGTGACCGCCGAACGCTTCGCCCGCTCGAGTCGCAAGTACGCGGCGCTCGCGCTGGCCTCGGCGCGGCGTGCGCTGGCCGAGCGCTCCGTGCTCGCGGGCCGCGCGATCTTCCTCGGCGTGATCCTGTTCATCTTCGCGCGCGTCTGGGAGACCGTGCTCGCGCAAGGCGCGCTCCAGGTCGCGGGCGCGGGCAAGCCGGAGCTGATCTGGTACCTGGCCGTCACCGAGTGGTGTCTGTTGTCCGTGCCGCACGTGTACCTCGCGATCGAGGCCGACGTGCGCTCGGGCGACATCGCCTGCCGGCTGGTGCGGCCGGTGTCGTACGTCGGCGCGCAGCTCGCCGAGGCGCTCGGCGAGACCGGCCTGCGCCTGCTCGTGCTGGGCCCGATCGGCGCCGCGATCGCCTACGCGCTGGCCGGCGGCTGGCCCGACGACCCGCGCGGCCTGTGGCTCGCGCTGCCGCTCGGCGTCCTGTCGAGCACGCTGGCCGTGTTCTCGACCGCGGCGATCGGGCTCTCGGCGTTCTGGATCGTCGACACCAGCCCGATCTACTGGATCTGGCAGAAGCTCGCCTTCGTGCTCGGGGGGCTCCTGCTGCCGCTCGAGCTGTTTCCGGACTGGCTGCGCGCGCTGGCGCGCTTCTCACCGTTTCCCGCCATGCTCTGGGGCCCGGGCCGGATGGCGTTCGGCTTCGCGCCCGGCGCGGCGCTCACGACGCTCGTCGAGCTGCTCGCGTGGGGGACGGTGGTCGCCGTCGGCCTCGCCTGGCTTTCGCGCTTCGCGCGCGCGCGCCTCACCGTGGGCGGAGGCTAGCCGTGGGCGGACTGCGCGGCACGCTCCGCTTCGCGCGCGCACTCGTGGCCATGAACCTGCGCTCCAGTCTGGCGCTGCGCGGCGCGTTCTGGCTGCAAGCCGCGTTCATGGCGCTCAACAACGCGGCGTTCTTCATGACCTGGTGGCTGCTGTTCGAGCGCTTTCCCGAGATCGGCGGCTGGCGCCTTTCCGACGTGCTGACGCTGTTCGGTGTCGTCGCGTCCGGCTACGGTGCGTCGGTGGTGCTGGCCGGTGGCGTGCGCGATCTGGGACGCTCGATCCGCGAGGGCGAGCTCGACGCGTGCCTGGTGCAGCCCAAGCCCGTGCTCCTGCACCTGGTAGCGTCGCGCACCGTCGCGTCGGGCTGGGGCGACATGACGAGCGGCGTGATCATGCTCGCGCTCTCCGGTGCGCTCGGGCCGGTGTCGCTCCCGGCCACGCTCCTGGCCGTGGCCTCGAGCGCGTGCGTGTTCACCGCCAGCGGCGTGCTGGTGCAGAGCCTGGCGTTCTGGATCGACGGCATGGAGACCTTCGCGCGCCAGATCTCCGAATTCACGCTGACCTTCAGCCTGTATCCGCGCCCGCTGTTCTCGGGCGAGATCAACGTTCTGCTCTACACGGTCCTGCCCGCGGGCTTCGTCGGTTTCTTGCCCGCGGAGCTGGTGCGCGCGCCGAGCCTCGCGCTCGCGGTCGCGGCGCTGGCCAGCGCGCTCGCCTGGACGCTGCTCGCGCTGTACGTGTTCGAGCGCGGCCTGGCGCGCTACGCCTCGGGCAATCGGATCGGCGCGCGCCAGTAGTCTAGATGCCCGCGATCGCGCGATAGACCGCGCGCAGCCGCCGCGCCGACGCCGACCACGACATCGCGCGCGCGTGCGCGAGCCCGCGCGCGCGCAGGTCGGCGGCGAGCGCGGAGTCGAACACGACCCGGCGCAGCGCCGCCTCGAGCGCCTCGCTCGAGTGCGCGTCGACCAAGAGCGCGGCATCGCCGGCCGCCTCGGGCAGCGACGCGGCGTTCGAACACACGACCGGCGTGCCGCAGGCCATCGCCTCGAGCGTGGTCAGGCCGAAGCCCTCGTACAGGCTCGGCACCGCGCAGGCGCGCGCGGCGCCGATCAGCGCCACGAGCTCCGGCTCGGGCACGCCCGTCATGCGCAGGGTTCGCGCGCGCATGCCGGTGCGATCGAGCGCGGCTTCGACCTGGGCCTCGCCGTCGCTGCCGCGGCCCACCAGCACCAGCCGCAGCTCGGGCAGCCGCGCCATCGCCTCGATCAGCGTCACGAAGTTCTTGCGCGCCGTGAGCAGCCCGATCGAGATCACGTAGTCGCCGTGTTTGGCGCGCAAGCCGGCGATCCGCTCGGGCGCGGGCGGCGCGAAGCGCGCGCAGTCGACGCCGAGCAGCACCGGGTGCACGCGCTCGGCGGGAACCTTGTACTGCTCGCGGATCTCGTTCGCGGTGAACTCGCTGTAGGTCATCACGTGATCCGCGCGCGCGATCGCCCGCTCGATCTTGCCGCTGCGCTTCTCGTGCCAGCGCTCCGTGACCCACTCGACGTTCCGCACCGCGTTCAGATCGTGGATCGTGACCAGCTTCGGCACGCGTGGCGTGCGCGGAAGATACACGCCCATCGAGTGCAGGAGCCGCGCGCCGGGCAGGATCAGGTCGTTCAGCGGATCGACCAGCACGCGCAGGCGCGCGTTCGCGGCCGGCGGGCGCCACAGATCGCCGCGGCGCCAGCGGCCGAAGCGGTAGCAGAGCGCGTAGGGGGTCTCGCGGTCCTGCGCGAGCAGCTCGCCCGCCAGCGCGCGGATGGTGCCGCCGACGCCGCCGAACGGCGGCTTGCCCGCGGCCGTGCTGACCTCCAGTGCGATCAAGGCGCCGAGACTAGCTCGGGACGTCCACGAGCACAGGCAGGATCTGGCCGATCGGACCGCGGATCACCGCGTCGGCGAGCTCGTCCATCTCGGTCGGCTGCGCGTTCACGATCACGATCCGCGCGCCCGCGCGCTGCGCGACCGGCACCACGCCCGCGATCGGGAACACGGAGAGCGTGCTGCCCACCGCGAGCAGCAGGTCGCAGTCCTGCGCCGCGCGCTCGGCGCGCTCCAGATCGCGCGCGACCAGGTTCTGCCCGAACGAGATCGTGGCCGACTTCAGGATCCCCCCGCAGCTCCGGCAGGCCGGGTCGTCCTCGCCGGCGCGCACGCGCGCGAGCGCCCGCTCCATCGGCGCGCGTTCGCCGCAGTCGAGGCAGCTGACCTCGTGCAGCGTGCCGTGGATCTCGACCACGCGCTCGGGCGAGGAGCCCGCGGCCTGATGCAGCCCGTCGACGTTCTGCGTGATCAGCGTGTGCAGGCGCCCGCTGCGTTCGAGCGCGACCAGCGCCAGGTGTCCGGCGTTGGGCTTGGCCTGCCACGCGGGAGACTCGAGGCGATTGCGCCACGCGCGCCGGCGCACCTCCGGGTCGGAGACGTAGTGGGAAAGCGTCGCCATCTTCTCGGCGCTGGGATTCCGGGTCCACACGCCCTGGGGACCGCGGAAGTCGGGAATGCCGGACTCCGTCGAGATGCCCGCGCCCGTCAGCACGACGACGCGCCGGGACTCCGCGATCCAGCCGGCGACTTCGCGCAAGGAGTCGTGAGCCGAGCCCATGCGGTGATTCTCTCACGCACTGGCGCGTGGCTGCGAGGTTCTTCTACGATTCGCCCATGCCCGACCACCCGACGTCGTATCACTCTCCGAAGCTTCAGCCTCGGCAAATCAACGGCAAGGGTGGACGCGCGCTGGTCGTGCGCGAGCCGGTCGCGGCTGGCGAGCTCGTCGTCGTCTGGGGCGGCGAGGCGGTGCATGCGTCGGGTCTCGGCGCGCTCTCGCCCGGCGAGCGACTGCTCACGATCCAGGTCGAGGAAGACCTGTACCTGGTCTCCGCCACGGACGGACCGGCCGACTGGGTGAATCACTCCTGCAACCCGAACTGCGGGCTCTCGGGCCAGATCGCGCTGGTCGCGTTGCGCCGGCTGGAGCCGGGCGAAGAAGTCTGCTTCGACTACGCGATGAGCGACGGCTCGCCGTACGATCAGTTCAACTGCGGCTGCGGCGCTGCCGAGTGTCGGGGCAGGATCACCGGCGAGGACTGGAGCCGGCCGGAGCTCTGGAAGCGCTACCGCGGTCACTTCTCTCCGTACCTGCAGCGGCGCATCGATGCGAAGCTGGCGGCCAAGCGGGGATTGCGGTCTCATACGAGCGGGGGTCGAGAGGCGAGCCGGCAGGGGAGACGAACGTGAGCGAGCCCGTCCAGGAGTACAACGGCGCGATCGACCGCGGACTCGAAGGAGTCGTCACCTGTACGACTTCGATCAGCACGATCGAAGGCTCGACGCTGCTCTACCGCGGCTTCACGATCGAGGACCTCGCCGCGCACGCCAGCTTCGAAGAGGTCATCTACCTGCTCTGGTACGGTTGGCTGCCGACGCGCCGCGAGCTCGAGGAGTTCTCGACCGACCTGCATCACAGCATGGCCCTGCCTCCGGAATCGTTCGGCTGGTTCCACGGCCTGCCGACCCGCGTGCACCCGATGGACTTCCTGCACGCGGTGGTCGCGGGGCTGACGCTGCACGATCCCGACGCGAACCTGGTGAATGCCGCCGCGACGCTGCGCAAGTCGACGCGGCTCGCGGCGCGCGTCGGCACGATCGTCACCGCCTACCAGCGCGTGCGCAGCGGGCAGTGGCCGCTGCAGCCGCTGCCCGACAAGTCGATCGCCTGGAACTTCCTGTACATGCTGAAGGGCGAGGAGCCCGACGAGAAGGAGGTCTCGCGCTTCGACACCTGTCTGATCCTGCACGCCGATCACGAGCTGAACGCGTCGGCGTTCTCGGCGCGCGTCACCTCGAGCACGCTGTCCGGGATCTACTCCAGCGTGATGGCCGCGATCGGCACGCTCAAGGGCCCGCTGCACGGCGGCGCAAACGAGCAGGTGGCGCGCATGCTGCTCGAGATCAAGTCGCCCGACCGGCTCGAGGCCTGGCTCGAGGCGGCGCTCGCGTCGGGCGAGAAGATCATGGGCTTCGGCCACCGCGTGTACAAAGAGGGCGACCCGCGCGCGAAGATCCTGAAGGAGATGAGCCAGGAGATCACGCGCGAGACCGGACACCCGGAGCTGTACGAGATGAGCGCGCGACTCGAAGAGCGGATGGGACAGAAGAAGGGTCTGATCTGCAACGTCGACTTCTACTCGGCGTCGGTCTACTACAGCATGGGCATCCCGATCGACCTGTTCACGCCGGTGTTCGCGACCAGCCGCATCGCTGGCTGGTGCGCGCACGTCCTCGAGCAGTACCAGAACAACCGCATCTACCGCCCGCGCGGGAGCTACGTCGGACCCAAGGGGGAGGTCTATACCCCGATCGACGAGCGCTGAGCCGACGAGCGCACGGCCCGGGCGCTAGCTCGTGAACGCCCTCTCCCCAGGCGAGCTGCCCCAGCTTCTGCTCGCGCTGAGCGTCCTGCTCGGCACCGCGCGGCTGCTCGGCACGCTCGCGCGGCGGATCGGACAGCCGTCGGTGCTGGGCGAGCTGTTCGCGGGGGTCCTGCTCGGGCCGACGCTGTTCGGCCGCTTCGCGCCCGAGCTGTGCGCGCAGCTCTTTCCGCACACGGGCGCGCAGGCCAGCGCGTTCTCGGTGCTCACGCTCGTCTCGATCGTCCTGTTCCTGACCGTGGCGGGCCTCGAGGTCGATCTCGGCCGCCTGCTCGCGCGGCTGCGCGTGGCCTCGGTGGTGGGCGTGGCGGGAATCGTGGTGCCGTTCGTGACGGGCTTCGGCGCCGCTTATGCGTGGCCCATGGCGTTCGGCTCCGAGGGCGGCGTGGAGCCGGTCGTGTTCGCGCTGTTCATGGGCACGGCGCTCGCGATCTCGGCGCTGCCCGTGATCGCGAAGACGCTGATCGATCTCGACTTGTACCGCACGGATCTGGGGGCGCTGGTGATCGGCTCGGCCGTCTTCAACGACCTGATCGGCTGGACGCTGTTCGGGCTCGTGGTCGGGCTGTTCCGCGAGGCCGGCCCGGGTCTGGTCGGCGTCGGTACGGAGATCGCGATCACGATCGCGTCGGTCGGTCTCGCGCTCACGGTCGGGCGCGCGCTCGCGCTGCGCGTGCTGGCCTGGCTCGATCGCGGCGCGCCCGATGCAGGGGGCGTGGTCGCGTTCGTGGTCTGCGTCGCGTTCGCTTCGGCGGCGCTGACCGAGTCGGTCGGACACAGTGCGCTGATGGGCGCGTTCCTCGCGGGCGTGGCGATGGGCGGCACGATCGAGACCTCGCCGCGGCGCCTGATCGCGCTCGAGCGCCTGGTCGCGGTGGTGTTCGCGCCGCTGTTCTTCGGCAGCCTGGGGCTGCGCGTCGACTTCGTGGCGAACTTCGAGCCGGTGCTCGTGCTGCTGGTGTTCGCGATCGCGTGTCTGGGCAAGGTGCTCGGCTGCGGGCTGGCCGCGCGCTGGAGCGGCCTGCCGGCCAGCGAGGCCTGGGCCGTCGGCTTCGGCATGAACGCGCGCGGCGCGATGGAGATGGCGATGGCCGTCGTCGCGCTGCAGTACGAAATCATCTCGGAGCCGCTGTTCGTGGCGCTGGTGGTGATGGCGCTCGCGACCTCGGCCATGAGCGGCCCGATGCTCAAGCGGCTCGTCGGGCGGCGCATGCGCCGCCTGTTCCTCGCGCACCTCGACCCACGCACGTTCGTGCCGTCGCTGCTCGGCACCGACCGCGCCGAGGCGATCCGCGGCCTCGCTCAGGCGACCGCGCCGGTCGCCGGGCTCGATCCGGCCGTGCTGGCCGACGCCGTGCTGGCCCGCGAGGCGATCATGCCCACGGGCGTGGGGCAGGGCATCGCGATCCCCCACGCGCGCATGCCAGGGCTCGCCGCGCCCGTGGTCGCGCTGGGCTTGTCGAGCTCCGGCGTGGACTTCGGCGCGCCCGATGGCGAGCTCGCGCGCTTCATCGTGCTGGTCATCACGCCCGAGCACGACGACCTGATCCAGCTGGAGCTGCTGGCGGAAATCGCGCGGACGTTTCAGGATCCCGAAATGCGCGCGGCCGTCGAGCGGGTGACGAGCTTCGACGATCTGGCCGATGCGCTGCGACGCGCGCCCGCGCCGGCAGGCAGAGCACGGGCCGGCTAGTGCGCGCGTCGGCGCGGGTGCTCGGGATCAAGTCGGGTTCGGAGCAAGAGACGAGTACCATGCAACTTCGATCCGATCCCCGTTTCCCGATGCGTCCGCGCGAGTCGGCCGGCGCAGCGCTCCCGCTCGCGAGCGGCGGATCCTGCGCTCATGGCTGACGCACCCCCGCCTCGACCCGTGCCCTCCAACGGCGCCTTGCTGGCCCAGCGCCTGATGCGCGCGGCGTGGCGCTCGATCGTGCTGGTCGTGGGAGGAACAGTTCTGGCGATCGGGGTAGCGATGGTCGTGCTGCCGGGGCCGGCCTTCGTCGTGATCCCCGCGGGCCTCGCGATCCTGGCGACGGAGTTCGTCTGGGCGCGACGCTTGCTCGTGCGCGTGCGCGCGTACATCGAGAACGTGATCGAGACGGCGAAGAAGCCGCGCCAGCCGCGCTAGACCGCCGCGCCGGAGAACACGCGCTCGATCACCGTCACTCCCCCGGCACGCCTCGCGGGCGGGCGCCGGCCATCAGCGATGGATCAGGACCGGGATCTTCGCCTGCGCGAGGACCTTCTGTGTCTCGCTGCCGAGCAGCAGGCCCTTGATGCCGCGCCGCCCGTGCGACGCCATGACGATCAGATCGCACTTGCGGCGCTTTGCCTCGGCGAGGATCGCGTCGGCGGGGAAGTCGCTCTTCACGGTCACGCAGGTGCACGGAACGCCCGCCGCGTCCGCCGCCTTCTGGATCACCTGGAGATGCGCGGCGGCAGCCTTCGCGATCAACGCCTCGTTCTCGCGCGGGGTCGCGTAGCCGGCCGGCAGGTGATTCCGGAACAGGATCGGCGTCGGTGCGGGCGACGCGAACACGCCGGTGATGCGGGCGCCCAGGCTTCGCGCGAGTGCCACGGCGGCCTTGATCGCCGCGCGCGAGAGAGGCGACCCGTCCGTCGGCACCAGGATGTGGGAGTACATCGTCTCGACCTCCGCTCAGCGCGCGTACGGTAGCACCCAGATCAGCATGCCGAGCACGTAGCACACCGCCGAGCTCAGCAGCGTGAAGGGGACGCTCCAGGCGAGGAACTCGCGGAGCGAGACCTTCCGGCCCTCCTCCTTCTCGGCGAGGTTGAGGGCAACGTACAGCGCGGGAGCGCCGGCAATGCTGAAGTTGCTGCCCAGCGTTCCCGACCAGAGCAGCATCCAGTACAGCGGCCACGGCTCGATCCCCGCGTGGCTGAGATCTCGGATCGCGTACAGGAACGTGAGGATGTACGCGTCGTGCTCCACGAGGCCGACGATCGGAACGGTGATCCAGTACAGCGCCGTCGCGCCGAGCGCGTAGCTGTGCTGGAAGAGCGGCTCGAGGCGGCCGGCCAGGAGCTCGAGGATGTGGGTCTTCTCGAGCCCTCCCACGAGCGCGAACAGCGCGATGTAGAAGAAGATCGCGCGCCAGTCCAGCTCCTGGACCATCTCCTCGATGCTCGGTGCCCGCACTCGCTTCCCGAGCAGGGTCAACGCCAGCACCAGCGTCACCGCGCCGGTGAGCGCGATGAAGCCGAGCTTCACGCCGATGATCTCGCGCAGCGACATCGCCACCACCGTGCCGACGAACCAGAGCACGACGACGCCGGCGAAGAGCGGATCGGGAATGCGCGCATCGATGCCGAGCCCCGCCAGATCGGTCACGCGCTCGCGACCGCGGAACCCGTAGGCGTACATCGCGGCCAGCGTGATCAGGAACGTGACCATCAGGATCGGGAACGACGACGGCCGGCCGAACTGCCAGATGAAGTCGGAGAACTCCGCGCCCGCCACGCTGTGCAGCATCTGTGGTGGGAGATCGCCGATGATCAGCGCGGTGCCCATGAAGTTCGCGCCGAAGCCGATCATCAGGATCACCGGCGTCACCGCCAGCCGCATCGCGCGCGCCAGCGGCAGGGCGACCGGCGCCATCATCAGGATCGTCACCACGTTGTCGACGAACATCGAGATCATCCCGCCGAGGAACGTGAGGATCATGACGAGCAGGCCCGGCCGACCCCCCGAGAGGGCGAGTGCGCGCACGGACAGCCAGCTCGGCACACCGCTCTTCCCGAAGTAGCCGGCGATCAGCCAGACGCTGACCAGGATCGACATCACGTTCCAGTCGACGTACAGGAACGCGTCCTGCTCGCTCATCACGCCGAGCCAGATCATCGCGGCGACGCCGAGCAGCGCGGCCAACGTGCTGTCGATGACGTTGACGACGACCGCCACGATCGTGATGGCGAAGATGCCGAGCGCGAGCCACTGCGACGTGTCCAAGGCGTTCACCCCCGCGGAGCGCCGGATTGTACACGCCCGGACCGGCGGCGAGCCCGCGGCCGGTCCGCCGACCCGTTCCGACCGGATCGATCGCAGCGGGGTCGGCGCCGCGCGCCTCGGTAGCGAGCTACGACGGTCCGGCAGCGACCACGCGGTCGCCGACCTCGAGCCCTTCGGCCGGACCCGCGACCAGCGCCTCGCCGCCCGAGAGTCCCTCGACCACCACCACTTGCTCGCCCTGGTTCGCGCCGGTGCGCAGCGCCTGCCGGCGCAGCCGCCCGTCGGAGACGATCCAGGCGAAGCTGCCGGCCGCGTCGCTGCGGATCGCGGAGCGCGGCGCGAGCACGAGCGCCGGTCCTCCGCTCTCCGGCGATTGATCCTCGCCGAGGAAATGGATGCGCACGCTCATGTCCGGGAGCAGCGCCTCGTCCGGATTCTCGATCGACACCTCGATCTTGAGCGTGCCCTTCTGGCGATTCACCTGCGGGTAGAGCTTCACCACCGCCGCGGCATAGCGCTTGTCGGGATACGCGTCGGGGACGACCTGCGCCCGCTGGCCGAGCCGGACGCGCGCCAGGTCGGCCTCCGACACGTCGACCTCGGCGCGCAGCTCCGTCAGGTTCGCCATCCGGATCAGCTCGCCGGAGCCGGCGAAGCCGCCCGGCACCGCCATCTCGCCGACCTCCTTCAGCTTCGCCAGGATCACGCCGTCGGTGGGCGCGCGCAGCACGGTGTAGTCGAGGTTCACCTGCGACTGCGCGATCTCGGCCTCGAGCTGGGCGATTTGCGCCCGGTCGACACGCAGCAGTGTCTGCGCCGTGTCGAGCTCGGACTGCGAGGCGTAGTTCTCGGCGCGCAGCTTCGCCTTGCGGTCGGCCTCGAGCACGTGGAGCTGCGCGTTCGCGCGCGCCACGGCGAGGCGCGCGTTCGAGCTCTCGAGCGCGGCTCGGTAGTCGCGGTCGTCGAGCTGGACCAGCGGGTCGCCCGCCTTCACGCGGTCGGCCTCGTCGACGAAGAACTTCTCGATCCGGCCGGGAATGCGCGTGCCGATGGAGATGTACTTGTCGGCGGTGACGACGTAGCCGGAGCCGGAGAGCACGGGCGCGACCGGCGCCGATCCGCCCGCCTCGATCCGGCTCGCGTAGGCGACCGTGACCTCGCGCGGACCGCCGAGCAGCGCCCAGGCGCCGCCGCCGAGCAGCGCGAGCGCGAGCGCGCCGCCGACGCCGATATACAGGCCGCGGCGGCCACTCGGCGGACTTGCGGTCGCGGCGCTGCGATCGATGCGCAGCGCCTGCAGGTCGTCGCGCAGGTTCCGGGGGGACTCGGCAGCCATGCACTAGGCCTTTCTCAGCGCGTCGACGGGCCGCATGCGCGCCGCTCGGGCCGCGGGCGCGAGGCCGCCGAAGACGCCGATCAGGATCGACAGCGCGAGCGGCATCACCAGGTCGGAAGGAGCGACACGCAGCTGGATCACGTTGGTGGTGAAGGTAGCGGCGCCGAACGCGATGCCCCCGAGCCACCACGAGATCAAGAGCCCGAGCAGCCAGCCGCCGAACGCGCCGACCGCGAATGCGAACAGCGCCGTCATCACGGACTCGGACAGGAACGAGAACAGGATCGAGGCGCGCGAGAAGCCGAGCGCCCGCAGCGTGCCGATCTCCGCGGTGCGCGACTGCACCGCCGCGTACATGGTGTTGGTGGCGCCGAACACCGCGCCGACCCCCGCCAGCACCGCGAGCCCGATCACGATGACGTAGAGCGTGTTCGCGGACGACGACAGGCTCTCGTAGTAGTCGATCTCGCGCTTGGCCTCGAGCGCGAAGCGCGGGTCGTCGCCGATCCGGCGCGCGAGCGCGTCCATGTCGGCGCCGGGCGCGACGCGCACGCGGAAGCCCGAGTAGGGCAGAGTGCGCTTCGCGTCGTTGGCGAGCTCGCGCGCGTCGACCCAGACCTCGCTCTCGAACGACGAGCCGCCGGACTCGAGAATGCCCACGACCTTCCAGGTGCCGCGGCCGAACTTGAGATCGGAGCCGAGCGACGCGCCCGCGTAGCGCCGCGACACGCCGCGGCCGACCACCGCTTCGCCGCTCGACGCGTTGAACATGCGGCCCTCGACCAGCACGACCTCGTCGTGAACGAGCAGCGCCATCGGTTCGACGCCGCGCACCAGCACGTTCTCGCGCCCGCCGTCCGCGGTCGCGAAGAACGGCTGCACCACGAGCTCCGGCGAGATCTGCGGGTTGCCCTGCGCGTCGCGCGCGATGCCCTCGAAGAAGCGGATCGCCTGCAGCGATTCCAGCGACAGCTGGCTCGAGCCGTCGTTGGTCGCGCCCTTGCGCATCACCACCAGGTTCTCGGGCGAGCCCGACGAGACCAGCGTGCGCTTCAGGCTGCCGATCAGGCTCCAGAACAGCGTCGTCGCGATCACGACCAGGGCGATCACGGCCACGGTGAAAGCGGTGCGCGTGCCGCGCGCGATCAGGCTGCGCCAGCTGTACGAGAGCGGGAGTGCCATCGAATCTAGAAGACCTCGCGCAGGGTCTGCGCGACGCTGCGCTTCGACGCGCCGAGCGCGGGCAGCCAGCCGGACAGGATCCCGATGAAGAAGGCGATGAAGATCGCCTGGACCAGGATCGCGTCGGTGACGATGAAGCCGGTCAGCGGCCCGAGCTGCGCTCCGCTGGAGGCGCTCGAGCGCAGGAGCGATGTCAGCCCGAGCGAGATCCCCGCGCCCACGACGCCCGCCACCGTCGACAGCACCACCGCCTCCGCGAGCAACGTCGTGAAGATGGTCTTCTTGCGGAAGCCGATCGCCTTCAGGATCGCGATCTCGCCCACGCGCTCGCGCACCGACATGCTGGCCGTGTTCGCGGCGATGAACACGATGCACAGCGTGACGATGCCGGCGACGATCAGGATGATCGTGACGATCCCCTTCAAGCTGCCGAAGAAGTTCCCGAAGAAGCTCTTCTCGGTCTCCGAGCTGGTCTCGGCCTCGCCGTTCCGGAACATCTCGTCGATCTGCTTCATCGCCGGTCCGACACGTTCCGGGTCGTCGATGCGCGACCAGATCATGCCGGTCGTATCGATCGGCGTGCCGTTCGCAGCGAACGCCTGCGTCAGGTACTCGCGCTGGAAGTAGAACTGCGTGGCCTGCGGGTTGGGCACCTCACCGACGATCCGGAACGAGAGCTGCAGCCCGAACACCGTGCTCTGCAACGTGACGACGTCGCCGACCTCCCAGTCCTTCTTCTCGAGCGTGCCGCGACCGACGATCGCGGCATCGCGGTACTTGCGGAAATCCTCGAGTGCCTGCGGCGCGACCTTCCAGTCCTCGTAGACCTTGCCGAAGTCCTCGGGATCGACGGCGAAGTTCGGGAACTCGACGCCCTTGGCCGGATCGATCGCGCCGCCGAACCACTGCCAGCTGATCGCCGCGACCACGCCGGGTACCGCGCGCACCTTCTGCAGGTACGAGTAGGGCATCGAGTAGACCATGCCCGCCTCGTTGTGCGTGGAGATGCGCGCGTTCGACGCGATCGAGGACAGGAACGAGTCCATGCCCGCCGGCATGGTGCGCAGGATGCAGACCAGCGCGATCGCGAGCGCGATCGCGGCGGCGGTGAGCAGCGAGCGCAGCGGGTTTCGGCCCAGGTTGCGCAGGATGAACGGGAGGTACTTCATCGCGAAGCCGCCAGCTCCCGGGATGCGCCGCCGGGTCGGGTCTCGAGCAAGAGACCCTTGTCGAGGTGGATCACCTCGTCGACCCACTTCTCGGCGCGCGGATCATGGGTGACGATCACCACCGTCTTGCCGAAGTCGCGCTTCAGCGTCTGCAACAGCGACAGGATCTCCTCCGCGTTGCGCGCGTCGAGATCGCCGGTCGGCTCGTCGGCGACCACCAGATCCGCGTCGGTGACGATCGCGCGCGCGATCGCCACGCGCTGCTGCTCGCCGCCCGAGAGCTGGCGCGGCAGGTGGTCGGAGCGCTCCGCGAGCCCGACCACGCGCAGCGCGGTCTCGGCGCGCTGGCGCCGCTCCGCGCGCGCGAGCTTGGTGAGCAAGAGCGGCAGCTCCACGTTCTCGACCGCGGAGAGCACCGGGATCAGATTGAAGAACTGGAACACGAACCCGACCGTGTGCGCGCGGAACTCGGCCAGCTGATCCTCGGAGAGCTCGTTCAGGCGCCTGCCGCCGACGACCACGTCACCCGAGCTGGGCCGATCCAGCCCCGCCAGCACGTTCAGAAGCGTCGACTTGCCGGAGCCCGAGGGACCCATCAGCGCGACGAAGCGCCCCTTCTTCACGTGCAGGCTGACGCGCTCCAGCGCATGGATCTCGTCCGCGCCCCGCTGGTACACACGAGAGACGTTGACGATGTCGATCAAGGTCCGACTCCTCGCGTGCTGCGTTGGGTCGGATCATACCCGATCGGGTACTGAGGCGCGCTGCCGCAGGAATACTGCGGCGTCTACAAACCGTGTCGCAGCTCGGTGACGACGCGGATCAGGCTGTCGAGCACGCGCCGCACGTCGCCCTTGGGCTTCGAGGCCGCGGCGCTCGCGCTCGCGGGGTTCAGATCCTGGTGATTCACGAACTCCGCGATCACGCGCATCACGCCTGCGGGGCCCAGCCGGCGCCGGTGGCGCAGCAGGCGATCGGTGGCGTAGTCGACGCCGTCGCCGGTGATGCGCGCGCGCCGGTTGATCACCGCGCTGCGCCGCGCGACTTCTGCCAGGAACTCGGCGAGCGGCCGACGCTGATGGCGCGCGGCGGCGCGCAGGAGCGCGAGGAACTCACGCTGCAGTGTCCGCGCGTGCCGCGCGCGCACGGGCGTGCAGGCGCGGTCCGCGGCCGACGCGAAGCTCGAGCTCGCGAGCTGGATCAACGCGCGCGGCTCGAGCGGCGCGCGCTCACGCGCGAAGTGCGCGCACAGCTCGCGCAAGAGATCGCGCGTGCTGAAGATCGCGTTCCAGGTCAGCCCGTCGGGCGCGCGGCGCGGTCCGCGGATCGAGCGCGCGGACTCGAAGTGGTCGTAGGCGCGGCGCAGCCGCGCGAGCGCCGGCGCGTGCACGCGCGCGAGCCAGGCGCCGGTCTCGGCGCGGAAGCCGAGCTTGCGCAGGAACAGGCGCTGCTTCGCGGCCGCGAACTCCGCGTCGAAGACGCGCAGCACGGGATCGCGGCGGAACTTCGCGAGCGGACGCTTCCTGCCGGTGGCGACGAAGTCGCGGATCTGCGCGAAGCACTGCGCGATGAAGCGCGCCTTCACGCGCTGCTCGGGGATGGTCGTGGACCAGCGGACGTCGTCGTCGAAGCGGTACTCGCGGTGGTAGAGGCCGAACTGGCGCACCGAGCCGTAGTCGATGATGCCGCCGTTCGCGAGCACGTTGTCGCCGTCCCAATCGAGCCAGCAGAAGATGTACTCGCTCTCGAAAGTAGCCGCGGCGCGCGCGAACACGCGCGCGGTCTCCTCGGCCATGAAGCGGTAGCGCGCGGCGCCGCTCGCCAGTCGCGGCCACTCGCCGTTCGCGATCTGCCGCTCGCAGAACAGGTCGACCGCCGCGCGCAGGCGCGCGAGGTCGCCCTGCCGGAGCGGCGCGAACAGGTGCGAGGGCCGCAGCAGGTTGCGGGCCGCGCGCACGTTGATGGCCTGCCCGTTCGGGAGCGCGATCACCGCCAGCACGCGCTCGGTCGCGATGCCGTTGCGGTGGAAGGTCTCGGAGAGCAGGGCAGCGGCGATGCCCTCGCCCAGCGCCGCCGTGCCGCAGCCGTAGGACGCGGTGCGCGAGCCGGAACGGAAGAAGCGGCCCTCGAGCGCGGTGGCGGGACACAGCCGCGTGACGCCCGTGCCGCAGCTCGAGATGTCCCAGGTGACACCGTCGTGCGTGATCGTGCCGTTCCACACGCTGCGCCCGTCGCCCGAGGTCTTGCCGCGCCGCCCCGGATGCTGGAGCTGCAGGTAGCGCGTCGCCATGTAGGTGCCGGGCAGGCGTTCGCGCGCGGGCACGCGCACGCGGTGCAGGTAGTCCCACTCGTTGATGATGCGCAGCCCGAAGGTGCGCAGGATCGCGCGCTCGAGAGTCCGGTTCAGGCGCTCGGGATGGCTGCGCGGGACGAGCCCGAGCTCCTTCGCCAGCCCGAAGTTGAAGTAGGCGACCGAGCCGTCGTGGCGGCGCCGCGCCGCGTAGTCGACGAAGGCGCCGGGCACACGGCGTTTCCACGGGTGGGACCCGTCGATGCGCCCGAAGCGCGGATAGCGGCGTGCGCGTGTGGCTCCCTGACCGGGCACCGATGCTTCCTCTGCGTCGCATCGGAGGAGCGCGAGTGTCCCTTTAGGGTAGGATGCGCCGAGGAGGCACGGCGCTTGGTCAAGATCGTCGGCAATGTGAAGCCCGAGGACGACTACACCCACCCACTCGGGCCGGAGCCGAACTTCAACGAGTCGGTGTATTTCAATTTCTTCGACCGGGCCCAGAACCGCGGCGGCTTCCTGCGCATCGGCAACCGCGCGAACGAGGGCCAGGCCGAGATGACCGTGATCGTCTACAACGCGGATGGCTCGGCGCTGTTCAACTACAAGCGGCCCGCGATCACCTCGAACGACGGCTGGAACGCGGGCGGGCTCGAGGTGACGGTGCTGGTGCCGGGCGAGAAGCTGCGCACGCGCTACGAGGGCTCGGTCGTGTATCTCGCCGACCCGCGCTGCATGGCGGATCCGGGCAAGGCCTTCAAGGAGAACCCGCACAAGCGGCTGGTGATCGATCTGGTGCACGAGGGCGTCGGCCCGATCTACGGCCACGTCGGCCAGCCCGACGACAAGAACGACTTCGCGCGCGCCCACTACGAGCAGCACATGAAAGTGTCGGGCACGATCGCGATCGAGGGCGAGCCGCGCATCGAGATCCGCGGGCACGGCTTGCGCGACCACTCCTGGGGCCCGCGCTACTGGCAGTCGACGCCGTCGTACCGCTGGATCACGGGCAACTTCGGCGACGACCTGGGCATGGTGATCTCGATCGTCGGCGAGCGCGTCGGCGGCGTGTTCCACAAAGGCCAGGAGCTGCACCGGATCACCAGCGTCGACCTCGAGACCGACTACGAGGGCGGCACGAACTTCCACTCGGTACTGCGCGCGAACGTGACGCTCGCCGACGGCGCCAAGCACCGCGTCGAGGGACGCGTGCGCGGCTTCATTCCGCTGCGCAACCGCCGCGCCGGCCAGAACACGCACATCGGCGAGGGCATGACCGAGTACACGCTGGACGGCGAGCGTGTCGGGTACGGGCTCTCGGAGTACCTGGATCAGAACGGGTAGGGGTAGGCTGCAAGCGTGGGCGAAGCCGACGCGCGCAGGGAGCCGCAGGCGAGCGTAGCTGCGGATGGCGCGCGGCCGTCCGCGCGCCGGGCCCC
>JBBDXF010000022.1:0-21272 GCA_040902485.1 Myxococcota bacterium | reverse complement strand
CCCCCCGGGCCCCGCTACGTCGCGCGTTCGGGATCGATTTCGGCACGACGAACTCGGCCCTGGCGCTGGCGGACGGCTCGGGCGCGCCGCGCCTGGCCCGGTTCGCGCGCGGCGGCGGCAACACCACCTCCACCTTCCGCTCGGTGGTGTACTTCGAGCGCACGCCCGACGGCCGCGGCGCGACGTCGGCCCGCGGGCTGCGCGAGCTGGCCGGTCCGCGCGCGATCGCGCGCTATCTCGCGGCCGACGTGCCGGGCCGGCTCGTGCAGTCGCTCAAGTCGTTTCTCGCCGCGCGCGACTTCTCCTCCACCCGCATCTTCGACCGTGAGTACCGGCTCGAGGCGCTGATCGCGGTGCTCTTGCGCGCGCTCGTCGGCGAGGCGGAGAAGGAGCTCGGCCCCGTGTCGGGTCCGGTCGTGGTGGGCCGGCCGGTCCGCTTCGTGTCCGCGCGCTCGCCCGAGGACGAGACGCTCGCGCTCGCGCGCCTGCGCGCCGCGTTCGCGACGGCCGGGCTCGAGGACGTGGTGTTCGAGTACGAGCCGATCGCCGCCGCCTATCACTACGAGCGCACGCTCGATCACGACGAGCTGATCCTGATCGGCGACTTCGGGGGCGGCACCAGCGACTTCTCGCTGCTGCGCGTTGGCCCCGGAGCGCGGCGCGAGCGCGCGGACGGACAAGCGCGCGGCGTGCTCGGGAACTCCGGCGTGCCCGTGGCCGGCGACGTGTTCGACGGGCGGATCGTGCGCGCCTCGGTCGCCCCGGCACTCGGGCTCGGCAGCGAGTTCCGCTCCATCTTCGGCTCTGTCCTGCCCGTGCCGCGCTGGATCTACGGCCACCTCGAGCGCTGGCACCACCTGAGCTTCCTGCGCTCGCCGCGCACGCTCGGGCTGCTCTACGACCTGCAGCGCGACGCGCTCGAGCCGGCGCGGCTGGAGGCGCTGATCCACGTGGTGCGCGCAGATCTGGGCTTCCCGCTCCACCGCGCCGTGGAGCGCGCCAAGCTCGCGCTCACACGCGACGACGCGACCGCGCTTCGCTTCGCCGATGAGTCGGTGAAGATCGAGTCGCCGATCGCGCGTGCGGACTTCGAGGACTGGATCGCCCCCGAGCTGCAGGCGATCGAGACCTGCGTCGACGATCTCCTGGCTTCGTCGGGCGTCGCGGTCGGCGACGTCGAGCGCGTGTTCCTGACCGGCGGCTCGTCGCTGGTGCCGGCCGTGCGCGCACTGTTCGCGTCGCGTTTCGGCGTCGATCGCGTGCGCGCGGGTGACGAGCTGGTGTCGGTCGCGAGCGGGCTGGCCCTGCGCGCGCTCGAGCTCGCGGCCTAGCTAGGGCGCGCGCCCTACGGCGCGGCGCCGGGCTCGACCGGATCGAGCCGGATCGGCACCGAGTGCGAGCCGTCGCGCAGCGCGCTCACGATCCGGTCGGCCCAGGTATACTTCTCGCGCATCAGCGCGTGGATCCGGTCGCGCAGCGTCGGGTCGTCGCGCACCGGCACGGCCGTGTAGCGCGTCAGCACGCCGTTGCGCTCGACCGTGACGTTGGGGTTCGCGTCGATGCGTACCAGCCAGCCGTTGCCCGGCGCGCCGGCGCGCAGCCAGGCGTGCCCCGCGTCGTCGACCACCCAGATGCGCGTGCTCGCCTCGCCATCCGCCGTGCTCGTGCCGAGCGTCGCGATCTCGCCGCCGAGCTCCGACGCACCGAAGATCCCGATCCCGAGCGCCATCACGAGCGCGAGTCCGATCGCGACGACCCTCCGGAATCTGCGCATTCGACCTCCGGGGCGCGCGCGCCCGGCGGCAGTCTAGCGGAGCGCGCCGCGTTTGGGCGAGAGACACGGCGGACGCCAGAAACGCGCTAGGATCCGCGCCGGGCCGGATTCGGAGCGCGCAGCGGATCATGCACCCGATCGTCGCGATGGACGCCACGGAGCTCGCGGCTTCGATCCGCGAGCGCAGCGTGTCGTGCGTCGAGGTGATGCGCGCGACGCTCGATCAGATCGAGCGGCTGAACCCGCGCGTGAACGCGATCATCGCGCTGCGCGAACGCGACGCGCTGCTCGCCGACGCGCGCGCCTGCGACGACGAGCTCGCGCGCGGCGAGAACCGCGGCCCGCTGCACGGGTTCCCGCAGGCGATCAAGGACTTGGAGCCGGTGCGGGGCCTTCCGACCTCGATGGGTGGCTTCGCGCCGCTGCGCAGCTTCGTGGCGCCCGCCGACGGGATCATGGTCGAGCGCATGCGCCGCGCCGGCGCGATCTTCATCGGCCGCACGAACGCGCCCGAGTTCGGCCTGGGCTCGCACACGTACAACAAAGTGCACGGCGCCACGCGCAACGCCTACGACCCGACGCGCAGCGCGGGTGGCAGCAGCGGCGGCGCCGCGGTGGCCCTGGCGCTGCGCATGCTGCCGGTGGCCGACGGCGGCGACTTCGGCGGCAGCCTGCGCAACCCCGCGGGCTGGAACAACGTGTTCTCGCTGCGGCCGAGCCTCGGACGCGTGCCCTCGAACGCGCGCGACGCATGGCTCCCGTCGATGGCGGTGTTGGGGCCGATGGCGCGCAGCGTCCCGGACCTGGCGCTGCTCTACGACGTGCAGGCCGGCTACGACGCGCGCGCGCCGCTCTCGCTCGACGACGCGGCGCCGCTCTCCGCGACGCTCGATCTCGAGCGCGAGTTCGCGGGCGCGCGCATCGCCTGGTCGGGCGACATGAACGGCTACCTGCCGTTCGAGGCGGGCGTGCTCGACACCTGCCGCGACGCGCTCGCGACCTTCACGGAGCTGGGCTGCACGGTCGAGGAGGCGAATCCGGACTTTCCGATCGACGACGTGTGGCGCGCCTGGCTGGTGCTGCGCGGCTGGCTGGCGGGCAGCGCGCTGCTCGACGTGTACAAGAGCACGGCGCTGCGCGCGCACATGAAGCCGGAGGCGATCTTCGAGGTCGAGAGCGGGGCGAAGCTCTCCGCCTACGACGTGACGGCGGCCTCGATCGTCCGCTCGCGCTGGTACGAAGCGGTGCACGCCCTCTTCGCGCGCTACGACTTCTGGATCCTGCCCACCGCGCAGCTGTTTCCGTTCGACATCGCACTCGACTGGCCGCGCGAGATCGCTGGCCGGCGCATGGACGCCTACCATGAGTGGATGAAGGTGGTGCTGCCCGTCACGATGTCGGGCTGCCCGGTCGTCACCGCGCCCGCGGGCTTCGGCGCGAACGGACTGCCCATGGGCCTGCAGATCGTCGCGCGCAACCGCGCGGAGCGGGACGGCCTCGAGCTCGCCCACGCCTACGACCGGCGCACGCGCTGGGTCGAGCGCCGGCCCCCGACACTCCTGGGTGTGTAGCGCGGCGACGGGTTCGCGGTGGTAATCTGGGAGCCGGGAGATCGACGATGGCGAAGACGGCGGAGCAGGACGACAGGACGGCGAGCGAGAACGGCAAGGATCCCGGCTTCCGGGCGGTCGCGAAGGAGACGCTGAGCCCCGGCGCGGCCAAACTGCTCGACGCGCTGCAGGAGCTCGGCGTGGGCGTCGCGGGGCTCGCGGACGAGGCCGCGCATCGCATGCGCGAGACCCTGGCCGCCGGAACCGAGTCGGTCGGCGAGCACGCGGCGCAGGCGAAGCAGGTCACGCGCGAGAAGGCCGCGGACGTGCTCCGCCAGACGGAGACCTTCATCCGCGAGCGGCCGTTCACGGCGCTCGGGATTGCGTTCCTGGCGGGCTATCTGCTGTCGAGTCGTCGCTAACCCGCGGCGGGGTGAGCGCGGCCGAGACGAACGTCCCGACCAGACCGACGAGCGACTTCTGCAGCGCGCCCGAGATCAGCGCGGCCGGCGCGAGCGCCCGCGGCAGGTGCGGCCGCCCGAACAGACGACCCGCGAGCAGGCCCGCCGCGAGCGCCGCTCCCACGAGCGCGAGCGGGTGAACGCGTCCCGCGAGCCGCGTCAGCGGCGCTGCGCGCGCGGCCAGCGCGCTGCGAGCGGACGCGGCCCGCACGACCTCGCGTTCGACGCGCGCGAGCGCCGGCTGCGGGGTCACGGCCGCCGCTCTCGCTCGCTCGGGCTCGACTCCGTGCCCAGCGCCGCGCGCGTCTGCGCGAAGCCGATGCGCTCGCGCCACACACCTGATCGCCACAGCGCGAGCGCGGCGCACACGAGCGCCGCGACCGCCACGATGCCGAGCGCCGCGGCGGTCGAGCCGAGCGCCTGCGCGAGCACCAGCGTCGCGGCCACCGCGAGCAGCGCGAGCGCGAGCGCCACCAGCACGATCCCGATCGCGCGCAGCCCGAGCATGCGCAGGAACGCGGTCAGGCTGAGCGAGGCCTCCGCGGACGCCAGCCCGCCCAGCGCCGAGACCCATTCGGCGAGCTCGTTGGCGAAGCCGCGGATCTGCTCGGCGGCCTCGACCGCGGGCGCCGGCGAGTCGGCCGGGGCCTCGCTCCGCTCGCTCTCGGCAGGTAGAGGATCGGTTTCCGTGGCGCGTCTCCTGTTCTGCGATACTGGCTCGGATCGATCATGACCTCCACCCCGACGGATCTCACGGCGATCGTTCCCGTGATCGATGTCGCGCCACTCGCGGGTGACCTGCGCGAGCGGCGTCGCGTCGCGCGGCGGATCGGCGACGCCTGCCGCGCACACGGCTTCTTCTACGTCACGGGCCACGGCGTGGACGAGGCGCTGACGCGCCGGCTCGAGACGCTCTCGCGCGCGTTCTTCGCGCGCGACCTCGACAGCAAGCGGCGCATCGCCATGGCGCACGGCGGGCGCGCCTGGCGCGGCTACTTCGCGGTCGGCGACGAGCTCACCTCGGGCGTTCCCGATCGCAAGGAGGGGCTGTACCTGGGCACCGAGCTCCCGCCCGAGCACCCGCTGGTGCGCGCGCGCACGCCCATGCACGGCGCCAACCTGTTCCCGGATCTGCCCGGCTTCCGCGAGACCGTGCTCGCCTACATCGACGCGGTCGGCGCGCTCGGCCACCGGCTGGTCGCCGCGATCGCGCTCTCGCTCGAGCTCGAGGAGGACTACTTCGAGCGCCGCTACACGGCCGAGCCGCTGGTGCTGTTCCGGATCTTCAACTATCCCGTTCCGACACCGGAGAGTGTCGGGCTCTGGGGCGTCGGCGAGCACACGGACTACGGCCTGCTCACGCTGCTCCTGCAGGACGACAACGAGGGGCTGGAGATCCGCACCGACGCGGGCTGGCTAGACGCGAAGCCGATCCGCGGCAGCTTCGTGTGCAACATCGGCGACATGCTCGATCGCATGACGCGCGGGCTGTACCGCTCGACGCCGCACCGCGTGCGCGCGAGCGCGCGCCGCGACCGGCTCTCGTTCCCGCTCTTCTTCGATCCCGGCTTCCACGCGCGCGTGCGGCCGATCGAGGGACTGCCGCCGCGCGCCGACGATCGCGAATCGCGCTGGGACGGCCAGAGCGTGCACGCGTTCGAGGGCAGCTACGGCGAGTATCTGGTCGCGAAGGTGTCGCGCGTGTTTCCGCAGCTCTCGGGCGATCTCGCCTAGGCTCCGGCTGGCGCTACGGCTTCTTCGATCTCACCGCGACGCCCTCGGCGGTCAGCACGTCCCAGGGAATCGAGACGAAGATCGCGAAGAAGCTCAGCACGTTCGCGGTTCCGTAGCGCACGAAGATCACGCCGTCGGCACCGGCCTCGCGCGCGCGCTCGCGCAGCTTCGCGTTGAGCGAGTCGTAGCCCGCGCGCATGTAGCCGCTCACCAGAATCACGCCGAGCTCTTCGTACGGTCCGTTCCAGTCACCGACGGTCAGCACGACCGGCGCGGCCGTCGAGCGCGGCGGATACGAGGTGCCCGGATTGAGCATCACGTAGTCCCCGCGCCCGAACGCGCACGCCGACGCGCTCGCCAGCCACACGCTCGCGCCGAGCGCTCGAAGGCAACGCCCGACCTGCATGCGCTACTTGTGGCCCTTGGCCTTCCCGTTCCCGTTCGACTTGAGGCTCGAGCCTCCTGAGCCCCCCCTGCCATACGCGTGCCCCGACCGCGCCGAGCTCGCGGTCAGGGCCTTGCCGGAGCGATTCGACGAGCCGCCGCCGCGGCTCAAGCTCTTGCCGCCGTGTCCGCCCTGCGAGGGGGCTCCGCCGCTGACGATCGTCGTCTTGCCCGAGCGAGTCAGGGACTTCGGCTGCATCGTTGGCGAATCCTGGGGCATCGCGGCGGGGGCCGGCTGGGCGGGATCGGTCACCGGCGGCTCCTCGGGCGGCTGGACCGGATAGTCCTGCTTGGCCTGACCGAGGGTGGTGCCTTGCTCGTGTGCGATCTGGCCCCAGCCCATCTTCGGGTCCTGACGCATCTCGAGAATGGTCGCGACGTTCTCGTCGGTGATCCCACCGGGAAGGCGCTCGGCCAGCGTCAGCGTGTGGTCGATCTCGCCATAGCCCAGCTTCTCGTTGCGCAGGCTCTGGATGTCCGACGTGTCGACGCCGAACTTGTCCGCGAGTCGCTGCTCCGGGACGGAGGCATGATGGAAATCGTCCGGGTCATCGATGACCGGGTCATCGACATCGGGTTCCACGACGGCGTGGTCGTCGATGGCCTCCGCGCGAGCAAAACCGGGGATGCAGAGCGCGAGTGCGAAGACGAGGCTGAGGACGGAGCGGGTGCGTTCCATGGCGGTCCTCCTGGGTGTCGTCCCGTGGGACCCCCTCACCGTACCACTCTCAGCAGGCTCGCACGAGAGCAAATCGGGGAGAAATGCCCCCGCTCTCAGCGTCGCGGAGGAACGATCGTCTCGCCGGTGATCTGATTCACATAGGTCTTCCAGCCGAAGTGATCGCCCTCACCGGGACTGCCCTCGACGCGCATGTGCGTGGTCACGGCGCGCCGCCAGGATTCGCTTCGATTCGGCGGCGTCATGTGCGGGGTCTTGCCGTGGTGGAACGTCACGCTGCCCGCGCGGATCGGGCAGGCGATGCGCCTCGCCAGGTCGGGCTCGCAGTACAAAAGGTCGCTCTGGATGTGCGCCGGATGGAAGTGCTCGAGGATGCCGTCGCGGTGGCCGCGGTCGATGAAGCACATGCAGCCGTTGGTCTCGTCGACGTCGTGCAACGGCAGCCAGCAGGTGAGGCCGAGCCCGTCCAGGTTGCGGCCCCAGTAGCCCTCGTCCTGGTGCCAGTAGGTGGGCGCGCCATCGCGCGGCGGCTTGGCCAGGAACTGGTCGTACCAGAACTCGACGGGCTTGCCGGAAAGCGCCGCGGCGAAGCCGAGCGCCCAGCGCCGGAACGGCTGCTGCGCGATCTCGCGCCAGACCAGCGTCGGGCTGCCCTGCACGATCTTGAACTCGCGCTCCTCCTTCGGCTTGCCCTTCTCCCAGGCCCAGTCGAAGGCGAGCTTCTCCTTGCGCTCGATGATGATCTCCATGCGGCGCGAGATCTCGGCCAGCTCGTCCTTCGCGACCGCGTCCTCGACCACCAGCCAGCCGTGCTCGCGAAAGAACTCGACTCGCGTCGGGGAGGCGTCCGGGTAGTTCATTGTCTCTCCGTGTGGCGCGACCGTATCATGCCGAAACTCCAGCGTGAGGAGGTCTCCGATGCAGTCTACGCGGCGTTTCTCTCCGGACGAGAAGGCGACGCTCGAGCGCGACGGCTTCGTGGTCCGGCGCGCGGCGTTCGACGCGCGCGAGCTGCGCGAGATCGCGGCCGCGTGCGAGGAGCTGTGTCAGCGGCTGCTCTCGCTGGCGCGTCGGCGGAAGTGGCCGGTCGGCGCGTACGTGTTCGAGCTGCAGCGCGAGCTCGGCACGATGGTGAAGTGGGAGGCGCACGATCACGACGCGCTGCAGGGCGTCGAGCCGTTCGCGCATCTGTCCGAGGCCCTGAACCTGTGGGCGCACGACGCACGCTTCCTCGAGCCGATGCAAGACGTGGTCGGCGTCGATGAGGTCGCTCTCTTCACCGAGAAGCTGAACGTGAAGCGCGGGCGCGTCGGCGGGCCGATCGTGCTGCACCAGGATCACCCGTACTGGGTCGGCGTGGCCGAGAACGCCGACGAGGTCGGCACGGCGATGCTCTTCATCGACGAGGCGACGCTCGAGAACGGCTGCCTCGAGGTCGTGCCCGGCAGTCACCGGGCGGGTGAGATGGCGCGGCGCGAGGTCGCGGACTTCGGTCGGTTCGAGATGGATCCCGAGCGCTTCGACACCAGCCGGCTGCTGCCGCTGGTCGTGCCCGCGGGAACGGTCGTCTACTTCGGGCCGTACCTGGTGCACCGCTCGCAGCTCAACCACACCGAGCAGGATCGCCGCGCGCTGCTCTACAGCTACCAGCCCGCCGGGCGCAAACACATGCGCGACGTCTCGGGCTTCTCGGGTCAGAAGCGGTAGGCGAGTCCCGCGTACACCGCGATGTAGGAGAGGCTCCCGCTCGAGTCGCCGGTGAAGAACTCGTCCTCGACCTCGGCGGTCGAGAGCACGGCGCCGGCGCCGACGCCGAGCACGATGTGCCGGGTCACGTACACATCGAAGCCCAGCCCGATCCGGCCCGAGAAGCTCGAGTGGTCGACCTCGAGACCCGGCACCTGGTTGTCGTCGAGGTCGAACAACGTCGCGCCCGCGCCCAGCACCAAATAGGGCTGGAAGCGCTGGATCGGCACGATGAAGCGCAGGTTGGCGGAGAGGGTCTGGGCCTGCAGGTCGGCCAGGCGGAGGTCGCCGACGCTGACCTCGAAGTTGTCGAGGTACTCGTACTCGGCCTCGACGGCGAGCCAGGACAGGGCGCGGTAGCCGAGCCGGGCGTGCCCGCCCCAGGTGTCGTCGACGTCGACGTCGTCGCCGAGCACGTCGTCGAACGCGGACTCGAGCACGTTGAACCCGTAGGTCGCGCCGACGGCGATGTACGGCCCGGGCCGGCCGAACTCGGAGTCGGCCCGCGCGTCCGGGCCGGGCAGGGCGGCGAGGAGGGCGATCGCGGCGAGGAGAAGCGGCTTGCGCATCGGGGCTGCCTCCAATCCAAGCCCAATCCAAACGATTGGGCAAAGCGCTTATCGACGCCGGCCGAGCGGCCCTGCACGAGGGAAATTCCGCGCGCCGGGCGAGGGATTTTCTACCCCACTTGCCGATCGAGTCTGGTAGGATCGGGCCATGAACCGCACCGTTCGAGTCGCTGCGGCGACTTGGCTGATGGCCTGGCCGATGGCCTGGCTGATGGGGATGGGCGCGGTCCTTCCGGCCGCGGTCTCCTGGGCCGGCCCGCTCGACGCCGAGGACGTCGACTTCACGATCGAGGCCTCGTCGGGTGTCGTCGGGGACGAGCTCGAGCTCCAGCCCACGCTGGTCGAGAACCCGGACGGCACGTTCTCCGCGGTGGGCGAGGCGCAGACCTCGAGCTACGCGCTGCTCTTCGACATGACGATCGACGCGGACCCCGCGATCTCGGGCAGCTTCACCCTGCGCAATCTGTCGACGACGACGCAGACTTTCGCGCTGTCGGCCACGCTCGGCGTGCTGCCGATCGGCGGTCCGACGCGGGTCGGCGGCTCCTTCGAGGGGACCTACACCGACACGGACACCGACCCGAGCGACATCCCCGAGGTGACGATCGCGACGGGGCTCTTCTACCAGGCGAGCATCGACGGCGTGGCGGTCGCGAGCCTGGGTTCGTTCACGCTGAACGTGTTCGGCGGGGAAGGGGTGGAGGGCACGATCTCTCCGGAGGCGTTCGGAGTCCCGATTCCGAGTCAGGTCGGCCCGGGCGCGAGCGGGTTCATCGCGGTCGCGTTTCCCGGCTTCAGCCTGAGCCCCGGCGACACCGTCCACGTCCCGTTCGAGTTCGTGGTCGTGCCGGAGCCACCTTTCGCTTCCATTTTCGCTTTGGTCGTCACGATTTTTTTCATCGCACGTAGGAAAAAACTTCCCATCTAGTGCGGATCCACTGGTAGGATTCTGCCTACGGGCGCATTCCGCATCGCATCAAGCGTCCGAGTTCGAGTTTCGGTTCGGAGCATCGGTTCGGAGCATCGGTTCGGAGCATCGGTTCGGAGGGAGGAGACGATGGATCGGATCAGCTGGCGCGGAGTTCTGACGCGCCTCGGCCTTGCGGCCGCGATCTCGGTCGGCGCAGCGACGGCGAGCGCGGGCCCGATCATTTCCGTCGACATCACCGGCGGCGAGGGCGGGATCTACGACACCTACGTGCTCGAGGCCGAGGGCACGGAGAATCCCGACGGGACGTTCTCGCTCTCCGGCATCGGCTACGGCACGACCTTCCAGTGCGACTGGGCACTCGTCGTCAATCCCGACCCGTCGATCACCGGCACGTTCAACCTCACCAACCTCTCCGCGACCACGCAGAACTTCGTGCTCAACGTCAGCCTCCCGATTCCCGGCGGCCTCGCGGCCCCGACGGTCATGGGCGGGTACATCGGCGACGCGACGAACGGCGTCGAGTACTTCGACCAGAACCTCGACAGCGATGTGACGCTCGCGAGTGTCGGCTCGACGCCGATCTACCAGGCGCGGCTCGACAACCTGACGACGGTGCAGGGTCTGCTCCTCGGCACGTTCAACGCGTTCGGCGGTCCCGGCATCAGCGGCAACATCTCGCAGCTCCTCTGGGGCACCCCGATTCCGAGCGCGCCGGGTCCGGCGGTCGCGGGCAGCATGCAGACCCGCGTTACGTTCTCGCTCAGCGCTGGCGACCGCGTGGCGCTGCCGGTGAACTTCGTCGTCGAGCCGTCGCCCGTGCCCGAGCCCGCGTCGATCGTGCTGATCGGCCTCGGCGTCGCGGCGCTCGTCGGACTGCGCAGCCGCCGAGCCTGAAGGGACCTCGCAGCGAGAGTCGCTTCTCAGGCGGCCTTGCCGCTCGCGATGTCGGCTGCCAGCGCGAGCGCGTCGCCAAGGCTCGTGCAGTCGTAGGTCGACATGCCGTTCGCGTTCGCGCTCCTCGACCAGCGCTTCGCGCCCATCGTCGCGACCGCGCTCTTGCCGTGGATGTTGATCACGGCGCGGATGCGGTTGCGCTGACAGATCTCGACGCAGTCCTTCTCGATCCAGATCAGGTCCGACTGCGTGGGCACGCCTGGATTGCGCGTCAGGTCGACGATCCAGGTGATCGCGCCGAGGCGGCCGCACTCGTCGAGGCCGCGCTCGAGCCCCTCGCGGAAGTGCGGCGTCACCATCGAGATCCACGTGGCGACGAGCGCCTTCTGCGGCGCGAAGTGCGCGACGCTGACGGTGCCCTCGATCGAGAAGAGCGCGACGCCGGCCAAGGTTCGACCTCCGTTCGGGGTGCGACTGCTCGGATCGGCGAAGCGCCGGCCGACCTTGATCCGTGTAGCCCGGCTTCGCGCGACCTCCGCCACGTAGTATCCTGGTGCCCCCTGATGAAGCCGAACCGGGTCCTGCTGCCGCTGCTCCTGGCCACCTGCGCGCTCCTGGCGACGCGCGCGGCGCAGGCGAACGTGGTCGTGACGATCCAGTCGGTGCTGGGGCCGATCGATCTCGAGCTGTTCGACCAGGTCGCTCCGCTGACGGTCGCGAACTTTCTCGCCTACACCGACTCCGCGGCCTACGACGACAGCTTCATCCACCGCAGCGTTCCGCTGTTCGTGATCCAGGGCGGCGGATTCAAGGTGATCGGGGGCCAGATTGCAAACGTCGCGACCAATCCTCCCAGCGTCCTGAACGAGCCCGGCCTTTCGAACGTCCGCGGAACCGTGGCCATGGCGAAGATCGGCGGGCAGCCCGACAGCGCGACGACCCAGTGGTTCGTCAACGTCGGCAACAACACGCCGCTCGACACGGACAACGGCGGCTTCACCGTGTTCGCGGATGTGATCTCGGGCATGGCGATCGTGGATCAGATCAACGCGCTGGTTCGCGTCAACGCTGGCGGCGCGTTCGCGGAGCTCCCGACGGTCGGCTGGACTCCCCCCAACCCCGTCGTCGTGCCCACGAACCTGGTCATGCTGAGCGACGTCTCGCGCCGGACGACCCCGTTGTGCGGCGACCTGAACGCCGACGCGCAGATCAACGGCGTGGACGTCGCGCGCGTCCGCGCCGCGCTGGCCAATCCGGGCGGGAGCGCGCTCTCGCCCGCGGAGGCCGCGCGCTGCTCGGTCGCCGGCACGTCGACCGACTGCAACGTGGTCGACACCACCGTGGTTCGCCGGCGCCTGGCGGGCCGGGGCCCGTTGCGCGCCCAGATCTGTCCGGCGGCGCTGTGAGTGACGCGCGCACGCCGCGCTCGGCCGCCAGCGCGTAGAATCTCCGAAACGCCCGAATCGAGGACCGCGTTGGAGCGCATGAAATCACTCGTTCTCGTTTGCGTGTGCCTGCTCGTGCTTCCCCTCCAAGCTTCGGGGGCGGAGCTGATCCTGAACGAGTACAACGGCGTCGCGCCGGGCGTGTGGCTGAACGGCGGCACGGAGTTCGTGGACGACGACGGCGAGGCCGCGGCCGACGCGACGCTCGGCCGCGTGCTCGGCAACGGCGGGGACTGGATCGAGCTCGTCGTCGTCGCGGATCACCTCGACATCCGCGGCTGGCGCGTGCAGGTGTGCGACAACGCGGTGTGCGCGCCGGAGCTGGTGTTCAGCAACGTCGCGCTGCTCTCGGATCTTCGCGCGGGCACGCTGATCACGATCGCCGCGGCCATGACTCCGCTCGATCGCCCGGAAGACGCGAGCTACAACCCGGTGAACGGGCCGGGCGAGGACTGGTGGATCGAGCTGCGCTCGTCGGGTGCGCAGGCGACCGGCAGCTACATCAGCATCGGCTCGTTCACCGTGAGTCACACGAACTCGCAGGTCACGATCCGGGACGCGCTCGGTGCGACGATCTTCGGCCCCGCGGGCGAGGGCATCGTGCCCGGCGTCGGCCTGAATCAGCGCGAGGTCTTCAAGCTCGAGAGCAGCCCCAGCGCCCTCACCACGCCGGACTCGCTGGGCTACGCGGACGGCAGCTCGAGCGCGTACGGCGCGCCGAACCTGTTCGGCGGAGGGCTCGGTGTGCAGAGTCTGGCCGCGCTGCGCCAGAATCTGCCGTTCCCCGACAGCGACGGCGACGGGATCGCCGACGACGGCGACTTCTCCGGCATCGCCGGCGACGCGCGCTGCACTGGCGGTGCCAGCGCGGGCTGCGACGACAACTGCCGCGTCGAGCAGAACGCGAGCCAGGCCGACACCGGCAGCATCAACGCGCTGGGCGGAAACGGCATCGGCGACGTGTGCGAGTGCGGAGACACCGACGACGACGGGCGAGTCACTCCCGGCGATGCCCTCGAGCTGCGCGAGTTCCTAGCCGGAAGCACCGCGCAAGTCACTGCACCGCAGAAGTGCCGCGTGAGCAGCGCGGGCGACTGCAACATCCGCGACGTCGCGGGCATCACGCGCGTGACGTCGTCCCTTCCGCCGCCGATCGAGCCGGTCTGCGGCGCCGCGACCGGTCCCGAGGATCTGACGGAGCTGATCTTCGACCCCGAGCGCGTGCTTCAGGTCTCGATCACGATGGCGCCCGCGGACTGGGACGCGCTGCGCTTCCAGGCCCGCGACGTGTACGACACGCTCGGCCCGACCTGCATGGACGGGCCACCGCCGAATCCGTATACGGAGTTCCCCGCCTCGATCAGCGTCGACGGTGAAGCGCTCTCGCTGGTGAGCGTGCGCAAGAAGGGCTTCTACGGCTCGTCGGACCAATTCAAGCCCTCGCTCAAGGTCGATCTCGGAGAGTATGTCGGCGGCCAGACGATCTCGGGGACGGACCGCTTCACCTTCAACAACGCGCGCCAGGATCCGGCGCTGGTGAAGCAGTGCCTGGGCTACGCGCTGTTCGCGGCGGCGGGCGTGCCCGCGTCGCGCTGCAACTTCGCCAACGTGAGCGTGAACGGCCAGGGCCTGGGCGTGTACGTGAACGTCGAGGACATCAAGGAGCCGATGCTCGCGCGTCACTTCCCGAACATCACGGGCAATCTCTAAGAGGGCGCGCTCAGCGACTTCCGCCCGCAGCTCGTGAACACGTTCGAGCGGAAGAACAACGACGACGACCCGAGCCGCGCGGATCTCGACGCGCTGGTGGCCGCGCTCGCGCTGCCCGACGAGCAGCTGCTGGCCGCGCTCGCGCCGCTCGTCGATCTCGACGCCTTCTACACCTTCTGGGCGGTCGAGGGGCTGATCGGTCACTGGGACGGCTACCAGTCCAACCGCAACAACTTCTGGATCTACTTCGATCCCGCGAACGACGGGCGGCTGCGCTTCCTGCCCTGGGGCATCGACGCGCTGTTCGAGAACGGCAATCCGTTCGTCGGCCAGACCGGCCAGGCGCCGGTGATCTCGCCGCGCGCGCTGCTCGCGCGGCGGCTCTACCTGCACCCGACCACGCGGCCGCTGTTCCTCGCGCGCGTGCAGCTCCTGCTCGACACGATCTGGAACGAGGCGGCGCTGCAGGCGGAGATCGAGCGCATGGAGACGCTGCTCGCACCGTACTCGGGCAACATCGACGCCTTCCTCGATCCGGTGCGCTCCTGGATCACGAACCGACGCGCATTCGTGTCGGGGCAGATCGGCGGCGGCGGAGTGGCGTGGACGACGCCGCTCGACCCGCCGGCGTGCCTCGCGCTGGTCGGCACGACGAGCGGCAGCTTCAACACGACCTACGGCGCGACGGGAGCGGGGACGATGGCGCTCACGCTGAACGGCTCGCCGGTCACGTTCGGCTCGGTCAGCTCTCAGGCCAGCACCGCGGGCGCGCTCGCCTCGGTGCGCGTGACGGGGATCCAGAGCTCCTTCCTGTACGCGCAGTCCGCGCTGGTCTCGCTGCACCCCGCGCTGATGACGCCGGTCACGCTGCCGCTCGGCGGAGCGCTCGTGCCCTTCGTGCAGACGCCGATCATCGTTCCGGGCCAGATCATCCGGCTGCTCGTGAACGGGAGCATCACCTTCAGCTCGGCGGGCACGACGCCCGGCGCTCCGGTCGTCGGCACGTTCAGCGGCGACGTCGGCGAGTTCGTGCCGTTGCCGTAGCCGGCGTTGCGTCGCGGCGGGAATTCGCGATCCGTCGCGGATTGCGGTAGCCATCGCCGCATGTTTCCCGTCTCGGTCCTCGATCTCGCACCGATCACGGAGGGCGGCGACGCCGCGCGTTCGTTCCGCAACTCGCTCGATCTGGCGCGTCATGCGGAGCGCTGGGGCTACCGTCGCTTCTGGCTGGCCGAGCACCACGGCATGCCGGGCATCGCGAGCGCCGCGACCGCGGTCGTGATCGCGCACGTCGCCGCCGGCACGTCGACGATTCGCGTCGGCTCGGGCGGAATCATGCTGCCCAACCACGCGCCGCTGATGGTCGCGGAGCAGTTCGGCACGCTCGAGTCGCTGTTCCCGGGGCGCATCGATCTCGGACTCGGACGTGCGCCGGGCACGGACATGGTCACGGCGCGCGCGTTGCGCCGCACGCTGGCCTCGGACCCGGAGAAGTTCCCGCAGGACGTGGTCGAGCTGATGGGCTACTTCGAGCCCGCGAAGCCCGGTCAGCAGATCGTCGCCGTGCCCGGCGCGGGGCTCGCGGTGCCGATCTGGATCCTCGGCTCGAGCCTGTTCGGCGCACAGGTGGCCGCGCTGCTCGGCCTGCCGTTCGCGTTCGCGTCGCACTTCGCGCCCACCGACCTAGAGCCCGCGCTCGAGCTCTACCGCGAGCGCTTCCGCCCGTCGAAGCAGCTCGAGCAACCCTACGTGATGCTGGGCTTCAACGTGTTCGCGGCGGACAACGACGACGAGGCGCGCTTCCTCGCCAGCTCGATGCAGCAGGCGTTCGTGAACCTGCGCAGCGGCCGGCCGTCGAAGCTGCCGCCGCCGGTGCGCGACTTCGAAGGCGTGCTCTCCGGCGCTGCGCGCGCGCTGCTGGCGCAGGTGCTCGAGTGCTCGGCGATCGGCGGGCCCGATACCGTGCGGCGGGCGCTACACGCGTTCGTCGCGCGCACCGGCGCCGACGAGCTGATGATCAGCTCGATGATCTTCGAGCACGGCGCGCGGCTGCGCTCCTACGAGATCGCAGCGGCGGCGGCCGTCGCTCAGGCCGGTCGCGACGCCGCGCCCCGCAGCACCTCGGCATAGCCGTTCGCGACGCAGGCGTGGTCGAGCACGCCGCGCTCGCGCAAGAGCTTGTGGAAACGCGGCAGCTTGTAGTGCGGCACGGTCATGATCAGGTGGTGCTCGAGGTGGTAGTTCACGCGGTTGGGCGCGACGAACAGGCGCTCGAGCGGACTCGCGAGCGTCGTCCGCGTGTTGTTCAGCACGTCCGACGGGTTCGGCGTGAGCGCGTGCTCCGCGATCGAGCGGATGCGCGTGAACAGGCGGTTCGTGGTCAGCCACGCCACCAGCCAGAGCAGGTACAGCTCGGGGTGACCCGCGAGCGCGAGGATCGCGAGCAGCACGCCATTCGTGAGCGCGACCGGGACGAGCTTGTGCCAGCCGGTGTCGGGCTGCTCGCCGCGGCTCATGCCCTGATCGCGCTGCGAGCGGCCGGCGCCGTAGCCGATGTCGCGCAGGAACACGGCCTTCGCCTGCTTCATGCCGGTCTGTCCGGAGAGATCGCGGAAGACCTTGCGCGCGAAGCTCGCGCGCGTGATCGGGAACGGCGTCACCAGGCCCAGGTCGGGGTCCTTCGCCGATCCCGTGTGCACGTGGTGCACCAGGTGATAGCGGCGGTACGGCTCGACCTCGGCCCAGATCGGGTAGGCGGCGAGCCAGTTCCCCGCCCAGTCGTTCAAGCGCCGGTTGCCGAACAGCGAGCGGTGCGCGGCCTCGTGCATCAGGATCGCGAAGCCGAGCTGGCGCGCGCCGATCACGAACAGTGCGAGCACGATCGTGAGCGGATTCGGCGCCCACGCGACCAGCGCCATGGCGCCGAACACCAGCGACCAGTTCAGCGCGATCGAGAACGCGCCGTGCAGGTTGTCGGTCTCGAGTAGCTCGCGCCGCTCCTCGGCGCTGAGGGAATCGCGCCAGTTCCAGGTCTCCCAGTCGGTCATCGGCGTGCTCACTCTAGGCTCCTCTCGCGTGGCCGAGCGCGGCCGCGCGCGCCTCGCCGGAGAGGCCCGCGAGGTTGGCGGGTGCGCTCCGGTGCGGCGCGTCGTGCGCACTCATGAACTCGCTCCAGCGCGCGCGACCTTCGCGGTCGTACTCGCGCATCGCGGCGACCAGCGCCCGGCGCTCGGACTCCGGCGCGATCGCTTCGGGCAGGCAGGGATCGAGCGCGATCTGGCGGATCGCGCGCCCGCCGACCAGGAACGTCTCGACCATCGCCGACTCGCCGCGCAGGCGCGGCAGCCGCGCACTGCTGCGCTCGAGCTCCTCGCGCGCCTCGCGCTGCCCGCGCACCAGCGCCGCGCCGTCCCACAGGCGGCGCGCGCGTGCTTCGCTCTTCTCGTCGAGCTGACCGAGGACGAGCACGCGCGCATCGGTGTCGAGCCCGAGCTCGTAGAGCTCGCCGCGCACCGCCGAGACTCCCCCGCGCAGGTTGTCAGGGCGAACGAAGAGGCCCGGCTCGAGCTCCGCGAAGCCGAGGAAGGCGAGGGCGCGCGCGTCGCGGCGGCGGGCGGGGCGGTCGCCGCGCGGCAGCGCGTGCACGAACGCGCCGATCCAGTCGCCGCTCCAGCGCAGCGCGCGGGCGTCGGAGCTCGACCAGCCGCCGACGCGGCGCGAGACCGGCTGCGCGCTCGCGGCCAGGCGATAGCGTCCCGGCTCGTCGCGCTCGACCAGGCCGCGCGCGAGCAGGCGCGCGAGTGCGACGCGCACGCCGTTCTCGGCCAGACCGAACAGCGCGCCGGCCTCGACCAGCGCGCGCACCGGCATGGAGCGGCCGCGCAGGCTCTGCAGCAGGTCGAGGATCAGGCTCTTGGCGCTCGGCTTCACGTTGGGCACATTACTCTGATCGTACGAATCGGTCAACACCTGTAATGTCCAGGGCGCTTGGTACGATGCCCGGATGCGCTTCGGCATCTTCTACGAGCTCTCGGTGCCGCGCCCGTTCGCGCCGGGCGTGGAGCGGACTGTGTACGAGAACGCGCTCGAGCAGGTCCGGCTCGCCGATGCGCTCGGCTTCGACACCGTGTGGGCGGTCGAACACCACTTCCTCGAGGAATACTCGCACTGCTCGGCGCCGGAGCTGTTCCTGACCGCCTGCGCGATGCAGACGAAACAGATCCGTGTCGGGCACGGGGCGGTGGTCTGCGTGCCCGCCATGAACCACCCGGTGCGCGTGGCGGAGCGCGCCGCGGTGCTCGACATCCTCTCCGGCGGTCGGCTGGAGCTCGGCACCGCGCGCTCGTCGACCTGGAGCGAGCTCGGCGGCTTCGAGATCGACCCCGACACCACCAAGCAGACTTGGGACGAGTACATCCGCGCGCTGCCGCGGATGTGGACCGAGGAGCGCATGTCGTGGCAGGGTACGTGCTTCTCGATGCCCGAGCGCGCGGTGCTGCCCAAGCCGGTGCAGAAGCCGCACCCGCCGCTCTGGGTCACGGTCACCTCGCCCGGTACGGAGCTCGATGCGGCCGAGCGCGGCATCGGCTGCCTGGGCGTGGCGGCGGCGAGCTACAAGGAGCAGGAGCGCCGCACGCGCGAGTACCACCGGCGTATCCAGTCGTGCACGCCCGTCGGCGCGGTCAACGAGAACGTCGCCACGCTGAACTTCCTGTACTGTCACGAGGACGCCGCGGTCGCGACGCGCACGGGCATGCAGATGATGGGGCTGTTCGGGCTCGCGAACGCCCACCTCCTGTTCACGCGCGAGGCGTACCCGACGCGCGCCTACGGGTCGCTCGCGAACCTGGCGCCCGGACCCGGCCCGCGGGGCCGCGAGGGCAGCCCCGCCGATGCGAGCGGCGTGCCCGAGGGCATGGCGATCGGCGATCCCGAGCGGATCATCCGTGCGATCAAGGAGTGGGAGTCGATCGGCGTCGACGGCGTGAACTTCCTGCTGAACGCGATGGAGGCGATCCCGCAGGCGCAGGTGCTCGAGAGCCTGCGGCTGTTCGCGCGCGAGGTGATGCCGGCGTTCGCGAAAGGACGGGGACGCTGATGCTGGTCGGCACCGCGGATCTCGAGACCTTCGCGCGCGGCGCTCCGCGCCTGGATGCGTTCCCCGATTCGCCTCTGACACTTCCCGGTGTCGAGCTCCTGCAGGCGACCTTCGAGCTCGCGGGGTCCGGCGTCGAGTCGCTGTTCCCGCCGGGCCTGCACCCGACGCTGCCGGTGCTCGCGGTGTTCGCGTTCTGGCGCGTCGACCAGGGACCGCTCGGCGCGTTCACGCTCGCGCAGCTCCGGCTCTCCTGCCGCAGCGGCGCGCGGCCGCGGCAGCTCCTGGTGTCGAGCTTCGTCGACGGCGAGCCCGCGCGCGAGGCGCTGAACACGTGCTTCGCCTTCGGCGCGCGCGCCGCGCGGGTCGAGCTCGCGCGCTTCTACGACCGCGCTGAGGCGCGCGTTTCGCTCGACGGGCGGACGCTGGTCGCGGTGCACGCGGGCGCGCCGCTCCCGCTCGCGACGTCCGATCTGCAGTTCTTCGCCAGCGTCCATCCCGCGCACACGCCCAAGGGACTCCGGCTGGTGCAGATCGACGCGGAGTACGCGCTCACGCGCGCGGAGCGCGGCAAGCCCGTGCTCGACGCCTTCGACGCGGCCGGCTTCGGCATGCCGACGCTGCGGCCGGCGTGGCCGGTGGCTTCGTTCGTGGCGATCGGCGACGTGACGCTGCCGCGTGTCCGCTTCGTGGTTCGCCCGGACGTGCTCGCGTTCGAGGGCACGGAGCGGGTCAGCTGAGTCGGATCCCGGCGCCGAGCAGTCGCTCGACCTTGCGCGCCATGCGCCGGAGACTCTCGTCGGCCAGCAGCTCGTCCGCGCGCGCGCGCGCGAACCAACGCAGATCGAGCGACTCGTTCGAGACGCGCAGCTCCTGATCGCGGCCCGCCACCAGCAGGTAGCGCAGGTCGTGGTGCAGGTGTGCGGGCTCGTCGCCACGCGCCGGGATCAGGTGCACGTCGACGTCGAGCGGCAGCGCCTCGCCGTGCGGCGACGCGAGCGAGAACGCGTCCAGACCCGACTCCTCGCGCGCCTCGCGCAGGGCGACCTCCGCCAGGTCGGCATCGCCGTCCGCGTGGCCGCCGAGCTGCAGCCAGCGGTCGAGCTTGCGGTGGTGCGTGAGCAGGAAGCGCTCGTGGTCGTGCGAGAGGATCCAGGCGGAGCCCGTCATGTGACCGTCGACGCACGAGCGCAGGAAGCAGTCCGGGTTCGCGCGCACGAACTGGCGCACGTGGTCGACGCGCACGCGCTCGTCAGGATGTCGGGCGAGGTAGCGTTCGAGCAGGTCGAGTAAGGACTTGCGGCGCACGGACGACTCCGAGATGATGGCCCGACTACGAGCGAGGGCGAGACATGCGCGGTGACCCGGCAGTGATCGAGGCGTTGAACAGCATCCTGACGGCTGAGCTCACCGCCATCAACCAGTACTTCATCCACGCCAAAATGTGCCGCAACTGGGGCCTGCTCCGGCTCGCCAAGCACAACCACGACGAGTCGATCGACGAGATGAAGCACGCGGACGCCGTGATCGAGCGGATCCTGTTCCTCGACGGCGTGCCCAACATGCAGCGGCTCGGTTCGGTGCGCGTCGGCGAGGCGGTGCCCGAGCAGTTCAAGCTCGATCTCGAGCTCGAGCTGGAAGCCGTCAAGCGCTACAACGGCGCGATCGTGCTGTGTACCGACAAGAACGACGCCGGCACTCGCGAGCTGCTCGAGGATTTGCTGAAGGACGAGGAGGGCTCGGTGGACTGGCACGAGGCCCAACTCGGCCTGATCCAGAAGGTGGGCATCGAGCGCTACCTCTCGGAGCAGCTCAAGGAGTAGGGCGAGGCGGCCGGGCGCTAGCCCTGGCCGCGCTGCGACCTGCGGCCCTCGCCGCCGCCACCGCCGCCGCGCCGTCCGCCTCCGTCGCCGGAGCCGCGCGGCTGTCGCTGGCCGCTGCCCGAGTTCGAAGGCGAAGCCTGCGGAGCGGATTCGCGCTGGCGCTGAATGTGTCGCGGCGCCGACTGCTCGCGGCGCTCCGGGCGAGCGGGCTGCTCGAAGTGCGGCCGCGAGCTTCCGCCCTCGAACGACCGCGGCGCTCGCTGCTCGGATCGCTCGCGCGTACGCGGCGCCTCGCGGCGCTCGCGCGGTGCCGGCGCGGCGGATCGCTCCCGCGTGCGCGGTGCCGCGGCCGGCTCGCGTCGCGGCGGCGTCGCTCGCTCCGCGCGCGAGCGATCGCGGTTCCCCGCGCGCGGCGCG
>JBBDXF010000021.1:105282-134371 GCA_040902485.1 Myxococcota bacterium | reverse complement strand
ATCTCGGGCCGAATCCGCGCGCCGGGCTCGGGTCGAGGTTTCTGAGACCGCTTCTAGGGAGAAGAGCGCCGGGACTGCGCGCGAGTGCGTCGCTGGCGCGCTCACGCGCGCGGCTTCTCGAGATCCTCCGGCCGATTCAGATTGCGCAGGCTGGCGAGCTCGGGATCGAGCGCGCGCAGGTCGGCTTCGGGGACGAAGAGCGTGTTCGCGTCGCGGAGCAGCGCCTGCAGCGCGAGCTCGCCGCGCGCGATGCGGCGCTCGAGCTCGGGCAGGATGCGCGGGCGGTAGACGGCGAGCAGCGGCTCGGGGCCGCGCGGGCCGAGCGGTGCGACGACGTCGGCGCCGCCCTCGGCGGGCACGAGCGCGAGCAGCGCGAGCAGCACGCGCGGGTCGACGTCGGGCAGATCGCAGGCGGCCACGAGCACCGCGCTGGCCTCGCAGGCGGCGAGCGCGGCGGCGATGCCGACCAGCGGCGCGCGCTCCGGGTGGCGGTCGGCGATGCACTCGAGCCCGAGCTCGGGCGCCTCGCCGGGCCGCGCCACGAGCCGCACGCGCTCGACGCAAGCGCCGAGCGCGCGGGCCACGCGGGTGGCGAGCGGTGCGCCGTCGTAGGCAAGCGTGGCCTTGTCGCGGCCCATGCGCGTGGAGCTGCCGCCGACCAGCACCGCGCCCTCGACGTGCGAGAGCTTCAAAACCCGGGCTCGGCCTGCAGATCGTCGGAGTGGAGCAGCTGCACCGGCACGCGCGCGCCGGCCTCGACGCGCGTCGTGTCCTCGGGCACGAACGCGAGCCCGTCCGCGCGCACCATCGAGAGCAGGATGTTCGAGGTCTGCTCGCCGGTCGGGAGCGCGTGCAGCGCGCCGGCCTTGCGCTCGAGCGTGACGCGCACGAAGTGGGCGCGGCCTTTCGGCTTGTCGTACGGCTCGTCGAGCAGCGCCGACTCCACCGGACGGTACACACGCGTGTGTCCCATCATGCGCAACAGGCACGGCCGCACGAACTGCTCGAAGGTGACCAGCGTCGAGACGGGATTTCCCGGCAGGCCGAACACCGGCCGCTCGCCGATCGTCACGAACGCGAGCGGCGCGCCCGGCTTCATGCGGATGCGCCACAGCCGCATGTTCCCGCCCAGGTCCGCGAGCACCTGCTTGATCCAGTCGCGATCGCCGACCGACACGCCGCCGGTCGAGATCACCGCGTCGCAGGCGAGCGCTTCGCGGAAGTGCGCGGCGATCTGCCCGGGCTCGTCGGGCGCGATGCCGAGATACACGGGCTCGGCGCCGATCTCGCGCAGGGCCGCCGCGAGCGCGTAGGAGTTCGAGCTCGCGATCCGGCCGTCCGCGCGCAGGCGGTCGGGCTCGACCAGCTCGTCCCCGGTCGCGAGCACCGCCACGCGCGGCCGCGCGCGCACCGAGACCTGGGTGCGACCGAGCGCGGCGAGCATGCCGATCAGCGGCGCGCGCAGGACGTCGCCCGCCGACGCGACCACCAGGCCCGGGCGCACGTCCGAGCCCGCGCGCCGGATGTGCTGGCCGGGCGACGGCGCGCTCTGTACCCGCACCTGCTCGCCCAGGACCGTCGTGTCCTCGACCATCACCACCGCGTCGGCGCCGGCCGGGATCGCGGCGCCGGTCATGATCCGCGCCGCCTCGCCAGCAGAGATCGCGCGCTCGCTGCGCTTGCCTGCGGGCAGGTCGTCGACCACCCGCAGGAGCGACGGTGCCTTCGCCGCGTCGGCGGCCCGCAGCGCGTAGCCGTCCATCGCGGAGTTGTCCTCGGGCGGGATCAGTACGCCGGCGCGGATCTCCTCGGCCAGCACCCGCCCGGTCGCGCGCTCGAGGCCGACGGTCTCGCGGCCCAGCGCGGGAGCCGCCGCGAGGATCAGCTCGCGCGCCTCCGCGACGCTCACGGTCGATCGCTCCGCCTCGATCTTGGCCTCGCGCATCACCCCTCCGAGGGCTAGTCTGCCCAAAACTTAGGCAGATCGCCCTGCGATCGCCGCGGTGAGAGCATGCACCGGCTGGCCTCGCCCTTGCATCTCGGTGGCGGCCCCGATGACAGAGAACCTCGAGCGCATCGACGACATCCTCGGATCGCTCCGCGTGGGCATCCTCGCGATCGATGCCGACGGTCGGGTCGAGCTCGAAAACCCGGAGGCGAGCCGGATCCTCGGCCAGACCGTGGTGGCCGCGGTCGGCCGCCAGCTCCGGCAGGTGCTCGGCCCACAGCACCCCGCGACCACCCTGCTCGAGACCTCGCTGCGCGAGGGCCGGGCCGTCTCCGAGCACGGCTGCCTGATCCCGGACCGGCTGGGCGGCCGGCCGCTGGTGGTCGATCTCGCGGCGGCGCCGATCGGGCGCGGCAACGAGGTGCACGGCGCGGTGCTCTCGCTCAGCGACCGCACGATCGGCGTCGAGCTCGAGGACCTGCTCGGCCAGCGCGCGCGCTCGGAGCTGTTCGCGCAGCTCGCGGCCGGCATCGCGCACGAGCTGCGCAACCCGCTCTCCGGCATTCGCGGCGCGGCCGACCTGTTGCTCGGCAAGCTCCCCGAGTCGAGCCTGGCGCGCTACCCGGAGCTGATCCGCGCGGAGGCCGACCGCATGCGCCGGCTGCTCGACGATCTGGCCGAGCTCACGCGCGGCGCCGACCTGCGCCCGCGACGCGCGAACCTGCACCGCGTGATCGACGACCTGGTCGAGCTGCACAGCCACTCCGAGTCCTGGCAGGGCATCAAGATCGACCGCAGCTACGACCCGAGCATCCCCGAGTTCGAGTTCGACCCGGACCGCACCACGCAGGTGCTGCTCAACCTGATGCGCAACGCCGTGCAGGCGATGGGCAGCGCGGGCACGCTCACGCTGCGCACGCGGATCGAGTCGGCGTACCACCTCGAGCACATCGGGCCGGAGCGCGCGCGGCTGGTGCGCGTCGACATCCAGGACACCGGCCCCGGCATTCCGGATGCGGACCTGCCGCTGCTGTTCACGCCGTTCTTCACGCGCCGCAGCTCGGGCACCGGGCTCGGCTTGGCGGTGGCGCAGCATTGGACCGTGAAGCAGGGTGGCCGGATCCTGGTGCGAAGTCGCGCCGGCGAGGGAACACGCATGCGTGTAGAGCTGCCGCTCCGGAAACCGACATGACCTGGAAACCGACATGACGCGCATCCTGGTCGCCGACGACGAACCCTCGATCCGCTTCGTGCTGCGCGAGGCGCTTTCGAGTGCAGGTCACGAGGTGGTCGAGGCCGCGGACGGAAACGCCGCGCGCGAGGCGCTCGCGGCGCAGCACTTCGATCTGGCGCTGCTCGACATCCGCATGCCCGGGCCGTCGGGGCTCGAGCTGCTCGACGCGCTGCGCGCGCGCGGCAGCGAGGCGCCGCCGGTCGTGATCATGACCGCGCAGAACACCTTCGAGAACGCGGTCGAGGCCATGAAGCGCGGCGCGTTCGACTACCTGACCAAGCCCTTCGAGCTCGGCCACGTCGACGCGCTGGTCGAGAAGGCGCGCCAGCTTCGCAGCCTGCGCGGCGAGGTCAGCGCGCTGCGCCGGCAGGTCGGCGAGTCGTTCCGCACCGGCGAGCCGCTGGTCGGCCGCACGCCGGCGATGCTCGAGCTGTTCAAGACCATCGGACGCGTGGCGGCGAGCGACGCGGCGGTGCTGATCCTGGGCGAGAGCGGCACCGGCAAGGAAGTGATCGCGCGCGCGATCCACTATCACTCGCGCCGGCGCGAGGGCCCGTTCGTGGCGGTGAACATGACCGCACTGCCGTCGGAGCTGATCGAGGCGGAGCTGTTCGGCCACGAGCGCGGCGCGTTCACCGGTGCGGTCGAGGCGCGCAGCGGCCGCTTCCGCGAGTCCCAGGGCGGGACGCTCCTGCTCGACGAGATCGGCGACCTGCCGCTCGCGCTGCAGGCGAAGCTTCTGCGTGTGCTGCAGGAGCGGGTGGTGAGCCCGCTCGGCGGCAAGCAGGCGGTGCCGATCGACGTGCGCATCATCGCCTCGACGCACCGCGATCTCGACGAGCTGGTGCGCGAGGGCCGCTTCCGCGAGGACCTGTACTTCCGCCTGAACGTGGTGCCGCTGCGCATCTCGCCGCTGCGCGAGCGGCGCGCCGACATCCCGCTCCTGGTCGCGCACTTCGTCGAGCGCTTCGCCGACGAGCTCGGCGTGCCGCGGCGCTGGCCGACGGAAGCGGCGCTCGAGCGGCTCAAGGTGCGCCCCTGGCCCGGCAACGTGCGCGAGCTCGAGAACGCGATCAAGCGCGCGCTCGTACTGGCGTCGGGCGAGGTGATCACGCCCGAGGACATCGAGCACGCCACGGCCGCTTCGCGCGGCGGCTCCGGACGCGCGAGCGCGTCGGCGGACTGGGCCGAGCAGGCGCGGCGCGAGATCGCGGAGCACTTCGCCGCGGGGCCGACGGAGGGCGACGCCGAAGACGCGACCGGGCCGTACTGGAACTTCGTTTCGCGGCTCGAGCACTCGATCATCCGCGAGGCGCTCACGCGCTCGCGCAACAACCAGATCCAGGCCGCGCGGCTGCTCGGCATCAACCGCAACACGCTGCGCAAGAAGATCGCCGAGCTCGGCATCCTGACCGCCGACGGGGGCGACGCCGACTCGTGAGTCCCGCCGGGCTCGAGCGCGTGCAGGGCGTGTACGCGCTCGTGGACGACGATCCGCGCTGGCGCAACGACCTGCGCGCGCAGCTCGCCGGCGCGCTCGCGGGCGGGGCGACCGTGCTGCAGCTCCGGCTGAAGCAGCTCGGCGACGGCGAATCGCTCGCCTTCGCGCGTGAGGCGCTCGTCCGAACGCGCGCGGCGGGCGCTCTCCTGTTCGTGAACGACCGCTTCGACCTCGCCCTGCTCGCGGGCGCGGACGGCGTGCACCTGGGGCAGGACGATCTCGCGCCCGAGCGGATCCCGGCCGACGCGCGCGCGCGGCTCCTGATCGGGCTCTCGACCCACACGCTCGAGCAGGTGCGCGAGAGCCGCACGCGGCCGGTCGACTACGTCGCGTTCGGCCCGGTGTTCGGCACGCGTTCGAAGGCGTCGGGGTTCTCGCCGCGCGGGCTGGCGCTCTTGCGCGAGGCGGTCGCGCTGGCCGGCAGGCCGCTGGTCGCGATCGGCGGGATCACGGCCGAGAACGCCGCGCAGGTTCGCGAGGCGGGCGCGGCGGCGGTGGCGGTGATCTCGGCGATCGCCGACGCGAGCGACCCGGCCGAGGCGACGCGTTACCTTCGAACGCGCTTTCTGGCCTCGCCCCCCGGGAGAAACTAGCTCGTTGGAACGCGCGATGGGTCTCGTCGGGGTCGTGTGCCTGGTCGCGATCGCGTTCGCGCTCTCGACCAACCGCAAGGCCGTGCAGTGGCGGCCGGTCGGGATCGCCCTCGGGATCCAGCTCGCGATCGCGCTGCTCGTGCTGCGCACCCCGTTCGGCGCGAGCTTCTTCGCCTGGGTCAACGACGGCGCGGCCGCGTTCATCGGCGCGGCCAACGTCGGCATCGAGTTCGTGTTCGGCGCCTGGCCGGAGTCGGTGCTCGGCCCGGACGGACAGGCGCTGCGCCTGCCCTACGTGTTCGCGATCCGCGTGCTGCCGATCCTCGTGTTCATGAGCAGCGTGTTCGCGGTGCTGCAGCACTTCGGGATCTTGCAGCGCGTGGTCGAGGTGCTCGCGCGCGGCCTGCGCCGCAGCCTGCGCACCAGCGGCGCGGAATCGCTGGCCGCGATCGCCGAGGTGTTCCTCGGCATGACCGAGGCGCCGCTGATGATCCGGCCGTACGTCGCCGGGCTCACGCGCAGCGAGTTGTTCTGCGTGATGACCGCGGGCCTCGCGACCGTCGCGGGCACGGTGCTGGTCGCGTACATGGGCATGCTCGGGCCCGAGTACGCCGGCCACCTGGTGGCGGCGAGCTTCATGGCCGCGCCCGCCGCGGTCGCGGTCGCGAAGCTGATGGTGCCCGAGGAGGGCGAGCCGCAGACGCGCGCGCTCGCGCACGTCGCGCTGCCGCGCACCACCGTGAACGCGATCGACGCGGCGGCGACCGGCGCCGCCGACGGCGTGCGCCTGGCGCTCAACATCGGCGGCATGCTGGTCGCGTTCGTCGCGCTCGTGCACGTGGCCAACGCGGGCCTCGGCTGGGCGGGCGCGCTGGTCGGCATTTCCGAGCTCTCGTTCGAGCGGATCCTGGGCGTGCTGCTCGCGCCGCTCGCGTTCGTGCTGGGCGTGCCTTGGCACGACGCGGCGCGGATCGGCGAGATGCTGGGCGTGAAGACGATCCTGAACGAGTTCATCGCCTACCAGATGCTGGCCGAGGCGAAGGCGACGCTCGACCCGCGCTCGATCGTGATCGCGAGCTACGCGCTGTGCGGCTTCGCGAACCTGGGCTCGCTCGCGATCCAGATCGGCGGGCTCGGCGGGATCGCGCCCGAGCGCCGCGGCGACGTGGCGCGCGACGCCATGCGCGCGCTGGTCGCCGGTTCGCTGGCGAGCTTCATGACCGCGGCGATCGCGGGCATGGTCTACTGAGCCAGGGCGGGCTCCGGCGCGACCGGCAGGAACAGCGTCACCGCCGCGCCGCCGGCTTCGTTGTTCGCGCGGCGCAGTGATCCGCCGCTCGCGCGCGCGATACGCTCCGCAGTGTAGAGCCCCAGGCCGAGCGAGCCGCGCTTGGTGCTCTCGAACACCTCGATCGGCTGGCCGGGCTGGGTCTGCGTGAAGCCGGGGCCGTCGTCGCTGACTTCCACCGCGACGACGTCGACCTCTGCGCTGACGGCGACGCGCACCTCGACGTGCCGTGCGCGTCTCAGGCCGTCTCCCGCGCAGCCGTTCTCGAGCAACGCGACGAGCGCACGCTCCAAGCCCTCGCGTCCAGCGGAAACGCTCACGCGCGCCAGCACGGCGTCGCTCGGGGGGCCATGCACGACGAGCGTCGTGCGCCTGTGACGCCTGCAGACGTGCTCGACGCTCGCGTGCAAGACCGCGAGCAGGTCGACCGGCTTGATCAGCGGCGAGCGCGGGCGCGTCGTCGTCTCCGGGCGCCGGCCGCTGTCGATCACGGCCTTCAACTGACGAAGCGCGTCGACCATGCCGTTCGCCGCCGCGCCGAGGTCCGCGAGCGCAGCCGGCGAGGCGTCGACCGCGCGGCTCGCGTCGATGAAGAGCTGCGTGGAGAGGAGCGCCGTCGAGAGCACGTTGTTCACGTCGTGCGCGCGCTTGCGCAGATCGCGCACCGTGGCCTCCAGGCTCTCGTCGCCGCGGATTCGATTCTCCCAGACGCAAGCTTCGAGCGCCGCGCGAAGCGCAGCTACCTGCTCGCGCTCGCGCAGCACCCGGAAGCGAATCCAGAGCGCGAAGGCGGCTGCTGCCGCGAGCAGCGCGAGCCCGCCGAACAGGGGAAGGACCTGCAACGCCTCACTCGCTACCGCGGCGCTCTCCGCGGGCCTGCGCGAGCTCGATCAAGCGGACCGCCTGCTGCACTGCCTGCCGGCTCACGCCCAGAATCCGCGCCGCGCCGCTGCGGCTGCCGTGCTTGCGCGCCAGCGCCTCGTCGACCATCACGCCGCGCACCTCGTCGAGCACCTGACGCATCGGTGTGTTGCCCACGTGCGCGACCACCAGCGGCGCCAGGTCCGGGCGGTCGCCAAGCGCCTCGTCGACCGAGCGGGTCAGATCCTCGAGCGAGATCGGCTTGGGCAGGTAGCGGCGCGCGCCCAGCCGGGCGAGCTCGAACGCCTCCTCCGCCGACGCCTGGCCGCTCATCGCAATCACCGCCGGCGCCGGGCGCTGCTTCACGGCCTGATCGACGATCGCCCGAGCGCTTCCGTCCGGCAGGGCCACGTCGACGATCACCAGGTCGGGGATCTGCGCGAGGCAGTCGAGCGCTTCGCGGACCGAGCCGGCCTCGAGCACCTCGGCGCCCCAGCCGCGCGCGACGCGCGCGAGCGCCTGCCGCAGTGGCTCGTGGTCTTCGACGATCAACACCCGGATGGGCTGGCTCTTCATCGCGTCGCTCCGCTCCCTCGGGTCCAACGTACCACGACCGAGCGATTCCAAGGCCCTGCAAGCACTCTTGCGTTACGCGAAGCGCGAGTTCGGGTCATGCTACGGACACGCGAGAAAGATCCCTTCCCTCTCGCAAATGAGCCTATGCCGGGCTAGCCCGCCGCGAGCGGCTCTTCGGGGGCGGCAGTGGCCCGAACGGCGCTACCGCCCCCGAGTCTCGTCCGGGCGGCGCTGAACGCCGCGTCGACGCTCAGGACATCAGCTCGGCCGTGCGCGGCTGGGCCTCTGCGTAGCGGCGGTGCGTCTCGGTGTAGGTCTCGCGCCAGAATGCGTCGATCTCCGCGGGCGAGGGAAACGCCGCCGAGAAGCCGGGGCGGATCGGATCGAGCGCGAGCTCCGCGGCGCGGATGAAGTGCGCGAGCAGCGTGCGCGGGTCCTCGTCGCCGACCGCGATCCGGATCGTGGTGGGCGAGATGCCGGCGGCCGCGAGCGCGTCGGCGGCGAGCTCGGAGTGGCTGGTGAGCGCGGGGCACAGCACCACCGTGTTGGTCTGGCCGAGGCTCACCTGCAGCCCGAAGGCCGGCTCGAGACAGTCGAAGAAGCGCTTGAATCCGGCGCTTCCGATCGGCGGCGCGCCGCCCGCCGCGGCCTCGAAGTCGATCGTGAACAGCGGCGCGGGCAGGCCCAGGTAGAGCAGCCGCTCGCGCAGCGGGCCGTTCTCGTCGCCCGGCACCGCGTTGCAGCGCACGCGGATTCCCGGGTGGCGCGCAAGCACCTGCGCGAGCACGAGCGTGGCGATGCACTTCTGCAGCATGCGCAGCTCGAGCGTGCGCATGCCGTTGATCACCTCGAAGGCCTTGTCCGCGTCGAGGAACGCGCCCTTCACGTAGTAGACGTTCCAGAACAGCGTGTCGCTCCAGTCGAACACGCGCATGCGGCCGTCGGGGCCGGGCGCCTCGAGCGACGCGCCCTTGGGAATGAACATGCGCTCGTTGCGCGCGATCGCGACGCCCGCGGTGGTGGTGCCGGTGCCCACCAGGTCCTTGGTGTAGGAGTGGATCACGAAGTCCGGCCGCTCGCGCGGATCCTCGCGCCGCAGCACCGGGTGCAGGAAGGGCGTGCCGACGGTCGCGTCGCAGATCACCTCGATGCCGGCCGCGTGCGCGACGCGGCTTATGCCGGGCACGTCGAGCACGTAGCCGTGCGGGTTGCAGGGCGACTCCAGGTACGCGTAGATGCGTCGGCCCTGCTCGATCCGCTCGCCGAGCTCGGCCTGCACCGCGGCCAGCGCCGCGTCGAAGTCCGCCACGCCCGTGCCGTCGAAGAAGCGCACGGCGATGTCGAGGTTGCTGCGCTTGCCGTACCAGTCGTGCAGGAGCTGGTGAGCGCCGCCGTACACGTTGCGGCTGGCCAGCACGATGTCGCGGTAGCCGACCAGGTGCGCGAGCACTGCGTCGATCGCGGCCATGCCGGAGTTGAAGTTCCAGGCGAAGTACTCGCCCGAAAGCGGCCCGCACTCGACGTCGACCACGTGGTTCGCCAGGCACGTCGAGGTCGGGTTCATCAGCCGCGAGTAGATCTCGTGCAGGAGCTCCTTGCCCTGGAACGCGTCGTCGATCCACTCGGTGCAGGCGTACAGATAGGTCGCGGTGCGCGTGATCACGGGCGTGGAGCTGAAGATCGCCGTCACGTTGTCGAAGATCGGATACGGGCCGCGCGCGGGGCCGGCGGAGTGCTCGACCGCCAGCGACTGCCAGGTCTTGCGCAGCGGGTTCTGCAGCGTGTCGAGCACCTTGGCGAGCTGGAAGCACAGGAAGCGCTTGGCGTTGAAGAACGCGATCCGATCGCGCCGGTCGAGCCGCGCGAGCTGGCGCACGGTCTCCTCCCAGAGCCCGTGCATGGCCTGGTTCGCGCGGTAGACGTGGGTCGCGACCTCGGCCAGCTCGCGGCCGAGCGGGCTCGCAGGGTCGAGCGAGAAGTGGCGCAGCTGCTCGTCGACCAGCGCCTCGACGCTGTTCGCGCGCGTGGTCTTGCGCAGCGGACTCAGCTCGCGCAGGTGCTGCCGATCGGAGTCCAGTTCGCTCATCGCTCCCCCCCGGCGGCCGAGTCTACCGACGCCTCGAGCAGCGCGCACACCGCGGCGTTGAGCGGCGTCGCAATTCCGTGTCGCTTGCCGATCCGCGCGACCGCGCCGTTGCGCGCGTCGCCCTCCAGGCGCCTGCCGGCGCGACGGTCGTAGAGCATCGACGTGCCGGCCTTGCCGGGCGCCGCGAGCAGCCGCGCGACCAGCGCGTCGGGGAGCGCGTCCTCGAGCAGCGCGCCCTCCGCGCGCCCCACCGCCAGGCACTCGGCGATCAGGCCGCGCGCGAGCTCGGCCATGCCGGGCGCGTGCAGCACCTCGTGCGGGCGTCCGGTCAGCGCGAGCAACGGCCCGCTGGCGACGTTCAGACACAGCTTGCGCCACGCGGCGCTGGTGAAGTCCGGCGTCGGCTCGACCGCGAGGGTCGGGCCCGCGAACAGCGCGGCGAACGCGCTGCCCGCCTCGCCCGCCGGCACGGTCAAACGCGCGGGTGCGCGCTGCGTCACGCGGCCCGGCGCCGTGCGCTCGGCCGGGCACTCGACCACCACCGGCAGGATCTCCGCCTCGCCCGCGTACGGCTGCACGCGCTCGCGGTGCTCGACGCCGTTCTGCAGCACCGCGAGCGTCGCGCCCGCGCGGCACAGCGCGCGCAGCCACGGCGCGGCGTCCGGCACGTCGTAGGCCTTGGTCGCGAGCAGGATCCAGTCGACGGGCGCGACGCGCGCGGGCTCGCGCTCGCAGCGCGCGGGCACCTCGATCCTGCCGGCCGGGCCCTCGAGCCGGAGCGTCGCGAACGGCTCGCGCACGCACAGCGTGACCTCGTGCGCTCCGCTCGCGATCAGCGGCGCCGCCACCGCGCCCCCGATCGCCCCGACCCCGACGACGGCGATCCGCGCCACGGCGCGCCCCTCAGGTCCGCTTCGCGAGGTCGAGGTCCGCCTCGATCTCGGCGCGCTTGGCGTCGCGCCAGGCGCGGAACTCGGGCCCGTCCCAGGCGCGGTGGTCGCCGAGCCGGTAGCTGCGCGCGTTGCGCTCGTACAGCCACGCGTTCAAGCGGTTCTCGCGCGACGAGTCGCGCTCCGCGATCACCTTGGCCGGGATGCCCACCAGCACCACCCCGGGCGGGAAGACCTTGCCCTCGGGCACCAGCGCTCCGCCGCCCACGATCGAGCCCTTCCCGACCACCGCGCCGTCCATGATCGTGGCGCCGATCCCGATCAGGCAGTGGTCGCCGATGGTCGCGCCGTGGATGGTCGCGCGGTGCGTGATCGAGCAGAACTCGCCGATCCGCGTCGGGGCTTCGTAGCCGACGTGGATCATCGCGAAGTCCTGCACGTTGCTGTAGCGGCCGATGCGCACCTCCTGCGCCTCGGCGCGGATCACCGCGTGCGGCCAGAGGGATGCGTGCTCCGCGATCGTCACCCGGCCGTAGATCTGCACGCCCGGGGCGCGGAAGACGCTCTCGTGGATCGACTGCATGCTCGCCCTCCCCTTGCTCTGATCTAGCCTTGGCGAGGACGGCCGGCCAGCGATACGATGCCGGGCCCATGACGTCCAAGGCCGAGAAGAATCGGAGAGTCGCGATCGTCGGTGCAACCGGTGCGGTCGGCGAGGTGCTGCTGCGCGTGCTCGAAGCGCGGAAGTTCCCGGTGGGCGAGCTGCGGCCGCTGGCGAGCGAGCGCTCGGTCGGCACGATCATCCGCTTCCGCGGCGAGCCGATCCCGGTCGAGCTCGCGCGCCCCGAGGCCTTCGAGGGCGTCGACTTCGCGTTCTTCGCGGCCACGGGAGAGCTCTCGAAGACGCTCGGCCCCGAGGTCGCCAAGCGCGGCGGCGTCGCGATCGACAAGTCGAGCAGCTGGCGCATGCACGCCGACGTGCCGCTGGTCGTGCCGGAAGTGAACGGCGCGGCCGTCGAGAAGCACAAGGGCGTGATCAGCTGCCCGAACTGCACCACGATCCCGTTCGTGATGGCGCTCGAGCCGCTGCGCAGGCTGGCGCCGCTGCGCCGCGCCGTGGTGACCACGTTCCAGGCGGTCACGGGGGCCGGCTTGCCGGGCCTCGAGGAGCTCGAGGGCCAGCAGCGCGCGCTCCACGAGCACCGGCCGCTGCCCAAGCCCGACAAGTTCGCGGGACAGATCGCGAACAACGTGCTGCCGCTGTGCGAGTCGTTCCGCGACGACGCCTACTCGACCGAGGAGGTGAAGCTCCTGTTCGAGACGCGCAAGATCATGGACGAGCCGGACTTCGAGGTCGCCATGACCTGCGTGCGCGTGCCCGTACCCGTCGGCCACTCGATGTCGGTGCTGCTCGAGACCGAGCGGCCGATCGCGCCCGACGCTGCGCGCCGCGCGCTCGAGGCGTTCCCGGGTCTGATCGTGATGGACGACCCCGCGCACAACGTGTTCCCGACCCCGGCCGACGCGGCCGGGCGCGACGAGGTGTTCGTGGGGCGCGTGCGCCGCGACCTGACCAGCGACCGGCTCTGGCTCTGGGTCGTGGGCGACAACCTGCGCAAGGGCGCCGCCACCAACGCCGTGCAGATCGCCGAGGAGCTGATCCGCCGCAGGCGTTGCTGAGCGAGTCGCTCTCGTGAGCGCCGCCCCGCTCTGGACGCCCTCCGCTGCGCGCGCCGAGCGCTCGAACCTGCGCGCGTTCCAGCGCGCGGTCGAAGCGAAGACCGGCCGCCGCTTCGCCAGCTACACGGATCTGTGGCGCTGGTCGGTGGACGAGCGCGAGGCGTTCTGGCGCGCGGCCTGGGACTTCTGCGCGCTGATCGGAGACCCGGGTCCGGCGCCCTGGCTGCTCGACGACCGCATGCCCGGCGCGCGCTTCTTCCCGGGGGCGCGGCTCAACTACGCCGAGAACCTGCTGCGCCGCGACGACGCGGGACCGGCGCTGATCTTTCGGGGCGAGGACGCCGCGCGCTCCGAGCTGTCGTGGGCGGAGCTGCGCCGGCAGGTCGCGAGCCTGGCCGCGGAGCTGCGCGCGTTGGGCGTCGTGGCCGGCGATCGCGTGGCGGCGATCCTGCCCAACTGCCCCGAGGCGATCGTCGCCATGCTGGCCGCGACGTCGCTCGGCGCGATCTGGTCCTCGTGTTCGCCGGATTTCGGCGTGCGCGGCGTGCTCGACCGCTTCGGCCAGATCGAGCCGAAGCTGCTGTTCGCGACCGACGGCTACCGCTACGGCGGCAAGAGCCACGACCTCTGCGCGCGCGTCGGTGAGATCCGCGCGGCGCTGCCCACGCTCGAGCACGTGGTGCTGGTGCGCTTCCTCGGCGTGGGCGCGATGCCGGGCGCCGAGGCGTTCCAGGAGCTCGTACTCGCTCGCAAGGCCGAGCTCCGCTTCGAGCGCCTGCCCTTCGCGCACCCGCTCTTCATCCTGTTCTCGTCCGGCACCACGGGTGCGCCGAAGTGCATCGTGCACGGCGCGGGGGCGGTGCTTGCGAAGATCGCGGTCGAGCAGCGGCTCCACACCGATCTGCGTCGTGACGACCGGCTGTTCTACTTCACCACCTGCGGCTGGATGATGTGGAACTGGCTCGCGACCGGGCTCGCGGCCGAGGCCACGCTCGTGCTCTACGACGGCTCGCCGTTCCACCCCGACGAGCGCGCGATCTTCGACCTGGTCGACGCCGAGCGCGTGACCGTGTTCGGCACCTCGGCGAAGTTCCTGGACGCCGTGCGCAAGTCGGGGCTGGAGCCGCTGCGGACGCACGACCTGGCGTCGGTCGAGACGATCCTCTCCACCGGCTCGGTGCTCGCGCCGGAGAGCTTCGACTTCGTGTACCAGGGCATCAAGCGCGACGTGCTGCTCTCGTCGATCTCGGGCGGCACCGACATCGCCGGCTGCTTCGTCGCGGGCAACCCGACGCTGCCGGTGTACCGCGGCGAGGCGCAGTGCCTGGCGCTCGGCATGGCGGTCGAGGTCTTCGACGACGCGGGCCGCTCGCTCGCTCCGGGCGAGAAGGGGGAGCTCGTGTGCACGCGCGCGTTTCCCTCGCTGCCGGTCGGCTTCTGGAACGATCCCGACGGGGCGCGCTACCGCGCCTCGTACTTCGAGCGCTTTCCCGGCGTCTGGCACCACGGCGACTGGGTCGAGCTGACAGCGCACGGTGGCATGACGCTGTACGGCCGCTCCGACGCGGTGCTGAATCCCGGCGGCGTGCGTATCGGCACGGCCGAGATCTACCGGCCGGTCGAGCAGCTGGACGAGATCGTCGAGGCGCTCGCGATCGGCCAGGACTGGGAGCACGACGTGCGCGTGGTGCTGTTCGTGCGCCTGCGGCCGGGCCTTTCGCTCGACCCCGCGCTCGAGGCGAAGATCCGCGCGGCGATCCGCAGCCACGCTACGCCCCGCCACGTGCCCGCGCGCATCGTCGCGGTCGACGACATCCCACGCACCAAGAGCGGAAAGATCGTCGAGATCGCGGTGCGCGACGTGGTACACGGCCGGCCCGTCAAGAACCGCGAGGCGCTCGCGAACCCCGAGGCGCTCGAGCAGTTCGCGAACCGCGCCGAGCTCGCGCGCTGATTCCGCAGCGGGTCCGCTTCGCGCTGCTGTTCGGCCTGCTCGGCGCCGCCTGTTCGACCGGCGGGAGCTTCACGTCCGACAAGCTGCTGACCGAGACCGACGCGGGGATGGTGCTGCTGCGCGTCGGCGAGCAGTTCAGCGTGAAGCTCGCCGCGAGCCCGAGCACCGGCTACGCCTGGCACGTGCTGACCTCGAACGAGAGCATGCGGATCCGCCAGGGTGATCCGGTCTTCGCGCTGAACCCGAACCGGCCCACGTCGATCGGTGCCCGCGGCACGGAGACGTTCACCTACCGCGTCGTGGCCGGCGGCGAGACGCAGCTGCGCTTCGAGTACAAACGCGCGCTCGAGAGCGACAAACCGCCGAAGCGGGTCGCGTTCGACCTGCTGGCGAACTAGCGTCGGGCCGCGCTCCCGCGCTAGCGGGCGAGCCGCTCGCGCAGCGTTGGCAAAGCCGACCGTGCGCCCGTCCGGAGGCGCGATCTGCGCGTCGTCGAGCTCCACGCGCGCGAGCATGTGATCAGGCCGCGACGGGAGTCTCCGGCAGCGGCCCGACGTAGCGCGAGCCCGGGCGAATGATGCGCGAGCTCTGGCGCTGCTCGTCGATGTGCGCGAGCCAGCCCGCGACGCGCGCGACCGCGAAGGTCGGCGAGAACAGCTCCTGCGGCAGGCCGATCGCGTCGAGCAGCACGGCGGTGTAGAACTCGACGTTCGCGGCCATGCGGCGCTCCGGGCGGCGCTCGCCGAGCGACGCGACGGCCACGCGCTCGACCGCGCGCGCCAGATCGAGCCGGTCGCTGCGCAGGCCAGTCTCGCGCAAGCGCTCGACCGCGCGCTCCAGCACCGCGGCGCGCGGATCGCGCACGCGGTACACGCGGTGGCCCATGCCCATGATGCGCCGGCCGGCCGCGAGCTCGCCCGCGATGAAGCGTGCGGCGTTCTCGGGCGCGCCGATCGCGTCGAGCATCGCGAGCACCGGCCCGGGCGCGCCGCCGTGGCGCGGGCCTTTGAGCGCGCCGAGCGCGGCCACCACCGCCGACACCGTGTCGGACCCGGTCGAAGCGACCACGCGCGCGGTGAAGGTGGAGGCGTTCATGCCGTGGTCCGCCGCGGTGACCAGGTAAGCGTCGAGCGCGCGGCTGCGCGCGGGATCGCCGCCGTGCGCGCTCGCCATGCGCAGGTAGTCCGCGGCGTGGCCGAGCGTCGGGTCGGGCGCGACCGGGAGCGAGCCACGCTGCACGCGCGTCCAGGCCGCCGCGAAGACCGCGACCGCGCCGGTGAGCTCGACGCGCAGCTCGTGCTCCGGGATCTCGCTCGCGCGAAGCTGCGCGAGCGCGCCGCGCACCGCCTCCATGCCGTCGCGCGCGTCGAGCGCGCGGCCGAGCGAGCGCAGGCGCGCGAACGTGCGAACACGCGCGCGGCCGAGCGCGCCGCGCAGCGCCGCATGCGCGTCGGGCGGCGGCAGCTCGCCGGTCCACAGCAGCGCGCACGCGCCCTCGAAATCTGCGCGCTCTGCCAGCGCCTCCACGTCGAGCCCGCGGACCACGAGGCGACCGCGCTCCCCGTCGACGTCGGAGAGGCAGGTCTCCGCCACCACCACACCCTCGAGTCCGTCCATCGTCATCGCCGTTCTCCTGTGGCCGCGACATTGCCCCTTATGCAGTACTTGATCAACATTGATCGATCGATCAAGATACGGGCCATGGACGGCCGCCCCGACCGATCGCTCAGCGCCCGCGAGGCCGCCGACTTCCTGGGCGTGAAGCTCGCCACGCTCTACGCCTACGCGAGCCGCGGGCGCCTCAAGAGCCTGCCCGGCACGCGCGGCCGCGCGCGCCGCTACGCGCATGCCGATCTCGAGGCGCTGCGCGCGCGTAGCGCCGGACCCGCCGCCGGCGCGCTCCGCAACGGCTCGCCCGTGCTCGAGACGCGCATCAGCGAGATGACCCCACGCGGGCCCGTCTACCGCGACCGGCTCGGGCCCGAGCTCGCGCGCGAGCGCGTGCCGTTCACGTCGGTCGCGGAGCTGCTCTGGACCGGCGCCTTGCCCGCGCGCGCGCCGAGCTGGCCCGCAGACGCGGCCGGCTGGCCGGCGCGTGCGCTCGCGAAGCTGGTGCCGCGCGGCGGCCCGCCGCTGACCGCGCTCGCGATCGCGCTGCCGGTGCTCGCGGCGCACGACGCCTCGCGCTTCGACGCGCGACCCGAGGCCGTGCTCGCGCGCGCGCGCGCGCTGCTGCCGCAGCTCGCGGCCTCCTACGCGCTCGCGCTCGATCCGCGCCGGCTCACGCCCGCGCTGGCTTGCGGCGATCCCGCGCGCGCGCTCGCGATCGCCCTCGGCGCACCCGCCACGAAGCCCGCGCTCGAGCTCCTGAACGTCGTGCTGGTGCTGCTCGCCGATCACGAGCTGAACGCCTCGACGTTCGCGGCACGCGTCGCCGCCTCGACCGGCGCGGACGTGTACGCGTGTCTCGGCGCCGCGGTCGCCGCACTCTCCGGACCGCTGCACGGCGGCGCGAGCGAGCAGGTCGAGATCCTCGCGCGCGAAGCCGGGAACGCCTCGGACGCGGCCAGCGCGGTGCATGACCGCATGCGCCGCGGTGAGCGGATCCCGGGCTTCGGGCACGTGCTCTACGCCGACGGCGACCCGCGCGTGCCACCGATGCTCGAGGCCGCAAGGCGGCTTGCCCCGCGCGCGCCGCGCGTGAGGACGATCCTCGCGATCCTCGACGCGATGGCCGAGGCCGGGCGGCCGGCAGCCAACGTCGACGCCGCGCTCGCGTGCGCCTGCGCTGCGCTCGACCTGCCGCACGGCCAGGGCCCCGCGATCTTCGCGATCGGCCGCGCCGCGGGCTGGGTCGCCCACATCCTCGAGCAATACGAAGCCGGCTTCGTGCTCCGCCCCCGGGCCCGATTCATCGGGGACTCGGCCGCCGCTCGATCCCAGGAGCGCGCCGGGCCCCGCCAAGACGGTATGCTTCGCGCGTGAGCTGGAAGCCCGAGGTCGAGGAGCTGCGCCGCCGCGAACAGCTCGCAGCAGGGATGGGCGGCGCGGAGCGCGTGGCGCGCCAGCACGACGCCGGGCGGCTCACGGTGCGCGAGCGGATCGCGAGGCTCGCGGACCCGGGCAGCTTCCACGAGACCGGGGCGCTCACGGGCGTGCCCGTGTACGAGGGCGATCGGCTGGTGGAGATCCGGCCCTCGAACTTCGTGACCGGCACGGCGCGGATCGACGGCCGCACGGTCGTGCTCGGAGGCGACGACTTCACCGTGCGCGGCGGCGCGGCCGACGGCACGGTCGGCTACAAGGCCGGCTACGCGGAGCGCATGGCGCTCGAGCAGCGCGTGCCGATCGTGCGCCTCGTCGACGGCACCGGCGGTGGCGGCAGCGTGAAGTCGCTCGAGACGACGCGGCGCACGTACGTGCCGGCGAACCCCGCGATGGAGGTCCTGACCGAGCTGCTCTCGACGGTGCCGGTGGTCGCGGCGGCGCTCGGTCCGGTCGCGGGGCTCGGCGCCGCGCGCGTGGTCTGCTCGCACTTCTCGGTCATGCCGAAGGGCACGGCGCAGCTGTTCGTCGCGGGCCCGCCGGTCGTGCGGCGCGGCATCGGCCAGGACGTGGACAAGGAGACGTTGGGCGGCTCGTCGATCCACACGCGCGAGAGCGGCGCGGTCGACAACGAGGTCGCGAGCGAGGACGAGGCGTTCGCGCAGATCCGTCGCTTCCTGTCTTATCTACCGGCGTCCGTGTTCGAGCTACCGCCGATCTCGGCGTGCGACGACCCGAGCGACCGCCGCGAAGAGGAACTCTTGCAGAGCGTGCCGCGCAACCGGCGAAAGCCTCACGACCTGCGCCGCATCCTCGCGCTCGTGCTCGATCGCGCGAGCTTCTTCGAGATCTCACCGCGCTTCGGGCGCTCGCTGGTGACCGGCCTCGCGCGGCTCGCGGGCCGCCCGGTGGGCGTGTTGGGCAACGACCCGCGCTGGCTCGGCGGCGCCGTCGACGGCGACGCGTCGGACAAGCTGGTTCGCTTCGTCGACCTGTGCGACACGTTCCACCTGCCGGTCGTGAACTTCGTCGACAATCCGGGCTTCCTGATCGGCGTGTCGGGCGAGAAGGCGGGCACGATCAGGCGCGGCGCGCGCGCGATCTACGCCGTATACCAGGCGAGCGTGCCGTGGTGCTCGATCATCGTGCGGCGCGTGTACGGCGTGGCGGGCGCCGCGCACGGCAATCACTCCAAGCTCAACCTGCGCTACGCGTGGCCGTCGGGCGAGTGGGGCTCGCTGCCGATCGAGGGGGGAGTCGAGGCCGCCTACAAGCGCGACCTCGAGGCGGCCCCCGATCCCGACGCGCTGCGGCGCGAGCTCGAAGAAAAGCTCTCCGCCATGCGTTCTCCATTTCGCACCGCCGAGAGCTTCGGCGTGGAAGAGATCATCGATCCGCGCGACACGCGGCGGCTGCTCTGTGACTGGGTCGAGACGGCGTATCGCCTGCTGCCCAGCGAGCTCGGTTCGAAAACCCGCGGCATGAGGCCGTGAAGATGCCGGAGGCACGAATGTACGAGCAGATCCTCTATCAGGTGGAAGACCCCGTCGCGGTGATCACGCTGAACCGGCCGGAGCGTCTGAATGCCTGGACCGATCGCATGGGCGACGAGCTGCGCCACGCCGTCGCGCGCGCGGAGGCGGACAAGAGCGTGGTCGGCATCGTGCTCACCGGCGCGGGCCGCGGCTTCTGCGCGGGCGCGGATCTGAAGGGCTTGCAGGCGATCACCGTCGGCGAGCGCGAGCGTGGTGGCGCGACGTCGGCGCTCGCGGCCGATCCCGGCGACGGCGCGATGGGCGACTCGTTCCGCAAGCACTACTCGTACCTGATGTCGGTGCGCAAGCCGATCGTCGCGGCGATCAACGGCCCGTGCGCGGGCATGGCCATGCCGATCGCGCTTTACTGCGACCTGCGCTTCGCGGCCGAGAGCGCCACGTTCACGACCGCGTTCGTGCGCCGCGGACTGATCGCGGAGTGGGGCCTGGCGTGGACGCTGCCGCGGCTGGTCGGCTCCGCGCACGCGCTCGACCTCTTGCTCTCCGGGCGCAAGATCGACGCGCGCGAGGCCGAGCGCATCGGGCTCGTGAATCGCGTGCTGCCCGACGAGCGGCTCGTACCCCACTGCGTCGAGTACGTGCGCGAGCTGGCGGCGAACTCCTCGCCGGCCTCTATGATGATCATGAAGCGGCAGGTCTACCAGCAGCTGACCGCCGAGCTCGGACCGGCTTGCGACGACGCGGTGAAGCTGATGGTGGAGAGCTTCTCGCGGCCCGACTTCAAGGAGGGCGTGCAGTCCTTCCTGGAGCGGCGGCCGCCGAAGTTCCCGCGCGTCTAGGGAGTCCGCATGCTCGGTTGGCTCTGGCTCGCTCCGTTCATACTCGCCTTCACGCCCACGGCGGTGTGGCTGTACCAGCGCGGCACGCAATCGGCGTTCAGCGAGGTGCACACGCTGTTCATGCCGCTCGTGCTCGCGTACCTGATCCGCGAGCAGCTGAAGCTCGATCCGGACCCGACCCCGCGCTCCTCGGCGCTCGGCTTCCTGTTCCTGGTGCCCGCTCTGCTGCTGGTCGCGCTGGACGCGGCCATGCACACGCAGATGCTCGGCGCGATCGCGCTGGTGATCGCGCTGCCCGGCATCTCGCTGCTGCTGCTCGGCACGCGCCGCACGCGCGAGCTCGCCTTCCCGCTCGCGCTCGCCGTGTTCATCGTGCCGATTCCCACCGGCATGCTGACGCCGCTCTACAGCGTGCTGCGGCCGATCGCGGCGATCGGCACCTCCTGGCTGGTGCCGCTCTTCGGCATGCCGATCGCGCGCGTCGGTACGGCGCTCTCGGTGCCGGGGCTGACGGTCGAGGTCGCCGACAACTGCTCGGGCTGGTCGTCGCTGCAGGCGGCCGTGATCACGGCGCTGGTGCTCGCGCACTTCTCGAGCTCGCGGAAGCGGCGCCTCGCGCTTCTGCTCGGCGCGATCCCGATCGCGATCGTCTGCAACGTCCTGCGCGTGACCGCGCTCGTGCTGCTGGCGCAGCGCTACGGCGCCGAGCTGCTCGACACGACGCTGCACCCCGCCTCGGGCGTGATCCTGTTCGGTGTCGTGATCGCGCTGCTGTTCGCGGTCGCCGGGCCCGACGCCATGCGCGCAGCACCCACGTCGGGGCATCGCACCGCGATCTCGAAGCGCTTCGCGCCGGCGCTCGCGCTGCTCTGCGCGCTCGCACTGCTGCCGGTGGCGATGCACTCGAGCGCGAGCCTGCGCGGCGACGACTGCGCGAACGCGGCGGCGCTCGTGCCTGCGCAGGCCAGCGTCGATCCGGCGCGCGCGCTGCACATGGAGCAGCAGTACAAGGCCTCGCAGTGGCGCGAGGGCACTCTGCCGGCGACCGCCGACTCGCCGGCGCTGCGCTTCGCGGTGATCCGCAGCTACGAGCCGAGGCTGCTCTACTATCGCGGCTCGCGGCGCCTGTGGCTCGACGTCGCGCCCGGCGGCGACACCGTCGAGTGGCTGGAGTCCGACGACGGCCGGCTGCCGATCGTGCGCTCGAAGCTCTCGGCCGAACGGCCCGAGCAGCCGCGCGCGGTGATCGCGTCGCTGCTCGTGTTCGAGGGCGAGCCGGTCGAGCAGGGCTGGCGCGCGCAGCTTCGCGCGGCGCCGCGCCAGATGTTCACGGGCAGCCGCCCGATGACCCTGTTCACGGTGCGCGGCGACATCGGCGACGGCGAGCGCGAATCGGTGGAGAAGCGCGCGCATGCGTTCTTGCTCGACTCCTGGCGCAGCTACCGCGCGCTGTGCCGGAAATGAAGCCGCGCACCGCGTTCCGGACCTGTCCGATCTGCGAGGCGAGCTGCGGGCTCGCGCTCACGCTCGACGGCGAGCGCGTGGTGCGCGTGCGCGGCGACGAGCACGACGTCACCAGCCGCGGCTACCTGTGTCCGAAGGGCGCGGCGCTCGGCGAGCTGCACCACGACCCGGACCGGCTGCGTACGCCGCTCGTGCGCGGGCCCGCGGGCCTGCGCGAGGCGAGCTGGGACGAGGCGTTCGCGGAGATCGAGCGGCTGCTCGTGCCGCTGATCGAGCGACACGGCCGCGGATCGGTCGCGGTCTACGTCGGAAATCCGACCGCGCACGACTACTCGCTGTACTCCTATTTCCCCGCGCTCTTGATGGCGGCCGGCACGCACCAGCTGTACACGGCCGGCACCGTCGATCAGCAGCCGAAGCAGGTCGCCGTGAACTGCATGTACGGTACGGCCTGGGGTATTCCCGTCCCGGACGTCGACCGCACGCGCTACCTGCTCGTGCTGGGCGCGAATCCTTCGGCCTCGAACGGGAGCCTGCTGGTCGCGCCCGATCTGCAGGGCCGGCTCGACGCGATCCGCGCGCGCGGCGGGCGCGTAGTGGTGGTCGACCCGCGCCGCACCCGGACCGCCGAGCGCGCTGACGAGTGGCTGCCGATCCGGCCCGGCACCGACGCGCTGTTCCTGTTCGCGCTGGTGAACACGCTGTTCAGCGAGGGCCGCGTCGCGCTCGGCGCGCTGGCGCCGCACGTGAACGGAGTGGACGCGCTGCGCGAGCTCGCGGCTGAGTTCACCCCCGAAGCGGTCGAGGCGCGCTGCCGGATTCCCGCGGCCACGATCCGCCGGGTCGCGCGCGAGCTGGCCGGCGCGGAGAGCGCCGCCGTGTACGGGCGCGTCGGCACCTGCACGCAAGCGTTCGGCACGCTGGCGAGCTGGGGGATCGACGCGCTGAACGTGCTGACCGGAAATCTCGACCGCGTCGGCGGCGTGATGTGGAGCCGGCCGCTGGCCGGCGGCGATCACACGCGCGGCGCGAAGGGACGCGGGCCCGAGTTCCAGGTCGGGCGCTTCCGCACGCGCGTGCGCGGCGCGCCCGAGGTGCTGTTCCAGCTTCCCGCCGCCTGCCTCGCCGAGGAGATCGATACACCGGGCGAGGGCCGGATCCGCGCGCTCGTGGTGCTGGCGGGAAATCCCGCGCTGTCGGTTCCCGGCGGCGAGCGGCTCGACCGCGCGCTCGCGCAGCTCGACTGCCTGATCTCGCTCGACCTGTTCGTGAACGAGACCGCGCGCTTTGCTCACGTGGTGCTGCCCGCGCCCTCGCCGCTGCAGCAGCCGCACTACGACGCCCTGCTCTATCAGGTCGCGGTGCGCAACGCCGCACGCTACTCGAAGCCCGTCCTGGCGCTCGACGAAGACGCGCTCCCCGAGTGGCAGATCCTCCTGCGCCTGGCCGCGATTTTCGCCGGCCAGGGCGCGCAGGCGAACGCCGACGCACTCGACGACGCGTACTACGGCGCGCGCCTGCACGCGCTGGCGTCGGACCCGAGCTCGCCGATCCACGGCCGCGATGTCGCCGAGCTGGCCGCGCTCGCCGCGGGGCTGCGCGGGCCGGAGCGGATCCTCGACCTCGAGCTGCGCACCGGTCCCTACGGCGACGCCTTCGGCGCGGTGCCCGGCGGGCTCTCGCTCGCCGAGCTCGAGCGCCACCCGCACGGCCTCGACCTGGGCCCGCTCGAGCCGGCGCTGCCGGACGTGCTGCGCACGCCGAGCGGCAGGATCGAGCTCGCGCATCCGTACCTCGCCGCCGACGTGCCGCGCCTGCGCAAGAGCCTCTCGCGCGGCGACGACGACACGCTGCTGCTGATCGGCCGACGGGACTTGCGCTCGAACAACTCGTGGCTGCACAACGCGCCGTCGCTGATGACCGGCCGCGAGCGCTGCACGCTGCTCGTGCACCCCGACGACGCGGCCAAGCGCGGCCTCGGAGACGGCGATCTCGCGCAGATCCGCTCCGCGGCCGCGACGCTGGTCGTCGCGGTGGAGGTCAGCGACGAGGTCGCGCGCGGCGTCGTGTGCCTGCCGCACGGCTTCGGACATGGCCGGGCGGGCGCGCGTCTGTCGGTCGCCGCTCGCCGGCCCGGCGTGAACTCGAACGCGCTCTCCGACGCCCGCGCCCTCGACGTCCCGTCCGGCACCGCCGTCGTGAACGGCATCCCGGTCGAGGTCGCGCGCGCCTGAGGGCGCCGTCTGTAGACGCTACGAGAGCGACCGCAGGGCAGCGATCGAGCGCCGGATCGCGAGCCCCGTCGCGCCGAGCCATAGCAGCATACCGGCGCGCGGCTCGGGCACGACGACCAGGCTATCGAGGACGCCTGTACCACCGAAGTCATACGGGTAGTAGTTGGCCAACGTCGCCCTGAAATAGAGCGATGCATTCGGTCAGGATGCGAGCGAAAACGGGAACGCGAACGGCACGCCGGCTCGAACCACGGAGGCCTGCACTACTCCGAAGCCGAATGAATCGAATCCGTCCGGGTAGGTGGCGGACACGAAATCGTTCAGGACGAATACCTCGAGGCCGAGGAACGGACGGGGGAGCGCCGAGAAGGTGAAGTTCCCGACGTTCATGACCGACGACCAAGGCGGAGTGTCGAAACGATAGGAGCCACTGTCGTTTCCCGGGATTCTGTCGCTGTCAGAGTCGTCGTCGAAACTAAACGACCCGGAGAACGGGGATCCGACCGAAAAGGACCCGTCGTAACCCGGACAGAGCGTAGTTCGGGGTACCTGGCCCGGGTGACGTGAAGGAGACGCTGGTGATCGTACCGGTGTAGGCAGGTCGCGGCGCGACGCAGGTCACCGCGGCGACGAGCATCAGGACGGTGCGGGCGAAACCGATGGCTGTCTCCCTCGGAGCAACGATCCGTTCGCGCGAGCCTGTCACGGATTCAGCCGTAGCCGACGAGTTTCTCGGGCGAGCTCGACTCCTCGAGCAGATAGCTGCGATTGCGAAAGACTTCGCGAAAGCCGACTCGCTCGTAGACGCGGCGCGCGCGCTCGTTCGCTTCGTCGCAGTAGAGCGTCACGATCTCGTTGCGCTCGAGCAGCCGCGCGCAGATCTCGCGCACTCTGGCGGTCGCATGGCCCCGCCCGCGCACGTCTCGCGGCACGAAGACGCCGCCGAGCTGGATCGCCTGCGCGCTCGATGCGCCGACGTGGACCTGGAACACGATCCGACCGCGCTCGCGTGCGATCCACCAGCGACCGTCGCGCACGTCGCTTTCGTGGCGCTCGCGGAAGCCCGCCGGATCGGCGGCTTCGCGATCGTCGTGCAGGTCCTCGCGGTGCTGCTCCGCGCTGTTCGCGATCACCTCCGCGGCATCCGCTGCGCGCGCGACCTCGAGCCGCGCGCGCGGGCCGTTACTCGGAGCTGCGCACAGCTCCGCTTCGCGGACGGCGAACACTGGCTCGCCTCGCGACCAGCGCAAACCGCGAGCGTGGGGCTCGTAGGCGCGCCAGAACGGCTCGGTCACGTCCTCGCTGCCGACGATGTGGCGCGGTCGCAGCGCGCAGCGCGCGGCCGCGGCGGCCAGCGGCGCAAAGGCCCGCGCGTCGCGCACCTCGAGCGCGGTTCCGCCCTGCGGGCCGATCATCAGGATCGCCTCGAGCCGCCCGTCCGGGACGAAGCCGTAGAAGCCCGGCACGCGGCCCAGCACGCCCGCCGCCACCACGTAGTCCAGGAACACGTTGTGCAGCGGCCGCGCGCGCAAGAGCGCCCGTGCGTCCAGCGTGTCGGCCGCGGTCAGGGGGCGAACCATCGGCGTCAGGGTACCATCGCGCTCTGATGAGCTCGAACGAACTCCCCCCGCACGGGTCGGGGGCGGATCTCGACCTGTGGGGCCAGCTGCGCGTGGTGCGGCGTTGCCTGCCGCTCTTGCGCGGCGTGCGCCGACACCTGGTGGTGTTGCTGCTCGGGCTGGCCGCGCTGGCGGTGATCGGCTTCTCGAGCTTCCTGATCTACGCGCCGGCGCTGTGGAACGGGGCGCTGCAGGGCAAGCCGATCTCGGAGCTCGCCGCGCGCGCGGTCGGCATGGCCCCCGAGCTGGTGGCGCAGGTGGACGCGCTCTCCGCCGAGTTGCGGCGCGCGCTCGCGGAGCGGCTCACCTGGGTGCTCGCCGGGCTGGCGGTCTCGATCGCGGCGGGGGTCATGGCGCTCGGCTACTACGGGGTCTGGATCCTGCAGCGCGTGAACCAATCGCTGCGCCTCCAGCTCGTCGATCGGCTGCAGACGCTCTCGCTGCGCTTCCACGATCAGAGCCGGGTCGGCGATGCGATCTACCGCACGTACCAGGACAGCGCGATGGTCACGCAGGTCGTCCAGTCGTACATCATCGCGCCGATCGCGCAGGGCACGCAGGCGCTCACGCTGACGCTCGTGCTGGCCGCGTTCTCGCCGCGGCTCGCGCTCGTGCTGGTCGCGACCTGGCTGCCGCTGCTGGGCTTGGGACTGTGGTTCTCCGGGCGCCTGCGCGCGCGCTTCCGGCTCGCGCGCGAGACGAACAGCGGCCTCACGTCGCGCATCCAGGAGAGCCTCGCGGGCGTGCGCGTGATCAAAGCCTACGGCCTGGAGGGCTTCGAGCAGGCGCGCTTCGAGAGCGCCTCGCACGCAGCGTTCGCGGGCGCGCGCGCGGCGCGCGGCGAGCTCGCGACCTTCGGCGTGCTGGTGTTCTGGGTGATCGGCGCCGCGACGCTCGCGGCCACCGTGCTCGCCACGCTCGCGACTCGCGCCGAGGCGCCAGTCTGGCTCGCGGCGTTCGTCGCCAGGCACGGACCGGAGTTCGCGGGGGCGTGGCTCGCGGGCGCGGGCATCGGCGTCTGGACGCTCGGCCTGTACAACGCCTGGAAGGGCATCTTCGGCTCGGGCTCCGGCAGCCTCGTGGCGATCTTCCGCACCTGGGGGCGCGCGCAGGACATCGCGGTCGGGCTCGATCGCGTGTTCGAGCTGCTCGACACCGAGCCCGAGATCCAGGACGCGCCCGACGCGATCGCGCTCACGCCGTTGCGCGAGCGGATCGCGTTCAAGGACGTGAGCTTCGCCTACCAGGCCGAGCGGCCGGCACTGGTCGGTGTCAGCTTCGAGGCGCGCACGAGTGCGATCACGGCGCTGGTGGGCCCGACCGGCTCGGGCAAGAGCTCGCTGATGGCGCTGCTGCTGCGGCTCTACGATCCGGATTCCGGCAGCATCGAGCTGGACGGCGTCGACCTGCGCAGGCTGCGCGTCGCCGAGCTGCGGCGCGCGATCGCGATCGCGCTGCAGGAGAACGTGCTGTTCGCCGCGAGCGTGCGCGAGAACATCCGCTACGCGGTGCCGAACGCCGACGACGCGGCCGTGGGTGAGGCCGCGCGCGTCGCTTGCGCGGACGAGTTCATCGCCGCGCTGCCGCACGGCTACGACACCGAGCTCGGGGAGCGCGGCGCGAAGCTCTCGACCGGACAGCGGCAGCGCATCACGATCGCGCGCGCGATCCTGAAGAACGCGCCCATCCTGGTGCTCGACGAGCCGACCGCTTCGCTCGACGCCGAGACCGAGCATCGCTTGGTACGCAACCTGGCCGCGTGGGGCGCGGGCCGCTGCGTCTTCCTGATCACGCACCGGCTCTCCACGATCCGCATGGCGGACCAGATCGTCTACGTCGACGCGGGACGCGTGCTGGAATCCGGCCAGCACGACACGCTGATGGTGCGCCGCGACGGCGCCTACCGCGCGCTGGTCGAGAGCGAGCGCATCGACGCGCGGGGTGGGCCGTGATCGGCCGGCTGGAGCCGGCGACGCTCTCCTCGCGCGAGACGCTCGCGATCTTCCGGCGCGCGCTGCGCTACGCCGCGCCGCTGCGCGGCCGCTTCGCGGTGAAGCTCGGACTCACCGCGCTCTCGCTGGTGCCGATGCTGGTGCTGCCGGTGCCGATCAAGATCCTGATCGACCACGTGATCGGTGACCTCTCGATCGCGGACCGGATCGGCTCCTACCCGATGCTGGCGCGGCCGTTCGTGCGCATGCTCGAGGGCGCGGCCTACGGAGAGATCCTGTTCTTCACGATCGCCGCGCAGGCGCTGCTGCTGCTCGCGATCGGACAGATCGGCTCCGACGGCGGAGAGCGCGACCGCACCGAGGCCTGGCTCTCCTCGGGCGTCGACGCCGCGACCGCGACCGAGAACGCGGCGAACGCGGGCTTCAGCTTCGCGGGCGGGCTGTTCGGCCTGTTCGACTTCCGCTGGACGCTGCGGCTCACGCAGGATCTGAACCACCACTACCGCGCGCGGCTGTTCGAGCGCATCCAGAACCTGCCGCTGCACCTGTTCGACGACGCGCGCATCGGCGACGCGGTCTACCGGCTGATGTACGACACGCCGTCGATCACGCAGACCTGCTACCGGATCCTGCTCGTGCCCACGCTGGTGCCGTTCGCGATCGCGGCCTACGCGTTCACGATCTGGGACAGCTTCGCGCAGCCGCGGCTCGCGCTCGCCGCGATCGCGTTCGCGCCGCTCGCGTTCATCGCGACCTGGCCGTTCGCGCGGCTCCTGCGCCGCCAGGGCGGGCGCAGCCGCGCGGCCGGCGCCGTCTCGACGACCTCGCTCGAGGAGGGCGTCGCGAACATCCTGGCCGTGCAGACGCAGGGCGGCGAGGGACGCGAGCGCGCCCGCTTCGATCGCGACAGCGCGCGCTCGTTCGCGCAGCACCGCGGCGTGATGGCGCTGGCGATGCTCGCGATCCTGGCCGCGTTCGTGCCCGGCATCGCGCTGGTGCGCTGGGTGTTCCTCGAGATCATCGATCTGGTGATCGCCGGCTCGATCAGCCTCGGCGACTTCTCGGTGCTGTTCACCTACTTCATCCAGATCGGTGTCTTCGCGGTCATGTTCGGATCGCTGTGGTTCACGCTGCAGACCGCGGCGCCGGGGCTCGAGCGCGTCTTCTTCCTGATGGACCTCGAGCCGGAGCGCGATCCCACGCCGGCGCGCGAACTGCCGCGCGTGCAGCGCAGCCTCGCGTTCGAGGACGTCGACTTCGCCTGGCCCGACGGCACGCCGGCGCTGCGCGGCGTGTCGTTCGAGGCGAAGCTCGGACAGGTCACGGCGATCGTCGGACCGGCGGGCGCGGGCAAGACCACGCTGATCTACCACGTGCCGCGCTTCCTGCGGCCGCAGCGCGGGCGCGTGCGGGTCGACGGCGTCGATCTGGCGGGCGTCACGCGCGCCTCGCTGCGCGCGCAGATCGCGTTCATCTTCCAGGAGAGCGCGCTGTTCGACGGCACGCTCGAGGAGAACCTGCGGCTCGCGAATCCGAACGCCTCGGAGCTCGAGCTGCGCCGGGCGCTTGCGATCTCCGGCGCGGACGAGTTCGTGCGCCGGCTCCCGGACGGCCTCGCGACGCGTCTCGGCCGCGCGGGCGCGGGCCTCTCAGTCGGCCAGAAGCAGCGCCTGTCGATCGCGCGGGGCCTGTTGCGCGACGCGCCGATCCTGATCCTGGACGAGCCGACCTCGGCGCTCGATCCCGACACCGAACGGCGTCTGCTCGCCGCGCTGCGCGGAGCCGCGCGCGAGCGCATCGTGCTGGTCGTCGCGCACCGGCTTTCGACC
>JBBDXF010000021.1:0-105272 GCA_040902485.1 Myxococcota bacterium | reverse complement strand
CGCCGATCAGATCCTGTTCCTGCGCGACGGCGCGATCGTCGAGCGCGGCACCCACGACCAGCTGCTCGCCATCCCCGACGGCGCCTACCGCCGCTACGCGGAACTGCAGTCGGCGGGCTGACGCCGCCACGCGCCGCGCTGGAACCGGCGACGGCCGGACGCGAGGCCGTCCTCGCGCCCGGCCCGCAAGCGTCGAAGGCGCGCGCAGCGAGGCGCAGCCGAGCGTAGTCAATCAGACATAGTGCGAGCGCCGCTTCACCGCGAGCTCGCGCTCGAGGTAGAAGATCTCGACGCGCTTCTCGTCGCCGCCGCTGCGCTCGAACTTGTGGCCGCGCAGGATCACGCCGAGGCGGCCCAGGTCGGGCCGGCCCGGGAGATCACTCCTTTCCACGATCTCGGTCGACGCGAACACGGTGTCGCCGGAGAAGATCGGCGCGGTGTGGCGGCCGGTGCGGTAGACGATGTCGCCCAGGCTGTTGTCGGAGATGTCGGGGCTCGACAGTCCCAGGCAGAGCGTGAACGGGATGCCGCCGAACACGACCAGCTTCCCGCCCAGGTAGCGGCTCGGGTCGCGGTCGATCATGGCCTGGTTGCAGTGCACCTGCGAAGTGTTGTCGAGCATGCCGGTCAGGAAGATGTGCTCGTCGGTCATCACCCGGCCGCGCGAGTGCTCGATCGTGTCGCCGGGCGTGAAGTCCTCGAAGTAGGTGTCGGCGTTCGACAGATGCGCGAGCTCGGCGTAGCCCGCGTTCGGATCGTAGGCGGGCAGCTCGAGCGCGACGTCGACCTGCGCGGCGGGCACGTCACCGAGGTCGAGCGTGGCCGCGGCCTCGTGCCGGAACACCTGCACCTTGCGCTGGTAGGCGAGCACGATCTGGCCGGTCTGCTTGCGCGCGATGCTCTGCACGTGCACGACGCCGAGCTCCGGCCGGCTCGCGGAGCTCTTGACGCCGAGCACCGTGGTCTCGGTCTCGATCGTGTCGCCGACGAAGACCTGCGCGCCGAAGCGCATGTCGATGTACTCGAGGTTGGCGCGCGCGTTCTCCGAGATGTCCTCGACGGTCTGGCTGAACGCGACCGCCATCACCAGGCCCGGCGGGATCGGCAGCGCTGCGTAGCCGTACGCGCGCGCGTAGCGCAGGTTCTTGTGCAGCGGGTTGGCGGTGAACGAGAAGTCGGTGAAGTGCGCGCTGAGCCCCTCGGTGACCGTGCGCCCCCCCTTGTGGCGGAACACCTGCCCCAGACGGAAGTCCTCGAGGAAGTTGCCGGTCTTCTTGCGGATCAATGCCAAAGGGGGTCCTCCTGCCGCGGGGCCGGAGTCTAGAACCGCCCCCGTCGGGCCAGCAAGTGCGGGCGCAGCGCGCCGGCGAGGAAGATCGAGCCGGCGATCACGATGCCGCCGTCGTCGCCGGTGCGCCGCCGCGCGAGCGCAAGCGCGCGGACCGGATCGCGCTCGACCTCGACGTCCGCGATGCCGGCCGCCCAGGCGAGCGCGGCCAGCTCGTCGGGATCGAGCGAGCGCTGCGGCTCGACCGCGGTGGCGACACACAGGCGCGTCAGCTCGGCGAGCTCGGCGACGATGCCCGCGGCGTCCTTGTCGCGCGACACCGAGAGCAGCAGCGCGAAGCGCCGCCCCGGCCAGAGCGTCTCGAGCGTGGCGCGCAGCGCGCGCGCGGAGTCGGGCGTGTGCGCGCTGTCCAGGATCACGTCGCCGAACCGCTCCAGCCGGGCGGGCAGCTCGAGCGTCGCGAGCGCCTCGAGCTCCTTTGCCGCCAGCTCGCGCCGAAGGAACAGCTCCGCCGCGCGCACCGCGAGCGCCAGGTTCACGGCCTGGTGCGCGCCGAGCACGCGACTCTCGACCGTCCGGCCGTCTTCGAGCCGGAACACCAGGCCCGTCGCCGAGCTGTGTAGGTCGACCACCTGCACTGCCTCGAGCGCGGCGCCGACGGCAATGCTCTGCGCCGCGATCGCGCCCCAGGCCTCGGGATCGAGCTCGCCGTGCAGCGCCGGCACGTCCGCGCGCAGGATGCCGGCCTTCTCGCGCGCGATCAGCTCGAGCGTGCCGCCGAGCTTGTCGGTGTGCTCGAGCTGGATCGTGGTCACGATCGAGACGCGCGACTCGACCACGTTGGTCGAGTCGAGTCGGCCGCCGAGCCCCACCTCGATCGCGCCCGCGGCGACGCCCGCTTTGCGGAACAGCGCGAGCGCGAGCGCGGTCGACACATCGAAGAAACTCGGACACAGATCGGGGTCGGCGCGCAGCCGCTCGATCTCGGGCTGCATCGCGCGGAGCTCGCCGACCAGCTCGTCCTCGGCGACGAGCTCGCCGTCGATGCGGAAGCGCTCGCGCCAGCTCACCAGGTGCGGCGAGGTGTAGGCGCCCACGCGCAGCCCCGCCGCGCGCAGCAGACACTCGGTCGCGAGTGTGACCGTGCCCTTGCCTTTCGAGCCCGCGACGTGCACGCACGGCAGTCCGCGCTCGGGACTCCCGATCGCCGCGAGCAGCGCGCGGATCGGCGCGAGCGCCAGTCGCTCGTAGTCGTACTGCGTCTTCTTCTCGCGGTTGATCAGCTGATCGAGATAGCGCTCCGCGTCGCGCAGCGTCTGGAGCTCCATCTTTGCTAGCCTGACTCCGTGATGCCCCGCTCCGGAACGAGCGTCCGCTGGTGGGTGTACGGCTCACCGACGCCGAAGCTCGACGCCCTGCTCGCGGATCCCGAGGCCGTCCTCGCGGGTCCGGGCATTCTTGCCCGCGAGCTGACCGGCCGCAAACGCTTCTTCCGCGTCGACGCCGGCGCGGCCGAGCCGGCGCTGTACGTGAAGGTCTTCAGCGTGCCGCCCGGCGCGAAGCGCCTGCGGTACTTTCTGCGCCGCTCGAAGGCGCGCCTGGAGCACGCGATCGCGACGCGCCTGGAGCGGCTCGGCTTCGAGGTCGCGGCGCCGGTCGCGGTCGGCGAGCAGCGGCGCGCGGGCGTGCTCGAGCGCAGCTACTCGGTAGTTCGCGAGCTCGATGCGCGCGACCTGGTGCGCGTGCTCGGCGGCGGCTCGCTGAAAGGAGCCGAGCGGCGCGCGCTGCTCGAGCGCTTCGCGCGGCTCGCGCGCCGGCTCCACGACGCGGGCGTCGACCAGGACGACTTCGCGCCCAACAACTTCCTGACCCGGCCGGACGGGTCGTTCGTGCTGATCGACTTCGAGCGCTGCCGCGTGCGCCGGCGCGCGCTCGGCGACCGGCGCTTCACCCAGCTCGCGAAGCTGCACCGCCGCGACCTCGGCGTCTCGCGCAGCGACCGGCTGCGCTTCCTGCGCGCCTATCTCGGCGAGGACAACGGCCGCGCGCAGCGGCGCGAGGCGTGGGAGCGGATCTGGCCCGAGTTCCGCCGCCTCCGCCGCCACGACGCGCGCCACGCCGCCGCCTCGGCGTTTCGCGAGGGGCGCAACCTCGCGCGCGAGGGCGACGGCTGGGTGATGCGCGCGCGCGCCGGCGCGAAGACGATCGCGCTCGAGCTCGACGCCGAGAGCGCGCGGCGCTGCTGGCTGCGCGCGCAGCAGCTCGAGCGGCTCGGCCTGCCGAGCTTGCGTCCGGTGCGGCTGGCGGGCGGCCGCGTGGAGCTGCTCGATCCCGGCTCCGCTCTGCCGCGCGCGCCCGCCAATCACGTGATCGGGCGCTCGCTCGCCGCGCTCGCGCCCTGGGGGCACTTCAGCGCACCGCCGCAGTGGCTGTTCACGGCGCACGGCGCGCTGCTGCGCAACCCGCACGCGTTCGAGCTCGACCTCTGAGCAGAGGCGCGAGCTATTGCGCCATGTAGCGATTCGACGCGCGGTACTTCGAAACCGCCTCGTCGTTGCTGTCGATCGCCGGGTAGAAGTAGCGGACCGCGTGTCCGCAGGTGCGGCAGATCTTGTAGCAGAACTTGAAGCCGTCGATCTCGCGGGTGTTGCCCACCAGCTCGCGGTTCTCGTCGGTGCAGCACGACGAGGGCAGCGGCGGCGAGATGATGCGCCGCGGGTAGTCGTTGTCCGGCTTCTCGCTGGTCGAGTAGCGGATGATGCTGCGCAGATTCCGGTGCGGCTTCTGGTCCGCCGGCCGCAGGTTGCTTCCGATTCGCTTCATGGTCGGTTTGCCCTCACGTGACGGCCTGCGGGAGGTCATCCAGCAGGCGACTGAAATCGTGGTACTTGGTCTCGCACGGAGCGCCGTCGGCGAAGCGCCAGGTCCGCTGCCCGGGTCCGACCGCGAGCACGCTGGACGAGCGGGTGCCGTACTCGGCTGTATGGACGCACGGATTCTCGAGCGAATTCGAGGGGTCCGGGTGCGCGCCCAGCACCCCCGCGAGACCCGCGACCAGGCCCTCGAGCCCCGAAGCCGGATCGAGCGAGCGCAGCATCTGCTCGATGCGGCGGACCTTGCGCGAGCTCGGATCGTCCGCGTCCCGGTTGCAGACCACATGGATGCCGGGTCGCAGGGGCCGGGTTTCCAGGCGGTCGCCGTCGCGGCGCGCGAGCCAGGTCTCGCGGCCGTCGGCCGCCAGCAGGTTGAAGGGCGAGGTGCGCTCGGCGCAGGCGCGCTCGAGTTTCTCGATCGCCGAGGCGGCGGTCGGCTGACCCAGCGCGTCGACCACCAGCAACCCGCGCGAGCGGGTGCTGCGATCCCGGGTCGCGACCGGGCGGTTGGTGAGGCCGACGAACACGCCGCCCGAGTTCAAACCCATCCAGGTACCACCGGCCTCCAGGTCTTGGGGTGCCACGAAGGCCAGCGTTCCGTCTCCGGGCACGAACCGCGCCGGCGGGGCGGCGGGCCGTGCGAAAAACTCGTCTCGATTGGCCGCAACGACGACCGGAAACTCAGGTACGACGCGGTCCAGGAGGATCAGCGTGCACATGGATCCACGGTCCTTGGCCGAGCCCCGCCGCGCATCGGCACCGCTCGATAGCGGGGATTCCGCGGAACGGCCGCGGTGTTACGAGAGGCCAAGTTATCACGCGTCCGGCGGCGGCTCAAGGCGGGCTCTACACCGACGCGCAACGGGCGGGCGGATCAGCCGGGCGCGCTGCTCGAAACCACTCGCAGGTTGGGCGTCCCGGGGCGCGCCTCGCGCTCGGGCGGGGCGGGCCGTTCCAGGTCCTTGGGCGCCCGGAACTCGAGCCCGTAGCGGGCGAAGATCGGCTGCAGCACGTCCGCGGAATCGAGCAGGGTCTTGCGCACCGAGTCGAGCCCGTGCTTCACGGCGTCCGCGCGGCGCCAGAACTCCAGCGGGTTCAGATCGAAGAACTTCTCGTCGGTCTCGCGCGCCTCGATCACCACGATGTCGCCGCGGAAGTGTTCGTCGTGCATGTAGCTGCGCAGGCCCATGGCCAGGCGTGTGTGGAGCATCGTGCGCAGCACCTGGTTGATCACGGTCTGCAGGCCGCGATCCGACAAGTAGCGGCTGCCGACGCGGTCGGGCGCGTGGGGGTCGTTCAGGTAGGGCCGGAACGGGTTGTAACAGATGATCAGGTCGGCGCCCTGCTCGACCGCGACGTCGATGTTCGCCGTGCGCCGAACGCCCCCGTCGACGTAGTCGATGCCGTTGAAACGCACCGGTTTGAAGAAGCCGGGCAGCGCGCTCGACGCCTGCACCGCCTCCGAGATCGTCAGACCGTGGTCGTCCTCGGGGCCGAACACCACGCGCTCCGCGTTGTCGAGGTTGGTGGCGGTGATGTAGAGCTTGCGGCCCGTCTCGCGGTAGAAGTCCGCGAAGTAGTTCGGCACGCCGACCTTGGCCATGTTCGTCGCGAGCCAGCGCTCGAGCGGCGCGTTGTCGAAGACGCCCGCCGGCAAGAGCGCACCGAGCGCGGGGAACTGCCGCTTCGGCGAGACCTCCTCGTACAACTCCATCAGGAACGCTTCGAGATGGGTGTAGGTGGGCCGTTCGACCAGCCGGCGCAGGTAGGGACCGACGCGTTCGGGCAGGTCGGGCAGCACCGAGAGCAGGTCGAGCAGCAGCCCGGGCAGGTAGCCCGCCATGCGCGCGCCGAACACCGCGGCGCGCCCGACCACCTCGCCGATGTTCGGGCTGTAGAAGTCGATCGGACGCAGCTGGTCGATGCGGCGCGAGGTGCCCTCGAGCGCTTCGATCATCTCGTCGGGCGTAATGCCGGCGGCCAGCGACGTGGCCAGGAACGCGCCCGCGGAGAGCCCGACGTAGGTGTCGAGCTCGGTCACCTTGCGCCCGACCAGGAACTCGTCGAGCGCCTTCAACCCGCCCACCTTGAAGGCGCCGCCCGAGACGGCTCCGCCGGCGAGCACCAGCGCGATCTTGGGGTGCTTCGGCGGGCGAACACCGGAGCTGCGCTGGATCAGGGTCAGGCCCACTGGGCCGCCTTGCCCACGCGATGCCCGAACGGAGCTTCGGGGCCCTCCATGACGAGGGCATCGGCCCTCGTAGACGGAAACTCCAGCCGCACGGCATCCGAAACGTGCGCAGACATTCGGGTGCGTCCGACTTTACGCAGCGCGTCACCGATGTCAACCTGCGCCCCGCCCCCTCTCAAGCACGCAAGTCCGCTGGCCGATTCAGGGAGGGAGCAGGTTTGCGTGCGAGAACCCGTCGCCAGGGGACGAGGGCGGGCTAGAATCGAGCGGCGTCGCCCCCGTCGTAGCTCGAAGGTGTCGGCGGCGCCGTTTCGTCCCCGGAGAAGCAAGCGATGAACCGATGCCGTTGCCGAGATGCCGCGACGCTCGTGCTCGTCGGACTGCTCTGCTTCTCGCTGGCCTGCGCGAATTCCCACCGCAATCCCAATCCGACACCGGAGCCGGTCGCGACCACGCCCGCAGCGGGGGCCGAACCCACCGCTCCGGGCGACGAGCCGCCTCCGCCCATCGACCCGGCCAGCACCGAAGCGGGCGCGGGCAGCGAGCCGGCGACCGAAGGCGACGCTGCGGCGAGCGCGGATCCTGACGCCGAAGACGCCGATGGCGAGCCCCGCCCGAAGGCGGCGAAGACCCAGGCCCAGCGCCGGCGCCAGAACGCCGTCGCGCGCCGCGCCGAGGCCGGCCTCGAAGGCTTGATCATCGGCGCGGTGATCGGCGCGCAGGTGGGCGCCGGCGTGGGTGCGCTGATCGGCGCGGCGACCTTCGGGATCTACGGCGTGATCACCGGCGACGTGCCGTTCGAATCCGGCCGGCGCTCCTCGCCCGCGGGACCGCCCGACGGCGGCGCCGACGACAAGATGGAGAGCGAGGTCGAGGAAGAGGTCCAGAAGCAGAAGGAGCTCGAGGCCGAGATCGAGGCCGAGCTGAAGCGCCAGGAAGAGCTGCTCGCGGCGATCAACAAGCAGGAAGAGATGAACGAGACGCTCGAGGACGAGGCGCGCGACTGTCAGGGCGCCGTGAACCCGAGCGACCCGACCGCGGCGCCCGCGCGGCCCTGCCAGCGCGACATCCCCGACTCGATCTTCGAGACCACGACCGTCAAGAACGGCAAGCAGGAAGAGATCCAGAAGACGCTCGACGCGGATCGCGACGGCCGGCCCGAGATCGTGATCGTGATCGACGAGAAGTCAGGCCAGACCACCTCGCGCTCCGAGGACACCGACTACGACGGCTCGCTCGACGCGAAGAACGCCTACCTGCCCGACGGCCGGCTCGCCTCGCGCGAGGAGGACACGAACCAGGACGGCAAGCCCGATCGCTGGATCATCTACGACGGCAGCGACACGGCGTCGCGCGTCGAGGTCGACCGCAACTTCGACGGCACGCGCGACGGCTTCTACCAGTACCAGGCCGGCGTGGTCGTGTACGAGGAGCACGACACGAACGCCGACGGCAAGGCGGACCGCCGCGTCGAGTACGTGGCGGGCGTGCGCGAGGTCGAGATCGAGGATTCGAACCTCGACGGCGTGATGGATTCGCGCACCTACTTCGCGGCGTCGGGCGTGCCGGTTCGCGTCGAGCGCGACAAGAACCAGGACGGCAAGACGGACGTCTGGGAGTTCTTCGAGGGCAGCGACCCGGCGAGGGTCGTGATCGTGCGCAAGGAAGAGGACAGCAACGGCGACGGCTCCGTCGACGTCACGTCCTACTACGAGAAGGGCAAGCTCGTGCGCAAGGAAGTCTCCGATCCGTCGCTGCTGAACTGAGCGGAGATCAGGGACTCTTCTTCGGCGCGTCCTCAGGCTTCTCGATGCCGAGCTCGAGCACGCGCTCGCGCTCCTGCTTGCGGAACGCGTTCTGGCGCTCGCGCTCGAGCCGGAGCTGGATCTCCTTGTTGCGCTGCCGGATGCGATCGCGCTCGGCGGCGAGCTCGAGGTCGCTCATCGCGGCCTGCTGGAAATCGATGTCGAACTCCTTCGAGCCGCGCGTACCGTCCGAGGCGAGCGCCGAGACGCGGATCCGGTTCTTGCCCGCGCGCACCGGCACGAAGCCCTGGAACGAGCCGTCGGGCGCGAGCAGGATGTCGTTCGGACCCGCCCACTCCATGAGCGTCAGGTTCACCGCGACCACGTCCTCGACGTTGGCGAACGACACGCCCGAGAGCAGCGCGACGATGTCGCCCGGCCGACGCACGGGTGTGTAGAGGCCGCCGGTCGCCTTCGCCATCTCCGTCGCGGCCACCGGGTAGTCGATCGCGGACGGGCCGAGGCCGTACACGTTCATCATCACGCCGGCGACCTTGGCCAGCTGCGCGGCGTCGATCGCGGCGAGCATGTCCTCCTTGTCCTCGACGTTCGCGAGGCCGAAGGGCAGCGACGGCTTCCCGTCGGTGAGGAACAGGATCACCTTCTTGGCGTGCGGCCGCGGGCGCGACACCGCGCCCGGCAGGCCCGCGAGCTCGCGCAGCGCGAGCTTCACGCCGGCCTGCATGTTCGTGCCGCCGTTGGGTCCGCGCAGCAGCACGGCCTCGAGCGCGCGCCGTACCGCCGCGTAGTCCGGCGTCAGCGCCTGCTCGAGCAGCGCGTCGGCGCCACGACCCAGGCGCCGCTGCGTGATCGGGTCGACCTCGCCCGAGAACGAGACCACGCCGACGTGAACGCGCGAGGGATCGAGTCCGTCGAGCAGCGCCTTCGCGGCCGCGATCTCGGCGCCGAGCACGGAGTCCGCGGGATCGGTGTTGGCGGTGTCGGGCTGTGACGAGATCGGCGAGCGCTGCGTCTCGCCCAGCACGCCGTCGCCGTTCACGTCGATGCCGCTCGGGTACTCCGTCGAGCCCGAGACGTCGAGCACGACGATCACCTCGAAGGCGGTCGGGCGCTCGCCCGCGATCGCGAGCCCGGCGAGCGGCGCCATGTCGGTCTTGTTGCGGATCAGCTCGCCCGGTCGCGGCGAGCGGATCTCGATCTGCACGCCGTTCGCGTCCTGCGCGAGCGCGCGCGGCGCCGGCGCGAGCAGCGCGGCGGCGAGCGCGAGACCGAGCGACTTGGCCGCAAGCGGCCGACGGGAGGGACTCACGATGCTCCGGCGCCTACTGCGGCGTGTCGCCGCTCTGCATCACCTCTTCGTCGGGCCGGATCTCGATCTCGACGCGGCGGTTCTGCTGTCGCCCTTCCGGGGTGGCGTTGGTCGCGACGGGCATCTTCGACCCGAAGCCGATCGCGGTGACGCGCGCGGACGGGACGCCCTCCGACACCAGATGGCTGCGCACCGTGTCGGCGCGCTCTTCGGAGAGCTTCTGGTTGTAGCGATCGTCGCCCTGCGAGTCGGTGTGGCCCTTGATGATCAAGCGCTCCTTCGGGTACTGGCTCACGGTCTGCGCCAGCGAGCGCAGCCGGTCGTAGCCGCCGGGCGAGAGCGACGAGGAGTTGGTATCGAACAGGATGCCGCCCGCGAAGTTCACGATCAGGGCGTCGTTGCGGCGCTCGACCTCGGCGCCGGGAATCGCGTCGAGCTCCTTGGCCTGCTTGTCGAGGTAGTTGCCGACCAGCCCGCCCGCGACCGCGCCCGCCGCGGCGCCGATCAGCGCGCCACCCGCGCGGTGCTTCTTGCCGCCGATCGCCGCGCCCGCCGCGGCGCCGGCGAGGGTGCCGACGACGGCGCCCTGCTTGGTCTTGGTATCGAGCAGTCCACCCTCGGCGCAGCCGAACGTCGCGGACAGGCAGAGCAGCGCGACGCCCGCGGTGAGTCTCTGGAAGTTACGCATGCTTGGGTTCCTTTCCTGCGCGAGAAGCGCGCGGTGAGCGGTGCGCAGTGTAGGGCGGCTAGCTGCCGGGCGCACGAGGCGCGATCACGCCTCGCCAGTGCTCGAGGGTCGCGCGCACGGCTTCGACCAGGACGCTTCCGACGCTATTCAGGCTCGCGGCCGAGACGGCGCCGAGGTCGTCGCCCGCCGTGTGCCAGAGAGGTCCGGGCGAGACACGCGCGCCGAATTGGAAGTCGATCAGCGCGAGCACGTGCTCGACGCCGCGCTGCGCGAACGGAGTGTGATCGTCGACCACTGCCATGATCGCGCGCGCGTCGATGATTCCGCCCTGGCCCAGCGCCCGAGCCTCGCGCGCGAAGATCTCGCGCAGCAGCGCGGAGGAGCCGAGGTCGACGACCAGGTTCAGATCGCGGTCGCCGACCATGTCGACCAGGATCAGGCTGCGGATCTGCGCGAGGCTGCCGTCCTGGCGCATGCGCTCGGCGAGCGCCGTGCTGCCGTACAGCCCGTCCTGCTCCGTGATCGAGACGCCGAAGGCCTCCTCGCCGTCGGCGAACACGAGCTCGGTGGTGAGCGGCAGCTCGGCCGCGGCGAGCACGCGCGCGAGCTCGAGCAGCACCGCCGTGCCCGAGGCGCCGTCATTCGCGCCGACGAAGGCGATGCCCGGTATGTCCTTCGTGTCGTAGTGCGTGATCAGCAGCAGGCGCTGCTCGCTCGCGCCGGCGCGGCGCGCGATCAGGTTGACCATCGGCACGGGCCTCGCTCCCGGCGCAGTCACTTCGAAGGCGTGCTCCTCGACCGGCCAGCCCGCCTGGCGCAGGCGCTCGCGAATCAGCTCGCGCGCGCGCGCGGCGCCGGGCGAGCCGGCCGGGCGCGGACCGATCCGCACCAGCGCCTCGAGATCGGCAAAGGCGCGCGCGCCGTCGAACGCGACCGCGGCCTGCGGCTCGGCAGCGCGCTCGGAGCAGCCGAGCGCGAGCAGCAGCAGGAGCGCCGCGGCTCTCAGAACAGCGGCCCGTTCGGCGCAAGGCCCACCCGCACGCGCCCCGCGTCCTCGACGCTGGCCAGGGCTACACCGAAGAACGTCGAGGGCAGGCCGAAGATCGGGGCGTCGTTCAGGCGCGGACCCGCGAACATCAGGAAGCTCCGCTCGTTCGGCACGAACAGGTCGTCGATCGTGAAGTCGGTGCTGCCCGTGCCGCGCAGCCCGCCCACGTGCCAGGTGTCGAGCACGGTCACGGACGCGCGCGGCACGACGAAGTGGCGGATCGGAATGCCGCTCGTGACCGGCGCCGGCGGATCGCCCTGCTCGAGCATGCAGCCCGTCATCACCCAGGTGCTCTGGCGGATGCCGCTCGCGAACCCCCAGCGCCCGCTCACGCGGTGGCCGCCGTCGACGATGCGCGCGGTGCGGCTGGGCGCACGAACCCGGCCAACAGACCGGTCCCGGAGCCGATCGCGAAGTTCCAGCCGACCGAGCCGTCCATGGCCGAGAATGCCTCGACCATCTTCAGGTGCGTGACTGGATCGGCGCCCAGGCGCCCGAGCTCGCGCGGCATGAGCACGCGGTAGAAGCTCCGCTCGACCAGCGCCTTGGCGATCGGGTCGGGCAGCCGGCGCAGGCGGTCCGCGTCCTCCCGCACCGCGGCCACCTCGCCGCGCAGCTCCTCGACCGAGCGCAGCAGGGCTTCGGACTCGGCACGCGTCATCTCCGACATGCTATCGCGCTGGCGCGGGCGCGTCCCACGTCACGAAGTCGGCGCGCGCGCGACATAGGAAGGGCACGCCCACTCGGTCCCGCTCGAGGTCGCCGTGCTGGTGCGCGTCTTCGGTGCGACGCTGCATGTGCTCGACGGCGTTCGCGTCGCGGTCGAGGTCGAAGCCGGGGCGGGGTTGCCGGCCTTTCACATCGTCGGCCAGGCGGACCGGGTGGTGAACGAGAGCCGCGATCGGATCCGCGCTGCGTTCCGCCATGCGGGGCTCGAGTTCCCGCCGGGCCGCGTGACCGTGAACCTGGCGCCGACGGGCCTGCCCAAGGTCGGCTCCGCGCTCGACTTGCCGATCGCGGTCGGCATCGCGGGAACGCGCGTCGAGCTCGCCGAAGAGCGCCTGCGGGCGTCGCTGTTCATGGGCGAGCTCGGGCTCGACGGCGGGCTGCGCCCGGTGCGCGGCGTGCTCGCGATGCTCGGCGCCGCCGACGGAACCGGGATCCGCGAGGTCGTGGTGCCGAGCGAGAACCTCGCCGAGGCGGCGCTCTGCTCGCGCGTGGCGGCGCTCGGCGCGGAAGATCTCGGCGCGGTGATTCGCTGGCTGCGCGACGGCGAGGCGCTGGAGGCGCCGCGTCCGATCGCGGACTCCGCGCAGACTCCGGGCGAGCCCTTCGACCTCGCCGACGTGCACGGCCAGGAGAGCGCGAAACGCGCGCTCGAGATCGCCGCCGCGGGCGCGCACAACCTGCTCCTGATCGGGCCGCCCGGCAGCGGCAAGACGCTGCTCGCGCGCCGCCTACCGGGGATCTTGCCGCCGCTCGAGCTCGACGACGCGCTCGAAGCGACGCGCATCCACAGCGCGGCGGGCACGCTCGATCGCCGTGGTCTGCTCGATCGGCCGGTGTTCCGCGCGCCGCACCACAGCACCTCGGACTCGGGCATGTGCGGCGGCGGCCGGCCGCTCCGCCCCGGCGAGATCTCGCTCGCGCACCGCGGCGTGCTGTTCCTCGACGAGCTGCCGGAGTTCAAGCGGCACGTGCTCGAGGCGTTGCGCCAGCCGCTCGAGGAGGGCGAGATCCGGATCGCGCGCTCGCATGGCAGCGTGCGGCTGCCCGCGCGCTTCCAGCTGGTCGCCGCGATGAACCCGTGCCCGTGCGGCTGGCGCGGATCGGCGGCGCGCGAGTGCCGCTGTCTCGAGCCGGAAGTCGCGCGTTACCGCGCCAAGATCTCCGGCCCCCTGCTCGACCGGATCGACCTGCACGTCGCCGTGGCCGCCGTGCCGTGGCGCGACATGCTGCGCGACGGCCGCGGCGGCGAGAGCAGCGCACGCGTACTCGCGCGCGTGCGCGACGCGCGCGCCCGGCAGCTCGCGCGCTACGCCGGCGAGCCGTGGAGCACGAACGCGGATCTGCCCGCGGCGGCGCTGATCCGTCACTGCGCGCTCGATCCGGGCGCGCGCAGTCTGCTCGAGCGCGCGGTCGGCGCGCTCGGCCTGTCGATGCGCGCGTTCGTGCGCAGTCTGCGCGTCGCACGCACGATCGCCGACCTCGCGCACGCCGACGCGATCGAAGTCGCGCACGTCGGCGAGGCGATCAGCTACCGCGAGGCGGGTCCGACGGGTCCGGGCGCGGCATAACCGCGCCACCCGAGCTTCGTTCGGCTTCACCTCACTGCGCGCTTCGCTTGCGAGGAGCGAGCAAACCCGAGTTCGCGTGGCGTCTGCGAGCTCGGCTTCCAGCTATGCGCCGGGACCCGGTAGCGCCTTGTAGCGGATGACGACGCGCGAGCCGTCCGCGTAGCTCGACTCGAAGCGCGGCTTCCACTTGCCCCACTCGTCGGCGTACTTCACGGCGTAGGCGGCGAGCAGCCGAGCGAACACGGCGCGGTCCTTGTCCACGCTCGCGGTGGCGACGAAGTTCGGCGCGGTGGCGAGCTTCTCCTTGGCCCGGGCGTACGGCCCGAAGTCGCCCACCCAGATGCGCGCGCCAGCGCGGCCAGCGGCCAGCGCGCGCGCCTTCCAGGTGTCCGTCGCGGTGGCGAGCACGACGTCGCCGCCGTCGACGAAGAACCACACCTCGCCGTGGCAGCGGCTCTCCTTCCCGTCTTTGAGCAGCGGCGACACGTACACGAGCGGGCTCGTCTTCGCGGCCGCGAGCCAGGCGGGGTCGTCCGCCGCGAACACGCCGCGCGGCCCGAGCGTTGCCGCGCCGAGCGCGCACGCGCCGGTGACGAGCAGCTGGCGGCGCGTCAGCTCAGGCGAGGTTCTCGTGCAGGAAATCGATCGTTCGGGTCCAGGCATCGCGCGCAGCCTCCGGGTGATGGGCGTCGGCCCGCGTGTCGTTGAAGAACGCGTGCTCGGCGTCGGGGTAGATGTGGAAGTCGACGGCCACGCCGGCCTCGCCGAGCGCGCGCTCCAGCGCGTGCGCGACGTCCGGCGTCACGAACGAATCGCACTCGCCGAACAGGCCGAGCACGGGCGCGCGCAGCTTGGCGAAATCGAGCGTCACGTTCGGGTGTACGCCGTAGAAGTCGACCACCGCGCCGACGCTCGGGTTCGCGCAGCCCGCGGCCAGCGCGAGCTGACCGCCCATGCAGAAGCCCACCGCGCCGACGCGCTTGGGCGCGACGCCCGGCCGCGCCAGCAGGTAGCGCACGGCACCGTCGAGATCGCGCAGCGCGCGCTCGATGTCGAGCGCCAGCATCAGGCGACCCGCGTCGTCGGGCTTCTGTGCAGACTCGCCGCGATACAGGTCCGGCGCGAGCGCGACGAAGCCGGCGGACGCGAAGCGATCGGCGACGGCCTTGATGTGCGCGACCAGTCCCCACCACTCCTGGATCACGATCACGGCGGGACCGCCACCGGACGCGGGCGACGCGAGATAGCCCTGCGCCTTGGACCCCTCGCTCCCGAACTCGACGCGCTCGCCCGGCATTCCGTCGCTTCAGCCGCGCGTTCCGCGATTGCGCGCGCGCCGGCCGGTGCGCTCCGCGAGCAGGACCAGGTAGCGCGGCTCCGGCTTCTCCTCGGGCGTGGCGGGCGTCGACTCCGGCTCGACCGCGTCGACCAGCCGCAGGCCGGCCGCGCGCAGCGTCGCGAGCAGCGACGGCAGGGTCGCGAGCGCGGGATGAGGCGACGCGCCGTCCGCCACCCGGCGCCAGGGATGGCCGATCGCCAGCACGATCCGGCCGCGCGGGTGCAGCAGTTTGGCCGCGGCGCGCAGCGTCGCTTCCGGATCTTCGCTGTCGTCGATGCAGTGCGCGGCGGTCACGACGTCGAACGGTCCGCGCAGGGGCGTGACCGGCTCGAGCGGATCGCGCGCGATCAGGACCTCGGCGCCCTGCTGCGCGAGCGCGCGCGCCAGCGGGTTCGCGTCCGGCCCGATGTCGAGCACGCGCCGGCCCTGCACGCGGCCCGCGAGCTCGAGCACGATCTGCTGCACGCGCTGGCGGTCGGTCGGCAGATCCCTGCGCGCCTGTGCGGACTCACGCAGCCTGGCGGTCACGTGATTCCAGGAGTCCACGCCGGGGGGCGGTGTGCGCCGTCGAGTCATGGCCTTCACGAAGATAGCCAGACGATCCGCTCACGTCTCGTCTGCGAGCTCCATCTCGACCATGCGCGCCTCGATCTCCTCGATCGGAATCAGGCGGCCGCGGCCGACGCCCTCGCACAGCTTGCGCGCATCCTCGCTCCAGCGCCCGTCGACCACCAGATCGCGCCAGAACGGAAAGGTGCGGCACTGCGTGGGCCGCGCACCGTACACCGTGCAGCGGTTCGTGCCCGGCTCCAGGAACACGCAGGCCTCGCCGTGGAACTGGAGCTGCGTCCAGCCGTACTCGTCGCCGAACGTGTAGCGGCGGCGGAACTCGGCCAGGCCCAGCCCGAGCTCGTCGGCGAGCGCGCGCGCCTCGTCCGCGTTCAGGTACACGTGCGCGTACTCGCCGCGCGCGGTGCAGCACTCGCCGCACATCGTGCACTCGAAGCGCAGGCCCGCGGCCCGCTTCACGGGCGCAGCTCGCGCATGACCGCGAGCGCCTCGTCGATCTCGGCCGCGCCGACATCGAGGTGTGTCACCGCGCGCAGCGCGTCTACGGCGACCGGATTCACCAGCACACCACGCGCGCGCAGCGCGGCGCTGAACGAAGCCGCATCGGAGCGCTGGAACAGCACGATGTTGGTCTCGGGCGGCGCCGGCACCACCACACCCGGGACCTCGGCGAGCCCAACCGCGAGCCGCTTTGCATTCGCATGGTCGTCGGCGAGCCGCTTGGTGTGGTGCTCGAGCGCGAACACCCCCGCGGCGGCGAGGATGCCGGCCTGGCGCATGCCCCCGCCCTGTTGCTTGCGGAAGCGGTGCGCGCGCGTGATCAGCGCCCGCGAGCCGACCACGAGCGATCCGACCGGCGCGCCGAGCCCCTTCGAGAGACAGAAGCTGACCGTGTCGAACGGCTCGGCCCAGCGCGCGGCTTCGATGCCCGTCGCGGCCTCGGCGTTGAACAGCCGCGCGCCGTCCATGTGCATGCGCAAGCCGAGCGTGCGCGCGGCCTCGCTCACCCGCTGCAGGAGCTCGAACGGGAACACCCGGCCACCCGAGCGGTTGTGGGTGTTCTCGATCAGCAGCGCGCGCGTGCGCGCAAAGTGGTCGTCGGCCGGGTACACCGCCTGGCGTAGCGCCTCGGGGCCGAAGCTCCCGCTCTCGCCGATCTCGACCAGCTGCACGCCGGCGAGCGCAGCCGCGCCGCCGGACTCGTACAGGACCATGTGCGCGTCGCGCGCGGCGATCGCCGCGTCGCCCGGCTCCGTCAGCGCCCGCAGCGCGATCTGGTTCGCCATCGTGCCCGACGGCACGAACAGCGCGGCCTCCTTGCCCAGGCGCACGGCGGCCAGCGTCTGCAGCCGGTTCACGGTCGGATCCTCGCCGTACACGTCGTCGCCGACCTCGGCCCGCGCCATCGCCTCGCGCATGGCGGCGCCGGGCTTCGTGACGGTGTCGCTGCGCAGGTCGATCGTCTTCACGGCGCCGAGTATAGCGGCGGATCACGCGGCGGATTGCGCAGCTCGAGCAGGCGCGCGCCGCCGTCGAGCTGAAGCTCCACGCGACCCGCGGGCAGCCGGACCTCCACGGCCTCGCCGGCGCGCGCTGCGTACACGCCCCAGCGGATCGCGCACGCGCCCGCGCGGAGCTGCGCCCAGACCGCGTCCGGCTCGAGCGCCCCGTCGGGACAGACCGTCTGCACGCCGCGGAACATCTGCAGGTACGGATCGAGCTGCCAGCCCAAGAGCGACACGTTGTTGTGTGCATCCGCGCCGGCGAAGCCGATCACCGGACGGCCGGCCTGCCGCAGCTCGTCCCACTTCGCGAGCTCCTGCGCCGGCCGCACCCACAGATCCGCGAGCTCTGCGTCCGGCGCGAAGCGGAAGCGCAGCACGCGGTAGGGCAGCAGCAGCCCGTACAGCCGCGTGAAGTCGGACGCATTGTTCTGCACCTCGAGCCCGTCGAAGTCGGCGTCCCAGTCGCGCCAGCCGCCGTGCGAGAACGGGTGCGGGACCACCGCGAAGCCGCCCTGCGCGCGGATCTCGGCGATCACCTCGCGGCCGGGGCGGCCGATCGCCGGCACGCTGCGCACGATCTGCAAGCCGAGCAGGTGGCCGTCGCGAGACGCGAACTCGGCCCCGACCAGCACCAGGACCTTGCGCCCGTTCGGCGCCGTGTGCAGCCCCGCGTGCTCCATGCCGGGAATCGGTCCCGGCTCCTCGACGTCGGTGTGATCGGTCAGCACCACGAAGTCGAGCTCGGCCTGGCCGGCGGCCTCGAGCACGGCCTCGAAGCTGGCGTCGCTGTCGTGCGACGGCTCGTGGTGGACGTGGATGACGCCGACCAGCGCCGCGAGCGCCAGCGCCCTCACCGGCGCCGCCCGATCAGCGGCTCGCGTTCATGCGCGCCGCGACCGCCGACGCCTCCTCGGCCTCGGGAATGCGACCCTGGCGCTGCAGAAAGCGCGAGAGACTGGTGTGGAAGAGGGCTTCGTCGGGATCGCACTCGATCGCCTTTTTGATGGTCGCGATCGCATCGTCCAATCGGTTCAGGCGACTGTAGACCTCGGCCAGGCCCTGGTACGCCAGGCCGAAGCGCGGGTCGCGCTCGATCACGCGCTGGTAGGCCGCGACCGAGGCATCGTAGTCGCCCTTGACGAAGGCATCGAACGCCTGCTGGTACATCGCGCGAAGCTCGGACATGCCGTCCTCCTTGTGCGAGTCTAGCAAGCCGATGACGAGCGCCATGAAACCTCTCGCGGTCACGGAGCTGCTGGGTGACGGAATCGCTTCGGAGCTGCGCGAGTCGGTGCACGCGGTCGCCTCGAGCCTGCCGATCGAGGTCGCGTTCGAGCCGGTCGATCTTTCGCTCGAGAACCGCCGCCGCGACTCGGCCGCCGCCTACGACGCGGTGGTGGCCTCGCTCGCCCGCACCAAGCTCGGCTTGAAGTACCCGACGGTGACGGCGGAGGAGAGCCCGAACGCCGTGCTGCGTTCGCGACTCGGTCTGTCGGTGATCCACCGGCCGGTGCACTCGATCCCGGGCGTCGCCTCGATCTTCCGGGAGAAGCTCGCGCTCGACATCGTGCGCGTGGCGGTCGGCGGCACCTACGACGATCCCGGCCAGCGGATCGGGAACGACGTGGCCGTCTCGCTGCGCATCATCGAGCGGAGGCCGTGCGCCGAGGCGGCGCGCTTCGCCTTCGGCTTCGCGCGCGCGCACGGGCTGTCGGTGACGTCGTCGTCCAAGCACACCATCCAGCGCGCGACCGACGGCTTCTTCGAGACGATCGTGCGCGAGGTCGCGGCCGAGTTCCCCGACGTGCCCCACCGCGTGGAGCTGTTCGACGCGCTGCTGGCCAAGATCTGCCTGCGGCCGCGCGACTTCAGCGTGGTGCTGACGCTGAACGAGTACGGTGACTTCCTCTCCGACATGGCGTGCGGGCTGATCGGCAGCATGGGCCTGGGCGCGAGCGGCAACTACTCGTTCGCGAAATCGGGCGAGATCGACGTGGCGCTGTTCGATCCCGCCGGCGGCACGGCGCCCGACATCGCGGGCCGCGGCGTGTGCAATCCCACGGCCGCGCTGCTCGCGTTCGCGCTGCTGCTCGAGCACGCGCGGCAGCCGAAGCTCGCCGTCGCGCTGCGCGAGGCGCTGCTCGATTCGATCGCGAGCGGCGACACCACGCGCGATGTGGGCGGCTCGCTCGGCACCGCCGAGTTCACCGCACGCGTGCGCGCCGCGCTCCGCTCCCGCATCGCCTAAGATCGCCCGCATGGAGCTGCGCGAGATGCGGCACGAGGACCGCGTGGCCGTGCTCGATCTGCTCGAGCACGCCTTCGCGGTGCGCGAGCTGTTCGAGCGCTTCATGGACTTCGACCCCGCGTTCTCCTACGCCGACGTGCTGCTCGCGCTCGACGGCGGCGTGCCCGTCTCGTGCGTGCAGACCTTCGAGCGCCCGATCCGACTGCGCTACGAGCGCGTGCTACTGGGCGGGATCGGCAGCGTCGCCACGCATACGTCCGCGCGCGGCAAGGGGCTCGCGTCGGAGCTCCTGCGCCGGGCGATCGCGCGCATGCGCGAGCGCGGTATGGCGCTCTCGCTCCTGTTCACGGGCCGCTTCTCGTTCTACGAACCGCTGGGCTTCCAGCAGATGTCGACGCGGCTGTTCAAGCTCGCTCCCGGCGCGCCGCTCGCTCCGCCTGACGACGGCACGATCCTGCGCGCGTTCGAGCCGGCGGACCTCGAGCGCGTGCGGGCGCTCTACGACGTCTACACCGAGCCGCTGTCGGGTCCGACCGTGCGCGACGCGCGCTACTGGGCCGGCCAGCTGCGCACGGCCGGAACGCCGCACGAGGACTTCCGCGTCGCGGAGCGCGGCGGCGCGCTGCTCGCGTATGCGCGCGCGGCGTCGTTCAGCGGGCGCACGCGCGTGCTCGAGTACGCGCGCTCCGCCGGCGGCGCGGGCGCGCTCGCGCGCCTGCTCGCCGCGCATCGGCCCGCCGAGCACCGTCTGCCGGTGCCGCTGGTGCGCGACGCGGAGCTCGGCGACGCGTTGCGCGGCTTCGGCCTGGACAGCGCGCCGGGCGAGGATCCCTCGCCGATGTGGCTCGTGCTCGACCGGCCGGCGCTCGCGCGCATCGCCGGCGCGTCCGAGAGCACCTCCGACCGCGCGCTGCTCGAGTCGCTGGTCGGCGGACCGCTCGTCACCTACTGGCCCTCCGATCGCTTCTGAACTCCGGCTTGACGGGCGCGGGCCTCGTCCGTACCGTGGGCGCATCGTGATCCACCGGACCCACAGCGCGCTCCTTCTTCTCGGCCTTACCGGGGCGGGCGGGGTCCACCCGGTGCTCAGAGGCTGAGCGCCGGTCCATAGCGAGCATCGGACCTCTCCCGCCGAAACGGCCGGAGGGGTTTTTTTTTGCCCGCGGGACGCGCCCGCGACCTCCTTCGGCCCGCTCGGCGGCGGGGTCCCTGAAGGAGGTCAAAAGTGTCGGGCAGCAACGGTTCCACAGAGATGCGTCGCGAGCGGGTCGTGGTCTTCGACACGACCCTGCGCGACGGCGAGCAGGCGGCGGGCGTGTTCTTCTCGAAGACCGCCAAGGTCGAGATCGCGGGGCTCCTCGACGCGATGGGCGTCGACGTGATCGAGGCGGGCTTTCCGGCAGCGTCGTCCGGTGAGCACGAGGCGGTGCGCGCGGTCGCGGAGAGCGTGCGGCGCGCCACGGTCTGCGGGCTCGCGCGTGCGATTCCGGCCGAGATCGACACCACCTGGTTCGCACTGCGCCGCGCGCGGCGGCCGCGCATCCACGTGTTCCTGTCGAGCTCCGAGATCCACCTCGCGCACCAGCTGCGGCGCGGCGCCGACGAGGTCGTGGAGATGGCGCGCGCCGCGGTCGCCCACGCGCGCGGCTACACCGACGACGTGGAGTTCAGCGCCATGGACGCGACCCGTTCCGAGCCGGAGCTGGTCGCGCGGCTGGTGCGCGCGGCGATCGGCGCGGGCGCGCGGACGATCAACCTGCCCGACACCGTCGGGTGTGCCCGGCCGGACCAGGTCGCGGCCATGTTCCACGAGGTCTACGCGCGCGTGCCCGAGCTCGGCGGCGTGGTCGCGTCGTTCCACGGCCAAGACGACCTGGGCATGGCGACGGCCAACTCGCTGGCGGCGATCGCGGCCGGCGCGCGCCAGGTGGAGCTGGCGGTGAACGGGCTCGGCGAGCGCGCCGGCAACACCGCCTTCGAAGAGGTCGTGATGGCACTGCGCGTGCACGGCGAGGCGCTCGCCGTCGAGACCGGCGTCGACACGCGCGGCATCTGGGCCGTGTCGCAGGCGGTCGCGCGTCACTCGGGCGTCGCCGTGCCGCCGAACAAGGCGATCGTCGGCGGAAACGCTTTCCGCCACGCCTCCGGCATCCACCAGGACGGCGTGCTGAAGCTGCGCGAGACCTACGAAACCATCGACCCGGCCGAGATCGGCCACCCCGTGGGCACGCAGATCGTGCTCGGCAAGCTCTCGGGCCGCGCGGGCTTCGCGTCGCGCGTGCGAGCGCTCGGCCTGTGTCCGAGCGACGCTTCGCTCGAGCGCGCATTCGCGCGCTTCCAGGCCGTCGCGGACGGCCAGGGCGAGGTGAGCGACGACGACCTGTTCGCGCTCTGCCGCGAGCCCGAGCCGGCGGTTGGCGATGCTCGCGCTTGATGCTGGCGCCGGTTGCACGAGACTCTGCGGAACATGGCCATGGTCGGTGACGTGATCCGGCGCGCGCTCGGTACGGTGCTGCGCAACGCGCGCTACTCGGCGCTCTTCCTGCTCGCGGGCTCGGAAGCGCTGATCGTGGAGTGGCTCGTGCGCGCGGCGACCGGCGGCAGCCTCGGACCGGCGCTCGGGGCCGCGCTCGCCTGCGCGCTCGCGGTCCTGAACGTGGCGACGCTCGCGCTCCTGCCCGTGTTCGCGCGCCGCACCTCGAGCGGCTACCGGCTCGGCCGCTTCTGGCTGGTCGGGAGCCTCGGTGCGCTGATCAGCGGGCCGCCGCTCGCGCTGGCGTTCATCGCCTTCGCGCCGCTCGCCTGGCTGCATCCGCCGACCGGCCAGACGCTCCTGCTCGCCAGCGGGGGCGCAGCGGTCGCGGTCGGCTTCGGCTCGATGTTCTGGGGCTGGCTGGTGGGGCAGCACCGCGTCGAGGTGGAGCGGCTCGATCTGCCGCTGCGCGGGCTGCCCGAAGCGCTCGCGGGTCTGCGCATCGCGCAGATCTCCGACCTGCACATCGGCATGCAGCTGCGCGCGCCGCTGCTGCGCCGGCTGATCGCGCGCGTGAACGCGCTCGAAGCGGACCTGATCGTGATCACGGGCGACATCTTCGACTTCGATCCCCGCTACATCGACGAGGGCTGTCGCGAGCTCGCCGCGCTCGAAGCGCGGCACGGCGTGTATGCGGTGCTCGGCAACCACGACGTCTACACGGGCGCGGAGGCGGTCGCGAGCGCTCTCGCGAGCCAGACCTCGATCGTGCTTCTGCGCAACGCCTGGACGCGCATCGAGATCGAGGGCTCGGCCTTCGCGCTGGCCGGGGTCGAGGATCCCGGCCACGGCTGGAACGAGCGCGACTCCACCCACGACGCGCTCGAGCAGCTGGCGGGCGAGATTCCCGCCGAGCTCGCCCGTGTGCTGCTGATCCACCGGCCGAGCTGGTTCGCGCAGGCCGCCCGGCTCGGCTTCCCGCTCGCCTTGGCGGGACACACGCACGGCGGGCAGATCGCCCTGCCGGGCCCGGCCATGCACCACAACGTCTCGCGGCTCATCTCGCGCTGGACCCGGGGCCTGTTCCGCGACCCCGACACCGGCGCGCTTCTCTATGTGAATCGCGGACTTGGCGTCGCGGGACCGCCCGTGCGCCTGAACTGCGCGCGCGAGATCTCGCTGCTTCGGCTGCTAGCCCCTCGCGCTCCGTAGAGAAAACCCTGGACTCCCGTTGCCGATCCCCCTCAGACTGCGGCCTCGGGGACGGCTACGGAGTCTGTTTCACGGGAGGGGATATGCGGGGACTTGCGACTCTTGCGCTCGCGGCGGCCGTGTTGCTCGCGGCGAACCCTGCGCGAGCAGCGGTGCTCGGCTTCGGTTGCATCTCGGACAACTTGGCGGGCGACTGCGCGATCGGTGAGGCACAGCTCACGGTCGACGTGACGGACCCGGGCGGTGGCCAGGTGCTGTTCAGCTTCTCGAACAGCGGTCCGGCCGCCTCGTCGATCACGGACGTCTATTTCGATGACGGGTCCCTGCTCGAGCTGGCAGTCGTGATCAACGACCTGGTCCTGCCGGGCATCGTGGACTTCTCCCAGGACGCTTCGCCCGGGGACCTGCCGGCGGGCAACAACGCCGATCCCGACTTCAACACCACCGCCGGTTTCAACGCCGACTCCAGCCCGCCGACGCAGCCCAACGGCGTGAATCCGGGCGAGCTGCTCGGCATCCTCTTCACGCTGCAGCCCGGTCAGGACTTCAACGACGTGCTGGCGGAGCTCGGCGACGGCACGCTGCGCATCGGCATCCACGTGCAGGGCTACACGAGCGGCGGCAGCGAGAGCTTGATCAACCACCCGCTGCCCGAGCCGGCACTGTTCGGCCTGCTGTCGCTGGGCGCGGGCGCGCTGCTCTGCGCGAGGGCTCGGCGAAGCTGAGTCGACCTCGCTCGGGCGGAGGCGATCGCCTTCCGATACGTGTTCCGGCATAGCGCGACCCGAGCGCTATAAAGGAACGCATGCGGCGTCCGCTCCTCTGGCTCCTGGCGCTCTCCGTCGCGGGAATGATCGCGGCGGCGCTCTGGTCCGCGCGCGCGCGCGTGCCCGAGAACGCAGTGCTGGTGCTGGAGCTCGGCGGCGAGCTCGACGAGTCTCCGCCGCGCGATCTGCTGGGTCAGTGGCAGGCGCGCGGACCGGCGCTGCCGTCGCTGTTGCTGCTCCTGGACATGGCCGTCGCGGACGAGCGCGTGAAGGGCGTGCTCGTGCACGTGCGCCCCCTGTCCGTCGGCTACGCGCGCATCCAGGAGCTGCGCGACGCGCTCTCGCGGGTGCGCAGCGCCGGCAAGCCGGTGATCGCGCTGATCGACGCGACCAGCCTGAACGCGACGCGCGAGCTGTACCTGGCCTCGTCCGCGGACAAGATCTTCGTCGAGCCCGCGTCGCTCGCGCCGCTGGCGGGCATCTCCGGTCAGTTCCTGCACCTCGCGGGCTTCTTCGAGAAGATCGGCGTCGAGTGGCAGGTCTCGCGCGTCGGCATCTACAAGTCGGCCGTCGAGCAGTTCGCGGCGCGCGAGATGAGCCCGAAGGCGCGCGAGATGACCGACGGCCTGCTCGACGGGATCTTCGCCCAGATCGTCGACGGCATCGCCGCCGGGCGCGGCCTCGAGCCGGCGGCGGTGCGCGCGCTGATCGACGCGGCGCCGGGCACACCGGACGAGCTGGTCGCAGCCAAGCTCGCCGACGGCATCGCGGCTCGTCAGGAGGTGCTCGAGAAGGCCGGCCTCACCGGCGCGAACGAGCTCGAATCCGACAGCTACATCCGCGTCGACGCCACGACGCTCGGCCTGCGCTCCGGGCCGACCGTCGCGCTGGTGTTCGGCGAGGGCGCGATCGTCGAGGAGCGCGGGCGCGGCTTCTCGAAGGTGTTCGCCGCGGACGAGACCGTGAAGGCGCTCGACGCGGCGGCGGAGGACGACGCGATCCGCGCCGTGGTGCTGCGCGTCAACTCGCCGGGCGGCGGCGCGCAGCCGTCGGACAAGGTCTGGCGCGCGCTGGCTCGGGTGCGCGCGAAGAAGCCGGTGGTCGTGTCGATGGCCGACGCCGCGGCGTCGGGCGGGTACTACGTGGCGAGCGGCGCGAACGCGATCGTGGCCGAGCCGGCAACCCTGACCGGCTCGATCGGCGTGTTCCTGCTGCGGCCGTCGTTCGTGGGCCTGTACGAGAAGCTCGCGATCGACAGCGAGGTGATCGAGCGCGGCGCGTACGCGAGCGTGACCGGCGGGGATCGCCCGTTCACCCCCGAGCAGCAGGCGCGCACGGACAGCTTCATCGCGGCCAGCTATCGCGATTTCGTCTCGCGCGTGGCCGAGGGCCGCGGTCTCTCGACCGACGCCGTCGACGCGCTCGGCCAGGGGCGCGTGTGGCTGGGCAGCGACGCGTTCGCGCGCAAGCTCGTCGACGAGGTCGGCGGCCTGCGCACGGCGGTCGAGCGCGCGCGCAGGGAGGCGGGCATCGAGAACGAGCCCGATCCCGTGCGTCTGATCCTGCCCGCGCCGCGCTCGCCTACGGAGCAGGTGCGCGAGCTGATCCGCGGCGACGTGCTGCGCGATCAGCTGCTGCGTGCGCTGCTGCCCGCCGACATGCCGTTCGCGTTCGCGCTCGACTGGCTGCCGCTCGACGGCGCCCTCGCCTACCTGCCGCCGTACTGGATCGAGATCCACTAGCGCGGCGCTCGCTCAGGGCGTGGACTTCTCGCCCTTGTTCGAGCTGATGTGCGGCAGCGTGCCGGGCAAGAGCCCCCGGTTGGTCGCGATCACCACGGGCGTGCGCGGCATGCGCGGATCGTAGAGCAGGAGATCCTCGAGCCCGTCGCCGTTCCAGTCGCCGCCGCGGACGCGACCGTTCGCGGGCAGGTCCTGGCGGCCGGCCAGATCCGAATCGATGCCCTCCGCGCCGCCCAGCCAGACCTCCACCTGCTCGCCGTCGCCGGGCGTGATCAGATCGTCGAAGCCGTCGCCGTTCATGTCGAAGGTGCCGGTCGGCACGAAGCCCTTCGGGCGGCCGGTGTCGAAGCTGATCGCGATCTCGAGCTTGCGCTCGAACCATGGCTCCTTCGAGTACTGCCCCTCCGCGTTCGACTTGTAGACGGTGATCAGCGCGTCGACCGAGCGCGTGATCAGCGCCTCGACCAGCTCCAACACGCTGAACGGCAGCGAGACGTGCAGGAGCTCCGGACGGCCGTCCCGGTCGATGTCGACCAGCTGATCCGCGCCCCAGCCCGAGCCGACATCCGAGACGAAGTCGGGCTTCGCCAGGTCCCATACACCGTCACGGTTCAGGTAGATGCGGGTCTCGGACTTGGCGTCGGTGATGCCGCCGGACATGTGCGAGATCATCAGGTCGAGCTTGCCGTCGCCCGACACGTCGCGCGCGTCGCCGCGCACCGCGCCGGAGCCGCGGATGTGATCCCGCTCGGAGATCAGCGCCAGCTTGTAGGTCCGATCGGGCGGGCGGGCGAAGCTGCCGTCTTCGCGCTGCAGGAACACGCGCACCTCGTGCCGGCCCAGGCTCACCACATCGGCCCGCGCGTCGCCGTTCACGTCGCCGACGGCGATGCGCGGCACGTCGAGCAGGAGCTGGATGTCGCTGTCGACCAGCAGCGGACCCGGTCGCGGCGGCAGGAAGTAGTTGGCGCGCGCACCGGCGTCGAGCAGCGCGCGCGTCTCGCCGCTCGGCGACAGGAACGCGGTGCGCGCGAGCATCGGCACCAGCAGCCGCGGCTCGGGTCCGAAGTCGGTGTAGATCATGTGCAGGCGATCGAGCCCGCGCTCGTCCTCGCCGGGCACGAGCGTCGAGCCGTCCACGACCAGATCGCGGCGCGGCAAGCCGGGGTTCGCGAACGACAGGACGGTGAGGCCCTGCGGGCGCAGCAGCACGAGTTCCTGGCCCGGCAGCTCGGTCACGTCGCCGACGTCGTACGCGGCGCTGTCTTCGGGAACCTCGATCTCGTACAGGGGCTTGGCGGAGGGCGCGCCGTCCTCGCCCTGCGTCCACAGGCGGATCAGCCGCTTCTCGGCGGGCGGCACACCCTCGAACACGATCTGCAGCAGGTCGGTGCGGCCGTCACCGTCGAAGTCGCCGAGCTCGGCCGCGACCGTGCGGCCCTCGGTGATCTGCACCTGCTGCAGCGCGAACAGATCGTCCGGCGGCGCGGCGCCGGCGCGGACCGGCGCGAGCGCCTGCAAGCCGATCAGCGCGAGGGCGATGCGCACGACCACGGCGCCATCGTAGCGCAGAGCCGCGAGGCTCGATCGGCCCCTAGCTGCGCGGCGAGGCGCCCGCCTCTTCGAGCCGCTCGCGCACCTTCTCGCGCCGCGCGACGAGCTCCCGGTGGGTCAGCGAGTCCACGTCGCCGGAGAGCCCGAGGGATGCCTTCATGCCGGTCAGGTCGATGCTCGCGAGACCCGGATCGAAGCCGAGCTCGCGCGCGATGCGCTCGCCGTGCTGGCGCGCGAAGTGAGCCCAGATGCGCGTCACCTCGGCGAACAGGTCGAGGTCGGGCGCGAGCTGCGCGATCGCGCCGTCCAGGAAGATCATGTTCTTCACGTACAGCATCAGGTGCTTGGGCAGGCGCGCGCCGTGCTCGAGCAAGCCCTTCAGCATGGTCTGGATCTCGGCGACCAGCTCCTCGCCCGACATCAGCGTCGGATCGCGCGGCGCCTGGTCGGCTTTCAGCACGCGGACGAGCGCCTCGAGATCGGCGTCGGCGGGCAGCGCGCCGAGATCGCGGAACGCGGCGAGCTGGCCGCGCACGTCGTTCATCGCGCCCGTCACCATCATGCGCAGGAAGGCGAGCCGCTGCACGTCGTCCATGCGCCCGGTCATGCCGAAGTCGAGCAGCGCCACGCGCCCGTCGCGCAGCACGAACAGGTTGCCGCCGTGCAGGTCGCCGTGGAAGACGCCGTAGATCATGGCGCCCTCCAGGAACGAGATCAGCAGCGCCCGCAGCACGGCTTCGGTGTCGATGCCGGCCTCGCGCATGGCCGGCGCCTCGTCGAGCACGAAGCCCTCCACGCGCTCCATCACCAAAATGCGTCGGGTCACGAGCGTGGGGTGCGGCCGCGGCACGATCACCACCGACGAGCCCGAGTCGCGCAGCACACGCGCGATGTCGAGCATGTTCTCCGCCTCGAGCCGGAAGTCGAGCTCCTCGGAGATGGTCTCCGCGAACAGCTCCACCAGCGCGGGCGGGTTGGCCAGCGCCGAGATCGGGAGCCGCCCGACCAGGAAAACCGCGATCCAGGCCATCGCGCGGATGTCCTTGGCCACCAGCCGCTCCACCGCGGCGCGCTGCACCTTGACCACCACGGGCTCGCCCGTGCGCAGGCGCGCGGCGTGCACCTGCGCAATCGACGCGGACGCGAGGCAGACCGGATCGAAGCTCTCGAACACCTCCTGCAGCGGGCGGCCGAGCTCGGCCTCGACCGCTTGGCGCACGAGCTCGAACGGCTCGGGCGGCACGTGATCGCGCAGCGAGCGGAACTCCGCGACCAGCTCCTCGGGAAACAGCCCGCGGCCCGACGACAGGATCTGCCCGAGCTTGATGTAAGCGGGCCCGAGCTGCTCGAACGCGAAGCGCAGGCGTCGCGAGAGACCGGCGCGCGAGACCACCGGATCGCGCCCGCGCTCGCGCAGCGCCCAGAGCGCGACCGCGAAGCCGATGCGCGCACCCGCGCCGATGAAGCGCCCGAGCGGCGGGACGCGGCCGCGCCGCAGCAGCGCCGGCAGGCTCGCGAGCGTACGCGCGCGCACGTCCTCGATGTCCGCGCGCCAGCTCATGCGCGCGGGCTCGACGGTCCACGGGCGCGCGTCGGAAAAAGCGCCGGGCTCAGGAGAGTTCACGCCGCGCAGGCTATCCCGCTCTCCGGCCGCGTCGCAAACTCCGCCTCGGCTATGCTTGGAACGGGGCAGTGCAGAGGAGTCCCGCCGATGAGGTTCGAGAACGAGTTCGTGGTGCGCCGGCCGCTCGCGGCCTGCGCGAGCGTGCTCGAGAGCGACGCGACCATCACGTCGCTGTTCCCCGACACGCAGATCGTCTCGAACGCCGGCGGCGTGCGCGAGACACGCACGCGTGTCAGCGCGCTCGGCGCCGAGACCACCGTGCGCTTCAAGTTCAAGAGCCGGCCTGACGGGGGCATGCGCTTCGAGAAGATCTGCGATGGGCGGGTGTGGCGCTCGCTCGAGGGCAACATCTCGCTCGCCGCGGTGAACCCGGAGACCACGCGCGTGGTGATCGAGATGGACGGCAGCACGCGCGCGCTGGTGCCCGAGTTCACGATCAAGGCGCCCATGAAGGAGCAGCTGCAGCAAATGACGCGGGCGCTGCGCGCGCGCATGGAGCAGGGCTAGTGCCCTTTGTTTCGTCGAGCGACGGCGCGAAGATCTTCTGGCGCGCCCAGGGCTCGGGCCCGCCGCTGCTGCTCTCCAGCGCCTCGTTCTCGTCGCACCTGCACTGGGCGGGACAGGAGGCTCTGCTCTCCCGCTTCGCGCGCGTGGTGACCTGGGACTACCGCGGCCACGGCCTGTCGGACGCGCCGGAGGAGCCCGAGCGCTACACGCTCGCGCAGGTCGTCGAGGATCTGCGCCGCGTGCACGAGGCGGCCGCGGACGGCGCGCCCGCCTACGTCGCCGGCCTCTCGATCGGCGGGATCCTCTCGCTCTCCTACGCGCGCGCGCAGCGCGAGCGCGTGAAGGCGCTCTTGCTGTTCAACACCGGCCCGGGCTTCAAGAACCCCGAGGCGCTGGCGCAGTGGCAGGCCATGCTCGAGCGCGCCGCCGAGAAGATGGGCGAGGTCGGGCTCGAGAAGTACCTGGAGGGCTCGCGCGCGCAGGCCGAGCTGCTCGGGCTCGCGCCCGGCACGCCGCTGGCGGCCGAGGCGCGGAGCGGGATCCTGCGCGCGAGCGTCGCGGGGCTGCAGCGCTTCGCGCGTGGTGTGGCCGGTCCGGTGCCGAACCTGGTCGACGTGCTGCACGAGATCGACCTGCCCGCGCTCGTGCTGGTGGGCGAGCACGACGCGAACTTCATGCGCGCGTCCCACGTCATGGCGGCGAAGCTGCCGCGCTCGGTGCGGATCGAGCTGCCGGGCGCCGGGCACGTCCTGAACCTCGATCAGCCGGAGGCCTTCGTGCGCGAGGTCGAGCGCTTCGTCGCCACGACCGCCGCGACCCTTTGACCCTCCGGCTCGGCGTGTGGTCTACTTGGGCCGCACACCACACTGGAGACGCCCGTGGGCTTCATCTTCCTCGTCATGCTGGCCATGATCGTCGCCGCGTTCGTGATCGAGGCGATCCTCCCGCAGGGCGCCAAGGACCGCCTCGGCTCGATGATCTGCTGGGGCATGATGAGCCTCACGATGACGTTCCTGGGCCTCTCCACGCTGGGGCTCCTGGTCGCGACCTGGTTCAAGTTCATCAAGCCCGTGTTCGCGGGCTGACCCGGACGAGCCGCGCAACCCGAGCGGGCACGGCCGGTTGCACCCGATGAAGGACGGTCGGGGGTGTGCGGCGGTGAATGGTTGACGACGACGCCCGGCTCATGCTGGCCTTTCGGGACGGAGACCGGAGCGCGTTCGAGGCGCTCTTCGCCCGCTACACCCCTCGCGTACTGACCTTCCTCACGAGGCTGGTGCGGGACCGCGCCCGTGCCGAGGAGCTCACGCAGGACGTGTTTGTGCGCATCTACAACGCCGCCGACCGCTACGAGCCGAAGGCCCGCTTCTCGACCTGGATCTTCGGGATCGCCCACAACCTGGGCCTGAACGAGCTGGCGCGCGCGCACCGGCGCTACGAGCAGAGCGAGACGCCGCTCGAAGAGCTCGCATCGGCGGACCCGGCGCCCGGAGCCGATCAGAAGGTCGAGGCCGCGCAGCTGCGCAGCCGGCTCGAGCGGGCGCTGGCCAAGCTGCCGGAGCGGCAGCGCGCGGCGCTGTTGCTGCGCAGCGAGCAGGGTCTGGGCTACGAGGAGATTGCGCAGGCGCTCGACGCGAGCGTCTCGAGCGTGAAGAGTCTGATCCACCGTGCCCGCGAGGCGCTGCTCGCGGAGCTCGACGAGGAGGGCGCGAAATGACCTGCGCCGAACGACGCGCAGCGCTGGTTGCGTATCTGGACGAGGAGCTCGGCCCGGCCGAGCGCGCGGAGCTCGAGACCCACTTGGCCGGCTGCGAGGCCTGCCAGGCGGCGTTGGCGGCCGAACGCCGGCTCACGGTCGCGCTCGCGTCGTTGCCCGCCGTGGAGCCACCGCGCGACTTCGAGGCGCGCTTCTGGGCGCGTCTTGCGCGCGAAGGAGAAGGAGGCGGGGCGCGCGTCGCTCGCGAACGCGACCCGCCAGCCAGCTTCTTCGAGCGGCTGTTCAGCCGTCGCTTCGCGCTCTCGCTGGGCGGCGCCGCGGCGGCGGCGGTCGCGCTGGTGCTCGCCCTGCGCGTCCCCAGCGAGCCCGACGTGGACCTGCAGATCGTCGCGAACGGCGAGGACCTCGAGCTGCTCGAGGACCCCGACCTCGAGCTGATCGAGGTGGTGGACGTGCTCGAGGAGTGGGACGGAGATCAGGGATGACGACGCCGCCGCCGCTCGGGCGCGAGGAGCGCGAGGCGAGATGAATCGGCGCGCTTTCCTGCTCTTCTGCGCATTGGCGTTCGGCAGCGCCGCGCTGCCGCTGCGCGCGCGCGCCGACGACAAGGAGCCGTCCGAGGCGGCCCGTGAGCGCTGGAAGAAGCTCACGCCCGAGCAGCGCGAGAAGCTGCGCGAGCGCCACCGCGAGTTCGAGAAGCTCCCGCCCGAGGAGCAGAAGCGCGTGCGCAAGAACTTCGAGCGCTGGCAGAAGCTCTCGCCCAAGAAGAAGGAGGCCACCCGCGAGCGCTACAAGCGCTGGCGCGAGCTGCCGCCCGAGAAGCGCGAGGAGCTGCGCGAGCGCTGGAAGAAGCTCACGCCCGAGCAGAAGAAGCAGATCCGCAAGCGCCGCGGAGCCCGCAAACCCAAGTCCGACTGAAGTAGAATGCCCCGACGACCGGGGAGGACTTGGCGATGGGTGTTCTGGACGGGAAGGTGGCGATCGTGACCGGCGCGGGCCGCGGCATCGGCCGCGAGATCGCGCTCGACTTCGCGCGCAACGGCGCGAGCGTGGTGGTCAACGACCTGGGCGGGAACGCCGACGGAACCGGCTCGGGCAAGGTCGCCGACGACGTGGTCGCCGAGATCGTGAAGCTCGGCGGCAAGGCGGCCGCGAACTACGACTCGGTCGCGACCATGGCCGGCGGCCTCGCGATCTTCCAGACCGCGCTCACCGCCTTCGGCGCCTGCGACGTCCTGGTGAACAACGCCGGCATCCTGCGCGACAAGACCATCTTCAACATGGACGAGAGCGACTGGGACGCGGTGATCGCGGTGCACCTGAAGGGCCACTTCTGCTGCTCGCAGCCGTTCGCGCGCTACATCCGCGAGACCAACCGGCGCGGCTGCCGGATCATCAACTTCTCGTCGGTGTCGGGCCTGTTCGGGAACTTCGGCCAGGCGAACTACGGCGCGGCCAAGGCGGGCATCGCCGGCTTCGCCCGCGTGCTCGCGCTCGAGCTCGCGAAGTACGGCTGCACGGTGAACACGATCTCGCCGGGCGCGGCCACGCGCATGACCATCCCGCTCATGCAGGGCCGCGGGGCCGAGGTCGATCCCGAGAACCCGCTGACCGGCCCGCAGCAGATCGCGCCGGTCGTCTCCTGGCTGTGCTCGGCGGCCGCGCAGGAGTTCACCAGCCAGATCATCCACGTCAGCCGCGGTCAGGTCGCGATCATGCAGCAGCCCGCGCTGATCCGGGACTTCAAGACCGACCACCTGTGGACGCAGGAAGACCTCGACCGCGTGCTGCCCGCCCTGCTCTCCGCCAAGAAGGCGCACGACGCTCGCGCGAAGAAGGAAGCCGAGCCCGAAGCGATCTGAATCGTTAGGCTAGCGCCATGGCCGCCCCCCTGATCCAGGTCATGGACACGACGCTGCGCGACGGCGAGCAGACGCCGAACGTCGCGTACGCGCCCGCCGAGAAGCTCGAGCTCGCGCGCCTGCTGCTGGACGCGGTGCGTGTCGACCGGATCGAGATCGCGCAGGTCTTCGTGTCCGAGGGCGAGGTCGAGGCGGTCAAGCGCATCTCCGGCTGGGGGCGCAAGAACGGCTACGCGGACCGGATCGAGATCCTGGGCCTCGTCGACCTGCGCAAGTCGGTCGACTGGATCGTCGCCCACGGCGGCGGCGCCATGAACCTGCTGACCAAGGGCTCGCGCCGGCACTGCGAGGGGCAGCTGCGCAAGACGCCGGAGCTGCACTTCAAGGAGATCGCCGAGACGATCCGCTACGCGCGCGAGCGCAAGCTCGTGGTGAACGTGTACCTCGAGGACTGGTCGCAGGGCGTGCGCGACAGCTTCGACTACGTGTTCGGCCACGTGCAGAACATGGCCGGGCTGGGCGTCCGGCGCGTGTACCTGCCCGACACGCTCGGCGTGTTCACGCCCGACGACGTCACGCGTTACGTCGGGCTGATGACGCGCACCTGGCCCGAGATCCACTTCGAGTACCACGGCCACGGCGACTACGGACTGGCCACCGCGAACTGTCTGGCGGCGGTCGCGGCCGGCGCGCGCGGCGTGCACACCAGCGTGAACGGCATGGGCGAGCGCGCCGGCAACACGCGGCTCGCGGAGGTGGTCGCGGCGCTGCACGACCTGACCCCGCTCCGCACCGGCGTCGACGAGCGGCGCCTGGTCGCGGTCTCGGAGATCGTCGCCACGCTCTCGGGCAAGACCATCGCGGACAACACGCCCGTGGTCGGCCGCGACGTGTTCACGCAGACCGCCGGCATCCACGCCGACGGCGACGCCAAGGGCGACCTGTACGCGACGCGGCTCTCGCCCGGCCGCTTCGGGCGCCGTCGCCGCTACGCGCTGGGCAAGATGGCGGGCAAGGCGTCGGTCGATCAGAACCTGAAGTCGCTCGGCATCAAGCTGCCGCCCGACAAGCGCGACCTGGTGTTGCGGCGCATCGTCGAGCTCGGCGACAAGAAGCACAACGTCACGCCCGAGGATCTGCCGCTGATCATCGCCGACGTGCTGAAGACGCCGGGCGAGTCGCTGGTGCGCATCGAGCGCTACGAGTTCCACTCGGCGAGCGACGGTCTGCCCAATGCCTCGGTGTCGCTGCGCTACCACGGCAAGCTCGCGACCGCGTCGTCGACCGGCGACGGCGGTTACGACGCGTTCATGAAGGCGCTCGCGAAGGCAGCGCGCAGCTTCGACCTGAAGCTTCCGAACCTGGTCGACTACAAGGTGCGCATCCCGCCTGGCGGCAAGACCGGTGCGCTGGTCGAGACGCTGATCAGCTGGCAGACCAGCGCGCGCGCGCAGCCGTTCAGCACGATCGGCGTCGACTCGGACCAGCTCGCGGCCGCGGTGATCGCCACGGAGAAGATGCTCAACCTGCTGGCGGCGCGGCGGACGGCGCGGCTTTGAGCGCCGCGCGCGCGCGGCTCGCGGCGCTCGCCTGCGCTTGCGCCGCGCTCGCGAGCGGATGCGCGAGCCCGGAACCGCCCAAGGCGCTCGCGCCCACGCAGGACCTGCTCGAGGTGGTCGCGGTCGTGCGCCTGCACGTCGACGACGACACATACCGCTTCCCGACCGCGCGCGACTACACCGGCAAGAACGTGTTCCGCGTCTCGTTCGAGCGGCTCGAGAGCCTGGAGACCGCGCATCCCGAGAAGCTCTCGTCGGGCTACGCGACCGATGTGGTCTGGTTCACCAAGGCGCGGGCGCTGGAGCGGATCGGCGAGTACGACCTGGCCATGCGCCACTACGCGCGCGTGACCGAGCTCGACTCCGAGCTCGCCGACGCCGCGCGTGCGGGGCGCGACCTGAACGCGCGCCTGCTGGCATTGCACGCGCTCGCGCCGCCGGCCGACGCGACGCCGGAGGCGGCCGACGCGGGCTACGCGCGCCAGCGCGTCGAACTCGAGAGGCTGCGCGGCGAGGTCGCGAACACGCACTACCGCTTCGTGGTCGAGGAGGAGCTCGAGCGCGTCGACGCGGCGGATGCGTCGACGTTCGCGGCGCACGCGGCGCTCGACCCGCGCTACGAAGCGGCGGCGCTGGAGCGCGCGCAGGCGCTGGTGCAGGCGCACAAGCGGAGCAAGAACCACAACCGCCACCTGCTCGCGCTCGGCGATCTGTACGCGGCCTACTCGCGCCGCTATGCGCAGAAGTACCCGCCGCCATCGCTGGGCTTCGATCCAGCCACGTTCGACGAGTACGCGCACGGCGCGACGCGCGTGTACGAGGTGGTCGCGCAGCAGGACGGCGCGGTGGAGAAGCTCGAGGGCCAGCACAAGCTCGAGGCCTTCCTCGGCTTCACGCTGCAGGTCCACGAAGAACGTGTCCCGCGCTAGGCTCGCCTGCGCCTGCGCGCTGCTCTGGTGCGCGCCCGCGTGCACGCGCGCGCCGACCTCCGCGGAGCTGCGGCCCGTGGTCGAGGGCCGCCCCGCGCGCGAGCCGCTGCCCGACGACTCCGAGCGGCTCGCCTCGCGCGTCGCCGCGGCCGCGCTCGCGGGCCGCACCGACCACGCGATCGCGCGCAGCCTCGCGCTCGAGCGCGAGGACAAGGCGCGCCGCGAACGCGGCGAGCCGAGCTCGGGGCTCAGCGACAACGCGGCCGAGATCGTCGCGAGCTGCGACGGCAGCGACGCGTATCCCGCGCACGCGCACGAGCTGCTCGCGCAGCGTCCGGACATGGATCCGGCGCTCCGGCGGCGGCTCGAGCGCGCGCTCGCGAACACCCCGCTCGCGCGCGCGGACGCCGACATCGCCGCGGACCGGCAGTGGAAGGCGGGCTCGCTCGCGAACCGCGTGGTGGAGCCGGTCTCGAAGCTGCTGCTGTCGGGCGTGATGAATCCGCTGGAGAGCGTGCGCTCGACGGTCTCGACGCTGCTCACCGCGCACAAGTTTCCGGGCGCGAGCGTGCGCGAGCGGCGCGCGATCGGCGCCTGGGACGAGTGGCTGGCGCGAAACCCCGACGATCCGCGCGCGCCCGAGATCGCCGAGCGCGCGGAGTACTACCGCGGGAAGCTGCGTGAGGAGCGCTACCAGCGCGCGCTCGCGGGCGCCGAGGACGCGACCGCGAACCGCGAGTTCCAGCGCGCGCGCATCCTGGCCGGACGGGCGCTCGCCAGCCGGCCCGACAGCGCGCGCGCCGCCGCCCTGCTGGAGGGCGCCGACTCCGAGCTCGAAGCCCGGGACGCGAGCGTGCGCGCATCGCTTGCGATGGAGACCGTCGCGCCGGCCGAGCTCGACGCGAGCCAGCGCGCCCTGTACGTCGAGCTCGCGCGTGAGGCGCTGGTCGCACGCGCGGAGTCGGTCGCGGCGAGCGCGTCGGCGCTGCGCGCCGCGGGCGCGCCGCCGGTGGTCGGCGGGGAGCTGGTGTTCGTGGAGAGCTTCGGACCGCTCGCGCGCGGCGACGAGGACGGCTTCTTCGCGGTCATGGCCGAGGTGCCGGGCGTGGCGCCGCCGGGCGACACGATCGCGCGTCAGTCCGTTGCGATCCTGCGCGACCCCGCGCAAAATCCGTATGCGCACTACCGGGCTTCGATCAGCGCCGACCGGCGCGCGCAGCTCGGCTGGCTCGCGCTCGGCCGCCACGCGGCCGGCGCGAAGCCGCGCGACCTGCCGCGTCCGATCGAGTACTTCCTGGACGTGCCGGCGTTCGCGATCTCGCTCGTCACCTTTCCGATCCGCCTGCTGCAGTACTCGTCGATGGCGCCGAAGTTCGGCGACGCCGTGCTGGTCACGGGCGAGCGCTACACCGATCGGCGTCCGCACGGCCAACACGCGGAAGAAGTCGATCGCGATCTCGCCGCGCGCTACGCAGCGCGCGGCCAGCCGAGCTCGGCGCTGCGGCACGAGCAGGCTCTGCCCGATCCCGATCCAGCGGCGGTCGCGCGCTACCGCGAGCAGATTGCGGAGCAGATGCTCGCGACCGCCGACCGCGAGCGCCGTCTGGACATGAAGCTCGCGCTGCTCGCGGCGGTGGCGCGTTCCTACTCCGACACGCCGGCCGGCGCGAGCGCGAAGACCGAGTTCATCGCGCAGAAGGCCGCCATCACCCCGCAGCGCATCCGGCTCACGCACGACTTCCTGGTCGAGCATCCCGAGCTGTGGGCGCCCGGCGCGCTCGAGCTCAACTCCGAGCTGCTCGACGGGTCGCTGCGCAACGGCGAGATCGCCGAGTCCGGCGTCGTGCTGCTCGGGAAGAGCGTGATCGAGATCCCGCTCGAGGGCCGCGACGAGCCGGCCGTGCGCGAGATCGCGCCCGAGGACTTCGCGCGCTTCGCCGCGTTGCTCGAGCAGATCAGCTACGCGAGCCTGACGCGGGACCCGCGCGAGACGGCGAGCGCCGACCCCGCGCGCGACGCGTTCCTGGCCTCGGCCCGGCTCGGCGGCGTCGAGCGCCCGGACCTGCGCCCCTCGGCACGCTCCGAGGCGGTCTACGAGAGCACGCACGAGAAGCACGGTTTCGTGAACGCGCGCGAGAGCATCCTGCCGATCGATCTGGTGCTGCGCGGCGACATCGAGTCTTTGGGGCTGGCCGCGTTCCCGCGCGTCCGGCTGCCGGAGACGCCCGGCGACGCGATGCTCTACGACTGAAGCCGCGCGCCAACGCTACGCGCTGTAGGCGCGCGCGAGCAGCTCAATCGGGTGCAGCACCTCGACCGGCAGCCGCGCTCCGCGCACGCCCGCGCCGATCTGCAGCAGGCAGCCCGGGTTGCCGGTCGCGACGACCTGCGGCGCGGTGTCGCGGATCGCCTGCAGCTTGCGCTCGAGCAGGCGCGCCGACATCGCCGGCTGGGTCAGGTTGTAGATTCCGGCCGCACCGCAGCAGTCGCTGCAGCCCGGCAGGTCGAACAGCTCGAGCCCGGGGATCGAGCGCAAGAGAGCGCGCGGCGCGGCGGCCACGCGCTGGCCGTGCAACAGGTGACACGGGTCGTCGTAGGCCACGCGCAGCCGCAGCGGGCCCGGGGTCTCGCGCAGGCCGGCTTCGACGAGGAACTCGGTCACGTCGCGGACCTTGTGCGCGAGCGCGTCGCCCGCGTCGCGCAGCGACGCGCCGCAGCCGGCCGAGTTCAGGATCAGCGCATCGACGCCGTCGAGCCGGAAGGCCGCGCGGTTCGCCGCGTGCAGGCGGTCCGCCGCCTCGGGATCGCCGGCGTGGCGGTGCAGCGCGCCGCAGCAGCCCTGCTCCGCCGGCACCGAGACCTCGAAGCCGTTGCGCGCGAGCACCGCGATCGTCGCGGCGTTCACCGGGCCGAACACCTCCGGCATCACGCAGCCGGAGAAGAACGCGACGCGCCCGCGGCACACGCCCTGGGCGGGGATCAGCAGCGGCGCCCGATGGGTGTCCGGCAGCTCCGGCAGCATCCGCTCCAGGCGCGCGAGCGGGGGCGCGAGCGCGAGCAACCGCGTCGCGCGCAGCGCGCGCTGCAGGCCGCTGCGCTGGTACACGCGCAGCGCGCCCGCCAACGCGTGCAGCACCCGCTTCGAGGCGACGACCCTGCGCAAGGCGGTCCGCTCCGCGAAGCGCCGCAGCCGGCCGCGCGCGCCGCGCGCGTCGATCTCCGCGCGCATGCCCTCGACCAGATGGCCGTAGCGCACGCCCGCCGGGCAGGCGGACTCGCAGGCGCGGCAGGCCAGGCAGAAGCTCATCTCCTCGACGACCAGCTCGTCGAGCGGGATGCGCTGCTCCGCGACCCCGCGCATCAGGTAGATGCGGCCGCGCGGCGAGCTCGACTCGCGGCCGGTCTCCTGGTACGTGGGACAGTGCGGCAGGCAGAGCCCGCAGTGCACGCAGTCGAGTGTCGCGCTGTAGTCGAGCAGCCCGCCGTCCGCCACCGCTCAGATCCCCCCGACGAAGCGGCCGGGCGCCAGCACGCGCTGTGGATCGAAGCGCGCCTTCACGGCACGCATCAGCGCGAGCGAATCCGGCGCCGCGCCATACACGTCGCAGGGCGCGGGTCCGGCGCCCGGTGCGCGCTCCGCGAAGAAGACCGCGTCGACGCGCTCGGCGGCCGCGCTGAGCCGCGGCAGCAGCGCGTCCTCGACCTCGAGCACGACCGAACCCGCGAGCGGCAGCAGCGCGCGAAGTGAAGCGGCACCCGCCACGTCGCTCGCGGTCCGACACAGCCCGGCGACGTCGCTCGGCCGCGCGGACAGGCGCACGCGCGCGCGGCCGGCCGCGGGCGGTGTCGCGAGCGCCGCCCGCAGGCACGCCCAGGTCTCGAGCGGCGCGCTCTCGCCCGGAAGCTGCGCGGCCTTGCGCTCGACGGCCTTCGCGTCGCCGATCAAGCGATACAGGAGCTCCGCGCCCTCGCCGTCGGCGCGCAGCGCGGCGCCGGCCGGCTCCGCGGAAACCGCCGCGCCCGCGAACGCGAGCACGCCCGCTTCCAACGACGGGAAACGCGCGCGGACGATGAGCTCGCACTCGGGCAGCGCGCGCAGCCGGAAGGTCGCGCGCGTGATCACGCCGAGCGTCCCGAGCGATCCGCAGTAGAGCCGCACCAGGTCGAAGCCGGTCACGTTCTTCACCACGCGCCCGCCCGCCGTGGCGAGCGCGCCGTTCGCGAGCGCGACCTCGATGCCGAGGACTTCGTTCGGAAGCCGCCGATCGAGGCTCCAGTCGGGGCCGAACGGATCGGCCGCGAGCGCTCCGCCGAAGCTTCCCTCCGCGGGCAGGTGCGAGAGCAGGCTGGTCTTGCCGCAGGCCTCGAGTCGAGCGCCGAGCGCGCCGATCCGCACGCCCGCGTCGAGCGTCGCGATGCCCTCGTCGGGATTCACGTCGACGTGGTCCGCGATGCGACCGAGCTCGAGCCGCACGCAGGCCTCGGCGTCGAGCGGATTGCCGAGGTGTTGGCGCGTGCCGCCGCCGCAGGCGACGACGGCGAGCTTCGCCTCGCTCGCTGCGCGCAGGCAGGCCGCGAGCTCGTGCGCGTTCGCGGGCCGCACGACCGCATCGACGCGCGCGCCGGCGAGCCGCGCGGCCGCCGGGCGCTCGACGTGCGCCACGCCCACGATCGCCTCGAACGCGTCGCCCATCGCTAGAAGCTCACGCGCTCGTAGCCGCGCGTGCGCGGGTTGCTCTCCGCGCAGGCGCGTGGCGCGGGAATCTGCTTGCCGGGATTGCAGCGGTCGTCGGGATCGAAGGCAGCGTGCACCCAGCGCATCGGCTCGAGGTCGGCCTCGGAGAACATCAGGCACATGTAGTCGCGCTTCTCGAGGCCGATGCCGTGCTCGCCCGAGAGCACACCGCCGGCGTCGATGCAGATGCGCAGGATCTCGCCGCCCAGCTCGCGGATCGTGCGCAGCTGCTCGGGGTCGCGCCGGTCGAAGCTGAGGTTCGGGTGCAGGTTGCCGTCGCCCGCGTGCAGGATGTTGGCGATCCGGACGCCGCGCGCCTCGGCCGCGCGGTTGATCGCGTCGACCACCTCGGGGAGCTTGGTGCGGGGCACCACCGCGTCGTGCACGTACAGGTCGGGCGCGAGCCGGCCCATCGCGCCGAACGCACCCTTGCGGCCGCGCCACAGTGCGAGCCGCTCGGCCTCGTCGCGCGCGACGCGCACCTCGATCGCGCTCTGCGCGCGCAGGATCTCGACGATCCGCTCGCGCTCGCGCTCCACCGCCACGGCCACGCCGTCGAGCTCGACCAGCAGGACGGCGCGCGCGTCGCGCGGGTAGCCCGCCGCGTACACCGACGCCTCGACCGCGTCGATCGTGCGGTCGTCGAGCAGCTCGAGCGCGGACGGCACGATGCCCTGCGCGATGATCACCGAGACCGCCGCGCAGGCGTCGCGCAGCGTCGCGAAGCCGCCGAGCAGCGTGCACACGGTCTCGGGCAGCGGCACCAGCCGCACGGTCGCGGCGCACACGATCCCGAGCGTTCCCTCCGAGCCCACGAACACGCCGCGCAGGTCGTAGCCGTGCGCGTGGCCGTCGCGACGGCCGAGCCGCACGACGCTGGCGTCGGGCAGCACCACCTCGAGCTCCAGCACGTGGGGGCTGGTCGTGCCGTACTTCAGGGTATGGGGGCCGCCGCTGTTCTCGGCGACGTTGCCGCCGATCGTGCAGGCGGACTGGCTCGAGGGATCGGGCGCGTAGAACAGGCCGAGCGGCCGCACGACCTGCGAGAGGTGCTCGTTGATCACGCCCGGCTGCACGGTCGCGGTGCGGTTGGTGGCGTCGATCTCGAGCACGCGGTCCATGCGCGCGCATTCGATGACCACGCCGCCGGTGACGGGGGTCGCGCCGCCCGAGAGCCCCGTGCCCGCGCCGCGCGGCACGTACGGAAGCCCGGCCTCGTTGCAGGTGCGCACGATCGCGGCGACCGCCTCGGTCGTGGTCGGAAACGCCACGCACGCCGGCATGCCGCGCTCCAGCGTCAGCCCGTCGGACTCGTACGAGAACAGCTCGCCCGGCCGGGTCAGCACCTCCGCGACGTCGGGAAGCGCGCGCAGGCGCTGCGCAAGCTCACCCGCGGCCGCGCCAGCCACGGCCGCGCTCAGTCGAGTCCGAGGCGTTCGACCTCTTCCTCGTCCATCCCCAGGAAGTGGCCGATTTCGTGCTTCACGGTGATCTGGATCTGCTCGACGAGGTCCGCGTTGTCCTTCGCGATCCGCTCCAGGTTGCGCTTGAAGAGCAGGATCCGGTCGGTATCGCTGCGCTGCACCGTGCCGAGCGTCGGGCTCGCGCCCGCCTCGGTCACCGGCACGCCCAGGAACAGCCCGAGCACCTGGGGTGACACGTATTCCTGCTTCACGAGCTCCTCGCTCGGCAGGTCCTCGATGATCACCGGGCAGTTCTGGGTGTACTTGTAGATCGGCTCGGGCAGGCCTTTCAGCGCCTGCGCGGCCGCCGCCTCGAACTCCGCGTCGCCGATCCGGATCGGCAGCGGGTACAGGTCCGGAGAGAGCCGCGCGGCCTTGGCGAACAGCTTCTCGGCCGCCTCGATGTGGCCGGTGTGCTCCATGACCAGGGCCAGGTGGTAGGTGCTGTGGGCGCAGTCGTGCTCGAGCGCGAGCGCCCGCTCCAGCGACCGGCGGGCCTCGGCGTACTGGCCGATCTCGAACAGCACCTGGCCCTCGAACCCGCGGTAGATGCCGACCTCGCCCTGGATCTTGATGGCGCGGCGCAGCAGGAACAGCGCGCCCTCCAGATCGTCCAGGTAGAAGAGGGCCTTGGCCTTCAGGTAGTAGACCTCCGCCTCGATCGGCTTCTCGAGCGCGGCCTGCAGCAGGTCGTCGGCCAGATCGAGGGCCTCCTCGTACTCCTGGAACTCCTCGATCATGATCTCGATGCGGTTCAGCTGGCCCGGCTGATAGTCCGCCTCGGCCTCCAGAGCCAACTCGAACTCCTGGAGCGCTTCTTCGTGGCGGCCGCAGTCCCACAGGAGCTCGCCGCGGCTGTTGTGGGCCTCGGCGCCCTCGGGGTTGGCCTTCAGGGCCTCGTCCAACCAGGCCAAAGCCTCGTCCGGCTGTCCGTTGGAGGAGGCTTCCATGGCCTGGTCCAGACAATCCCAATAGCGATCTCGATCGAGCATGTGTTTGCCCCCTGGACCGCGCGCGATTCTAGCAAACCACGGTCTCGCGGCGCTGCCGACGCCCTCGTCGATGGAATCCTGTAACTATTTGATAACATGAGAGAAATTGCATCTCTCGGCCGGCTCTTCCGGGCCGCTCGCGCGCTCAGGCGGAGGCGGCCGCGGCGGGTACGAGAATGCAGTGACAGCTCGAGCAGGCGTGGACCTCGCCGGCCTTCACTCGATTCATCACTTCGGGCGGCAGCGTACGATGACACGCGGAGCAGCCGCCGTGCTCGATGCGCGCGATGCCGTTGCTGCGCGTCTTCAACACGCGCGCGTACAGCGCTTCGACCTTGGGACCGAGTGCGGCGAGCAGCGCCGCGCGCTCTTCGACGCGCACCGCGTAGCGCTTCTCGACGTCGGCGAGCTGCGCGCTCAGCTCGGCGATCTCCTTGTCGACCTCTTGATCGGTCTGGCGCGCGGCGGCGTCGGCGCTCTTCACGGCTTCGCTCGCGCTCTCGATCGCCTCCATCGCGACCAGGATCGCGTCCTCGATCTCGGCGATCCTGGTCGAGTGCGTTTCGATCTCGTGCAGCAGAGTCGTGTACTCCTTGTTGGTCTTCACGACCGCCGACTGCGCCTGGAACTTGCCGCGCTTCACCGACAGATCCTGCACCTCGGCTTCGTGGGTGCGGCGCTCCTTCTCGGCGGTCTCGAGCCACGCGCGCGCCTGCGCGGCGGCGTCGCGCGCGGCGGCGGCGCGCGCCTCGCCGGCGGCGATCGCCTGCGGCAGGCGCACGCGCTCGCGCTCGAGTGCAAGAACCGCGGCCTCGGTCTCGGCGAGCACGAGCAGGCTCGGGTTCGAGGCTTCCATCGCGGCGAAGCTCTCACGTCGCTCCGCGCCGGTCAACCGATTCAACTAGACTCGCTCGCGCATGGCCGAGCCTCGCAACCTCGCCAAGTTCCCGTTCGCCGACGACCTGCTCGCGGGACACGTCGCGCTGGTGACCGGCGGCGGCAGCGGGCTCGGACGCGTGATCGCGGAGTCGCTCGCGCGCGCCGGCGCCGACGTGCTGATCGCGGCGCGCCGCCTCGAGCGCTGCGAAATCGCCGCGAAGGAGATCCACGCGTCGACCGGCCGCCGTGTCGAGGCCGCGTTCGTGAACATCCGCGAGCGCCACACGGTCGAGGCGCTCGAGGCGCGCGCGCGCGAGCTGTTCGGGCGCGTCGACATCCTGATCAACAACGCCGGCGGACAATTCCCTCAACCCGCTCGTGACTTCAAGCCGAAGGGTTGGCAGGCGGTGATCGACACCAACCTGACAGGCACCTGGAACATGACGCAGGTCTTCGGCAACCGGATGCTCGACGGCGCGGGCGGCGTGATCACGAACGTGATCGCGGTGGTCGGGCGCGGCTTCCCGGGCATCGCCCACACCGCCGCCGCGCGCGCGGGCGTGCTCGAGTTGACGCGCACGCTGGCCTACGAGTGGGGACCGAAGGTGAGACTGAATTGTGTCGCCCCCGGACCGGTCTCGACCGAGGCGTTCCAGACCACCTACGAGCCCGACATCGCCCGCGTGTTCGAGGGCATCCCGCTCGCGCGCTTCGGCACGCGCGAGGAGATCGCGAACGCGGTGGTGTTCCTGTCCTCAGCCGCCGCGAGCTACGTGACGGGCGAGGTGCTGTTCGTCGCCGGCCGCCAGCAGAACTACGGCCGCAACCAGGCGCTCTTCGATCGCCAGCTCGGCAAGAAGGAAGGGAACTGAACCATGTCGGACGACCGCTACGCACCGCCCCAGGCGAACCTGACCACCGCGTCGGCCGCGATCCCCGGCACGGGCAGCTTCGACCTGGGTCTCGCGTTCAACGAGGCGTGGGCCGCCACCTGGGCCAACTTCGGCTTGCTGCTCGGCGTGGGCCTGATCGCGACGCTGCTGTTCCTCGCCTCCGCGGTCACGGTGGTCGGGATCTTTCTGCTGATTCCCGTGTTCGCGTGGGGCTTGATCCGCTTCATGCTGAACGTGATCGACGGGCGCGGCGAGTTCGCGGATCTGTTCAGCGGCTTCCAGGACTACGGACGCGTGCTGCTCGCGATGCTGATCCTGTTCACGCTGAGCTCGCTGATCAGCGCGCTCGGTCAGTCGCTGAGCTTGATCGGCGCCGCGGCGGGTCTGCCCGCGCTCGAGGCGATCGGCACGGTCGTGAACCTGGCCTGGACGTTCCTGGTGATGGCGCGACTCAACTTCGCGTGGTTCTACGCGGTCGATCAGGGCCTGGGGCCGGTCGAGGCGCTGCAGGCGTCGTGGGACGCGACGTCGGAGCTGAAGGGCAACTGCGCGGCGCTGATCGTGATGTCGCTGGTGGTGATCCTCATCGGCCTGTTGTGCCTGATCGTCGGCGTGATTCCGGCCTCGATGATCGCGTACCTGCTGCCGGTTTCGGCCTACCGGCAGATGGCGGGACGGCAAAGCGGGCTTGCATGAACCGGAACTCCTCGACGAACGCGCGGTCGTCGGGGTACTCGTTCGCGGCGGACTTCGCGACCAGCAGCGCCTGATCGGTCGCGCCGGAGAGCGCGGCGGTCCAGGCGATCCAGAACCACATCGGCTTGTAGTCGACTTCCTCGCGCCAGACCGCGACCACGCGTTGGAACTGGGCGAGCGTCTGGAAGCGCGAGGCCGTGGCGATCCAGCTCGCCGCATTCATGCGCATGCGCCGGTCGTTCTCGAGCTTGACCTCGCGTAGCTCGGCGCGCAGCGCGCGCTCGTCGCCGGAAGCGAGCGCCGCGATCAGCCGCACCTCGCGCGCCTCGCGCTCGAAGCCGCGGTGCTCGAGACCGAGCGCGCGCGCCTCCTGGCGCGCCTGCGCGCTGCGCTTCGCCAGCGTCTCGGCGCGTTCGACGTCGAGCGTCGTGCGCTCCTTGGCGAACAGCCCCGCGAGCTCGCTGGCCCAGAACGTCGGCGAGATGCGCGCGAACGACAGATCGCGCTCGACCTGCGCGACGTCGTCGCCGCGCGCGGCGTGCTCGATCGCGGCGTCCGCCGGCAGCGGCGCGACCTCGATGCGCGCGACGATCTCGCTCGGGCCGAAGCGCGCCTCGTAGAAGCGCGCGACCACCGCGTAGCGCGACAGCGGGGTGTCCGACGGATCGAGCTCGCGAAACGCGAGCTGCGCGATCCACTCCGCGATGCCGGACTCGACCGTCTCGCGCTCCGAGCTCGAGCCGAGCTCGCCGTCGCGCGTCGCGAGCAGGAGCGCGATCCCGCTCGATACGTACCAGCGAAGCTGCGCGCGCACCGGCTCGGTCTGCGCGCGCCACAGCTCGAGGTCGAGTTTCTCGGCCTCGAGTGACTCCGCGAGGCGCTCGATCTCGTCCTCGACCAGCGGCGTCACCTGGTCGGACATGATCTCGAGCGCGAGCTCGAGGTCGCCGCGCTCGACCTGCAGCGCGTCCACGAGCGCGAGCCGCGGGTCGAGCAGCGTCGTGTCCATCCCCTCCTCGAGCGTCGGGATCTGCTCGTCCTCGAGCTCACGCGCGAGCGCGCGGCCCTCGTCGACCCGGCCCGCCTCGAACAGCGCGATCACGCGATCGACCGACATGGAGACGCGCGTCTCGCCCGGCGGCGTGCGCCGGCTGGCCTCGGCGAGCGCGTCGGCCGCGAGCTCGTACTGGCCCGTGTAGTGGTACAGGCCCGCGAGCTCGGTGTAGTTCGACGCGTCGCCGTCGCCGCGCGCGATCAGCGCGCGCATCTTCTCGATCGCGCGCTGGTAGGTCTGGAAGTGCCAGTCGCGCTGCACGTCGATCATGGTCCGGGCGTACTGCGGATCCGCGAAGATGCGCGAGGACAGGAACCAGCTCGAGCGCGTGTTCTCGCCCGAGAAGCGCAGCAGGACCTCGAGCTTGGTCAGGTCGAAGAGCTCCCCGCTGCCGAAGCTCTTGTAGGCGAGCTCGAGGCTTTCGGGGAGCGTGGCGCCGGGGAACGCCAGCGGCTGCCCGGTCTGCAGCACGTAGGTGAGCCAGGTGCCGTCCTCGCCCTGCTCCGCCCAGGCCAGCGCCGCGTGCGCGGGCAGCCCGATCATGTGCGCCATGCGGCCCTGACGCGAGGCGATCTCCTGGTACAGCTCGGAGAGATCGTCGCAGTCGCCGCGCAGCATCCCGCCGGCCCGCGTCGCGAGCGTCTGCGACGCCGTCTGGTGTACGTCGCCCGAGACCGTGCGCGTGCCGAGCAGGTGCGGGTGGCGCGGATCCGGGCTGTCGTAGGTGTAGACGAGCAGGTACTGGCCGATCAGGTCCAGGTGCGCGGCGTCGGGCAGCGCGCGCGCGGCGGCGCGGTAGAACGATTCCGCGTCGACCTCGCCGCCGCTCCGCGCGGGGTCGAGGCGTCCATGGGCGGTGACCAGCGCGAGCACGTCGCCGTTCGGCGCCGCGACCAGGATGTGCGGCGGCAACGCATCGGCCAGCGCGGCCCACTCGACGCCCACGCCCGTGGTCGGGAATGCGCGTCGCCAGGTCGCGAGTTCATCGACCAGGCCGTTCGCCGAATCCCAGATCGCGACACGCTCGGGTCCGTCCCAGAGCTCGGCCGAGCTGAAGCCGGCGGCGTCGCGCAGCGGATCGCTGCCGCGCGGCAGCCGGACCACGAGCCGCGTGACGGCGGTACCGGTGTAGTAGGCGGGCGGCGGCGCGAGCCGCGCGTAGCCGACACGTCGCGGTGTCGAGAGCGTCCAGACGCGGTTTCCGAACGAGTCCTCGACCAGCTCCATGCGCGCGCCCGGTCCTTCGAAACGCGCCAGCGGCAGCATGCGCTCGGAGGCCAGCACCGCCTCGCGCAGCTCCGCGGTCTGCGCGCGCGGCGCGCCGATCACCTCGAGCCAGCCCGCGCGCACGAGCCTGCGCGCGAAGCTCGGCGGCGCGAAGTCGAGGCTTCCCTGCACGTCCTGGAGCGTGAGCTGCGCGAGCGTGTCTGCGACCGCCGGCCGGCTCTCGGGCGCGATCGGCGCGCGCGGCAGCACCGCCACGAGCCCCTGCAGCGCGCGCTCGAGCCGCGCGCGGCTCGCCTCGTGCGCCGCGCGCGTCGCCTGCGTGAGCGGTTCGCGCGGCAGCTCGCGCAACACGCCCTCGCGCAGCACGTAGAAGTCGCGGCCGACCAGGTACGCGCCGGAGAGCTCCTCTTCGTAGAGCACCAGGTCCTCGCCGCGCACGCCGGCCTTGCGCGCGTGCTCGAGCATCGCCGGCAGGTCCTGGAGCGGCGCCGGATTCCACTGCGCGAGCAATCCCCAGCTCGCGCGCAGCTCGCCGATCCCGGTCGCGAGCAGCAGCCAGTCGCGCTCGCGCGCGCGCACGATCTCGTACTCCTGCTCCGGCGCGGCGCGCCAGAACACCCGCCCGTCGCGCGCGACCAGGTCGGGACGCGCGGGCAGGATCGACGCGACTTCGGCGCCCTCGACCTCGCGCGGCGCGGGGACGTCGGCCGCAGCGGCGCTCGCCGACTGCCCCGCATCGGCTGCGCCGTCGCCCGCGGGCGAGCCGAGGAACGGCGTCTGCGCGCAGGCGGCCAGGAGTACGGCGAACGCGAGGGCGGCGAGGCGAAGCATCGGCTGCCGGTACCTTACCGACTTCGGCTCTAGTAAGCTCCGCGTGCCCGACCGACCGAGCCGACGAGGAGACGATGAAGGCTGCCAACCTGGCGCTCTACCACTTCGAGAGCTGCCCGTACTGCGAGCGCGTGCGCGGGGTGCTGCGGCGGCTCGAGCTCGAGATCGAGCTGCGCGACGTGCAGACCGAGCCGAAGTGGCGCCAGGAGCTGGTCTCCGCGACCGGCAGGCAGATGGTGCCGTGCCTGCGCATCGAGCAACCGGGCGGCGCCGCGCGCTGGCTGCACGAGTCCGCCGACATCATCCGCTACCTCGAGACGGAGGTTGCGCCTCGGGGCTGACCCGCGCGGCGCACCCCGCATGTCGGACGCCTTCGCGCGCGAGCAGTTCCTGCGCATCGCGCGTCTCCCCGACGAGCGCATCGACTTGGCCGAGGCCGCACTGTGGGTGGCGGCCGAGCAGTACCAGGGGCTCGACGTCCCGGGCTATCTCGCGCGGCTCGAAGAGTTCGCCGAGCGCGCGCGGCCGAGCGTGTGCGGCGCCGCCACGCTCGAGAAGCGCATCGCGGCGCTGAACCGCTTCCTCTACGACGAACAGAGCTTTCACGGCAATCGCAGCGACTACTACGACGCGCGCAACAGCTTCCTGAACGAGGTGATCGACCGGCGCACGGGCATTCCGATCACGCTCGCGGTCGTGTACCTCGCGATCGGCGCGCGGCTCGGGCTGCCCGTACACGGCGTCGGCTTTCCGGGTCACTTCCTGGTGAAGTGCGCGGCGCCCGACGAGATCTTGATCGACCCGTTCGAGGGCAAGCTGCTCACGCGCTCGGAGTGCGAAGCGCGCTGGCTCGCGACGCTCGGCGCAGACACGCCGTTCGACGCGCGCTCGCTCGAGCCCGCGCCCGCGCGCCAGACGCTTGCGCGGCTGATCGGGAACCTGAAGCAGATCTACTTGGCACAGCAGGACTGGCCGCGCGCGCTCGCCTGCGTCGAGCGCATCCTCGTGCTCGTGCCCGAAGCCCCGCTCGAGCTGCGCGACCGCGGCTTGCTCTACGCGCGCCTCGAGTGCTTTACCGCGGCCGCCGCCGACCTGCGGCAGTTCCTCGCGCTCGCCCCCGACGACCCGACCGCCCCCGGCGTGCGCCAGCAGCTCGTCGAGCTCATGCGGAGCGCACCCCTGCTCCACTGACCTCCGGTGCCCGGCGACGAAGATCCGAGCGTAGCCGCCGAAGCCCGTAGTCGTGTAGAAGTCGCGGCCGAAGCCGGGCGTGCACCAGATCGCGCCCGAGATCCAGCAACCGGTGTCGACACGGCCCTTCTCCCGGCCCGTCTCCACGTCGACGACGACCGCGTCCCGACGCTCGCAGGGCATTGCGTCGTCGACGAGCAGCTCACCCGTGTCCGCATGCAGTGTGAACGTAGCCGCTCGCCCGCTCGAAGGTCGAGGCCGGGCTCACTCCGCGCGACCCCGGAAGCGCTCGAGGTCGCGGCGCTCGCGCTTGGTCGGGCGGCCCGCACCGGGATCGCGCTGCGGCGAGCGCACGCGCAAGGGGCGCGGCTCGGGCGGCGGCGAGTGATCGTCGAAGAGCGCCTGCGCGAGCGGCGCGGATAGCCGCTTGTCGGCCAGCGCCTTCACCTGGAGCACGCGCGGCCCGCGCTCGGTCTGCGCGCGCACGGTGTCGCCGACGCGCAGGGCGTAGTGCGGCTTGACGCCGTCGTCGTTCACCTTCACGCGGCCCCCGACGCACGCTTGTGTCGCCTGGCTGCGCGACTTGTACACGCGCGCCGCGCACAGCCAGCGATCGATCCGAACCGACTCCATCTCAGATCTCGTACTGCCAGTCGTCGTCCGACTCGAAGCGGAAGATCTCATGTTCCGGGCGCGGGCGCAGGCGCTCGCGAGCCAGGGCGAGCGCCCGCTCGAGCCCCTCGAAGAGCCGGCCCCCGGTCGGCAGCAGCGCGTCCGGACCGACCACGGCGCCGAGCTCCGTGCGCGCGAGCAGCGCGCGCAGCGGCTCGCTGAGCCCGCACAGCACGAGCTGCGCGTTGCGCGAGGCGAGCTCCGCGGCCAGGCGCCGCAGCACCTCGAGCACGGTCGCGTCGAGATGGCGCGCGCGCTTCAGGCGCAGGATCAGGACCTCGGGTCCGCGCGCGCTGATCTCCTTCAGCCGGTCGGCCAGCTCCGGCGCGACCGCGAAGTTCAAGTCGCCCTCCAGGTGCAGGAGCACCGCGGGCGAGGTGCCGGTGCGCGCGTCGACCGGCACCTCGCGCAGGCGGCGCTGCCCGCTCTGCGCGAGCTCGACCATCTGCAAGTGACCCGCACGGCGCACCAGCAGCGCGAGCGAGAGCAGGAGCCCCGCGTACACCGCGGGCACCAGATCGAGCCAGAGCGTGACGGCGAGCGTCACGACCAGCACCGCCGCGTCGCCGGGCGTCGCGGCGGCGCGGCGGATCTGGGTCGGCGAGATCGACGCGAAGCCGGTCAGCACGATCAGTCCGCCGAGCGCCGCGAGCGGCACGCGCTCGAGCGCAGGCGCGAGCACGGGCAGGAACAGCACCACCAGCGCCCCGGCGCTGACGCTCGCGAGCCGCGTGTGCGCGCCCGCGAGCCGCGAGGTGAGCGAGCGCGTGAGCGAGCCGCTGGTGCACTGTGCCCCGACCAGCGCTGCCGAGACGTTCGCGACGCCCTGCGAGAACAGCTCGCGGTCCGCGTCGAGCGTCGGCCCGTGCGCGGGCTCGAGCGCGCGCGCCGACGCCATCGCCTGCACCGTCACGAGCAGCGCCAGCGCCAGCGCGGGCGGCACGATCTGCGCAGGATCGAACGCGCTCGTCAGGTGTAGCGCGGGCAGACCGAGCGCGACCGTCTGGATGTGCGGCAGCGCGGCGCCGCCCGTCGTCCAGCCCAGCCCGTACGCGGCGAGCGCGACCACGCCGAGCGCGAACAGCGCCGCAGGGAAGCGCGGCCCGAAGCGCCGCGACGCGAGCAGCACGAGCGGCACCGCGAGGCCCGCGGCGAGCGAGCGCGGATCGGCGGCCGCCAGCGCGCGCAGCGCGTCCTGCAGCGACCACAGCACGTTCGGCACGAGCGGCGAGCTCTCGTGCTGGACGGGCTCGACACCGGCGAGCAGCGGCAGGTAGCGCAACGCGATCAGCAGCCCCACGCCGACGTTGAAGCCGCAGATGACCGAATCGGACAGGAAGCGCGACGCGCGCCCGTAGCCCAGCACGCCCAGCCCTATCAGAATCACCCCCGCGACCAGCCCCGTCGCGAGCGCGGCCGCGATCGGGTCCTCGCCGCGCGCGAGCGCGGGCGCCACCACCGCCACGCCGAGCAGGAGCGACGTCGGATTGGTCGGACCCGTCACCATGAAGCGGCTGGAGCCGAACAGCGACGCCAAGAGCGCCGGCAGACCCGCCGCTGCGAGCCCCATCGCGGGCGGCAGCCCCGCCACCAGCGCGTAGGCGACGGCCTGCGGGACTGCGAGCGCCGCGATCGCGAGTCCTGCGAGTAGATCCGACGCGACGTCCTCGCGTCGCGTTCCGCGCAGGTGCGGCGCGAAGCGTCCGAGCGCGGCGCGAAGCGGGCCCTGCGCCAACGTCTAGTCCGGCGCCGCGCCCGCTCGAAAATCGATCTCGAAGCGCTCGAACAGCCCGCGCGCGCAGACCGCGAAGCTCGGCTCGAGCAGGAAGACCTCGACCCCGGGGCGCTCCACGAACACCTTCGCATTGGGCAGCTTCGCCACGTACGCCGCGATCAGCTCCGCGCGCTCGGGCTCGGCGTCCACGCGCCGCAGCCGCCCCTGGATCGTCACGCGCGCGAACTGGCTCATGTTCGCGAGCCCCTCCGCGCGCGTGTCCACCTGCGCGCAGGCGCCGTTCCCCGTCCGCAGGTACGGCCCCTTCACGGTGCCCGGGCTGGTGCCGAATGCGAGCCGCGCCGGAGCGGTCTCTGCGAAGAACATGACCGAGCTGTACGGCGGATCGCCCGCCCCGGCGCCCGCGAATGAGAAGACCGCAAAGCTCTCGGCACGAAGCACGGAAGCGATCGCCTCGAGCTGCTCATCCCGCGTCATCACCGCCCGTCTAACACGAGCCGCGCGAGCTTGTAAATCCGCTTCCGGGACGTGCAGTTGTGCGCAGATCACGGGTCGAGTGACGCGGCCCGCTTGCGAGCTTGCGCAGATGGGCTCAGGCTCGCGCGCCGGATCCCCGAAGAATCACCCGGCGCTTGCCTCGGACGGAGGCGGAGGCTACTAGGGTCGATTCCCAGAGCCGGGAGAACCATTGGCAAAGTCACTCGTGATCACGGAGAAGCCCAGCGTCGCACGCGACATCGTCGCCGTGTTGGGCGGCTTCACCGAGCACGACGGCTACTGGGAGTCGGACGCCTACGTCGTCACGTTCTCGGTCGGCCACATCGTCGAGCTGCTCTCGCCCGAGGACGTCGACCCGCTCTACAAGCGCTGGACGCTCGACACGCTCCCGATCCTGCCCGGCGAGTTCAAGCTGAAGCAGAAGTCCGGACAATCCGAGCGCATCCGCACGATCAAGAAGCTGCTCGCGCGCAACGACATCGACGTGGTCGTGAACGCCTGCGACGCTGGGCGCGAGGGCGAGCTGATCTTCCGCGAGATCCTCGAGTACCTCGAGTGCGAGAAGCCCACCAAGCGGCTGTGGCTGCAGTCGATGACCGCGAACTCGATCAGCCGAGGCTTCGACGCGCTGGTCGACGGCTCGCACTACGACGGGCTCGGCGCCGCGGCGTCGTGCCGCTCGAAGTCGGACTGGCTGATCGGCATGAACGCGACGCGCGCGCTCACGCGGCGCCTGAAGGGCCGCAAGGAGAAGACCGCCTGGTCGGCCGGGCGCGTGCAGACGCCGACGCTCGCGATCGTGGTCGACCGCGAGCTCGAGATCCTCGCGCACGTGCCCAAGCCCTACTGGCAGCTCCAGGCGCGCTTCTCGGCCTCGGACCACGAGTACGTCGGCACCTGGTTCGACGCCGGCTTCAGCGCGCCCGAGGGCGAAGAGCGCGAGCTGCGCGACGACCGCATCTTCGACAACGCGCGCGCGAACGCGCTGGTCGAGCAGACCCAGGGCGAGTCGGCGGCCGCGGGCGAGACGCGCAAGCCGAGCCGCGAGACGGCGCCGCCGCTGTTCGACCTGACCAGCCTGCAGCGCGAGGGCAACCGCCGCTACGGCTGGTCGGCGCGCCGCACGTTGAACGCCGCGCAGCGCTGCTACGAGGCGCACAAGCTGCTCACCTATCCGCGCACCGATTCGCGCTGCCTGCCCAACGACTACCGCGCGACGGTCGACGAGGTCATGCGCTCGTTCTCCGAGGGCGGACCGTTCCAGGCCGAGGCGACGCACCTGCGCGACAAGGGGCTCGAGAACACCGAGCGCACCTTCGACGACGCCAAAGTCTCCGACCACTTCGCGATCATCCCGACCGGCAAGCTGCCGGATGCCAACCTCACCGGCGACGACGAGCGGCTCTTCGATCTGGTCGCGCGCCGCTTCCTCGCCAGCTTCTACGAGCCCGCGGTGTGGAACCGCGTCGAGCGCGTGACGGAGGTCGCGGGCCAGAAGTTCCGCTCGCGCTCGCGCACGCTCGACGAGCCGGGCTGGCGCGCGGTGCTCGGACAGGTGGAGCAGGAGGAGCAGGCGCTGCCGCCGCTCGTGCCGGGCACGACCGAGGCCGAGGGCGTGGCCGTGCGCGGGCTCGGCGTGGAGCTGGTCGCCGAGCGCACCAAGCCGCCGGCGCGAATCAGCGAAGCGCGGCTGCTCTCGCTGATGGAGTCGGCGGGCAAGGACATCGAGGACGAGGAGATCGCCGCGGCGATCTCCGAGAAGGGCATCGGCACGCCGGCCACGCGCGCGGACGTGATCGAGAACCTGATCGCCAAGGGCTACCTGGTGCGCGCGGGCAAGTCGCTGCGCCCGACCGTGAAGGGCATCCGGCTGGTCGACGTGCTGCGCCGCATCCACATCGATCGGCTCGCCTCGCCCGCGCTCACCGGCGAGCTCGAGTACGACCTGCGCCAGGTCGAGCACGGCGGCATGAAAGCCGAGCAGTTCATGGACGAGATCGTCGAGTACACCAAGGAGATCACCAAGATCGCCAAGGAGTTCGAGTACGAGGATCTCTACCCGGACGAGGAGCCGCTCGGCACCTGCCCGCTGTGCGGTCGACCGGTCTTCGAGCGCTCCTGGTTCTACCGCTGTCTCGAAGTCCCCGGCGTGAGCGAAGAGGACGACTGCCACCTGCGCATCTGGAAGGACAAGTCGGGCCGCTACATGGACCGCCAGACCGTGCGCACGCTGCTCGAGAAGGGCGAGACGGAGGAGCTCGAGGGCTTCGCCGCGCGCGACGGACGCACCTACAACGCGCGCCTCACGCTCGAGGACGGCGAGGTGGTGCTGCACCCGATCGCCGGCAGCTCGAGCGAGCGAGTCGTCGAGTCGCCCGAGTACGAAGTCGACGAGGAGCCGCTCGGTCCCTGTCCGATGGGCTGCGGCAGCGAGGTGGTCGAGACGCCGACTCACTTCCAGTGCAAGGCGGGCATCGCCAAGCAGGCCGAGAACCAGGCGAAGGCCAAGCTCTACGAGGCCATGCCCAGCGAGGACGGCAAGCGGCGCAAGCGCTACAAGGTGCCCGACGAGGACAAGCCGTGCGGGTTCCTGGTGCCGCGCACCGTCTGCAAGCGCGAGATCACGCGCGACGAGGCCATGAAGATGCTCGGCCCCGAGCGCAAGACCGACCTGCTCACCGATTTCACGTCGCGCTTCGGACGGCCGTTCTCGGCGATGCTGTTCCTGAAGGAGAACGGCCGCCACGGCTTCGAGTTCGCGCCGCGCCAGCCGCGCGGCAAGGCGCAGTCCGGTGCGGACGCGGAGTCCGCGCCCGGCGCGGAGGCGACGGCGGACAACGCGACGGCCGCGACCGCGCCCACCGCCGCGCGGCCCGCGCCCAAGCCCGGCCGGCGCAAGAAAGCCGCCGCCAAGAAGTCGCCCGCTCGGAAGGCGGCGCGGAAGAAGGCGTGAGCAGGGTCCGCCGGATCGGCCTCGTACAGCAGGCGGTCGGCGACGACCTCGACCGCAACCTCGCGCGCGCCGAGGACGCGGTGCGCGAGGCCGCGGCGCGCGGCGCGCAGCTCGTGTGTCTCCAGGAGCTGTTTCGGACCAAGTACTTCTGCCAGCGCGAGGACGCTTCGCTGTTCGATCTGGCCGAGCCGATTCCCGGCCCCACGACGGAGCGTCTCTCGAAGCTCGCCGCCGACTGCGGCGTGGTGCTGATCGTGCCGCTGTTCGAGAGGCGGGCGGCGGGGCTGTATCACAACTCCGCGGTGGTGATCGAGCGCGACGGGACTCGACTCGGTCACTACCGCAAGATGCACATTCCCGACGATCCTCTGTTCTACGAGAAGTTCTACTTCACGCCCGGTGATCTCGGCTTCTCGTGCGTCGACACGTCGGTGGGTCGGATCGGCGTGCTGATCTGCTGGGACCAGTGGTTCCCGGAGGCCGCGCGGCTGCTCGCGCTCGACGGCGCGGAGCTGCTCTTCTATCCCACCGCGATCGGCTACCTCGACGGCGAGACCGACGAGGAGAACGCGGCGATGCGCGAGTCGTGGCTGACCGTGCAGCGCGGTCACGCGATCGCGAACGGGGTGTTCGTGTGCGCCGCGAACCGCGTGGGCCGCGAGGGGCGCTTGCGCTTCTGGGGCAGCTCGTTCGTGGCGGATCCGCGCGGTGCGCTGATCGCGCAGGCGGACGATGCCTCGGAGCAGGTGCTCGTGGTCGAGTGCGATCTCGAGCGCATCGAGACGCAGCGGCGCGGCTGGCCGTTCCTGCGCGACCGGCGCATCGACGCCTACGGCGAGCTGCTCGCGCGTTTCCGCCGCTAGCATGGGCGCACGCCTGCGCATGCCCGCCGAGTGGGAGCCGCACGCGGCGACCTGGCTCGCCTGGCCGCACGCGGTCACGACCTGGCCGGGCTGCCTCGAGCAAGCCGAGAGCGAGTTCGAGCGGCTCGTGCGCACGCTCGCGCGCTTCGAGCGCGTGGAGCTGGTCGTGCAGAGCGAAGAGCACCGCGCGCGGATCGGCTCGCGGCTCGGCGCGCTCGCGCGCGACGGCGCCGTGCGCCTGCACGTGATCCCCACCGACGACGTGTGGATGCGCGACATCGGTCCGACCTTCGCTCGCGGCGCCACCGGGCTGGTCGCGCTCGACTGGATTTTCGACGCCTGGGGCGGCAAGTACCCGCCCTGGGAGCGAGACGACGCGGTGGCCGGTCAGGTCGCGCGGCTGGTCGGGGTCGAGTGCGAGCGGCCGGGCATCGTGCTCGAGGGCGGCGCGATCGAGGTCGACGGCGAGGGCACGCTGCTCGCGACCGAGCCGACGCTGCTCGATCCCAAGCGCAACCCGGGCATCGACGCGCGCGCGATCGAGGCGCTGGTGCTGGAGCTGCTGGGCGTGCGCAAGACGATCTGGCTCGGCGACGGCATCGAGGGCGACGACACCGACGGGCACATCGACGACATCGCGCGCTTCATCGCGCCGGGACGGGTGGTGTGCGCGCGCGAGCCGGACCGCCGCGATCCGAACCACGCGCCGCTCGAGGACTGCATCGCGCGCCTGCGCGACGCGCGCGACGCGGCCGGGCGCGCGCTCGAGGTGATCGACCTGCCGATGCCGCCGCCCGTGCTGGCGGGCGAGGACCGTCTGCCCGCGAGCTACGCGAACTTCTACATCGCCAACGGGGCGGTGCTGGTGCCGGTCTTCGGCGCCCCGGCGGACGAGCGGGCGCTCGCGATCCTGCGGCCGCTCTTCCCCGGACGCGAGGCCGTCGGCGTGCCCTCGCGCGCGCTGGTGCGCGGCCTCGGTGCCGTGCACTGCCTTACGCAGCAGCAGCCCGCCTGACGGGTCCCGGCGCGCCGCCGCGGAGCACCGGGCCGCGGCCCGCTGTCGGGCCGCGCGCCAGCCGAGCTTCGCTCGCCACGGCCGGGCGGGCCGCCGCGGCTCTGTCTGACGCTCGCGCATCGCGCTTCGCTTGCCCATAGAATCGTGTCGTGCCCCGGCCGACGGCTCTCGCGCGTGACGAGTTCGCGAAGTATCACGCGCTCGGCAACGACTATCTCGTGGTCGACGGGGACCTGCAGCGGCCCAAACTCGACGGGAAGCGCGTGCGCGCGCTGTGCGACCGCCACACCGGAATCGGCAGCGACGGAGTCCTCGCACTGCACCGGCCGCGGCGCGGCGAGCTCATGCTTCGCATCTGGAATCCCGACGGCTCCGAGGCGGAGAAGAGCGGCAACGGTCTGCGCATCTTCGCGCGCTTCCTGTGGGACTTCGGCTACGTGCGCACGCGGGAGCTCGCGATCACCACGCTCGGCGGTCCCGTGGTCGCGCGGCTCTCGGTGGTGAGGGCGCAGGTCCGCTCGATCCGAGTCGAGATGGGCCGCGCGACCTTCACGAGCAACGAGATCCCCGTGCTCGGACCGATTCGCGAGGTCGTCGACGAGCCGCTGCGCGTCGGCTCGCTCGAGCTGCGCGTGACCTGTGTCTCGGTCGGAAACCCGCACTGCGTGCGCTTCGTCTCGGAGCTGCACCCCGAGGCGCTGCGCAGCCTGGGCCCGCAGCTCGAGAGCCACGCGCTGTTCCCGAACCGCACCAACGTCCAGTTCGCGCGTGTGCGCTCGCGCTCCGCGATCGACGTGCTGGTCTGGGAGCGCGGTGCGGGCGAGACGCGCGCGTCCGGCTCGTCGAGCTGCGCGGTCGCCGCCGCCGCACACCGGCTCGGCCTGGTCGACCGGCGCGTCGACGTGCGCATGCCCGGCGGAACGCTGCGCGTCGAGATCGGCGCCGACTACGCGCTGCGCATGAGCGGGCCGGCCACGCCCGTCTACCGCGGCAAGCTGCTCTAGGCCGAAAGACTCCGGCGCGCGGGACGCAGCGCCAGCGCAACCGCGTCCGCGACCGCGGCCGCGTCCGCGGCGCGGAGGCTCGCGGTGGTGATGCGCAGCGCCGGCGCGCTGCGGATCCGGTAGCGCGCGCCGGTCGAGACGGCGTAGCCGGCCTCGACCAGCGCTGCCGCAGCCGAGTCCTCGTCCGGTACCGGCACCCACACGTTCATGCCGGAGCGGCCGAAGGCGGGCACGCCGCGCGCGGCCAGCGCGTCGATTAGCGCGCGCCGCCGCTCGGTGTAGGTCCGCTCCGCCGCGCGCAGCTTGCGCGTGACCTCGCGATCCGCGAGCAGCGTCGCGACCGTCCGCTGCAGCAGGTGGCTGACCCAGCGGATGCCGAGCGCGAGCCGGCCCTCGACGCGCGCGATGGTGGCCTCGTCGCCGGCCAGGAACGCGAGTCGCAGATCGGGGCCGAGCGACTTCGACACCGAGCGCACCACCGCCCAGTGCGTGGCGCCGCTCCGGCACAGCGTGTGCGCGGGCGCGCCCGCGACGCTCGCGCCGTGGTCGTCCTCGAGCACGAGCACGTCCGGGTGCGCGCGCAAGAGCGCCCGGAGCTCGCGCGCGCGCCGCTCGTCGAGCGCCGAGCCGAACGGATTCTGCGCGCGCGTGGTGATCACGAACGCGTGTACGCCCGAGCGCAGCGCGCGCGCCACCGAGTCGAGCACCGGCCCCGCGTCGTCGACCTCGACCGGCACCGGCACCAGGCCGAGCGCGGAGAGCAGGTGGTAGACCGACGGGAAGCCGGGATCCTCGACCGCGACGCGATCGCCCGGCCGCAGCCACGCGCCGAGCGCGCGCTCGATGCCGTCGAGCGCGCCGCTCACGACGGTGAGCGATCCTGCGGCGACGCCGTCCGCTGCAAGCGCCCGGCGCCCCAGCCGCATCAGCTCCGGCTCGCACAGCTCGCCGCCGTACAGGACCGGAGTCGCGTCGATCTGGCGCAGCGCGGGCGCGATCGAGGGCAGCAGCGCGGGATCGGGATTGCCGCTGGCGAGGTCGCGTGCGTGCGCGGGCACGAGCACGGCCGCGCGTGCCTGCGCGATCGGCGGGTGATGGCTGATCGCAGAGCCGCGCCGCCCCTGCCCGACCACCAGCCCGCGCAACCGCAGCGTCCGGTAGGCGGCCGCCACCGTCGTGGGACTCACGCGCAGCTTCGCCGCGAGCTCGCGAACCGTGGGCAGGCGCTCACCCGCGCCCAGGCCCCCGGCGCGCAGCGCGGTCTCGACGCTCGCGGCGATCTCGACAGCCGTTCTGCCCGTGATATGATGTGCCAATACAGAGCCTATGTTGTTCTGTAACAAAATAGCCCAGCGCGCACGGAGACGTCAACCATGGCCGAGCTCACCCCCACCCCGCGGACCCGACTGAAGCGGCGACCCCAGCGCGGCAGCTACGACCGCGCGGTCTTGAACGCGATCCTCGACGAGGGCTTCCTGTGCCACGTCGCGTTCACGCACGAGGGCCAGCCGGGCGTGATCCCGACCGTCTACGCGCGCGGCGGCGACTGGCTCTACCTGCACGGCGCGCGCGCGAACCGCGGGCTTTCCGCGCTGCTCGAGCCCGGTCACGACACCTGCGTCTCGATCACGCACGTCGATTCGCTGGTGCTCGCGCGCTCCGCGTTCCACCACTCCGTGAACTACCGCTGCGTGATCGTGTACGGGCAGGCCGCGGAGGTCACCGACCCGGACGAGAAGCTCGAGGCGCTGCGGCTGGTGGTCGAGCACACGATCCCGGGCCGCTGGAAGGACGTGCGCTGGCCCAGCGCGGAGGAGTTCAAGCAGACGCTGGTCGTGAAGCTGCCGATCACGGAGGCCTCCGCCAAGATCCGCGCGCTCGGCGTGCTCGACGACGAGGCGGACATGGGCCAGGGCTGCTGGGCGGGCCTGCTGCCGGTCGTCACGAGCTACGGGCCGCCGCTGCGCGACCCCGCGTGTCCGTCCGAGATCCCGCTGCCCGCCTACGTCGAGGGCTACACGCGAACGGGACACTAGCGTCGCGCCGGCCGCGCCCAGCGGATCAGGCGAGCGGAGATTCGCTCGCGCTGAGCCCGGTCATGCGCACGCTCGCTTCCCAGAGGGCCCTCGCTCGCTCGACGTCGTACGAGTCGCGCGAGGACTTCGCCTCGCGCCAGCGCGCGGCCGACGGGAAGTACTTGCCCGAGACGCCGTCGAGGGCCGGGTCGAGCACCATGCGCGCGAGCGCCGGACCCGACAGGCCGAGCGTGCTGACGCCGGGCAGGAACGGATGCAGCGCGCGGGTCACGGCCGGCAGGACCCAGTTCCAGATCAGGCGCGCCGCGGCGGGGTACTCGCGCGCGAGGCCCGAGGCCGGCACCAGCCCCGGCTCCCAGCCGTTCACGGTGATCCGCTTCGCGTTCGTCCGCGCGGTCCACACGGAAAGGCGTCGGTCGAGCTCGTAGGCGAAGAGCACGTTGCAGAGCTTGCTGTTCACGTACGCGAGCCGGCCGTCGAATCCGTCGGGATCGGAGCCGCCGGTCCGCGCCAGCACGTCGAGATCGCCGATCGACGCCTTCGGCATACCGGTGAACTGGTCTGGATCGTGCACGCCCGACGCCACGATCACGATCCGCGCGCCGGGCGCGAGCCGCTCGACCAGCAGGTTCGTGAGCAGGAAGTGACCCAGGTGGTTCGCGGCGAAGGTCAGCTCGTAGCCCTCCGCGGTGCGCTTCGGCCCGGAATTCACCTGCAGGCCCGCGTTGCACACCAGCGCGCGCGGCGCGAGCCCGCGCGCGGCGACCTCCTTCGCGAGTTCGCGCACCGACGCGGGCGCCGCGAGGTCGACGCCCAGCTCCTCGGCGCAGCCGGCGCCGCTCTCGCGCTCGAGCCTGCGTACCGCCTCGCGCGACGCCTCGCGGTTGCGGCTCGCCATCACCACGCGCCAGCCCGCTCGAGCGAGCGAGCGAGCAGCCTCGAGACCGATGCCGGAGTTCCCGCCCGTGAGCAGCGCGACGTCGCGTTCCATGATCCGGCCATGCTACACCGCGCGAGCGGCGAGCGGCCGGCCGCGCGACTACGGCACGAGCTTCGCGCGAACGCGCGCGCACAGCGCCGCGATCTGCGCCGGGTCGCCTTTCGGCGCGTCGGGCCACTCGGCCAGGCGCATGGGCGCGTACTCGGGCGGCGTGCCGGGATAGCGCGGCACCAGCCACACGTGCAGGTGATCGACGTGGTGGCCGAGCACGAACACGTACACGTGCTCGGCGCCCTCGCTCTGCTTCAGCGCACGGGCGAGGCGCGAGCTGACCAGGCCGATCTGTCGCGCCTCGTGTTCGTCGAGCTCCGCGATGCCCGGAACGTGGCGCTTGGGCTCGACGAACAGCGTGCCCAGGTACGTGCGCGAGCGGCCCTCGGGAATGATCCCGTGGCTCGCGTACACCCGCTCGTCCTCGTACAGCGCACCGCCGGGCACGTCGACGCGCCCGGCGTGCTTGTCGCACACGAAGCAGCTCGGCTCCGCCGCGCTCATCGCGAGGCGCCTCGTCGATTCCGCCGCATCAGCTCCGCGATCTCGTCGGGGCTCGGGAACGACGTGAACTGCGGGAGTGCGTCGGCGATCTCGAACCAGGACGCCTTCGACTCCGTGTTCAGGTGCGCCCACGGCGCGGCGTCGCGCTGGTCGTCGAGACTCGCGACGACCAAACACAAGAGCTCCGGCTCACGCGGGCGGTTGCACATCGGCGACGCACAGATGCCGCAGAAGTGACGGACCGAGCCGAGCGGCGTGACGAACACCGCGGGCTCGCCCGACGACTCCGACCAGCGGAACGATTCGCGCGGTACGATCGAGACGGTCGTGAACGCCGAGCCGTGGATCCGGCGGCAGAAGCTGCAGTGGCAGTTGAAGGTGAAGCCGAGCTGGCCGCGGAGCTCGTAGCGGAGCCGACCGCAGCGACAACTCCCGGAGCGCAACGCTCCGCCTAGCCGCCGAAGCGCGCGGCCGCGCGGACCCGGGCGCGCTCGGCCTCGACTTCGCGGTCGCGCGGCGGTGCGGTGGTGTGGAGCGAGGCGAGCAGCTCTCGGGCGACGTCTGCCGTGCGCTCGACCGCGAGCTGGAACGCGGCTTCGTTCGCCTTCGACGGCTTGGTGAAGCCGGAGAGCTTGCGCACGAACTGCAGCGATGCCGCGCGGATCTCCTCGTCCGTCACGGGCGGCTCGAAGTTGAACAGCGTCTTGATGCTGCGACACACGTTTCGTCCTCCTCTAGCCGGCGGTCCTTCGCGCCGCCGGCCGCTTCCGGTCCTTCTTCGAGGCGATGCGAACGGACTCCGCGGCCCAGACGCGGAGCTCGTCCGGATCGGAGAGCACGTCCTCGGGCAGCTCGAAGTAGCGGCGCACCTGCACGCGGCCCTTCTTCTTCCCGTACGAGAACGGCCTCATCCCGGCCGCCTCGTAGCGGGGGCGCGTCGAGTCGTCGACGACGAAGTACAGGCTATTGTCCATGATCATCGCGAACTGCACCGACGCGCGAGACAGAGCGACGCCGCCGAAGAAGCGGCCGACCGTCAACGGTCCGACGGGCGAGAGCAGGTCCAGGACGTAGGCGGTGTACTCGGCGCCCGCGCTCATTGGCGAAAGCGTACCACGACGCGACCGCGGCCGGCCCGGCTCGAACGCGGTCCCCGGTGTGGCGGGTGCCTCAGCCGCGTCGTTCGCGACGATCGCGCTTCGGGATCTGCGCCGGCTGGCCGGCGCCCCCGCCTCGCGACTCGTGGATCAACAGCGCGAGCTGCACGCGCAGCCGCGACTCGGGATCGTCCAGATCGAGGCCGTAGCGGGCGCGAATCTGCTTCACGCGGTACGAGAGCGTGTGCGGGTGCACCTCGAGCTCGGCCGCGGCGAGCTTCAGGCGGTAGCCGCTCCGAGCCAGCGCGCGCAGCGTCGCGAGGTGCGTTCGGCCGGTCGCCGTGCTCGCGATCGCTCCGAGAACGCTGCGCGCGAACTCGTCGGCGCCGGCCGATCCGGCGCCCACCAGGTCGAGCACCGCCACGTCGCGATACGCGTGGACCGGACCCGCCCCGCGCAGGGTCGTCCCGATGCGCAGCGCGCGCAGCGCCTCGCGCGCGGAGCGTCGCAGGCCCGCGACTCCGCTCCCGGCGCTGCCCAGCCCGACGCGTCCGGCTTCGCCGAAGAGCGTCTCGGCCACGGCAGCGAGTGACTTCGGCGCCGGGTCCGGCGCGAGCAGTGCAACGAAGCCCTCACGCGCTCTGCCGACCCGGACGTCGACGCCGCGCATGTGCGAAGCGAGCTCGAGCTTCAGATCGTCGGTCGCGACGCCAGCCGCAATGCCATCGCTCGCCTCCGTTGGCGCGAACAGGGCCACCGAGCACGGCTCGTGGAGCTCGATCGCCAGCACCCGCGCGCGCGACTCGATCACGCTCTCCACCGCGTCGTCGGCCAGCAACAGGTGCGCGAAGTCGTCGTGGTCCTGCTCCCGGAAGCGCGAGAGACGCTCGCGCTCCTCGACGTACGCCTCGGTCAGCGCAGTCATCAGCTGTGTCTGATTCGAGATGACCGCCGTCACGCGGTCGAGCAAGCGCGCGCGCAGGACGGGATACTCGCGCACGTCGGCCATCAGATCGCGCCAGGCGGTGGTCAGGCCGACCAGGAAGAAGGTCAGGAACTCCCCCATCGGCACGCCCTGCGAGGCGCGCAGACGCGCCATGCGCCGCGAGAAGAGGAGATCCTGGTCGGAGAGCGCGCGACCGGTCTCGAGCGTGACCCGATAGAACAGCACCAGGTGATGCACGACGCTGCGCCGCACGTCGGCAAGCAGCGCCTTGGGCAGCTGGCGGTAGTGCGGCAGCCGGCCCGCGCAGTCGGCGATGATCGCATTCGCCCGGCGCCGCCGGCTGCGGTACGCGCGCTCGATCAGCTCGTGGAGCTCGTCCAAAAGGCTCCTCCGCGTCGAGGCTACCACGGCCTCGACGCGGGGAGCGGTTCTGGCGCGTCTTCTTACTGCTCGAAGTCGTTCAACTGGATGACGACACGTCCCTGTGTCGACGGCAAGTTCGGAACGTGGACCGTCCGCTTCGCGGAGAAGTCGCCGCGCGGCACCGTCTCGACCGCAACGCTCCCGGGGGGCTGCGCAGGGATGTACAGATCCGCCCCCGTGAGGAACGCCAGCGGTCCGAACGGAAACGGGATGGTACCGAGGTTGTCCACGCCGTCCGACCCTACGTCGAACAGGAAGAACGAGACCGACGCCGCACCCACCGAGCCCGAGGGCGCCGTCGTCGGGTTGATCACGTCCGTGCCGTCGATCGAGAGCACGTCGTTCGCCGCGCCGCGATCGCCCCAGAACTCCTTGAACCGAACCACCGTCAGCGCGGCGTGGTTGTCGCTCGACACGATGAACGGCGCGAGCCCTGCGGCAACGTTGAGCCGCACCAGATGATCGCTGCGAATGAACGGCTCGTAGAAGTAGTTGATCGAGACCTCCCCGTCGCGCAGCACCGCGAGCTCGAAGCTGAGTCCGTACAGCACGCGAAACGGCCCGAAGCTCCCGTCGGGCCCGATCTCGAACGTCTTCCACGGGCGATGACCGATGCGCCTGCCGTTTCGGCCGTCGACCCACCAGACCTCGAGCGTCGCGCCGTCCAGCCCCACGTTCTGCGGAAACGCGGTCACCCGCCCGGAGATCTCCGGCAAGAGCTGCGGCAGCACGCGCGTGGTGAACGGCGCCCTGCCCTGCAGGAAGCGGTACATCTCGAAGAACGACTCCTCGGAGGTCGCCACCTGCACGTGCTCCTGGTCGGCAAGGGTCACGTTCGTGGCGCCGACGATCAGCGGCGGCACCGGCCGATTCACCGCGCCGCCCCAGAGCGCGAGCGTGGGCACGCCGCCTGGCGGTGCCGCAGCCGTGCGGCCGTCGATGTTCACGTAGTGCGCGACCTTCGCGGCGCGCTCCGGTGTCGACAGGTAGGTGTGCGAGACGGTGGTGCCGAGCGAGTGCCCCATCAGGTCGACCTGCGCTGCGCCGGTCGACGCCTGCAGCTGGGCGATCAGGGCGTCCAGCCGCGCGAGCACCTCGGGAAGGATCGTGCCGATCGCCGAAGAGTCGTACTCGAGCACGGCGATGTGACTGGCCGGATAGCCGTTGCTGGTGAAGCGCATCGACTGCGACTCGAACTGCGCGCCGGAGCCGGATCCGCCGTGCACGAAGATGATCGGGTTCGGCTTCGGTGGCTTCCCGAAGCCGATCGCACCCGCGAGCGGCGCCACGAGCAGAAGCGCCAGCGCGAGCGCCGAGACGAGCCAGGTGGATGCAGATGCCAGTGTCTTCCTCATGTCGTTCCCTCCCTCAGGTTCTGGGCGCGCTTGCGCGCGCCTCCAAGAAGCTATGCGCGCGCGCCAGCGCAGGTCGATCCGCTTCTCGCCCAATCTCACCGACGGCGATTTGTGCCTGGCGCACAAGCCCGCGCGACCGGCCGCCGGACGCCGGGCGCCGACGCCTGGCCAAGCCTGAGATACTGCGCCGCCATGCAGGAGCCCGTCGCGATCGCCACCCCGCCGCCCGTCCGCCCCGGCACCTTCGCGGCGCTTCACGTGCCGAGCTTCCGGGTGCTGTGGGCGGGGACCTGGGCGTCGTACATCCCCTTCTTCATGGCGACCGTGGTGAACGGCGTGGTGGCGTTCCAGATCGCGCACGTGAATCGCGCGGTCGGCACGGTGGTGTTCGCGCAGGGCGTGGCGATGGCGGCGCTGGCGCCGCTCGGGGGCGCGGGCGCGGATCGCTGGCCCAAGCGTCGGGTGCTGGTGGTGACGCAGCTCGCGGCGGCCGTGGTGTTCGGCGCGTTCGCGCTCCTGCTCGCTGCCGAGCGCCTCACGATCGCCGCGCTCGCGGTGGGCTCGTTCGTGCTCGGCGTGTCGATCTCGTTCCTCGGCCCGGCGCGCCAGGCGCTCGCCGCGGAGCTGGTCGGTCCCGAGCTGCGCGGCAACGCGGTGGCGCTGAACCAGGTTCCGCTGACGGGCTCGCAGGTGCTCGGCCCGGCGATCGCGGGATTCCTGCTCGCGTCGCCGTATGGCGCGAGCGGAGCCTACGCGCTGATGAGCGCGCTGTACGTCGCGGCGGCGCTCTCGTTGGCAAAGCTGCCTCCCTCGCTCGCGCGCACGAACGCGGCCGACACGCACGTGCTCGCGGATCTGCGGGACGGGCTCCGCTACGTCGCCACGCAGCGCCGCTTGCGGCTGCTGGTGGGCTTCTTCGTGGGCGTGATCATGATGGGCTTCTCGTACATCACCGTGCTGCCCGGGCTGGTCGAGCACGCGCTCGGTCGCTCCGCCGAAGCCGTGCCGCCGCTCTTCTTCACCAGCGCGCTGGGCGGGCTCGCGGTCACGCTCGGCACCGCGCGGCTCGCCGACTCGCGCCGTGCGCTGCCGCTCTTCCTCGCCATGCCGTTCGTGTTCGCGGCGGGTCTGTTCGGCCTGTCCGTCGCGCCGTCGTACGCGGCCGGCGTCGCGACGATGTTCGTGGTGGGCATGGGTTTCGGCGGCTTCCAGACCTTGAACGCCGCGGTGATCGTGCGCACGACCGAGCCGGCGTACCTCGGCCGCGTGTTCTCGCTCACCATGCTCGCGTTCGCAGGTGTGTCGCTGATGAGCTTGCCGGTGAGCGTGCTTGCCGACGCGATCGGCGAGCGCCCCACGCTGGCGACGCTCTCCGGTGTCGTGGCCGCGATCGCGCTCGCCGTCGCCTTCGGGCTGCGGCGAATCGACCGCGCTCAGCGCAGCTCGACCGACACGTAGCCCCGATCGGGGATCTCGACGCGAAACTCGAAGCGGCCGGTTTCGCGGTCGTGCGAGAGCTCGCTCGGCTGCGCGGGATCGACGCTGCACGACTCGAGCGCGCGCGTGCAGAAGCCCGCGATCGCCACGCGCTCGCCGGGCGCGCCGAGCACGTCGAGCGCGACGCCGCGCGCGCTCTCGCGCAGGTCGCGAATGCGGCGGTCACCCGCGGTCGCGAACAGCCGGGTGTCGCCGAACACCGCGAGCTCGCCGTGCGCGAGCGGCGCGAGCACGCGGAAGTCGAAGCCGCGCGGTGCGAGCTCGAGCTCCCAGCTCCCGCCCGGCTCGAGCCGCTCGACGCCGCCGGTCCGCCAGTCCAGCGCGGCGACCGGTCCGCGCGGCGCGGCGTCGCCGAGCTGATCGAGCGCGACGCGGAAGCGCAGCGGCTCATCCTTGCGGTACGCGTGCAGCGACACGACGTAGCTGGTGCGGCCGAGCGGATGATCCGACCAGCACTCCGCCACCAGCGGGATCGGCTCGCGCGTGGTGTTGCCCGCGAAGCAGCGCTCGATCGCGGCCAGCGGCACGTCCGGCTTCACCAGCACCCCGTCGGCGCGGCAGGTGCGGCGCACCCGCTCCAGATCCGTGCGGCCGAGCCGATCGCCGATCCCGACGGGTCCGGCCGAAAGTGCGGAGAGCAGCGCCTCGACCTCGGCGAGCGGATCGCCGTCGAGACCCGTGCCGTCCGTGCGCGACAGGAACACGTCCTTGAAGGGCCAGAGCCCGAGCGAACGCGCCAGCGCGTTCCCGTACAGGAACCAGGACCAGAGCGCCTGATTGCCGATGATGTAGCGGTAGTCGCCGCTGGTGCGGATCGCGTTGACACGGCGAAGTGTCAGCGTCTGGAAGAAGTCGGCGGGCGTGGCCATGCACCAGAGCAGCGACAGCCCGTGCGCGGCCGCGGCGCGGTCGAGGCCCTCCTGCCAGGCGCGCGCGCGACCCGGCTCCTCGCGCAAGCCGCGCACGCCCAGGAACGACTCCGAGAGCCAGTCCTGTTCGTACTGGATCGCGCCCCAGGCGGCGGCCTGCGCCATCAGCCGCTCCAGGAGCGCGGGCGTGCTCGGGTGCGCGCGATCCGCGTCGAGCCAGGCCGGCTCGCGCTCGAAGTACGGCGATTTGCTCGAGAAGTGGCGCGAGTGCAGGATCAGCGGCGGGTCGCCGAGCCGCTTGCGCAGCGCGCGCACGCCGTCGGGCAGCATGTCGGGACGCGCCTCCCAGCGCATCATCCCCGTCGGCGGCACGTCCGTCTTGGCGGTCGGGTTGAGCTCGCGCGGAACCTCGTGCGGGTAGAACCAGGAGTCGAGCTCGAGCGCTTCGAACGGCACGCCCTGCGCGCGGAGCTTTGCGGTCGTGCACTCGAGCGTCTCGGTCACGCCGAGCCCCGGCTCGCTGCGGTACCAGTAGGCGGCGCCGTTGTCCGTCCAGTAGGAGAGCTTCGACACGGCGGCGTCGTCGTAGCGCGAGGGCCTCACCGTTCGGTGTCGCTCGAGCAGTGCGCGGCCGTGCGCCTCGAGCGCGCGGCGCGGGCCGCGCCCGGCCCACAGCGCGAGCTCGGTCGCGAAGCCCGCCGGCACGCGATCGAGATCGCCGTGCCAGCCGCAGCGCACGCCCTCGTCGGCCCTCGGCTGCCCGCGCGGCACGCGGATCACCTGTTCGTGGAACGCGTCGAGCGGCGCCAGCAGCAGCGAGCGCAGGTCCGGCGCCACCAGCCAGAGCGGGAACACGATCGCGAGATCGCGCACCAGCGGCGCGAGTCGGAAGTCGGCAAGATCGGGACCCGACGCGGTGGGCAGCGCGAACTGCGTGTACTGGTGACCGAAGCCGCGCACGCCCGCGGGCGCGCCGCCCGCCGCGCGCGACGCGGGCACGAACCAGGGAAAGGCGACCGCTGGATCGTCGAGCGCGCCGGTCGTGATTCCGGCCAGCGCCTCGCTCGCCTCGAGCCGGAACACGAGCAGCGGCCGATCGGGATAGGCGCGCACCGACGCGTCGACCGCGAGCGGCGCGCCGGGGATCGCGAGCTCGAGCCGCTCGAACGCGCCCAGATCGTCGCGACCCTGCGAGCGCGCGCCGGCGACCAGCCCGGTCGCGACGGCGCCCGCGTGTGCGACGCGCGCGCGCACGGGCCCGAGCCAGTCGCTCTCTCCGAACGCGACGCGCCACGAGCCGTCCTGCGACGAGACGAACGCGAGTCCCTCGGCCGAATCCAAGCGCACGGTGTCTGATAGCCTCGCACGCCGTGGAGCGTGTGCGCCGCGAAGCTTACGCAAGGACGGGCCTGCTGGGAAATCCGTCCGACATCTACGACGGCCGGGTGATCGCGCTCGCGCTCGCGAACTTCCGCGCCTCGGTCGCGATCGAGCCCGCTTCGGCGCTCGAGATCGTGCCGGGTGCGGACGACCGGCTCGCCTACCCGAGCCTGCGCGAGGCCGCGGCCGCGCTCGATGCGTACGGTTGCGACGACGGCGTGAGGCTCGTGCGCGCCGCGCTGCGCAAGACGGTGGAGCTGCGTGGCGGGCTCGGGGATCTGGCGAGCGGCGATCCACGCCTGCGCTTCCGCATCTCGTACGCGACCGACGTCCCACGCCAGGTCGGCTTCTCGGGCTCGAGCGCGATCGTGACCGCCGCGCTGCGCGCGCTGCGCGACTGGTTCGGCTTGCGACTCGCGCCGGCCGAGCTCGCCGACGCCGCGCTCGCCTGCGAGACGGAGGAGCTCGGCATCACCGCGGGTCCGATGGACCGCGTGATCCAGGCCTACGAAGGCCTCTTGTTCATGGACTTCGCGAAGCCCCGCACGTCCGCGTCGTTTCGCAGGCTCGATCCGTCGCGCCTGCCGAAGCTGTTCGTGGCGTGGAATCCGCGCGGCGGCGCGCCGTCGCGCCAGCTGCACGGCGACCTTCGCGCGCGGCATCTCCGCGGCGACACCGAGGTGCGACGCGTGATCGAGGAGCTCGCGCGGCTCGCGGACGCCGGCCTGCGCTGCCTCGAATCGGGAGACGGCGCGGAGCTCTTGCCGCTGATCGACCGGAGCTTCGAGGTCCGCGCGCGTGTGTTCCCGCTGTCCGACTCCGACCGCCGGCTGGTGCGGATCGCGCGCGAGGCGGGCGGCGTCGCGAAGCTGTGCGGATCGGGCGGCGCGGTGCTCGGCGCGCTGCGCGACGACGGAGCCTGGCCGCGGCTCGAGGCCGCGTTCGCGGACGCGGGCTTCGCAGCGGCGCGCGTGCGCGTCGCCGCGCCGAGCGACTCGAGCGCGCCGTGAAGGTGGTGCTGCTCTGCGCCGGCTACGCGACGCGCATGTACCCGCTGACGCGCGACCTGCCCAAGCCCCTGCTCGAGGTCGCGGGCGCGCCGATCCTCGCACCTGCTCGCGCGAAGCGCGGCGCTGCCCGGCGTGGACGAGGTCGTGGTGGTCGGCAACCACCGTTTCGCAGCGCCGCTGCGACGCTGGCTCGAGAGCGCGCGGAGCCCCGTGCCGATCCAGCTGCTCGACGACGGCTCGACCGACGAGTCGAACCGGCGGGGCGCGCTCGGCGACCTCGCCTTCGCCGTGGGCGAGCTGCCGCTCGAAGGCCACGACGCGCTGGTGGCCGCCGGCGACAACCTCATCCTCTTCGACCTGATGCCGCTCGCGCGCGCGTTCGCGCGCCGGCTCGCGCCCCAGCTCGCCACGCGCGTCGCGCCGGCCGATTCGCGCAGCAGCCGCTACGGCGAGGTGACCGTCGACGCGAGCGGCCGGGTCACGCGCTTCCGCGAGAAACCCTCCGACCCGCGGAGCGCCCTCGCCTCGATCGCGCTCTACTTCCTGCCCGCCCGCACCTGGCCGCTCCTGCAGCGCTACCTCGACGAGGGCGGGAACCGCGACGCGCCGGGTCACTTCTTCGCCTGGCTGATCGGCGAGACCGAGGTCTACGCCGAGCCGATCGACGGCGAGTGGTGGGACATCGGCGATCTCGAGTCGCTCGCCGACGCGCGCGCGAAGACCTCGCGCTGAGCCGACTCAGCCCGCGAGCGCCTTGCGCAGGCTCTCGATCAGAGCCGCGCGATCCCCGGGCTCGAGGCGCGTCTCGAGCATGTCGGCGAGCGAGCTCCGCCAGATCGGCGCGCCCCAGCGCGCGTCGCCGACGTAGCGCGGCACGACGTGGAAGTGCAGGTGCGGCACCACGTTGCCGAGCGACTCCAGGTTGATGTGATCGGGCCGGAGCACGCGCATCACCGCGCCCTGCGCCGCGAACAGATCCGCGCTGAACGCGGCCCACTCCCGCGCCGTGAGCTGATCGGGCCGCGCCGCGTGGCGCGCGTCGAAGATCAGCACGCACTGACCGCGATAGGTCTGGTTCTTCGCCAGGTACAGCGACGAGATCTCGAGCTTCGCGATCAAGTCCCAGGCGTCGTTCACGTCCGGGCGCGGCGCGTCCATCGGACAGCCGACCCCGCGCACGCTGCGCTCCCAGGCCTCCCGGTCCGACACGCGTTCCGCCTCAGCCCGAGCCGGCTTCGATCAGCAGCGTCGGCACGCCCGCGCAGCCCGGGTCGATGCTGCACACGCGCGTGCCGGCCTTGTGCCCGTCGCGCGTCGCCGTCGGCGCGAATCCCGCCGCCGCGACGCGCGCGCGCGCGGCGTCGGCGTCGGGCACGCGCCACGCCAGACCCCACAGACGATCGCGCGCCGAGGCGTCGACCGGCGTGTCGAGCCGGCTCGCCACCTCCACGGTCACGCCGCCGACCCGGAAGAACAGCAGCCGGACGCCGCGCTTCTCGAAGGTCCGGTCGAGCGCCAGGCGCAAGCCGAGCTTGTCGCCGTAGAACGCGCGGGTCGCCTCGACGTCCTGCGTGTTCACGACGATGTGGTCGAGCCCGGTCACGATCGAGTCCTCCGGTGCGAGCGGCTCGGCGATCGGCAGCGCGTCGGCCGGCGAGAGGTGCTCGATCGCGAAGATCAGCGGCCCGCGCGACTCGTTGGGCGGCAGGATCACGTTCTTCCAGGCGCGCTCGTGCGGCCGCTCGGGGTCGCGGCCGGTGCCGGGGAGCGGATCGGTCGGCGACAGGCCGCGGGCGCGCAGCTCGCGCGCGCAGGCCTCGGCCTCGTCGGTGCCGAAGGCCATGCCGATCAGGCCCTCGCCGTCGCCGTCGAGGCGCGCGCGCAGCAGCGACGCCGTGCCTCCCTCGCCCGTCGGCCCGAGCAGCTCGAGATAGGTGTTGTCGAGCCGGAACAGCGCGTTCGCGGTGCCCATGGCGGGGTGCGTGCCGCGCCACGACGGCGCGCGGCCGAGCAGCGAGCTGAAGGTCTTCGTCGCCGCTTCGAGATCGCGCACGCCGACGATCACGTGGTCGACCGAGTGCAGCATGCGCCGCAGCGTATCAGGATCGGCCGCGAGCCTGGGACCGGAACGCGCGGGCAGTCGCACGTTCGCTGCGCGAACTGACGGCACGCGCGCCCACGAAGACGGCAGCTCGACGCGGCGCGCGGATCGGAATCCGCGACCCCGTCGCGACCGGGCGATCGCGCAGCGTGGCAGCCCAAGTGACGGAGATCGCTGGCGACTTCCGAAAGCCAGCGTCGGCGCGAGGCGACGCGCGTGCCAGCCGCGCACGCGCCCCTACACCGCGGCACGTCGGTTGCAAACCGTCGCGACCACGCTGCGCCCGGTTGCACGGGTGGATGGCGAGGAGATCACGATGAACGTCGGCAGTCGCGTCGGGGGATGGGTTCGCAGAGTTTCGTTCGCGCTGCTCGCGCTGCTGCTCGCTTCCGATTCCGCGCTCGCGCACGGCAAGAAGAGCCGCTTCGTGCTGGAAGAGGCGACCATCTCGGACATCCACAAGGCGATCCTGACCAGGAAGCTCACCGCCACCGAGCTCGTGGTCCGCTACCTCGAGCGCATCAAGGCGTACAACGGCACCTGCGTCGACGAGCCCGAGGGAATCCTCGGACCGATCACGATGATTCCGAACGCGGGCAAGCTGAACGCGCTCATGACCTTGAACCTGCGTCCCAAACACCGGCTGGCCTGGGGCTTCGACGAGCGCAAGGCGCGCAGCATGACGGACCCGGTCGACGACGATCCCGGCATGCCCGACGCGCTCGAGACCGCGGCGCTGCTCGACTGGAGGTTCAGGAAGACCGGGAAGCTCGTCGGTCCGCTGCATGGCGTGGTGATCGCGCTCAAGGACCAGTACGACACGTTCGACATGCGCACGACGTCGGGCGCCGATGCGTTCTGGGCAAACGACCGGCCGCCGGACGACTCCACTGTCGCCGCGCGGCTTCGCGCCGCCGGCGCGATCCTGCTCGCCAAGGCCAACATGGACGAGTACGCGGGCGGCGACGCGCGCAGCTCGTTCGGCGGCACCGGCTGCAACGCCTACGACACCGAGCGCGATCCCGGCGGCTCGAGCGGAGGCTCGGCCGTGGCGGTGGCCGCGAACTTCGTCACCTGCGCGATCGCCGAGGAGACCGGCGGCTCGATCATCAAGCCGGCGCGCTGGAACAACGTCGTCGGCATCGTGCCGACGCGCGAGCTGGTGAGCGCGGACGGGATGATCCAGCGCGGCGTGAACACGCGCGTCGGTCCGATGTGCCGGACCGTCGAGGACGTGGCCCGCATTCTCGACGCCTACGCCGGCTACGATCCGAAGGACGAGCTGACCGCCTTCAGCAAGGGCCGCAAGCCACCCAAGCCGTACTACGAGTACGCGAAGAGGAAGAACCTGAAGGGCTACCGCACCCTGAACTGGACGGGCATCAGCGGCCGGGGCTTCGCGGCGATGACGGTGCCGGCGGGCTTCACGACGCGGGTGTACGACCGCGGGCCGGACGGCGAGCTCCTGCCGCCGATCGCGTCGGCGCTCCCGGTCGGCATGGACGTGCTCGGCCTGCCGTTCACGGAACACGTCGTGTTCGAGATCGGCTCGGCGTACGAAGCGGCGAGTCGCAACCGCAGCCAGCCCCCCGGCTTCGGCCCGCTCGACTGACCGCTTCTCGAAGCCCCGGTTCCGTGCTTGACAGGCGCCGCGCATCGGCATAATAAACCATCTGGTTATATAACCGGATGGTTCAACCGATGTCCGCCGATGGCTTGAGTCAGACCTTTGCCGCCCTCGCCGATCCCACGCGGCGCGCGATCCTGGCGCAGCTCGCCGCGGGCGACGCGTCGGTCACGGAGCTCGCTGCGCCGTTCGCGATGAGCCTGCCCGCGGTCTCGAAGCACCTGAAGGTGCTCGAGCGCGCGGGACTGATCGCGCGCGCGCGCGACGCGCAGTGGCGGCCGAGCCGCCTCGAGGCCGGGCCGCTGCGCGACGCCTCGGGCTGGCTCGAGAGCTATCGCCGCCACTGGGAGCAGAGCTTCGATCGCCTCGACGCGTACCTGCGCGAGGTGCAGACGAAATCCAAACCAGTCGCCAGGAAGGCGGTCGTCAGGAAGGGGAAGAAGAATGTCCGCAAGCGCTAGCACGGCGAAGAGCTCCGCCGACCTCGAGCTCAGGTTGACGCGCATCTTCGACGCGCCGCGCGAGCTCGTCTTCGCCGCCTGGACGCGGGCCGAGCACGCCGTGCACTGGTTCGCGCCGCCCGGCTTCCGCGTGACCTCGTGCACGATGGATCTACGCGTCGGCGGGACGTGGCGCTCGTGCATGCGCTGGCCCGACGGCAGCGACCACTGGCAAGGCGGCGTGTTCCACGAGATCGTGCCGCCCGAGCGGCTCGTCTTCAGCTACGCGTGGGAGGACGAGCGGGGCCGCCCCAAGCACGAGACGATCGTGACCGTGCGGCTCGAGCCGCGCGGCACGAAGACCGCGCTCAGCTTCCACCAGGCGGTGTTCGAGTCGGAATCGTCGCGGAGCTCGCACGGCGGTGGTTGGAACGGCTCGCTCGACGTGCTCGCCGAGTACCTGGCGAAGCGCGCGAGCCGCGCATGACCCGATCCGCAGCGCCGGCGCTTCGCTACTACGCCCAGCCTGGAGCGCTCACCGATCTCGGCGCTCATGCCGCGAGCCTGCGCGACCTGCCGCACGACCTCGCGGGTCTGTGCCGAGTCGTGCAGGGCTTGCTGGTCCACCCGTTCCTCGGTCACCTCTACGGTCTCGACTCGAAGGAGATGCGGCACGACGAGCTCGAGACCCGCGCAGCCGTGCGGATGGTCGATCGCATTCTCGCGCTCGACTCGAGCCCACTCGCGCAGGCCCGCGCGCCGGAGCGGCGCCTGGTCGGCAACTGCCGTCACTTCACGGTGTTGCTCTGCGCGCTGCTGCGCGCACGCGGCGTGGCGTCGCGAGCGCGCTGCGGCTTCGCGGCCTGGTTCGACCGGTCGAACTTCACAGACCATTGGGTGTGCGAGGTCTGGGACGAGGCGCGCGGGTCGTGGGTCCTGGTCGACGCTCAGCTCGACCGAGAGCAGCGCAAAGCCTTCGGAATCGCCTTCGATCCGCTCGATGTGCCGCGCACCGAGTTCCTGGTCGGCGGGGACGCGTGGCAGCGCTGCCGCAGCGAAGGCGCGGATCCGAACGCCTTCGGGATCATGGATCTCCGCGGCCTCTGGTTCGTGCGCGGCGACGTGGTGCGCGACCTGGCCGCGCTCGCCAAGCGCGAGCTCCTGCCTTGGGACGGCTGGGGCCTGATGGTGGATCGGCACGAGAGCGACGCGCGCGAGCTCGCGCTGCTGGACCGCGTCGCCGCACTGACTCTGGCGGGCGACGAGCAGCACGCCGAGCGGCTCGCGATCCAGGCGAGCGACCCGGGCCTGCGCGTGCCGCGCGAAGTCATCAACTTCAACCTGGGCGGCGCCAAGGTCGAGCTGCCGCCCGGCGTCGCGAACGAGGCGCGTGCGCTCGAAGAGCTCTTCGCCGCGGTCGCCGCTTGGGCCGAGGTCGAGCCGACGATCGCGGCGGTCGCGCTCGTGGGTTCTCACGCGCGCGGCGAAGCGCGGCCCGACTCCGCCGTGGACCTGGTGGTGCTGTGCGACGACGTCGACGCGTTCGCGGCGGAACCGCGCTGGATCCAGCGCTTCGGCGCTCCGAGCCGTCACGCGCTCGAACGTTGGGGAGCCGTCTCGTCGATTCGCGTCTGGTACGCGACGGGCCTCGAGGTCGAGTTCGGCTTCACCGCGCCGAGCTGGGCGGCCGCGCCTCTCGACGCAGGCACGCGTCGCGTCGTGACCGACGGCCTCCGCGTGGTGTTCGACCGGAACGGAATCCTGAACGGTCTCTCGCTCAGCCGAGCATGAACAGCGCGAGCGACGGCGCGGCTTTCAACGTGAGCAGCGAGAAGAACGCGCGCGACTCCGTGTCGATCACGAACAGGCCCGTCGCGGTGCCGAGAGAGGGGCCAAGCACGAGTCCGAACAGAGCGGTGCCGGCGAAGATCAGGAGTCCGTACAGAGCCGGAGCCGTGTAGCGGCTCGCCTGCAAGCGCCTGCCCCTCGTTCAGCCGGGACGCTTCCTCAGATTGGACGGGAGGATGCGCTTGCGCAAGCGCAAGCTCGCGGGCGTCACCTCGAGCAGCTCGTCGGCCTCGATCCACTCCAGCGCGGACTCGATCGTGAAGCGCCGCGGCGGGGTCAGGATCTGGGCGTCGTCGTGGCCGGTGTTGCGCACGTTGGTGAGCTTCTTCGCGCGCGTGACGTTCACGTTCATGTCGTTGTCGCGGCGGTTCTCGCCCACGACCTGACCCTCGTACACGCTCTCGCCGTTGCCGATGAACATGGTCGCGCGCTCCTGGATGCTGAACAGCGCGTGGGTCGTGGAGCGACCGGTCTCGCTGGCGACGATCGCGCCGACACCCCGGCCGGTGAGCTCGCCCGCGAGCGGCTCGTAGCCGCGCACGCTGCGGTACAGCGTGCCCTCGCCGCGCGTGTCGGTGAGGAACTCGGTGCGGTAGCCGAACAGCCCGCGCGACGGCACCACGAAGTTGAGCAGCGTGCGCGCGCCGCGGCTCTCCATCTGCACCAGCCGCCCGCGCCGCGAGCCGAGCTTCTCGAGCACCGCGCCGGTGGCCTCCTGCGGCACCTCGGCGACGACGTCCTCCACGGGCTCGCAGCGCTTGCCGCCGACCACGCGCTCGATGATCTGCGGCTGCGAGACCGCGAACTCGAAGCCCTCGCGGCGCATGGTCTCGATCAGCACCGCGATCTGCAGCTCGCCGCGGCCGGAGACCTCGAAGGTGTCGGTCGACTCGCCCGAGCCGATCCGGATCGAAACGTTGGTGAGCGCTTCGCGGCGCAGGCGGTCGCCGATCTGGCGGCTGGTGACGTACTTGCCCTCCTGGCCCGCGAACGGCGAGTTGTTGACCGAGAAGCGCACGCTCACGGTGGGCGGGTCGATCGCGATGCGCGGCAGCGACTCCTGCGCATCCGGCGGGCACACGGTGTCGCCGATCTCGATCGTGTCGACGCCGGCGATGATCGCGATCTCGCCCGCGGACGCCGACTCGCGCTCGACGCGCTCGAGGCCCTGGGGCGCGAACAGCTTGGTGATGCGGAAGCTCTGCGCGGCGCCCGTCTCGGGGATGCGCACGACGGTGACGCCGCGCCGCAGCGTGCCGCGCTCCACCCGCCCGATCACGAGCCGCCCCACGAACTCGTCCCAGCCCAGCGTCACGGCCTGGAACTGCAGCGGCCCCTCGGTGTCGACCTCCGGCGCGGGCGCCTGCTCCAGGATCAGGTCGAGCAGCGGCCGCAGGTCCTTGCGCTCGCCCTCCGGCGTGAGCGCCGCGGTGCCCTGCTTCGCGGACGTGTACACGATCGGGAAGTCGAGCTGCCGGTCGTCGGCACCGAGCTCGACCAGCAGATCGAAGACCTCGTCGACCACCTGGTGCGCGCGCTGCTCGGGGCGGTCGATCTTGTTGACCACGACGATCGGCTTCAGCCCGCGCGCGAGCGCCTTGCCCAGCACGAAGCGCGTCTGCGGCATCACGCCCTCGACCGCGTCGACCAGCAGGAGCACCGCGTCGACCATGCCCATCACCCGCTCGACCTCGCCGCCGAAGTCCGCGTGTCCGGGCGTGTCGACCAGCTGGATGCGCACGCCCTCGTACTCCACCGCCGTGTTCTTGGCGTGGATCGTGATGCCGCGCTCGCGCTCGAGGTCCTCGCTGTCCATCGCGCGGTCCTGGACTTCCTGGTTGACGCGGAAAGTGCCGGTCTGGCGCAGGAGTCCGTCGAGCAGCGTCGTCTTGCCGTGATCGACGTGCGCAATGATGGCCAGGTTGCGGATGTCTTTGCGGGGGCCACGCATCGGGGCGGCGAGGCTAAGATGCCCGGCGAGAGATGTCCACAGGTCGAATCGCCCGCATCCACATTTTCCACGGAATCTCGCGCGAGCTGTCCGAGGCGCTGGCGCGGCCGCTGCGCGCGCGGCTGCCCGACCGCGAGGTGGTGATCTGGACGCACGAGGACGAGCTGCGCGCGGGCATCGGCGAGATCGAGGCGCTGCTCGCGTTCCGGCCGCCGCGCGGCGTCTGGGCGGGCGCGACCCGGCTCCGGCTCTTCCAGATGATGGGCGCGGGTGTCGACGCGCTGTTGCCGGCGCCGGACCTGCCCGAGGCGGTACGGATCGCGAACGCGCGCGGCATCCACGGTCCGCACATGAGCGAGTTCGCGCTCGGCATGGTGCTCGCGCTCGCCAAGCGCGTGCCGCGCGCGCTCGAGCAGAGCCGCGACCGACTCTGGAAGCCGTACGGGGTCGACACCATCGCGGGTCGGACGCTCGCGATCCTGGGCCTGGGCTCGATCGGCGCGGCGGTCGCGGAGCTGGCGAGCCGGTTGGGCATGCGCGTGATCGGCACGCAGCGCGAGCCGAAGGATACAAAGCACGTCGCCGAGGTCGTGCGGCCCGAGCGCACCGAGCAGGTGCTGCGCGCGGCCGACTACCTGGTCGTGCTCGTGCCGCTCACGCCCGAGACGCGCGGCTCGCTCGGCGCGCGCGAGCTCGCGTGGCTGAAGCCCGGCGCCTACCTGATCAACCTGGCGCGCGGCGGGATCGTGGACGAGGACGCGCTCGCCGAGGCGCTGCGCGCCGGACGCCTCGCGGGCGCCGCGCTGGACGTGTTCGCCGAGGAGCCGCTGTCCGCGTCGAGCCCGCTATGGAGCGCGCCCAACACGATCCTGACGCCGCACGTCGCGGGCCTGGGCCCCGGCTACATGGAGCGACTCACGGAGATCTTCGCCGAGAACCTGGACCGGATCGAGAACGACCTGCCGCTGCGCAACGAGGTCGATCGCGCGCGCGGCTACTGATGGTTCGCAATTCGCTGCGTCCAGGCTCTATGCTCGGGCGTATCGATCTGTGAGGAGGGAGCACCGATGAAGATGTTCGCCTTGTGCGCCGGATTTCTGCTCGCGAACGTCGCCCTGGCCGCCGAGACGACACCGGACGATGTCGTTCCCGGAATGCCGTTCAAGGAAGGGGACGTGATCGACTTCGCCTCGGCCGAGAAGCTCAAGGACTTCCTGCCGCCCGAGTTCTGGGAGAACCGCGAGTACTTCTTCTTCGAGGGCATGCAGCTCAAGGTGGGCCCGATCTTCAAGAGCTACCCGCCCGCGCCGGAGTACGTCTCGGCCAGCGACAAGTTCACCGGCCAGGCGAAGCTCGGCGAGGACGGGGGGCTGGCGAGCTACTCGGCGGGGCTGCCGTTCCCGAAGATCGACTGCGAGGGCGACCCGGACGCCGGTGCCAAGATCATCTGGAACTTCACCAAGCGCTGGGAGGGCGACGGCTCGCGCTCGAAGTGGTCCTACACCTATTGGGATCGCGGCGAGCAGCTGCCGCTCTACTACGAGGGCACGGCGAAGTTCATCAACCTGACCAATCGCGTCGAGGCGCAGTTCGCCGACACCGAACACGCCTACTTCCCGAACGAGAAGCGGAGTCAGGTGTCCGGCGTCGAGGTCGACGCGCCGTTCGATGCGCGCGGCATCCTCGTGCTCACCTATCGCTACAGCTCGGCCGAGGGACCGCTCGCGCAGGCCAAGAACGACGATACCTGGGTGTACGTGCCCGACCTGCGGCGCGTGCGGCGCATCTCGACCGCGCAGCGCACCGACTCGGTGCAGGGCACCGATTTCACGCGCGACGACCTGCGCAGCTTCGACGGCGTCGTGCCCCAGTACACGTGGAAGTGCCTGGGCAAGAAGGACGTGATCGCTCCGTTCAATACGCGGTCGCTGGCCTATCCGTACGGCGACACCTACAACTTCGGCCCCTACGGCTTCTCGTTCGCGGACGACAACTGGGAGACGCGCCACGCGTACATCATCCGCTTCGACCCGCGCAACGAGGACCACCCGTACCACCACAAGGACATCTACGTCGACGCGGACACCTGGGAGCCGCTGTACAGCTTCGCCTACGACCGCAAGAAGGAGCTGTGGAAGATCATCTGGCACATCCACCGCAACAGCGAGGATTGGAAGGGCGCGCCCGGACTCAGCGACCCGCGCGTCAAGGACGGCGTGTGGTACCGCCCGTGGGAGGGCGTCACGCAGGTCAACGACGTGCGCGTGGTCGGCGACATCATCGTGAACGTGCAGACCGGGACGGGAAACCGGATCGAGTTCTGGGACAACGACGGCGAGCCGTTCGACTCGAAGGGCAAGCTCCGCCGCTACATCGACATCGGCCGGCTCAACAAGGGCCGCTAGCGGCGTGAGACTCGCGGGCAAACGCGCGCTCGTGACGGGGGCTTCGAGCGGCATCGGCCGCGCGAGCGCGGTGCTGTTCGCGAGCGAGGGCGCGCGCGTGCTGGCGGTCGACCTGGCCGAGGAAGGCCTCGAGGGCACGCGCGCGGAGATCGAGAAGCACGGCGGCAAGTGCCTGGTCCGACGCGCGGACGTGTCGGACGAGGCCACCGTGCGCGAGCTGGTCGAGACCTGCCGGCGCGAGCTCGGCGGCCTGGAGGTCTGCTACGCGAACGCGGGCGTCAGCGGCGGGCTGGTGCCGTTCTTCGAGCTGTCTGCGGGCGAGTGGGAGCGCGTGCTGCGCGTGAACCTGATCGGCCCGTTCCTGGTCATCAAGTACGCGGCGCCCGCCATGCGCGACGTCGGCGGCGGCTCGATCATCTGCACGGCGTCGGTCGCGGGCCTGCGCTCGGGCGCGGGCGGCAGCGCCTACAGCGCGAGCAAGGCGGGCGTCATCTCGCTGGTGCAGACGGCGGCGAACCAGCTGGCCGGCACGAACGTGCGCGTGAACGCGATCTGCCCCGGCCTGATCGAGACGGGCATGAGGCGCCCGATGTTCGAGGCGGCGCGCGAGCGCGGCAGCGAGAAGAAGATCGGCCAGCTCAACCCGCTCCGGCGCGCGGGCCAGCCGATCGAGATCGCGCGCATGGCGCTGTTCCTGGCCAGCGACGAGTCGAGCTACGTGAACGGTCAGGCGTTCGCGGTCGACGGCGGGCTCTCGTCGAGTCACCCGTTCGTGCCGGGTCGGCTCGCCTGACGCCGCGCGGCGCTCACTGGCCCTTGAACTCGACGCCCATGATCACCTTGCCCTTGCCCTTCCATTCCTTCTCGCGCAGCCGGAACTTCTGGATCTTTCCGGTCGCCGTCTTGGGCAGGTCGCCGAACTCGATCGCCTTGGGGCACTTGAAGGCCGCGAGCAGCTCCTTGGTGAAGACGATGATCTCCTCGGCCGTGGCCACGGCGCCGGGCTTGAGCGTGACGAAGGCCTTGGGCACCTCCCCCCACTTCTCGTGCGGCATCGACACCACCGCGCACTCCAGCACCGCGGGGTGCTTCACGATCGTGTTCTCGACCTCGATGGTCGAGATGTTCTCGCCGCCCGAGATGATGATGTCCTTGGAGCGGTCGCGCAGCTCGATGTAGCCGTCCGGATGCATCACGCCGACGTCGCCGGAGTGGAACCAGCCGCCCGCGAACGCCTTCGCGGTGGCCTCGGGGTCGTTGTAGTAGCCGCGCATCAGGTTGTTGCCGCGCATCACCACCTCGCCCATGGTCTGTCCGTCGGCCGGCACGTCGACCAGGTTCTCGTCGACGACGCGCAGGAACACCGCGTGCGGGTACGGCACGCCCTGGCGCGACATCATCTTCGCGCGGCCGGAGGTGTCGAGCTTCTCCCAGCCGTCCTGGATCTCGCAGATCACGTGCGGGCCGTAGGTCTCGGTGAGCCCGTACAGGTGCGTGACCTTCACGCCGAGCTTCTCCATCTGCTCGAGCAGCGTCGGCGACGGCGGCGCACCACCCGTGCAGGTGTGGATCGGTGGATCGAAGTGCTTGCCCTGCGCGGCGGGGTCGCTCGCCAGCATCAAGAGCACGGTCGGCGCGCCGTTCAGGTGGGTGATGCCTTCCTCGTCGATCAGGCGGAACAGCTCCGGCGGATCGACCTTGCGCAGGCAGACGTGCCGTCCCGACGCCCCCGTGAACGCCCACGGCATGCACCAGCCGTTGCAGTGGAACATCGGCACGGTCCAGACCAGCGTCGAGCGATTCGTGAGCCCGAGTACACCGATCTGGTTCACGGCGTTCAGGTACGCGCCGCGGTGCGTGTACATCACGCCCTTGGGCATGCCGGTGGTGCCCGAGGTGTAGTTGATCGAGATCACGTCCTCTTCGTCCTGCACCGTGTTCTCGATCGGCAGCACGGGCGCGCCGTCGGCGAATGCGTCCCAGGCGAGCTTGCCCGGACGCGCGGCGACGAAGCCGTCCGGGATCTCGACCACGGTCTGCAGCGCCCGACGTTGCGGCAGGATCGCGTCGAGCGGCGGCGCCAGCTCCGGGTCGACCAGCAGCAGCTTCGCGCCGCAGTGGTCGAGGATGTAGGCGATCTCGGCCGCGGCCAGCCGCGTGTTGATCGAGACCAGCGGCGCGCCGAGCAGCGGCAGCGCGAAGTGCGCGACCAGGTGCGCGGGCGTGTTGGGCGCGAGGATCGCGACGCGGTCGCCGTGACCGATGCCTTTGCTTCGCAACGCGCCGGCCATGCGCCCGACCTCTTCCGCGAACTTCGCGTAGCTCCAGCGCAGCTTGCCGTGCACGACGGCCTCGCGCTTCGGGAACACGCGCGCGGTGCGCATCAGCATGACCAGTGGCGTGAGCGGATCCGTCCAGACGTTCGCGTGCGGCTTGGCCGACATCGTTCCTCCCTTCGCCTCAGGCCTTGAAGCGCTCTGCGGCGGCGTAGCGGGCTTCGAGCCCGACCAGCGCCGTGAACTCGTCGAAGCCCATCTTGGTGCGCGTCTCGTCGGGCGCGACGCCCGACTTCACGAGCTCCGCGAACGCGCGCTCCAGCGCGCGCGCGGCCGAGAGCAGACCCGTGAGCGGGTACACCACGTACTCGAAGCCGAGCTCGGCCAGCTCCGCGACGCCCAGGATCGGCGTCTTCCCGCCCTCGACCATGTTCGCCATCAGCGGACCCGGAACCTCGCGGCCGATGCGCGCGAGCTCGTCGCGCGAGAGCGGCGCCTCGACGAAGATCAGGTCCGCGCCCGCCTCGCGGTACATGCGCCCGCGCCGGATCGCCTCGTCGAGCCCGAAGGGCGCACGCGCGTCGGTGCGGCCCAGGATCGTGAACGTCGCGGCGCCGCGCGCCTCGACCGCGGCGCGGATCTTCTGCACGTGCTCCTCGGCGGGAATCACTTCCTTGCCGCGCATGTGCCCGCAGCGCTTGGGCCAGACCTGGTCCTCGAGCAACATCCCGGCCGCGCCGAGCGCCACCCCCTCGCGCACGGCGCGCTGCACGTTCAGCGGCCCGCCGTGTCCGGTGTCGCCGTCGACGATCACCGGCACGCGCACCGCGCGCACGATGCGCCGCGCGGACTCGAGCATCTCCGTCTGCGTGAGCAGGCCGAAGTCCGGCTCGCCGAGCTGCGTGCCGGCGACCGCGAAGCCCGACACGAACAGGAGCTCGAAGCCCGCGCGCTCCGCGAGCTTCGCCGAGAGGGCGTCCCACACGCCGACCGAGAGCGTCACGCGAGGCCCCTCGCAAGCTCGCGCACGTCGCGCTGCTTCTCGAGCGACTCGACCGCATCGATCAGCGCCCGCGCGCGCTCGGCGCCGAGCGCGGGCTCGAGGCAGAGCCGCGCCTTGGCCAAGCGCTCGTCGGGGCTGAGCGGATTCTGCGGATTGCCGCGCGCGATGCGCACCGTCTCCCGCGCGCGCGTGCCGTCGGCGAACACGAGCTCGACCTGCTCTTCCACCGAGCGCGACTCGCGCACCGTCACACGGCGCAGCAGCGCCTGCACGTCGGCCGCGCCCGCGCGCGCGTCGGAGAACGCGCCGAGCCCCGGCCAGCCGTCGAGCCAGGCGATCGCGACACAGTATTGGAGCGAGAACTTCGCCTCGAGCCCCGTGCGCGGCTCGGCGTAGATCAGGATCTTCTGTCCGAGCGGATCGCTCTCGCACTCGATCGCGCGCAGCTCAGCTCCCGCGTGCCGCTCGCGCAGCGCGAGCACCGCGTCGATCGCGCGGTGGGTGAAGCGGCACGACGGATAGGGCTTGAGCTCCACGCCCGGCCGCTCGAGCGCGAAGCCGTCGTCGAGACTCGGCAACGCGAACGGCACGGCGCCGGCGTAGAGATCGGCGAGGCCCATGCTCATCTCGAGCCCGTCCTCGCGCGCGGAGACGCCGCGCTTCGCGAGCTCGGCGGCTTCGAGCCCGGCGCGCGCGGCCAGGCCCGCGTGCAGCGGCTTCACATCGGTGCCGAAGTTCGCGCGCGTGCCGGACGCGCGCGAGACCGCGATTCCGAATGCGCGCCGCAGCGCGCCCTCGTCGAGCCCGAGCAACACGCCCGACGCCGCCGTCGCGCCGAACACGCCCATCGTCGCGGTCGCGTGCCAGCCGCGCTCGTAGTGTGGCTTGCCGAGCGCCTGCCCGAGCCGCGCCTCGACCTCGAAGCCGACCACGTACGCGCGCAAGAGCTCCTCGCCCGTGCAGCCCAGCGCCTCGGCGCTGGCGAACGCCGCGGGCAGCAGCGGCACCGTCGGATGTCCGTTCATCGCCCACGACACGTCGTCGAAGTCGAGCGCGTGCGCGGCCGCGCCGTTCACCAGCGCCGCGAGCGCGGGCGACACGCGCTCGCCGGTACCCCAGAGCGTCGCGCGCGGGTGTGAGCCCTGCTCGAGCGCGAAGCCGCGCAGCGCGCGCGTCACGCGCTCGTCGCGGCCCGCGACCGCGCAGGCGAGCCCGTCCAGGATGGCCGCGCGGGCGCTCGCGCGCACCGCCTCGGGCACGCGCTCGAGCGAAAGCCCCAGCGCGAATCGGGCCAGCCGCGCGGTCTCGCTCGAAGGCGTGCTCATCGGGTCCATTCCACAGGCATTCCGCGAAGTTGACCGCGCACGCGGGCGTGGGTCAAGTCGCCCCGGCCGACGGCTACTTGCGCAGGATCGTGGGCGCGATCTCGCGCGGGTGGTCGAGCAGGAACTCGGCCCCCGCCGCGACCAGCTCCTCGCGCCCGCGCAGCCCCCAGCCGCAGCCGATCGTGCGCGCGCCCGCCGCGAGGCCGGTCTCCACGTCGATCGCGCTGTCGCCCACCATCCAGACTTCGGCCTGGCGGCTGCCCAGCCGCTCGAGCACGTGCACGAGCACGGCCGGGTCGGGCTTGCGAATCGAGAGCGTGTCGCCGCCCAGCACCGCGCCGAACACCGCCTTGAGCCCGAGCCCGTCGATGATCCGGTGCAGGAAGCGCGCGGGCTTGTTCGAGAGCACCGCCAGCGTCTCGCCCGAGAGCGCCTCCAGGCACTGCGCCATGCCCGGGTACAGGTCGGTGGTGTCGAGACAGCAGCGGTCGTAGTGCGCGCGGAAGCGCTCGTAGTGCGACTCCAGTCGCTCGGGCGCGCGCTCGGCGAACGGCAGCGCGTTCGCGAGCAGCTTCAGCGCGCCGTCCCCGATCCACGCCTTCACCTGCGGTCCCTCGACAGGCTGAAGACCCGCGTCGGCCAGCGTGCGATTCAGCGCCGCCGCGAGATCGAGCCAGGTGTCGGCGAGCGTGCCGTCGAAGTCGAAGATGACGACGCGACCGGACCGGGAATCCCCCATCGGCACAGACTAGGGCTAGCCCGCTTTGCGCGCGAGTTCCGACTTGATAGCCTCAAGCCACCCCCGGGTTCGAAGCCAAGGCTTTGTACGGAAAGGGAATTTCCCGCCAGTGATCTTCCCGCTGCGATTCAAGCTCGCGATCCTGTCGAGCGTGCTCCTGGTCGGCGCGATCGGCACGATCTCGCTCGTCGTGCTGGAGCGCAGCTCGCAGGCGCTGGCCGACGAGGCCGGCAAGCGCGCGATCGTCCTGGCCCAGCAGCTCGCGCGCAACGCCCGCGAGCCGCTCCTGCTCGAGGACGACCTGACGCTCTCGCAGCTGCTCGAGACGATCGCGAAGGAGTCCGAGGTCACCGTCACTCGCGTGCTGGACAAGGGCGGGCGCGTGATCGCCTCGTCGCGCGACGACGACATCGAGCAGCGCGACCGGCTGACGACCGAGCAGGCGCTCGCCACGCGCCCGAGCGGGGGGGTGCTGGTGGTGGCCGCACGCATGACCTACCGCGAGCTCGACATCGGCGAGGCGCAGGTCGCACTCGACGTCGACGCCGTCACCGGCCGCGTGATCCGCGCGGCACGGCGCCAGGTGCTGATCGCCGCGGGCATCCTGCTCGGCATCGGCCTTTTGATCGCGTTCGTGGTCTCGGGAATCCTGTCGCGCCCGCTGCGCCAGCTTCGCCTGGCCGTGAACGCGCTCGCGGCGGGGGATCTGTCGGCGCGCGTCCAGCCGACCTCGCGCGACGAGATCGGCGTGCTCGCGCGCGCCTTCAATGAGATGAGCGAGAGCCTGGGCGAGAAGCGCCGCATCGAGACCGCATTTCGCCGCTACGTCTCCGACCACGTGCTGCGCGAGGTGATCGACTCGCCTGAATCGATCCACCTGAAGGGCGAGCTGCGCGAGGTCTCGGTGATCTACCTGGACATCCGCAAGTTCACGCGGCTGACGGGCGCGATCGGACCCGAGCGCACGGTGGCGTTCCTGAACGAGTGCTTCGACCTGATCACGGGCCGGCTGCTCGAGCACGGCGCCACCGTCGACAAGTACATCGGCGACGCGATCCTCGCCTACCTCGGCGCGCCGATCGAGACCGACGACCACGCACAGCGCGCGGTCGCCGCGGCCATCGCCGTGCAGCGCGCGATCCACGAGCGCAACCGCCGCTGCGAGGCCACCGGTCAGCCGTACGTACCCCTCGAGGTGGGCATCGGCATCGAGACCGGCCCGGTCGTCGTGGGCAACATCGGCTCGGAGCTGAAGATGGACTACACCGCGATCGGCGAGCCGGTGAACGTCGCGAACCGCCTGCAGGCGCTGGCCGGTCCCGGCCAGATCAAGATCACGGGCGAGGTGCGCGAGCGCATCGGCGAGCTGGTCGACGTGAAGTCCGAGGGCACGCGCATCATCGAGGGGGTCGATCACCCCATCGAGATCTACGAGGTTCTCTACTGATAGGGCCCGGCGCGCGGCGCGGGAACGCGCCGCTTGCAAGACCTGCTGCCCGCTTGGCTTCGGAGCTGCTGGAGTAGAGGTATATCCGGCTTCGGGTACCATGGCCGCAGTGCGTCGCTTGAGAATTGCGTTCGGTTGCGCGCTGCTGGCAACCCTTTCGGGCTGTGCGAGCCCGTACGAGCACGGCGATCGCCTGTACAGCCAGGGCGACGTCGCGGGCGCGCTCGCGGCGTGGCGCGAGATCACGCCGAAGAGCGGTGAGTACGCGCGAGCGCACGCGCGGCTCGAGACGGTCGAGTCGGACCTGGCGAGCTCGCTGGTGCGTTACGAGAAGCGCGCCGAGTTCTTCGAGGACGAGGGGCGGCTCTCCGAGGCGGTGCTCTACTACCGGCTCGCGCTGAAGCTCGACCCCGACCGGCCGCAGACGCTCGCGCGCACGCAGTCGCTGTACCGCGAGCTGCGCGCAAAGGAGTCCGAGGAGCGCGCACGGCTCGCGGCGGCGCTCGCCGCGGGCAGCCTGCGCGAGGCGAACGAGAGCGCCGAGAAATTGCAGCGGCTCGACCCGTTCGACCCCGCGATCCAGATCGAGCTGCGCCAGGTGCGCGCGGAGACCGGCGCGCAGGTGCTGCGCTTCCTCGAGGACGGCAAGCGGGCCTACGCGGTCGGTGACCGTGCGGGAGCGCGCACCGCCTTCGAGCGCGTGCTCGAGCTCGACGGCGAGAACGAGGCCGCGCTCGGCTACCTGTCGTACCTGAAGCGCTACGACGAGGGCGTCTCGGCGCAGGCGCTGCAGACACAGCAAAGCGAGCGCCGGCCGGCACGGGTCGCGGCCGTGCTGCCGCCGCCGTCGGTATCGTCGGAAGAGATCCTCGCCGAAGGCCGCTACCGCTCCGGCCGGGCGGCCGAGGCGGCGGGCGATCCGTACCGCGCGATCCGCGACTTCCAGGAGGCGCTGCGCATCGACCCGAAGCACGCGTCCGCGCGGCGCAGGCTCACCGAGCTGCGCGCGGAGCTCGCGCCGCGCGTGCCGGGTCTCTACGAGCAGGGCAAGCGCTACTTCCAGGACGAGGACCTCGAGAAGGCGCTGGTCGTGTGGCGCAACGCGCTCTTGATCGCGCCCGACGACCAGCGCACCAAGGAGAACGTCGACCGCGCGGAGCGCATCCTGTCGCGGCTCGAGGAGATCCAGACCCGTGGCCCGTGAACGGCGCGCGCTTTCGCTCCTGCTCCTCGCCGCGTTCGCGCTCGCCTGCGCGAGCACGACCGAGAAGGTCGCCGAGCGGCTCTTCGCGCGCGACCAGCCGCTGGTCTTCGACCGCGGCTCGCGCCTGCTGCCGCCCGAGGGGCTGCGCGTGACTTCGAACCAGGATCGCCAGATCGGGCTGGCCTGGGACCCCGTGCTGGTCGGTGACGTCGCGGGCTACGCCATCCTGCGCGCGAAGGGTAACGGCGAGGAGCCGTACGTGCGGGTCGGCATCACCAACTCGCGCTTCGGTACCGTGTTCGGCGACGCGGGCGCGAGCGTCGGGGCGCTCGGCGACGGCCAGACCTACACCTACCGCGTGCACCCCTACGACACCAAAGGGCGTATCTCGCGCAGCCACGCGGCGCTGGTCGCGACCACCGAGCCGAAGCCGGACGTGCCCGACGGGCTGCAGGTGTACTCGAACCTGCCGCGCAGCGCGGTGCTCTCCTGGAAGCCGAGCGACGCGACGGCGGTCTCGGGCTACGCGATCTACCGCTGCCCGACCATGGCCGGCCCCTGGGGGCGCGTGACCTTCGTCGCGGGCCGACTCAATACGGTGTACGAGGACACGGTGCCCGGCGACCTGCGCGTGATGTACTACCGGATCGCCGCGGTGAACCGCTTCGGCGGCGAGAGCGAGCCCACGGAGAAGCCGATCCGCGCGGTGACGAAGGCCGAGCCGCTGCCGCCGATCGGGCTCGAGGCGAGCGCGCCGGGCCTGGGCCGCGCGGAGCTGCGCTGGGCCCCGAACGTGGAGCCCGACCTGGCGAGCTACGAGGTCTGGCGCGCGCTCGCGAACGGCTCGGGCTACGGCGAAGAGCTGCAGATCGCGCAGGTCCCCGCCGGCACCACGGAGCTCGCGGACGCCGCGATCGGCTGCGGCCAGAGCGCGCGCTACCGGCTGCGCGCGACCGACGCGGACGCGCTGGTCAGCTTGCCCTCCGAGCCCCTCGAAGTGAAGGGCGCCGACGCCGGGCTCGCGGTCACGCGCCGGGACGGGGCGCTGGTCGTGGCCTGGGATCCCGCGCGCGCCGGGGACTGGACGGGGGCACGGGTGGCCGAGCTGCGCCGCGCGCTGCCGGATCGCGAGGTGACGACGGTCTCGGAGGGGAGCGAGGTGGTGTTGCCGGATCTGGGGGCGGGGACGGAGATCCGGGTGACGTTCCTACGGATGGGAGAAGGCGGGACGGCGGTGGAAGCGCCCCCCTGTCGGCTGATCGTCCCCTGAGGCGAGCGCCTGCCGCGCTGCGCTCGCCCGTCTACTTGAATCCCGATTCCGCATCCGTAGACTGAGCCACCCATTCCCCGATAGCTCAGTTGGTAGAGCGGGTGGCTGTTAACCACTAGGTCGGCGGTTCAAGTCCGTCTCGGGGAGCCAGATTTCCCGCACCGGCTCCGGTGCGCTGCGAGCTGCCATGGCAGCGAAGCTCGAACGCCCTGTTCCGGGCACGCGTGTGCTCGTCGTGGACGACGAGAAGAACATCCGCGCGACCCTGCCGAAGCTTTTGGCCGCGCGGCCGGAGCTCGCGGTGGCCGTGGTCACGGCCTACGCGACGATCGAGACCGCGGTCGAGGCGATGCGGCGCGGCGCGCGCGACTACCTGCCCAAGCCGTTCACGCCCGCGCAGATCCGCCACGTCGTGGACCCGATCTCCGAGCATCGCGCGCTGCTGGGCCGGATCGCCGAGCTCGAGGCGCGGCTCGCCGAGTCGACGCCCGACACCGAGCTCGCGAGCGAGTCGCCGATCATGCGCGCGGTGCTGGAGATGATCGCGCGCGTGGCGGCGGCGGACGTCGCGGTGCTGCTGCGCGGCGAGAGCGGGACCGGCAAGACCGTGCTCGCGCGCGCGCTGCACCGCCAGAGCGCGCGGCGCGGTGCGCCGTTCGCGGTCGTGAATTGCCCGACGCTCACCGAAGAGCTGCTCGCGAGCGAGCTGTTCGGGCACGCGCGCGGCGCGTTCACCGGCGCGGTGCGCGACCAGCCCCGCCGCGTCGAGGCCGCGGAGGGCGGCACGCTGTTTCTCGATGAGATCGGCGAGCTCTCGCCCGCGCTGCAGGCCAAGCTGCTGCGCTTCCTGCAGGACAAGCAGTTCGAGCGCGTGGGCGAGACGCGCACGCGCAGCGCCGATGTGTGCGTCGTCGCCGCGACCAACCGCGATCTCGAGGCCGACGTCGCTTCGGGACGCTTCTTCGCGTGCGACGCGGTGCGATCGGGCAGCGCGGCGGGCTCGACGATCTGGCCGGGCCAGAGGATCGCAACGCAATCGAGCGAGCGCACGCTCGCGAACCTGCAGAACGTCGGTGCGAGCTCGGATCCCGCGCTCGACGAGCCCTGCCGCGCGCTGGGCCGCGCGCAGGTCGGACGGCGCGGGCCATGAGCGAAGCGGCGGCGGCCGAGGCGCTCGGCATCGCGGTTCCCGAGATCCTGCTGCCCGCACTGAGCGTCGACCTGTCGCGCTGGGCGGTGATCGCGTGCGATCAGTACACGTCCCAACCCGAGTACTGGAACGCCGTCGCGGAGCGCGTCGGTGACGCGCCCTCGACGCTGCACCTGATCCTGCCCGAGGTGTGGCTCGGAGCAAAGGACGAGGACGCACGCATCGCGGCGATCCAGGCAAACATGCGCGAGTACCTGGCAACGGGCGTGTTCGCGAAGCCGCTGCGCGGCTTCGTCGCCGTCGAGCGCAGCACCCCGCACGTCGCCTCGCGCCGCGGGCTGATGGTCGCGCTCGACCTCGAGCGCTACGACTGGCGCCCGGGGGCGCGGGCGCTCTTGCGCGCGACCGAGGCCACCGTCGAGGAGCGCCTGCCGCCGCGCCTGCGCGTGCGCGAGGCTGCGGTCCTCGAACTTCCGCACGTGCTGGTGCTGGTCGACGATCCCGGGTGCACCGTGATCGAGCCGGTCGCCGCGGGCGCCTCGCGCGGCGCGCCGCTCTACGACGTGGAGCTGATGGACGGCGCAGGCCGCGTGCGCGGCTGGGCCGTGGCCGATCCGGCCGAGATCGCGCGGGTCGAGCGCGCGCTGGCGGCGCTCGCCCAGCCCGCGCTGCAGCGCGCGAAATACGGCGCGAGCGACGGCGATCCGTTCTTGTACGCGTCGGGCGACGGCAACCACTCGCTCGCCGCCGCGAAGCTGTTCTGGGAGCGGCGCAAGCCTTCGCTCCCGGCCGCGCAACGCCGGGACGATCCGGCGCGCTTCGCGCTGGTCGAGCTCGTGAACGTGCACGACCCGGGGCTGCGCTTCGAGCCGATCCACCGCGTCGTGTTCGGCGCCGATCCGGACGTGCTGCTCGCCGACCTCGCGCGCACGCGCGGCACGGGCCCGGCCCACGCGCTGCGCTGGGTCGCCTCGACACGCTCCGGTGTCGCCACCCTGCACGCCGGCGGCGAGCCGCTGGCGGTCGCGGCGCTGCAGGCGTTCCTCGACGAGTGGCTGGCGGTGCACCCGGGCGCGCGCATCGACTACATCCACGGCGACGACGCGCTCGCGCGGCTCTCGGCCGAGCCGGGCCGGATCGGCTTCACCCTGCCCGCCTTCGAGAAGTCCGCGCTGTTCCCGACCGTCGCGCGGCGCGGCGTGCTGCCGCGCAAGGCCTTTTCGCTCGGCGAGGCCGAGGAGAAGCGCTTCTACCTGGAGGCCCGCCGCATCCGCGCCTGAGCTCGGCCGCGCGGTATGATCGGCGCGAGGGAAGAGCGAGGAGCCTCGAGATGAGTGAGAGCGAGTTCCAGTCGATCCGCTACGAGCAGCCGGCGGCCGGCGTCGCGCGCATCGTGCTCGCGCGGGCGGAGACGCGCAACGCGCAGGACAAGCGCATGCTCTACGAGCTGAACGACGCCTTCGACCGCGCCGCGCGCGACAACGCCGTGAAGGTGATCGTGCTGTCGGCCGACGGTCCGCACTTCTCGTCCGGCCACGATCTGCGCGACCGCTCGAGCGTCGCCGACTTCGAGCCGGTCGGAACCTGGGGCGGCTTCGATCTGCCCGGCGCCGAGGGCTACATGGCGGTCGAGCACGAGATCTACCTCGGCCTGTGCTGGCGCTGGCGCAACCTGCCCAAGCCCACCATCGCGCAGGTGCACGGCAAGACGATCGCCGGCGGGCTGATGCTGATGTGGGTCTGCGATCTGGTGGTCGCGAGCGAGGACGCGACGTTCTCCGATCCGGTGGTCGCCTTCGGCGTGAACGGCGTCGAGTACTTCGCGCACCCGTGGGAGGTGGGCATCCGCAAGGCCAAGGAGATGCTGTTCACCGGCGCCGCGATCGGCGCCGCCGAGGCGCGCGCGCTCGGCATGCTGAACCACGTGGTGCCCCGCGCCGAGCTCGAGAAGTTCACGCTCGAGCTCGCGCTGCGCATCGCCTCGCGGCCGAGCATGGGCCTGAAGCTCGCCAAGCAATCGGTGAACCAGGCGCAGGACGCGCAGGGCTTCTGGACCGCGCTGCAGGCCGCGATGTCGCTGCAGCAGCTCGGCCACTCCAACAACGCGCAGGTGCACGGCATGCTGGTCGACCCGAGCGGCGCCGAGGTGATCCGGCGCGAAGCCAAGTCGGGGAGCTGAGGACCGGATGAAGCTCGGCGCGTTCATGATGCCGTCGCACCCGCCCGAGCGCGGCATCTACGAGGGCTACCGGTGGGACCTGTCGCAGCTCGAGCTGTTCGACCGGCTCGGCTTCGACGAGGCCTGGATCGGCGAGCACTTCACCGCGCCCTGGGAGCCGAACCCGGCGCCGGACCTCCTGATCGCGCAGGCGCTGCTGCGCACCAAGCGCATCAGGCTCGCGCCGGGCGCGCATCTCCTGCCCTACCACCACCCGATCGAGCTCGCACACCGCGTCGCCTTCCTCGACCACATCTCGCAGGGCCGCACGATGCTCGGGATCGGCATCAGCGCGCTGCCGAGCGACCTCGCGCTGTTCAACGTCGACGCGGCGACGGGCCAGAACCGGCGCATGACGCTCGAATCGCTCGACATCATGCTGCGGCTCTGGACCGAGGGGCCGATCAAGTACGACGGCGAATTCTGGTCGGTGCGCCCGCCCGAGACGCAGTTCGACTTCCTGTCCCTGCACTTGCGGCCGTTCCAGAAGCCGCACCCGCCGATCGGCATCGCCGGCCTCTCCCCGGGCTCGGAGACGCTGAAGATCGCGGGCGAGCGCGGCTTCATGCCGCTCTCGATCTCACTCAACCTCGCGCACACCGCGTCGCACTGGAGCTCGATCGAGGCCGGCGCCGCGCGCAGCGGCCGCACGCCCGACCGCCGCGACTGGCGGCTCGTGAAGGAGATCTACCTCGCGCGCACCGACGCCGAGGCGCGCCGCTTCGCGCGCGAGGGCGCGATGGGCCGCTGCTGGCGCGAGTACCTGCTGCCGTTCTACCTGGGCAGCGGCATGCACTCGAGCTTCAAGGTCGATCCGAGCCACGCGGACGCGAGCCTGGACGTCGACTACCTGATCGAGCACAGCTGGTTCGTCGGCTCACCGCAAACCGTGATCGACAAGATCGGAGCGCACCAGCAGCGCACGGGCGGCTTCGGCGGTCTGCTCGCGATGGTCTATGACATGAGCGGCGAAGCCGAGCGCTGGACGGAATCGCTCGAGCTGCTCACGCGCGAGGTCATGCCGCACTTCCCCGAGGATCGCCGGACCGGCTGAAGCGCTTAGATGCGCTTGCGCACCTGCAGCGCGACGATGCCGGCGCCGACGACCATCAACAGCACCGAGCTCGGCTCCGGGATCGGGTTGCCGGGACCGGGAGCCGGGGCGATGCGGTGCTCGTCGATGCGGAGCCGCGCCAGCGCGAAGTCGTTGTGCTCGCCGGAATCCGGGACGAACCGAATCGCCGTGACCCAGCGGTTGACGCGCACGTTGAGCTCGCCGTCGCGGTTCGCGTCGTCGGAGTCGAAGTTGATGTCGAAGCCGTTGCCCATGATCGAGCCCGTCTCGTCGACGCGCAGGAAGTAGCGGCCCGAGGTGCTGAGCAGCGAAATGTCGACCGAGGTCAGGAACACGCTCTGCTCAAAGCGCACGGTGAGCACCTCGGGCGTGTCGATCTGGTACGCGGAGTCGGTGCTGCAGCCGTTCACCGAGCTCGGGCAGTTGATGCCCAGACCGTTGCCCGAGCTCCAGGTCAGATCGCTGCGGTTGGGGCTGGCGATGAAGGTGACGTCACCGAACGCGGAGTTGCCCGTGTAGGTGACGTTTCCGTCGTTTCCGCTCGCGATCGCCGAGCCGACGGAACCCGTCAGACTGAGCGAAGCGGCGTTCGCGGAAGAGGCGACCAGCGTGGCAAAAACAGCAAGAACGACAGCAGCAGACAACAGGAAACGCATGACGAAAACACCCTCAGCGCTAGGAGTTGGCGGACCGAATCTCGAATGTGATTCGTATCACGCTCCTAACTATCCGGTCAAGCTCATCTTTTGGTAGATTCGAGGTTCGGCCCTGTATGCGAAAACCCGGGCCGGCGGGGATCGGCCAGCCCCCTCGCGGATTCGCCTACTTGGCGCTTCGAATTGCCTGTAGGACGGAGTCCACCACCGCATCCGCCTTGGCGCGCATCTCGGCGTCGGTCGCGTCCTGGATCGGGTGAGGCACGAAGACGCGCTGAACGTCGTCGAGTCCCAACGCGCGCGCCTGGCTGGCCGCGGCGTCCTCGAACACGCTCGAGGCGATGAAGACCGACGGCAGGCCCTGAAGCTCGAACCAGACTGTGTCGTGCACACTGCACGTCGTGCAGGAGCCTCAATCGGCGAGGGCTTCGATCACGAAGCCGCACTCCTCGGCGATGCGGCGCCGCAGATCGAGCGGCGCGGGCTTGGTGAACGTCGGCTTGCGGTAACGCCGAAATGTGACGCCCGGCAGTCGCTCGCGCAGGCGCTCCTCGAGCCGGTCGAGCAGCACGTCGCCGCGCGGCTTGATGATGTCGAGCAGCGCGACCGTACCGGTGACCGCGTCGGGTCGCTTCGTCAGCGAGCGGCGGATCGGCACGCGCTCGTCGGTGGGATCGAGAATCGTCGTCATCGCGAAACCCCTTCGTCCGCATCGATCACGCGCGTGGTCATGACCGAGCCGAGCGGTCCGGACAGCCAGCCCTGGAAGTATGCGCCGAACTTGCCCGCCTCGCCGCCGGCCACGACCAGCGTGATGTCAGAGAGCGTGCGGAACTTTGCGACGCGCGCGTCGGCGCCGAGCTTCTCGAGCAGCTCGAGCGGCAGCCCCTCGGCGCAGGCGTCGTCGCGGACCAGCTCGCGCAGCGGGCGCGACGTGACTTCCTGGATGCGCGCGCGCAGCTGGTGCTTGCTGACGCCGTCCCGCGCGAACGTGTCGACGTGCTCGGGCGGCACGACCACCACGATCTCCCCGTGCAGGTAGTGCTTGGGGTGGTTCGCAGCCGCGAGCACGAGCCCGTAGCTGGTCGCGAGCGTGCGCCCGTCGCGCGCGAGCTGGTCGATGAAGCCCGTCGGCGCGCCGCCGGCGAAGGCGGTGACGGTGCTCTGCGCGCGCGCGAAGCCGCGCTCGACGTGCAGGGGCGCCCAGTTGCTGCGCTCCTCGTACTCGGCGAAGCACATCGTGAACTTGCCCGGCTGCCCGAGCGCGGCGCGGTCGACCTCGCCGGGCCGGCCGCCGCCGAGGTTGCGCACCACCAGCTGCAGCGCGCGGCCGATCGTGGCGTTCGCGCGGTTGCCCTGACCCAGGCAGTTCAACCCGGAGTTCATGCCGATGCGCGCGCGGATCGGGCCGTTCACGATCAGGACCGGCGTCGGAAAGAAGGTCGTCGCGAGCACGCCGTGCAAGTTGAACTCCGGCGTGCAGACCGCTTCCACGGCGGCGATCACCACGGGCAGGTAGGCGGGCTTGCAGCCCGCCATGACCGCATTGATGGCGATCTTCTCCACTGTCGCCGGCGCGTAGTTCGGCGCGACCTCCGCGACCACGTCCTGGGCCGCGCGGCGCGTGCCGGCGAGCATGCGCATGACACGCTCGGGTGTCGGCGGCACGACCGGCAGGCCGTCGGTCAGCCCCTGGTCGAACATGAACTCGAACGGGTCGTCGGCATCGCCCACTTCGATCCGGCGCGCGCGCAGCGGACTGCCCGAAGCGCGCGCCTCGAGCCGCGCCGCGATCTCCGGGTCGTTCGTGCGCGAGCCGCAGCCGGGGCGGAGCTCGGGCAGGCTCGACCAGTCGAGCGCCGGAGCGCGCCCACCGCCGAGCAGCGCCATGCGCGCGAACAGCCCGCGCCAATCCTCGCGCGCGAAGCCGACGCAGCGCTCGAGCTCCGCGCCGTCGCCGCCGAGCAGCACCGTGGTGGGCACCGCGTCGATCTCGGACTGGAATGAGACCGCGAGCGCCGAGTCGTCGAGGAACGGCGCGCGCAGGCCGTGCTTCTCGCGCAGCGCGCGCCCGCCGTCGTCGTCCTGCGCGACCACCGAAACGTCGAGCTTCGCGCCGAACGCCTCGTGCGCGGCCTCGACGAGCGGCAACGTGAGCTCGCAGGTGGGGCAGCCGGCGTGCGCGAACACCAGCAGGTGCGCGCGGCCCGACGGCGACACGTGCGCGCGCCCATCGGTGTCGAGCAAGCGAAACGCGGAGACCGCCGCCACGCCGGCAGTATATCCGGAGCGCTAGGGCGCCGGCGGGGCGGACTTCGGCTGGCGCAGCTTCTCGAGCTCGTGTCGGAAGCGCTCGCACGGGTCTTCGTCGTCGACGCGCGGCGTGAACCAGACCAGGTCGAATTCGCTGCCGAGCTCGGCGGCGCGTCGCGCGGGATCGTCCGTCTCGGCTGCGCCGCGCGGCACCTCGCTGAACGCGAGCGCGAGCACGCGCTGCTCCGGCGCGCGCCGGGCGAGGTAGAGAGGCGCGCCGCGATCCCGGCGCACGTGCCCGGCGCCGGCGATCAGCACGCCGCCGTCCGCGCCGGCCGACGCGAGCAGCGCGTCGGCGAGCGTCGCATCGCGCGCCCGCTGCACGGCGATCATCGCGTCGACCATCGCGTCGGGCGCCATCCCGCAGTGCGCCTCGCGCACCTCGTCCGCGAACGCGCGCCGCGCCTCCGCCGATGGCGGCGGCTCGAGCGCGAGCCGCGCGCGCGCGGCCTCCGACAGCGCGTCGAGCCCGCTCTTGCGCAGCCCCGCGAGCTGCTCGCGGGAGAGATCACCCGGCACGATCGGCATGCGCGCCTCGAGCGCCGCGGCGAAGATCGGCCGGTACAGCGCGAAGTCCGGCCAGCCGCCGTGCACCCAGTCGAGCGCGGTCGCGAGTGCGTCCGGATCGTCGGGATGCGCAGCGATCGCGGCGTCGAGCGCACCCGCGCGATCGCGCGGGATCATCTCGAACACCAGCGCCGGGCGACGGCCCGCCTGCGCCAGCGACTCGACCAGCGACGCTTGCAGGCGGTGGTGGTCGGGATTGTCGTGCTTCTCGCCGAGCAGCACGAAGGCGGCGCCGCGCGCGCGCGCGAAGACCTCGGCGGGCGAGACGAAGCGACGCCCTTCGGTGTCGTAGATGCGGCCGGCCAGCGCGTCCGCGCGGCCGAGCGGCGCCTGCCACGCGAGCCACGGCTCGGCCGGCCCTCCGGGCTCGCTCGGGAGCCACGCGCAGCCGAGTCCGAAACTCGCGACCAGCAGCGCGAGTGCGATCCGCATCAGCCCGCGTCGAGATCCACGCCCGCGAGCGCGAGCCCGATCCAGACCATGCCGAGCAGCAACGACGCGAGCGAGGCCGCCACGAACACCCGCCGGTAGGCGACGCTTCGCTCCTCGCGCGGCGCAACCACCCCGAGCAGCCAGGCGACGCCCATCATGCACGCGATGGTGCCGAGCCCGAATCCCGTCAGAAACAGCCCCGACTCCACGAACGAGTGCATGCCCGCGGCGGGAAGCACCGCCAGCGTGGCGCCCGTGCCGACGAGCCCGTGCAGCGTGCCGATCGAGAGGGCGGCGCTGGCGTGGATGTGGACGTGCCCGCGGCCGGCCGCGTGGGAGAAGTGGTCGACCGCGCGCCGCTGGTGCCGGAGACCCCAGAGCCCGACGGCCACGAGCACGATGCCGACCAGGTAGTCGCCCGCGCCCTCCAGCAGCTCCAGGTCGAGCGAGTCCGCCGCGGTGACGACGAGCAGGGCGACGGTGATGATGCCGAGCGCGTGACCCACGCCCCAGCGCAGGCCGACGACCCACGCCTTCTCGCGCGCCTCGACCGAGAACGGCGCGAGCGCCGCGACGTGATCGGGTCCGAGCAGCACGTGGCCGAAGCCGGCCGCGACGCCCGTGAAGAAGACGAAGATCACGAGCGGGCACGCGCCAGCGCGGCCCGATACTCGGCCGCGAGCTCGACGTAGTGGCGGTTCTGCTCGTCGAGCACCGCGCGCTCTTCGTCCGACACCCGCCGAACCAGGCGCGCGGGGCGGCCGAGCCAGAGCTCGCGCGCGCCGACGCGCTTGCCGGGCGAGAGCAGCGATCCGGCCCCGAGCATGCCCTCGCTCGCGACCACCGCCCCGTCCAGGATGACCGAGCCCATGCCGACGAAGGCGCGGTCCTCGAGCGTGCAGGCGTGCACGATGCAGCCGTGGCCGATCGTGACCTCGACACCGATCAGCGTCGCCAGCCCCTCGCGCGAGACGTGGATGATGGAGCCGTCCTGGAGGTTCGTGCGCGCGCCGATGCGCACGCGCTGCACGTCCCCGCGCACCACGCAGCCGAACCAGACGCTCGCCTGCGCGCCCAGCTCGACGTCGCCGATCAGGGTCGCTCCGGGCGCCGCGAACGCATCGGGCGCGAGGCGCGGAGAGGATCCGCGGTAGGGCAGCAGCCGGGCTTCCAAGGTGCGCGGATTCTACCGCCCGCGCGCAGGCTTAGAAGCTCGGAGCGGGGCTCAGCGCACGCCCGGGGTCGAATCTTGACTTGGTTGTACAGTTTATTAGGCTGCGGGCTCGATGCAGCTCCTGGCACAAGAAGAGTATGGATTGCGCTGCCTGATCCAGGTGGCGCGGCAGCGGGGCCCGGACCCGCTCACGATCCCCGAGATCGCCGAGCGCGAGGGGATCTCGCCCGAATACGCCGCCAAGCTGATGCGCGCGCTGCGCCAGAGCGATTTCGTGGCCAGCACGCGCGGGGCGGGCGGCGGCTACCGACTCGCGCGCCCGGCCAGCGAGATCACGGCCTGGCAGGTGATCCAGGCGCTCGGCGGGTCGCTGTTCCCGGCCGAGTTCTGCGACACTCATCCCGGCCAGCTCCGCGACTGCGTGCATTCGAGCGGCTGCTCGCTGCGCGATCTGTGGAGCACGGTCGAGAGCGCGATCCGCAACGTGCTCCAGGGCGTGACGCTCGCCGACCTCGCACGCGACGAGCGCATGCTGCTCGCGATCGACGCGCCGCCGCTGGAGCCGAAAGTGCAGGTCCCCCGATGAGCACCAACCCCGAGATCACCGCCCTCACCAATCGCGAGTACGAGGCCGGCTTCACCACCGACGTCGAGTCGGAGACCGTCGCACCCGGACTCGACGAGAGCGTGATCCGGCGCATCTCCGAGAAGAAGTCCGAGCCGCAGTGGCTGCTCGACTGGCGGCTGCGCGCGTTCGCGCGCTGGCGCGAGATGCGCGAGGAGGACGCGCGCTGGGCCAAGGTCACGTTCCCGAAGATCGACTACCAGGCGATCAGCTACTACTCGGCGCCGAAGCCGCGCAAGAAGCTCGACAGCATGGACGAGGTCGACCCGGAGATCCGCGCGACCTTCGAGAAGCTCGGCATTCCCCTCACCGAGCAGAAGATGCTCGCCGGCGTCGCGGTCGACGCGGTCTTCGACTCGGTCTCGGTCGCGACCACCTTTCGCTCCAAGCTGGCCGAGCTCGGCATCATCTTCTGCTCGTTCTCGGACGCGGTGAAGAGTCACCCGGAGCTGGTGCGGAAGTACCTCGGCTCGGTCGTGCCCTACTCCGACAACTACTTCGCGACGCTGAACTCGGCGGTGTTCACCGACGGCTCGTTCGTGTACATCCCGCCGGGCGTGCGCTGCCCGATGGAGCTGTCGACCTACTTCCGGATCAACGAGGCGAAGACCGGCCAGTTCGAGCGCACGCTGATCGTCGCCGACGAGGGCGCCTACGTCTCGTACCTCGAGGGCTGCACCGCGCCGATGCGCGACGAGAACCAGCTGCACGCGGCGGTGGTCGAGCTGGTCGCGCTCGAACGCGCGACGATCAAGTACTCGACCGTGCAGAACTGGTACCCGGGCGACAAGGAAGGCCGCGGCGGCATCTACAACTTCGTGACCAAGCGCGGCGCGTGCCGCGGGCGGCGCTCGAAGATCAGCTGGACGCAGGTCGAGACCGGCTCCGCGATCACCTGGAAGTACCCGAGCTGCATCCTGCAGGGCGACGACTCCGTCGGCGAGTTCTACTCGGTGGCGGTGACGAACCACCACCAGCAGGCCGACACCGGCACCAAGATGCTGCACATCGGCAAGAACACGCGCAGCACGATCGTCTCGAAGGGCATCTCGTGCGGTCAGGGCCAGCAGACCTACCGCGGGCTGGTCGAGATCCACCAGAAGGCGACCGGCGCGCGCAATCACTCGCAGTGCGACTCGCTCTTGATCGGCGACCGCTGCGGCGCGCACACCTTTCCCTATCTCGACGTCCGCAACTCGAGCGCGCGGGTGGAGCACGAGGCCACCACCAGCAAGATCAGCGACGACCAGCTCTTCTACTGCCAGCAGCGCGGGCTCGGCACGGAGGACGCCGTCTCGATGATCGTGAACGGCTTCTGCAAGGAGGTCTTCCGCGAGCTGCCGATGGAGTTCGCGGTCGAGGCTTCCAAGCTCCTGTCCGTGACGCTCGAAGGCGCGGTCGGCTAGCACGGAGGCATGTCGATGCTGGAGATCCGGAATCTGCACGCGCGCGTCGAGGGCAAGGAGATCCTGCGGGGTCTCGAGCTGGTCGTGCGCGCGGGCGAGGTGCACGCGGTGATGGGGCCGAACGGCTCGGGCAAGAGCACGCTCGCGAACGTGCTCGCGGGCCGCGCGGGCTACGAGGTGACCGAGGGCGAGGTGCTGTACCGCGGCCGCGATCTGCTCGCGCTCGCGCCCGAGGAGCGCGCGCGCGAGGGCGTGTTCCTGGCCTTCCAGTACCCGGTCGAGATCCCCGGCGTGACCAACTCGTACTTCATGAAGGCCGCGACCAACGCCGTGCGCGTGCACCGCGGCCTGCCCGAGCTCGACGCGATCGACTTCCTGACGCTCGTGAAGCAGACCATGAAGGACCTCGAGATGGACGAGAAGTTCCTCTCGCGCTCCGTCAACGAGGGCTTCTCGGGCGGCGAGAAGAAGCGCAACGAGATCCTGCAGATGCTGCTGCTCGAGCCGGCGCTGGCCGTGCTCGACGAGACCGATTCCGGCCTCGACATCGACGCGCTGCGCGTCGTCGCCGACGGCGTGAACCGGCTGCGCTCACCGCAGCGCGCGGTGCTCGCGATCACCCACTACCAGCGCCTGCTCGACTACCTGGTGCCGGACCGCACGCACGTGCTGATGAACGGCCGGATCGTGAAGTCGGGCGACCGCTCGCTCGCGCTCGAGCTCGAGAAGCGCGGCTACGGCTGGATCGAGCGCGAGGTCGAAGGAGCGGCGCCGGCATGAGAGGGACGCCCGCAGAGCTCGCCTTCGCTCGGCACAACGCCGCGGCGCTCGTGGCGCGCGCGTCGCGCGAGCCGGCCTGGCTCGGCCGACACCGCGCGGAGTCGTTCGACGCGTTCCAGGCGCAGGGCCTGCCGGCCGCGAAGCACGAGGACTGGCGCTTCACCTCGCTCGCCAAGCTCGAGCGGATCGAGTTCGAGTCCGGCGGAGCGGACGCGGACACGGCGCCCGCGGCCTCGCGCATCGCGCTCGAGGATGCACACCGTCTGGTGTTGGTGAACGGGCGCTACGCGGCGTCGCTCTCGAGCGTCGGCGCGTTGCCCGCGGGTTGCCGCGTCGCGCCGCTCTCGGCCGTGCTCGCAGCGAGCCCCGGCGCGGTCGAGCGCGTGCTCGCGAGCGCCGCCGATCCCAAACGCGGCGCGTTCGTGGCGCTGAACTCCGCGCTGTGGAGCGACGGCGCGTTCGTCGAGCTCGAGCCCGGCGCAACGCTGGACCGCCCGCTGCACGTGCTCTTCCTCCAGTCCGGCGCGAGCGCGCCGGTCGCCTCGCACGTGCGCACGCTGGTCGCCGCGGGCGAGCGCAGCCGCGGCCTGATCGTCGAGCAGCACGCCGGCGACACGCGCAACACGGACCTCACCAACGCGGTGACGGAGATCCGCGTAGGCCGCGGCGCGCAGCTCGACCACGTGCTGCTCCAGGACCTGCCCGTGCAGAGCTTCGGCTTCAGCGCCGTGTTCTCGCGCCAGGACGAACAGAGCCGGCTCGGCTTGCACACGATCGCGCTCGGCGCCGCGCTCGCGCGCGCAGAGGTCGAGAGCCGGCTCGAGGGCGAAGGCGCGGAGCTCGCGCTGTTCGGCCTGTACCTCGGTCGCGGCGCGCAGCACCCCGACCATCACACGACCATCGACCACGCAGCGCCGCGCACGACCAGCGTCGAGCTGTTCAAGGGCATCCTCGACGAGCGCGCGCACGGCGTCTTCCACGGCCGCATCCACGTGCGCCCCGACGCGCAGAAGATCAGCGCGGACCAGACCAACCGCGCGCTCCTGCTCTCGGATCGCGCGACCATCAACAGCAAGCCGCAGCTCGAGATCTACGCCGACGACGTGAAGTGCAGCCACGGCGCGTCGATCGGCCAGCTCGACGACGAGCAGCTCTTCTACCTGCGCGCGCGCGGCCTCGACCGGGCGGCGGCGCGCGCGCTGCTCACCGTCGCGTTCGCGAGCGAGGTGCTCGAGAAGCTGCCGCACGAGGCGCTGCGCGAGTCGCTCGAGCGCGCGCTGCTCGGCTGGCTGCCAGGCGGAGGTGGCGCATGAGCGCGTTCGACGTCGAGGCCGTCCGCAAGCAGTTCCCGATCCTCGCGCGCCGGGTGCACGGCAAGCCGCTCGTCTACCTGGACAGCGCGGCCTCGAGTCAGAAGCCGGCCTGCGTGATCGAGGCGATCGCCGACTACTACGGCCGCTACCACTCCAACGTCCACCGCGGCGTGCACACGCTCTCCGAAGAAGCCACGGCGGCGTACGAGCACGCGCGCGCCAACGTGCGGGACTTCGTGCGCGCGGAGTCCGCGCGCGAGATCGTATTAGTGCGCGGCACGACCGAAGGCATCAACCTGGTCGCGCAGGCCTGGGCGCGTCCGCGGCTCGGCCCGGGCGACGAGGTGCTCGTCACCGAGCTCGAGCACCATTCGAACATCGTGCCCTGGCAGATCGTGTGCGGGCAGACGGGCGCGAAGCTGGTGGTCGCGCCGATCGACGAACGCGGCGACGTGATCCCCGAGGAGTACGCGCGCAGGCTCAGCGAGCGCACGCGCCTGGTCGCGCTCGCGCACGTCGCGAACGCGCTCGGCAGCGTGCTGCCGATCGCGGAGTTCGCGCGCCAGGCCAAGGCCGTCGGCGCGCTGGTGCTGGTCGACGGCGCGCAGGGCGTTCCGCACATGCCCGTCGACGTGGGCGCGCTCGGCTGCGATTTCTACGCGTTCTCGGGGCACAAGATGTACGCGCCCACGGGCATCGGCGCGCTCTGGGGCCGGCTCGCGCTGCTCGACGCGATGGAGCCGTGGCAGGGCGGCGGCTCGATGATCAAGAGCGTCACGTTCGCGAAAACCACCTTCGCGAGCGCGCCCGAGCGTTTCGAGGCCGGCACGCCGAACATCGAGGGCGCGATCGGCCTGGGCGTCGCGAGCGAGTGGCTCGAGCGGCTCGACCTGTCGGCGGTCCACGCGCACGAGGCGGACCTGATCTCGTACGCGAAGGCGCAGCTCGGCGCGCTCCCCGGCGTGCGCCTGATCGGCGACCCGCGCGAGCAGGCGGGTGTGGTGTCGTTCGTGGTCGGCGACGTGCACGCGCACGACGTGGGCACGATCCTCGACGGCGAGGGCATCGCGATCCGCGCCGGCCACCACTGCGCGCAGCCGGTGATGGATCACTTCGACGTGCCCGCCACCGCGCGCGCGTCGTTCGCGGTGCACAACGGCCGCGACGACGTCGACTGCCTGGTCGCCGGCGTGCGCCGCGTGCAGGAGATCTTCTCCTGATGTCCGACCTGCGCGACCTGTACCAGGAGGTCATCCTGGACCACACCAAGCACCCGCGGAACTTCGGGACGCTCGAGCACGCGACCCACCGCGCGCAGGGGCACAACCCGCTGTGCGGCGATCAGCTCGCGCTGTTCATCGAGGTCGCGGATGACCGGCTGCGCGATCTGCGCTTCGCCGGGCGCGGCTGCGCGATCTCGACCGCGTCCGCGTCGCTCTTGACCGAGGCGCTGAAGGGCAAGACCACCGCCGAGGCGCACGCGTTGTTCGAGCGCTTCCACGCCGCCGTGACCTCGTCCGCCGACGAGCCCGTCGACACCGCGGGGCTCGGCAAGCTCGCGGTGCTCGCGGGCGTTCGCGAATTCCCCATGCGCGTGAAGTGCGCGAGCCTGGCCTGGCACACGCTCGAGGCCGCGCTCGCCCGACGCGCCGAGCCCGTGTCGACGGAGTAGACGATGAGCATGGATTCGATCGAGACCCCTCCGAAGACCGCGACCGACTCGCTGCGCGAGAGCGTGATCGAGGTGCTGCGCAGCGTGTTCGATCCCGAGATCCCCGTGAACATCTACGAGCTCGGGCTCGTGTACGGCATCGAGATCGACGAGGAGAACCACGTGAAGGTGCGCATGACGCTCACCTCGCCGATGTGCCCCGTCGCCGAGAGCCTGCCGCCCGAAGTCGAGCAGAAGGTCCGCCAGATCCCCGGCGTCGCCCACGCCGAGGTCGACCTCACCTGGGAGCCGAGCTGGAACCCGTCGATGATGTCCGAGGCGGCAAAGCTTCAGCTGGGGTTCTAGCGCGTACCGTGGGTCCCGGCCCCGCCCACCCCC
>JBBDXF010000020.1:18733-151890 GCA_040902485.1 Myxococcota bacterium | reverse complement strand
CGCGTCCGCCAAGCCGGCGACGAGACCGGGGCCGGCGCTGACTGGCCGGTAAGGTGCTCAACACCACCACTCCCGTCCCCTCGGTGTGGCGGACGATCCTGACCGATTCGATCGGGCTGGTCGCCGTGGTCTGGGCCATCCCCGTCGCCATTCTGCTGGTGGGCGCGCCCATTGTTCTCGCCGTCGCGCTCGTCATGGCCATCTTTCGGATGCTGTAGGTTTCACGCCGTTACCGCAGCCGAACCCTCGCCACAACTGGAAAGTGGTCCGACGGATAGCGTCCGCCCACCGAGGTGCGCACGATGTCGGCGCTCATCACTTCCGTGCCAGGCTCCACGAAGATGTAGTCAATCTTGTCACCTGTGGTCATGCCCAGCTTGAACTGATTCGCGGTGCCCACCTCGGTTGCCGTTGGGTGAACCACGCGGAAGGTGTCGCGAAGCACCTTCGCGACCGCCTGCGTTACGGGATTGCCTTCGCCGGTGTTGAAGTCGCCGCTGACGATCACCGGCAGCCGCGGTGAGCGTTGCGCGATTCGGGCCAGCAGCAGCTCGCCGGGATCGCGGCCGGCCTTCGCGCACCAGTCGTCGAGCACGCGCGAGAGGCGCGTGAACTCCGCTGGCGAGGTGTAGGCCGCGTTCCAGCCGTCGGCATGGCGCGCGGCGATCGCGAGCGTGCGCTTCTCGCCGGTTCCGCCGATCCAGATCGGCAGCCGTGCCTGGACGGGCGCCGGCAGACACGACGCGTTCTCCACGCGGAAGTGCTTGCCCGCGAAGCTCGTGCGCGGCTGCGTCAGCAGGCCGCGAATGATCTGGCAGGCCTCTTCGAGCAGCGCGAGGCGCGTGCCGATCGGCGGGAAGTCGTAGCCGTAGGCGCGCGCCTCCCACTCGTGCCAGCCGCCGCCGAGCCCGAGCACGAAGCGGCCGCCGGACAGGTGGTCGAGCGTGGTCGCGGCCTTCGCGAGCGACGCGGGATTGCGGTAGCCGGGGTAGAAGACCAGGCAGCCGATCGTGGCCGAGTGCGTCTCGACCGCGAGCGCGCCGAGCAGCGAGATCGCCTCGAAGTGCGGCTGGGTGCCGCCCGCCGGCGGGGCCTCGTAGAAGTGATCCCAGATCGAGATCCAGTCCAGTCCGCTTGCGTCGAAGCGACGAAAGCAGGTGCGGATCTCATCGATCGAGAGGTTCTGCTGACCGAGGTGTGCGCCGAGCTTCACGGGCATCGGCGCGATTCTGGCTCAATCGCCGTTCCAGGTCAGGCTGGTCAAGGCGACGTGCGCAGGCACGAGGGCGAGCGGCTCCGGCAGTCCGCGCGTGCCGCGCAAACCGCCGGACACCATCACACGCGGCGTGGCCCTGCGCGGGAGCGAGTAGACCGGGAGGGGGTCGGTATCGCTGCCGCGGGTCGACACGTCGCGTGGAGGTGTGGGCCGCTCGTCCTCGTTGCCTGCGCCCGTACCTTGGGCCTTCTGCACGCCCTCGTCGGAGGAGGCGATGATCACGGGCTCGTGCGGCCGGGGTGGAGCCGCTCGAGCTGCCGCGGGCAGCGCGATGAGCAGGAGCGACGGAGGGAGCCATCGTCCGCTCGGGCCGCCCAGCCAGCTGTTCCGCGTCACCGTCCTTCCTCCGAGAGAGCGTCGCTCTCTGCTTTCGAAGGACAGCATCGTCGGCAAAGGCCGCCCGAGCTGTGAAGCGTTTCACTCTGGAAGTGAGATTTCTTTCAGGGTGTGGGGGAGGGGGCCAGGGCGCGCGAACGCCTGGTCGCCTGCGCAGCCAGGGGTGAAGACAGGGTTTCGCGAGCTTGGACTATGCTGTCGCACATGGCGCTCGCGCGTGTCATCGATGGCCGTGCCCTGCTCGAACGCATTCCGGTGTTCGCCGGGCTGAACCGGCGCGAGATCGACCTGCTCTACGGAATCACCGGCACGCGCCGGCTGCGCACGCGCGAGGTGCTGTTCCGCAAGGGCGACGAGGGCGCGACGCTGTACGGCGTGATGCGCGGACGGCTGCGCGTCTACTCCGGCGGCGAGTCGAAGGAGGTCATCTTCAAGTTCTTCGAGCCGGGCGAGGTGTTCGGCGAGATCGCGCTGCTCGACTCACAGCCGCGCTCCGCCAGCGTCGCGGCCGTCGAGGCCGTGGAGCTCCTGACGCTGCAGCGCCGCGACTTCCTGCCCTTCCTGGAGCAGCACCCGAAGGTCGCGATCCAGCTCGCCACCGCGCTCGCGCAGCGCCTGCGCTCGCTCTCGGACGCGATGGAGGACGCGATGCTGCTCTCGATCCCGGGCCGGCTCGCGAAGAAGCTGCTCTCGCTGGCGCACGCGCACGGCAGGCCCGCGCCGGGCGGCACGCGCATCGACCTGAAGCTGCCACAGCACGAGCTGGGGGAGCTCGTCGGAGCCACACGCGAGAGCGTGAACAAGCACATGCGCGTCTGGACCGACGCGGGCGTGCTGCGCACCGAGCGCGGCATCATCACCCTGCTCGACGAAGAGGCGCTCGAAGCCTACGCCGGCTACGCGCTCTTCTGAACCCGACCGCGGCGCACCAACAGATGGATCGAGAACGCGTGCGCGTGTCTCGCGTCGGCCGGGTGCTCCGAGACCAGCGACTCACCCCATTCACCCGACGCGAGCTCGGGGAAGAACACGTCGCCGGTCGGCCGCGCGTGGACGCGCGTCAGGTAGATCCGCTCGGCGCGCGGCAGCGCCTCGGCGTAGAGCGACGCGCCGCCGATCACGAACTGCTCCGGGGCAGCGGCGTGCATGCCGATCGCCTCGTCGAGGTCGCGCGCGACGAACGCCCCATGCGTGCTGAACTTCGGATCGCGCGACAGGACTACGTTCGCGCGCCCGGGCAGCGGCCGGCCGAGCGATTCGTAGGTGCGACGGCCCATCAGCACGGGCTTGCCGAGCGTCGTGCGCTTGAAGTGCGCGAGCTCGTCGGGCAGACGCCAGGGCAGCGCCCCGCGCGCCCCGATCACGCCGTTCTCGGCGACGGCGACGATCAGCGAGAGCACGGCCGTGCCCTCAGACCGAGACCGGCGCGGCGATCGCGGGGTGCGCGCGGTAGTCGACGAGGCGGATGTCGTCGTACGTGAAGTCGGCCAGCGACTTCACGTCGGGCCGGAGCTCGAGCCGCGGCAGCTCGTAGGGCGTGCGCGAGAGCTGCAGGTCCGCCTGCTCGAGGTGGTTCAGGTACAGGTGCGCGTCGCCGAGCGTGTGCACGAACTCGCCCGGCTCGAGCCCCGTGACCTGCGCCAGCATGTGCGTGAGCAGCGCGTACGAGGCGATGTTGAAGGGCACACCCAGGAACACGTCGGCACTGCGCTGGTAGAGCTGGCAGGAGAGGCGCCCCTCGGCCACGTAGAACTGGAAGAGCAGGTGGCAGGGGGGCAGCGCCATGCGCTCGAGCTCACCCACGTTCCAGGCCGAGACGATCAGCCGCCGCGAGTCGGGGTCGCGGCGGATCTGCTCCTCGACGGCCGCGAGCTGGTCGATCACGCGCCCGTCGGCCGTCCGCCAGGCGCGCCACTGCGCGCCGTAGACCGGCCCGAGCTCGCCCTCCGGGCTCGCCCACTCGTCCCAGATCGAGACGCCGTGCTCGCGCAGGTAACGCACGTTCGTGTCACCGCGCAGGAACCAGAGCAGCTCGTGGAAGATCGAGCGCACATGCAGGCGCTTGGTGGTGAGCACCGGGAATCCCCGGCGCAGGTCGTAGCGCGACTGCCAGCCGAACAGGCTGCGCGTGCCGGTGCCGGTGCGGTCCTGCTTGCGCAGGCCGTGGTCACGCACGTGCCGCAGCAGCTCGAGATAGGCTTGCATCGACACCCAAGCTACCACCTCTGCTAGGTTCCCCGCGATGGCGATCCTGCTGGTCCGTCACGGCGAGACTTCCGCGAACGCGTCGCGGATGGTCCAGCTCCCCGATGCGCCGCTCTCGGAGCGGGGACTCGTGCAGGCGGAGCGCCTGGCCGAGCGGCTCGCGCGGCTGGGCGTCGCGGCGATCGTGTCGAGCGACCACGCCCGCGCGCGCGTCACTGCCGAGCGCGTGCGCGCCGCGACCTTAGCCCCGCTCGAGGTCTGGCCGGAGCTGTGCGAGCGGAACTTCGGCCTGCTGCGCGGCCGTTCCTACGCGGAGATCGGCGTGGACATCTTCGCGCCCGACTTCGCGCCGCCCGGCGGCGAGACCTGGCCGGAGTTCCACGCGCGCGTCGAGCGCGCCTTTCGCGCGGTCAGCGCGCGCGCGGCCGATCTCGACGGGAACCTGGCCGTGATCAGCCACGGGCTGGTGTGCCGCTCGGTCGTGGAGCGCCTGACCCGGCCCGATCAGAGCCGCGTGCTGCCGGAGGCCTGGGCGAACACCTCGCTCACCGTGCTCACCAAGCAGCGGCCGCACGAAATCGAGCTGTTGAACTGCAGCGCGCACCTGGTCGGGCTCGAGGCGACGATTTCGCCGCTTTCGGCCCCGGTCTGACCGGCACTTCGGGGCCGAAATCTCCGAGTTTTCTCGCTTGATCTCGGGGTTCGAAGCCCGAAGTCCGAGATCGCGGAAATTCGCGAAAAAGTGCTTGACTCCGACGCCGATTCCGTGAGAAGCTGCGTATCACGTTCGAACCGCAGACCCGCCTCGGCGGGTTTTTTGTGGCCCCTTTGTTTCGCCTTTTCTTCTCTTCTCGGCCTGCTCGTGGGCTTCCATGCGTTCGGCGAGCTCGGCCGCGAAGCGCGCGAACGTGCGCAGCGCGCGCGGGTCGAGGCCGGCCCAGACGCGATCGACCGCGCGCTGCCGGTCCTGGCGGACCCGCTCGATGGTTTGCCGGCCGCGGGCCGTAGGCGCGTAGTCGCGCTGGCGCGCGTCGCCCGCCGAGATCGAGACTTCGACCAGCCCCTGATCGAGCAGCTGGCGGATCAGCTTCGAGACCGCGGCCGGCGTCTGCTCCTGCCGGCGCGCGAACAGGGAGGGCATGAAATCCTCGGCCGCGATCTGCTCGAGCACGCGCCACTGCGCCTCGGTCAGGTCGGCGCCGCGCGCGAGCTGACCGCGCCGCCGCGCGAAGGCGTCGGACAGGCGCTGCAGCGCCGCGAGCGCCTCGCGCAGCGGTTCGTCGGGCTTGTCTTTCTTCGGCATCTCAGATATTTACCTTAGTCAACTATATTCAGGAGGCAATTATGAGCCTGGATCTCGGCGAGTCTATCAGGCAGCAGTTCGGGGCGGCGGCCGCGAACTACGCGGCGAGCGGTGTCCACTCCGGCGGGCCCAATCTCGACGCGATGCTGGAGCGCGCGGCGCTGCGCGGGAACGAGCGCGTGCTCGACGTGGGCTGCGGCGCCGGGCACACGGCGCTCGCGTTCGCGAAGCACGTCGCGCACGTCGTGGCGCTCGACATGACGCGCGAGATGCTCGACGAGGCGGCGCGCCTGGCCTCGCAGCGGGGGCTCTCGAACATCGCGTTCAGCCACGGCTTCGCCGAGCAGCTGCCGTTCCCCGACGGCTCGTTCGACGTCGTGACCTCGCGCTTCTGCGCGCACCACTACGCCGATCCCGCGCGCGCGACGCGCGAGGCGTCGCGCGTGCTGCGCAGCGGCGGGCGCTACCTGCTGGTCGATTCGATCGCGCTCGAGGACGGCGTGCAGGACACCTACCTGAACGCCATCGAAGTGCTGCGCGACCCGTCGCACGTGCGCGACTACAGCGCCTCGCAGTGGCTGGCCCTGTTCACCGACGCCGGACTCGAGGCCAGCGTCGTGGCGCGCTGGAGGCTGCGGCTCGAGTTCGAGCCCTGGCTCGCGCGGATCGGCACGGCGCGCACGCTCGCGGAGGGCATCCGCTCGCTGCTCGACGCCGCGCCGCGCGAGGTGCGCGAGGCGCTCGAGCTGTCGGAGGCGACCGGCTACGACTTCACGATGCCGGTCGCGCTCGTCGAGGGCTTGCGCTTGTAGCGACGGAGCGGGCGTATACTCGCCCGATGCCGAAGACGCTGAAGCAAGAGGTCTGTGACGCCATCGATGCGCTCGCCGGCGAGATCGTGGCGGTCTCGCACGAGATCCACGCGCATCCCGAGCTCGCCTTCGAAGAGGTGCGCGCCTCGCGTCTGCTGGCCGACACGGCCAGCAAGCGCGGACTCGAAGCCCGGCTCGGCGCCTACGGGCTCGAGACCGCGATCGCGGCCGACTTCGGCGGCTCCGGCCCGACCGTCGCGCTGCTCTCGGAGTACGACGCGCTGCCGGGTATCGGGCACGCGTGCGGGCACAACATCATCGCGACGACGGCGCTCGGCGCCGCTCTCGGTCTCGCCGCGCTCGGCGCGCGGCTGCCGGGCCGCGTGCGTTGGCTCGGCACGCCCGCCGAGGAGCGCGGCGGCGGCAAGGAGCTGATGGCGCGAAACGGCGCCTTCGAGGGCGTGGACGCCGCCCTGATGGTGCACCCGTCGGGCGTCGATCTGGCGACCATGCCGTGCATCGCGATCGCCGAGCTCGAGGTGACCTATCGCGGTGTAGCCGCGCACGCGTCCGCCATGCCGGAGCGCGGCGTGAACGCGCTCGACGCGCTGGTGCTCGCGTACCAAGCGATCGCGGCGCTGCGCCAGCACATCCGGCCGACGGAGCGCCTGCACGGCATCATCACCGATGGCGGTCAGGCGCCGAACATCGTGCCCGAGCGCGCGGCCGGGCGCTTCTACGCGCGCGCGGCCAACGCGGCGCAGCTCGCGGAGCTGAAGCCCCGCGTCGAGGGCTGCTTCCGCGCGGGCGCCGACGCGACCGGCGCCACGCTCGAGCTCGTCTGGGGCGGCGTCGACTACCTCGACCTGAACACCTCGTGGCCGCTGGCGCGCCGCTACCAGGCGAACGCGGAGTCGCTCGGGCGCACGTTCTTTCCCTACGAGAAGCTCCCGCCCGGCATGCAGGGCAGCACCGACATGGGCAACGTCAGCCATCGCGTGCCGTCGATCCACCCGATGATCGCGGTCGCGCCGCCGCACGTGACGATCCACAACGCGGAATTCACGAAGTGGGCGGGCTCCGAGTCGGGCGATCGCGCGGTGCTCGACGGCGCGAAGGCGCTGGCCATGACGGCGCTCGACTTCTTCTGCGACGCGGAGCTGCGTGCGGAGGTCGAGCGCGCGTTCGCGACGAGCGGCGCGCTCGCGCACTAGCCGCTGCCGAGCGAGCTCAGAATCTCGCGCGCGGCGTTGCGGCCGCAGGCGCCCATCACGCCGCCACCGGGATGTGTCGCCGATCCGCACAGCCACAGGCCCTCGACCGCGGTGCGGTAGGGCGCGAGCCTCGCGCTCGGGCGCAGGAACAGCAGCCGGTCCGGCGTCATCGCGCCGTGGAAGATGTTGCCGCCGGAGAGGCCGAACACGCGCTCGAGGTCGGGCGCGGCGAGCACCTCGAGCTGCTCGATCGAGGCGCTGAAGCCGGGCGCGAGCGTCTCGATCGCGCCGAGCACGCGCCGGCACATCTCGTCGCGCAGGCTCGGCCAGCGCGCGTCGCTGGCGTCGAGCGCCGGCGCGTACTGGGCGAAGATCGAGGCCACGTGCTTGCCGGGCGGCGCGAGCGTCGGGTCCAGCACGGACGGCAGCGTGAGCTCCACGACCGGCAGCTCCGAGACGCGGCCGGATGCCGCATCACCGAACGCGCGCTCGATGCCGTCGAGGTCGACCGGCCCGATGTGGATCGTGCCGCCGAGCGGCAGCGTCTCGCGGTCGCGCACGCGGAAGCGCGGCAGCGCGCCGAGCGCGAGGTTCAGCTTCACGACCGGGCTGCGCTGGTCAGCGCGCGGGAACTCGGCCGCCAGCGACGCGTCGTCGACCAGACTCGCCGTGCGCGCGAGGTCCATGCCCGAGACCACGAGGTCCGCTTCCAGTGCCTCGCCGCGCGCCAGCGTCACGCCGCGCGCGCGGCCGTCGCGGCAGTGGATCGAGACCACCTCGGCATCGGTGCGCAGCTCCGCGCCCGCTTCGCTTGCGGCGGCGGCGAGCGCGTCGGCGAGCCGGCCCATTCCGCCCTCGACGTACGCCCACACGCCGCGCCGTCCGCCGAGCGTTCCCATCACGTGGTGGAACAGCACGTAGCCGGTTCCGGGCGTCGCCGGTGACGCGAAGGCGCCGATGATCGCGTCGCTGGCGAGCGTCGCGCGCAGCGGCTCGGACTCGAAGTGCTCCTCGAGCAGCGCGCGCGCCGGTCCGACCAGAAGCCGCAGCGTCTCCGGAAGGTCTCGACCGAGACGCAGTCCCGCGCGCGCGAGCCGTCCCCAGCGCGCGAGGTTGCGCGGCGCGAGCGAACCGAGCGCGGGCGGCGCGTCGTCGAGCAAGGGCTCGACGGCCACGGCGACGCGCTCGAGGAAGCGCTCGAAGGCGGGCCAGCGCTCCGCGTCGCGCTTCGAGAAGCGCGCGATCTCGGCGACATCGTGCGCTTCGCCGCCGCCGAGCACGAGCGAGCGGCCGTCGGGCAGCGGCGTGATCGACGCCGGCGAGCGCGGCAGCAGCCGGAGCCCGTGGCGCTCGAGCGCGAGCTCGCGCGCGATCGCGGGCCGGAACAGCGACAGCACGTACGCCGCGCGCGACACGCGATAGCCGGGCCAGAGCGACTCGGTCACGCACGCGCCGCCGAGCAGCTCGCGCCGCTCGAGCAGCGTGACCCGAAGTCCCGCGCGCGCGAGATACGCCGCGCAGACCAGGCCGTTGTGTCCGCCGCCGACGATCAGGATCCGGCGCGTCATGCCCTGCGCACGCGCCGTGTCGCCACCGTCAGTCGACGCGCAGCGGACGCCCGGCACCGCCGGGCGCGTTGGCCGCGGGGCTGATCTCGAGCGGCGCGGTGCCCTCGCGGAAGGGCATGAACAGCGCGTTCTCGTTGCCGGGCGCGGCGAGCAGGCCGGTCGCGCGATCGACGCGCGCGAACACCACGCCCTCGGGCACGGCGAAATCCTGTGTCGGCTGGTCGCGCAGCGCGTGCTTCAGGTAGTCGACGAAAATCGGCGCCGAGGTGCGGCCGCCGGTCTCGTTCATGCCGAGGTTGCGCGCGTTGTCGAAGCCGATCCACACGCCCGCCGCGATCTCCGGCGTGTAGCCGACGAACCAGGCGTCGCGCAGATCGTTGGTCGTGCCGGTCTTGCCCGCGACCGGGCGGCCGAGCCCCTTCGCGCGTCCACCGGTGCCCTCGGTCACGACCGCGCGCAGCATCTCGGTCATCAAGTACGCGTCGACCGGATCGAGCTGGAAGTCGGCCGGCAGGCCGTCGCCCTGCTTCGCCTGGGCCTCCTGGCGCAGCTTCTCCATGATCGCCTCGACCTCGTCGGCGTTCGCGGCGCTCTCCTCGCTGCCCTGACCGACGGGCGGCGTCTCGGTCGTCGCGAGGCTCGCGAGCAGCGGCACGTCCTTTGCGATCACGCGGCCACTGCGGTCGCGCACCTCGAGGATGAAGATCGGATCGATCCGCTTGCCGCCGGTCGCGAACGGCGTGTAGGCGCGCACGAGCTCGGCGAGCGTCACCTCGCTGTTGCCGAGCGCGAGCCCGAGGTTCATCTCCATCTTCGACTCGATGCCGAGCGCGAGCGCCATGTCGTGCACGGGCGCGATGCCGATGTCGGAGAGGATCCGGATGGTCGCGGCGTTGCGCGACTTCGCGAGCGCGGTGCGCAGCGTGATCGGGCCGAGGAAGTCCTCGGAGTAGTTCTCGGGCTTCCAGGCGAAGCCGCGCGAGTAGTCCTCGTACACGATCGCGGTGTCCTGCACGATCGTCGCCGGCGTGTAGCCGCGCGCGAGCGCCGCCGCGTACACGATCGGCTTGAAGGCGGAGCCCGGCTGGCGGCGCGACTGCAGCGCGCGGTTGAACTCGCTCTGCGCGAAGCTGTAGCCGCCCACGATCGCGCGCAGCTGCGCCTTCTCGAGATCGACGGCGACCAGCGCCCCCTCGGCGAGCGGCCGCTGGTAGAGCGCGAACTCGCGCGGCTCGCCCGGCGGAGTGACGTCTTCGAGCTCGACGAGATCGCCGACCTGCAGCGCCTCGCCGACGCGCGACACGCGCGGGGCGATGCCGTCGCGCGCCGGATTCGGCTCGCCGGCCCAGGCCAGATCGGGGAGTCCCAGCGTGGTGCGCTCCTCGGGGCCGAGCGCGAGCGTGACGAGCTGCTGGCCGTCGTCCACGGCGAGCACCAGCCCGCGGTAGAGCGGATCCTCGCCGGGCACGACGCCTGCGTTGCTCGTGCCGAGCTCCGCGAGCACGGCCTCGGTCTCCGCCTTCGGCACCTTCCGGATCGGCCCGCGGAAGCCCGTGCGCCGATCGTGCTCGCGCAGGCCCTTGCGCAACGCCTGCCAGGCGTAGATCTGGTCGTCGATGTCGAGCGTGGTGTGCACGCTGAGCCCGCCGGTCAGCACCGCGTCGCCGCCGAAATGCGCCATCAGGTAGCGGCGCACCTCCTCGACGAAGAACGCCGAGGCCGACTCGCGCTCCTGCCAGGACGCCTGCACGTACAGCAGCGGCTGCGCCGCCCAGTTGTCGGCGTCGGCCTGCGAGAGGAACTCCTTCTCCACCATGCGGTGTAGGACCAGCAGCTGCTTCTTGCGCGCGATCTCGGGGTCGACGTGCGGGTTCCACTCGGCCGGCCGCGGCACCAGCCCGGCGATCACCGCGGCCTCGTGCACCTGCAGCTCCCGCGCCGTCTTCCCGAAGTAGGTCTGCGCGGCCGCCTCGACGCCGTACGCGCCCGCGCCGAAGTAGATCTGGTTCAGGTACAGGTACAGGATGTCGTTCTTCGAGAGCGACTGCTCGATGCGCCGCGCCAGCACCATGTCCTTGAGCTTGCGGGTGTAGCTGCGCTCGGAGCTGAGCAGGAAGGTCTTCGCGACCTGCTGTGTGATCGTGCTCGCACCCTGCGCCTTGCGGCCCTCCAGCAGGTTGGTGACGGCGGCGCGCAGGATGCCGGGGTAGTCGAGCCCCTCGTGCTCGTAGAACTCGCCGTCCTCGGCCGCGACGAACGCGTCGACCACCGGCCGCGGGACCTCTTCGATCGGGATGATGATGCGGCGTTCCGTGGCGAAGCCGGCGATCTCGTTGCCGTCCACGTCGAGCACGCGCGTGATCAGCTTGGGTTGGTAGTCACGCAAGCTCTTGATCTCGGGCAGATCGCGCAGGATCAGCGCCCAGAACGCGACCGCACCGCCGGCGAGCGCGAGCACGGCGAGAATGGCGAGAGCCAGAGCGAGCTTTGCAAGGCGTCTCAAGCGCATTCCTCGCTGCGAACGGGGGGTCTCGATGCGCGCGGCCGAACCTACCGCACGGGCCGCGCCTTTGACAGTGCGCGATACACGACCGTAGCATCGGCCGCATGCGGCACCTCTTTATCGTCGATCCGGTGCCCGGATTGAACCCCGACGCGGACACCAGCGTCGTGTTCATGCGCGAGGCTGCGCGCCGCGGTCACCAGGTGGCGACCTGCGGCGTGTCGGAGCTGTCGGTCGGACCCGGCGGGCGCACGCGCGGACGCTGGCTCGAGACCCGCGTGCGCGAGGGCCGCGACTGGTTCGAGATCGCCGCGCAGGGCTCGGGCGAGCTGGCTGAATTCGACGTGGTCTGGATGCGCAAGGACCCGCCGTACGACCTGAACTACTTCTTCGTCACGCACCTGCTCGACCTGGTCCCGCCGACGACGCTGGTCGTGAACGCGCCGCACGGCCTGCGCGAGGTGACCGAGAAGCTGTTCATCCTGCAGTTTCCCGATCTGTGCCCCGAGAGCCTGGTCAGCCGCAGCATTCCCGAGCTGCTCGAATTCCGGCGCAAGCTCGGCGGGGAGATGGTGATCAAGCCGCTCGACGGCTGCGGTGGCGAGGGTGTCTTCCACCTGACGGCCCAGGACCGCAACGTGCAGACCATCCTCGAGCTCGGCACGCGCCACGGCACCACCTACCAGATTGCGCAGGCCTACGTGCCCGAGGTGCGAGACGGCGACAAGCGCATCATCGTGGTCGAGGGCGAGCCGGTCGGCGCCGTGCTGCGCCGGCCGCTGCACTGGGAGACGCGCGCGAACTTCCACGTCGGGGGCTCGGCCGTGAAGACCGCCGTGACCGAGCGCGACCGCGAGATCTGCGCGCGGATCGGGCCGGCGCTGCGCGACTGCGGCATCGTGTTCGCGGGCATCGACGTGATCGGGCGCTGGCTCACCGAGGTGAACGTGACCAGCCCGACGGGAATCCAGGAGATCAACCGCCTCGATGGCGTCGTGCTCGAGAAGCTCGTGCTCGACGCGGTGGAGCGCCGCTTCCGCGCGCTGGGGGGATGAACGGCATGGGCATCGATCCGATCGTGCTTCGCGACCAGTGCACCCGCACGCTCGGGCGCACCGACTTCCACGAGCTCGGCACGCGGATCGAGGGCAAGGTGCGCGATTGCTACGTCTCGGCCGGGCGCCGGACACTGGTGGCGAGCGACCGCATCAGCTGCTTCGACGTGGTCGTCGGTACGATCCCGTTCAAGGGCCAGGTGCTGAACGAGATCGCCGCCTTCTGGTTCGAGAAGACGGCCTCGGTCGCGGCGAACCACCTGCTCGAGGTGCCCGACCCGTGCGTGACCGTCGCGCGCGAGTGTCGGCCGCTGCCCGTCGAGTTCGTCTACCGCGGCTACCTGACCGGCGTCTCGAGCACCTCGATCTGGCGCGCGTACGAGGCGGGTGAGCGGCTCTACTGCGGACACCGCCTGCCCGACGGCATGCGCAAGCACCAGCGCCTGCAAGCGCCCTTGCTGACACCGACGACCAAGGCCGAGCACGGCGAGCACGACGAGCTGACCTCGCGCGAGGCGCTGATCGGGTCGGGTGTGATCTCGCAAGCGCACTACGACGGAGCCGCGCGGATCGCCGAGCGGCTGTTCGCCGCCGGCCAGGCCTGGGCCGCGACGCGCGGCCTGATCCTCGTCGACACCAAGTACGAGATGGGCCTCGGCGCCGACGGGGAGATCGTCGTGATCGACGAGATCCACACACCCGACTCCTCGCGCTACTGGTACGCCGACGGCTACGCCGAGGCGTTCGCGTGCGGCGAGGATCCGAAGTCCCTCGACAAGGAGTACGTGCGACGCTGGCTCGTCGAGCAGGGCTATCGAGGAGAAGGGCCGCCACCGACGCTGCCCGACGCCGTGCGCTGCGAAGCGGCGCGTCGCTACATCGAGACCTTCGAGCGCATCACCGGGCGCGAATTCGTGCCCGCCACCGACGAGCCGCTGGCCCGGATTCGACGGAATCTCCGTCTGGTGTAGGGCGCCAGCGACGAGAAAAAGTGCAAATTCCAGGCTGCAGGCCTTTACAAGCTTGGATTTCGTTCCATACCCTTTCGCTCGTTCCGATCTTCGGAACGTGTGGGGGGTTCGATGGCAGCAAGCAAAGTGGCAGCGGTCGGCGTCAAGCGTGAAGCCGGCTATCTCTACTATCTCGACAAGCAAGGCGACGTTTCACGCGTCGCGATGGCGCGCGGCGGTGGACGCCAGGCGCGCAACAAGCCGGAGAAGGTCGCCAAGGCCGGCGTGAAGAGAGAGGACGGGTTCCTCTACTTCATCGACAAGAAGGGCGACGTCTGCCGCACCAAGATGGCGCGCAGAGGCGGCGCCGGACGACGCAAGAAGACGGCGCGACGCGCCGCTCCTCGGCGGCGGAGCACCGCACGCAAGACGACGGCGCGCGCGAAGAAGGCGACACGGCGCGGCGCAACGGCGCGCAAGAAGGCCGGTCGCACGACGCGGCGACGCGGCTAGCGCTCGCTCTTCTCGATTCTCGGTTCAGTAGAGTCCAGAGGTTGGACGTAATGGCTGGGGGGCAGCGCAAGCTGCCCCCCAGGCCTGTTTTCCGACGAGGGAATTCGTTGCGCGGGCGGGAGGACTTGGTGATACGCTCGGCTTCGATGGGGGTGATGCTCGCGACCGCGGTGGTCGAGACGCCGATCGGAGTCTTGCGTCTGGCAGTGACTCAAGTAGGCGTCGCGCGCATCGGGCTGCCGCGCTCGAGCGGACCCGGCTTCGCCGGCTGGCTGCGTACGACGTTCGTCGACGCCGAGCGCACACCCTGGCTGCCGCTCGTCGACAAGCTGTCCCAGGAGCTCCGCGAGTACTTCGCGGGTCAGCGGCGTGTGTTCTCGCTGCCGCTCGACCTGCGCGGCACCGAGTTCCAGCGCGCCGTCTGGCGCGAGATCGCCGCGATCCCGTACGGCGAGACACGCACCTACGGAACGATCGCAGCCGCAGCCGGAAGTCCGCGCGCGGTTCGCGCCGCCGGCACCGCGACGGGCAACAACCCCGTCCCGATCCTCATCCCGTGTCACCGTGTGATCGCGGCCCAGGGTCGGCTCGGCGGCTTCTCCGGCGGCCTCGACGCCAAGCGCCGCCTGCTCGCCCTCGAACGCGCCTCGACCGGCGAGCTGCTGTAGTCATGAGGCAAGCCCAGCAAAGCTGGGCGCGCAGCGAGACCGGCCGCCCGCGCGCAGGTCCGTCAAGCCCGTAGCAGCGCTTGCTCGATGTCGCGGATCAGGTCGTCGGTGTCCTCGACGCCGCAGGAGTAGCGCACCAGGTTGTCGCGTATGCCGAGCTCGGCGCGCTCGGCCGGTGTCTTGTCCCAGTACGACACGACCGTCGGCTGCTCGACCAGAGATTCGACCCCGCCCAGGCTGGGCGCGATGTACGGAATGCGCAGCGCGTCGATGAACTTTGACGCGTTCTCGAGCGTGCCGCGCACCTCGAAGCTGACCACGCCGCCGAAGCCCTTCATCTGGCGCCTGGCGACCGCGTGATCGCGATGGCTCTCGAGTCCCGGGTAGTGCACGCGCTCGATGCGTCGGTGTTGCTCGAGGTAGCGCGCGATCGCGAAGGCGTTCTGGTTCGCGCGCTCCACGCGAAGTGCCAGAGTTTTGACACCGCGCAGGATCAGGTAGGCCGCGTGCGGGTCGATCACGCCCCCGAGCACGCCGTGCAGATCGCGGATCGTCTTGATCCGCTCCCGGCCACCGATCAGCGCGCCGCCCATCACGTCGTTGTGCCCGCCCAGGTACTTGGTCGCGGAGTGCAGCACCAGGTCGGCGCCGAGCTCGAGCGCCTGCTGGTTGACGGAGGTCGCGAAGGTGGAGTCGATCACGACCGTCGCGCCGCGCCCGTGACACAGCTCGGCCACGCGCGGGATGTCGACGACGCGCAGATAGGGGTTGGTCGGCGACTCCGAGAAGAACAGGCTTGCGCCGTCCGCGAGCGCGCGCTCGAGCCCCGCATGGTCGGCCGGATCCACGACGGTCGTGCGGATGCCGAGCTTGGGCAGCAGCGTCTGGATGAACTGGCGCGTGCGCCGGTAGCAGTCGTGGGTCGTGACCAAGTGCCCGTCGCGCGGCAGCAGCGCGAGCAGCAGCGTCGTGACCGAGTTCATGCCCGACGCGGACACCACGCAGTCCTCGCCGCCCTCGAGCTCGCACAGCTTCTCTTCCAGCGCGCGCGTCGTGGGATTGCCGTAGCGCCCGTACTCGAAGCTCGGGTGGCGCCCTTCCTGGTAGGCGATCACCTCCTGGGTGTCGCGGAACCAGTAGGTCGCGCTCTGCACGATCGGCGTGGTGATCGAATCCGAGACGCGCGGCTTGCCGGCGCGCTCGCCGCCGTGCACGGCCTTGGTCGAGTGCCCGCTCTTGTCGCGCTCGCTGCTCATGAAGGGCGGCCGAGGTTACTCTCGGGTCCGGAGAGGGTCAATTCGCGGGCCGCTCGGCGCGCGTCGAGTCGCGCGCGAAACGCATCGTAGACGGGGCGGCCGATGCGCAGCCCGCCGGCACGTCCGCGCCCTATCTCGATACCGGGACGGTCCTCGCCGTGGAAGTCGCTGCCGCCGGTCTCGAGCAGATCGTGCTCGCGCGCGAGCCGACGCAGGCGCCGGATCTGACCGGGCTTGTGGCCCGGATGCCAGATCTCGAGACCGTCGAGGCCGTCGGGCAGCAGGCGTTCGACGAAGGCCTCGATGCCGCCGGGTGCGTCGACGCCGCCCGAGAGCGGCGGGTGCGCGAGCACCGCGACTCCCCCCGCGCCGTGCACCAGCTCGATCGCCTCGCGCGCCGAGAACGCCGCGTACGGCTCATAGCCTGGCCGACCGCGGCGCAGGTACTTCACGAACGCCTCGTCCGCGTCGCGGCACACGCCCAGGTCGACGAGCGCGCGCGCGAGATGCGGCCGGCCGACGGAGCCGCCGGCCGCGATCGCCTCGACGTCGGCGAGCTCGATCGCGACGCCGGCCTCTTGCAGGCGCGCGACCATGCGCGCGGCGCGCGTGCGCCGTTCGTGACGCGCGTGCCCGAGCCGCGTGCGCAAAAGTGGATGCTCGGGCGAGAGCCCGAGCCCCAGCACGTGCAGCGAGCGCGCCCCGTCCTGCTCGTTCACCGAGATCTCGATGCCCGGGATCAGCTCGATGCCGAGCCGACTCGCCTCGGCCTGCGCCTCCGCGATGCCGTCGATCGTGTCGTGGTCGGTGAGCGCAAAGCCGGTCACGCCGTTCGCGGCCGCGGCGCGCACGAGCTCCGTCGGCGTCAGGCTCCCGTCCGACGCCACGGTGTGCGTATGGAAGTCGTAGCGCTCGCTCATGACGCAGCTCGCGCGTCGCTCGCCCACTCCGTGACGCGCTCGAGGAAGAGCGCGGTCAGAGCGGACTCGCGCGCGGCCACCGCGTAGTGCACTTCGTGTCCCGCGTCGCGATCGACGCGAAGCCGGCCGCGCTCGCGACCTTCGCTGTCCGAGGCGAGCAGGCGCTTCCGCTGGAAGTCGAACAGCCCCGGCGCGAACGAAGCGGCGACGGCGCAGGGATCGTGCAGGTAGGCGGCCGGCTCGCCCGAGAACGCGTGCTCGGCGCAGAACAGCGCGCGCAGCGCACCGTCGAGCATGCGCCCGCGCGCGGTCGCGCGAGCGCCGGCCAGATTCAGATCGACCGCGCGCAGCGCGACGCGCTCCGTCACCTCGAGTCCCACCACGCGCAGCCGCACGCCCGACTCGAGCACGACGCGCACGGCGCGCGGATCTGCGAACGCGTTGAACTCGGCTTCGCGCGTCACGTTGCCGCTCCCGAGCGTTCCGCCCATCCAGACCACCTCGGCGTTCGCGAACAGCTCGGGCTCGTCGGCGACCAGCGCCGCGACGTTGGTGAGCGGTCCGAGCGCGATGACGCGCTCGACGCCGCGCTCGCCGAGGCTGCGCCGCAGCAGCTCGCGCGCGGAGCCTAGCGGCGCACGCGCGGCGGGCTCGGCGATCTCGACGCCGCGCCGTCCGTCGGCGCCGTGAAAGCCCGTCGCGTCGATGCGCGAGAGCGCGAGCGGGCCGGCCGCTCCGGCGCCGATCGGAATCGCGGCGTCCGCGAGCGTCATGAAGCGCCGCGCGTTCTCGGTCACCGCCTCGAGCGAGGCGTTGCCCGAGACGGTCGTGATGGCCTCGACGGAGAGCTCCGGGCTGGCGAGCGCGAAGGCGAGCGCCAGCAGGTCGTCGAGCCCGGGGTCCGTATCGATGTGCACGCGCACCGGGCTCATGGCGGCGTCGCGCCGAAGCCGGCCTCTTCGAGCCGGTGCTCGAGCACGAGCCTGCGCCGGCGCTGGTAGTCGGACTCCTTGATCAGCCCGCTCTGTCGCCCCGCGTCGAGCTGGTCGAGCGCGCGAAGCTGAACGTCGGAGAGATTGGGCGGCGCCTCGGCCTCGGCGCCCGGCGAAGGGGCCGGCTCGTTCTCCGGCGGCACCTCCATCAGCACCGTGCGCCGCCGCGCCTGTCCCTGCCCGAAGCTCAGGCTCACGGGCCTGCGGTAGTACGGATCGCGCCAGGCCACCTCGACGCCGCGCGTGCCCATCCGACTCTGCGCCGTCCCGGCGACGATCTTGAAGCGCGGCTCGAAGGTCGGCAGCTCGGTGGGGATCTCGTACTCGCGCGGCGAGGCCTTGTTGCCCTCGCGCTCGAGCGGCTGCTCGAAGGAGTAGAACTCGATCTGCATCTCGTCGCCGACCAGCGCGAGCCGGAACGACGTGACGCGCTCGTCGGTGAAGATGCCGAGCCTTCGGTCCTGCGGGAACGACGCGGCCGCGACCTCGTCGTCGGGCCCCGCCTTCGCGAGCGCGGCCGAGATGCCGTCGGCGAGCTCGTACACGAACTGCGAGCGGATCAGCGGCTTGAGCTCGCCGTCGTCGACCTCGGCCGACAGGCTGGCCAGGATGTGGGCGATGCGCACGTCGGCGATCGTCGCGGGGTGCGCGTAGCCGCGCGGCACGGGCACGTCGTCCCGTACTTGATGGCGCAGCTCGACGCGCGCGCCCGGCTTGTCGTAGATGCGCTCGCGCACGACCTTCGCGCCGCAGCCCGCGAGCACGCAGACCGCGAACGCGGCGAGACCGATTCGAGCACGCGTGCGAATCATCCGGACTACTCGTACTCGCTCTTCAGTTGACGCGAGCGCAGCTCGATGCCGGCCTCGACGGGGTTCTTGCCTTCGAACAGCATCAGGTAGACCCCGGTGGTGATCGGCATGTCGATGCCGAGCTTCTGCGCCAGCTCGAACGCGGACTTCGCGGTGCGCACGCCCTCCGCGACCTGCGTCAGGCCCGCGAGCACCTGCTCGACGGTCTTGCCGCGGCCGATCTCGAGCCCGACGCGGCGGTTGCGGGACAGGTCTCCCGTACAGGTGAGCACCAGATCGCCGACGCCCGACAGCCCGAGGAAGGTGACGGGATTCGCGCCGAGCGCCACGCCGAGCCGCGTGATCTCGGCGAGACCCCGCGTGATCAGCGCCGCGCGCGAATTCAGCCCCGACTCCATCCCGTCGGCGATGCCGATCGCGATCGCGATCACGTTCTTGAGCGCGCCTCCGAGCTCGACGCCGACCACGTCGCCGGTCGTGTAGCAGCGGAAGAGCGGCGAGGAGATCAGCGTCTGGGCCGCGATCGCGTAGGTCTCGTTGCGCGCGGCCAGCGACACCGCCGTCGGCCGGCGCTCGGCGATCTCGCGCGCGAAGCTCGGCCCGGACAGAAAGCACAGCCGGTCGTGCATGTCGCGGGGCAGGATCTCCATCAGGATCTCGGAGACGAGCTTGCCCGTGCCGACCTCGATTCCCTTCGACGCGGACACGATTAGCGCGTCGGGCCGCACCAGCTCGCGGCCCTTGCCCCACACGTCGCGCACCGCATGGCTCGGCACGACCGAGATCACCAGCTCCTTGTCGTCGAGCGCCTGCTCGAGCGAGGTCGTGGCGCGGATCGAGTCGGGCAGCTCGAAGTCGGTGAGGTAGCGCGGGTTCCGCCGCTCGCGCGCGATCGCGTCGACCAGCTGCCCGTCGCGCGCCCACAGGTCGACCTTGTGACCTTTTTCCGCGAGCAGGATCGCTAGGCACGTGCCGAAGCTCCCCGCGCCCAGCACGGCGCAGCGAACCGGATTCTCGACGCTCATCGCGCAAGCATAGACGCGCCCTTCTCCGGTTGACAGTGCGCGGGTCGCCTTCTACGCTTGCGCCGCCTTTTTCCAGGAAATACGGGTAGTTTCGAGCGAATCGACGAGGGAGCTGCGGGGGGTCCGATGGGGGAGTACGCCGGTCTCGGATTCTTCGCTCTGCTCGGCTCGGGCGCCGTGCTCGCGTTCCTGGTGGCCACGACTCTGCTCGGACCGAAGCTCGAATTCGCGGAGAAGCAGGAGCCGTTCGAGTGCGGCGAACACCAGCTCGTGTCACCGAACCAGCGCTTCAGCGTGAAGTTCTACATGGTCGCGGTGTCGTTCATCATCTTCGACGTGGAGCTGGTGTTCTTGTTCCCCTGGGCGGTCGTGTTCAAGGACCTGGGCTGGTACGGAATGCTGGCGATGACACCGTTCCTGGCGGCGCTGGTCGTCGGGCTCGCCTACGAGTGGATGCGCGGCGGCCTGGAATGGGAGTAGTGCGGTGACGCCGGCCACGCGCGCGAAGATCGAGGCGCTGTTCGACCGCTACCCGCAGAAGCGCGGGGCGCTCTTGCCCGCAATCTATCTGCTGCAGGAGGAGAAGGGCTTCATCGACGGCGACGGCGCGCGCGAGCTCGCCAAACTGTTCGAGCTCGAGCCGGTGGAGGTGTGGGAGGTGCTCTCCTTCTACAACATGTTCTACACCGAGCCGCAGGGACGCCATCACGTGTACGTGTGCACGAACCTGCCGTGCAGCCTGCGCGGCGCGCGCACGCTGCTCGCGGGTCTCGAGGCGCACCTGGGCGTGCACGGCGCGGGAACGACCCGGGACGGACGCGTCACGATCGGTCACGAGGAGTGCCTCGGCTCGTGCGGAACCGCGCCCATGATGCGCGTCGACGGTCAGTACCACGAGAACCTCGACCTGGCCGCCGCCCGGCGCATCGTCGACGAGCTGGAGTAGACGTTGATCGTCGAGCCGTACGTCAAGAACTACCTCTCGGAGCACTACGGCGACGACGCGTATCGGACGCTCGCCGGCTACGAGGCGGCGGGTGGCTTCGCCGGACTGAAGAAGGCGGTCGCGCTCGCGCCCGAGCAGGTCACCGAAATGGTCAAGGCGTCGGGGCTGCGCGGCCGCGGCGGCGCGGGCTTCGCGACGGGGCTGAAGTGGAGCTTCATGCCCAAGACCAGCGAGCGCACGAAGGTCATCGTCGTGAACGGCGACGAGTCGGAGCCGGGCTCGTTCAAGGACCGGCTGATCATGGAGCGCGGTCCGTTGGAGGTGCTCGAGGGCATCCTGATCGGCGCCTGGGCGATGGGCGCGCAGCGCACGTTCATCTACGTGCGCGGCGAGTACCGCGAGTCGATCCGCGCGCTCGAGTCGGCCGTGAAGGAGCTGTACGCGCGCAAGCTGTTGGGCAAGAACATCCTGGGCAAGAAGGGCTTCGAGCACGACGTGGTCGTGCATTCCGGCGCCGGCGCATACATCTGCGGCGAGGAGACCGGCCTGCTCGAGTCGCTCGAGGGCAAGAAGGGTCAGCCGCGCAAGAAGCCGCCCTTCCCGGCGCAGCACGGCGCGTTCGGCCTGCCGACCACCGTGAACAACATCGAGACCTTTGCGCACGTGCCGTTCATCCTGGAGCGCGGCGTGGAGTGGTTCAAGGGCCGCGGCACCGACAAGAGCCCGGGCACGACGCTGTTCGGTGTCAGCGGGCATGTCGAGCGGCCCGGGCTGTTCGAGCTGCCGCTCGGCACGCCGCTGCGCGAGGTGCTCGGCCACGCGGGCGGCGTGCGCGGCGGGCGGCGCTTGAAGGGTGTGATGCCCGGCGGCATGTCGATGCCGATCCTGCCGCCGACCGAGCTCGAGGTTCCGATGGCCGAGGAGTTCCTGTCCCAGAAGGGCACGCACCTCGGCACCGGCGGCGTGATGGTGATGGACGAGACGGTCTGCATGGTGCGGGTCGCGACGGTCGTCGCGTACTTCTTCAGGGACGAGTCGTGCGGCCAGTGCACGCAGTGCCGCGAGGGCACGGCCTGGGTGCACAAGCTCTGCCAGAAGATCGAGCAGGGCCGCGGCAGCGCCGAGGACCTGGCTCTGCTCGACAACGTGCCGTCGCTGATGGAGGGCCAGACGATCTGCGCGTTCGCCGACGCCGCCGCCTGGCCGATCCAGGGACTGCTGCGCCACTTCCGCGACGACTTCGAGGCGCACCTGCGCGAGAAGAAGTGTCCGTTCCCCGAGAGCTTCGAGCTCTAGCCATGCCCACGCTCAGCGTCGACGGAATCGAGTACGAGGTCCCCGAGGGGCGCATGCTCCTGCAGGCGATCGACGATCTCGGCCTGCTCATGAACGGCGTCGAGATCCCGCACTACTGCTGGCATCCCAAGCTCTCGATCGACGGCTCCTGCCGGCTCTGTCAGGTCGAGATCGAGGGCATGCCGAAGCTGCAGATCGCCTGCAACACGCCGGTCACGAGCGGCATGAAGGTGCACACCAAGAGCGAGCGCGTGCAGTCGGCTCGCCGCGGCGTGCTGGAGCTGTTGCTCATCAACCACCCGCTCGACTGTCCGATCTGCGACCAGGCCGGCGAGTGCAAGCTGCAGGACTACGCGTTCGAGTGGGGCGTGACGTCGGCGCGCACGCGCGAGCCGCGCCGGCCCGCGAAGAAGTCCGTCGACCTCGGACCGACCATCGTGTTCGACCAGGAGCGCTGCATCCTGTGCCGGCGCTGCGTGCGCTTCTGCCGCGAGGTGCCCAAGACCGGCGAGCTCGGCGTGTTCAACCGCGGCGACGAGTCGCTGCTCGAGCTGTTCCCGGGCTCGGAGCTCGACAACCCGTACTCGATGAACGTGGCGGACATCTGCCCGGTCGGCGCGCTCACCACGCGCGATTTCCGCTTCAAGGTCCGCGTCTGGTTCACGGACGACGTCGAGAGCGTGTGCAACCAGTGCTCGCGCGGCTGCAACGTCGTGGCGTCGCGCTCGAACAACAAGATCTACCGTTTCGTGCCGCGCCGGAACGACGCCGTGAACGACACCTGGATGTGCGACCACGGCCGCATGTCGTACAAGAAGAACGCGAACTTCCGGCTGGCCGCGCCGATCGTCGATGGCCGAGAGGCGACCTACACCGACGCTGTCAAGCGCGCCGCCGAGCTTCTGCGCGCGGCGTGCGACGGCTCGGGCAAGATCATCGGCGTGGCCTCGCCGTTCGCGGCGAACGCGGACCTCACTGCATTTCGCGATCTGCTCGCGCGGCTCGGTGCCGGGCCGGCGCGCTTCTCGGTGCCGCGCGGCGAATCCGACGCGATCCTGATCGAGGCCGAGAAGGCGCCCAACGCCGCGGGCTGCCGCACGCTCGGCATGCTCGAGTCGGGCGATCAGGTCGGCCGCGCGGAGCTCGCGATCGTGCTCGGCCACACCACCACCGCCGAGGTGTTCGGCGACGTGAAGAACATCGTGCTGATCGACACCCACGAGTCCGCGCTCTCCGTGCGCGCCACGGTCTCGCTGCCGGCGCGCACGTTCCTCGAGAAGTCGGGCACGTTCACGAACTCGCGCGGCCACGTGCAGTCCTTCTCCGCCGTCGTCGAGCCCGCCTTCGAGGCCTGGTCCGAGGCCGACGCGCTCGCGCAGATCGCCGCCGCCGCGGGAATCTCGTAGATGGCGACGTCCACCGTCTGGGTCTCCATCTTCTTGTTCGCGCTCGTGCTGCTGGCCTTCGCGCCGATCATGACCTGGGTCGAGCGCAAGCAGAGCGCGCTGATGCAGGACCGCATCGGCGCGAACCGCGCCAGCATCCTGGGCTTCAAGGCGCTCGGCCTGATCCACCCGCTCGCCGACGTGATCAAGATGATCACGAAGGAAGACACGATCCCGACCGGCGCGCACCGCTTCCTGCACCTGGTGAGCCCGTTCATTGCCGTCGCGCCCGCGATCATCAGCTTCGCGGTGATCCCGTACGGCGGCACGTACGAGATGTGGGGCGCGCACATCTCGCTGTGCGTCGCGGACCTGGACTACGGCGTGCTGTTCGTGTTCGCGATCGGCTCGATCGCGACCTACGGCTCGATGCTGGCCGGCTGGGCCGGCAACAACAACTTCGGCATGCTCGGCTCGATTCGCGTGTCCGCGCAGATGATCTCGTACGAGGTGGCGCTCGGCATCACCGTCGTCGGCCTGTTCATGATCTTCGGCACGCTGCGGCTCACGGATCTGGGCGTGATGCAGCAGGAGACGTTCCGGCTGTTCGGCTTCCTCGAGCACTTCGGCTGGGTCGCGGCGGACGCAAACTGGATCGATTGGATCACGATCCCGATGTGGGGGATCGTCCTGCAGCCGCTGCCGTTCTTCATGTTCCTGACGGCGCTGATGGCCGAGAACAAGCGCGCGCCGTTCGACACGCCCGAGGGCGAGTCCGAGATCGTGGCCGGCTACTTCATCGAGTACTCGGGCATGAAGTTCGGCCTGTACATGATGGGCGAGTGGATCGAGGTCGTGGTGATCGCGGCGCTGCTCACGGCGATGTTCCTGGGCGGCTGGTCGCTCCCGTGGGTCAGGGAAGCCGACATGATCGCTGCCTGGACGCCCGCGCTCGGCGAGAACATGGCGAACCTGGCCGCGATGCTGCTCGCGGTGCACGTGTTCCTGATCAAGGTGATCGTGCTGATCTGGTTCCAGATGCTGATCCGCTGGAGCATGCCGCGCTTCCGCTACGACCAGGTGATGAACCTGGGCTGGAAGATCCTGCTGCCTTTGTCGCTTGCGAACATCGTGGTCACCGCGCTCGGCATCCTGTTCGTGCAGGGAGTGACGAGCTGATGCGCACCGCCCTGTTCTGGATCTTCTCGCTCGCGGCGGTGGCGTCGGCGCTGGGCGTGGTGGGCAACCTGCGCAGCCCGATCAACTCCGCTCTGTCGCTGGTCGTGTCGATGCTCGCGCTCGCCGGCTTGTACGTCCTGCTCGAGGCGCAGTTCGTGGGCCTGATCCAGGTGATGGTCTACGCCGGCGCGATCGTCGTGCTGTTCCTGTTCGTGATCATGCTGCTGAACCTGCGCGGCAGCGGCGCTTCGGGCGCGGAGAGCCAACCGATCGTGAAGGCACTCGGCGCGCTGGTCGTCGTGGCCGCGACGCTCTGGCTGGCGCGCACGCTCTCGTCCGGACGCGCGCCCTGGCCCGACGTCGAACAGGGCTTCGGCACCACGCGCGCGATCGGCGAGGCTCTGTACACCGACTACGTGCTGTCGGTACAGGTCGCGGGCGTGCTCTTGCTGGCCGGGATCGTGGCCGCGGTGGTGCTGGCCAAGAAGAAGATCGACTGATGGGCGACATCTCCGGCTACCACTTCCAGATCGTCGCCGCGCTGATCTTCTCGATCGGTGCGCTCGGCGTGCTGCTGCGCCGGAACATGATCGTGATGTTCATGTCGATCGAGCTGATGCTGAACGCCGCGAACCTGTCGCTGGTCGCGTTCAGCCGCGAGATCGGCAACGACCAGGGACAGATCCTCGCCTTCCTGGTCATGGTGGTGGCGGCGGTCGAGGTCGCGGTGGGGCTGGCGATCATCATCAGCCTGGTCCGCAACCGCGACACCGTGAACATCGAAGACACCAGCGCGCTCAAGTGGTAGGAGAGACGTGACCGAGCACGAGAACGCCGCACTGCGCTGGATCCCGCTCTTGCCGCTGATCGCGGCGGCGCTGTCCGGGGTCTGGCTCGTCTTCGCGCGGCGCGAGCTGCCGCGCGCGGCGGTGATCGCGCTCGCCTGCGGCGCGCCGATCGCGTCGTTCGCGATCTCCGTCGTGCAGGTCGTGAAGCTTTCGACGCAGCTGCCCGAGGAAGCGCGCTACTACGTCGACAATCTGTACACCTGGATCTCCGCGGGCGACTTCCACGCGGAGCTCGCGTTCCTGCTCGATCCGCTCTCGGCGGTGATGGTGCTGGTGGTCACGGGCGTGGGCTCGCTGATCCACGTCTACGCGGTCGGCTACATGGACGACGACCCGCGTGAGGACCGAGGCTTCCAGCGCTTCTTCGCGTACCTGAATCTGTTCACGTTCTCGATGCTGATGCTGATCCTGGGCGACAACCTGCTGGTGATGTTCGTGGGCTGGGAGGGCGTCGGCGTCTGCTCCTATCTTCTGATCGGGTTCTGGTACCTCGACGGCGCCAACGCCGCGGCGGGCATGAAGGCGTTCGTGGTGAACCGGATCGGCGACTTCGGCTTCCTGCTCGGGATCTTCCTGCTGTTCTGGTCGTTCGCGCAGGCGGGCGTGCCGACGGTCGAGTTCCGCGAGATGGCGGCGAACATCGGGCTGCTCGCGAACAACACCGTCGAGCTGCCGGCCTGGCTCTCGTTCCTGCTCGGCTACCCGAACGCGCCGCTGCTCACGCTCGCCTGCCTGTGCCTGTTCGTGGGCGCGTGCGGAAAGTCGGCGCAGATCCCCCTCTACGTGTGGCTGCCCGACGCGATGGCCGGGCCCACGCCCGTGTCCGCGCTGATCCACGCCGCGACCATGGTGACCGCGGGCGTGTACATGGTCTGCCGCATGTCGTTCGCGTACTCGCTCGCGCCGGGGGCGCAGGCGGCGGTGGCGTGGACGGGCGCGCTGACGGCGTTCTTCGCCGCGACCATCGGGCTCGCGCAGACCGACATCAAGAAGGTGCTCGCGTACTCCACCGTGAGCCAGCTCGGCTACATGTTCCTGGCCGCCGGCGTCGCGGCGTACAGCTCGGCGATCTTCCACGTGATGACGCACGCCTTCTTCAAGGCGCTCTTGTTCCTGGGCGCGGGCTCGGTGATCCTGGGCATGCATCACGAGCAGGACATCACCAAGATGGGCGGCCTGCGCAGGCGCATGCCCGTCACCTGGCTCACGTTCCTGATCGGCGTGATCGCGATCGCGGGCGTGCCGCCGTTCTCGGGCTTCTTCTCCAAGGACGAGATCCTGCTCGCGGCCAATCAAGCGCACGCGATCCCCGGTCACCACACGCTGTGGCTGATCGGGATGGCGACGGCGTTCCTGACCGCGTTCTACATGTTCCGGCTCTACTTCCTGGTGTTCACCGGCGCGAGCCGCGCGAGCCACCACACGCAGGAGCACATCCACGAGTCGGGCAACTGGGTACTGGTGCCGCTCGTGGTGCTGGCGCTGTTCTCGGTGATCGGCGGCTTCTTCGGCCTGCCCGACGCGTACGGCGAGCTGTTCGGCGTGGAGCGTTCGAACAGCCTGCACCACTTCCTGCAGCCGGTCGTGAACTCGGCCGAGCACGAGATCGACCACGCCACCGAGTTCGGCCTGGCCGCGGTCACCACGACGGTCGGGCTCGCCGGCATCGCGCTCGCGACGCTGCTCTACTATTGGCGCGAGGATCTGGTGCCGGGGATCGTGTCGGCGATCGGGCCGCTCCATGCGCTGGTGCGCGACAAGTACCGGATCGACGAGCTGTACGACTTGCTGATCGTGCGCCCGCTCGGCGCGGTCTCGCGCGGGCTGCTCGCGCGCGGCATCGACCAGGGGCTGATCGACGGCGTGGGCGTGAACGGCACCGCGAACCTCGTGCGCGCGACCGCGGACGGCGCGCTCAAGTATCTGCAGACCGGTCTCGCGCAGTCTTACCTGTTGGCGATGGTGATCGGCGGCGCGCTGTTGGTCGCCTGGCTCGTGCGGGGCGTGTGATGGGCGAGCTGTTCGACACGCTGCTCTCCGAGCGCCTGCTCTCGGTGATCACGTTCCTGCCGCTCGCAACGGTGCTCGCGCTCGCGTTGTGCGAGGGCATGTTCCGCCTGCCCGAGTCGGTCTGGAAGTACACGGCGCTCGCCTCGTCGCTGGTCGGGCTCGCGCTCACGCTCGTGCTGTGGCAGCGCTTCGACTCGGCGTCGAGCGGCATGCAGCTGGTCGAGTTCGCGGCCTGGATCCCCGCCTACGGGATCCACTACTCGCTCGGCATCGACGGTATTGCGCTGTTGCTCGTGGCGCTCACGAGCTTCCTGCTGCCGGTCGTGCTGCTCGCGTCGTGGACCGACATCCACGAGCGCGTGCGCTCCTACCTGTTCTTCATGCTGGCGCTGCAGACCGGCATGCTGGGCGCGTTCCTCTCCCTGAACCTGTTCCTGTTCTACGTGTTCTGGGAGCTGATGCTGATCCCGATGTACTTCATCATCGGCATCTGGGGCGGGCCGCGCCGCATCTACGCGGCGCTGAAGTTCTTCATCTACACGATGGTCGGCAGCCTGCTGATGCTGGTCGGGATCATCGTGCTGGCGTGGCTGCACCAGACGCAGTTCGGCGCGCCGAGCTTCGAGTACTACGGCACGAACGGCGGCACCGGCATCCTCGATCTGTCGATCCCGAACGCAGGCGGCGCGTGGTGGCAGCGGCAGGGCTTCCTGTTCGGCGTGTTCGCGCTCGCGTTCGCGATCAAGGTGCCGATGTTCCCGTTCCACACCTGGCTGCCCGACGCGCACGTCGAGGCGCCGACCCCCGGCTCGGCGGTGCTCGCGGGCGTCCTGCTGAAGCTCGGCACGTTCGGATTCGTGCGCTACGCGCTGCCGCTCTTCCCCGAGGCCGCGCTCGACTGGGCGCCCTGGATCGTGGGGCTCGCGGTGACCGGCGTCGTGTACGGCGCGCTGGTCGCCTGGGTACAGAGCGATCTCAAGAAGCTGGTCGCGTACTCGTCGGTCTCGCACATGGGCTTCATCGTGCTCGGACTCTTTGCGCTCGACTCGCAGGGCGTCTCGGGTGCGGTGCTGCAGATGGTGAACCACGGCGTGTCGACGGGCGCGCTGTTCATCCTCGTCGGCATGATCTACGAGCGGCGCCACGTGCGCGATCTGGCGGCGTTCGGGGGGCTCGCCAAGGTGATGCCGGTGTTCGCGACCTTCTTCGCGATCGCGACGCTGTCCTCGATCGGGCTGCCGGGACTGAACGGTTTCGTCGGCGAGTTCCTGATCTTGCTGGGCGCGTTCTCGAGCCTGCCGTGGGCGACGGTGATCGCGACCTCGGGCGTGATCCTGTCCGCGGTCTACATGCTGTGGGCGATGCGCGCCGTGTTCTTCGGGCCGCTCGCGAATCCGGCGAACCAGGTGCTGGTCGACCTCGGGCTGCGCGAGCGCGTGGTGGCGGTCGCGCTCGTGATCCCGATGTTCTGGATCGGCGTGCATCCGTCGACCTTCACCAACCCGCTGGACCGCGCGGTGACCGAGCTGCTCGAGACCATGAGCCGGCGCGGCGCGGATCTGGCGAGCTGGCAGAACGGCGGCAAGCGCGTCGTGGGGCTAGTCGCCTCGACCGGCACGGAGACGACGCGATGATCCCGCAGCTCGACGTCGCGGCGGTCGCGCCGATGATTCCGGTGGCGCTCGGCGTGCTGTGCCTGCCGCTGCTGGAGGTCGCGCTGCTGCGCACCCCGGTGCTGCTCGGCCAGCGCGTCTCGGCCGCGCGCCGCGGCACCTACCTGGCCACGGCCAGCGTGCTGTTCCTGTCGGTGTCGCTCTTGCTCACGCTCAACGCCTTCTCGCAGCCGCCGCGCGTGTTCAATCCCGAGAATCCGATGGTGCGCATGGACGGCGTGGCGCTGTTCCTGATGTCGATCGTGCTGATCGGCGCGATGCTGTCGGTGCTCGCGTCGAGCAAGTATCTGGAACACATCCACTCGAACTGGGGAGAGTTCTACACCCTCGTGCTCTCGTCGGTGACGGGCATGATGTTCCTGGTCGCGGCTTCGGACCTGATCATGCTGTTCCTGGCGCTCGAGCTGATGAGCATTCCGGTGTATGCGCTCGCGGGCTTCCGGCGCGCGTCGCTGCGCTCGAACGAGTCGGCGGTGAAGTACTTCCTGATCGGCTCGTTCGCGTCGGGCATCCTGCTGTACGGCTCGTCGCTCCTGTACGGCGCGACGGGATCGCTCGAGCTCGACGAGATCGCGACCAGCTTCGACCCGGAGAACGCGCTCGACCTGGTCGGCGCCGGGCTCGTGCTGATCGGGCTGGCGTTCAAGATCTCGTCCGTGCCGTTCCACCAGTGGGCGCCCGACACCTACGAGGGCGCGCCGACCACGATCTCGGCCTTCATGGCCACGGCCGTGAAGGTGGCGGCGTTCGGCGCGCTCCTGCGCGTGGTGTCGGTGGCGTTCGCGCCCGTGTCCGAATCCGTCTACGGCGTGCTGTGGGTGCTGGCCGCCCTCTCGATGACGGTCGGGAACGTGATGGCGCTGATCCAGCGCAACCTGAAGCGCATGCTCGCGTACTCGAGCATCTCTCACGCCGGCTACCTGCTGATCGGCGTGATCGCGGGCGGCGCCGACGGCACGCAGGCCGTGCTCGTCTACCTGCTCGCCTACACGTTCATGACGGTGGGCGCGTTCACGGTGATCTCGGTGCTGACGCGCGACGGAGAAGAGCACGACCGCGTCGACGACTTCGCGGGCCTGTCGCAGACGCGGCCGGGCCTCGCCGCGGTGATGTCGATCTGCATGTTCTCGCTGCTCGGCATGCCCGGCACGGCCGGCTTCATCGGCAAGTTCCTCGTCTTCAGCGCCGCGGTGCAGAGCGGGCTCGCGACCGGCAGCTCGTCGCTCATCTGGCTGGTCGTGATCGCGGTGTTGAATTCGGCGATCTCGCTCGGTTACTACCTGCGCGTTCCCGCGACCATGTACTTCCACCCGCCGCGCGAGAACCCGCAGCCGGCCGGGAACGCGACCTTCTTCGAGGGCCTGGTGCTCGCGAGCTGCGCGGCCGCGGTGCTCCTGCTCGGCCTGCTGCCGCAGGACGCGCTGCCCGGCGTCAGCTCACTCCTGCAGATGGCCGACGTGAACGTGCTGCAGCTCGCGAGCGACGCCGCCGCTTCGTTCGCGCCCTAGAAGCGATAGAACGAAGCGATGAACGGCCCGCGGATCTGGATCTTGATCGTCTCGTCGCTCGACGGCTCGCGCTTGATGTCGAGGAACTTGTAGCCGAGCGCGAGCGTCATGCTGTCGGTGCAGTCCCACGAGAGCGACGTGATCTGCGACCAGGCGAACTTGTCCGAATTGCCGATGTTGAACCCGCCCACGTCGCCCTGGATGCCCAGCACGACCGTCCTCGACAGGTCGATCCCGACGCGCGCGCCGACCACACCGTCGACCCAGCTGTTCCACTCGCCGATGTCCCGACGCGCGCCGCCGAACTTCACGATGATCTGCGGCTGCAGCGCGACGTAGCGCGCGCCGAGGTAGAGCTCGCCCACCGTGCCGCGCTCGTCGCTCGGTCCGGCCGAGAACGGCCCCTTCACGTTGAAGATCTCGTAGCCGCCGTTCAGCTCCAGGATGTTCATGTGCATCTTGACCTGCGCGCTCGCCGGCACCTCTATGTTGCCCTCCGGGCCGAGGCGCACGGTGCGCTGCTCCCGGTCGCTCTGCAGGTCGAAGTACTCGCCGTCGAACACCAGCGAGAACTCGTCGAAGTTCGCGCGCGCGCGTCCCATCAGCGCCACGTTCAGGTTGTCCCAGAGGTCCGAGAAGCTGATGTGCGCGGACGCGTCGCCCTCCAATGTGTCGACGTCTCCCGCGACCGACGCTCCCCAAACGTAGAGACCGAGCTCGTACTTCGGCTTCTCGCGCACGCCGGCTCCGGCAGCGCCAGGCAGCGCGACCAGACCTGCTGCGAGCAACGCCGCGAACGCGAATCCGTGCGACACCGACCGGCCTGCGAACCGCATCCTCGACTCCCTCTTCTTGGATGGTGGCCCGGGCTTGTTACCACGGGACGTCAGGCGCCGCGACCCCGAGACCCTGGTCGTTTCGCTGCAGCGGCGCGTCTGTCCGCAGCGTGCTGCGCCTTGACGGGGCTGGCGCGTTCGCCGGCGCGCCATCGAGGATTCGCCGCCTCTTCACGCGATCGCCCCCGCGCGGCCACCCTCCCGTCCGATGGCCCTTCTAGCTTCGGACGCGCATGACCCGGGTGCGCGCTCCGCGGCGAAGCGAGGGCCGAAGCATGCGCATCGCGATCACGACCGAAGTCTCGCCTCCGAAGGTCGACGGCATCACCAATCGCCTGCGCAACACCATCCCGTGTTTGCTCGAGGCGGGCCACGAGCTGCTGGTGTTCGCGCCGGCGGGATCGGATCCGACGCTCGGCTCGGGATCGAGAAGGACGGTGCGCTGCTGGTGCGGCCGGACCAGCACGTCGCCTGGCGCAGCGCGCGCGGCGTCGCGAGCCCGAGCGACGCGCTGCGCAGCGCGCTCGGCCGCTGTCTGTGGACGTGATCGGCGCGAGGAGGAAGCGGCCATGAACCTCGGAATCGCCGGGCGCTGGTTTGCGCGTCGAGCCGCGGCCTGGGCCGCGCGTGCGCCCGCGCGCTCGCGGCCGAGGGCGTCGAGATCGTGCTGAACGGCCGCGACACTTCGCGGCTCGAAGCGACCGCCGAGGAGATCCGGCGCGAGAGCGGGGTGGCCGTGCGAGCGATCGCCGCAGATCTGTGTACGGAGGCCGGGCGCGCGGCGCTGATCGCCGCCTGTCCCGATCCGGACATTCTCATCAACAACAACGGCGGACCGCCGCCGGGCCGCTTCGAGGACTGGGACCACGCGCGCTGGCTCGGCGCGCTCGAGGCCAACCTGCTCGCCCCCGTGCTCCTGATCCGCGCCGCGATCGGCGGCATGCGCGCACGCCGCTTCGGCCGGATCGTCAACATCACCTCCGCGATGGTGAAGGCCCCGCACGCCGCGATGGGTCTCTCGACCGCCGCGCGCAGCGCGCTCACCGCGGTGTGCAAGGGGCTCTCGCGCGAGGTGGCGCGCGACAACGTCGCGATCAACAACCTGCTGCCGGAGCGCATCGACACCGATCGCCAGCGCTTCATGGCGGAGCTGCGCGCGAAGACCGGGGGCGTCTCGCTCGACCAGGCCTACGCCGAGATGGCCGCGAGCATCGCCGCGGGTCGACTCGGCACGCCCGAGGAGTTCGGCGCCGCCTGCGCGTTCCTGTGCAGCGCGCAGGCGAGCTTCGTCTCGGGACAGAACCTGCAGATCGACGGCGGTTCGTACCCCGGCGTCTACTGAGCCGAGCCGGTGCGGGTCGCTAGGGCGCGGCGAGGCGCGCGCGCAGCGCGTCGACCAGCGCGCCCGCTCCGCGGAGCTCCGCCGCGGTCCCGAACACCGCGAAGTCCGGCCGCTGCAGCGCGACGGTCGCGGCATTGGCTTCGAACCAGCGCTGGTAGGCGCCGTCGACGTCGCGCAGCGCGCCGTCGCGCGAGACGTGCGCGGTGACACCCCCGAGCGTCGCGAAGTACGCGCGCTGTTCCGGCGAGAGCGCCGGGGCCGGGTCGCCCTGCGTCGAGACCAGCGCGAAGCCGCCGCCCACCACGTCGTCGAACAGGCCGATCCGCTCACGGCGCTGCACCCGTCCTTGCACGAACAGCGCGCCGCCGGCGGCGCACGCGGCGTCGTAGCAGCCGGGGCCGAGCTTCGGAGGAGGCCCGGGCGTCTGCAGTCCTGAAGCGCGCGCGACCGGAATCATGCGCGCGTCGCGCTCCGCGGCCTCGCTCGGATCGGCCACGCAGATCACGCGGCCGAGCGCGACCGAGAAGTCGATGATCGCGCGCGCGTGCGGCTCGCGCTCGCTTCCGTAGCTGTCGAGCAGCGCGTCGCCCGCGGTTCCGGCGAGCACGAGGTCGAGCTTCCACGCCAGGTTGATCGCGTCGCGCAGGCCCGAGCACATGCCCTGACCCGCGAACGGCGGCATCAGGTGCGCCGCGTCACCGGCGACCAGCACGCGCCCGCGCCGCCACGCGTCGGACCAGCCGGCGCGGAATGTGTACACCGCGTGGCGTTCCAGCGTGGCGTTGTCGGGCCGCACGTCCCAGGCTCCGAGCAGCTTCCAGGCGGTCTCGGGATCGGAGAGCTCCTCGATCGACTCGTGCGGCAGGCGCATGAACTCCCAGCGCCTGCGCCCGGGTCCACCGGAGACGAGCGTGGTCGGCCGCGCGGGATCGCACAGCTGCCAGTTCAGCGGCGACCAGACGCGCGACTGGTGCGGGATCACGTCGACGACCAGCCAGTCGAACGCGAAGCCCAGGTCGTGAAACGACGCGCCGATCGCGCCGCGCACGAAGCTGTTCGCGCCGTCGCAGCCGACCGCGTAGCGCGCGCGAAGCTCCACCGCTTCGCCCTGCGGGCCGCGCGCGGCGAGCCGCACGTGATCGCCGGCATCGTGCAGCAGGTGCGCCTCGTGGCCGCGCAGCACGCGCACGCCCGTGAACGAGCGCGCGCGCTGCTCGAGCGCGGCCTCGAGCCGCGGCTGGTGGCTCATGTTCGAATCCGGCCAGCCCGAGAGCCCCGACTCCCGCTCGCGCCCGAAGCGCAGCAGGATCTCGCCCGCGGCGTTGCGCCACTCGTAGATCGGCGCGAACTCGGTGAAGCCCGCCAGATCGCCCGAGATGCCGGCGGCCTGCAGCACGCGCGCGACCTCGTGATCGAAGTGCACCGCGCGCGGCAGCGCGTACGGCGCCGGCCAGCGCTCCAGCACCACCACGCTGCGGCCGCGCTGCGCGAGCAGGATCGCGAGCGTGAGCCCGGTCGGTCCCGCGCCGACGATCGCGACGTCCAGCGACGTTTCCCGAGTCACTTGCGATCCTCGACCGCGAGGTCGTTGTCGCGCTTGCCCATGCGGTGGCGCGGCCGGCACGCGAAGAGCTTCTCCCAGCCGGTGCCCGCGAGCGCGGCGTCCACGCGCGCGCGTTCCGCGTCCGTGAGCGCGGCGTAGGCGTCGAGCGGGCGCTGCACCATCCAGAGCGTGTACGGGCGGCACATGAGCGAGAGCTTGGTGTCGCGGAAGCTCGTGTCGAGCATGCCGATCGCGCGCGGCGGCGCCTCGCCGGGATTCGCGTCGAGCCAGGCGTCGATGCTTGCGACCGCGTCGATCAGCAACGGGACGCCGTCCGCCATCGAGCGCAGCACGGGCGCGAGCGTCGCGGCGAGCGCGTCGTTCGCGAGCCAGCCCGACTGGTCGAGCGGCGGCCGGTTCATGCGCTCGATCCAGCAGCAGACGCGGAAGGCGGTGTCGAGCAGCAGCCGCTCAGGGACCGCGTCGCGGAACAGATGACCGTAGAACGGGCCCATCAGCCCGCAGTCCGCGAGCGACATGGAGTCGCCGAGCAGGAAGCGCTGCGCCTCGAAGTGCGCGCACAGCGCATCGAGCAGCTCGCGCAGGTGCGCTTCGATCGCGGGCGCGGTGGCGTCGGACACGCCCACCATGTTCTTGCCCTGCGCCATGCGGTCGGCGAACTGGTTCGCGGCGTCGCGGTTTCCGCTGCCGAGCGCGAAGTCGACGCGCGCCTTGCGCGAGCTCTCCTCGAAGCTCCAGCGGTAGTGCATGGCAGGCAGGATGCCGACCTCGTCGCCGTACAGCTCGATCAGGTACGCGGCGATGCGCTGCACCGGTGTGCGCGGGTAGAGCGGCGGCTCGGGATGCGCGAGCTCGAGCCGGTCGAGGATCTCGCTGGTGTCCTGCCACGCGTCACCGTCGGGTGTCACGAGCACCGGAATGAAGGCGACGCCCGTCTTCGCGACGATCTGCTTCATGTCGGGGGTCACTTCCCGGTACCACAGGCTCTTCTGCGGCAGCGCGGGTCGGGCCTTGCCCGAGAAGTAGGAGACGTCGGCGCCGTGATAGATGTACGGGGACTTCTGCATCATGCCTCCACGGATTGAAACGTGCGGTGAACCTCGACGACGCCCGGCGCCGCGATCGCAGCATAGACGAGCAGCGCGAGCGCGACCCAGACGGCCGGGAACAGCGCGAACGCGCCGACCCAGCCGGTGGCGAAGAGCGCGAGCTTCAGCATCGCGAGCTGCGCACGTCGCCCGACGTCGTCCGGCCCGCGGCGGCTCAGCGCGAAGCCCTTCGGGCGCCAGAAGTTCCCGTTCGCGAGCAGCAGCAGCAGGAACAGGGGCCAGGGGATGCCCTTCATGTCGACACGCGTCGGTGTGGCGAGCGCGGCGTCCGGCGCGCCCGGCTGCGCCAGCGCGGACTCGATCCCGTGCCACACCTCCGCGTGAGTCGGGCGCTCCGTCGCGCCGCCGTTGTTCCGTCGCGTCGGCACCGCGCGCCAGCGGTACAGGACGCGCCGCTCGCGCGAGAGCGCGAGCACGCCGGGCTGGAAGTAGCCCTTCGGGTGCGTGGGCGGATCGGTGCCGCGCGAGAGCATGTTCTTCGGATCGCCGTACGTGTTCACGTGCAGATCCAGCCAGCTGCGCTCGCGACACCGATCGGCGATCTCGTGCTGCGGGTCGCCGACCAGGGGAAAGTCGAGACCCCAGCTCGCGCCGGCTTCAGTGGCCAACGTCTGCGGCTCGCTGGTGATGCCGTAGATCTCGCCACCCGCCCGGCGGATCGCCTCGACCACGCCGTCCTTCTGGTAGCCGCGCAACTCGCGGCGGCAGGGGGGTCACCAGAAGCCCCGATAGAACACGAGCACGACGAAGGCGTGCTTCGCGAGCGCGGCGTCGAGCCAGCCGAACCGCGCGCCGGGCTTCGGATCGAGCTCGGCGGGTGGGTCCTCGCTCGCGAGATCGGCGCTCGAGATCTCGAAGCCGCCGCGGCCGGGCCGCACGCGCAGCTGCTCGCGCACGCACAGATCGCCATCGCACAGGATCAGGGTCAGGTCGTGCGCCAGGTCGCGCGAGCGCTCGGCCTGCTCGGGATCGACCACACCCGTGACCGCGAAGCTCCGGCCCCGGCGCTCGTTCAGCCAGGCCAGCGCCGCGCTCACTTCGGCGCGAAGCGCCTCCGGAATCTCCTCGACGATCCGCATCGTGGCACGCAGTATGCCATATCCGGACGGGCGTACCGGCAGCGGCGGGCTCGTGGCAGGAACGCTTCGACGCGAGCGGCTGACCCGGCGGGAGGGTGCGCAAGAGTCCCCGGCTGACTCCGATCGTGCGCGTGCGGGCGCGCCGTCAAGCGCCGTCGGCCACCGCCCGATATCAGCGCTGCGTACCCGCGCGTGGGAGGCTCCGCTCTTGGCTCAGCTCAGTCTCATCTGTCTCGCCCTCTACACCGTGACGAGTCTGGTCGTGGGCATCCGCCTGATCCTGCGCTCGTACCGCTCGCGCGGTCTGCCGGAGTTCCTGATCGGCCTCACCTACGCGGCCTCGTCGGGCATCGGCTACCCGCTCACCGTCACGGCCGCCTCCATACCGTCGCGGGCGGCGACGCTCGGCGCGATGGCGTTCGGCGAGGCGCTGATCGTGATCGGCTGCAGCTGCTTCCTGTTCTTCAACGCCAAGGTGTTCCGCCCGACCGCCGGCTGGTCCGTGCCCGCCGCGGCGCTGGGATCGCTGCTGCTCGCGGCCTTCGGGGCCGCGGTCGTGGTCGCGTTCTTCTCCACGTCCGACATCGCGCTCGTCACCGAGCGCGCGCGCGTCTGGACGGTGCTGTTCCTGCTCGTGCTCGTCGCCGGCCAGGGCTGGACGGCGATCGAGGGCATGCGCCACTACCGGATGATGCGCCGGCGCCTGGTGCTCGGCCTCGCCGAGCCCGTCGTCACCAACCGCTTCCTGCTCTGGGGCATCTCCGGCCTGGTCTCGCTGACCTGGAACGGTGTCGTGAACGCGTACCTGCTCGCGGGCGTGAACATCAACGCGCATCCGGTGCCGGTGTTCGCGATCTCGTTCGGGGGCCTGCTGACCGCGGCCTGCCTGGTGCTGACGTTCATGCCGCCCGCCTGGTACGTGCGCTGGGTCGAGCGCGTGCGCGACCCGCGCGCGCTCGCGGCGGTGTAGCGATGGCCGGGTCCGTCGCCTTCGAAGCCGCTTGCAGCGCCCTCGAGCGCGCCACCCAGATGGACCGCTGGGCCGCGCGCGGCACGCTGCAGCTCTCGCTCATGGACGCAGGCCTCGAGACCGGCAGCGTGAGCGCGGCGCAGCTCCGCGTGGTGATCGACGCCGTGCTCCCGCGCCAGCTCAAGTCCGCCGGGGTCGGCGACACGAACGGCGTCTGCACGCAGCTCAGCGCCGCGCTCGCGACCGTCGACGAGAGCGGCGCCGCCGAGAGCGCCGACGCGGTTTTCTCGCGCCTCGGGGGGTAGACGCGCACACTCCGGCAGCGCCGCACGAGCGCCCGGTCCGGATCGCGCTCGATGTAGGATCGGGCGCCCTCGCCGCGGTCGAATGTACAAATCGCGGTGAGAACAGAGCAACGGGCAGAGCAGCGGGTCCTTCAGGCGGGCTTGGCAGTTGCATTCGTGACGCCTAACAAAACTGGAGCACCTGCCATTCCTATCTGTTTGTTCCGCTCGAAGTGGATTCTGAGCTGCGCGACCCTGGGCCTGATCGGATTCGCGGGGGCGTATGCCGACGCTGCGCCCAAGAAGGATCCCGAGGCCCGTGCGGTTCGCCGGGAGGCACGCGTCGAAGCCGTAGGCCGCGCGATCCTGCATTTGCCGATGGTCGAGGTGTTTCCGACGGGCCGCGACGCCTTCGCTCCGAGGGGACGCGAGATCTCGCGCGGCAATCGCGAGGCCCGCGACGCTCGGCACGAGGCGCGCACAATCGGGGAGGCCGACGTCGATCTCGCCGCGACGGTGCGACGGGGCGGCGACGCCCCCTCGGTCAGTCCGATCCCCGAGCCGAGCTCGGTCCTCCTGTTGGCTGCAGGCGCGGCGCTAGTCGCGTTGGTGGCGAGACGGAAGATCGCCTGACCCAGTAGGCGCACAGCGGCGACTCCCGCGCCGAATCGACCGCGCGCGTCGCGCTCAAAGCAAGGGAGTCGCACTCCGATTCGAGGGCTGTGTCGAAGCGCGCCGCGCTACGCTGTCTGTGCTTCGCAGTCCTTTGTGGCTCGCTCGGCTGCACAAGCCTGGGCAACTGGAGCCGCAGTGTGGCGGCCCTCTTCCTACCGGCGCCGCTCAGCGACAGCCAAGTCGTCGGTCGCATCATCGTCGTCCAACACCCCGGTGTGGTGCGCGCCTACTGCCCGCTCCACTCGACCCTGCCGAGCGTGATCCTCGTGGTCCCGAACATCCACTACGCGGTTCCGGACAACGGCGGACGCTTTCAGATCGGCGGCGTTCCCGCTGGCTGCGATCGGCTCTCGCTCTGGACCGAGCAGCACGGAGTGGTCGATCGAGAGGTGTCGCTGGCAGCCGGCCAAGTGATGCGCGCCGATCTCACGCCCGACCCAACGCGCTGAGCGCCTGGGCTACGGCGTTGGCGCGGGGCTCGGTCGCGCGGCGCTCAACAGCTCGACGATGCGCGGCGAAGTTCGCTCCGGTTCGACCTCGAGCTTCGGATTCAGCACGAAGGCGCGGCGGAACTCCTCGATCGCGCGCTCGCGCCGATCGAGGCCCGCAGCCGCCATGCCGGCTACGAAGTGACAGCGCGCCGCGAGCGCGTTCGCCTCCGCGTCGCGATCATCGGATTCCAGCCCGGAAACGCAGGCTTCCGCGCTCGCGATCGATGCCTCGAAGTCCGCGGCGTCGAACTGTGCGGAGGCCGTCGCGAGCAAGCCCTCCGCGCGAGCGCGCGCAGCCGGACCCGCATCGGACCTCGCGACTGCGCAGCGGTGGCCCTGCGGAAGCCGGAGTCGCTCGCCCGCAAGGAGCAGGTCCGGATTGGGGATCTGGTTGCTCTTCGCGAGCTCCGCGACCGAAACGCCGCTGCACTCGGCGAGGTGACTCAGACTATCGCCCGGACGTACCCGGTAGACGGTCAGATGCGCGGCGATGTCCGGCCGGGTAGCGCGCGCGGTGTTCGCCGCGGGAGCAGGCGTAGGGGGGCCACCGGCGCTACGGCAGGCGATCGCAGCGACGATTGCGGCGAGGCAGGCGACGAGGCGTAGTTCTTGCACGATTCCTCGGAACATCATGACCATGCCGCTCCACCGGCGAACGAAGCAAGTGGAGTGCCGGACCTCAATGTGATCGCGCTCGACCCGCTCTCGCAGTACGACGATCCGAGACTCTACGTGTCGCTAGAGAGCGGCGAGCGCGCCCTCGCGGAAATCGACACGAGCCTCGCCGCGAGTCGCTCGCCCGTATTGCTCTCCGGGCCGCCCGCGATCGGCAAGACGATGCTGCTCAACGTGTTCGCGGAGCGCGAGCGGGCGTCGCGAGTCAGCGTCCGCTTCGCGCGCTCGCTCTCCCAGCCGCCCGAAGCGGTCGGCAGCTGGCTGCTTCGTCTCCTCTTCGGGAAGCTCGCCGCGAGCGCGGGCGAAGCAGAGCTCGCGTTGTTGGAGAGGCTGCGCGTCGTCGCCGACAAGCCGATTCTGCTGGTGGTCGACGAGATCCACCGCGCGCCGATCGGTTCGGTCAGGAAGCTCGCCGCGCTGGCGCGTGGAGGCGCGCCCGCTCTTGCCCTCGTCGTGTGTGGAACCGACGGGTCCGACCTCCAGGCGGTCAAGGCAACGCTCGCGCCCGAGAGCACCGTAGCGCTGCCCGAGTTCCTGCCCGAACGCGAGATCGAGATGCTGTACGACTCGATCCTCGCCCACCCGGGGCTGTCTCCGCGTGTGCTCCATCGGCTCGAGGGCGTTGCCCGCGCCGAGATACTCCGCGCTGCCTCAGGCCGGCCGGGCCTCCTCAGGGCCGAGCTCGCGCGCCACGAGTCGCGCCGTTTTACAGGGAAGCTGCCGGCGCCGATCGCGGCCGCGACCGCCGTGAAGTCGGGCTCCGAGCCGGCGCAATCCGTCGGGCCCGCGGTCGCCGAGCGCGTCGTCGGGCAGCCCGCGGGTCGTCCCCCGCGCCAGCGGATTCACGATGCAGCCACTTGGTTGGCTCGACCGATCCTCCACGCGGGCCGCGCAGCGAGAGCGAAGCTCGAGTCGCTGGTCTCCACCCTCGCGTACGTGCCCATCGTGCCTCGCGCCATCGGTACGGCGGCGCGCAGCGCCGCCGCTGCGACTCGCGTTTCGTCGCGCTTGCTATCGCGCTCCGCGACGGATCTGATCGCTCACTCCGCGAGAGTGGTTCAGGAGTCGGCGGCGGTCTTGCTTCGCGCTGAAAGACGATCAGCCGCACGTGGCCACGCGACGCTGACTCGCGCGCGAGCGGAGATCGACAGCGCGGCTCGCGCGCGCGGGGGCGCCGTGGCGACGAAGATCGGCGCGGCGGCGCGGGGAGCGACGCTGCTCGTCCGTCGGAGGCGCGAACACGCACTCGACCGCGCGCGCCACACACGCGCGGCACTGTTCGCGCGCGCGCAGGCTCGCGCGACACGTGTTTCGACCGGGCTTCGCACGACGGCGCTCGAGGTGACCAGAAGAAGCGCCGCCACGGCTGCGCGGGCCCGGCTCGGGGCGCTGCGCGCGCCACACGCGGCAGCATGGCCCGCGATGGCGCTGCTCGCGCTCGCCGTGTTGTCGCTCTCGGACTTCGAACCGGGTCTCGAGAACCGACTTCGTGCGGCAGCGGCCGCCGTTGGCGTCGCGGGGGAGAGCTCGACCGCTTCCCCGGTGAATGTTCAGGTGAACGCGCGGCCCTGGGCGAGAGTCCGCATCGACGGCGTCGAGCTCGGTGCGACGCCGCTCAGCCATCGACTCACGCCCGGCGTGTACCGGCTCGAGGCAGAGTTCGCCGACGGAAAGCGAATCGAGAGGAAGATCGACGTTCGGGCCGAGAGTCGCTTCGTCTCTCTCCCGTGAGCTCGGCGCAGTGCCGAGTGTCCGGTCAGTCGGCAGTGTCGTCGGAGTCGGGCTCGCCTTCGCTCGAGAGCGGCGGCGCGATCTCCTCGAGTCCCCGGCGTTCGGCGTCGACGCCGAGCTTCCACGCCACCACCGCGCCGCTGAACATCAGCACGGCGCCGAGCTGGTAGCCGAGCGTCAGGTTGAAGCGCTCGCCGCTGCCGATCAGCACGCCGAAGAGCGCCGGCGCCGCAGCGCCGCACAGCTGCGCGATCGAGAAGAAGATCGCGATGGCCTGCGAGCGCACCTCGATCGGAAAGATCTCGCTGACCGTGAGGTAGGCGGCCGAGGCTCCCGCGGACGCGATGAAGAAGACGAGGCACCACATCAGCGTCTGCGTCGTGGCGGTGAGCAGCTCGGCGTTGAAAAGCCAGCCGGTGAGCGCGAGCAAGACCGCCGAGCTTCCGTACGAGAGTGCGATCAGCTTGCGCCTGCCGATCGTGTCGAAGTAGCGCCCGAGCAGGAGCGGCCCGGCGAGGTTGCCGATCGCGAACGGGAACATGAAGTACGCCACCGCGGAAGCGCTGATCGCGTAGAACTCGGTGAGGATCAGCGCGTAGGTGAAGAAGATCGCGTTGTACAGGAACGACTGCGTGATCATCAGCGAGGCGCCGAGAATCGAGCGGTCGCGATAGCGTCCGAACAGCAGCCGCGCGACCTCGGCGTAGCTGGCGTCCGGGCGGTCGCGAATCTCGACCGCCCACTCCGGGCCGATCTCCGCGAGCGCGTGGCCGCGATCGCGCAGGTCCGCCTCGAGGCGCGCGACGGTGCGCTCCGCCTCGTCGGCGCGGCCGTGCGTGAGCTGCCAGCGGGGGCTCTCGGGGATGTAGGTGCGCAGCGGCCAGATCGCGATCCCGATCAGCGGCCCGATCAAAAGACCCAGGCGCCAGCCGACGTCGATCGGCGCGATCTCCGGGTCGAGCAGGAAGATCTGGGCGCCCGCGGCGATCATCGCGCCGCCCCAGTAGGTGCCGCCGATCGCGATGTCGGCCCGGCCGCGGTACTGCGCCGGGATCAGCTCGTCGATCGCGCTGTGGATCGCCGCGTACTCGCCGCCGATGCCCATGCCGGCGACGAAGCGCGTCGCGAGAAAGAACCAGGTCGAGAACGACGCCGCGGTGAGACCGTTCGCGAACAGGTAGAGCGCCAGGGTGGCGATGAAGAGCCTGCGGCGTCCGAGCCGATCGGCGAGCCGCCCGAAGTAGAGCGCGCCCACGACCTCGCCCGCGAGATAGATCGCGGCGCTGTAGCCGATCGTCTCGACGCTGAGCGCGAGTGTCTCCCGGTGCTGCAGGATGCCGCCGAGGCCCGCGGCGAGGCTGATCTCGATGCCGTCGAGGACCCAGGTGATTCCGAGCGCGAGGACGGCGCGCGAATGGAAGGTCGTCCACGGCAAGCGATCCATGCGCGCCGGGATCGTGCTGCGGATGCGTGCCACGTGCGCCTACCCCCCTTCCCGGACCGCGAGCTCATTCTACGACACCACCCCGCGTGGTCTCGCCCCCGTATAATCGCGTTCGGGAGTGAGCGAGGGATCGCAATTGCCGGTGGCGAACGGAGCCCGCTTCGTCGGACGCGAGGCGCAGCTCGAGCGCTTGCGGCGGTCGTCGTCTGGGGCCGCTGCCACGAACGCGCGGGCGCGCCGGTGTACTGGCCCTGGGTGCAGGCGCTCTCCGCTCACCCGAGCGCGGGCCGACGTCGGCTCGCTCTTGCTGCTCGAAGCGCTCGCGCCCGCGCTCGCGGGCATGCCGCTGCTGGTGCTCGCGACCCTGCGCGACAGGAGGTGCAGCCGAGCGCGGAGCGGGCGTCGCAGCTCGGCTCCGCGCTGCGCTCGGCGCGGCGCATCCCGCTCGGCGGGCTCGCGCGCGCCGAGGTCGCCGAGCTGCTCGCGGATCAGCTCGGCAAGGACGTGTCGGCCGAGGTGCTCGACGAGGTGGTCTCGGCCACGGAGTGCAATCCGTTCGCCGGGGACTCGGGCGAGCTGCTCGATGCGCGCGCCCGCGCCAGCTACGAAGCGCGCCTGCGCGAGGCCCGCGAGGAGCTCGAGCTCGCCCGCCGCCACAACGATCGCGGCCAGCGCGAACGGCTGGTGGACGAGATCGAGCTGCTCGGCGCCGAGCTCTCGCGCGGCTACGGCCTCGGCGGCCGCGCGCGCCGCGCGGGCGCGGCGAGCGAGCGCGCCCGGGTCGCCGTGACCGCGCGATCAAGTACGCGATCGACAAGCTGGCCGAGCACGACGCCGCGCTGGCCAAGCACCTGCGGCACGGGATTCGAACCGGCGCCTTCTGCGTGTACTCGCCGTCGAGTCTCGACCCCGTGACCTCGTCGTAGCCGAGCCGGCTCACTCCGGCGAACGATGTTCGACGCGTTCTCACGCCTGGTAGCCGAGGAGCAGCCATGCCCCGCGGCTTCCGACTTGCGGTCTGACTCGACGACGCGACCGAGGCGAGTCTCGGCACCGACCCGAACGACGCCGACAGCGACGACGACGGCTTCGACGACGGCGTCGAAGTGGCAGCGGGATCGAACCCGCTCGACTCGGGATCGACGCCGTCAGGCCCGCAGGTACCGCTGCTCTCGCCCCTGAGCTCCGTGCTGCTCGTCGGTCTGCTGCTGGCGACGCTGGCCTGGCGAAGCCGGGCAGCACGCTCTACCCGCTTCTGAAGCGCGCGAAGCCAGGCCTGGGGAACCGCGTACAATCTCTTCGTGGCCCGCGACCTGCCGCCGATCGACTCGCTGCGCGCCTTCGCGAGCGCGGCGCGCAGCGCGAGCTTCAAGCGCGCCGCGGCCGAGCTACACGTTTCCGCGTCGGCGCTCTCGCGCCGCATCCAGGCGCTCGAGGAGCACCTGGGCGCGCCGCTGTTTCGCCGCCTGAATCCGGGCCTCGAGCTGACCGAGGCGGGCGAGCGCTACCGGGGGGTGGTGGACGAGGTGATCGCTCGGCTCGAGGCCGCGCAAGCCGAGCTCGTGCCCGCGCGCGTGCGGCGCTTGCGCGTGTCGACGCTGGTCTCGTTCAGCGAGACCTGGCTCGTGCCGCACCTGCCGGAGTTCGAGCGCGCGCACCCGGAGCTCGCGGTCGAGGTCGAGGCGACGCTGCGCTACGCGGACTTCCAGCGCGAGGCGGTCGACGCCGCGATCCGCTTCGGCACCGGACCGTGGCAGGGTCTCCACTCCGAACCCCTCACGCAGCTCGCGTTCTTCCCGGTCTGCGCACCGGAGCTCCTGAATGGGGATGCGCCGCTGCGCGAGCCGCGCGACCTCGCGCGCCACACGCTGATCCAGCTGACGCAGACGCCCGAGATCTGGCGCGCGTGGATGCGCGCAGCGGGTCAGCCGGAACTCGAGCCGCTGCGCGAGGTCCGCTACGACCACGTGTCGCTCGCGCTGCGCGCCGCCGAGTCGGGGCAGGGCGTGGCGCTCGGAACGACGCTCTCGTCCGAGTCGCGGCTCCGCGAGGGGCGCCTGTGCCGCCCGTTCCCGCAGTCGGTGCGCTCGCCCGAGAACTACCACTTCGTGTGTCGCGCCGACGGGCTCGGAGACCCCGCGATCCGGAGCTTGCGCGACTGGCTGGTCGAGCGCTTGCGCTAGACGCAAGCCCGCGTGCGAAATGAGCGCTTGCTCGCGCGGCGGCGACGTCTAGGCTCGAAGCATGCGACAGCTCACCTGCGTCGGGCCGGGGAAGATCGAGTGGCAGGACGTTCCCGAGCCGCAGCTCCGCGGCGACTACGAGGCGCTCGTCCGACCGCTCTCGGTCGCGCGCTGCGACATCGATCGGCTGCTGATCGACGGCACCATCCCGCAGCGCGGACCGTTCGCGCTCGGACACGAGGCGGTGGTCGAGATCGCGGCGCTCGGCGACGGCGTGCGCGGGCTCGCGCTCGGCCAGCGCGCCGTCGTCTCGTTCCAGCTCTCGTGCGGGGAGTGCGACGCGTGCGCGGCCGGCCGCAGCGCGAACTGCGACCGCTACCCCGCGCTCTCGGACTACGGCATGCAGCCGCTCTCGGGCGTCGAGTACGGCGGCATGCTCTCCGATCTCGTGCGCGTGCCGCACGCGCGCGCGATGCTGCAGCCGATCTCGACCCGCAGCGACGCGCTCGCGCTCGCCAGCGTCTCCGACAACGTGCTGGACGGCTACCGCGCGACAGCAAAGCACCTGCGCGAGCGCCCCGCGAGCGACGTGCTGATCGTCCACCACGGCGCCTCGAGCATCGCGCTCTACGCCGCGCAGGCCGCGCTCGCGCTCGGCGCCGCGCGCGTCGACTTCGCCTCCGACGACGCCGAGACGCTCGCGCTCGCTTCGCGGATCGGCGCGCACGCGCTGCAGACCGACTACGGGCGCCGGCCGCGCCGCTACCCGATCGTGGTCGACTACGGCACGCGGCCCGCGGGGCTCGACTTCGCCCTGCGCTGCACGGAGCCCGAGGGCATCTGCCAGAGCGTGAGTCTGTATCTCGGCACCGTGCCGCTGCCGCTCGTGCGCATGTACACGCACGGCGTCCGCTTCTGCATCGGCCGCTGCAACGCCGCCGCGCTGCTGCCCGAAGTCGTGCCGCTCGTCGAGTCCGGCAAGCTCCGACCCGGCGAGGTGACCACGAAGACGATCGACTGGAACGACGCGGCCGACGCGTTCGCCGAGCCGGCGATCAAGCTGGTGGTGCGGCGCTCGTAGCTACTGCGCCCGGCCCTTGACGGGCACTGCGCCCTGCAGCGCTTCCGCGAGCAGGGCGTAGTAGCCCTCCTCGGCGTGCGAGATCTGCAGGCCGATGCCGGCCTGCACGACCGAGCGCAGCTGGGTGGGCACGCGGCGCAGCCAGCGGACGCCCGCGGTCAGCGTGATCGCCTTGGCCTGTTCGGGGCGGCTCAGCACGATCTCGACCTTGTCGCCTACGCGCGCGGTGGCGGTGGTCTGCACGAACATGCCCTGGCGGGACACGTCCAGCACGATTCCGGAGTGGTCCTGCAGCCCGAGGCGCAGCTTGCAGGACATCCGCTTCTTGAACCTCTGCTCCCCGCGCGGCGCTTCCACGGCGATCCCCTCGAACAGTTGCTCCGTGAGCCCTGTCGGCGGCTAGATCGAGCGGCTTTATGGCGCAGATCACACTGAGCCGGTCGCAATCCCCGGGCGGTTCGCGGAGAATGGCGCGGAGGACCCCCCGGAATGCGCTTCAGCTTCAGCGAGGAACAGGAAGAGCTTCGCCGCGTCGTGCGGCGGTTCCTGGAGGAGACGTCGCCGATCGGCGAGGCGCGCAGGCTGATGGAGACGCCGGAGGGCTATGAGCCCGCGGTCTGGAAGCAGCTCTCGCAGGAGCTGGCGCTGCCGGGCGTGCAGGTTCCCGAGGCGTACGGCGGGCAGGGCTTCGGCTTCGTCGAGCTCGGCGTGGTGCTCGAGGAGATGGGCCGGGCGCTCTACTGCGGGCCGTACTTCGCGTCGGTGGTGATGGCGGCGAACGCGATCCTGAACGCGGGGGACGAGGCGCAGAAGCAGGCGCTCCTGCCGGGCATCGCCTCGGGCGAGACGCTCGCGACGTTCGCGCTCGCCGAGCCGAACGGGCGCTGGGATGCGGACGGCGTCGCGCTCGAAGCGCGCCCGAGCAACGGCGCGTGGCGGCTTGACGGCGCGAAGTCGTTCGTGGTCGACGGCGGAAGCGCCGATCTGCTCGTCGTGATCGCGCGCGCGCCGGGATCGCGCGGAACGGACGGGCTCTCGTTCTTCAGCCTGCGCGCGAATGCGAGCGGTGTCACGCGCCGGCCGCTCACCGTGGTCGACCCGACCCGCAAGCTCGCTTCGATCTCATTCTCCGGGGCGCGCGCGGACCTGCTCGGTGACGCGGGCGCGGGCGCGCCGGCGCTCGCGAAGACGCTCGACCAGGCGGCCGCTGCGCTCGCGAGCGAGATGGCCGGCAGCGCGCAGCGCCTGCTCGAGCTGACGGTCGACTACGCGAAGGCGCGCGTACAGTTCGGCCGGCCGATCGCGTCGTTCCAGGCGATCAAGCACAAGTGCGCCGACATGCTGCTCGCGCTCGAGCTCGCGCGCTCGTCGGCGTACTACGCCGCGGAGGCCGCCAGCGAGGCGTCGGACGAGCTGGCCATGGCCGCGCCGCTCGCCAAGGCGCAGGGCTCGGACGCGTTCCTCGCGATCGCGGCCGAGGCGATCCAGATCCACGGCGGGCTCGGCTTTACCTGGGAGCAAGACGTGCACCTGTACTTCAAGCGTGCCAAGGCGAGCGAGGTATTCCTGGGCGATCCCGAATTCCATCGCGAGCGGCTCGCGCGCGTCTGGGGGCTGTGATGAACGCGGACGAGGTTCGAGCGCAGGTCCGCGCCTGGCTCGAGGCGAACTGGAATCCGGAGCTGTCGCTCGTCGAGTGGCGCAACCAGCTCGCCGACTCGGGCTGGGGCTGTCCGACCTGGCCCAGCGAATGGTTCGGGCGCGGCCTGCCGGTCGCGCTCGGCGACGTGGTGGCGGAGGAGTTCGAGCGGATCGGCGCCGTGGGCACACCGAGCGGTGGCGGCATGACGCTGGCAGCACCGACGATCCTGGAGCACGGGTCCGACGACCTGAAGCGGCGGCTCTTGCGGCCGATCGTCACCGGCGAGCACAGCTGGTGCCAGCTGTTCAGCGAGCCCGGCAGCGGCTCGGACCTGGCGGGGCTGACCACGCGTGCGGAGCAGGACGGCGACGAGTACGTGGTGAACGGCCAGAAGCTGTGGAGCACCAGCGCCCACCACGCGCGCTACGGCATGCTGCTCGCGCGCACGAATTGGGACGTGCCCAAGCACCGCGGCATCAGCTACTTCGCGATCGAGATGCACCAGCCGGGCGTGGTGGTGCGGGGCTTGCGCCAGATGAACGGCTACGCGTCGTTCAACGAGGTGTTCTTCAACGACGCGCGCGTGCCGGCCGCGAACGCGATCGGCGAGGTCGGCAACGGCTGGACCGTGGCGCTCGCCACGCTCGCGCACGAGCGGCGCTCGTTCGACGCGCTGCAGGCGCGCGGACGCTCGCCGAAAGGAGAGGGCCGCGCGATCGACGAGAACCGCGCCGAGATCGCGGAGCTGATGGAGCCGTACAAGTGGTACCCGCAGCGCGCGGGCCGCGTGGACCTGATCATCGAGCGCGCGAAGGCCACCGGGCGCAACCAGGATCCGGTCGTGCGCCAGGCGATCGCCAAGCTGCTCTCGCTGGCGCGCTCCGCGGAGTGGACCGGCCGGCGCGCGAAGGCCGCGCGCGTGCTCGGCCGTCCGCCCGGCCCCGAGGGCTCGCTCGGCAAGCTCTACGCCAGCGAGGTCGCGCGCGCGGCCGCGCACGTGCACACGCTGATCAGCGGCTCCGACGCGCTGCTCGCGGGCAGCGACGGTCCGCTCGAGGGACTGATCGCGGAGATCCTGCTGTCGGTGCCCGCGGTCTCGATCGCGGGCGGCACCGACGAGATCCAGCGCAACATCGTCTCGGAGCGCGTGCTCGGCATGCCGAAGGATCCGCAGATCGACGCCGCGCGCGCGTTTCGCGACGTGCCGAAGAACCTGGCGAGCAAGCGGTGAGCGCGCTCGTTCGCGACCGCGTGCGCCTGCACTACGAGGTCGCGGGCGGCGGTCCGGCGCTCTTGATCACGCACGGCTTCACCGGCTCGACGGCGGACTTCGCCAAGAACGTCGACGCGCTCGCGCGCGAGAACACCGTGATCACCTGGGACCTGCGCGGTCACGGCCGAAGCGACTGCCCCGCCGACCCCGCAGCGTACTCGGTGCCGCTGTGCGTGGCCGACATGGCCGCGCTGCTCGACGCCGCTGGCGCCGAGCGCGCGGTGCTGGCGGGGCACTCGCTGGGCGGCTTCCTGTCGCTCGAGTTCCACCTCGCGCAGCGCGCGCGCGTCGCGGGGCTGATCCTGATCGACACCGGACCCGGCTACCGCAAGGACGAGCCGCGCGCGGGCTGGAACGCGCGCGCGGAGGGCATGGCGCGCGACTTCGAGGCGAAGGGCGGCGAGCGCGCGCTCGGCCTGGCGCGCGTCGCGCGCGGAATCCTCGCGCAGCACGACGCGCGCGTGCTCGAGTCGCTGTCCGCGATCACCGTGCCGACGCTGATCGTGGTCGGGGAGCACGACACGCCGTTCCTCGCCGGCTCGCGCTACATGGCCGAGAAGATCCCGCGCGCGTTGCTCGAGGTGATCGCGAACGCCGCGCACTCGCCCGCGGCGGAACAGCCGGACGTGTTTTCGCGCGTGGTCTCCGAGTTCCTGCGCGCGACGCGACTCGACTGACCGGGCCTGGCTGCGCTCAGCTCGCGACGCGCGGCAGCCGGACCACGCTGAGCCAGAACTCGTCGATCCGCTCGATCGTTCTCAGGAATTCCTCGAACAGGACGGGCTTCTTCACGTAGCAGCTCGCTTGCAGCTTGTAGGCACGGAGTATGTCCTCCTCGGCTTCCGAGGAGGTGAGCACGACGACGGGAATGTGATTCAGCGCGGGATCCGCCTTGAGCACGGTCAAGAACTCCCGGCCGTCCATCCTCGGGAGGTTCAGGTCGAGGAAGATCAGATCCGGCCTCGGCGCGGCGGCGTAACGACCCTCGCGGCGCAGGAAGGCCAGTGCCGATTCGCCGTCTTCGACGACGTGAACGCGGTTCAAGACCCTGGCGCGCTTCAAGCCCAGCTCGGTGAGCTCCGCGTCCCCGAGGTTGTCCTCGACGAGCAGGATGGCGATCGGTTCAGTTCGCGGCTCGATCCTCAAGACCCTCTCCCTCTGGTTCGGCGGCGGAGTCACGGGTGGGAATGGAGAAGCTCATGGTCGAGCCGAGACCCGGCGTGGACTCCGCCCAGATGCGGCCGCCGTGTGTCTCTACGATCTTCTTGCACAGGGCCAGGCCCATGCCCGTGCCGGGATAGCGCGAGGAGCGGGCGTGCAGGCGCTGGAAGATCACGAAGATCTTCTCGGCGTGCTTCGCTTCGAAGCCGATGCCGTTGTCGCGCACGGAAAAGACGTGCTCGCCGTCGCGGCGCACGGCATCGACGTGGATTCGCGGCGGCTCTTCGCCGCGGAACTTCAACGCATTGCCGATCAGATTCTGGAACAGCTGCGCGAACTGGGTCGCGTGCCCGAGCACCTTCGGCAGCTCGTCGCAAGTCACACGCGCGTTGCTCTCGCGGACCACGACCTCGAGGTTCGCGACGGCCTGGTCGAAGGCCGAGCGGCAGTCGACCAGCGTCGGCTCGCGGCTAGCGCGACCCACGCGGGCATAGGCGAGCAGGTCGACGACGAGCTGCTGCATGCGCGTCGCGCCGTCGACCGCGTGCCGGATGTACTTGTCCGATTCGGCGCCGAGCTTGCCCTGGTGCGTCTCGGAGAGGAGTTGCGTGTAGCTTGCCACCATGCGCAGCGGCTCCTGCAGATCGTGCGATGCGACGTAGGCGAACTGCTCGAGGTCGGCGTTCGAGCGCGCGAGCTCCTCCGCCTGCTTGGCGAGGCTCGCCTCCGTGCGCCGGCGCACCGCGATCTCCTGCTCCAGGTCTTTCGTGCGCTCCTCGACGCGCATCTCGAGTCCGGTGCGCGCCGCCTCCAGCGCGTCGTCCCGTTGCTCGATTTGCTCCAGCATCTCGTTGAACGAGCGGACCAGGAGCGCGAGCTCGTCACCGCTGCGAACCTCCGCGCGCAGCGCGTAGTCCTGGTCGCGCGAGATTCGCCGCACGGTGTCGACGAGATCGAGGAGCGGCCCGGAGACGACCCGCTGGAAGTGGGCGGTGAGCAGGAGGGCCAGCGGAAAGGAGAGGACGAAGACCAGCGCCGAGACGGTGCCGATCGCGCGCGCGCGCGCGGCGAGGTCCGACAGATCGGACTCGAGCACGACGAAGCCGGCATGCCGGCCCTTGAACTCGATCGATCGCGCCAGCTCCACCGAGTCCCCGCGGAAGCGCGGCCGAGCGAGGATCTCGTCGGGGAACGGGGCAGCGGCTGCGGGCGCAGCCGCGGGCTCGCGGACGTAGCGGACGAACAGGCGACGCTCGGCCGTGTAGAGGCTGGCCGAGACGATGCGGGGATCGACCTTCAGCGCCGCCAGCAGGTCCCTCGCGGCCGGCGCGTCGTCGAAGAGCAGGGCGGCCGCGCTGTTCAGGCCGAGGATCTGCGCGCTGGTTCCGAGCGCGCGCGGAATGCTGTAACGGAAGCTCACCAGGTCGTAGGCGAGGAACGCCGCGGAGGCGAGCGCGAGCACGATCAGACTCGTGAGCATGCTGGTCCAGATCAGTTTCCAGCGGACGGAGAGGGCCCCCACGAACGTCATCGCGTCAGTCGTCCTGTTCCGGAGCGCCGCGCGCGAGCTGGATCAGCTTGGAGCTCATGGTCAGACCGCTGCGCGCCACCGCGTCGACGTTGATCGTGAAGCGAACCGTGCCCTGCTCGAGAACGAAGCTGATCATCCCGCCGTGGCGCGCGAACGTCTCGGCCTCTCCGACCGTGAGAACCGGCTTGCTCGCGACGGCCGCCAGGACGCCCGGCGTTCGCAGCTCCTCGGTCCGGCCGACGAACACGATCTGACACTCGGGGGCTTCGAGCGCGCGCGCGATGCGCCGGGCGACGAGGCTGCGGCCGCCGACGCTCTCGCCGGCCACGATGCCCTCGAGCGCCCGGCTCAGCGAGGCGTCGCGCAGGACGCAGATGTCGAACGTCGCGTCGGCTTCCTTGAACGCGGCCGCGGGCCACTCGACGAAGCTGACGAAGTTGAACAGGTACACGGCCTTGACTTCGCTGGCCGTCGGGGGCGCGGTAGCCGCCGCCGGAGTCAGGAGCAGCCAGAGGAGTGCGGACCTCCAGATCCGCTTCGACGCGCGCATCAGTAGCGCCACGTGACTCGGCCGTAGCAGCCACGGCGGATTTCCACGGCGTTCGGTCCGTCCCTTCCGAACTCCGCGTGCTCTGCCTGGAGCAGGTTCTGCCCCACGATCTCGATCTCGAGCTCGTCGCTCGGCGACGAGCGATTCGAGCGGGAGTGGTCGACCGGCCGCGCTGCCAGCGCGAGCTCGGCGCCCCAGACCCGCGCGTCGAGGTCGTTGCGACGGCGAAGTCACCTCGACCCGCATGAGCTCTTCGAGGCTCAATTTCTTGAGACGCGTCGCGCCCTCTTCCTCCGCGAGCGCGGCTCGCGCCGGGACCAGGCCGAAGAGCAGCAGGATCGCGGCGAGAGACGAGCGTCCGATCCCGGCGCCGCACCGCCGATCCGTGTTGCCTGTTGCTTGCACGAACTGACCGATCGGCGATTCATGCGAACGCATGAAATCTCTCGTGACCGAGATTCGATCGCGATATCAGAGAACGTGAGTCACGACTGATATCATCGAATGACTTGACGAACTGACGACGGAGCGCCCAGCCATTCGCGCAGGATCGCGTTCACGTCGTCGGGCGCGTCCTGCTGAACCCAGTGCGAGGCGTGGGGCAGATATTCGAGCGTCAGGTCGGGCACGAACGCTTCGGTGCCGTAGGTCAGCTCCTTGCCCAGCGCCGAGTCCTGCTCGCCCCAGATCATGAGCGTGGGAAGCTCGATGCGCGGGAAGCCGAGGCTGGTCTGGCGCCGCGCGCCGCCGCCGCGCACGAGCGCGCGGTAGTAGTTGATCATCGCGGAGAGCGCCCCGGGCTCTAGCGCGGCCTGGCGGTACACGTCGAGCACCTGCTCGGGGAAGCGGCTCTTGTCGACCGCCATGCCGCGGAACGCCTCGGTCACGAGGCGCGCACGCCGCATGCGGAACAGCCGCTCCGGCAGCCACGGGATCTGGAAGAACAACACGTACCAGGAGCGCAGGCGCTGGCGCCAGCCCGTCCGGACCACGCGCTCGAAGATCGCGGGGTGCGGCAAGTTCATGACGATCAGCCGCGACAGCGGGCGGATGCGGCGCAGCGCGAAGTACCAGGCGATCACGCCGCCCCAGTCGTGCGCGACGAGCACGGTCTCCGTCGCGCCCGACGCGTCGATCAGGCCCGCGACGTCGTCCATCAGCTTCTCGATCGCGTACTCGGCCAGGCCCTGCGGTCGGTCGGTTCGGCCGTAGCCGCGCAGGTCGGGCGCCCAGGCCCGGAAGCCCAACTCCGCCAGGACCGGGAGCTGTCCGCGCCAGGAGAAGGCGAGCTCGGGAAAGCCGTGCAGGAACAGAGGGCGAGGCGGTCGCCCGCGCCGGCTTCGAGCACGTGGAAGCGCAGGCCGTTGGCCCTGACCTCGAGCTCGCGAATCGCAGGGTCCAGCATGGCGGCAGCGTAGCCGATCTGACTGAACGGACAGAACGGACAGGGGAGGGCGGGCGATCCCGGACACGCTTCACACGCTGCTGCCGACCTTCGTGGCGATCTGCCTGGGCGCGCTGGTGGGGCTCGAGCGGCAGGTCGCGCAGCGCGAGAGCGCCGGCGAGAAGGACTTCCCCGGGGTACGCACGTTTGCGTTCACGGCGCTGCTCGGCGCGCTGTCCGTGCTGGTGGCGAACGCGGTGCACCCGCTGATGGCCGTGGCGCTGTTCGCCGCGGCCGCGGTGTTCCTGGTGCTGCGCTACCGGTTCGACACCGAGAAGAACCTCGACCCCGGCTACACCACCGAGGTCGCGAGCCTGTGCACGTTCTCGGTGGGCGCGCTGACGCAGGCGGGCGAGGGCCTGGTCGCGACGGTCGTGACGATCGTGATGGTGGTGCTGCTGCGCTCCAAGCGCACGCTACACCGCGCGTCGGAGCTGCTCTCGCCCACCGACATGGAGGCGCTGATCCGTTTCCTGGTCATCACCGGCATCGTGCTGCCCCTGCTTCCCGACACGCCCATCGATCCGGTCTACGGCGTACTGCGCCCGCGCGACGTGTGGCGCATGGTGGTGCTGATCTCCGGCCTCTCGTTCGTCGGCTACGTGCTGATGCGCGTGCGCGCCGGTGCGGCGAGTCAGATCGCGACGGGACTGCTGTCCGGGCTGGTTTCCAGCACGGCGGCCACGCTCGCCTATGCGCGCGCGGGCCACGGCGGCGCGCACGCGCGGCTGTACGAGTCGCTGATCGCGCTGGCGGCGTCGACCGCGTTCCTGCGCATGGGCCTGATGCTGTGGATCACCGCGCCGGAGCTGGCGCTGCGCGCCGCGCTTCCGCTGGGGGCGATGTTGGCAGTGGGGCTCGTGCTCGCGTTCACGCGCCACCGGCCGGACGCGGCGGCGCCCGAGCGCCACAGCTTCGAGAACCCGCTCACGATGCGCGTCGCGGTCACCTTCGCCGCGATCTACGCGTCGGTGATCCTCCTGCTCGCGGCCGCGCGGGAGAGCTTCGGCGACGCGGGCGTGTTCGGCGTGTCGGCAATCGCGGCGCTGGTGGGCGCAGACGCGCCGGCGCTCTCGCTCGCGCGGCTCGCGCAGGACGGGCGGCTGTCGATGGAGACGGCGACGCTCGCGATCGTAGTGGTCGCGATCGGTACCACGCTCGGCAAGGTCGGCATCCTGCTCGTGGTGGGGCGATCGGCGTTCGCGCGCCGAGTCGCGGCGACGCTGATGGCGGTCGCGGCGACCGGCGCTGCGGCGCTCTTGCTGCTGCACCGCGCGGTGTGACGCGAACCGTCAGCGCTGAAGCGAGCTGCGCGCCCTCTCCGCGAACGCCTGCGCGGCCTTCTCGTCGTCGATCAGGCTCGGCACGGGGACGGGCACCTCGACACCGCGCCGGCACGCAGGGCGCTCCTTCATGGCGTCGAGCCAGCGGCGCAGGTTCGCGAGTCCGTCGATCGACACGCCCGACCACTTGTAGGTGCGCACCCAGCACCAGTTCGCGATGTCGGCGATCGAGTAGTCGTCGCCGAGCCACTCGCTCTCGCCGAGCCGCCGGTCCAGCACCTCGAACAGGCGGCGCGACTCGTTCTGGTAGCGGTCGATCGCGGGCTGGAGCTTCTCGGGGAAGTAGCGGAAGAACACGTTCGCCTGCCCCATCATCGGGCCGATCCCGCCCATCTGGAACATCAGCCACGAGATCACGCGCGCGCGTGGCGCGGGCGAGCTCGGCAAGAGCTTTCCCGTCTTCTCGGCCAGGTGGATCATGATCGCGCCCGACTCGAAGACCGCGAGCGGCGGAGCGAAGTCGCGGTCGACGATCGCCGGGATGCGGCCGTTCGGGTTGATGGCCAGGAACCAGGGCTCCTTCTGCACGTTCTTCGACAGGTCGATCGCGTGCACCTCGTACGGGAGGCCGAGCTCCTCGAGCGTGACCGAGGCCTTGAAACCGTTCGGTGTCGGCGAGGTGTACAGGTCGATCATGCGCGCAGCCCCTCGAGACAGTGCGCGCGCTCGAGCACGGTGTCGAGCGCGCGTTTGTCGGCCACGCGCGCGTACTTCTCGCGCAGCGCCTGCAGCGACTTCGCGTGGTACTTCTGGGGCTTCTGGCTCCACTCCCTGCCGTCGAGCACCACGCCGAACTCCTCGCTGCCCGACGCGAGCGCCGCGGCGTTGGCCACCGACCAGGGCAGGAACAGCCGTCCGACCTGCCGCTCGAGCAGCGGCAGGAGCGTCGGCTCGAGCGCCGCGAACGGCTCGAACTCGCCCTCCGCGCGCGGGAACAGCATGCGGTGCACCCAGTCGAGCACGTTCTTCGCGCGGCCTTCGACGAGTGCGGCGCAGGTCGGATCCGTCCACGCCTCGTAGATCTGTCCCCACAGCCCGAAGTCGCCGAACGCCGGCCGCGCGCCGAACAGGTACGGCCGCGTCGCGAGGTGCGCGTCGAGCAGCGCGATCGCGTCCTTGAACGAGTCCTCGATCTGGGCCGCGGTCTTCTCGCTCGAGCCGACGAAGAAGACGCGGCCGACCATGCGCTCGCGGATCCCCGCGGCCATGCCCGCGGCCTGCTCGTCGGAAGCCATGGGCAGCATCTGCCGCGCGAGCCGACCGGCGCTCGCGATCTGGTCGACGTCGCGCGCCCAGCGGTAGTGGAACATCCACTTGTTGCCCCACTCGTCGCCGAACTCCTCGAGCAGTGCCGAGACGAACGCGGCGACCGGCTCCAGAGGCGTGATGCTCGGGTCGGGATGCTCTCGCTCGACGCGCTCGATGATCGGCGTGGAGTCCTGGATGCCCTCGCCCGCGGGCGTGACGACCAGCGGCACGATCGGGAGCTTCGCGTGCTTCTGGTACTCGGCCTGGGTCTCCGCGTTGCGCGGGATCCACTGGTGCGGGAGTCCCTTGTAGCGAAAGTACGAGCGCACCTTCACCGAGTACGGGGACATCTCGGCGCCGAAGATCCGGTAGGGGGTGGTCATGGCCGGGATTCTGGCAGGATTGAATTGACATGACCAGTGCCATATTCGAAGCTGGACGGCTGCGCACAGCGCGCTTGGAGGGTGCCCGTGAACATGATCGTGGTCTCGATCTGGGCGACGGCGCTCGCGCTGTACGGCGCGTTCTGGCTCTGGTACGTGGGAATTCCGCGGCCACTCACGACCGCGGAGATCGACGCCCAGCTCGCGATCGTCGGCCAGCAGCTGCAGGTCACGCCGGACCGGGTCGCGACGCTGCGCGCGTTTCTCGAGGCGGACGACGGAGGCGAGTTCTTCATGCTGAACCTCCTGCGCATGAAGCCGGGCCCGGTGAAGGGGCCGGGCTCCGACGAACCGCGGAGCGCCAGCGAGGTGATGGACGGCTACTCGAGCCACTTCATGCCGGCGCTGCTCCGCCGCGGCGGACACCCTGCCTACTTCGGTCGCGCCGCGGCGAGCTACCTCGAGCAGTGGAACGTCGAGCCGGATCCGGGCTGGACCGCCGCCGCGGCGATCCGCTACCGGAGCCGCCGCGACATGATCGAGCTGGTCACCGATCCGCGCTTCGCCGGGGCGCACGAGTTCAAGGAGGCCGCGCTCGCGAACACGCTCGCGTTCCCCACGGCGCCCGCCTTCGTGGCGGTCGGGCCGAAGATCTGGGTGGGCCTCGCGCTGGCTCTGCTCGCGGCGCTCGCGCAGATCGGCTACGGCGCCGTGCGGAGCTAGCCCGATGCGACGAGTGCTCGCGGCGATCGCTGCGTTCGGTACGCTCGCGCTGGCGTCGTTCGCCGGCGCCGCCGAGCCCGCGCGGCCGAACATCGTGCTGATCGTCGCCGACGACGCGGGCTTCACCGACTTCGGCGCCTACGGCAGCGAGATCGCGACGCCGAACATCGATGCGCTGGCCGCGCGCGGAGTGGTGTTCTCGAACTTCCACGCCGCGCCGATGTGCGCGCCCACGCGCGCGATGCTGATGACCGGGGCGGACAGTCACGAGGCGGGGGTCGGCAATCTGCCCGAGTCGCTGCCGCCCGAGCACCGCGGCCGGCCCGGCTATCTCGGCGAGCTCTCCGCCGACGTGGTCACGATCGCGAGCCGGCTCGGCGCCGTCGGCTACCACACCTACATGGCGGGCAAGTGGCACCTCGGAATCACGCCCGAGTCGTTGCCGAGCCGCCGCGGCTTCGAGCGCTCGTTCGCGCTCGAGGCGTCGGGCGGCGACAACTGGGAGAAGCGGCCCTACCTGCCGATCTACGACGACGCGCCGTGGTTCGAGGACGGCGCGCCGGCGGCGCTCCCCCCGGACTTCTACTCGTCCGAGTTCCTGGTCGACAAGACGCTCGAGTACATCGACAGCCAGGCCGGCGACGGCCGGCCGTTCTTCGCGTACCTCGCCTTCCTGGCGCTACACATTCCGGTGCAGGCGCCGCGCGAGTTCGTCCAGAAGTACGAGGGCGTGTACGACGCGGGTTGGAGCGCGCTGCGCGAGTCGCGCCGGCGCGGCGCGATCGCGCGCGGGCTCGTCCCCGAGGCGGCGCCGATGGAGCCGATGCCGCCGGGGCTGCGCGAGTGGAGCGCGCTCTCAGCGGAGGAGAAGCGACTGCGCGCCCGGAGCATGGCCGTGAACGCCGGAATGCTCGAGGCGATGGACCACCACGTGGGGCGGCTGATCGCGCACCTGCGCGCGTCGGGCGAGTTCGAGGACACGGTCTTTCTCGTGCTCTCCGACAACGGCCCGGAGTTCAACGCCCCGACCGCCACGCCCGGCTTCGAGCGCTGGCTCGATCACGTCGGCTACTCGCAGGACGTCGAGTGGCTCGGCGAGCGCGGTACGTTCGCGTTCATCGGTCCGGAGTTCGCGAGCGCCGCGGCCGCGCCGTTCGCGTTCTTCAAGCTCTACACCGGGGAAGGGGGCGTGCGCGTGCCGCTGATCGTCGCGGGTCCGGGCGTGCGCGCCGGCGCGACCACGGACGCGTTCGCGTTCGTCACCGACGTGGCCGCCACGATCCTCGCGCTCGCGGGCGCGAGCCCCGGCGCCGAGCACGACGGGCGCCGGGTCGTGCCCGTCGCCGGGCGGGATCTGCTTCCCGTGCTGGCGGGAAGCGCTTCGCGCGTGCACCCCGACGACGCGCCGATCGGACTCGAGGCCGCGGGCAACGCGGCGCTGTACAAGGGCGACCTCAAGCTCGTGCGCAACCGGCCGCCGCACGGCGACGGCGCGTGGCGTCTCTACGACCTGGCCGCGGACCCGGGCGAGACGCGCGACCTCGCCGCGAGTCGGGCGACCGAGTTCGCCGCCCTCTCGGAGGACTACCGCGCGTACGCGGCGCGCGTCGGCGTGCTCGAGGTGCCGGACGGCTACGACCCGATGCGGCAGCTCGCGCTCAACCGCCTGCACGAGCTCGTCGCGCGCTGGGGGCCGCGCCTCGTGCCGATCGCGCTCGTACTCGTCGCCGGGATCGCGTGGCTCGTCGTGCGCGCGCGCCGGCGCCGCGCACGAAACACCGAGGCTCGAGTCAGCCCGGCCAGTAGATGTACTCGTCCTCGACCGTGCCGCCTTGCTCGAGCGTCTTGTCGACGAGCACCGGTATCTGTCCGGCGGCCGGATACAGCGGAGGCGCCTGTTTCGCGTTGTGCTCGTCGAGCAGCGCGCGCAGCTCCGCCAGCTTCTCGGGGCGCTGCTCCGCCAGATTCAGCTGCTCGGTCGGGTCCGTGCCGAGATCGAAGAGCCAGGCTTTGCGCGGATTGTCGGAGACCTGCAGCTTCCAGCCGTTCGCGCGCACGGCCTGGTAGTAGCCCGAGCGCCAGAACAGCGCCGCGTGCGGCTCTCCGGACTGCGCGCTGCCGTCGATGAACGGCAGCAGGTTCACGCCGTCGATCGGACGATCGGTCGGCAGCGCGGCGCCCGCCGCGGCGACGAGCGTCGGCAGCACGTCGATGTGCGCGATCGGCGACGCGTTGCGCGTGCCCGGCGCGATGCGGCCCGGCCACTTGACGAAGAACGGCGCGCGGATGCCGCCCTCGAAGAACGTGAGCTTCCAGCCGCGATAGGGCTGGTTGACGTCGGGCAGGCCGATGTAGCCGGCGCCGCCGTTGTCGCTGGTGAAGATCACGAGCGTGTTCTCGCTGAGGCCGTTGTCGTCGAGCGCCTTCAGCACGCGGCCGACGCTGCGGTCGAGCGCGCGCATCATTGCCGCGTACACGCGCAGCCGGGGATTTTCGATCTCGGCGAGCGCATCGTAGTCGGCCTTCGCGGCCTGCAGCGGCGAGTGCACGCCCCAATGCGCCAGGTACAGGAAGAACGGGCGATTGCGATTGGCCTCGATCGCCTTCACCGCCTCGTCGGTGTAGAAGTCCGTCAGGTAGCCCCTGGGCGCGAACACCTCGCCGCCGTTGTACGACGTGGCGTACTGCATGCGCGCCCACAGGAACTGGTCGATCGGGTCGAACGCGAGCTTCGCGTTCACGACCTGCGGATCGGCTTCCTCGAGGTACAGCCCGCTCTCCATCAATACGCTCTCGTCGAAGCCCTGGGCGTTGGGTGAGAACGCGTCCGCGGTCCCGAGGTGCCACTTGCCGATGTGCATCGAGTGGTAGCCGCGCGGAGCGAGCAGCTCGGCGATCGTGAGCTCCGAGCCGGGCACGCCTTGATCCGCGAAGTCGGGCTGGTCCTCGGCGGCCTTCGGGTCGTACAGGAGCTCGTGCGGCCGCGTGCCGTCGTTGTAGAACAGCTCGAGGATGCGTCCCATTCCGCGGGGCGTGGGCGTGAACTCGAAGCCGAAGCGCGTCGGATAGCGTCCCGTCAGGATCGCGGCGCGCGACGGCGCGCAGGTGGCGTTGCCCGCGTAGCCGACGTCGAAGCTCACGCCCTCGCGCGCGAGCGAGTCGATGCTCGGCGTGGGAACCGCGCCGCCCGCCACGCCGCCGCCGAAGAAGCTGATGTCGTTGATGCCCATGTCGTCGGCCAGGATCAGCACGATGTTGGGCGGACGCTGGCCGATCGGCGCCTCCGCCGCTGCCGGCCCGCTCGCCCAGACGATCTCCTGATTGGGCGCGACCACCGAGGCGTTCCGGGCGACGTTCGCGATCAGGTACAGGATCACCGGCTTGCGAAAGGCGTAGGCCGTGCCCGCCAGCGCGACGACGACGACGAGGGCTCCGATCGCGAATCTACGCATGGCTGCCGAACTCCGTGTTTCTATTTTGACACTTGATCTGCCATAATACGCATCCCGGAGGCCCCATGTCCATCTATCCGACCGAGGCACAGTTCAAGACCCTGCTCGCGGCTCGGCCGAATCATCGGCGTGCATCGCGCTGCCGGCCTCGAGAGCCAGTGGCTCTTCGCGACGACCCCGGGAGACCTGTGACGTGAAGACGTTGCGCACCCCGGATTCCCGCTTCGCGGACCTGCCCGGCTACCCGTTCGCGCCGCACTACGTCGAGATCCCCGACGGCGAGGGCGGCAGACTGCGCATCCACTACGTCGACGAGGGACCGCGCGGCGCGACCACGGTGCTCCTGCTGCACGGCGAGCCGACCTGGTCGTACCTGTACCGCAAGATGATCCCCGGCCTGGTCGCGCTCGGCTATCGCGTGCTCGCGCCGGACCTGGCCGGCTTCGGCCGCAGCGACAAGCCGGCGCTGGCCGGTGACTACACATATCCGCGTCACGTCGCCTGGGTGCGCGCGTGGGTCCAGGCCGTCGACGTGCGCGACGCGGTCTTCTTCGGGCAGGACTGGGGCAGCCTGATCGGGCTGGCCGTGGTCGCGCTCGAGGAGCCGCGCTTTCGCGCGGCGGTGCTCGCGAACGGCGTGCTGCCCGACCCGGCGAACATGGACCGGATGGCCGAGGCGCAGAAGCGCTCGTCCGATCCGACCGCGTTCGCGCGCTGGCAGGCGCACGCCGCGTCCTCGCGTGAGCTGGCCTGTGGCTCGATCATCGCGGACGGCATCCCCGGGCTCGGCGAAGACACGGGCATCCGGCTCTGGCCGGGCGAGCGCGCGGCCTACGACGCGCCTTTCCCCGATGCGTCCTACCAGGCCGGCGCGTTGGTGTTTCCGTCGCTGGTGCAGCCGGAGAAGCTCGGCGCCGAGGGCGTCGGGCTGTTCATCTCGACCTGGCGCGTGCTCGAGCGCTGGCACAAGCCGTTCTTCACCGCGTACGGGAAAGCCGATCGGATCCTGGGCCACTTCGACTTCGTGTTCCAGAAGTACGTCCCGGGCGCGCACGGCCGCAAGCACCGCGAGTTCCCGCGCGGCACGCACTTCATCCAGGAGCAGGAGCCGGCCGCGCTGGTCGAAGTGATCGACGAAGCCGCGCGCGCAACGTAGGCTGGCGCGCATGAAGTCGCTGTTTCCGATCCTGGTACTGCTGGGTTCGCTTCCGCTCGGCGCGCGAGCGCAGGAAGCACAGGCCGATGCGACCGCCGCGGTCCCCTTCAAGGAGGGCGACGTGATCGGCTTCGAAGAGGTCGAGAAGCTGCGCGACTATCTGCCCGACGAGTTCTGGGCGAATCGCGAGTTCTTCTTCTACGAGGGCATGAGGATCGACGTCGGCCCGACGCAGCGCGACTACAGCGAGGCGAAGGCCTTCCACGACGCCACCGACCGCTGGCAGCAGGAGGTGAAGATCGGGCGCGACGGAGCGCTGGTCGGCTTCATCGCGGGACGGCCCTTCCCGACCGAGTCGATCGACTGCAAGGGCGATCCCCAGGCGGCGCTGAAGATCATCTGGAATTTCAACAAGTCGTGGACGGGGAGCGGCTGGAAGACCGACTTCTTCTACAGCTACTGGGATCGCGGCGAGCAGCTGCCGCTCTACTACAAGGGAACGTCGGAGGGCGTGCTGCTCTCCCAGCGCGTGGAGCCGCAGTACAGCGAATCGCGTGGCGACGTGTTCGAGAAGGAGAAGCGTCTGGCCGGCGGCGGCGTCACCGTGACCGAGCCGTTCGACGCGCGCGGGATCATGACGCTCTCGTACCGCTACAAGGCGTCCGACGCGCCGCTCGGCGAGGCCCGCAACGACGATCTCTGGGTCTACATCCCCGACCTGCGGCGGGTGCGCCGCATCTCGCAGGCTCAGCGGACGGATTCGATCCAAGGCACCGACTTCACGATGGACGACCTGCGCAGCTTCGCCGGGATCCCGCCGCAGTACGAGTGGACCTGTCTCGGCGAGGCCCGGATGATCCATCCGGTGAACGCCACGAAGCTGGGCTACCCGTACAACGACACCTACAACTACGGTCCGTACGGCTTCTCGTACGCGAACGACCGCTGGGAGCTGCGCGACGCATTCATCGTCCGCTTCAACCCGAAGAACGAAGACCACCCGTACCACCACAAGGACATCTGGATCGACAAGCAGACCTATCAGCCGCTGTACAGCGCCGCGTACGACCGCAAGCAGGAGCTGTGGAAGCTGATCTGGCACAACTTCCGCTGGACCGAGGACTGGCGCGCGCAGACTCCGGAACAGCGCGATCCGCTCTTCCCCGACGGGATCTACGCGCCGCCGTGGCAGGGAGTCGAGGACGTGCGCACGCTGCGGCTGGCGTCACAGATCATCGTCAACGTGCAGAGCGGCACCGGCAACCGCATCGAGGTGTGGAACAACCGCGGCGGACCGCCCGCGAGCAAGGGCGACATCCGCCGGCTCGTCGACATCGGCAAGCTGAACAAAGGGCGCTAACGCGCTCGCTCGAGCTGGCGCTGGATCTCCTGCTCGACGCGCCAGATCCGGTCCTGGCCCCAGGTCGACCAGGTCGCGACGCCGGCCGCATCGCGCAGACAGAAGCTCGGCACGCCCCACAGTCCGAGCTCGAACATGGCGACGCGATTCCGTTCGAGCTCCTCGCGCCAGGCTTCGTCGTCGAGCTGATTGCCGGCCTCGTCCCAGGCGAGCCCCGCGCGCTCGACGACGTGACGCAGGCCGGTGTCGGTGCCGGTGTCGATGCCCTCCGCGAACGCGGCGCGGGCGAACGAGAACAGCAGCTCGCTCGCGCGACCGCGCTCGCGCGCCCACGGGAAGAGCGAGAACACGCGCTCGACCGGACGGCCGACGGGATCGGCGACGCGGCCGAACGCGACGCCCGCGTCCTCCGCCTCGCGCTTGGTGTCGAGCGCGATGTAGAGCTGCTTGGTGCGCGGCACGGGCAGGCCGCGCATCACCATCGGCAGGACCGGCCGCAGCACCAGCTCGACCGGGTAGCGTCGCGCGAGCTCGTACACGCGCTCCATGGCGATGTACGTGTACGGGCTGCGCAGCGACGGGTAGAACTCGAGCGCGAGCCGCGCGCCCGGCGCTGCGATCGGACGCGGCCGCAAGACGGGTCGGGGCGCGATCGGCGCGCCGCTCGCCCCCGGACGCCGCGCGCCGAGTGACTCGAGCCGCCGCTCCAGGTGCTCGAGCCGGTCGACGCCCCAGTACCATTCTCCGCCGTAGTGGAGCATCGCGCCCAGGTAGTGACCGAGCCTGGCGCGGAGACGGTTGCCGGTGTCGATCGTCGCTCGCGCCTGCGCGTCGCCGACGGCTCCGAGCCGGCGCGCGAGCGCGTCGAGCGCGTCGCCGTCGTCGTTCCACAGCGCGGCGCCCACCCGCGCGGCGGCTTCAGCGAAAGCGGAGCCCTCCGACAGCCCGGCGAGCACGGCCTGCGCGCGCGCGACTCGCGAAGCGTCCGGCGCGCTCGCCTTAGGCGGGAACGCGAGCCCGTAGCCGGGCGCGACGTCCGCGGCGTCGCGGCGCGCGAACAGCTCGAGCCGTGCGCGCTCGGGCGCGGCGGCGTCGGAGGGCGGGCCGACCAGATGCGGCACGAGCTCGACGTCGAAGCGCTCGGCGAGCGGGGTCAGGATCTGCGCGGCGAGCTGGCTGTACGGATCGTCGACCTGGTGGAAGTAGTGGACCCGGTGCGGCTCGGAGCGCAGGCGCCGTCGCCGCTCCGCGAGCCAGCGCCGCGTCGCGCGCGTGCGCGGGCTGGTCAGGAGCTGCGGAATCAGCGACCGGAGGCTTTGCGAGACGCGACCGTTCACGTCTTTACATCGTGGCATACGAAGTGCCAAAATACAAAGGTGTCGACGCCGCCTGCCGCCTACCGGCTGTTCTCCTGGGAGCACAGCTATTTCTCCGGCAAGGTGCGGGCCTTCCTGCGCTACAAGGCCCAGCTCGGCGCGCTCGCCTACGAGGACATCCTCGCGACCCCCGAGCTGATCCAGGGCCTGCTCGTGCCGGCGACGCAGTCCAACGTCGTCCCGCAGCTGCTCATGCCCGACGGAAGCTGGGTGCAGGATTCGAGCGAGATCATCGACACGGTCGAGCGCGCGCATCCCGAGCCGCCCGTGATCCCGCCCGCCGACACGGCGCCGGCGCAGCACCTCGCCTGTCACCTGATCGAGCTGCTCGCGGACGAGTGGATGGTGGTCTGGGCGTTCTACGAGCGCTGGCAGTACGGCCGCGAGTCCGTGCAGCCGAATCACGCGGCGTTCAACGAGCAGCAGTGGGGAGCGGTGTTCGCGCCGGGCGCGGACGGCCTCGCGCGTCGCGCCGCGGCGCACATGCTGTTCGAAGGGCCGTTCGGCGTGCGCGACGCGTTCGACGCGCCGCGCGGGATCTTCGCGGGGCTGGTGGCGCTCGGCGTGACCGAGCATACGGCGAAGGCTTGGGAAGCGAGCAACACGCGCCTGCTGGCCTTGCTCGAATCGCACTTCGCCGTGCACGACTTCGTGCTCGGCGGCCTGCCGTCGCTCGCCGACTTCGCGCTGCTCGGTCCGCTCTACGCGCACCTGTACCGCGATCCGGTCGCGGGCTTCGACCTGCGCACGCGCTTTCCGCTGACGAGCGAATGGGTCGAGCGCACGAATCACACCAACGACCTGAACGCGCGCAGCTACGGCCAGAAGCTCTACTCGCTCGACGCGAACCGGAACCTGGTCGCGCGCCCCGCGACCAGCGACGGCGGCGCCTGGCTCGGCGACGACGCGCTGCCGCCGACGCTGCTGCCCGTGCTCGAGGTGTTCTTCACGGAAATGTGGCCGGTGCTTCGCGGCGAGCTCACGACGCTGCGCGCGTACCTGGCGAGCGGCCGGCACGCGCCGGGCGGCGAGCTGCCCGGCAAGACCTTCACGCCCACGCCCGGCTTCGAGGCGCTGCAGACCGGCGACGGCCCGCTCGTGCACGAGTTCGAGATCGGCGGCCTGCGTGCGCGGCGCATGGTCGTGCCCTACCACGTGTGGATGCTCCAGCGGCTCGCGGACGCGCTGCGCGACGGCGTTCGCAGCCCGGCGGGCGGCGCTCGGATCGACGCACTGCTGTCGCGGCTGCCGCACGGCACGGAGCTGCTGCGCCTGGACCAGGAGCTGGCGGGCTGTCGCGTGCGCAAGCTCGGGGGGAGGATCTTCTCGTGAGGAAGACCCTCGACACCATCGACGGTCGCGCGCGTCGCAGCGAGCGCAGCCGCGCCGCGATGGTGCAGGCGCTCTTCGACCTGGTCGGCGAGGGGGTGCTGCAGCCCACCGCGCAGCAGGTCGCGAAGCGCGCGAAGGTCGGCATCCGCACCGTGTTCCGGCACTTCTCGGACATGGACAGCCTGCTCGCGGAGATCAACGAGCGCGTGCGCAGGCAAGCGCTGCCGCTCTTGCTGGAGCCCGTCTCCGCCGGCGGCGGCCGCGAGGAGCGCGCGCGCGGGCTGGTCGCGCAGCGCGTGCGCTTCTTCGAGCAGATCGCGCCGTACAAGCGCTCCGGAAACGTGCAGCGCAGCCGCTCGACCTTCATCGCCGGCCAGCACGCGGCTCTGGCGCGCACGCTGCGCGCGAACCTGCTCGGCTGGCTGCCCGAGCTGCGTGAGGGGCCGCCGGAGCTGCTCGAGGCGCTCGACGCGTGCACGAGCTTCGAGCTCTGGGACCGCATGCGCACGGATCAGCGTCTGGGACGCGAGCGCGCGACCGCGGCGCTGGAGCGGATCGTGCTCGCGCTGCTCGCGACGCTCGGGCGCGGCTGAGGAGCGATCCTGATGAACAGCGAGTCTCTGATCATGGTCGGCGCGCCGGGCTCGCCGTACAGCCGCAAGCTGCGCGCGGTGCTGCGCTACCGGCGCATTCCCTTCGTCTGGATCCAGGCGGGCGGGCCGGAGTCGCGCGGCCTGCCCAAGCCGCGCGTCGAGCTCCTGCCGCAGCTCGTCGTGCGCGGGAAGGACGGTGCGCTGGAGGCGCGCATCGACTCGACACCGCTGATCCGCGAGCTCGAGTCGAGCTACGCCGGACGCTCGGTGATTCCGCCCGACCCCGCGGTCGCTTTCCTCGACGCGCTGCTCGAGGACTACGCCGACGAATGGCTGACCAAGGCGATGTTCCACTACCGCTGGGTGTACGCGGCCGACATCGCGAAGGCCTCCGCCATCCTGCCGCGCTGGCGCCGCACGGACCAGAGCGAGAGCGAGGCGCTCGCGATGGGGAAGATGTTCGCCGACCGGCAGATCAGGCGGCTCGGCGTGGTCGGCTCGAACGCCACGACCGGTCCGGTGATCGAGGAGAGCTACCGCCGGCTGCTGCGTCTGCTCGCCGCGCAGCTCGAGCGCGCGCGCTTCGTCATGGGCGGACGCCCGGGGGCGTGCGACTTCGGCCTGTTCGGCCAGCTCACCCAGCTCGCCGGCTTCGACCCGACGCCGACCGCGGTCGCGCTCGAGCTCGCGCCGCGCGTGATGGCGTGGCTGGAGGTGTTCGAAGAGCTCTCCGGTCTCGAGCCGGCCGATCAGCACTGGCTGACGCGCGACGCGATTCCCGACACGCTGCGAGCGCTGCTCGGCGAAGTCGGCCGGGTGTACGCGCCCTTCCTGCTCGCGAACGCCGAGGCGCTCGCGCGCGGAGCGGAACGCGTGGAGTGCACGATCGACGGCCGCCCGTGGCTGCAGCAGCCCTTCCCGTATCAGGGCAAGTGCCTGCAGCGGCTGCGCGACGGGTGGGCCGCGCTCTCGGCCGACGATCGCCGCGCGGTCGACGCCGCGCTCGCGGGCACCGGCTGCGAGCGTCTCTTCACGGTGTAGGGCCGGCGGCGCTCAGCCGAGCTTGCGCTCCTCCGCCTCGACCGGCGCGCGCAGGTCGTGCCTGCGCAGCGGCAGCGAGCGAATGCGCACGCCGGTCGCCGCGAACACGGCGTTCGCGAGCGCCGCGACGGTCGGCGGCGTGCCGGGCTCGCCGGCGCCGCCCGTCCTCGCGCCCGACGGCAGGATCCTCACCTCGATCTTCGGCGCGTCCGCCAGCCGGACCATCGGGTAGTCGCCGAAGTTCTTCTCGACCACGCGTCCGTTCTCGATCGTGATCTCGCCGTACAGCGCCGCGGTGAGCCCGTAGATGATTCCGCCCTCGATCTGCGCCGTGAAGCCGTCGGGGTGGACGACCTCGCCCGGGTCGGCCGCGCAGAACACGCGCTCGACGCGCGCCTGGCCGTCGTCGCCGATGCTGACCTCGGCGACCTGCGCGACGATCGTGCCGAACGACTCCTTGAGCGAGATGCCGCGGCCGCGGCCCTTCGGCAGCGGTGTGCCCCAGCCGGACATGCTCGCGGCGGCGTCCAACACCAGACGGTGACGCGGCGCGTTCGCGAGCAGCTCGCGGCGGTATTCGTATGGATCGCGCTTGGCCGCGTAGGCCAGCTCGTCCACGAACGACTCGATGAAGAAGCCGTGGTGGCTGTTGTCGACGCTGCGCCAGGGGCCGAACGGGATCGGGTCGGTGCCGTTCACGTAGCGCGCCGCGCGATCCGCGATTCCGTACGCGATCCAGGTCGCGTCCTCGGGATCGTGCTTCTCGGTGAACTCCTGCAGCCAGGCGATCGCGCGCCCGTTCGCGTCGAGCCCCGCCTTCATGCGCGCGACCGAGGCCTGTCGGTAGTTGTCGTGCGTCATGTCCTCTTCGCGCGACCAGAGCATGTTCACCGGCGCGTCGACCTGCTTCGCGATCGCGATCGCCTGCTCGAGGAAGTTGAGCGTCGAGCCGCGCCGTCCGAAGCCGCCGCCCATCGCCGTGTGGTGCAGAGTGACGTTCTCGAACGCGAGCCCCGCCGACTTCGCCGCGAATGAGCGCGCGCCGAGCCCGTCCTGGAACCCGCCCCAGATCTGCAGCTCGCCGTCCTTCAGGTAGGCCGTGCAGCTCATCGGCTCCATGGTCGCGTGCGCGAGGTAGGGCACGCGATAGCTGCGCTCGACCACCTGCACCGCGCCGCGCAGCGCTTGGTCGGCGTCGCCGAAGCCGTAGTCCTGCTCCAGCTTGCCCGCGTCGAGCGCCTGCTCCATGCCCGCGTAGATCGACTCCGAGCTGTGTTGCGCGCCGTCGCCCTCCTGCCAGGTGATCTCGAGCGCGTCGACCGCCTGCTTCGCGCGCCACCAGTTGTCGGCGACCACCGCCACCCCGCCCGGAATCGCGACGACCTTCTTCACGCCGCGCCGGTTCGCAACCGCGACCGTGTCGAAGCTGGCGGGGCTGCCGCCGAACACCGGGCAGGAGCGCACCGCCGCGTACAGCATGCCGTCGAGAAGCACGTCGACGCCGTAGCGCGCCTGGCCGACGACCTTCTCCGGGATGTCGAAGCGCGGCTTCGACGTGCCGACGATCGTGTAGGCCTCGCGCGGCTTCAGCGGCAGCTCCCCGGGCGGATCGAAATCCGCGGCGTGCGTCGCGAGCTCGCCGTAGGTCGCGCTTCGCCCGCTGGGCGCGTGCGCGAGCTGGCTCTTCTCGGCGGTGATCTCGACGGCCGGAACGCCCCACTCGGCGGCCGCCGCCTGGATCAGCATCCAGCGCGCGGCCGCGCCCGTGCGGCGCATGCCGTCGACGCCGGTCGCGCGCACCGACAGGCTGCCGCCGGTGATCTGCAGGTTCATGAACTCGGCGATCTTGCGGAACGCGAAGTCGCTCGGGCCCGCGAGCAGCGCGGGGATCGAGGCGTCGCCGCGCAGGTAGCCGCGCGCGAGACCGCCGTTCGCGAACGCGGGATCGGCCGGCGCCTGCTCCATGCGCACCAGGCTCCAGTCCGCGTCGAGCTCCTCCGCGAGCATCATCGGCAGCGCCGTGTGCACGCCCTGGCCCATCTCGGAGTGGGGCACGATCACGGTCACCAGGTTGTCGGGCGTGATCTTCACCCAGGTCGTGAGCAGCGTGCCGCCGTTCGCGGTGACGAGCGCGCGCGCGGCGGGCAGGTTCGACCAGGGGCGGAGGGCGAAGCCGAGCACGAGGCCGCCGCCGACCAGCGTTCCGCCGACGATGAAGCCGCGACGAGAGATTGCGGGTGCCATGGCCGACTCAAGCTCCCTTCGCGGCGGCGTGGATCGCCGCGCGAATCCGGGTGTAGGTGCCGCACCGACACACGTTGGTGATGGCGGCGTCGATCTCGGCGTCGGTCGGATCGTTCGTCTCGAGCAACAGGCCGACCGCGGCCATGATCTGGCCGGGCTGGCAGTAGCCGCACTGCGGAACCTGATGCGCGACCCAGGCCGCCTGCACGCGGGCCATCGTGTCGCTGTGGTTCCAGCCCTCGATGGTCGTGATCGTCTTGCCTTCCACTGCGGAGATCGGCATCACGCAGCTCCGCACCGGCTTGTCGTCGACCAGCACCGTGCACGCGCCGCAGTAGGCGACGCCGCAGCCGTACTTGGTGCCGGTCACGCCGATCTCGTCCCGGAGCGCCCAGAGCAACGGCATGTCCGGCTCGACGTCGAGCTCGATGAGATTCCCGTTCACGGTGATCTGCACGTTCCTGCTCCTCTCGTGGGGATGGCCGCAGAATAGGCCGGGTGACCGGATTAGTCACATCGGATCTGCGCCGGGCGGCTCGCGCCGACCCAGGGGTACCGTCGATCCGGGCCGGTACGCGCCGGATCCAGGGCGAATCGACAGAATGACCGGATTGGCGTATACGGTCAGTGTGGCGAAAGCGCAAGACAAGCGGGCGGCGATCCTGGCCGCGGCGCAGACCTGTTTCTGGCGCAACGGGATCCGGCGCACGGCGATCGAGGACGTCGCGCGCGAAGCCGAGGTCGCCAAGGGCACGGTCTACCTGTACTTCGCCTCCAAGGAGGAGCTGTTCGCGAGCCTCGCGAGCGAGCTGTGCCGGGCCGCGCTGGTCGGCGTTCGCGAAGCGCTGGCGGGCCGCGATCCGCTCACGCGCCGGCTCGCGGCCGCGCTCGACGCGAAGATCGGCTACTTCCACCGCTTGCTCGCCGGGAGCCCGCACGCGGCGGAGCTGATGGACTCCAAGGCCGCGGTCGCGGAGCGCAGCTTCGCGGCGCTCGAGCGCGACTTCCACGCCGCACTCGAGCGCGCGCTCGCCGACGCGCGCGTGGGCGGCGATGCGCGTGCACGCGCGGAGCTGCTCGACCTGATCCTGGCCGCCGCCTACGGCACGGCACGCCAGGCGGAGCTGCGCGGCGAGAGCTCGCCCGAGGTGTACCGCGCGCGCCTGCAGCTCCACCTCGACCGGCTGTTGGGCGGGGGCGCCCGCGCAGGCAAGGCTAAGCCCCGCGCAGCACGCGCACGTTCTCGCGCCGCACGGTGAGCTTCTCGGCGTCGAAGTACTCCATCAGCGGAACGGTGTGCTTGCGGCTCTGGCCGGTGAGCTCCTTGTAGCCGGTCGGGTCGATCCGCCCGTTCGCCTTCAGGTAGGCGACCACGCGCTCGCGCAGCGACGCCACGGCCGCGGCGTCGAAGAACAGCTCCGACGACACGCGCACGAGCTTGCGCTCGCGCACCAGGTGCTCGCACACCGAGCGCAGCTCGCGCAGCTCCGTGCGCAGCTCGCGTGCCAGGGCCTCGAGCGTGTCGGGCGCGAGGCCCGCGGCGGCCAGGCGTCCGACGAGCGCCGTCGCCAGCGCGGAGTCGCCGGCGTGCGCGCGGTGGCCCGGAACGCGCCAACCGCTCGGCGTGGCTTCGAGCGCGGAGCTGCGCGCCTCGGCGTCCAGCGCCGCGCGCAGCGCGTCGTCACCAGCCAGTGTCGGAACGCGCGCGCGCACCTGTGCGAAGCCGGCGAAGGCGTCGGTCGGCGCGTCGGCGTGCTGCACGCGCACCGCGCGCAGCGCCGCTCCGCGCAGCTCCGCGAACGCGCCGGGATCGAGCCAGTGTTCGGCCGAGACGCGCACGCCCGACACGCCGTCGAGCGAGCGCAGCTCGCGCGTGAGCTCGTCGCGCGTCTGCCCGCGCCAGCCCGCGCGCGCGAGGCGCGCGGCGAGCCAGGCCTCGCGATCGCCGGCAGCGGCGAACGCGAGGTCCGCGGCGCGGTCCGCGCGCTTGCGCCGTCCCGGACGCGGCGCCGCGTCGAGGATCCGACCGCCGCCCCAGGTCCAGCCGGCGTTCTTGATTCGGCGATAGCCGCGCACGACGAAGCGATCGCCCTCGACGGCGGCGAGCGGGCGGTCGAGGCGCAGCTCGACGAGCGCCGTGTCGCCAGGCGCGACGACCGCCCGGTCGAGCAGCGACACGCGGGCGCCGCGCTCCGCCGTGCCGAGGTGCAGCGCGACGCGCGCGCCGGTCTTGAGCGGCTGCGCGCCGGGCAGGAGCCGCAGCTCCGCCTCGACCCGCGCGCGCGGCTCGACGCGGTTCGGTGTCGCGACCACGCTGCCGCGCGGCACGCCCTCGACCTCGACGGCCTGCAGGTTCACCGCCACGCGCGAGCCGGGCAGAGCGCGCTTCACCGACTCGCCGTGGACCTGCAGTCCGCGAATCCGCGCCAGCGAGGCCGCGCGGCCGTCGTCGGGCCAGAGCTCGAGATTCATGCCCTCCTCGAGCGGCGCGCCCCGCAGCGTGCCGGTCACGACCGTGCCGAAGCCGCGCATCGAGAACGCGCGGTCGACCGCGAGCCAGGCCGGGCCATCGCGCAGCGTGCGCGGCGGCGCGGCGCGCGCGACGGCCTCGAGCGCGGCCCGCAGCTCGTCGAGGCCGCGGCCGGAGAGCGCCGAGACCGGCACGATCGGCGCGCCGGCCAGGCAGGTGTGCTCGAGCTCGTCGGCCACCTCGAGCTGCGCGAGCTCGAGCAGGTCCGCCTCGACCGCGTCGGACTTGGAGAGCGCCACCACGCCGCGCTCGATCCCGAGCAGGTCGCAGATCGCCAGGTGCTCACGGCTCTGCGGCATGATGCCCTCGTCGGCCGCGACCACGAACAGCACCAGGTCGATGCCCGTGGCACCGGACACCATCGTGTGTACCAGGCGCTCGTGGCCGGGCACGTCGATCACCGACAGCCGCAGGCCCGACGGCAGCACGAGCGGCGCGAAGCCGAGCTCGATCGTGATCCCGCGCGCCTTCTCTTCGGGCAGCCGGTCGCAGTCGATCCCGGTCAGCGCGCGCACGAGCGTGGTCTTGCCGTGGTCGATGTGGCCCGCGGTCCCGAGTACGAGCGGGGTAGCGGCAGGCGTTGCCGGCCTGCCCGCACGGCGCGCTACTTCGTGCGCGCCTACCCGCGCGTCCGTCATCCGATCCGGTCGAAGCCCGTGTAGGGGACGAGGGCCTTTGGAATCCGGATCGAGCCGTCCGCCTGCTGGTGGTTCTCGAGCAGTGCGACCGGCGCGCGCGAGGCCGCGATCGCGGTGCCGTTCAGCATGTGGCAGAAGCGCGTCTTGCCGCTCGCGCTCTCGCGATAGCGAACGCCGAGCCGGCGCGCCTGGTAGTCGGTGCAGTTCGAGGTGCTGGTGATCTCGCCCCAGCCGCCGCGCTCGCCGCGGCAGGTCATCCAGGCCTCGAGGTCGAACTTGCGGTACGCGGGCGCGCCGAGGTCGCCCGTACACACGTCGACGACGCGGAACGGGATCTCGAGCGCGCGGTAGATCTCCTCCTCGATCGCGACCAGCTCCGCGTGCATCGCCTCGGATTCCTCGGGGCGCGTGATCGCGAACATCTCCACCTTGGTGAACTGGTGCACGCGGTACAGGCCGCGCGAGGCGCGTCCGTGCGCGCCGCCCTCGACGCGGAAGCAGTGCGACAGCCCGCCGTAGCGCAGCGGCAGGCGCTCCTCGTCGAGGATCTCGCCCTGGTGGATGCCACCCAGCGTGATCTCGGCCGTGCCCACCAGCACCAGATCGGTGTCGCTGATCGAGTAGATGTTCGTCTCGGCGCCGCGCGGGTTGAAGCCGAGACCGTCCGCGATCTCGACGCGCGCGAGGTCCGGCGTCTGGAACAGCGTGAAGCCGCGTTTGCGCAACAAGTCCAGCGCGAAGCGCACCAGCGCCTGCTCGAGCAGCACCATCTCGTTCTTCAGGAAGTAGAACTTCTGGCCCGCCACCTTCGCGCCGGCTTCGAAGTCGATCAGATCGTGCCTGGCCGCGAGCTCGACGTGATCGAGCGGCGGGAAGCCGAACGCGGGCGGCTTGCCCACCACGCGCAGCTCGCGGTTCTGTTCGTCCGTGTCGCCCGCCGGCGCGTCGGGATGGGTCATGTTGGGCACGAGCCCGTGAAGCGGGGTCAGCTCGTCGCGCACGCCCGCGAGCTCGGTCTCGAGCGTGGCCTCGCGCTCCTTCAGCTCCTTGCCGAGGTTCCGCTCCTGGTCGCTCGGCTTGCGCCCTTTGATCTCTCGCGCGAGCGCATTTCTGCGCTCTTGTACCGATTGCTGCTCGGAGATGAGCGCGCGGCGGCGCTCGTCCAACGCCACGATCCGCTCGAGATCGACCCGGACATTGCGCTTTGCGCAGTTTGCCCGCACCGCGTCGAGGTTCTCGATGATGAAGCGCAGGTCGAGCACGTGGAGGGCCTTTTTCTTGCGACTTGCCGCCGGGTTGGGCCATTCTACGAGGTCGCTCGGTCGCGCGGTAGTCAGGGCCGTGCAGTCGGACGTGCCCGGAGCGACGCTTTCGCGGTTGCGGGAATGTGGAGAGGTGGCCGAGTGGTCGAAGGCGGCGGTCTTGAAAACCGCAGGCGCGCGAGCGTCCGGGGGTTCGAATCCCTCCCTCTCCGCCATGCGTTGCTGGCGCTGCTGGCCTGCCTGCTGGCGAGCGCAGCTCATGCGCAGGAAGGCGCGCGTCCGCGCGTAGCGGCTGCACTCGCGCGCGCGCTTGCCGATCCGGGTGCGGCGGCGGTCGAGCTGCGCCGGCAGGCGGCGAGCCCGCGCGCGCGGGCGGGCGAGCTGCGCGTGATCGCCGAGCCGCCGAGGGGCTTGCGCGCGGCGGACCTGCCGCTCGCGCGCATCCGCGCGCTCGGCGCGCGCGTGGACGGCATCGCGCGCTCGCGTGTGCGCATCGCCGGCTCGCCTGCGGTGCTCGCGCGCGTCGCGGAGCTCACCGGCATCGGCGAGCTCCACTTCCCGCTCGTGCCGGTGCCGGTCGAGGGCGCGGGGCTACACATCTCGGAGTCGGTCGCGCTGGTCGGCGCCGCGGCGCTGCAGCTCGCCGGCGTGACCGGGTCCGGCGTCGAGGTGGCGGTGCTCGACCTCGGCTTCTGGCGCCTCACCGAGGCGATCAACACCGGCGAGATCCCCGCCGACACGCAGACCTACGACATCACCGGCAACGGCATCGAGACCGTCACCTCGCACGGAACCGCCGTCGCCGAGCAGGTCACGGACATGGCGCCGGGCGTGAACCTGCATCTGATCATGTTCGAGGACGAGGTCGACTTCGAGCTCGGCGTCGATTACGTGCGCGATCACGGCATCCGCATCGCGAACCTGTCCGTGAACTGGTTCGGCACCAGCTACTACGACGACACCGGGCCGATCAACGACCTGATCAACGAATCGCACGACACGGACGGCGTGTTCTGGGCGGTCGGCGGCGGCAACTGGGGCTTCCGCCACTGGCGCGGCGGCTGGCTCGACGAGAACGCGGATGGGTGGCTGTCGTTCGCGGCGAACGACGACCAGCTCGGCTTCGCCCCCGAGGCGCTCGTCCAGAGCTGCCTGCTGCTGAACTGGGACCAGTACACCGGCTCGCCGGCGACCGATCTCGATCTGTACATCTACCGCGTGGGCTTCGTGCCGCCGGTCGTCTCGAGCCAGTCGCGCCAGAGCACGACCGGAAAGCCCGTCGAGCAGGCCTGCTTCACGCCGGTGTCGGGGCAGAGCTACTACGCGCGCGTGCACCGCTTCTCGGGGCCGACCGCCGGGCTCGACATGACCGTGATCAGCGCCAACTTGACGCTCGCGCCCGAGCACCGCGTGGTCGCTTCGAGCATGGTCGATCCCGCGGTCGCGCACGGCGCGTTCGCCGTCGGCGCGGTCGACCACCTGAACTGGAACCTGCCCGTGCCGACGATCGAGCCGCTCTCGAGCTGGGGCCCGACGACGGACGGACGGCCCAAGCCCGAGCTGGTCGCGCCCGACCGCACCGACAGCCTCACGCGCCCCGACGTGCCCGGCACGTCGTTCGCCGCGCCGGTGGTGGCCGGCGCCGCGGCGCTCTTGCTCGCGCAGAACTCGACGTTCACGAACCTGCAGCTCCGAGCCACGCTGATCGCCGCGGCCCAGGACGTGGGTGCCGCCGGCCACGACTCCACCTATGGCTGGGGCAAGCTCGTCACGCCGGTCGTCCCGCCCGGGCCCGACGGCGACGCGGACGGCGTGCAGGACCTGTTCGACGTCTGCCCGTTCGAGCCCGACCCGCTCCAGCTCGACGCGAACAGCGACGGGATCGGCGACGCCTGCCAGTGCGGCGACCTGTCGGGCGACGGCCTGATCAGTAGCGCGGACGCGGACCTGCTGCGCGACTGGCTCCGCGCGATCCCGCCGTCGCCCAGCGCGCTCGCCCGCTGCAACGTGAAGGGCCCCGAAATCCCGCTCGGCGCCGACTGCCGCATCGACGACTGGGCCGTGCTCGAGCGCACGCTCGCCGGCTCGCTGCCGCCCGGCATCGCGCAGGTCTGCGGCCCGGCCCTGCCTCCGTAGTCCCGTAGTCGTCCCTCGTAGGAAAGGCGAAGCTCGGGCTCGGGGTTGTCAGGTCCCCCCTTCACCGGCATCATCGCCGCCGCCGCGGAGAGGTGGCCGAGCGGCTGAAGGCACAGGTTTGCTAAACCTGGATACGGGTAACTGTATCGAGGGTTCGAATCCCTCCCTCTCCGCCAGTGCCTTGTTTACTACGCTCGCCTTCGGCTCGCTGCGCGCGGCTTCGCCGCTTGCCCGGCCCGCCGCGGGCGGCCGCGGACGGGCCGGCGCAGCATCATCGATCGAAGAGTTCAAACCGGAGAGATGGCCGAGCGGTCGAAGGCGCACGCTTGGAAAGCGTGTGTACCGAAAGGTACCGTGGGTTCGAATCCCACTCTCTCCGCCACGGTCCGTCTTTTTCGCTTCGCTCGCCTGTGGCTCGCTGCGCGCGCCGCTGCGCGGCGCTTGCGGGGCTCCGCGGCGGGCGGCCGCCGACGGAGCCCGTCGCGTGCTCGGGCGGTGATCGGATGGGGGACGTCGCGCGGCCGAGGTGGCGCTGCTAAGCTGCCGGCCGTTTCGCGCGCGCCCATAGCTCAGTTGGATAGAGCGTCAGGTTGCGGACCTGAAGGTCGCATGTTCGAGTCATGCTGGGCGCGCCAGTTCACGACCGCCGTCAACGTCCCGAGGCGTCTGCGCTTTTCGCTCCGTGTCGCAGCGTATCATAGAGCGTCGCAATCATGCCCCGTAGCGCGTTGCGTACTACGAATTTGATAGGGGCTCCCTGAGAGGTCCGCGCTGCGCTCAACCCGCCGAGTGCTCCGAACCAACCGCTCCGTCTCCGCTCGGCTCTGAGCTACTCATCTAGGCCCCTCGATGCCTTTTAAAAGACGTTTGTTCCGCGCAGATATGTCCGAGGGGGGGGTGCCCTTTTTCTGCCGCCCGTGAATGTCAGGATGTGATCGGCTCTCGCGCGGTTGTCGAAATTGGTGTAGAGAGCGCACTATCTCCCACACTTTTTGCCAGTAAACATAATTGTTAATCTGGTAGATAAAACTCAAATAATGCCATGTATGCGGGGCTGTCCCGTAACTTCCCTCATAAATAGACAACGAAATGCTCTTTGATCTAATAAGTAATTGAAATCACACGAGAAAACGAACTCTCGTTGGTAGACCTGCAGGTGCTAGGGGCTTCCGACTAGAACGGAGGCCATCACAATAAACCCTTTAGATGCAATGCCTTTCCGATTCTAAAGAGTGGGAGATGAATGTCGGAGTAGTGATGACCGAAGTAGTAAAAGACTGGTATCCCGTAGCCGGTAATGAAATTGTAAATTCAAGGTTTTGATCAGACGATTGGTTAGTACTTACAGATTGTAAAGTTAGTGATAGGTTAGTTTAAATTTGTATTTTGATCAATGTCGACACAGCAAAATCAGGTACTTACGATGATTTCCATGAAGTAATTGTTACTACCCCTACTATAGGGGTAGTAATTTCACTCCTCCTCTTCGGTATCACAAACGGATGGTTTTAGTTCTTGAGTGCGGAGGTTTAGAGTTAGCCGAATGACATCTCCCTCTTCACAACCACCACGGCTCTTGTCTACGAGAACAGTAAACGCCCTAAATTCCGTTCCGTTCTTTTTGCCTTTCTTTAGAATGGAGAAACTGTAGGCAGGCGTGAAGAGGTTCCGCTCCCCGCCACCTGCCAGCGTCTTGTCATCTTTCTTTTCGCCCGGCACCAGCTGTCTGCCGGTAATGAGAATGCGGTTGCCGAGCAACCTCTCGAACTTGGCAAAGATCAGTTCGATCGGGCTTCCAAGTACTTGAGCGGCGTCCTTGCTTTCCCCGAACGCGGCGTGCCTGGCGTAGTCCAAGACTATCAAGGTCGCGTCTGCTGCCTTGGAGAGGATCCAGTCCACGGTCAACGAGGCTGGGCACTCGACCATTTGGATGGACAGCCCTGCTAGCGCGGCCTTCCGTTCGGCCAAGGAGACGTCGACCTTTCCAAGGAGCATCTGCGTGGCCCGCTTCTGGTACTCACCGGCTTTCATCTCCGTCGCGAAATAGGCCACTTTTTCGCCCTTTTGCGCGGCAGCCAAGGCACATCGGAGCATCATCCATGACTTCCCAGCGCCTTTGCTTCCATTGATTAGGACGATGCTGCCTTCCTGGACGCCCTTTTGAGTCTCGATGCCGGACTCAAAGGTGTTGTCGTTCAATGCATCGAACAGTACCTCGCGCCTTGCGACGTCCGGTTGAATGTCATCGATGGAGATGCCGTCCGTTTCAGTGTAAGGGACAAGCGAGAAGATCGTCTTCCGCTTGTCCTTGAGGTCTTTGCGTCCGAATACCTCGCCTTGTTCAACCAATCGCCCCGTATAGTATGTCCACGACTCCTTAGGTATTGAGTCCTTGTAGATTCGTTCAACGGCAGCCTTCCAAGCTTGATTGAACATCTCCCCCCGAGCTTCACTACGAAGCACTCCCATCATGAGTTCCTCTAGGCCAACATCCTCCTCTGCCTGACCTGCGGTGGCAGCGGAGGATGCGTCGGCGTTCAATGCCTTGAGCGCCAGGACGAAATCCTCCGTCTTGGTGTAGCGGCGCGGGCAACCGGAGCAGGAGAAGTTCCCCCCGGCATAGATCACGGCAGAGGCGTTGAGGTCTTCGTGCTCTGGAAAAGGACAGCGGATGGTCCACCGGTCACGCTTCGTCTCGACAAGCTCGAACAAGCCAGCGACTTCAGCGACCTTTCGCCAAGTGGCATTTAGGTTCGCAACGGTGTCGCTGTTCGGGCCCCTGTAGGCGCCCGTCGTCAAAGCTTCAACCCACTTCTCGGGCAAATTCGCGAGGGGGAGATCCTTCTCTACTTCGTACACGCCGCCAGATTCGTGACGGCTATCCGGCGCAACGACGTAGCCCCCGGTGCCCTGAATGTCCAAGCCTCGCGGTGTCCAAGTTCGGACAAGCCCGATCTCGCGTCCCGCTGGCAAGTCCGGGTATGCATAGTAAAGGTGGAGCCCACAGCCACTGCCAGTGCGAACCGTATAGGTTGCCTTCGGCAGCTCGCCGAACTCCTTTTCTAGCTACTGTAGGGCTGCAAAGCCATCTTTGGCTGGCTTCCCTTCTTTCTCTGGCTTCTTGTCCAGGTCTACGACTATGATGCCATTGTTTTTTCCGCAAGGGATACCCCAGCCAGTTACCTCTGAGATGGCCGCCCAAGTCTCAATTTGCTGCGGATCATCGCTAGCATCCTTGTATCCGTTCCTCGTCAAGGGTCTTTTGAAGTGTAGGGGAAAGTACTTCATGCTTTACCCCCGCCTACAGAGAATTTTGGATGAACGAAGATGTCGCACTGATTCCCCCGGGTGTTTTGCCGAGTCTTGCCGCTAAGCATCAGGCGACCTCCCTTCATGAGAGCGTTTCTGTAGCCGCAGACCGACTGCAATGGGATTCTGAGAGATTCTGAGACCTCGTCATTTGTCATCCCACGAGCACCGGACTCCCATACGATCTTCTCGATCGCAATACGGTCCGATTCTCTTAGCTCTGCACTCCTGTGGCGGTCATCTTTATGTTCAAATTTAGTAGTCATACTTATACCTTCTATGTAAAATCGGTCCGGAGCACAGGAACTAGAACATCCAATCCATGGGCATATGGGACCCGACCAACGGCAACGCCTTTGGCTCATGTGGTCACCGCCATAGTTTGATGGCGGCCTCTTCTATATTATAGCTTATATTAATAGTTATTTGCAATATTGTTCGATTGAAATGTTAACAATGACTGTGAATAGTAAACACTGAGTCCTTTGAGGAGAGTATTCCAGTGGCGACACGTCGAAAAAAGTCAGATGGACAGCCTGCTAAGCTGCTCAGCACGGGCAAGGTTCTGAGGGTCCTTGTAAGGATGAACGCCGACCCCGAGAGGTTCATGAAGCTGTACGCCGCGGACACGAGCAGAGGCCCGAGAACCGGATTTAGCAAGGCTGAGATGACGGCTATCGAAGCCTTTTTGAAGGCAAGGCAATCTCCAACGAGCGTTCGTACTCTGATGGAAGCTCTCGAAACCAAGAGCATCGGGACCGCCATGGGGAAGGTGCTTCGCTACCAGGAAGCGCAGGAGCAGGGCTCCCAATAGGTCGCGAGCACCGCGCGGGTGCAAGGGCAAGGCGCCCACCTCGGCTGGCGCGACCCGACTCCTTCTACGGATCGCGATGGGCCTCTGAAGGCCTGTCCGCAAGGTGGTGAACTGAGTCCCGCACTTCACCTCGGACGAACCGTCTCCGCCATCCTGTGCGGGTTAGGATCTCGATCGGATGTCGGTTGAGCGCGGGCCCAGCAGCTACCTAAGATGGAACGACCTGATCGCCGCTCGCTTTTTCCGAGAGGAGCAGGAAGGTCGGCCGGTGTACCTCTTCGTGACAGAGGACACTATCGATGAGATCGGCCGTAGCCTGGGCGAGGACATTGGTGGCTTTGTACGAACGGTGCGACAGGGGCCCCCGTGGGTCACTCGGTCGGGCCTATGCCAACGCGCCCTGCAAGCTCAGGAAGGTTGGCGAGGCCGCGGGCTCAGGTACCCACCCTATGTCGCCTTCTTGGCGCTTTTTGTCCTTGCTGCTGGTCGTTCGGGGGACTTCGCTCCTCATTCCTACTATCCGCGGCTTCGTAAGCTGCTAGAGGAACCAGGAGAGGGCACGCCGGCGTCCTTCGATCGCATGCTGGACCTCTGGGATGACCTAGAGCGCTGGACCATGCAGGACGAAGCTGGGCGACTCGGCACGTTCGAGGCGCGGATCGTGGGCGGATGGATTCACGTGGGCCTCCCGCTCGCACAGACGATTCTCACTGACCAAGAGCGCCGAGCGCTCCCGGGTCTCTTCCTCGGAGCAGGGATGGACCCAACCGCTTCTCCGACTTCGGCGGATTTCAGGCGCGCGCTTCTCAATCATGGATCTGGGCGGCTGCGTGGTCGAACGCTTGCGGCGATCCAGTCGATCTCAGACGAGGGATTTGCTGATGCCGTTCTTGACATAGTCGCTGACGAATTTGTCTCCTGGCTCGGAGACGGTGACCTAGCGGATGACGCCACCCACGAAGTATTCGCCGGGCTACGGATCTGCCTCGCCCTCACCCGGGTTTCCAGGAAAATCGTGCCGACGCTGCGGTGCCGATCGGGTCAGCACCTTCCCGATGCCGGTCTCCGCCTCTTGGGAGCAGGTCCGCAGCTCAGATGCGCACCCTACCTGCCCGGCTGGTCACTACCACTCGTAGATGAGACCGCTTCCGAACCCTTCGTGCTGCCGCCCGGCGCATGGCAACACGGGCTCTCAGTGGAAGACGCCGCGCTTGGTTGGAGGATCAAGCTAAGGGCGGCCGACGTCCGGATCTTCAGCTCTGGCGAGGCGGATGCCTTGCCCGGATTGGTAGAGAGACTCGATCTACCTCGCCGCCAGGCCTTCTACCTTGCAATCCGCGACGAGAATCGCTCCGATCTTGAGCTGTGGGGTCGTGAGAGTTGTGCTGGGTGGCGCGACATCGAGATCGTAGAGGGGCTGCCGAGCGGTTGGACCTTCGTTGGAATCGACGAGGCGTTCAGCGACTCGCCTGTGCGTTCACAGTATCCAAGTCTGGCGTTCCCAGATCGCCTCAGGGTTCGATTCGCGGGCGGTATCCGTAGTTCCGCGGGCAACAGCTTCTTCGAGTTTGCTGTCCCCGATGTGGTCTTGGATGGAGCCGACGGAAGCGAGCATGTTTTCTGCAACGGAGAGCTTCTCGTCGAGACATCGCCATTCCGCTACCAGCTCCCTGACAACCTTTCGGGCGGCACACGAGTGAGTCTTCAGGTAGCGCGCGCAAATGATACCGCGAAGCGTATCTCGCTCTATCTGGTCTCGAATTTTGACTGGCGATCTTCGCTCGTGCCCGGCGGCTTGACGAGCGGTGGTCAGTCGACTGACAGTGACGGGGGCACTCTCCCGCCCATCGCGGGGGCGATGGTTCGGGCTACGGTGGAGCCTGAGCCCGCCCAATTTGAGGTTCGGCGTGCTGCTGGGTTCCCGAATGTCACCACTCGAACGTTCTTGATAGGGCGGTGTCCAGGTCATATTGCCCACCTCTCCGAAGGTGCGTTGCCGAAGTGGCCGGTCATCTGGGCTGTCCCTCTCGCCCGCCGTGGGACCGCTGTCTATTGCGGCCCCTCTCTCGAGGCCGCAACACCGATCTCGAATATGGAAGATGCTGACGCGGGCGCGGTCGCCGAGTGGAAGCACGTCTTGTGGAGATGGCGCAGGCGCATCGCTGCTCCAAGAGATCCTCCTCTCGCATCGCTTTGGCAGCAGTACATTGCCGCGGCACGCGATGCTTGAGGCTGCCGACGCGCTCCTTTATGCACTCACCGGCCGGCGTGTTGTCTCTTGGCAAGGCTTTAGGGCTCTTGTTGATGGGCTATTCGACTCCTCGGCAGAGAAGGGTGGCTCCACGATCCTTCAGGCTCGTCGCGCAGCTGTTTCTGCACTTGCAAGTCTAGGCCATGCGGAATTCGACTTTCGAGCGCGAAGCCGCCGAGTATGTATCGCGGAGCCAGTTCTTGCACATCTCCCGGCACCTGGTATCTCATGTGCAGTTTTGTGCGGCGGCCGCTCGCCGAGTTCCGAACTAGAATTGCGCGTCGCGGCCAAACGAGTCGGTGCAGTCATGCTCGTGAGAGATCAGACCAGTCGGAGCTATGGTTTCGCACCAAGCCGCATCGAACTACGCGCCGCGAGCCGTAAGACACTCTTTGCAGCAGCGGTAGAGCTTGGGATCGAGTGTCCCGACACTCCGCCAGCTTGGTCACTCGCGTCGCTCAGCGACCGTCTTGAGTCGTACCTCGATGCACTCGAGTGGCGAGCTGAACCCGAACTCAGCTGGACCCGGCAGGACTTTGCAAGCAGCGCACTCGCGTTTTGTGACCGCCCCGTTGATCATGGAGGCCAAAGAGTTCGCCTCAGCCGCTATGAGCACCCAGTTAGCAGACAGCTTCATCATCGCCTCTGGAGGAACGGGCGATTCGCAGAGGTAGACGTTCTGTGGGGAAGATATGCGGTCCTCGCATCGGATGGCATCGTCGTCATCCAATTCGACAACCGAACAGGCACGGTCGATGTCCCAAGGAAGGTGCCCCTGCCGCGGGTTCTCGCGCGCGCGTTGACCCTCTGTTCCGGTATGGCTCCCGAGCGCCGAGCCGATCCCAGTGCGCCTTTAGGCTCAGAGCACCGGCTGACCTTTGACTCCTATTCTGATGTCCCAATTGAGATCTATCACCTCGTTGCAAGCAAGATTGGCCAACTATCCTCAAAGGTACCCAAGTGATTGATCCCGCGGGCGCCTTTAGGCGTGTCAACGACAGCTTGATCTCTTACATCAGAACGGCGTACGGGACGCGGTTTCCAGGACTGGAGAGGGAACGAGACCGGCTGCTGCGCGAGCCCGGTGTTGTGTCACAGGAGCCATGGATCGAGCCCCTTCCTCGCTACGAGTCGTCAGGAAAGACCCTGCAAGATCTATCGCCTTCAGATCTTCCGGGACTTGACGCTGCTGCCATCGCGGATTTCAAAGACCTCGCTTCTTGCGGGCTCATTGGAGACTTTCCACTGCACCGCCACCAGGTCGAGATGCTCCGACGAGCCCTCGAAGGAAGCAGCTGCGTTGTTACTGCGGGAACGGGATCCGGAAAGACTGAGGCGTTCTTTCTGCCCCTGTTCGCCTATCTGGCACGCGAATCCAGCAGCTGGGAAAGGCCAGCACCACAACCAGCCCACCTCAACGATTGGTGGTCGAGCGATGAGTGGCGGGATCAGTGCGCACCTCTGGCAGGGAAGCAACGGCGGATGCGCCGGTCACTGCGTGTCCCGCATCGGGGACATGAGACCCGTCGGCCCGCGGTGCGTGCTCTCGTGGTCTACCCGATGAATGCTCTTGTAGAGGACCAGCTGAGCCGCCTACGTCGATCTCTGGATTCGGCCGCAGCGAGGAATTGGTTCGCTGCTCAGCGGAAGGGAAATCGGATTTATGTAGGCAGATACAACGGGCAGACACCAGTGCCGGGGCACGAGTATCGCCCTCCAACCGCGTCAGGGAACGTCACGCCGGACAGGCAGCGGATCGAGCAATTGGCTCGCGCCCTGCATTCTGCGCAGAGGGCTGCTGAGATTGCTGAGCAACACTCGGTTGAGCCTGGCAAGGAGGACGTGCGTTACTTCTTCCCTAGGCTCGACGGCGCTGAGATGCGCTGCCGCTGGGACATGCAGGATGCTCCTCCAGACATTCTGATCACAAACTTCAGCATGCTGAGCATCATGCTTATGAGGGATGCCGATGCTCGGATTTTTGAGAGGACCGCGAAGTGGCTCCAAGAGGACGGAAGTGTATTCCACCTAATCGTTGATGAGCTCCATCTCTACCGAGGAACGGCCGGAACTGAAGTGGCCTACCTCCTACGCATTCTTTTGCATCGGCTAGGCCTTGAACCGGGACATCCGAAGCTGAGAATTCTCGCCTCGTCGGCATCACTGGAACCCAACGATCCCGAGAGTTTGACCTTTCTCTCACAGTTTTTTGGTGCGCCCTGGGTGCCGGATCAGGTAGTTCCGGGCTATCCGGCGGCGACTAGAGCGGCCGCCGGCGGCCGGCTGAGTCCAGCGGCATTCGCGCGGGTGTCGGAGGCGCTGGACCAAGACGATGAGACTGAACGCGCGGGTGCGTACCGACAACTAGTGTCTGAGCTTGGGGGCGAAGGCGGCCAGGGTACCGTCGGCTTTCGAGAGTTGGGCGCTGCGATCGAGAGAGACTCTGAACGAATTGCGTCGGAGATGATCCGAGCCTGCACCGCCCGAGATGAAGTCCGAGCAGTTCCGATGTCCGGATTCGCGCGAGCGCTGTTCGGAGACGCCCCGTCTAGCCGTGACGCAGCACGTGGACTGCTTCATGCCAGGGCAGCTCGAGATCAGATTCCGGGCACGTCGGAGCTTCCATCATTCCGGCTTCACTGGTTCTTCAGGAATGTCGAGGGCCTTTGGGCGTGCACCCGGCCTGGGTGCGGCTGCCGTTCAGATGAGACAGGCGATGGGCGCACGGCGGGCAAGCTGTTCATGGACTCGCGGGTTCTGTGCAGCAACCCCGGTGAGCCGCATCGGGTGCTCGAACTTCTGTATTGCGAACAGTGCGGAACGACCCTCTTTGGCGGCAGCCGAATGGAGATCGCCGACGGGGGTGGATGGGAACTTCTCACCACTGATCCTGACATCGAGGGAATTCCAGACCGCCAAGCCGCCAGGTTTGTAGAGAGAAGGACGTTTGGAGAGTTTGGTCTCTTCTGGCCCCGGGGTGATGCCACGCTCCACCACGACGCCGGCGGGTGGACTCAGCCCGACCTCGTGGGAGGAAGCGTCGATGGGCGATGGCTGCCATCTACTCTCGATCCCCTAAGCGGCTGCGTGCAACTAGGCATGGGCGGAAGCGACAGAGTATCTGGCTATCTGTTCGCCCTCTCAGGCACATACCATCCTGACCAAGTGAGCGCGCTCGCAGCGACATGTCCTTCCTGCGGTGAGAACTACTCGAAGCGAAAGTATCGGCGATCGCCACTACGAGGGTTCCGTACCGGCTTCTCGAAGCTCACTCAGCTTCTGTCCAAGGAACTCTTTTATCTGATCCCGGAAGGAGGATCGGCGGATAGGAAGCTTGTCCTATTCTCGGACAGTCGAGAAGAAGCTGCTTCCCTCGCGAATGGGGTCGAGCGGTCTCACTACCTCGACCTCGTTCGTGAAGCACTCTACGACGAACTAGCCAAGGAAGCGATTTGTGAACCTGCGCTCCTAAGAGACATCGAAACACTCGCCGCCGTGGTTTCACCAGAAGCACAGAGAGCTTCCGCCTCCGATCCAGAAGCAGCCGAGCGCACTGCCCGCCTACTTCGAATAGCGAACACACCGGTACCACCTCTCGATGACCCGGAGATGGGCCAGGTCCTTGAGCAGCGCCGCCTTGATGCGCTTGCCAAGCTCAACTCACTTCGAGCCATGGCTACATCGCGAACTGTCCCACTGCGCCTGCTCTTCGAGGGTCCTGCCAACCCCATAGACCCCGGTGCATTGATTCTCCGGCTCAAACGACTTGGTGTTAACCCTGCTGGGAACGATGTCCTATACCAGGATTTTAAGTACGACGGTTCTTGGAAGCGGTGGACGCAGTTCTTCAACTTTGCCGATCCGCTAGCCCGATGGCGCGACGGCCTGTCGCCGGACGGTACTGAAAAACGAGAGCTACTGCGCCGGAAGGTTGTATCAGAGATTTGCGGAGTACTGTTCAGCCGTCTCTATTTTGGATTTGAGTCAGCTGGACTCGGATTTGTTCGGCTCGACCTCGGTGACGAGGCGATCAAACAACTCTCCGCAGAGTGTGGTTGCAGCCCTGAGCTCTTCGCGAGCATCTGTAACTCAACCCTACGAATAATGGGCGCACTCTACCGTTACCCACAAGAGCCGAAGGACTATCCGCTGGACGATTGGGCAAGTTGGGACGACGCCCGTGCACGGCTGCGAAACTTCGTCAAGGAATGCGCAACAGTCAATCGTCTTGGCGAGCAAGCGTTGCTCCGTGCAGTGTGGCGAGCAGTCGCAGTGGATGGCGGGCACTCCTATCTGGTCCTATCTCCTCGGCGGCTCAACGTGCGGATCGCCGTTGCGGACGATCCGGTGTGGGTGTGCCCGACGTGTCGGCGCGAGCACCTGCACAGTTGTGGGGTGTGCACACACTGCCGAGTACGGCTACCAGAGGCGCCGAGCGAGTCATGTGGGGTTCTTCAGAGTCGAAACTACTACTCGCAGGAGGCGGTCGAGCTTCGCCAACCTCTGCGGTTGCATACCGAGGAACTTACTGCTCAATCCGATGACCAAGCTGAGCGGCAGAGGCTGTTCCGCGACATCGTCATCAATGTCGACGATGATCCGGACCACGGACTAGTACAAGTCGTTGACGAGGTCGATGTCCTGAGCGTGACAACTACAATGGAGGTGGGAATCGATATCGGCAGACTTCAGGCTGTTGTGCTTGGGAATATGCCGCCTATGCGGTTCAACTATCAGCAGCGAGCCGGTCGTGCTGGGCGCCGTGGTCAGTCATTTGCGACCGTGCTTACGCTATGCCGTGGGCGAAGTCATGATGAGTTCTACTACCGGCATCCCGATAGGATCACCGGCGACAGACCACCTGTACCGTTCCTGTCAATATCCCGATCTGAGATTGCTCAGCGTCTAGTAACAAAAGAGTGCCTACGACGAGCATTCCTTGACGCCGGCGTGTCATGGGCGGAAAGTCCGACACCGCCGGACAGTCATGGTGAATTCGGTCTCACCACAAAATGGAATGACGACGCGTCTCGGCGCGACAGCATCATTTCCTGGCTGAAGAACTCACCAGAGGTCGACGACGTCGTGAACGCGATCGCCTTGGGGCCGGATTGCCCTCCTTCGGCGAGTCTCGTGCACTTCGTTCGCAATGAGCTTCCGGATCGAGTAGTGGCAGCCGCGCTCAACGGAGAGCTTACCGGCGATGGGTTAGCGGAACGCCTAGCCGAAGGCGCGTTGTTGCCGATGTTCGGCATGCCATCGAGAAGCCGGTCGCTCTACCACCAGCTGCGGTCGGAGATGCCGTTCGTCATAGATCGAGATCTAGACCTTGCTATTACGGAGTTCGCGCCCGGAGCCGAGCGAACAAAGGACAAGAGGATCCACCAGCCCATCGGCTTCACCGCGCCGCTTCTCTACCGGGCTGGGCGTTGGGAACCGACGGAGTCGGACCCGTTTTCGGCACGCCGCTGGATGGAGCGTTGCGAGAAGTGCCATTTCACACGGACCTTCGACGAGAAGCCGGATGACACGGTTTGCCCCGAATGCGGTTGTGGACCAGATGAAAGCCCTGCGTTCCGTGTGTTTCAGTTCGTCGTCCCCCTTGGGTTCCGGACTAGCCTCGCGCCTGGCAAGGATGCGAAGGAGGAGGGCGAGGTACTCTCGCTCGCCTCGTCGAGCGTCGCTGAGTCAGATCCGGCTCCCTGCGACCCGGTGTCAGGGACGAACAGCGCTCTCGGGTTCTCGTCCTCGGGGCGCGTCTATCGAATAAATGATCGCAGAGGTGAGCTTTACCGAGGCCAACTCGGGACTACGAGGCGCTACAGTACGGTTCTCGAAAGTCAGTGGATTGATCAGCGATTCACCGACGCAGACGAGACAGTATTTACCCCCGATCAGCAGTCTAGTCCGCTCGAATCAATTGCCCTCGCTGCTCCTAAGACAACAGATGTCATTCGGATCAGACCCGTTGCGGTACCATCCGGTCTCACCCTTGACCCGCTTGCGTCTCGCGGCTCTGTAAAAGCAGCCCTCTACTCGGCTGCGTTTATCTTGCGATCGCTTGCTGCTGAGTACCTCGATACTGACCCGGAGGAATTCGACGTCAGCAATGTCCGCCAGATCGAACTGGACGATGGGACCAAGGCAAGCGAAATCGTTCTCAGCGACCACTTGGCAAATGGGGCAGGTTTTGTAGATCAAATCCGACGAAGCTGGCCTGCGCTTCTTGCGACCGCCACCAGCACGGCGGAACCCACAAACACGTTCATAGGCGATCTGACATCTATCTCGCATCGCCTCGCGTGTGACTCGTCCGGCTACGACTGTCTGCGGCAATACCGGAACATGAGTTATCACGGATTGCTCGACTGGAGGCTCGGGCTGTCGCTACTTCGGGTCCTGTCGTCTCGCTCCTTCAGAGCGGGCCTTGATGGCGATTTCCGTCTGCCAGATCTCGAAGGCTGGTTGGCTCTCGCCACCCATCGCCGCGATGCCTTCTGCGCCACCTTCAGTGGCTCGGCTCGGAGCTTCGGCTCCTTGCCCGGAATGCTGATTGGAGCCGTGCAGGTGATCGTCGTACATCCTCTTTGGAACACCTACCGACCCGACGGTCTTCTCGCAGACGCCATATCTTATGCTGATCCTCGATCAGTGCGCTATCTGGACACCTTCAACTTGCTCCGCCGCGAGAGCTGGGCTTATCAGTCACTCGCATCGCTGTGACTGACGCACGACATCCCTGGATCCTTGGCTCCTCCCCAACAGTACGCACGCTGAGGGCGATCTCGCCAAGCCGGTTCACAGGATTGAGGACGTGCCCGCTCCGTGAGGTTTGGGGGGCAGCGAGAGAGCCCGGTCTCCTTCCCGCTCATTGCGCGGCACACCTAGGTGGTGTCGCACACAGGCTTCTTGAAGACGCCGGCCGCGGTAGGCTCGCTGGGATAGACGCTTCCGGCATTGAGCAGCGCTGGAACGATTTCGAGGCATCCGAGGAGCGAGCCATGCGATCGAACTGGCTCGAGCGCCACCTCGTTCCTCTCACGGAGACGGTTCCGGACTACGAAGTTCGACGCCGTCGCGCTCTCCGACGTGCTGCAGAGATATCTGAATCACCCGGGCCAGCCCTTCCCGATGAACGGCGCGAGTGGGAGCACCCCCGCTACGAGATTCCCGTGAGTACACCCGACAACAAAGTGTACGGCCGGATAGACGCGATTCGTCCAGGCACGGAGGGGCCAGTCCTCCAGGACTACAAGTCAGGTGCTGTCTTCGACGGAGCCGGTGACATAAGGAGCGAATATTCCACCCAACTCAAACTCTACGCCGCTGCCTTCGCAGGTACAACCGGAAGGTGGCCCTCGCGGCTCGAGATTGTTCCGCTCTCGGGACCACCCCTCGAGGTTCCGTTCACCCGAGCGGAGTGTGAAGCGCTGCTTTCCGAAGCCTACGCATTGCTCCACGACATCAACGCTGAAGTAGAGCGAGACGCACCAGTCGCCGAGCGCCATGAGCGGCTTGCCAAGCCAGGCCCGGAAGCTTGCACCTTCTGCCCCTACCGTCCGACTTGTCATTCCTACTACCACGCCCGCGAGAAACAGCCGAATGAAGCCTGGCCGCGAGACATCGACGGCACGATCGGTGAACAGCGCGTACTGGGGAACGGTCGTACCCTGATCACATTGTTGAGCGGCGACAAGATCGTCCGAGTTCGAGGTCTAAGTTCGGATCCTGATCGGCATCCGGCTCTTGCTCACATCCGTCCGGGTGAGGCGATCGCGATCTTTGGTCTCCGACGGGGCGGAGGGGAGACTTCGTTTGTCGAGGGTGACTACACGACGATCTATGTCACAAGGTCATTCGCGTCGGAAGCTTTGTGATCCGGATCGGTCGAGAAATTCTCGAAGTCGCACAAGTAGACTTGCCTCGTTCCCTAGTTCGCACTCCCAAATCACAAGAACTGCCCAGCCCAGACTGCGCAGGCGACGAACGGTGAGTTTGTCTCGCTCATTAGTCGCCTTCAGCTTAGGAAGCCAATAGTTTCTATTCGACTTCGGTAGGCGAGAGATCTTGCATCGTCGGCTTTGATGATGGTGCCAGAAACAACCGTGGACGAGAATGACGCATTGTAGGCTGGGCAAGACGACGTCAGGCCTGCCTGGAAGGCTACGGTAGTGCAGTCGGTATCGATACCCCATTCCGTGAACCAAGCGCCGAACGCGAAGCTCAGGCTTCATACCCTTGCTTCTAATTCGTCGCATGTTTTCACTGCGGCGCTCGGCAGAGATTCGGTCCATCAGGAGATTTCCCCTCTCTATCGCGGTGGCCGCTAGCGAGCGGACCATGCTAGCGGTCAGAGGTTTGGAATGGTCGCCGAGTCCCATCCGCAAGACTGAGCGCTAGTCGGACAGCCATCGCCGGTACGTAACCGAGCAACGGCGGGACGGCGTTGCCGACCTGCTTCAGCTGTTGCCATTCACTGCCGCCAAGGACAAATCCGTCGTGGAAGGACTGAAGTCTGAGGGCTTCACGAACGGTAATCCACCGGTGGTGTTCGGGATGTACCCACTCGCTCAAGTCTCGATGCATCTGCGCCATCAGTGTGTGTGCGGGCCTATTCGGATGAAGCCGGCGCCACTTGTGAGGGCGACTGCTGTGACGAACGTGCTTTGGAAGAGAGTCGCCCTTGGCTCCCGGCTTCAGCAGCTTGATGAGAGTCAACCTTCGCTCTTGGATCTCCTTCGTGTGATGGTTGTGCAGCTCGATCTTCCCGTGCGGGCGATATCTGTTCAACTTGTCTCTTGCCGTGTAGAAGCTCCCGTCGTTGTCTAACCGCATCTCTCGAAGGAATTGATAATCTTTCGATGACTGTGGGTATTTGAGGGTCATGCCGCTATCAGTGACTGGGAGTCTCGGCAAGTCGGCGATTGCCTCTTCTACCGTGACTCTCGGCCGCCGCAGGCAATCGCGCGCGTTCTCCAGCACTTGAGTCATGCAGACATCGACCGTACGGGATGACGTCGCTAGTATGAATATTCTCCTTCTCTCTTGAGGCACGCCGTAGTCCTCAGCGCTCAGCAAGATCGCCCCGATGTTGTCGTAGCCCGCACTGTTGAGCGCGCCGAAGATGCGTTCGCGGAATAGTCCGCGCTTCATGAGGAACATGTTCTGAACGTTCTCGATCAGGACGAAACGCGGCTTCAACAGCTGAGCCAGTCGAGCGACATGCTGGTAGAGCTGATTGCGCGGATCGCCGACCTCTCGCGTGCCGATCTGGCTGTAGCCCTGACACGGAGGGCCACCGAAGATCAGGTCCAGCCGGCCCGAGCCTACAAATTCGCGGAGGTGTCGATTTCTCGTTTCGGGATCATTGGCCGGGAGGAAACTGGCAATGTCATCATCGAACAGAGGAACACGTGGGAACAGCCGGCGGTAGTTCGGGGCAGCAAATGGGTCATTCTCGACAGCTCCTACGACACGGAAGCCTGCTCTTCGAACGCCCTCGCAGAACCCACCGATTCCCGAGAAGAGCGATAGCGCTGATATCGGTTGTTTAGCCATTCGCTGGCCAGACCCTCTCTTGCTCCGTGCAACTTATGACGAATCTTGCCGACAGGCGTCGGTCCTCAAGTGCTGCAGCGTCGAGCCCCGATGCTCGAGTAGCCGAGTCGCCGGGCGAACGACCTCAAACCGGGCAGAGAAGTGTGGCCGGCGCGCCGTTGTTTTCGTCCCGGCAGACGCGCCTAGTAGCCGAAGAGGCACACCCGCGAACATTGGTGTAGTTGCTGGGATTGAAGAACTCCGCCAAGCGATGTTGCACCGCAGAAGACTCCCTCTTTGGAGTCATCTCCGGGTCATGCTGAAGAGCCTTTGATACCAGAAGAAACAGATAACATGCTACTCCGCAGATGTGGCACTTCCAGAAGTCTAAAAGGTCCATATTGTTAGTCGTGGTCTTCCCCCGCTCAACCTCGAGCAAGATACCCGTGGTGCCGAGTGGGTGGAAATAGTTGGGTTCGAAGGCCAGCAATCGACTCAGAGAACAGTCCGGTGCCCTTGCTGTGAAAACCGGGGGCCTCTGCCGATGGGCGAAACGCGCTCTGGACATGTGCACTTGAAGTGCCCGGGTCGGTTGGCGTCGTGGATACGTTGAGCGTCTCTGCGGTGTTCAGCTCCTGCAGTGGTTGCTCGGCGAGATCCTCGACCTGTCGCCACTCAGAGCACGTACGGTACGGCTCATGAACGAACTTGATCAAACTCTATCGCCATCCGCCCTATCGCACCCCCTACCGGCCAACGGAGCCTCTCTCGCACCACAAGGAGCACCCTTCGCGAACTACTCCGGGCAACTACTCCAATCGCGGAAATCTGAAGGATCCGGCGTTCGGCAGCTGCGGCCTGCCGCCACCACCGGTCCCAGGGCCGTCCTACAGGTGCTGGACAGGGTACGATGGTCTGATAGCCTGATCGAGTGAAGGCGAAATAAGAGCGAATGTCAATCCGTGGACTGTTCGAAATCGCTTGGAATGACGACCTGTTCCGCAGCGTCTCCCCCTTTCTGGAAGTTGGAGCATACGAAGCCCTTTGGGCAGAAAAGGGGGCGACATTCCGTCGCGTCGCGGAACGATTCCGCACAAATCTGGACGCGCTGCCGTCGGATCTTGTCGAGCGGACCAAAGCCCTGGACATGGCGAAGTGGATCACGGAGCACATGCGGGAGGCGGGCATCGATCATTGGGGGGTTCGTGTCCACCGCGCTGGCGAGTACCCCGCAAAACTGCGCGATGCTCAGCATCCCGTCGAGGTTCTTTACTACACCGGGAACTGGGATCTAGTCGAGACTCCGTGTGTCTCGATCGTCGGCACTCGCAAGCCCTCTCCTGCTGGCCTCGCCCGCACCCGACGCCTCGTCAGTGAGTTCGTCGCGGATCACTGGACAATTGTATCTGGTCTTGCAGCGGGCGTGGACACAGCAGCACACAACACTGCGATCGAACTCGGCGGGCAAACTATCGCCGTCCTTGGCACGCCAATTTGCGAGGTGTACCCCCGAGTGAATCATGCTCTTCAGCGAGAAATTGCCCAGAGATTCCTACTGCTCAGCCAGGTCCCCGCCTATCGCTATCACCAGCAAACCTGGAAGGCGAATCGGACATTTTTTCCTGAACGGAACATCACTATGTCTGCATTGACCGCGGGCACCGTAATCGTCGAAGCCAGCAATACATCAGGAACCCGGACCCAGGCACGAGCGGCGTTGGCACAAGGTCGCAAGCTGTTCATTCTCGAGAGTTGTTTTCAGAATCCGGAGCTGACTTGGCCACACGAGTTTGCCGATCGCGGCGCCATTCGAGTTCGCGAGTACTCGGACATTCGGGAGCACCTTGCCCAGTCTACTTCTGAAGGTCGACGAGCTAACTCTCCCTGACCATATTCGCTTGAGCGTAGAAGACGAGTGCTACTACCTTCGCGAGTACACGTCTGGAAAGGGCTTCGGTCACGGGGAGACGAACAGTCTCATCTCCAATCTTAAAAAGGAGACGAGCCGACGCGGTCGCCCGGAATGGAGATACAAGTTGGCCGCAATTCGGCAGGTGACCGACGAATTTCGCAGTGTCCTTCCGGGGAGCCTCTTGCAGCGATTTGCGGTCGTTCCGATACCCCCCTCCAAGGCGAAGGTAGATCCAGACTACGACGATCGGATCACGAAGATCGCGGCGGGAATCTGTGCTGAGCCGGATCGCGATATGAGAGAGCTGCTCGAAACCTCGACGAGCACTCAGCCCGTCCACGCTGGTGGAAGCCGCCATCCACAGGTGATCGAAGCGAACCTGGTGCTAAATGAGATGCTTACCTCTCCGGAGCCGCGCGGCATTATTCTTCTCGACGACGTCTTGGTGACCGGTTCACACTTCGTTGCGGCGAAGAGAGTTTTACGAGAACGATTCCCACGACTGCGCGTCATCGGCCTCTTCGTTGCGAGGCGTGCTATTCCGGACGTCGAACTTGAGTTGGGTGAATAGGTGAGCTCCGCGACGAGTGGGCCGCTTACCTCCGGGCATAGGCGATGACCTTGGACACTTCATACTATGTGTATGCGCTGAAGGACCCGAGATCGTCGCCAGCGCTGCCCTTCTACATTGGCAAGGGTACTGGCACGAGATCTCATGACCATCTGGTCAAGCCGGACGACACTCGCAAGGGCCAGCGAATCCGCGGTATCGAAGCCGAGGGAGCCAAGGTACTCGTGACACGACTCGTCGACTCACTGACGGAGGGACAAGCGATCCGGCTAGAAGCCGAATTGATCTCTGCATTTGGGACGATCGATACAGGTGGTCTACTGCTGAACTCTGTACTTCCCTCGGGGCTTTCGAAGAAGATCAGAGCTTCGGTGGTTCTACCTTCCGGTGTGAAAGAGAAAGCACAGGTTGCGTTGTCGCTCTTGAAGGAAGCAGTTTTAGAGCTGGCACAGTCCAATCCCCAAGGGGTCTCAAATTCCGATACTGCAAGTTTACTCGGCCTTCGAAGCGACTACGGAGGAGGCTCAAAGGACTACCTGTCTTATAGTGTTCTGGGTATCCTAATGCGCGAAGGAAAGATAGAGAGAATTATAGCATCCAAGAAGCATATTGCGCGAGTTCGCTGACTAAACTAGAGCGCGACTTGCAGCTACGCGCTTTGCATCTTCGGTCGAATGGAGATAGCGAGCTGTCGTCTCCAAACGCGAGTGCCCGAGGATGGACTGCGCAACGTGGATCGCGGTTCCATTCTGTAGCAGGGCAGACGCGACCGAGTGTCGGAGCAGGTGTAGAAGTTTTCCGCGCTGGTACAACCCAGCGCGCGCGAACGTTGCACGTAGCGGTTTGGCGATCTCCCCGACGCGAGAACCGTCGCTGCGAGACGACTGGAACACCCAATCCGTCTCGGTCTTGTGCTTCAGAGTCTCGCGGTAGTCGGCGAGGATCTTGCGGAGCGACGGCGAGAGATACACCGTCCGGCGCTGGAACGTCTTGGTGGTCCATCCGTCCTTTGGAGAGACCTCGAGCCGCTCTCCTCGGATGTCTTCCCACTTCAAGTGCAGGATCTCTTGGCGGCGCAGTCCGGTTCCCGCGGCTACCGCGATGATTGCGCGCGTGCGGGTATCCGCTGCGGCGAGAAGTCGCTTCACGTCGGCGGCGGACAGGATTTCGATCTTCCGGCCCGTGGACCGGAGCTTGCGAATGCGGAAGGGGAGAGCGGGGATTGCTCCCTCATCGACGGCCTGTCGAAGGATCCCCCGGAACGTTCCCAAGTCGTTGTTGATCGTATGCGCCGAGACTTTTCCACGGCGCGATGAAATGAACGCTTCCAAGTCGGACGAGGACATCGAGGAAATAGTCCTCGCACCAAAGAAACGGCGCAGCTTCTCCACGTTGCATCGCTCGTTGTGGACGGTGGAGGCCTTGGAGTAGATCTCCTGTCGTTTGAGGTAGCGCTCTGCGAGCTCAGGGAACCTAGGACCGACGGAGTCGGTGCAGCCTCTCAGCTCTCGGTGGCGCTGGAGGGCAACCCCGAGGTCTGACCCCACGGATACCTGACGCCAACGTCCGCTGCTGTCCTTGTATTGGACTCTGTAGCCGTTCCCGAGGCGCTGAAGTCCCTTCGGGAGCGTGTCGTCCTGCTTCGCAGCCATGCCTCAATCCTCCGTCGTTTTGGTACGGAGCTAGAGCGCATGAACTTGATTTCGCTCGGGTTTTTAAGGCCCCCCAGGTTGCGGACCTGAAGGTCGCATGTTCGAGTCATGCTGGGCGCGCCAGCGGTTCGCGGCCTACCGGCTGACGTCGGGGGACGCACCGTCGCTCTCGAAGTGGCTGCGCTGCGCCTCGATCGCCGCGTCCAGCGCTGCCCGCTCCGCTTGGGTGAGCGAAGCGAGCCGCTGTTCGAGCGCCGCCAGCTCGGAGTAGCTGCCGAGCGCGCGCGCGATCTCGCCGAGCCGAAGCATGTTCTCGAAGCTCTCGCTCGCGTTCGCTTGGGCGACCGGGCGGAACGCGGCCTCGTAGCCGTCGAGCAGCGTCTCTTCTGCGTTGGCCGCGATCACGCGCGCGAGCCGCGCGACCAGGTCGTGGATTTCCTGGATGCCGGTGTTCAGGCCGAGTCCGCCCGTCGGTGGGAAGCGGTGCGCGGCGTCTCCCGCCAGGAAGACGCGGCCGTCACGGTAGCGCGACGCGACTTGCACGTGCGGAGACCAGGTGTCGATCGAGAGGATCTTCGCGGGCACGGGAACGCCGAGCGCCTTCGCCAGCCGCTCGGGGGCTGCGGCCTGCTCCGCGTCGTCGTTCTCGCTCCGCGCCGGCATCATCAGCACGTGCGAGCGCTCGGGGTGGTGAACGATCAGCGTGCCGGGTGACTCGGGATTCATCAGCCAGAAGATCGGTCCGGGCCGATGCGCGATCCACGGCGTGAGGTCCGCTTCGAAGTGCACCATCAGGAAGCGGCCGAGCGGACCCTTGCCCTCGAGGGGGATGCCGAGCGCGCGGCGCGTGGAGCTGCCCGCGCCATCTGCGGCGATCGCCCAGGAGGCGCGGAGCTCGCGTTCGCTGCCGTCGTCGAGCCGGACGCGCACCATGACGCCTGCGCCCCGAGTCTCGATCGCGAAGCATTCGGCGCCGCGGACGACGCGAGTCAGCGGCTCGCGCACGGCTCGGCGCAGCAGGATCGGCTCGAGCAGATTCTGCGGGCAGTTGGTCCAGGTCTCGGGCGGGCGTGCCCCCGTGGACGGGTCGCGCGGGCGGAGCTCGAGTCGTCCGATCTCGCTGCCTCCGAGCGTCGTACACCAGGTGATGTAGTCGAGCGCGAGCGGCGACGCTGCGGCGCGCACCTCGTCGGCCACGCCGAGTCCGGCGAGGATCTGCATCGAGCGCCGGCGCAGCACGTGCGCCGCGGGCGCGCGCTGGGTTTGCTTTCGCCGCTCGATGACCACGTTCGGAATGCGCGCTTGCGAGAGCAGCCCGGACGCGATCAGCCCGACCGGACCGCCGCCAATCACGAGCACGGTCGTCTCGGCTGGGAGAACGCTCGGCACGGCGGCTCAGGTCTTCGCGGCGCCTGCGCGCGTCAACGGCTCGACGTCCGCCCAGACCGCCTTGCCATTGCTGCGCAGCATCTCGACGACCCCGGCCGGGGCCCACGCGCCGACCGCGGTGGCGTAGCTCGGGCGCGCCTTCACGCGCGCCAACCAGCCGGACACGCGCGGGCGCGCCGATGCGCTCAGCACGGCATCCATCGCGAGGTGCTCGAGCCGCAGCACGTAGGGAAGGAGCGTCGCGTCCGCGAGCCCGAACGTCGCGCCCGAGAGCCAGGGGCGCTCGGCCAGATCCGCCTCCATCGCGTCGAGCGTGGCGAGGAACACGCCGAGCGCGCCCGCGAACTCGGGCGCCTTCACGCCGTGCTCGAGCACGCTGCGCCGGATCGCGCGGTCGCGCGGATCGGGAATCGCGGCGAGGGCGGCCTCGCGCACCTCTACCGGCTGCTGCAGCTGTTGCGCGCGCGGCCCCATCGCGAAGGTCACGACGGGCGCCGCGGGGTGGAGCGCGTCGTCGACGCGCTTGATCCACTTCGCGACGCGGTAGCGGCCGAGCGCGTCGGCGGGGCGCTGGGCCGGCTCGGGAAAGACCTCGTCGAGATACGCGATGATCAGCGACGACTCCACGAACACGTGGCCGTCGTGGATCAGCGTGGGCACGACGTGCTTCGGGTTCAGCTTCACGTAGGCGGGGTCGTGCTGCGCGCCGGCCATCAGGTTCACCTCGTGAGAGACGAAGTCGAGATTCTTCTCGGCGAGCACCAGGCGGACTTTCTGCGAACAGGTCGAGAAGCCGAAGTGGTAGAGCTCGAGCATCAGGATTCCTCCGTTGGTGGGATGAAGAGCGCCGCTCCGAAGCGATCCGCGAACGCGACCTGCTCGACGGGCCGACGCGAGAGCGGACCGTGTCCGCCGCGCAGCGGATAGCCGATCGGCACGAACGCACAGGTCGCCCAGGGCTCGGGAATCTCGAGCAGCGCGCGGATTTCCTTCTCGCGCTCGCAGAGCAGGGTTGTGAGCACACAGCCCAGTCCCTCGGCGCGGCACGCGAGCAGCAGGTTCTGCACCGCCGGGTAGATCGACGCGCCGCCCACCACCGAAGTCCGGCCGAGTCCCGCGTCCGTGGCGTGGATGCGATCCGGGTGGAAGCAGAACACGTTGATCACCGGCGCCTCCTGCAGATGCGCCGCGAGCTGGTCACCCGATGCGAGCATCCGCTCCGGGGCCGCGCGCTGCGCCTCCGGCAGCTTCGCGACGAGAGCGCGACGCGAAGCCGCGTACGCGCTCCACAAGGGCCGATACAGCTCCGCGAGTCCGTTGCGGCGCGCGGGATCCCGCACCGCGATCACCTGCCAGGGCTGGAAATTTCCGCCGGACGGCGCCCACGTCGCGGCGCGCAGCACGCGCTCGAGCACGTCGTCGGGGATCGGGTCCGGGCGCAAGCGGCGCACAGCGCGCGTGGTGCTCGCGGCTTCGTACAGATCCACGCCCGCGCGCTCGCCGAGCGCCGGCGGACCGACGACAGGCAAGTCACCGGACGGGCCGAGCGGGTGGAAGGTCTCGAGAATGCCGGAGACCAGCTGGTAGAAGCCGACCAGCGTGATCACCTCGACCAGGGCGCGCTCGCCGAGCGCCTTGCGCGCGGACTCCAATGTCGCGGCCCGGACCTTTCGGCGATCGACCAGCTCGCGCGCCACGTCGTGCGCCGCCTGCCACTGCGGGTCGTCGAAGAGCGGACGCCGGCGCTGCGCGATCTGCTGGATCGCGGCCTCGGGAACCCCGTAGCGGCGCGCCACCAGCCCGTGCACCCACCACTCGAAATCCGCCGACCACGCGCGCGCGACCACGATCACCGCGATCTCCCGCGCCGCGTCGGGCAGCACCGTATCGACGCGCAGCGCCATGCCGACGCGCTCGAGGTGCTCACCCAGAGCGGGCGTGCGCAGCCAGGCGTCGAAAGGGCCCGTGAGCGAGCCGTCGTCGCGCACGATCATCCGTCGCGCTCCGCCCTGTCCGCGCGGGCTCGCGAGCACCGCGTCATAGAGCCGGCGCTGCGCAGCGTCGAGCGCGTCGGGCGTCAGAGGCGCGAGCGTCGGGGCAGCGGCGCTCATCGGTACGTCTCTTCGAGGATCTCGCGATCGGTCGCGCCTTCGTGGTGTCGCTTCGCCATGAGCTCGGGATCGAAGCGGAAGCCGAAGAAGTTGCGGTCGAAGGCGCCGGTCGCGAACCACGCGTCCATCTCTTCGCGCGTTTCGAAGTTGTCGACGGCGAGCTCGACCTCGTTCTGGTCCGGGTCGCGGTAGTACAGCGAGGTGGTGAAGCCGTGGTTGACGGAGGTCTCCGGCACGATCCCCGCCTCGCGCAGCCGCACATATGCGTTCACCAGATCGTCGAGCGTCTCCATCGCGAATGCGAAGTGAACCACCCCCGCCGCCTTCGGATCGCGCGGCGCCAGGCCCGGACTGTTCGCGATCATCACGCGGTGGTGCTCCTCGTCGTAGCTGAGGAAGCAAACGACCTTGTTCTCGAACATCGGCTTGGCGCGGAGCACCATCTTGTACCAGGCGACACTCTCCGCGAAGTGGCGGCTCTGCAGCACCAGGTGCGAGAGGCGGCTAGGCCGCGTGTGCGGTGGGTCGGGCTCGATCAGGCGGGCGGTGGCCATCTGCTTCTCCTGCCTTGACTGGTCAACTGACCAGCAATCTAACCGGACGTTATGAGGTTGCTTTTGACTTGTCAACTGAATAAATTGAGCGAATGAGCCGCCGCTCGAAACAGCGTGACGAGACCCGCGAGCGGATCGTCGAAGCTGCCGCCGAGACCTTCGCCGAGCGCGGCTTCCGCGGCGCCAGCACGCGCGAGATCGCCCAGCGCGCGCGCGTGAACCAAGGCCTGATCACGTATCACTTTCGCAGCAAGGACGATCTCTGGCGCGCCGCGGCCGACCGGATCTTCGGCATGCTCCGCACCCAGCTGCGCGACGGTCTGCGCGGGCTGGAGTCCCGCGATCCGCGCGAGCGCTCGCGGCAGGGCATCCGCGCATACGTGCGCTTCGCGGCCGCGCACCCGGAGCTGTTCCGGTTGATGGTCGAGGAGGGCAAGAGCTCCGACGAGCGCATGTGCTGGCTCGTCGACACGCATCTGAAGGCGCTATTCGACGGCTTCCGCGGATTCGGCGGCAGCGGGCTCGATCCGGCGCTGGTCCCGCACGCGTACTACGTGCTCGCGGGTGCGGCCTCGCTGATCTTCGCGGTCGCGCCGGAGTGCCGGCGCCTGACGGGGCTCGACCCGGAGAGCAATTCCGCAGTCGAGCGACACGCGGAGCTCGTCGCGCGGTTGCTCGTGCCCTGACCCCCGCGCGTCAAGCTCTCGCCTCCCGGTGCTGCGGGTCTCTACACAGTACGGTGACACTCGCGACCGCAGCGAGGCGAGCAGAGCTTCCTCCTCCGGTGGCGACCGTGCCGCCTCAGTCGGGGTTGGCCTTCTTCGCGAAGCCCTGCGCCCAGATGTAGTGGGCGGTGCTCATCAGCACGGGGAACTTCTGACAGGCGTCGCGGTACTTCGTGGCGAGCTCGCTCTCGGTGACGCCCTTGGTCTCCTCGGCGAACTTGTTGCGGACCAGGACAAGGGCTTGCTGCGCGTCCATCGCGATCTCCAGACTGAGTGGGTGTGGAGCGTTCAGGACAGGGCTCCGCGGGTCAAGTGCGCCGGGTTCGGCTAGTTCAGACTCTCGCCGTCGCACGGGAACGTCGACTGGCCGGTGATCTTGGCGTAGTTCGCGCGCAGAGCGGCGCACTCCGTCGAGCCCGGTTCCAGATCGCAGTCGTGCGCCTCGCAGTACGCGACGCACAAGCCGCGTGCGGCGCCCCGCACATCGGAGCACATCGCTTCGACCGCGGGCGTGACGCCGTCCGGTGTTCCCTGCGCGAGCACGGCACCGGCGGGGCCGAGCGCCAGGCTGAGAAGGCCGATCGAGAACCAGCTTCGTGTCAGGGGCTTCATGCCGATCTCCTCGTTCGCTCGTCCGTCGAGCGCTCTGCCAAAGATCGGAATCGGCGCGCGTGCGGCGCGTGTCCGGGGTCACGATGCGCAACTCGTGCTCCGACATCCGCCCGGGGCTCGCTTGCCGTCGACACCGAGAAGGGCGGAGAATCGCGGCATGAGCGACGGACCGGAGACGGCAGACGGGCTCGAGCCGACCGGGCGCTATTCGAGCGCCCGTGTGTACGACGCCTGGTACGCGGCCTGCCGGGCCGACGAGCTGCTCGAGACGCCGATCTCGCGGACGATCCTGGATCTGCCGATCGTGCTGTTTCGCGACACGCGCGGCGCGGCGTCGGCGCTGCTCGACCGCTGCGCGCACCGCAACGCGCCGCTCTCGCAGGGCTCGGTGGACGCGGGCGGGCGGCTCGCCTGTCTTTATCACGGCTGGCGCTTCGACGGGACCGGCGCGTGCCGGGAGGTGCCGGGCCTCGCGACCGACAATCCCGCGGGCGGAGGGCGGCGCGTGCCGGCGTTCGCGGTGCGCGAGCGGGACGGCTTCGTCTGGATCTGGCGGCGCGAGGGCGCGGAGCCGAGCGTGGAGCCGCCGCGCATCCCGTGCTGGGACGATCCGGACTACTTCGTGGTGGTCCGCGAGTACGAAGTGGAGTGCACCCTGCACGCGGCGCTCGAGAACGCGCTCGACGTGCCGCACACCGCGTTCGTGCACCGCGGGGATTTCCGCGGCAAGGAGAGCCGCGAGATCAAGGCCGTCCGGCGGCGCATTCCCGGCGGGATCGAGGTCGAGTACATCGGCGAGCCGCCGCTCTCCGGCGCGACGCACGACGCCGAGGGCAAGCCGATCGCCTCCGAGCACTGGGACCGCTACTTCGTGCCCGCGCTCGCGCAGGTCGAGTACAAGACGAGCGGCGGCCGGCACCTGATCAACACGCTGCCGCACACGCCGGTCTCGGACTTCCGCACGCGCTTCTGGCTGGTCTCGTGCTGGCGAGTGCCCGCGAACAAGCGCACCGAGATGGGCCCGATCATCGAGAAGCAGCTCGACACCATCCTGGGTCAGGACGTCGAGATCCTGCGCGAGCAGACGCGCCGGATCCGCGAGCTCGGCGGCGAGTCGTACCGCTCGACGCCGCTCGATCTGATGGGGCCGGAAATCCTGCGCATGCTGCGCCAGGCCGAGCAGGGTCTGCCCACCGACACCGCGCCGATCGACCGCAGTCTCGAGCTGCGCGTGTTCTGACACATTCCGCTGTAGCCATGGAAGGAAGCCCCTCGTGAAGCATCTCCAGTTCGGTGCCTTTCTCGCGCCCCATCACCCGGTCGGCGAACACCCGCGTCTGCAGCTGCAGCGCGACCTGAACTTCGCCGCGCACCTCGATCGGCTCGGCTACGACGAGTTCTGGTGCGGCGAGCACCACTCCTCGGGCTGGGAGATGATCGCGTCGCCCGAGCTGTTCCTGGCCGCGGCGGCCGAGCGCACCAAGACCATCAAGCTCGGCACCGGCGTGGTGTCGCTCCCCTACCATCACCCGTTCAACGTCGCGCAGCGCATCGTGCAGCTCGACCACATGACGGGCGGGCGCGTGCTGTTCGGCACCGGGCCGGGTGCGCTGCCGTCGGACGCGCGCACGTTCGGCATCGATCAGGTGCTGCTGCGCGACCGCCAGGACGAGGCGCTGGGCGTGATCATCCGGCTGCTCGAGGGCGCCCCGCGCTTCAGCGTGAAGAGCGACTGGTTCGAGCTGTTCGAGGCGCAGCTCCAGATCCTGCCGCTGCAGGAGCGGATCCCGATGGCGGCCGCGTCCACGATCTCGCCGTCGGGCATGAAGCTCGCGGGCAAGTACGGGATGGGCGTGCTGTCGATCGCTTCGACCTCGCTCGAGGGCCTGCAGGCGCTGCCGGTGCAGTGGCAATTCGCCGAAGAAGCGGCCGAGAAGCACGGAAAGCAAGTCGACCGCCGCAACTGGCGCGTGCTGCTGTCCTGGCACCTGGCGGAGTCGAAGAAGCAGGCGCGCGAGGAGGCGGTCGACGGCCTGCAGTGGTGGCACAACGAGTACAACGTGCGCGTGCTCGGCCGTCCCGGGGCGACACACGTCGGTGACAAGTGGCAGCTGCTCGACCAGGCGACGGGCGGCGCGAGCGGCGCGGGCTCGGCCGTGGTCGGCACGCCCGACGAGCTCGTGACCCTGATCCGCGGCCTGCAGGAGCTGACCGGCGGCTTCGGCGTGGTGATCGGCTTCGCGCACGACTGGGCGAATCCCGAGGCAAGCTTGCGCTCGTGGGACCTGTTCGCGCGCTACGTGATCCCGGAGCTGAACGGCTACGTGCGCAACCAGCACGCGTCAGCCGACTATCTGGCGGTGCACAAGGCCGCGCTGATGGCGCGCATGAACGACGCCATCCAGCAGCAGATCGTCGGCAACAAGAAGGCCGAGGCGGCGCTGGCCGCCACGATCGCGAACATGGCGAACGCTCCGCAGGGCGGGGGCTTCCGGCCCGGCGCGGCGGCCGAGCTCAGCAAGGATTCGGAGAAGAAGCCGGCCTGAGCGCGCTCACGCCTCGGGTTCGGGTTGGTAGTCGACCGCGACGATCTCGAGTTCCTGCTCGCCGCCGGGCGTGCGCAAGCGGACGACGGCGCCGACCGCGCAACCGAGCAGCGCGCGCGCGAGCGGCGACACGAACGCGATCCGTCCCTGCGCGGGATCGGCCTCGTCGACGCCGACGATCCGATAGTCGCGCGCTCCGCTCTCGTCCTCGACGCGAACGTGCGCGCCGAAGCGTACGAAGCGCGCGCCGTCGGCGGGCGGCGCGACCTGCTCGGCCGTCGCGATCCGCCGCTCGAGCTCCGCGCGCCGCTGCGCGAGCGTCTCGGGGTCACCCGGTCGCGCGCGCAGCCCTTCGAGCTCGGCGCGCAGCTTTGCCAACCCGCGCGCGGTGACGTAGTTCGGCACGCCGTCCGGAAGCGGAGCGCGCGGTCGCACGATCGCCGCCTGCTCCGCTGTCTCTTCGCGGGTGAAGGCCTTGCTCACGGACCGCTGCTGGCGCAGCTCGATTCCCCGCGCAGACCGAGACTCCGCGCTCGGCTCAGTTTCCGGGCGCGCTCGGATAGAACGCGGAGAGCTTCGCGATCGCCGCCTGCGACGCCGCGAGCTTCGGTTTGATGAAGTCGTTGATGTCGACGAACTCCGCGTCGGCCTTCGCGTACTCGCGGTTCGACTGGATCTGGTTGAAGATCGGCGTGGTCGCCTCCAACCCCTCCCCCTTGGCGAGATCCGCGTGCAGACTCTGGGCGAGCCACTCGATCTGCCGCAGGTCCTGCGAGATCTGGTAGAGCTTCGACTTGTTGGGGGTCATCGTCCACGCCGTGCTCTTTCGCACCGCGTCGCGCAGACCCGTGACGGCAGCCTCGTACTCGGCGGCCGCGGCGGTGACCGCGGCCTGATCCCACTTCGCGGTCTGAGCGTGCGCGCCCGCCGCGACGAAGAGTGCGAGCGCGGCGATGGCGGTGACGATGGACCGGGTCATCTGGACCTCCTCCCGATTCGTTCGGTGAGCGGGAGCATTGCATGGGCCGCGACAAGCTGTCGACTGCGCAGGTCGTCGCGCGCTAGAGTGCGAGCTTCCAGGATCCGCGCGTCCGCGGAGGAGAGAATCGATGAGAACCCCGATGGCGACGCGCGCGCTGGCCGCGCTACTGGTGGCCAGTCTGCTCGCGGGCTGCGCGCAGATGCAATCCGCCGAACAGAGCATCGAGAACAATCCGAAGGCCGTGCTCGGGTCGCTGGGCGGCGCCGCGGCGGGTGGCCTGCTGGCGGCGGCGCTCGGTGGCAAGGCCCCGGTAGTGATCGCGAGCGCGCTCGCCGGCGCGCTGGTCGGCGGCTACGTCGGACACAAGCTCGACGCGAAGGACAAGCAGATGGCCGCCGAGGCCGCGACGCGCGCCTTCGAGCAGAATGTGTCCGGCCAGCCATCCGTGTGGAACAACCCGGAGTCGGGCAACCACGGTCAGGTCGTGCCCACGCACACCTACCAGCTCGCCACCGGACAGTACTGTCGCGAGTACACGCAGACGATCTGGATCGGCAACGATCCGCAGAAGACGTCCGGTACCGCGTGCCGCCAGCCCGACGGCTCGTGGCAGGTCCAGAACACGTGACGCCGGGAGTGCTGAACATGAAGCGAAGCGGAACATTCGTCGCGTTCGGTCTGGTGCTCGCGGTCGCGTTCCTCGCGCGCGCGCAGCAGGCGCCCGGCTACGACGTGAAGGCGGCGTTCGACCAGACCGACCAGAACCACGACGGCGCGATCGAGATCGACGAGTATTTCGACCGTCTGGTCGACATCTTCTTCCTCGGCGACGTCGACAAGGACGGCTACCTCACCGAGCCCGAGTTCGTGGCCGTGGTGGTGATCAAAGAGGACTTCACGCAGGTCGACAAGAGCGGCGAGGGCAAGCTCTCGCGCGAGGAGTTCGTGAGCGCGCGTCTGCCTCACTTCATCGAGATCGACACCGACAAGAACAGCTCGCTGTCGCTCGCCGAGGTGCAAGCCGCGTTCGTGGGGAGGTCCGCGAAATGAACCGCCGCATCGTCCGCGCCGCGCTGATCGCGCCCGCGCTGTTCGCGCTCGCCTGCGCGACCGCGTCGAACAACGCCTACGACGAGCAATACAAGAAGCTCGAGGAGCAGCAGGCGCAGCAGCAGGCCATGGAGTCCTCCGCGCACGCCGAAGCGCAGCGCTACGCGGCGATCGTCTACTTCGCCACGGGCAGCGCCGTGCTCGACGCCGACGCGCAGCAGCAGCTGCGCTGGTTCGCGGAGAAGATGGGGCCCTATCCGCAGGCCAGCTTCGACGTGCAGGGCTTCGCGGACTCGACCGGCTCGGAGGTCACCAACCAGGTGATCTCCGGTCAGCGCGCGCAGGCGTGCGCGAGCTACCTGACGTCGCTAGGGATCGCGCCCGCGCGCATGCAGGTGAACGCGTTCTCGACCGCGTCGCCGGCGGCGTCGAACGCCTCCGCGGCCGGCCGCAAGAACAACCGCCGGGTCGAGATCACGGTCCGCTGACTTCCGCCTCGATGCGCGTGAGCATCTCGCGCGCGCCGGGATCGTCGGGCGCGAGCGCGATCAGCTCGCGCGCGAGCGGCAGCGCCTGCCGCCACTGACCCGATTGCGTGTAGAAGAGCAGCAGCGCGTGCACGATCTGCGGGTCGCGCTTGGCGAGCTCGTAGGCGGCGCGCAGCGCAGACTCCGCCTCGCCGGGCTTGCCCGCGCGCAGCAGCGCGAGGCCGTGGTTGTAGTGGACGCGCGCGCGCTCGGGCATGAGCGTCGCGGCGCGGCCGAGCTCGACGCTCGCCTGCTCGAGCTGGCCGGACTCGGCGAGCAGCAGACCGAGCGAGTAGTGCAGGTCGCCCTGCTCCGGCGAGAGCCGCAGTGCCGCGCGCAGCACGCTCTCGGCGTCCGCGTTCCGCCCTATCTTATTGAGCAGTGTCGCCAGGTTGAAGCTCGCCGGCAAGAACGCCGGATCCATCCGCAGCGCGATTCGGTATTCCGCCTCGGCGCGCTCGCTCTCGCCGCGGTTCCCGTACACGATGCCCAGGTTCAGGTGCGCGCCGGGCAGGTCGGCCTGCACGCGCTGCGACGCCTCGAACTCGCGCAGGCCCGCGGCCACGCGCGCCGCCGCGCCGGGCGGCAGCTGCTCGACCGGCACCAGCGAGAGCACGCGCGCGGCCTCGATGCGCACGCCGAGCACGGGATCGGAGAGCAGCGGCTCGGCCACGCGCACGCGCGAATCCGGGGGCAGCGCGTCGCACGCGCTCGCGGCCGCGCTGCGCAGCCAGGGATCGGCGTCGCGAGCCGCGTGCTCGAGCGCCTGCACGATCCCCGGGCCCGCGGGCTCGAGCAGCCCGAGCGCGGTCGCGCGCACGACCGCGGGCTGCGCCGGATCGACGGCGAGCTCGAGCAGCGCGGGAATCGCGGTCTCGTCGCCCGCGCGCGCCGCGGCGAACGTCACGCCGAAGTGCGGATCCTGCCCGCGTGTCGGCCCGTACCACGCGGCGACTCTCTCGGCGGCCCAGGCGGGCGTGCGATCGGCGTGACAGCCGTTGCACGCGTTCGGCGTGCCGATCGCGACCGACACGTCCGGCCGCGGCACGCGGATCGAGTGGTCCTGGCGCGGATCGACGACCATGTAGCGCTTGGTCGGCATGTGACAGCCGACGCAATCCGCCCCCGCCGACCCCGGCTCGTGGTGGTGGTGCTCGGGCGAGTCGTAGAGCTTCGCCTGCAGGGTCGGGAAGCGTGGATCCGGCTGCGCCGAATGACAGCGCACGCACAGCGCGTTGCCCTCCGCCTCGAGCTTGCCGCTGTGCGCGTCGTGGCAGTCGCCGCAGCGCACGCCGGCCGCGTACATCTTGCTCTGCAGGAACGAGCCGTACTCGTACACCTCGCCGTCGATCTGCCCGTCGGCGTGGTACAGCCCCGCGTCGAGCGTCGCCGGCAGGAAGCCGTCCAGGAACGGCCGGCCATACGGGATGTCCGCGCTGATCTGCGCGCGCCGGGAGTGACACGGCGCGCAGCTCTCGACTTCCTGACGGGCGTCGGCGGCCTTCAGGTCGGTCGGAAGTCCTCCACCGTACGGTGTCGATCCGGACTCCTTCCCGCCGGCCTTCGCCCACGCCAGGTGCGCCGAGCCCGGGCCGTGGCAGGCCTGGCAACCGACGTCGATCTCGGCCCAGCTCGTCTTGTAGGTGTCGCTGGCCGGATCGTAGCCGCGCTTCACGCCGGTCGAGTGACAGTCCGCGCACATGGCGTTCCAGCGCTGGTAGCGCGAGCTCCAGTGCAGCGAGTCGTCGGCCGCGACGGCCTCGGCCGGGTAGAGCGGGAACCAGCGGCGCTTCTCGGTGTCCCAGGCGGTCGTGAAGGCCGCAAGCCTGCCGCCCGGCAGGGCCACCAGCATCTGCTGCAGCGGGTCGACGCCGAACGTGTAGGGCGCCGGGAACTCGCCGCGCGCGCCGTCCGGACCGTCCGCGCGCACCACGTACTTTCCGTCGGCGATCGCGAAGCTCGGATCCACACCGGAAAAGTCGCCGAGCACCGTGTTCGCGTCCGCGAGCTCCATCGCGCGATCGTGGTGCGAGCCGGTCCATGCGTCCAACTGCTCTGCGTGGCACTCCGCGCAGCTCGCGTCGGCGACGAACACCGGCGGGCCGCTCGGAACCGCTGACTGCGGCTTCGCGGCCTCTTCTGCGCCACAACCGATCGAGAGCACGACCCCCAGGGCAAACCATGCGCGGCGCGTGCTCATCTCTCGCCTACATACCGAGCGCACCGAGCGCGGTCAAACGATTCCGGTTGCCAATCGCGCGCGCGCGCGTGGTAGTTTTTCGCTTCTCGCAACTCCGCGAGGTGAAACGATGGAGATCGTCATGGAACGATTGCGAAAGGTCGGCTTCGTGCTCGCCGCGGCCTTGTTGACCGTGTCGCTCGCGGCGACCGCGCAGACGGTGAAGAAGGAGACGGCCGATTTCCTGATGACGGGGAAGATCGTGGTCGTCGACGCGGCCGCGAAGCTGATCACGCTCGAGGGCGCGAACGGGGAGAAGGGCGTCTACAAGGTGAACGACGCCACCACGATCATGTCGGGCAACGCGAAGATCCCGCTCTCCGGCTTGCAGACCGGCTCGCGAATTGCGATCAACGGCGACAACGTTTCGGGCGAGAACATCGCGACCTACATCGAGCTCGTCGAAGGGCCGGATACGAAGAAGTAGCTGGAAGTAGCTGAAGGGAGATGACGTTGAGCAAGCTCGCTGTCTGGATGCTGGCTCCCGCCCTCGCGCTCACGTTCGCCGCGAACGCCGACGCCAAGAAGGTCGACGCGACGAAGATCACCTGCGAGGAGTTCTCCGCGCAGACGCCGGAGGACCAGGAGAGCATCACCGCCTTCCTGCACGGCTACTCGAAGTCGGGAGTCGAGGAGGACGCGCTCGGCGAGGTCGAAGTGGACCGCGTGCTCGACCTGACCGTGATCGGCTGCGTCGAGGAGCCGAAGGCGACCTTCTGGGACAAGCTCGCGGCGAAGCTCCCGGGCGGCAGCAAGAAAGTGAAGCCGGTCAAGATGACCTGCGACGAGTTCATGGCGCTCGGCCAGGACGTCCAGCCCGAGGTCGCGTACTTCCTCGACGGCTACAGCCGCAAGGACAAGACCAACGTAGCGATGGCCGGCGAGGTCGATCTCGAGCGCGACACGGCGGTGTTCGTGGAGATCTGCAAGCCGGCGCCCAAGGAATCGCTGTGGGCCAAGATCAAGTCGAAGTTCTGAGTCGTTGATCCCATGACCGGAGCCGCTGCGCGTCTCTCGCTCGGGATCGCACTGTCTCTCTGGGCGTGCGCGCCGTCGCAGGTCAAGAGCGACTACGAGAGCGTGCCCAAGCTCGCGCGCCCGAACACGATCCTCGTCTACGACTTCGCCGTCTCCGCGGACGAGGTGCAGCTCGACCGCGGCGTGGTCGGCACGCTCGAGTCGAAGGCATCCGGCAAGTCGCGGACCGAGCAGGAGCTCGAGGTCGGCCACCAGGTCGCGCGCACCATCTCCGAACAGCTGGTCACCGAGATCAACGCGATGGGCATGCCGGCCCGGCGCGCGTGGGGAGCGCCGGCGAGCTGGGGCAACGTCATGGTGCTCGAGGGCCAGCTCGCGTCGATCGACGAGGGCAATCAGGCCGAGCGCGTCGCGATCGGACTCGGCGCCGGCGCGAGCGACGTCGAGGCGCGCGTGCAGCTCTACACCACGAACGCGACCGGGTTGGTGGTGGTCGAGACCTTCACGACCCGCATGAAGAGCGGCTACATGCCGGGCATGGCCGAGACGATGGGCGCGGGTGCGATCGGCGGACACCTCGCGGTGGCGGCGGCCGCGGGTGCCGGCCTGCACGCGATCTCGGAGAAGCTCTCCGGCGACGTCGACGCCGAGGCGAGGCGCACCGCCAAGGGCATCGCCGGCCAGCTCCGCGGCTACTTCCAGGTGCAGGGCTGGGTGCCGCCCGCGAAGTAGCCGGCGTGCTCCGTGGTGTCGGCGGCTTCCGGAGTGGACGGTCGGCTCGGGCAGCGGCATCCGGATCGCGAGGATACATTGCGCTCGGAGGGATGGATGAGAATCGCCGCGCTGTTGCTGCTCTTGCTTCTCACCAGCGGGCCCGCGCTCGCCGAAGAGTCTGTCGCCGAGCTGAACAAGCAGCTCGCCAACCCGGTGAGCTCGCTCTGGTCGATCGCGTTCCAGCAGAACAACTTCCTGATCGACCCGGGTCGGCACGAGGATCTGCGCTGGAACTCGAACCTGAACTTCCAGCCGGTGATGCCGGTCGCCATCAACGAGGACTGGAACCTGATCACGCGGCCGGTGATCACGGCGTTCAACTCGGTGCCGCACCCGCGCGAGAACACGACGCCGCTCGACTGGACGCGCTCCGAGACCTTCGGCGACAGCGTGCTGATGGAGCTCGTGTCGCCGAGCCCGAAGCTGGCCGGCCGCTGGCTGCTCGGCCTGGGTCCCACGTTCATCTTTCCAACCGCGAACTCGAAGTGGGTCGGGCAGGGCAAGTATCAGGCCGGGCCGGCCGGGCTCGTCGGCTATCTGGACGAGAAGTGGATTCTCGGTGCGCTCGTGCAGCAGTGGTACTCGTTCTCGGGCGCGGGTGGCAGCCGGGACAGCACCCGCCAGATGAACTTCCAGCCGGTCGCCGCGTACTTCCTCGAAGACGGCTGGAGCGTCGGCTACTCCGGGAACATCCTGGCCAACTGGAAGGCCGACGCCGGCAACGTCTGGACCGTCCCGCTCGGAGTCGCGGTCGGAAAGGTGCAGAAGTTCGGTAAGCTCCAGATCAAGATCCAGCTTGCGGTGCAGTACATGGTCGCGCGACCGGACGAGTTCGGGCAGAAGTGGAACTTCCAGCTGATGTTCGTGCCCGTGCTGCCCAAGCTGATCAAGGGCAATCTCGCCGATCCGTCGAGTCTTCACTTTGGCATGGGGATGGGAAACTGAAATGACACAGATCAAAGTCGCGTCGATCGCAATTCTCGTTCTGACCCTGCTCGCCTGCGGGGTGACTCGCCAGGCGCGTGATGTCAAATACTCGGGCTTTCTGGGTGACTACTCGATCCTGACGCCCGGTCCCGAGGGCGGCGCGAAGCTCGTCTACCAGAATCCGGCGGCCGACATCAAGAGCTACGACAAGATCCTGCTCGTGCCCGTCACCATCTGGAGCGGCGAGGGCTCGGCGATGAACGATCTCTCGGCCGAGGACCGCAAGCGGGTCGCCGATCGCCTGTTCTCGGTCGTGCACGACCGGCTCGCCAAAGACTACACCATGGTGCAGCAGCCCGCGCCGAAGACCATGCGCATGGCCATCGCGATCACGGCCGCCGATCGCTCCTATCCGGTGATGGACACGATCTCGACGATCGTGCCGATCGGGCTCGGCGTCTCGACGCTCAAGGCGATCGCGACCGGCAAGCCCGCCTTCGTGGGCGAGGCGAGCGTGGAGCTGCGGGTCACCGACTCGCAGACGGGCGCGATCCTGTTCGAGGCCGTCGACAGCCGCGTCGGCACCAAGAATCCGACCGCGGTCTGGGACAAGTGGGAGGACGTCGACGCGGCGTTCAGCTACTGGGCCGACCGGATGGGCTACAAGCTGTGCACCGAGCGAGGCGCGACCGGCTGCGTCGCGCCCTGATTCGCGTTCAGTCCGGCCGGCGAGGCGAGCGTGAGCGTGGCTGTCACGACGCCTCGCGCGTGATTGGCGTCACTCAGGTCGACGCGATCACCGGCCGATGCCAGGCCATGTTCGGACGTACGACCCGATCGATCGCCGTCGTCAGCGCGACTCCGCACGCGGAGCCGAGAATGCCCGCGAAGCTCGCCACGCCCGCGACCACGACCTACGTCGACGAGAGCTCGCAGTTCACCGGCACGCTCAAACTGACCAAGAACCTGGTCGTGGACGGCTCGGTCGAGGGCGAGATCGATTGCGCGGCGACGGTCACGATCGGCTCGAGCGGCCGCGTGAACGCGCAGATCTGCGCCGAGACGGTCGTGATCGACGGCGAGATCCACGGCGACATCGAAGCGCGCAGCGAGATCAGCCTGAGCAAGACCGCGCGCGTGTACGGCGACCTGATGACCGAGGGCATCGTGATCGAGCGCGGCGCGAAGGTGGAAGGCCGCATCACGATCGGCCCGGTCAAGGGCTCGAGCAAGGCGCGCGAGGCGGAAGCGCCCACGCGCGTGGTCGCCGCCCCCACGGCTCTCCCCTCCGAATAGGGGACGCCGGGCTCAGCCGCGCTTCGCCCGCGCGGGCAGAATGACGGCCGCCGCGAGCAAGAGGATCGCTCCGCCGGCCACCAGCGTCGCGCGCAGTCCGATCGTCTCGCCCAGCCAGCCGCCGACAGCCGTGCCCGCGAGCGTCGCGACGCTGGACAGGAACCGGATCGCGCCGGCGACGCGCCCCAGCAGCGCCGCGGGCGTGATCTGCTGGCGCAGGCTCGACTGGTGGATCTGCCAGACCACGTGGCCGAAGTCGCCGACGATCTGCTGGAACGCGATCGCGACGACACCCGCGAGTGTCGCGCCCGGCGCGAGTGGCAGCGCGAGCGCGCCGGCGGCGGCCAGCACGAGCCCGATCAGCATCGCGGGCAGGCCGGAGAGGCGGGCGGGAAAGCGCTCGGCCGCGACGGCACTGGCGAGCGAGCTGAGCGAGCCGAGCGCGAACAGCATGCCGAGCGTGCCGGGCGAGAAGCCGAGCTCGCGGTAGACGAACAGCATGTACACGGCGTTGGTGACCTGGCCCGAGAGCGCGATCAGGATTCCACTCGACGCGATCGCGACGAGCGCGGGCGTGCGCGCGATCTCGACCAGCCCCGCGCCGATCTCCGCGAAGCGCGAGCCGCCCTTCGCGACCTCGGGCGGCGCTTGCTCGCGCGCGCGGATGCGCAGCAGGAAGACGGCCGACGCGACGTAGCTCACCGCGTCGACGAGCAGCGCGAGCGGCGCGGAGAGCAGCTGCACGAGCCAGCCGCCGGCGGCGAACGCGCCCGCTTCGGCGGCGGCATCCGCCGCCTGCAGCCGGCTGTTCGCGGACACCAGCGCACGCGAATCGACGAGCGTGGGCAGGTAGGCGTGCTGCGCCACATCGAACACGAAGTCGAAGAGTCCCCGCAGGAACGCGAACAGGTACAGGTGCTCGATCGCGAGCACGCCGGCGAACGCCGCGGCCGGCACGGCGAGCAGCAAGCCGGCGCGCACGAAGTCGGCGGCGATCAAGAGCGGCAGCCGGCGCACGCGATCGATCGCGTGCGCGGCGAACAGACCGATCGCGATCGTGGGCAGGATCGCCGCCGCGTTGATGGCGGCGATCTCGGCGGGCGAGGCGTCGAGCAGCGCGATGGCCAGGAACGGCAGCGCGACGGCCGTCAGCATCGAGCCGAAGTTCGAGATCGTCGCCGCGGCCAGCAGGCGGCCGAAGTCGCCGGTCATGCGGGCCTGGGTCACTCGACCCTGCGCAGCCAGAGCGTGCGGCTGTAGCCGGGACCGTAGCGCCCGGTGCCGAGATTCGGGTCGAGGCCGAGCGCTTCGAGCTCGACGCCGCGCGCGCGCACGTACTCGCGCTCGTCGCGGTCGAAGGCGGCGTACAGCGCGTCGGGGTCGAGCCCGCGCAGCCGCGCGGGCGGCACGAGCTGCGCGATGCGCCGCTCCAGCGCCACCGTCGAGACCACCGCCTCGCTCGCGTCCGGGAGCACGTACTCGACGATCGAGCTGCCGACCGTCGAAAGCACCTGCAACCGGTGGCATACACCGTTCTGCACCACGTTCCGGATGCGCTTGTAGAAGGCGATCCACTTGGCGTACTCGGCGAGCTCGAGTGTGTCGAGCGCGTTCAGGTCCGAGCCGATGCCGAGCACGCCGCGCATCGCGACGTCGAAGCGGGTCGAGAGCTCGAGCCGGCGCCCGGTCTGGTGGTTGCGCTCGTGCGTGACCCAACAGCACATCGCACGCGCCGGGTAGGCCAGGCTCGCGCCCTCCTGGATCGCGACGCGCGCGAGCGCGTCCGTGTTGTCGCTGGTCCAGAACTGGTCGGTGCGCGCGAGGATGCCGGCGTCGACGCGCCCGCCGCCGCTCGAGCAGCTCTCGATCGCGAGCCGCGGGAAGCGCCGGCGCAGCCCGTCCATCAGCGCGTACACGCCCTCGGCGTGGCGGCGCCAGATCGCCTTGCCCACCACGCTGCCCGGCTCGGTCGCGGAGCGGTTCATGTCCCACTTCAGGAAGTCGACGTCGTTCTCCTCGACCACCCGCGCGAGCACGCGCGCGAGCTGCGCGAGCAGCTCCGGGCGGCCGAAGTCGAGGATCAGCTGGTGGCGCTGCTCGGTGCGCGGCCGGTCCGGGAAGTGCAAGACCCAGTCCGGGTGCGCGCGGTACAGATCGGAGTTCGGATTCACCATCTCGGGCTCGACCCAGAGCCCGAACTTCATGCCGAGCCGGTGCACCTCGTCGGCGAGCGGGCGCAGCCCGGTCGGAAACACGTCGGGCGAGACGGTCCAGTCGCCGAGCCCGGCGTCGTCGTTGCGCCGGCCGCCGAACCAGCCGTCGTCGACGCAGAACAGCTCGACGCCGATCGCGGCGGACTTGCGCGCCAGCGCGATCTGGCTCTCGAGCGAGAGCGCGAAGTAGCTCGCCTCCCAGGAGTTGTAGAGCACGGGGCGGACGGGCTCGGGCGGATCGGTGTGCGGCAGCACGCGCTCACACAGAAATGCGTGCATGCGCTGGCTCGCGCCCGAGTAGCCGTCGGCGCACGCGCCGTGGATCAGCGCCGGCGTCGCGTGGCGCTCGCCGGGCGCGAGCTCGAGCGCGAAGTCGAACGGGTTGTAGCCGCCGTGCACGTGCAGCGCGCCGTTCGGCCGCTGCTCGAAGGCGAGCCGCCAGCTCCCCGACCAGGCGAGCTGGCCGAAGTACACGGTGCCGCTCTGCTCCGTCGCTCCGTCCGCGGGGCTCAACAGGTAGTACGGGTGATGCACGAAGCCCGTGTGCACCGAGCGGCTCTCGAGCGAGGTCGTGCCGACGGGCAGGCGCACGCGCTCGGACTGGAACTCCGCCGCCCAGCCGCCCGAGGCGTGCAGCAGATCCCAGCGGCCCGCGGGGAGATGCAGCGTGCCGAAGCCGAGCTGCTCGACCAACACGGCTCGCGCGCCGCGGTTCTCGAGCTCGAGCCAGCGCTCGATCACGTCGTGCGCCGCATCGACGCGCAGACACAGCCAGGCGCTGAACGGCTGCACCGGATCGTCGAGCCGGATGCGCAGCGTCTCGCGCCCGTCGGTCGCGCGCTCGAGCGCGTGCGACGCGTAGCGCAGCCGCACGTCGCGCACCGGCAGCGCACCCGCCGCGCCGGGGAACGAGACCTTCAGGGTCGGCTCGTGCCAGGTGTGATCGCCGAAGGTCACGACCTCGTCGCGGCGTCCCTGCCGGTCGACGCCGATGCGTGGGAACGGATCGTCCGGCAGGAGGCCGCTCGCAATCGGGCGGGCGGGCCCGGGCGCGCGCGGACCGCAGCCCAGACACACCACGCGCCCGTCGCGGTCCGCGCGCAGGGCGTGATAGCTCGTCGCCAGCACCAGGTTCCAGGTGCGCGTGCTCTCCTCGAAGTGGATCAAGCGCCGAGTCTTCGCGCGATGGCCCAGGCGGTGCGCGACATGCGCGGCACCACGTCGGCGACGGTCGAGGCGTTGTCGCTCGCGGCCGTGCCGTCGCGCACGCGGCCGAGGATGCCCTGGTGGATGCAGGCCGCGCGGTACATCTGGTACGCGGCGTACCAGTCGAACGACTCGATCGACGCGCGGCCCGTGCGCTTGCAGTAGGTGGCCGCGTACTCCTCGAGGCTCGGCAAGCCCGACGCGCGCAGCTCGATCCCTTCGAACGCCCCGCCCGCCAGCCACGGCATACACAGATAGGTGAAGTCGCCGAGCGGGTTGCCGAGCGTCGAGATCTCCCAATCGAGCACCGCGATCACGCGCGGCTCGGTCGGGTGCAGGATGGTGTTGTCGAGCTTGAAGTCGCCGTGGATGAGCGTGGTCTCGTCGCTCGCGGGGATGGTGCGCGGCAGCCACTCCATCAGCGCATCCATCTCGGGCTGCTCTTGCGTCTGCGAAGCCAGATATTGCTTCGTCCAGCGCGAGAGCTGGCGCGCGAAGTAGTTGCCCGGCCGGCCGAAGTCCTCGAGCCCGAGCGCGCGCCAGTCGAGCGAGTGGAGTCGCGCCAGCGTCTCGTTCAGCGAGTCGTAGATCGCGAAGCGCTCCGCGGGCGTGCTCTCGGGAAGGTGCGGATCCCAGAGCACGCGACCCTCGACGCACTCCATCACGTAGAACCAGGTGCCGAGCACCGACTCGTCCGTACACAGCGCGTAGGTGCGCGGCACCGGCACGCCCGTGGCCTGCAGCGCCGACAGCACGCGGTACTCGCGGTCGACCGCGTGCGCGGAGGGCAAGAGCTGTCCCGGCGGCTTGCGCCGCACCACGTAGCGCGTGCCGCCGGCCTCGATGAGGTAGGTCGGGTTCGACTGTCCGCCGCGGAACTGCGCGACTTCGAGCGAGCCGCGGAAGCCCGGCACGTTCGCGCGCAGCCACGTCTCGAGCCGCGCGGCGTCGATCCGGTGGCGCTCGAGCGGGGCTTGCGTGCCGGCGAAGATTTCCTGTCGGTCGGCCATCTCGGGCCCCTATCCTACGCTAAGCTTCGCGCCGGAAAGGAGCCCGAGCCCGATGAAGATCTCCGACTTCGTCCGCACCCACTACCGCCACTTCAACGCCGCCGCGCTCGCCGACGCCACCGACGCCTACCGGACTCACCTCGCGGGCGGCGGCAAGATGCTGCTCGCGATGGCCGGCGCGATGAGCACCGCCGAGCTCGGGCTCTCGCTCGCCGAGATGATCCGACACGACTTGGTGCACGCGATCTCGTGCACGGGCGCGAACCTCGAGGAGGACGTGTTCAACCTGGTCGCGCACGATCACTACAAGCGCATCCCCAACTGGCGGAACCTGACCGCGGCCGACGAGAAGGCGCTCGAGCGCGCCGGTCTGAACCGCGTGACCGACACCTGCATTCCCGAGGACAAGGCGTTCCGCGCGATCGAGAAGCACGTGCTCGACCTGTGGGTGCGCGCCGACCAGCAGAAGAAGCGCTACTTCCCGCACGAGATCATGTACCAGCTGCTGCTCGAAGGGCGCGTGCGCGACTCGTACCAGATCGATCCCGCCGGCTCGTGGCTGCTCGCGGCCGCCGAGAAGAACCTGCCGATCTTCGTGCCCGGCTGGGAGGACTCGACGCTCGGCAACATCTTCGTCGCGCACGTGATCACGGGCCAGCTCTCGAACTTCCAGATCGTGAAGAGCGGGCTCGAGACCATGGCCGAGCTCGCGCGCTGGTACGTGCAGACCACGATGGGCAAGACGCTCGACGAGCTGCCCGCGGTCGAGGCGTCCGAGGACCACGACAGCGTGCACCTGCGCGCGATTCCGAAGTCGCAGGCGCGCTCGACGGTCGGCTTCTTCCAGATCGGCGGCGGCATCGCGGGCGACTTCCCGATCTGCGTCGTGCCGATGATCCACCAGGATCTGCGCCGGCCGTGCCCATACTGGGGCTACTTCTGCCAGATCAGTGACTCGACCACGAGCTACGGCAGCTACAGCGGCGCGTTCCCGACCGAGAAGATCACCTGGGGCAAGCTCGACGAGAACACGCCGATGTTCCTGATCGAGTCCGACGCCACGATCGTCGCGCCGCTGGTGTTCGCGTCGCTGCTCGACTGGTAGCCCTCACAGCGATGCGAACGACACTGTCTAGACTTCCCGCGACGCCTACGTGAACGAGCATCGCGTCGTGATCGAGGGAGGGCGAAGATCGGCGCCAAGCGGTGGCAGAAGGCTCTATACCGACCCCTGGGCCAGTGCCTGCAGGCAGGAAATCGCCCTCGCGAGGCTTGGAGAGACACCGGCCGCTTTCGCAATCGACCAGTGATCGCGGACGAAACTCGAGATCGTTGACGTATAGAGCTGCCCGACAGCACGGCCACTTCGAGGACGCGGGACTAGCCCGTCCCTGACGTCGCGCGAACTCGACTTGGCAGCAAGGTCGACGATCGCACGCTTCGGATCCGATACCGATTCTGGATTCTTGGGTACAAGTACCTTCGGCACTCGAAGAAAACGCGCGATACCATCGAGATCCGACAAAAGCCATGCCTCCACCGATCGGACAGCTACTCTGAAGCACAGCTTAGACGGTCGAACTGGGATCCACTCCGCGACCAGCTCTGCCGCGCATGAGTGAGAATGGTCGAGATCCACGAGCACAAACCACGGCCGAAACTTAGCGGACGCGCAGTATCCGCGAAGTTTGGTCCGGAGTGCGGGCTTGCCACCTGCCTCGTGAAGCGCGCCGTGATCCGCTCCAACGTACTCGATCAGCCGACGAGCAACAACCAAGTCAGTTACCCCTTCCACCGCAGCTGACACTGTGATCATTTCGCGGATCGCATCGGGATCATGGCGCTTCGAACAACGCTAGTTGCTCTGCTCGCTGTGGACGCGTTCGAGCCATTACAATCTCTGCGAGTGAGAGCCCGCCTTGGAGCAGCTCTTCTGCATCGTCGATGGACTCCGCCGTCGTCACATTGGTCCCTTCTGCATGGGGACTCAGAAGGAGGACTTCATCTAGGCCGATGCCTTCATCGCGCAGGAGATCGACTGAATGGGTGCTGACTAGGACCTGACGACCACTTCGACGCTGGATCCGAGCAAGGAGCTGAGGAAGATGACGTACCACGTCTGGGTGAAGCGAGAGCTCAGGCTCCTCAAGCAAGAGCGGTCCACCGCCGTCGAGCGCGGCCCAGAGGATCCCAAGCAGCCGAAGCGTGCCGTCCGAGAGCTGATCTTGATCCTGCCACGCACCCTGAGGCCTCCAATGTTCGTAACGCCCCTTGAGCTTCGGGATTCCCTTCTGGTCTCGCTCAAACTCCAACTGCGAGAGCTGCGGAACCGCGACCTTCAGGGCTTCGACCATTCGTCGCAGCCGCGCGCGACGGGTCTTCTCTTGGGCAGCTCCGATCTGCTCGAGGAAGTCGCCGCCGTAGGGGTCGTTCGATCGCCCTACAGACCGATCAGGCTCCCGCACCAGCTGCGGAACAAGGTGCAGGTATCGAACCGAAGAGAAGAACTCGGCAATGGGACGGAACTCCCGGTTTACGTTCACCTGTTCAAGGTGAGTCTGATAGAGCCGCTCGGGATCCTCGTTGCGCTCCTTTTCCTCCTTCCTATCCAGCAGGACCTTGCCGTTTGCGACAACACGCTCGCTTCCAACGATCGGACGTCGCTGGTTGTCCTGGCGTATACGGAGGTCGTATTCCCAGCTGTGCGGCGCACCATCGCTACCGACTGCGACTCGAATTGCGACGTCAGGGTACCTTCGAGCCGCCAAGCAGCGGAGAGACGAAACGCCACCTCGACGACGAACGGCCTCTTGAAACCCGCCTCCGATCGCTACCAGATCCCGGAGGAACCGGAACGCATCAAGGAGATTCGACTTTCCTGCGGCGTTCGGACCTACAAGGAACGCGCGCTGTTGGAGATCGACCTCCACTCGCGTGAAGTTCCTCCAGTTCTCAAGATGGATGGAGGTGAAGCGAAGTCGCTCGGTGGTCGACACGGTCATGACTTTCGGAGCATCGCTGCTCACCCCCCCACCGCTACACGAGAGTTTGCAATGTCAGTCTAGCCTCAAGCACCGACTAGACCCCGTGGCATTTCTTGAACTTCTTGCCTGATGCGCACGGGCAGGGATCGTTGCGGCCGACCTTCGGCGCCTCGCGCACGTAGGGCTCGTCGGGGGCGTGGCCTTCGTGGTGGTGGTGGTCGTGGTGCGCGCGCCCGGAGACCAGCGCGCCCTCGAGCTCCGGCGCCAGCGACTCACAGGCGGAGCGCAGCATGGCGAGCTTGCGGCCGGCGTTTCGCTCCGCGAAGTCGAGCAGCGCGCGCAGCACCGGCACCACGTGCTTGCCCAGCGGATCGCGCGGGCGGAAGGTGTCGGGCAGCGCGTGCAGGAGCCAGCCGTGCACCTCGCTCGCGCCGAGCTTCTCGAGGGGGGTGCCGACCTCGTCGAGCGCCGTGAACAGGCGCCGCGCGATCTCGCGCCGCGCGTCGGCAGGGACGCCCGCGAGCGCCTCTGCTTCGGCCGAGTCGAGAAACGCCGCAGACGACGCGCTAGCCATGGTCGCCAGTGTAGCGGGGCTCGGAGTCGACGCCCTCGGAGAGCGCGAACACCAGCACGCCCGCGGTGGTGACCGCGAAGCCGAGCAGCTGGCGCGCGGACACCATCTCGCCGAGCAGGAAGTACGACGCGACCAAGGAGAGCAGCGGCGCCGACGGAACCACGATCGCGGTCGTGCGCGCCAGGTCCAGGCGCTTGATCGACGCGTACCAGGCGAGCGTTCCGCCGTAGGAGATCACGACGCCTTGCAGCGCGACGACCGGCAGCAGCTGCGCGAGCTCGGCCGCGGGCGGAAGCGATTCGACGCCGTCGACCAGCAGCCAGATCGGCAGCAGCACCAGCGCGCCGTACACGTAGCGCGCGGCCGAGAGCAGGCGCGGGTTCACGCCGTCGAGCGCGCGCAGCGCGACCCAGTGCGAGCTCTGCCACGCGATCGGCGTCGCGAGCAGCAGCGCGACGCCCAGCGACCCCTCGAGCGGCCGCGCGCCGAGCGCGAGCGCGATCCCGACCAGGATCGCGGCAACCGCCAGCACGCGCCGCAGCGTGAGCGCGTGGCCGAGGAACACGCGCGCGCCGAGCAGCGCGTAGAGCGGCTCGGTCTGCACGCACACCGCCGTGTCGATCGCGCTTGCGCGCTTCGCTCCCTCGAAGAACAACACGAACGCGAGCGCGGTGCCGAGCGCGCCGACCGTCACCAGCACCGGCGCCGTGCGGCGCGCGACGAGCAGCCCGAGCTCGCCGTGCCAGGCCAGCAGCGCGAGCCCGCCGACGCCCGCGAAGATGCTGGTCCAGAGCGCGATCGCCAGGCCGCTCGCGTCGACGGTGGTGAGCTTCGCCACCGCCGGCACGAAGGCGCTGTTCACCACGCAGTAGGCCGCGAACAAGAGCCCCGCGCGCTCGTGGCCGCCGCTCACGACGCGACCGTCCGCGCGAAGCTCCGATTCGGCTCGAACGCGGCGACCGCCAGATAGGCGAGCGCGGCCGCCCCGAGCGACGCCAGGTACGGCGTGCGCGTGAGCTCCGCCCACTCGCCGATCGACCAGACGGCCGCGCCGACCAGGAGCGCCGCGCTCGCGCTCTTCGCGCCGCCGAGCTTCGTGAACAGCCCGAAGCTCCCGCACACGAGCACGCCGGCGCTTGCGAAGGCGCTCGCGGTCTCGATCAGCGCGTACACGCCCTCGGCGCGCACCGCGAGCAGCCACGCCAGGACGCCGAACACGAGCACGCAGGCGCGCGCGCAGCGCAGCTTGGCGCGGTCCGCCATGTTCGGATGGAGCGGCACGATCAGGTTGTGCGAGACCAGCGACGCGGCCGCGAGCAGCGCGCTGTCGACGGTGGACAGGATCGCCGAGATCAGCGCGCCCGCAAAGATCGCGTAGAACCAGAGCGGGAAGTGCTCGAGCGCCATGCGCGGCAGCACTTGCTCGGGATCTTCGAGGCCGGGCATGAGCCGCGCGCCGAGCAGGCCGAGGCCGACCGGAATGACGCCGATCGCGATGTACATGCCGCCGGCCGCGAACGCGCCGCCGCGCGCGAGCTCCGGCGTTCGCGCGGCGATCACGCGCGAGACCATCTCCTGCGCGAGCACCGAGCCGCAGATCGGAATCGCCCAGGCCTCCGCGTGTTCGAGCGCCGTGACTTCCAGCGGCGCGAGCGAGCGGCTGGTCTCGGCCAGGCTCGCGAAGCTGACCTCGCCCGTCGCGAACACCGCGATCGCCAGGACCAAGAGCCCGAGTGTGAGCGTGCCGCCCTGCAGCACGTCGGTCACCGCGTCGGCGAGCAGGCCGCCCACGGCGGTGTACAGGATCACCACCCCGGCCGAGAGCGCGATCGCGACCTGCAGCTCGAGCCCCGACGAGGTCGCCACCACCTGGCCGAACGCGCGGATCTGCGCCGCCGCCCACAGGATCGAGGTCGGCACCATCAAGAGCACCGCGAGCCGCTCGACGTTCGGCCCGTAGCGCCACGCGAACAGATCGCCGAGCGTGGTCAGCTTCAGGCGCCAGAGCGGCACCGCGAACACCGCGCCGAGCAGGAACAGGCACCCCGCGTAGCCGAGCGGGTCGGCGCGCGCGCCCGAGAGCCCTTGCTCGTACACCGCGCCCGCCGCGCCGATGCAGCTCTCCGCGCCGAACCAGGTCGCGAACATCGAGAACACCACGAGCGTCGGCCCGAGCTTGCGGCCCGCGATCAGGTAGTCCGATTCGCTCTTGACTCGGCTCGTGACCGCGAGGCCGACCAGCAGCTGCAGGCCCACGTAGCCGAACAGCGCGACGAGCAGCCAGTTCAAACTCTCGTCTCCGTTCCAGCGACGCCGTCCCGAAGCAGCACCTGCGCCGCGCGCGCGCCGTCGATCGCGGCGCTCATGATGCCACCCGCGTAGCCGGCGCCCTCGCCGACGGGGAAGAGATTCGCGAAGCCGCGCGCGCGCAGCGTATCCGGGTCGCGCGGAATTCGCACCGGGCCGGAGCTGCGCGATTCCAGCCCGACCAGCAGTCCCTCGGAGCCTGCGTAGCCGGGGATCTGGCGCTCGAAGCGCACGAGCGCGTGGCGCAGGGCGTCGCGCACGCGCGGCGGCAGCAGCGCGTCGATCCGCCCGGGTGCCATGCCGAAGCGGTAGCTCGAGCGCCGCGTCAACGGGCTCGCACGGCCCGCCAGGAAGTCGGGCGCCGACTGCGCCGGCGCGGTGTAGTCGCTGCCGCCGGCCGCGAAGAAGGCGCGCTCGAGCGACTCCTGCAGCGCGACGCCATCGAACGCGCCGGCGCCGAACTCGCGCGGGCCGAGCGTGGTGACGATCGCGGCGTTGGCGAAGCCGGAGGAGTGCTTCGAGTTGCTCATGCCGTTCGTGCACAAGAGCTCGGGCGACGAGACGCTCGCCACGATCACGCCGCCCGGGCACATGCAGAAGCTGTGCGCGGCGGGAGCCGCATCGCCCGCCTTGCAGGTGAGCCCGTAGTAGGCCGGGCCGAGCAGGTCGGCTTCCGGTCCCTCGCCGTGCCGCGCGCGGTCGACCAGCGCCTGCGGGTGCTCGATGCGCACGCCGAGCTGGAACGGCTTCGCCTCGAACGGGATCCCCTGCGCCTCGAGCGCGCGCCAGGTGTCGCGAGCGCTGTGACCGGGGGCGAGGATCAGCGCCGCTGCGCCGTGCTCGCCGCGGCTCGTCTCGAGCGCGCGCACGGCCACGGGAGCGCGCGCGTCGAGCACCAGCCGGTCGACGCGCGTGCGCCAGTGGAACACGACGCCCGCCGCTTCGAGCCGCGCGCGCAGCACCGGCAGGATGCGGTGCAGGCGATCCGTGCCGACGTGGGCGCGCGCGTCGAAGGCGATCCGCTCCGGCGCGCCGCACGCGATCAGCTCGCCCTGCAGGGGCGACTCGAGCGGGTGATCCACGCGCGTGTAGAGCTTGCCGTCCGAGTAGGTGCCCGCTCCCCCTTCGCCGAACAGGAGATTGCTCTCCGGGTTCGGCGCGCGCGTGCGCTGGAACGCGTTCACGTCGCGCGCGCGCTCGCGGATCGGCGCGCCGCGGTCGAACAGGTCGACCGCGACGCCGTTGCGCGCGAGCACCAGCGCGGCGAACAGGCCCGCCGGTCCGGCGCCGAGCACCGCCACGCGCGCGCGCGCGAGCGACGGATGCACGCGCTCGATCTCGAGCCGGCCGATCTCGGGCGCGCGCGTGACGCGGCCGCTGCGCAGCGCGCGCGCGAGTCCGGGGCTTCGCGTGCCCGAATCCAAGACGAGATCCGCGTGCACCACCAGGCGGAGCCGCCGCGCTCGGCCCGACAGCGGCCCGCGGGCCGATCTTCCGCGGGAAGGCCGCGCGTCGAGGCTCATGCGCGCGATCCGGAAGCCGCGCAGCTCGTCCGCGGACACGCCCGCCGCTTCGAGCGCGCGCTCGCGCAGGTTCGCCTCGGGCTCGCCGACCGCCAGCTCGAGGCCGTGCACGCGGTACGTCTCGGTCGCGCTCACGTGCGTCCGCGCCGGTACAGCTCCGCGACGATGCGCTCGATCGGCGGCTCCTCGAGCGACAGGTCCGCGATCGGCGCGCGCTCGCCGAGCCACGCGATCAGCGCGGCCGGGCCGATCCGATCGCGGCGGAAGCGCAGCACCAGCCGCGCTGCGCCGCGCTCCTCCACGTCGACGCCGTCGGGCAGCTCGGCGGGCGCCGCGCTCTCGAAGTCGACCACCAGCCGCCGTTCGCTGCCGTACTCGCGCCGGATCGCCTCGACCGCGCCGTCGTACACGACGTGGCCGTGGTCGATCAGGATCATGCGCGGGCAGAGCCGCTCGATGTCGGAGAGGTCGTGCGTGGTGAGCAGGATGGTGGTGCCGCGCTCGCGATTCTCGGTAGCGAGGAACTCGCGGATCGCCTCTTTGGCGAGCACGTCGAGGCCGATGGTCGGCTCGTCCAGGAACAACAGCCGCGGGGCGTGCAGCAGCGCCGCGCCGAGCTCGCAGCGCATGCGCTGGCCCAGCGAGAGCTTGCGCACCGGCACGTCGAGCAGCGTGCGCAGGTCGAGCAGCGCCTCGAGCCGCGCGAGCTGCGCGCGAAAGTCCGAGTCCGACACCTTGTACACGTGACGCAGGAGCGTGTAGGACTCGATCACCGGCAGGTCCCACCAGAGCTGGGTGCGCTGGCCGAACACCACCCCGATCTGCGCCGTGTGCGCGATGCGGTCGCGGCGCGGCGAGAGGCCGCCCACGCGCACCTCGCCGCCGCTCGGCTCCAGCACGCCCGTCAGCATCTTGATCGTGGTCGACTTGCCCGCGCCGTTCGGCCCGATGAAGCCCACGAACTCGCCGGCGGCGATCGAGAACGACACGCCGTCGACCGCGCGCACCACGTCGTAGTCGGTCTCGACCAGGTTCCGGAACGAGCCGAGGAAGCCGCGGTGGTGGCGCGCGACGCGGAAGGTCTTCTCGAGCTTCAGGACTTCGATCATCGCGCTAGCTCCCCGTCGACTCGTAGCGGCGTAGCCCGCGCGTGAAGGCGAGCAGACCGATCGCGAGCACGAACGCGCACACGAACGGCGACAGCCAGGGCACGAACTCCGGCCAGCCCGCTTGCTTCGTGCGGCCGAGCGCCGCCAGCGCCGGAAAGTAGTTCACGAACGCGAGCGGCACAGCGAAGGTGAGCACGCGCCGGAACCAGGTCGTGTAGATCGAGACCGGGTAGGTGAGTGCCGAGGAGCCTCCATAGGTCAGGATGTTCTGCAGCTCCTGCGCCTGGCCGAGCGTCCAGAACTGGATCGCCGCGCCCGCCATCACGATGCCCGCGAACGTGAGCATTCCTCCGGCGACACCGAGCACGACCCAGGCGAGCGCGCGCGCGTCGAGCCCGAGCACCAGGCACGAGATCACCAGCACGAGCAGTCCCTGGGCCATGCGCCCGAGCTTGCGCGCGTCGAACTCGCGCGCGGCGACCTGCAGGATCACGGCACGCGGCCGCAACAGGATGCGATCGAGATCCCCCTGCACCAGGTAGACCGAGAAGTTTTCGAACCCGCGCAGAGCGGCTTCGACGATGGCCCAGGACGTCCCGACCATTCCGTACAGGAGCGCAAGCTCCGCGAAGCTCCAGCCGTCGAGGCTCCCGAAGAAGCGCGAAAGGATCCAGACCGGCAGCAGGTCGGCGAGCACGACCGCGGCCAGCACCCCGTTCTGGATCGCGAAGGACCAGCGGTACTGCATCTGCGAACGGAGCTGCGCGCCCGCGAGTCGAGCCCACAGGGCGATGGCGTCGGCGATCATGACTCACCCGCCCTGCGTCGCCAGCCGGCGCAAGCCGCGCGACTCGATCCAGAGCGCGACCGCGGACAGCACACCCAGCCACACGGCCTGATGCAGCACACCGAACACCAGCGCCGCACCCGAGAGCTTGCCGGTCAGCAGCGCCACCGGCGTGTACAGCGTGGCGCGGAATGGCAGCACGTTCGCGACCGCCTGCAGCCCGGATGGATAGAAGTCGATCGGCACGAACACCCCCCCGAACACCGTGTTCACGAACACCAGCGCCGACAGCTCGCCGTTCGCGGTGTCCCGGAAATAGGCCGATGAGCAGACCACGTACCAGAGTCCGGCCGACACGCCGATCGCGAGCGCGAGCGACACCGGAAAGAGACAGACCTCGAGCCGGAGCGGGGGAGTCACCGCGTACAGCACGGCGCCCGTCAGGTACACCGGCGGGAAGCGCGCGATCATGTAGTAAAGCGCCGTGCCGAAGCGCTCCGCGACGTCGCGCCAGAACAACGTCACCGGCCGGGCGAGGTCGGTCACCACCTCGCCGGTACGGATCCGCTCCGCCAGGTTGAAGCGGTAGTCGGGGAAGATCCCGACGACCATGAGCAGCGCCTCCGACGCCGTGAAGTAGAGCACCGCATCCTGCGGCGACCAGCCGAGCGCCCCCGGCTTCGCGCGGAAGAACGCCAGCAGCACCTGCGCGTGGACGAGCAGGAAGAAGACGTTGACCGCGACGCCGGTCCAGTTGGCCAGCCGATAGGCCGCGCGGCGCTGGAAGGCGAGGCGGGCGTACTGAAGGTAGGGACGTAGCGAGCCCACGGCGCCTCCCCTTGGCGACGCTCCGTGTAGCGAAGCGGCTCCCGCTTGTCAGGCGTCCTTGGCCGCGAGATCCGCCTTGAGCGTCCGAGCCGCCAGCAGGTAGTGCAGCGACGACCAGGCCGCGCCGACCACGACCGTGCCGAGCAGCGCGTAGCGGATCGCGTCGACGCCGTAGGACGGCTTCAGCGCGTCCGACAGCATGCCAACGAACCACGGACCCAGGCCCAGCCCGATCAGGTTGATGATGAAGAGCAGGATCGCCGAGGCCAGCGCGCGCATGTCGGGCCGCACCAGGCTCTGGGTCATCGCGAAGGTCGGGCCGAGATAGATCGGGCCGAGCAGCGCGCCGGGGATCGAGAGCAGCAGCGCCGTCCGTCCCTCGGGCCACAGGTAGAACAGGAACGTGAAGGGGATCCCGATCAGCGACGCGATCGCCGGCACGCGCATGTACCAGCGCACCTCCGCCTTGGCGAGCCGGTCCGAGACCGCGCCGCCGAGATAGGTGCCGAGCACGCCGGTGGTGAGTCCGATCGCCGCGAGCCAGGTGCCGAGCGGCCCGAGCTCGAAGCCGTGCACGCGCATCAGGAACACCGGCACGAACGCCCCCGCGCCGTAGCCGTAGAACGCGTGCAGCGCGGCGCCCATCGACATGTGCACGAACGCTCGCCGGCGCAGCATGAACGAGAACACCTGCCGCACGCTGTCGCGCTTCCCGACCGTGGCCGCGCGCGGCGGCTCGCGCAGCGTGAAGCGCACGACCAGCGCGAGCAACACGCCGGGCAGACCCACGGCCAGGAACGCGACGCGCCAGCCGTAGAGCTGGCCGAGCCAGCCGCCGAGCAGGCTGCCCAGCGACGCGCCGATCGGGATACCGAGCGAGTAGATCGCGAGCGCGGTGGCGCGCCGCTCGAGCGGGAACATGTCGGAGATGAACGAGTGCGCGGGCGGGCTGCAGCCCGCCTCGCCGATGCCGACCCCGACGCGCGCCAGCGCCAGCTGCGTCAGGTTGGCCGCGCCCGCGGTGAGCGCGGTCATGCCGCTCCAGATGAACAGCGCCAGCGCGATGATCGAGCGGCGCACGCCCACGTCCGCCCAGCGCGCGATCGGAATGCCCGCGAAGGTGTAGAAGAGCGCGAACGCGGGTCCGGTGAGCAGCCCGAGCTGCGTGTCCGAGAACTGCAGCTCGTCGGCGATCGGCTTGGCCAGGATCGTCAGGATCTGGCGGTCGACGAAGTTCAGCACGTACACCACGACCAAGAGCCCCAGCGCGTACCCGCGGTACACCGGCGTGAAGCCCGAAGCGGATCCGCCCGTCGCTGGCGCGTCGCCGCCGCCGGGCGTGGTCGCGGGCGCGCTCACTTCGCCCGGTCCACGTAGATCGGAGACGACCATGCGCGCTCCTCCACCATGGCAAGGCAGTCATCGTCGGCCGGCGTGCGGAAGTCTCCCCAGCACGGCTTCACCTCCACGCAGTTGCCGTCGCCGTCGTAGCTGCAGCGCAGCTCACCGCCGTTCACGGCGCCCGACGGCTCCTCGATCGCGCGCACGTAGTACAGCGCGTCGCGCGCGGCGCTCGCGTGCTCCGGATCGTCGAAGCGCACCGAGCAGCCGTTCGGGTCGGGCGGGCAGGCGAACACCTGCCAGGGATCCTCGATCAGCGCCGAGACGTCCTCGCCCGGCGTGCTCTGCGGGCGGATGCGCACGACCTCGATCCGTGTCACGAGCTTGCGCTCGTCGCTCGGGTTGTAGCACTCGCCGCGGCACAGGTTCTCGAGCCGCTCGGGCGTGAGCGCCGCCTCGCTGTACGCGGGACAGCCCGGCTTCTGCTTGCGCGCGCCGACGGCGCGCACCTCGAACGCGGGCGCGCCATTCATCTCGACCTCGCCGCCCATCGGCACGCGCGCGCCGCCCGGCCCGTTCAGGAGATCGAACCAGAGCAGGATGCGATCGCCGCTCGTGCCGTACACCTCGCGCTGCTCGAGCGCCGACCAGATCGAGCCGCGATCGCGCCCGGCGCTGTGCACCGCCGCGAGCCCGCCGGTCAGGAAGAACGAGGCCTGGCGCTCGAACTCGAGCAGTGCGAAGCCCAGCGCGGGCGCGCTGCGGTCGAACGGCACGGAGCGCGGTTCGGGCTTCGCCGCGCCGCCGGCCATCACGCGCGCGAACCCCGGCGTGCTCGGCCCGCGCGCCTCCGTGTTCAGCTGCCGGCCGAACTCCTTGAAGCCGGTGCCCGGCCGCGCGCTGTGCACGTCGCTCGAGGCGATGAAGCCGAAGCGGAAGCGGCGCGGATTCGCGGGATCGTCGAAGTTGGTCAGCGCCTCGATGTACTGCACCGAGCTCTTCGGGCGCAGGTTGAAGGTCGGCAGGAAGCAGTCCTTGCACTGGCCCGAGTCGAGCCAGTCGGCGGTCGTGACGCCCGGCACCGTTCGGTGTCCCGAGATGCCCGCGTCGACGTAGTTCTGGCGCGCCTCGAGCGTGCGGCGCTCGCATTCGGCCGGATCGAGCGACGCGGCCTCGCAACGCGCGCGGACCAGCTCGCCCGCGCGCCAGCACGAGGGCAGGTAGTCGTCGGTCGGCTCGGGGCAGGTCGCTTCGCCGTCCGCCGCCACCTCGACCTCGCGGAACGAGCGGTACTCCTCGGCGTTGCCGTGGCCGGAGTAGATCTCGATCAGGCGCTGCAGCGCGGGATCGTGCTGCTCTCTCGTCAGCTGCTTGTCCCAGCTCGAGCCCGGCGGCGTGTAGAAGCCCCAGGTCGTGCCGTGCGGGATCACGATCACCGGGAAGTTCCACTGCGCGAGCTTCGCGAACAGCTCTTGCGGCGTGGCGGCGGTCTCGGAGCAGTCGGCGGGAAGCTGCGGCGACGGCACGCCTTCGGCGCAGGCCGGCTCGGCGCTCACCTCGCGCGCGAAGTAGTCGAAGTCGAAGTACTCGTCGCGGTTGCGCAGGTCCATCAGCGGCGGCAGCACGCGCGCGAGCAGGCCGCGGGTCGCGAACAGGTTGCGCGCGAGCCCGGCCGAGGCGATCGGGCGCGCGGGCACGCGATCCTCTTCGGTGTCGCGGAAGATCACGTTCTTGTGGCCGTAGTGGTTCTCGCGCGTGGTGCCGATCTGCGTCCACTCCCAGCCCAGGAACGCGACCACGTCGGGGTTCGCGGGATCGCCCGCGACCGCGTTGCACTGCCGGATCGTCTCCTTGGTCTCGGTCCAGTGCGCGGGCGTGATGCCCTCGGCGTGGTCGTTGATCGACCAGAAGTCGAGCGCCGAGCAGTAGCGCGCGAAGTCGCACGCGTCGGCCGGCGGGTGCGCGCCGTCGCCCTGCAAGAGCGGCAGGCTGGTCTGGAACGCGTCGGGCGAGTAGGTGGTGTGCACGTGCAGATCGCCGAACAGGATCTGCTTCGGCGCGTCCACGCGCGCTCCGCCCGCGGCGGCGCGATCCGCGTCGGCGCGCTCGCTCACGACCTGCGCGGGGATCGGCGTGCGCGTGATCTCGCCCGGCCCCTGGTGCGAGCCGTACAGCCCGAGCACGAGGCCCGCCAGCCACGCGCCCGCGATCCCGAGGAGCGCGAGCGCGACGAACAGAACGCGGCGAACCATCCGGACTCCCTCGCCCGCGAGCGTAGGCTCTCCGCGCGCGGCCTGGCAAGCGAATCGTGCGCGTGACTGCGGAGATCGCCGCCTGCTAGGCTGAGCGCTTGACTCGAGCGGGAACCCTCGAAGCCGAACGCGTCACGCCCTACCTCGGGTTCCTGTTCGTGCTGCTCTCGACCGCCACGCTGTTCGACGGCTTCGACGCGGCCATGATCAGCTTCGCGGCGCCGGACGTGCGCGCGACGCTCGGCATCGAGCTGGCGGACTGGGGCCTGATCAGCGGCATCACGCGCATGGGCGTGATGGCCTCGTTCGTGTTCCTGTTCTTCGCCGATCGCGTGGGCCGGCGCGCGGTGATGCTCTTGACCGTGGTCGGCTTCACGGTCGCGAACGGCGCCACGGCGCTGGTCACGGACCAGGTGCAGTTCACGGTGCTGCAGCTGTTCGCGCGGCTCTTCCTCACGGCCGAGTACTCGCTCGCGATCATCATGATCGGCGAGGAGTTCCCGGCGCGGCTGCGCGGCCGGGCGATCGCGGTCCTGACCAGCCTCGCGACCGTGGGCGTGATGCTGATGGCCAAGCTGCAGCCGTACATCCTGCTGGACGAGGGCGCCGAGGGGAACTGGCTGCACGGGCTCGGACACGGAATGGTGTCGGGCGTGCAGGGCCTGTTCGGGCTCGAGGCCGACGGCCAGAGCTGGCGCGCGCTGTACGCGCTGGGCCTGGTGCCGCTGGTGCTGGTGCTGTTCCTGCGCATCGCCATGCGCGAGACGCGGCGCTTCGACGCCGAGCGCGAGCGCAAGGCGGCGGGGCCCAAGCGCACGTGGGGGGATCTCGCCCGCGAGGCTGCGCTGCCCTGGCGGCCCGAGTATCGCCGCCGCTCCGCGATCGTCGCGCTGCTCTGGAACTCGGTATTCATCGTCACCGGCCCGTCGACGGTGTTCTGGGTGATCTTCGCGCGCGAGAACCTGAAGCTCAGCACGCACCAGGTCGGCGACATCGTGTTCTGGGGCTACGGCGGCGGCGTCGCGGGTCACTTCGTGGCGGGCTGGCTGATCGACCGGATCGGGCGCAAGTACACCTGCGCCGGCTTCTACGTACTGGCCGCGATCTCGATCTTCCTGCTCTACCACGTGCCGTCGGTGACCGGGCAGTACGTGTGGATGATCATGACCGTGTTCTGCTTTGCGGCGGCCAACACCTCTACGCACGTGTACGCGTCCGAGCTCTTCCCCACCGAGATCCGCGCCACCGGCTACGGCTGGACCACGAACCTGGCCGGGCGCGTGACGGAGGTCGTGACCCCCATCCTGATCGGCTTCCTGATCGCGCCGCTCGGCATTCCCGGCGCGATCGCGGTGGTGGCCGCGGGGCCGATCCTGGGTGCGCTGCTGGTGCTGCGCTACGCGCCCGAGACGCGCGGGCTCACGCTCGAGCAGATCGCGACCAAGCTTCACGTTTCTTTACCTCCCGGACCGAGTCGGGAAAGAGCCGGCTCCTAGTCTCCGTCTCGAGGCTCGCGGGATCGCGGGACCTCAGAGAAAAGGAGACGTCATGACCGAGTCCTCGATCCGTCGCTCGCTGTGGAGGGAGCTGCTGGCCGGCGCGTTGCTCAGCGCACTCGTGATCGGCCTCGCCATCGCCGCGGCGCCTCCGCCCGCGCTCGGCGCGTGGTTCGGCCGCGCCGCGCTCGCCGGTCACCGGCACCACGATTGGGGCGACAACCCCGAGCGCGCGCGCAAGCACGCCGAGTTCGCCACCGAGTTCGTGCTCGACGAGGTCGACGCCACCGCCGCGCAGACCGAGCAGGTGACCGCGATCGTGTTCGGCTTCATGCAGGAGCTGCAGGGCCTTCGAGCCGAGCACCGCACGCGCCGCGAGGCGCTGCTGGCGGCGCTGGCTGCGCCCGAGATCTCGCGCGCCGAGCTCGAGTCGCTGCGCGCCGAAGAGCTCGCGACGCTCGACGCCGTTTCGCAGAAGCTGGTCGACGCGGTCGTGAACGCGGCCGCCGTGCTCACGCCCGAGCAGCGCGCGCAGCTCGTCGAGCTCGCCGAAGAGCTGCACGAGTCCCGCGGTCACTAGACCGCGCTTCTCGGCTAGATTGGCTCTCGCCCGTTCCCTTGAATGCGAGACGGGGG
>JBBDXF010000020.1:0-18723 GCA_040902485.1 Myxococcota bacterium | reverse complement strand
CGTCCGCGGCGGCGCCCGCAAGCGCCGCGAAGCGGCGCGCGCAGCGAGCCGAAGGCGAGCGAAGTCAATCTGATGCGAATCCTGGTGATCGACGACGACACGAACCTCTCGGGCATGGTCGCGCAGTATCTCGGCGCGCGAGGGCTCGAGGTCGTGACCCGGCCCGACGCGACCAGCGGCCTCGCGGAGCTCGCGCGCAGCCGCTACGACGCGCTGGTGCTCGACCTGATGCTGCCCGACCAGGACGGCTTCGAGGTGTGCCGCCGGGTGCGCGCGAGCGTGGACCTGCCGATCCTGATGCTCACCGCACGCGGTGACGAGGAGGATCGCATTGTCGGGCTCGAGCTCGGCGCGGACGATTACCTGCCCAAGCCCTTCAATCCGCGCGAGCTGCTCGCGCGCCTGCGCGCGATCCTGCGCCGCCAGCGCGGCGCGGCGACGGCGAAGGGCGCGAGCCTCGTGTTCGGCCGGCTCGAGATCGACCGCGACGCGCGCGTGGTGCGCGTGGCCGGCGTCGAGAAGCCGCTCACCAGTCACCAGTTCGAGCTCCTGGTCGCGCTGGCCGAGAACGCGGGCCGCGTGCTCTCGCGCGACGCGCTGATGAACCTGGTGCGCGGCGAGTCGCTCGAAGCGTTCGACCGCAGCATCGACGTGCACGTCTCGCGCATCCGCGCCGTGATCGAGGACGACCCGCGCAACCCGCGCCGCATCCTCACGCTGCGCGGCGCCGGCTACCTGTTCGCGCGAAGCCAGGACGAGGGCGGCGACGCCGACGGTGAGTCCTGATGCGGCGACTGTACCTGCAAGTCTACGGGATGGTGGTCGCGATCCTGGTCGTGTTCACGATCCTGGTCGCCGTCGGCTGGAACGCCTTCGGCCCGGCGCGCGACGAGGGGCGCCAGTTCTTCCGCGGCGTCGCGTCCGTGCTCGCGCGCGTGCTGCCGCCGGTGGACGCGCCGCGAGAAGCGGCGCAGGCTTCGCTCGATCTGCTCGCGCGCGAGCTCGGCTTCGACCTCACGCTGCGCAGCGCCGACGGGGGGTTGATCGCGAACGCGGGGCCCGAGCTGGCCGCTCCGGACGCGAACGAGCTCGGGAGCGACCGCGTGCACCGCCGAAACGCCTTCGTGATTCCGCTCCCCGACGGACGTACGCTCGTCGCGCACCGCGAGCACGAACACTTCGGCTGGCTGTTCGCGATCGCTGCCCTGGCAGCGGCGATCGCGCTCTGCGCGTACCCGCTCACGCGCCGCATCACGCGCAGGCTCGAGAAGCTCGGCGCGCAAGTCGAGGCGCTCGGCTCGGGCGACCTGTCGGCGCGGGTCGAGGTGCGCGGCGCCGACGAGATCGCCGAGCTCGCCAAGAGCTTCAACCGCGCCGCGTCGCAGATCGAGCAGCTCGTCGCCAACCAGCGCAGCCAGCTGGCCTCGGCCTCGCACGAGCTGCGCTCGCCGCTCGCGCGGATCCGCGTCGCGATCGAGCTGCTCGGCGGTGAAGAGGGCGCGGAGCTGCGCGCGCGCGTGGCGCGCGACATCGGCGAGCTCGACGACCTGGTCGGCGAGCTGCTGCTCGCGAGCCGGCTTGAGGCGCTCGAGCCCGGCCGTGCGCTCGACCGGCGCGAGACCATCGACCTGCTCGGCCTGGTCGCGGAGGAAGCGTCGGGAAGCGGCGCGTCGGTCGACGGCGAGGCGGTGAGTCTGGTCGGCGATCGCACGCTGCTGCGGCGGCTGGTGCGCAACCTGCTCGAGAACGCGCGCCGGCACGGCAACGGCTCCGCCGTCGAGTTCACGGTCGCGAAGCTCGGACCGGGCCGCGCGCGCCTGCGCGTCTCGGATCGCGGACCCGGCGTGCCCGAGAGCGAGCGCGAGCGGATCTTCGCGCCGTTCTATCGGCCGTCGGGGGCGAGCGAGACGCGCGACGGCAGCTTCGGTCTCGGGCTCGCGCTGGTGCGGCAGATCGCGCGTCACCACGGCGGCGAGGCGCGCTGTCAGGCGCGCGAGGGTGGCGGAACCGTCTTCGAAGTCGACCTCGGAGGTGTCCCATGACGGTGTCGCTCCCCGACAACCCCGGCGTGATCGCGCAGCCGCCGCGCATCTTCCTGGCCACGATGGCGATCGGGTTCGCGCTCGAGCTCGCGTTCCCGACCCACTTCGTCTCGGGCCTCGTGCGGCTCGCCCTCGGCGCAGGCCTGCTCGGCGCGGGCTTCTGGCTCACCTACGCGGCGATTGGCCAGCAGCGCCGCGCCGGCACCAACATCGAGACGCACCGGCCGACCGAGACGATCGTGCGCGACGGCCTGTACCGCTTCTCTCGGAACCCGATCTACATCGGGCTGGTGGGGATCTACCTGGGCATCTCGGCGCTCGCCGACAGCGTCTGGATGCTCGGCCTGCTTGCGCCGCTGCTGGTCGTGATGCACTTCGGTGTCATCGCGCGCGAGGAGGCGTACCTGGAGCGGAAGTTCGGCGACGCGTATCGCTCGTACCGCGGCAGCGTCCGGCGCTGGCTGTGAGCCACCCGGAGGCGGAGTTCTGGGACCGCGTGTACGAGGGTGATGCGTACCGCTTCGGCCAGCAGCCCAACGCCTTCCTGGTCGCGCGCGCGGGCGAGATCGCGCCGGGCGGCGCGGTGCTGTGCATCGGCGACGGCGAGGGCCGCAACGGCGTGTGGCTGGCGCGGCGCGGCTTCCAGGTCACCTCGCTCGACCCGTCGCCGGTCGCCGCGCGGAAGTGCGCGGAGCTCGCGTCACGTCTCGGTGTCGCGCTCGAGGTCGTGATCGGCCGGCTGCCCGAGCATCCACTGCCCGAGGCGAGCTTCGACGCGGTGGTGCTGATCTTCGTGCACCTCGAGCCCGAGACGCGCCGCGCGGTCCACGCGGCGGCCCTGCGCGCGCTGCGCCCGGGCGGCGTCGTGATCCTCGAGGCCTTCAATCCCGCACAGCTCGGCCGGAAGAGCGGCGGCCACCGCGGGCCGGCTGCCGTCGTGCGCCTGGTCGCGCTCAAGCGCGCGTGATCGGAACGTGCTTCGGCTGCGCGCGCACGCGCTCGAGCCAGGCCGTGACGGCCGGGTGCTTCGCCAGCTCGAAGCCGCCCTCGTGCGCCACGTGGGTGTAGGCGTAGAGCGCGATGTCGGCGATCGAGTAGCGCTCGGCGACGAAGAAGCGGTGCTCGAGCAGGTGCCGCTCCATCACGTCGAGCGCCGCGTAGCCGCGCGCGACCTTGGCCTCGAGCTGGTCGCGGTTCGCCTCGACCATGCCGGCGTGGTGCCAGAAGCGCACGACCGCGATGTACGGCTCGTGGCTGTACTGCTCGAAGAACAGCCACTGCAGGACCCGCGCGCGCTCGAGCCTTCCCGAGGGCAGGAGGTCCGTGCCCTCGGCCAGGTAGAACTGGATCGCGTTCGACTCCCACAGGTGCGTGCCGTCCTCGAGCTCGAGGCAGGGGATGCGGCCGTTGGGGTTGCGGCCCAGAAACTGTGGCGTGCGCGTCTCGCCCTTCAGGATGTCGAGCTCGATCCGCTCGAACGCGACACCGAGCTGCGTCAGCAGCAGGCGCACCTTGTAGCCGTTGCCGGATTCGAGGTAGTCGTAGAGCCGCAGCACCGACTACAGCTCGATGTTCCGCGACGCGCTGCACGCGGCCGCGGTCGCGGGGCCGAGCTCGCCAGTCGCGGGATCGAGCTCCTGATAGAAGACCTCGGTTCCCGCACTGCAGATCGACACGGGTGAGCCGTGCGCGACGTCGCCGTCGAAGAGCGGCTGCGAGCAGGTGGGTCCCTCGGCGGAGGCGCAGACGCGGACGTGAACGGTCGGAGGCGCCGCCTCGATCTTGGTGAGCTGGCAGCACTCCGCTCGTGAGACGCCTGCTTCGCCACAGACGACGGCCAAGAGCAAGAACAGATAGGGACCCTTCGAGAGCGAGGTCTTCATGGACCCGAACTCTACCCCAGAGCCGCTTCGACTGAAAAGCGCCTCGAGCCATTGATTCAGTGCTTGCGGCTCTTCGCGCCGGTGGGCGAAGATGCGCCGTCGTGCGTGCCCCAAAGTTCTTACTGAGTGCCTGATCATCGCCCTGTTCGGCGCGCGCTCGGCTGACGCCCTCACCTACGTCTTTTCGACTCCGATCGCCGGTGACTCTGTACAGACCACGATCACGTTGACTGACGCACCGGGCGGGGACGGCGTCGACATCACCGTGTCCATCCCGGCGGGACAGGGCGACTTGCTCGGGCTCTTCGGAAGCGTCACTCCCGAGACGCTCGTTCCACAGCTCTCGGTGCCCTGTGTTGGCGTAGTCACACAATTCCAAACCAGCAAGAACAAGGTGTCGAAGGTCGGCGCCGGGAACGCAATGAATCCGGTGACCTCCTGGGATTGGGGCGTTCGCCTGGGCCAGAACGGCAGCGCGGGCGGGGCAATCACGACGGCGACGTTCCGGCTGCAGGCTCCAGGGCTCTCGATCGCGAGTCTCACCGGCGCCTCGACGCAGGGCTGGGTGTTCGGCGTCCGCATCCAGTCCACGCTGGGGCCCGAGGGCTCAGCGAAGCTCGGTATGGCCTCGGGCACGCCGCCCGTCGGCAGCGCCCCGACGATCTCGATCGGATCGCCGGCCAACGCGGCGCTACTCGCGACTGCCTCGGTCGCCGTCACGGGCAGCTTCAGCGGGGCGGGCGTCTCGATCAGCGTGAACGGCGTTGCCGCGACGCTCTCGGGGTCGACGTACAGCGCCGTCGTGCCCCTCGCCGAGGGCGCGAACACACTCATGGCAACGGCAACCAACGCCGCGGGCTCGGCGAGCGCACAGGTCGGCGTCACGCGCGACACGACGCCACCGGTCGTCACGATCACGACTCCCGCGGACGGCTTGCTCACCGCGGCGCTCTCGGTCGTCGTCAGCGGCACGGTCACCGACGCGAGTCCGATCACTGGCTTCACGGTGAACGGCGCGAGCGTGCCGCTCACGGGAGGCGCGTTCACGACCACCGTTTCGCTCGCGCTGGGGCCGAATCCGATCAGCGCCGTTGCGGTCGATGCGGCGGGCAACTCGGGATCGGGCGCGATCTCCGTCACGCGCGCGACCCCGCCTGACATCGCGATCGACGCGCCGGTGAGCGGACTCCTCACCGGTCAGAGCCCGATCGCGGTCTCGGGAACCGTCACGGGCACTCCGCCGCTCACGGTGAACGCAAGCGGCGTCGCCGCCGCGGTGAGCGGCAACAGCTTCAGCGCGAGCGTCCCGCTCGTCGAGGGCTCGAACACGCTGACCGCCACGGCCACGAACGTCGCCGGCTCCGATTCGGCTTCGGTCTCGGTCACGCTCGACACGACTCCGCCGGTCGTCAGCATCACGGCGCCCTCGAATGGCGCGGTGGTCTCGAGCACGCCGCAGATCGTGGCGGGCACGGTGTTGGACGCCAGCCCGATCGCCGCACTCTCGATCGTCGGCCAGTCCGTGGCGCCCGCGAACACATTCTCACGTTCGATCGACCTGCAACCCGGACTGAACCCGATCTCCGTCGAGGCCACCGACGTGGCGGGCAACACCGGCTTCGCGTCGATCGTGGTGACGCTACAGAGCGCGGCTCCCCCCCCTTGCGATCGAGATCCGGTCGCCGCCAGACGGGGCGTTGGTATCCACTCCCTACCTCCCGGTGACGGGGTCGCTCAGCGATCCGAACGCCAGCGTCGACGTGGGCGGCGTCGCAGCGGAGTCCGGTTCGGACGGGTTCGTCGCGCCGGTAGTCGTCCTGGTCGAGGGCGACAATCTGCTCGTCGCGACCGCGCGGCGTGGCTCCGATACCGCATCCGACTCCGTGACGGTGCGCTATGAGAAGCCGCCGGGGATCTTCATCCTGCACCCGCGCAACGGCACGCGGATTCGCCATGCGACGACCGACGTCTCGGGCTTCGTCGACGAGGCCGCGGCCGCGGTGGACGTGAACGGCGTGACGGCGACCGTGGACGAAGCGGGTGGCTTCGTCGCGCGCGCCGTTCCGCTCGCACTCGGTGACAATCCACTGGTCGCACAGGCGGTCGATCTCGACGGCGGCGTGGGCAGCGACACCGCGCGGGTGAATCGCGACGACGGACTCCCGCCTCTGCTGCGACTCGTGGTCCGCGCCTCAGGTCCCTTGATTGCGGATGACTTCCCGGCGTTTCGCGCGTTCCTCGCCGAGGGCGGTGTGGCGCCAGAGCAGTTCTCTCCCGCCGTCGACCGGATCGTCGTCGGCCGGACCGGCGGCTTCTACCTCTATGTGTTCGCCCAAGAGGGTGGCGAGGTCACGATCCTCGAGGTCGATGGGTTCGGTGACAATCCGACGAAGGAGCTTCGGCCGATCGAAGAGCTCTCGCTCGAACTCGACCCGGCGACGATCCTGCAGATCCTTCCAGTCGATTTCGAGCCGCGCTTCTTCGAAGTCTACAACCTCAGGTGGACGGATTGATGAGGACGCGCCTGCGCTGCCTCGTTGTGGGTCTCGCGCTCGCCGGGTTGAGCGCCGCGCCGGTGGTCCACGCCCAGGGCTCTGGCCCCGTGACCTTCCACGCGTCCACCTCCACCGCGATCGATGACCTCGACCTCGTGATCGACTTCGCGCCGCCGCGAGTCGAATGCACCGCACCGCTCGGCGGCTCGCGCCTCGGTGGGACGTCGACCACGATCACCGGTACCGTCACTGACTCCACGAACTTCCCTTGGGAATCGCCCGATCGACCAGGGCACGTCTTTCAAACGGTCGAATGGGGGCTGTTGGACGGCCAGTTCGGCGTGGAGGGGATTGCGGGAACCGCGCCGGTCGTCGACGGGCACTTCGTCATTCCCGACCTCCCTCTCTTTGTAGGCGAGAACGTCTTGTACGTGTACGCCAGCGACGCAGCCGGCTTCACCGAAGCTGCGGCGCTCACTTTCGAGGTCGACCCGAACGCGCCGGCCGCTGCGCTGGTCGGCGTACTCGACGGGCAGGCGGTGCTCTCGCAGAGCCTTGCGGTCGATCTGAACTTCGCCGCCGCGACCACCGTCGTGTCGTTGAACGGTGTAGCCGACGGGCGCAGCTTCGCCGCCGGAATCGCTCCGGACATCTTCGACCTCCCACTCCAGCTCGGCGCGAACACCTTTACGCTCGAGCTCGAGAGCGCGGGCCAGACGTCGAGCTTCTCGTTCACGCTCTACCGCGTGGCGTCGCGCGAGCCGATCGAGATCGTGCAGCCGATGGATCGCGCGCTCGTGAACACGCCTACGGTCCCGGTGAGTGTTCGCGCGCCGCTCGGCACGCCGTTCGTCACGCTGAACGGCAAGCCGGCGCTGCGCAGTGCGGACGGGATCACGTTCACGGTCGACGTGCCGCTGGCCGAGGGCTCGAATACGGTCGAGGCGGTCGCGTACCCGTTCGGCCAACGCGCGAGCGTGCGCATCGGGCTCGACACGACTCCGCCGCGGGTGATCTCGATGGCGCCCGCCGCGGGGCGGACGCTGCTCGGCGCAACCGCGATGTTCCAAGGCCTCGTCTCGGAGCCCGCCCGCATGGAGATCGAGGCAGCCGGCTACCTCTATGAGACGCGCTCGATCGAGATCCGCGACCCGGCCGGGGGTTCTTCGCGGTCAGGCTGCACACGTTCGAGTTCGCGGAAATTGCGCTCGACCCGGGTCTGAACGAGATCTTCATGCGCCTGTACGACCGTGCGGGCAACGTGACGGAGCTGCCGATCGCACTCACGCGAAGCGAGACGGCGCTGCGCATTCTCGACCCGGTCGCGGGCAGCAGCATCCCCGCGCTCGAGACGAGCTTGCGGCTCGAGGCGGTCGAGGCGCTCTCGCTCCAGGCGCTGTACGTCGGTGGGCGGCAGCTCACGTCCTTCCGGAGCCGAGCGCTCACCCCCGGAACAAGTCAGTTCGATCACATCCCGCTCGCCCCGGGCGTGAACGACATTCGCGTCGTGTACCAGCGCTACGGCGGGCCGCAGGAAGTGCTCGTGACGACCGTCACGTCGACGGCGACTCCGGTCGCGACGCTGCGCGGTCAGCTCACCGATGCGGTCACGGGCGCACCGATCGGCGGCGCAACGGTGACGGTCGCGAGCGGTGCCGAAGAGCTGGTGTTGATCAGCGGCAGTGACGGCCGCTACCAGACCGACGTGCCGCCCGGTCCGTTCTCGCTGGTCGTGCGTCGCTCCGGCTTCATTCCCGCGCTCCTCAGCGACGATGCGGCCGTCGGAGAGATTCTCGAGATGGACGCCGCGCTGCTGCGCTGGGCGACGGGGATCCTACCCGCGACGCTGACCGGGTCCGGAGCGGCGAGCAATCACCTCGAAGGCGTGGTGACGAGCGCCGCGGACGGGCTGCCGCTTTCCGGCGCGCAGGTGCGCGTGACCTCGACGGGCGCGACGCTGACGGCACTCTCCGGCGAGGAGGGCGCGTTCGAGATCAACGGCATTCCCGTCGGACCGTTCTCGGTCGCGGTGTCGAAGGCGGGCTTCTTCCCGCTCTCGTACGAGATCGGCGACACAGAGGCGGTGGAGGTGCAGCTCGCGCCTGCGCTTCGTCGGGCGCCAACGGAACTCAGCGTCGTCGCGACGGTTCGGAACGCGCTGACAGGCGTGCTCGAGCCTGGCGTCCGTGCGACGCGCCTTGGCCCGAACACACAGGTGGTGTCCGATGCCCAGGGAACCTTCGTCCTCTTGGACGTACCGATCGGGACGCAGAGCCTACGGCTCGAGAAGAATGGTTTCATCGATTCGTTCGTCGTCTTCCAGGCGACGGCGAATGCCGATGGCGGGCCGCAGATCCTCTCGCTCGAATTCCCGACTGAGGCGGGCCGCGGCGATCCCGTTGCGATCCCTCCCGATGCGCAGGGGGTGGTCCGCGATCTTCTCTCGAATGCCGGGCTCGCGTCCGCGACGGTCACCGCAGGGTCAGCGACGGCGACCGCGAACGGAGAAGGCAGCTTCGCAATCTCCGGCCTGACGACCTTCGAAGAGATCGACGTAACCGCGACGGCTCCGGACCACGAGCCGCAGACGATTCGCGCCGTCGTCGTTCCAAACGCCAGCGATACGCTCGAGTTCGCACTGCGTTCTGCGCGCAAGGGGTATCTGACGGGCGTCGTTCGCGATGCCGCGACGGGACTCGGGATCGAAGGCGCGAGCCTGCGCATCGGCAGCAGTGAGCTTTTGCGGGCGCGCAGCGACGGCGATGGCGGATACGAGCTGGTGATGGTCTCCCCGGGAAGCCACTCCCTGGAAGTGACGCACCCGAGCTACCTCCCGGGCACGATTGCGAGCGTCACGATTTCCGACAACGCCGGCGCGACTCTGGACGTTTCGCTCATCCACCGTCCGACCGTCGGCAACGTCGCAGGCATCGTGACCGAGTCGCACTCGGGGCTGCCCGTTGCTGGCGCGGTGATTTCGCACGGCAGCACCAGCGCAACAACGACCGCCGACGGCCAGTTCAGTCTGCCGGGACTTCCTTCCGGCCTGGTGACGCTCGCGATCGACGCACCGAGCTTTCCACCGACGACCCGGAGCCTCGCCGTCATCGCGAATCCAGACCCGTCGACCCAGCACACGTCCCGCGCCGACATCTCGCTCTCCGCCGATCCCATCGAGCCGACCGAAGCGAGCGCCGAGATCCGGTCGGCGCAGGGTGGCTTCGTCGAGATGCCCGGCGGCCGTCTGCGCATCGACATCCCGGCGCTGGCAATGGCCGGAGACGCCCGCGTGACATTGAAGCTGTCCGACGCTCCCGAAGTCAGCTCAGGCGAGCCGCTTCTCGTCGATCCCGCGTTGCGCGCACCCGAGCTGCGTGCCGTCGGCCCCGAGCTCGAGCTCCGGCTCGAACCGCTGTCCCCCGGTGGTGTCGTGCCGCGGCTGATCGCGCCGGTGATCCTGACGGCGCGCTACTCGGCCGCGGAAGCCAGTGCGGCCGGCGTCGAAGAGTCCGCTCTCTTCCCGTTCGGCTGGGACGGGACGCAGTTCACCCTGTTCCGCTCCGTTCCGTATCTCTACGGCGTCGACGAGATCGACCGAGTCGTGGTCGTGGGTCTGGATTTCTCGACCACAGAGTCAGGCCAACCGCTCTTCGCGGGGCGCAACGGGAAGTCGCTCCCTCTGTTCGCTGCCGCGGTTCCGATCCCGAACGACCAGGTTCAGGAGTACTTCATCCAGTTCGCCGCACGCCTGCGAGACTTTCTCACCGGCACCTCGCCGAGCGCGGGCCTCGTGGACATGCGCTCGGATGGCGACGTGCGAGATCGCATTCACGCGAACGCGCTTCCGCTGCTTCTGATCCACGGATGGGACCCGCGGAACCTGTTGTTCTCCACTTCACCAGAGGACGACCCGCTCGACGACGACGAGCGCTCCGGCCAGATCATTCGCGACGTCCTGGACGCGACGAGAGGCGTGTATCGGCCGGTCTTCGTCGGCTACAACTCGCGCGCCCGGGCCGCGGAGACGGCGAACACCGTGATGTCGAAGCTGTACGGGGCACTCGCGACTTCAGACTCGATTCGCGGGCTGCCGTCGCCGCTCGATCCCGAATCCGGACGCTTCGAGTTCGTCGACTCGTTCGGCTTCAGCAAGGGTGGCCTCGTCGAGCGGGCGCTCCAGTGCTACTCGGGGAACGTGCGCGGAATGGTGGCACTCGCAACGCCGCACCACGGGGCGCTGCAGAACCTCGTTCCATTGGAGGGCCGACTGCGGGACTTCCTCGCCGAGCTCTCCCCCGGAACCGCGGACCTGCTCGACTACAGGGACACGGCGGCCGTCGCGGAAAGCGCCAATCCGTTCTTGGCGAGTCTGAATCGAAGCCCGTGTAGTGCTTCGATCGAGGCGCTGAGCCTCGTGGCGGGTACGGAGGGAATTCGCATTCCGCTCGTGGGAAGCTTGCTCAGCGCCTGGGTAGACTCCGCTATCGAGGCGGGGGTCTTGGAGGAGTCCGAGCGGGACTCCGCCGCGGCGATCGCAGATTTGCTCACCGTCGGGCAACTAGTGACCGGGACCACCAGCGACGGCGTGGTGCCGGTCTGGAGCGCGCACGGCCAGGACAGCTCAGGGTTCGAGGTGCCGGCGCTCGACGCGGTCGGAGACGGCGGATTGCTGGAGCGGGATGGGCGCTTCGACCATCTCCACGTCGGGGAACCGGGTGTCCAAGCGCTCAGCAACTTCATGGGCGATTCGATCCTGCCAGCGCTCAGCGACTGGATCACGGTGACGGAGGTGCCGCCAGAAGACCAGAACGTCCCAGCGGTGCAGCTACCAACTGTCGCCGAGGAAGGGTACGTCCGGAAGACGCTCGAGCTGGAATGGCATGTTCCTCATGGATCCATCTCAGATATCCTGCCCGTGGTGTATGGGAGGGACATTGAGGGCAACTGGCACATCCTCTCCGGTGCGGATCCTGAATCGGGAGTGCCGGACGAACACGACGACGGACTTCTCAACTTGGCTCAGTCCAACTCGGCGGCGTTCGAAACAGACGACACCGAATCGCGAACCGTGGAGGTCGACGTTTCGATCCCCGCGGCGGAATTCGGCCGGCCCGAGACCTTTATCGTCGAAGTGGTCTTCTTCCTGGCGCGACTGCCATACGAGGACGAGAATCTGCCGATGGAGCCCCCTGCGGGAAACTTCGGGATCCCGCAGAAGGAGTAAGCCATCTCGCGAAGCCGATGCCGAAGGCTCCGATGGCCCACGTCGGCGGCCGCTGTTGCGGGGATCGTGCTAGCAGTCAACGCGGCGAGAGCGGGAGAGTGGCAGCAGGCGGCCCCACTACCCGATCCGCGCTGGCATCACGCCGCTGGAGCGTCACCGGACGGCCATGTCTTCGCCTTCGGCGGCCGGCTGCTGTTGGGTTCGAAGCGGAAGTACGACCACGGAAATCGGGAGAACGCGATCGACGTCTACGACCCCAAGGAGAAGACGTGGACTCGCGGCCCGGAGATCGTGCCACTTCGCCGCCGAGTGGTCCGCCATTACGCTCGAAAGGTCGTGGTGCCCGGCACGCGGAATCTTAAGAGCATTCCTGCGGAGAAAGCGTCGGTTGTTTCGTCCGATCGATTCCAATTCGAGCTGCCCTTCGGCGGGTCGGATCGACTCGGGCGTGCTCACTACTTCACGCCGAGCGGCTCCGTGTACTACGACCCGACGACGGGCGAATGGGACCAATCCCTCGGTCCGATTGTCCACAGCAAGTCGAAGTGGAATGAACGGTGGCTCGAAGGTGGCACGGCTCCAGCATGGAATAGGTCGGCCGGTGCGACGGCAACGGCACCCGATGGCAAGATGTATCTCGTCGGGGGGCAAGGCAAGCGCAAGTACGGCGAGGGGAAGCAAAAGTCCCGCGTCCTTGGTACCGTCGAGATCTACGATCCGTCGACGGAGCAGTGGTCCGAGGGTTCGCCGATGAACGTCGCGCGCCAGCAGTTCGGAGCCGCCTTCGGACCCGATGGGAAGCTCTACGTGTTCGGCGGTTGCGCTTGCCGTGGCTCGACGACATACACGGTGGGCGACAAGGCGTCGCAGGAACGTGCTCGTGTGGAGGGAGAAGCGATGGAGCACCCCGTGACGCGCACGGAGGTCTACGACCCGACGAAGGACACGTGGTCCGATCGCGCGGCGATCCCGACTCCCCGCATGTCGCTCTCCGCAGCAACGGGGCTCGATGGAAAGATCTACGTGATCGGCGGTCAGCAGCGCTGGGGCGGCGAGCCGATGTCGCTGGTCGAGGTCTACGATCCGGCGTCGGATTCCTGGTCCAAAGGCCCGTCGCTGCGCATCGGTCGCCAAGGGCATGCCTCGGCGGTGACCCTGGACGGGAAGATCTGGGTGATCGGGGGCGCAGGAGCAGACCGAGAGATCGGCGACATCGGCCGGCTCGTGCGCGGGGAGGTCGGCGGCCCGCAGAAGACGGTCGAGACGCTGCAGACGGCTCCGGCCAAGAAGTGACTCGGCGAAGGCGTCCGATCTCGACCACGATCGGCATGGCATGCGTGCACCGGGCGCTGCGAGGATGGATTGCTGGTGCGGGAGGAGCGCTTCGACCGTCTAACCGGGCTGGACATCTACGACCCAGCCACGAATCCGTGGAAGCGCGCCGAGCCGATGAAACACGCCCGTCACTCACTTGCCGCTGCGTTCGGTGACGACGGCAAGCTGTACGTGTTCGGCGGCTGCGCCTGCCGCGGATCGATTCCCCTCTACAGCCCAGGCAACGCAGCAGAGAAGTCCGTGGCAACGGCCGAGGCGGAAGCACAGAAACACGCGGTCGCCGAGACGGAGGTGTACGACCCGAAGACGGACGCTTGGTCCACCGCGCCGCCGATGCGCACGCCGCGCATGCTGTTCGCGGCCGCGCCGGGCGCGGACGGGAAGATCTACGTGATCGGCGGCCAGACGTTCTGGGGCGGGGAGCCGCTCGCCAACGTCGATGTCTACGACCCCGCGACGAAACGCTGGTCGCGCGGGCCGAGCCTGCGGATCGGACGCGTGGGACATACCGCGGTGACGACGGGAGACGGGACGATCTGGGTCGTCGGCGGGTCGGCGAGTACGCCCAGCGTCGCGGAGATCGCGCGTGTGATGGCCGGCGACAAGGGCGGTCCGACGACCTCGGTCGAGCTGCTGAAGGCCGATCCGAGGTAAGAGAGTCGGAGTTCCGTCGAGGCGGGTGTCGGTCCTTTCGTCGAGGGCACTCGCGCGAGAAGCGACGACCCGTGCAGAAGGAAGCCATCGCGAGTTCCGATCGCTATCCGCGCGAGCTGCCCCTCGGCGAAGCTGATCAGGACGGTCGCGCGCAAACTTCGGGCGTCGAATTCAGCGATACTCGACACTTCGACAGAGGAGGCCTGACTATCCGCCACACGCCCACGCTAGTCGTCGCCGCGGTCCTCGCCGCCGCTTGCGGCTCGTCGGAGCCGAATCAGTCGACTCCCGAATCTCGCGGGAGCGAGCAGCCTATCGCCGTCGAGAGTCCGGCAAACGCTTCGACCGCAGCCCCGAGCGCCGCGAGTACTGCCGGCGATCCCATCATCGCACGGCACCTCGCCGCGGAAGAGGCGTTGCGGCGTGGACTCGCGAACGACGCTCCCGCCGGGCCTCGATCAGTGCAGGACGAGGAGCGCCTGCGCAATGCACTGTTCGCTGCGATGCGCGACTCACTGGTTCTCGGCGAAGACGAGCTGCGCGCGCACTACGAAAAGACCACGCTGCGCTACGCGACGCGTCAGATCGTTCTGCGCCGGCAGCCGTTCGCGAGCGAGGCCGAGGCGCGCGCGGAGGATCGCCGACTCGGCGCCGAGGGCCGCATCGCGGCCCAAGACACCGAGACACTCGGACCTGCGCCAGTCGATCGGCTTCCGCCGAGCGTGACGCCGGAGGCGCTCTCCTTCAGCGCGCCCGGGCAGCGGGCGGCGGTGATGCGCGACGGCCGCTGGTCGCTCGTCGAGCTCGAGGAGGTCCGAGAAGCGGAGCCGCTCGCGTTCGAGCTCGTTCGGGGGCGAGTCGAGCAGAGTCTTCGCCTGATCCGCGCGCAGGCCGAGTTCCATGCCGAGATCGACCGCCTGAGCCGAGAGGCAGAGCGGGACTCGAGAGAGACCGAGGAGCCTCGCTGACCGCGCTCAGACTCCGACCTCGAACAAACGCTTCACCTGCCCACTTCGTAACGTTCCTCGAGTTCGGTCTCGGCGGCCGATGCCGCGGCCCACTCCGTCATCGCCGGCAGCCGGCGCAGCGACTCGACGTAGGCCGCTTCGGCGTGCCCGAGCGCGACACCGTAGGTCGCGAAGCGGAACGCCACCGGCGCGAACATGGCGTCCGCGATCGAGAAGTCCCCGAACAGGAACGGGCCGCGCGCGGCGTTTCGGGTACGGGCATCCCGCCAGATCCCGGCGACACGCGCGATGTCCGCCTCGAGCTCGGGCGTCGACTTCACGCGCCGGCCCGTCGCACGCACGTTCATCGGCATCTGTCCGCGCAAGCTCCCAAAGCCGGAGTGCATCTCCGCCGAGATCGCGCGCGCGAGCGCGCGCTCTTCCGGCGCGCGCGGCCAGACGCGCAGCTCGGGGAACGCGTCGTTCAGGTACTCGCAGATCGCGAGCGAATCCCACACGGCGATCGCGCCGTGGCGCAGCGCCGGGACCTTGCCCGCCGGCGAGTACTCGCGCACGCGCGCGGCGAACTCCGGCGTGTCGAAGGCGACGCGCAGCTCCTCGAACTCGAGCCCCGTCTGCTTCAGCAGCAGCCACGGCCGCAGCGACCACGACGAGTAGTTCTTGTTTCCGATCAAGAGCGAGAGCGCGGGCATCGATCGTCCTTCAGCTCGGCTCGAGCCGTTCTGGAGCGAGCACCCAGGTCGGCATGTTCTCGCGCGCGAGCGTAGCGCCCGGCTCGAGTCCGTCGACGGCGTCGCCGAGCTCGGCGTGCGTGGTCTGCGAGACCAGCACGCCGCCGATCGGTGCGTTCTTCTGCAGGTGGCCGGCGACGTCGAGCACCGGGCTGTAGGCGACCCCGCTCGCGAGATCGACGGCCGAACGGCCGGTGTGCACGCCGATGCGGACCCGGAACGCGCGCTCGAGCAGGTTCTCGCGCGCGTTCCAGCTGCGCAGGCCCCGCTGCATGGCGCGCGCGCACGACAGCGCGTCCGCGGCGCGATCGAAGAACGCCATGATCTCGTCGCCGTTCGAGTTCAGCACGCGGCCGCTGTGCTCCTGGATGCGCTCGCCGAGATAGCCGCGGAAGCGCTCGAACGACACGAACACGCGCTCGGCGCGCGGCTCGCTCGCCTTCAGCCCGTAGGAGTCGGCGACGTCGACGTCGAGAAACGTTCCGTCGCGCACGAACTCGCGCTCGATGCGGCGCTCGAGATCGACGCGCGCCTCCATCGCCCGGCGCAGCGCGCCGGCGGGCGGCGGGGTCGCCGCCTCGCCCGGCCGCGCGAGCTCGAGCCGCAGCAGCACCGCGTCGGCGAGCCCGATCTCGTCGCCGTGCGCGAGCAGCGTGCGCGCGCCCGCGGGCCAGCCGTTGTGCAGCGTCGGGTTGGTCTCGGAGCGGTGCAGCAGCACGACCTGCCCGCCCTCGCGCAGCACCTCCGCATGCCGGCGCGACACGCCCGGATCGAGCAGCACCAGATCGCAGTCCTGCGCGCGGCCGAGCGTGATCGAGTCGGTGAGCAGCGGAAAGCGCGTGCCGCTGAGCTTGCCCGGTCCCTGCACGATCAGCAGCTGACCCCAGAGCTCGCGGCCGACGCGAAGCTGCGTGGTGGCGAGTGCGTCGGCGTGGATCATCTCGGTGTGCTCCTCGCGCACGGCCGGCGCCGCGCGCCCGACCTGCCGCGCCGGGCGTGAGCGCAGCTCGAGCATGACGCGGCCCATCCGGATCCGGTCGCCCGGCGCGACCCCCTTGCGCTGCACCGGGTCGCCGTTCACCAGCGTCGGGTTGGTGGCGAGCGCGTTGTGCTCGATCGACCAGCCGTCCTTGCCGAACACGAGCCGCGCCTGGACGTTCGACACCGAGCGATCGCGCAGCGTGAGTCGGCCGCCGTCCGCAAGGGTCTCGGCGCCGCGGCCGATCTCGACCTCCGCCGCCGTGAGCATGAGGTCCGCACCGGTGTCCGCGCCCTCGAGCACGGTTATGGAGACGCGCTCGTCGCCGTGCAGGGTCGGTGCGTCCTCGGCCTGCTTGCGCGAGCCGGAGCTGCGGTTGCGGAGCCACGCCATGACGGACCGCAGTCTCCGCGCGCGCTCCGGTCGGGTCAAGAGGGCGTTTCTTGCCGCATGCGCAGATCGCGCGCAGAATGGCCGCGTGCACGATCTCGGCCTCACCCACGTCGCCCTGACCGCGTCGGACCTCGACGCGAGCATCGCCTTCTGGTCGCGCTACGCGCGCATGCAGGTGGTGCACCGGCGCGCGGGCGTGGTCTGGCTTTCCGACAAGACGCGCCCGTTCGTGATCGTGCTGGCGGAGGCGGCGAAGGTCGACCACCCGCTGCTGCCGTTCGCGCACCTGGGCGTGGGCTGCCCGAGCCGCGAAGAGGTCGACCGCTTGGCCGCGATGGCGAAGGACGAGGACCGCCTGCTCGGAGGCCCGCTCGATTCGGGTCCGCCGGTCGGCTACTGGGCGTTCATCAGGGATCCGGACGGACACACGCTGGAGATCTCGTTCGGCCAGGAGGTCGGACTGACGGTGGAAGGAGCAGGTGGATGAAGCTCTTGGCGGTTGCGGGTGCGCTGCGCGCGGGGTCGCTGAACAGGAAGCTCCTGCGGCTGGCGATCCAGGTGCTCGAGAAGGAGGGCGCCGAAGTCGATCTGGTCGATCTGCGCGCGCTCGCGATCCCGTTCTACGACGGCGACGTCGAGACGAGCTCCGGCCTGCCGGCCGGCGCGCAGGAGCTGGTCGCGCGCATCGCGGCCGCGAACGGGCTGGTGATCGCGTCGCCCGAGTACAACTTCTCGGTGCCCGCGGTGCTGAAGAACGCGATCGACTGGGTCACGCGCGCGAAGCCGATGCCGCTGCGCGGGAAGACCGCCGTCTTGCTCTCGGCGTCGCCGTCGCTGGTGGGCGGGAACCGCGCGCTGTGGGTGCTGCGCATGTCGCTCGAGGTCGTGGGCGTGCACGTGTACCCCGACATGTTCTCGCTCGCGACCGCACACCAGGCCTTCGACGAAGCCGGCGAGCTCGAGGACGAGGCGCTCGCGCGCTTCCTGCGCAATGTGCTGGGCGGCTACGTGCGCACCACACGCGCGCACCTGCAGGCCGCCGCCAAGTGAACGCGCCGCTCTCGGCCGAGCAGGTGCTGGCGTTCCACAAGACGCTCTCGAACTGGGGGCGCTTCGGGCCGCGCGACCAGCTCGGCACGCTGAACCTGATCACGCCCGAGAAGCGCGCGGCGGCGGCGAAGCTCGTGAAGAGCGGCCGCGTCGTCTCGGCGTCGCGCCCGCTGCCGACACAGCCGGGCCCCGAGAACCCGAGCCCCGTCGTCCACCACATGACGGGCACCGCGACCGAGGGCTGGGGCGGCGACTACTTCGCGATCGCGCCGCACGGCTTCGCCACGTCCCACATCGACGCGCTCTGTCACATCTTCCACGAGGGCAAGCTGTACAACGGCTACCCGATCGAGAAGGTGACCGCGCACGGGGCGCTCGAGCTCGGCATCCACGAGCTCAGCAATGGCGTGGTCTCGCGCGGCGTGCTGCTCGACGTGCCGCGCGCGCGCGGCGTGCCGTTCCTGGAGAACGCCGAGCCGATCTTTCCGGACGATCTCGAGCGCGCGGAGCGCGACGCGGGTCTGCGCGTCGAGCCGGGCGACGTGCTGCTGGTGCGCACGGGCCGCTGGGCGCTGCGCGACGCGCGCGGGCCGTGGGATCCGCGGCTCTCGCTCGCGGGTCTCGACGCGTCGTGTCTGCCGTGGCTGCACGCACGCGGCGTCGCGGCGCTGGGCAGCGATGGTGTCTCGGACGTCGTGCCCTCGCGCGTCGAGGGCGTGCCGATGCCGATCCACACGGTCGCGATCGTCGCGCTCGGCCTGCACCTGCTCGACAATCTCGAGCTCGAGCCGCTCGCGAAAGCGTGCGAAGCGGAGTCGCGCTGGGAGTTCCTGCTCACGCTCGCGCCGCTGGTGCTGCTCCGCGGCACGGCCTCGCCCGTGAATCCGATCGCACTTTTCTGAGCGCAACAGCGTCGTATCTCTACGCGCTCGCGCGTCGTAGGGATGGAGGTAAGCGAGATGTCGACCC
>JBBDXF010000019.1:77823-153780 GCA_040902485.1 Myxococcota bacterium | reverse complement strand
CCCCCCCCCCCCCCCCCGCTCCGGGTCCCGGGCGTGCGCGTCTAGCCGCGCAGCTTCCGGTACGCGCGAATCAACGCGTTCGTCGAGCCGTCGTGCGCGAGCGCCGGCTCGGCCGCGCTCTCGAGCTCGGGCAGGATCGCTTTCGCCAGCACCTTGCCGAGCTCGACGCCCCACTGGTCGAACGAGTCGATGCCCCAGATCGCCCCCTGCGTGAACACGCTGTGCTCGTACAGCGCGACGAGCGCCCCGAGCGTGGCGGGCGTGAGGCTCTCGACGAGCAGCGTGTTGCTCGGCCGGTTGCCCTCGAACACGCGGTGCGGCACCGGCGAGTCGGCGCCGAACGCCAACGCTGCGCTCTGCGCGAACACGTTCGCGACCAACATGTCGTGGTGTCGCCCGATCGGGTTGGACGACTTCGCGAACACGATGAAGTCACAAGGCACCAGCGCCGTGCCCTGGTGCAGGAGTTGGTAGAACGAGTGCTGCCCGTTCGTGCCCGGCTCTCCGAACAGGACCGGCGCGGTCGCGTAGTCGACCGCCGCGCCGTCGGCGCGCACGCGCTTGCCGTTGCTCTCCATCCAGAGCTGCTGCAGGTAGGCGGGGAAGCGGCGCAGCGCCTGCTCGTAGGGCAGCACCGCGCAGGAGCCGGCGCCGAAGAAGTTCGCGTACCAGACGGACAACAGGCCCATCAGCACCGGCAGGTTGCGCGCGAACGGCGCCGTGCGGAAGTGCTCGTCCATCTGGTGGTGGCCGTCGAGCAGCGCGTGGAAGTGCGCGGGGCCGATCGCGATCATCACCGACAGGCCCACCGCGGAGCAGAGCGAGTAGCGGCCGCCCACCCAGTCCCAGAACTCGAACATGTTCGCCGGGTCGATGCCGAACTTCGCGACCTCGCCCGCGTTCGTCGACACCGCGACGAAGTGCTTCGCGACCGACGTCGCGTCGCCGCCGAGCCCCGCGAGCGACCAGGCGCGCGCGGTGTGCGCGTTGGTCATGGTCTCCTGCGTGGTGAAGGTCTTGGAGGCGACGATGAACAGCGTCTCGGCCGGCTCGAGCCCGCGCACGGCCTCCGCGAAATCGGTGGCGTCCACGTTGGAGACGAAGCGCACGTCGAGCTCGCGCAGCGCGTAGCTCTGCAGCGCCTGGCACGCCATCGCGGGCCCGAGGTCGGAGCCGCCGATGCCGATGTTGACGACGTTGCGGACACGCCGCCCCGTGTGGCCGAGCCACGAGCCGCGGCGCACGCGCTCGGCGAACGCGGCCATGCGCTCGAGCACGGCGTGTACGCCGGGCACCACGTTCTCGCCGTCGACGCGGATCACGGCCGAGCGCGGCGCGCGCAGGGCGGTGTGCAGCACGGCGCGGTTCTCGGACACGTTGAGCTTGTCGCCGCGGAACATCGCGTCGATCCGCTCGCGCAGGCCGCACTCCTGCGCGAGCTGGACGAGCAGCGCGATCGTCTCGTCGCGGAGAAGGTTCTTGGAGTAGTCGAGCCGGACGCCGGCGGCCTCGGCCACCATGCGCTCGCCGCGAAGCGGGTCGTCGCGGAAGAGCTCGCGCAGGTGACGGCCGCGGATCGCCGCGTGGTGCGACTCGAGCGCCCGCCAGGCCGGGCGCTGTTTCGGGCTCGAGGCGGCGCCCGTCATTGCTGCGCGCCCTGCACTCCGCGCGACGCTTCCTCGGGCGTGCGGGCGTCGAGCTCGAGCGCGTGGACCTCCGAGCGCAGCTCCTCGGCCAGGCTCGCGTACACCAGCCGGTGGCGCTCCACGCGCGGCACGCCGCGGAAGCGCTCCGAGACCAGCACGACGCGGAAGTGCCCGCCGCCGGACGCGGCCCCGGCGTGGCCGCGATGCCGGTGGCTGTCGTCCACGACCTCGAGCGCGAGCGGCGCGAACGCCTCTCGCAGCCGCGCCTCGATGCGCTCCCGCCTGTCCACGCGCGGATTGTGCGCTAGCGGCGCCGAGACTTCGAGAGCAGTGCGCGGATCCGCTCGCTCTCGGCCGCGATCTCGCGGACGGCGTCGACTGCACCTACGCCGAGCTCGCGCGTCTTCTGCGCGGTCGCGCGCACGGACTCGACCTTGCGGCGCAGCGCGCCCGCCCCGCCCGAGGCGTGCGCGGCGTTCATGGCGATCTCGTTGGTGCCGGCCGAGAGCTCGTCCGTGGTCCGCGCCACGCTCTGGGTGGTGGCGGCCGCGCGCTGCACCGAGCCGCTGATCTCGTCCGCGCGGCCCGCGGCCGTGTTCACGCTCGACGAGATCTCCGTGCTCGTGGCGGTCTGCTCCTCGACCGCGGTCGCGATCGTCTGGGTCGCCTCGCGCATGATCTGGATGATCGCGCCGATCTTCTCGATCGACGCCACCGCGCCCTCGGTGGTGCGGCGGATGCCGTCGACCTTGCTCGCGATCTCCTCGGTGGCCGCGCCGGTCTGGCGCGCCAGCTCCTTCACCTCGTTCGCGACCACTGCGAAGCCGCGGCCCGCGTCGCCAGCGCTGGCGGCTTCGATCGTGGCGTTCAGCGCCAGCAGGTTGGTCTGGTCCGCGATGTCGTTGATCACGTCGACCACGCGGCCGATCTCGCGCGCCGCCGTGCCCAGGATCGCCACGGTCTGGTTGGTCTCCTCCGCCAGCCGCGCCGCCTGCACCGCCACGTCGGCCGAATGCTGGCAGCTCGAGGACACATCGCGCAAGCTGGCGCTCATCTCCTCCACGGCCGTGTTCACGGAGCGGATCGAGTCGTTGAACACGTCGCTGGCCGAGACCGCCGAGCCCATGTGCTGCGAGACCGACCCCGCGCCCTTGGCGACCTCGGAGACGTTCACGCTCGACTCCTCGACCGCGGCGGCGACCGCCTCGATCGCGGAGATGGTGGTCTCGCTGGCCTCGCTCATCTCGTCCGTGTCGCGCAGCAGCGCCTTGGTGGCCGCGTCGAGCGTCTCGGTCGCCGGCGCGAGCGAGCCGGCCAGCCGCACCAGCGAGTCCGCGGCGAGCCGCACCTCCGCGGCCTCCGCCTCGAGCTCGGCGATGTGCTTGTCGCGCGCGCTCGAAGCGCGCAGGAGCGGCGGTACGAGCTGCGTGGTCGCGAAGTACCAGAGTCCGCCGAGCGACGCGCAGGCCAGGCCGAGCGCCACCGCCGAGTGGTCGAGCCAGGCGAGCCCGAGCACCGCGCCGATCGCCGCCAGCGTCGCGGCCAGGAACGTCGTCGACGTCGTGTTCGTCTCGGTGGTCATGCGCCGCCTCCCACGCACTGCAGGATCTTCGTCGCGAGTGTCTCGGGCTGGAACGGTTTGGTGAGATAGTGCTTCGCGCCGGCCTCGATCGCCTCGATCATCTTGCGGCGCTCGAACTCGGTGGTGAGCATGATGACCGGGATCTCCGACAGCACCGGGCGGACTTTGATCTCGCGCAGGAACTCGATCCCGTTCATCTCGGGCATGTTCCAGTCCAAGAGGATCAGGCGCACGTCCTCGTGCTCCTTCAGCCGCTCGAAGGCGTCGAGACCGTTGGCGGCGGGCACGGAGTCGTGACCGAGCATCTCCAGGATCTGCGTGATCACCTTGCGCATGATCGCGGAGTCATCGACGACGAGGACCTTCATCTCACACTTCCTTCACACGGTAGAAAGTCGACCGGCCATGCCGGACGACGTCGAAATCCTCGGAGTACAGCTCGGGCGTCTCGGTGGAACCGACCACCAGCGTGCCCTCGGGGCGCAGCACGCGGCGCGTCTTGGCCAGCATCGAGTGCTTGCACGCGCCGGAGAAGTAGATCAGCACGTTGCGCACGAACACGACGTCGAAGACGCCCAGCGCGCCGAACGGGTCGAGCAGGTTCATGCGCTTGAAGCGCACCAGCTTCTTCACGGACTCGCTCAGGCACGAGATGCGGCCGCTGCGCTCGAACCAGCGCTCGCGGTACATCGGCTCGAGACCGCGATGCATCGAGATCGGGTCGTAGCGGCCGGCCTCGGCGATCGAGAGGGCGGCGCGGCTGATGTCGGTGGCGAGGATGTCGAAGCTCTCCGCGCGGTAGCCGTGCAGCTCGCGCGCGGCCTCCATCTCGCGCAGCAGGATCCCGATCGTGTACGGCTCCTGGCCGGTGGAGCACGCGGCGGACCAGATCGAGACGCGCGGACGGCCCTCGCTGCGCGCCGCCTCGATCGCCTCGGGAATGATCACCTGGCGCACCGTTCCCCAGAACGGACCGTCGCGGAACCAGGAGGTCTCGTTGGTGGTCATGTCGTCGATGATGCGGTCGCGCAGCGCCGGGCTGCCGTACTTGGCCAGCTGGTAGAAGTCGCCGTAGGTCGCGCAGCCGTTCTCCAGCACGACGTCGCGCAGGCGCGACTCGACCAGGTACAGCTTCGAGTCCTCGAGATGGATGCCGCACCAGCTCTGGATCAGCGTGCGCAGCTGCTCGAACTCGTGCTTCTCGAGCGTCGGGACCTTCATCGCGGCCTCGCGATCTCGGCGATGCGCGCCGGCAGCTCTTCGAGCGAAACCACCTCGTCGGCCTGGCCGGCCTCGATCACCGAACGCGGCATGCCGTACACCGCGCAGCTCGCCTGGTCCTGCGCGATGCACCAACCGCCGCGCGCGCGCATCCGCTTCACGCCCTCGAGGCCCTCGGCGCCCATGCCCGTCATGATCAGACACAGCGAGCGGCCGGGCAGCGTGTCGGCGATCGACGAGAACAGCACGTCGACGGAGGGCCGGAACGAGTTCACCGGATCGCTCTGGGTGAGCCGCACGCACGGCTCGGAGTTCGCGGACGCGACGATCAAGTGCTTGCCGCCGGGGGCGATCAGCACCTCGCCCGCGCGCAGCGGCCGGCCGTCCTCGGCCTCCATGATCCGCAGCTTGGCGCGCTTGTCGAGCGAGTCCGCCAGCGACCCTGTGAAGCGCGCGGGCATGTGCTGCACGATCAGGATCGGCACGCGCAGATCGGCGGAGAGCTTCGGCAGCAGCTCCGCCAGCGCGCTCGGTCCGCCGGTCGAGACGCCGATCGCGATCACGTCGATCGCGGGCGCCTTGCCGCGCTCGCGCGAGCGCGCCGGAACCTGGGCCGGCCGCGCGCGCTGCGCGCGTCCCTCGCGGAACGCCGCGACCACCGTGCGCAGCGGCTCGCGCAGCGCGGCGAAGCCGTCCTCGCCCGCCTTCACCTGCGGCTTGGTCACGAAGTCGAACGCGCCGGCCTGCAGCGCCTCGACGGTGACGTTCGCGCCCTCCGTGGTCAGGCTCGAGATCATGATGATGCCCGCGTCGGGAACCACCTTGCGCAGGCGCGGGATCGCCGCGAGTCCGCTCATCACCGGCATCTCGACGTCCAGCAGGATCAGGTCGGGGCGGAGCTCCGCGGCCTTGGCGATCGCCTCGCTGCCGTCGTGCGCCGTGCCGACGCAGCGCAGGTCGGGCAGGTCACGCACGCAGCCCTGCACCAGGCTGCGATAGATCGCGCTGTCGTCGACGACGAGAACCTTGAGCTCGCTTGCCATCCCCTACCCCGAAGCGCCCGGTCGGAGCAGCGCGCTCGGCTCGACCAGGCGGATGACCTGTTCGTTGCGCTGCACGACGGCGGCGATCAAGTGATCGTTCTTCCCCGATTGATCGGGCGGTGCCGGGTTGATCTGATCCACCGCGACCGTGATCACGTCGGAGATGCGGTCGATCCAAAGACCCGCGAGCTCGTCGTCGGTGACGAGCTCGGAGAGGCCCAGCCGCGCCAGGTCGGCGTTGGTCTTCAGGATCACCAGGCGGCTGGTCGGCAGCACCTCGCGCTTCGCGTAGCCGAGCCGCACCGCGGGATCGATCACGGTCACGATCTGGCCGCGCAGGTTCAGGAACCCGCGCACCGCCTCCGGCGCGCCGCGCGCGGGCGTGAGCTGCACGTGGCGATTGATCTCGCGCACGGTGAGGATGTCGATGCCGTAGCACTCCTCGCCCAGGAAGAACGTGCAGAAGCGCTGCTCGGGGCCGGCGCCGACGCTGCTCACGACCTCGTCCTCTCGATGCCCGCGGCCTCGAGCAAGGCGCCCGTGTCGAGGAACAGCGTGAGCCGGTCCTCGACGATCGCGGAGCCGAGCAAGCCGGGCGCATGGAGCTGCGACGCGTCGGGCTCCGCGTCGCTCTCCAGCGTGTCGACGATGCGCGCCGCGACGATCCCGGCCTCGATGCCGGACAGGCGCGGGATCAGCACGAAGAACTCGTCGCTGTCGGCCGAGTTGCCCCCGACCGGCAAATGGTCCTCGAGGTGCACGAGCGGGATCGCGCGGCCGCGGTGCTTCAGGAACGGCTTGTCGCCGATCTTCTCCAGCTGCGCCTTGTCGACGCGCTCGAGCCGCAAGAGATCCCCCAATGGCACCGCGAAGCGCTCGTCAGCGGTGTTCGCGAACACCACCAGCGACCGCTTGCGGGTCTTCCGCTCGGCCAGCGGCTCGGCGTTCGTGCGCCGCGAGATCTCCTCGGCGACCTGCTCGAAGCGGATGTGGGCGCGCTTGGCGATGCCGATCGTGTCCAGGATCATCGCCACGCGTCCGTCGCCCAGGATCGTCGCGCCCGCGTACCAGCCGCAGTCCGCCAGGTGCGACGAGGCCGGCTTCACGACGATCTCCTCGTTGTCGTGCAGCGCGTCGACGACCAGACCGTAGGAGTGCGGTCCGCTGCGCAGCACGACCACGTTCGAGCGCGCGCGTTTCTCGCTGTCGGGCACGGGGATCTCGAGGCAGGCCGCGAGCCGCACCAGCGGCAGCAGGGTTCCGCGCAGGCGCAGCACCTCGGTCGAGCGGATGCGCTCGACCTGCGCCGCCTCGTCCTTCAGCCGCACGACCTCGACCACGTTCACCTGCGGAATCGCGAAGCGCTCCTTCGCGACCGAGACGATCAGCGAGGGGATGATCGCGAGCGTGAGCGGCAGGTGGATGCGCAGCGTGGTGCCCTCGCCGATCGCGGTGACGACGTCGACCTGTCCGCCCAGGTTCTGGATGTTGGTGCGCACCACGTCCATGCCGACGCCGCGGCCCGACACGTCGGAGATCTCGCTCGCGGTCGAGAGCCCGGGCTCGAAGATCAGCGCGATCGCGTCCTTCTCGGTGAGCAGCGCGGCCTGCTCGCGGCTGATCGCGCCGCGCGCGATCGCGGACTCCTTCACGCGCTCGGGGTCGATGCCGCGGCCGTCGTCGCGCACCTCCATCACCACGCGCCCGCACTCGTGGTACGCGCTCACCCACACCCGGCCGACCTCGGACTTGCCGAGCACCGCGCGGCCCTGGGGATCTTCGAGCCCGTGGTCGAGCGCGTTGCGCAGCATGTGGGTCATCGGGTCGGCGATCGACTCGATGATCGAGCGGTCGAGCTCGACGTCGCCGCCGCTGGTCTCGAGCTCGACGCGCTTGCCGAGTCTTTGGGCGATGTCGCGCACCAGCCGTGGCATGCGGTCGAACAGCACGCGGATCGGCTGCATGCGCGTGTTCATGATGTTCTCTTGCAGCTCGGTCGTGACCAGGTCGAGGCTCTGCAGCACCTCCTTCACGCCGGCCTGCTTGGTGTTCTCGAGCAGCTGGCGCATCTGGTTGCGGCCGAGCACGAGCTCGCCCGCCAGGTTCATCAGCTTGTCGAGCAGCGCCAGCGACACGCGGATCGTGTCGGCGCGCTTGTCGCCGGAGCCGGCCGCTTCCTGCTCGGGCAGCAGCTCCGGCACGGCCTTCTCGACCGCCGTCTGGCCGGACGCGGCGAGCCGTTGCTCCTGCGCGGCGACCACCGCGTCGGCGTCGGCGGGCGAGAGCAGCCGCAGCGCGATCGCGGTCTCGCGGAAGGTGCGGCGCAAGAGCGAGCTGCGCTGCGTCTGCAGGACCTGGCGGCGCGCCTCGTCGCTGAGCAGGCCGAGGTCGACGGCGACCTGGCCGAAATAGGTCGGCAGCGGCCGGCTCGGATCGGGCAGCGGGAACTCGTCGACCGCGCCGACCACGGGCGCGGTCAGGACCTCGAGTCGGCTCGCGTCGAGCTCGAGCGCCTCGGCGAGCAGGTCGGGCTCGAGCGGCGAGCCGACGACGGCGCTCTTGCCCTTGGCCGCCGGATCCGGAACCAGCTCGCCGAACAGCGCGAGCCGCGCCTCGAGCTTCTCGCGCTCGGACTTGCGCTGCGGAAGCCGCACGCGCATCACGTTGTGTCCCTTGCGGCGCTGCGCCTCGCACGCGGCCTCGAACGGATCGGCGGGCGCGACCTCGGGCGCGCGCTGTTCGAGAAAGCTCTCGAGCCGCGCGGCGATCGCGGTGGGCGGCTCGCCCTGCGAATCGGGAAGCCCGCGCAGTAGCGTGCGCAGCGCGTCGATCGCGCGCAGCATCGGATCGGCCATCTCGACGCGGAACGGGCAGACCCCGTCGCGCAGCCGCATGAGCAGGCTCTCCATCGCGTGCGAGAGCGTCGAGACGTTCTCGAGCCCGAGGAACCCGGCCGCGCCCTTGATGCTGTGCACCGCGCGGAAGATCTCGTTCAGCGAGCCGGCGTCGGACGAGCCGCGCTTCTCGAGCTCGAGCAGGAGCGGCTCGATCGCCTCGAGATGCTCGAGCGACTCCACGACGAACTCGGCGATCAGATTCGGATCCGAGAGCACATCCACCCCTGCCGCGAGACGCACGCGTTCCCGAGCGGAGATCGCCCGTGAACCCATCCTGAGGATCGGCTCGGCGTCGCGCGAACTCGAACGCCTGCGCATGCGCCATCGACGCCGGACGGTGTCGCGCCGGACTCGCGAGGACGGGAACGTCAGGCTCGCCCGCGCGGATTGCCCTCGGCGCACCGGATCCGCGATCATCGGGCGGATGATCTACTGGCTCGGCTCGGGTCACGAGTGGGAGCTCGACGAGGATGTCTGGCAGCTGCGCCGCCGCGGCGAGCGCGTCGCGATCCAGCCGAAGATCCTCGCGCTGCTGTTCCAGCTGGCCCGCTCGCGCGCGACCGGTACGAGGACCTGCAGCGGCCGGCTGTCGCCCTAGCCCGGCAGCCGGCCGATCGTCGCCTGCACGAGGGTGAGCAGGAAGCGCTCGACCTCGTCCGCGGGCCGACCGCCGAGCTTCATCTGCACGACCGCGGGAGCGCCGGCGATCACGACGCGTGCATCGGCCTCGGGGTCGACGTCGGCGGCGATCGCGCCTTCCGCCTGGCCGCGGCGCACGATCTCCGCGACGCGCGCGACGAGCTGCTCCTGGAACGCGAGGTAGCGCGGCCAGCTCTCGCGGTCGCGCACGGCGGCGCCCCACTCGAGCCAGAGCCGGGCGCGCTCCGGCTCCGCGTCGACCGAGGCGGTGAACGCGCGGGCCAGCCCGAGCAGGAGCTGCGGAGCCGGAAGCTCGAGGCGCAGCGTGTCCTCGACCATCTGCAGGTAGAAGCGCTCCACCTCGTCGAGCACGGCTGCCACCAGCGCGTCGCGCGTAGGGAAGTAGACGAAGACGGCCGGGACGGAGACGCGCGCGACGCGCGCGATCTCGGCGTGGCGGCCACCGTCCAGCCCGCGCCGCGCGAACACGCGCAGGGCGTGCGCGAGAAGCCGCGCGCGACGCTCGCCCGGATCGAGCCGGGCGGCGCGCTTGCGGCGGGGCTGCGTTGGCGCGCCGGAGCGGGTTCGGGTGGACATTCGCGCCGGCAGACTAGTTCGGCATTGACAGCGGCTGCAAATCGCTGGTAAACATATTGACAGAACTATCAATAGAGGGACGCGACCATGGCCATGCCGATCGAGCGGGTTCGAGCCCTTCCGGGCGAGCTGCCGACGCACGAGGCGGAGCTCGTGCGCTACGAGGACAGCTTCCGCCGCCAGCACGCGAAGTGGGCCGAGATCCTGCAGCGCAACGCCGCGCGGCTCGCGTCGGGCAGCTACTCGCTGCACTGGCTCGACACCGACGGGGCGCGCTGGGGCCGGCGCGCGCGTCCGTCGTCGCGCGGTCTGACCTACACCGATGTGAATCAGGTACCGGGCTACGGCGACGTGCCGGAGGTCGCGACGCACCTCGACTTCACGCCGCGTGGCGCGGTGCGCGACCGCTACCAGGCCGAGATGCCGGTGGTCGCCGACTACACCGTGACGGACGGCGGCGAGCTCTGGGCCGAGAACGTGATCACGCTCTACGAGGAGGCCAAGGCGCGGCAGTGGAACGCCACGCGCGACATCCCCTGGGACGAGCTCGAGCGGCTGCCCGAGGACCTCGAGAAGGCCACCTGCCAGCTGTGCACCTTCCTGACCGAGGTCGAGTTCGTCGCCGGCGACTTCCCGGCCAAGTGGATGACGCGCATCCCGCAGGACTTCCTCGAGGTGAAGAGCTTCCTCACCTCGCAGATGATGGACGAGGCGCGACACCAGGAAGTGTTTCGCAAGCGCGCGATCGCGGGCGGAGGCCTGCTGCACGCCTCGCCGGGCTTCGAGTGGGCGCTGAAGGCGATCCTCGACGCACCGACGCACACGATGGGCACGTTCCTGCTGAACCTGCTCGGCGAGGGGCTCGTCCTCTCGATCTTCCGCTCGGGCGAGATGATCGCGAAGACGCACGTCGACAAGGAGATCTTCCGCCGCTGCCTGCAGGACGAGGCGCGCCACGTCTCCTACGGCGTGATGCAGCTCAAGTGGTACCTCGACCACCACCCGAACCGCGAGGTCGCGCTCGAAGAGATGCACCGCTTCGCGGACGTGGGCGAGCAGGTGATCCTGACCGCGTTCACCGAGGCCGCGCTCGTCGAGCCGGTCGCGATCCTGCTCGCGGGCGGGCTCGACAAGATCGACCACGGCATGGACGGGCTCGCGAAGATGTGGAGCATGTTCATCGAGGAGTACCTGCAGCGCTGCGCGCGCGCGGGGCTCGAGCGGCGCGCGCGCTGCACCATTCCACTCCACGCGCCGTGGGCCCGAGCGGCATGAGCGAAGCGGTCGCCTTCCCTTCGCTCGCGTGGTTCTCGCGGCTCGCGGAGCTGATGAACCAGAACCGCGTCCGCCAGATCCAGCTCGGCTACGTGGACTGCGTGGCGCGCTTCACCGTGCTGAAGGGCGGGCGCGACGGACAGGACTGGAGCGCGGACGTGACGTTCGAGGAGTTCGGCGTGACGGACGTACGCAAGCCCAGGCCCGGTGAGAGCGCGCGCGCCGACTTCGCGCTCGAGGCGGACCTGGCGAGCTGGCGCGCAATGATCGAGAGCATCGCGGCGGGCGGCGGGCGGCCCGACCTCGAGCAGACGCTGAACCGGCTCTCGCACACCGGAACGCCCATGACCGTGCGCTCCGACGACGTGCTGCGCAGCGACCTGTACTTCCGCTTCAACCAGAGCCTGCAGGAGTTCGTGAACGCCTCGGCGCAGCTCGCGACCGCATTCCCGACACGCCCGTGACCCGGCGCAGCGGCCACTTCTACGTCGACGAGACGTGCATCGGCTGCGGTGCGTGCGACCACGCCTGTCCCGGCAAGGTCGACGCGATCTACCGCGTCGAGGACGATTTCCTGGGCCGCTTCGCGATCGTGCTCGAGGAGTGCATCGACTGCGGGCTGTGCGTTCCCCTGTGCCCGGTCGCCTGCATCCACGACGCGCGCGCGGAGGGCATCGTCGAGGGCAGCGGCGGCTACACCAGGATCAAGGAGCTGCAGGCCTGGGCGCGCGCGCGCTCCTGACGCCGGCGGCGTCCGTCGTCAGACCAGCTGGCGCAGCACGTACTGCAGGATTCCGCCGTGCTCGAAGTACTCGAGCTCGCGCGGGGTGTCGATGCGCACCGTGACGCGGAAGCTCTTCTCCGCGCCTTCGCCGCGCGCGACCACGGTCAGCTCGCTGCGCGGGCGCAGATTCGCGAGGCCTTCGATGTCGTAGAGCTCGCGGCCGGTGAGTCCGAGCGACGCGGCGGTCGTGCCCTTCGCGAACTCGAGCGGCAGCACGCCCATGCCCACCAGGTTGCTGCGGTGGATGCGCTCGAAGCTGGTCGCGATCACCGCGCGCGCGCCGAGCAGCATGGTTCCCTTGGCGGCCCAGTCGCGTGACGAGCCGGTGCCGTACTCCGCGCCCGCGATCACGACCAGCGGCACGCCCGCGCGCGCGTAGCGCTCCGCGGCCTCGAAGATCGTGGTCACGTCGCCGTCGGGCAGGAAGGTGGTGACGCCGCCCTCGGTGCCCTTTGCCAACAGGTTCTTGAGCCGCGTGTTCGCGAACGTGCCACGCACCATCACTTCGTAGTTGCCGCGGCGTGCGCCGTAGGAGTTGAAGTCGTCGGGCGCGACGCCCTGCTCCACCAGCCAGCGGCCGGCGGGGCTCTTGGTCGCGATCGAGCCCGCGGGCGAGATGTGATCGGTGGTGACCGAGTCACCGAGCAGCGCGAGCACACGCGCGCCGCGCACGTCCGTGGGCGCGACCGGCTGGCGCGTGATGCCGTCGAAGAACGGCGGCTTGCGGATGTACGTCGAGCTCTTCGACCAGGCGTAGCGATCGCCCGCGGGCGCCTGGATCGCCTGCCAGGACTCGTCACCCCGGAACACGTCCGCGTAGCGCCTCTGGAACATCTCGGGCTTCACCGAGCTCGCGACCGTGCGCGCGACCTCCTCGGCGCCGGGCCAGATGTCGGCGAGCAGCACGGGCTTGCCCGTCTGGTCGCGGCCGATCGGCTCGCGCGAGAGGTCGAGATCCACGCGTCCCGCGAGCGCGTAGGCGACCACCAGCGGCGGCGACGCCAGATAGTTCGCGCGCACCAGCGGGCTGATGCGGCCCTCGAAGTTGCGGTTGCCCGAAAGCACCGCCGCGGCGACCAGGTTGCCCTCGCCGATCGCGTCGGCGACGGGTTGCGACAGCGGCCCGCTGTTCCCGATGCAGGTCGTGCAGCCGTAGCCGACCACGTCGAAGCCGAGTTTCTCGAGGAACGGCAGGAGCCCCGAGTGCGCGAGATAGTCGGTGACGACCCGCGAGCCGGGCGCGAGGCTCGTCTTCACCCACGGCTTCACGGTGAGTCCGCGCTCGACGGCGTTGCGCGCGAGCAGGCCCGCGGCGGTGAGGACGCTCGGGTTCGAGGTGTTGGTGCAGCTGGTGATCGCCGCGATCACGACGCTGCCGTGGCCGAGCTCGTACGCGCCGGCGGGATCCGTGACGCCGACCTTGCGCGCGAGCGCCGCGGCGTCGGGCTCGGCCTTGCCGCCGACGAGCTTCGGCAGCGCCTTCGCGAACTCGCTCGCGACGTCGCCGAGCGCGACGCGGTCCTGCGGGCGCGACGGTCCCGCCAGGCACGGCACCACCGTCGCAAGATCGAGCCGCAGCTTCGAGCCGAACTCCGGATCGGGCGAGCGCGCCTCCGCGAACAGTCCCTGCGCGCGCGAGTAGGCCTCGACGAGCTGGATCGTCTCTTCGCTGCGCCCGGTCAGCCGCAGGTAGTCGAGCGTCTTCTCGTCGACGGGGAAGAAGCCGATCGTCGCGCCGTACTCCGGCGCCATGTTCGCGATCGTGGCGCGGTCGGCGACCGCGAGCGAGCGCATGCCGGAGCCGAAGAACTCCACGAACTTCTCGACCACGCCGTGCTTGCGCAGCATCTGCGTGACGGTGAGCACGAGGTCCGTCGCGGTCGCACCCGCGGGCAGCTCGCCGGTCAGCTCGAAGCCGACCACGTCGGGGATCAGCATGGTGAGCGGCTGGCCGAGCAGACACGCCTCGGCCTCGATCCCGCCCACGCCCCAGCCGACCACGCCGAGCGCGCTGATCATGGTGGTGTGCGAGTCGGTGCCGACGCAGGTGTCGGGGAACGCGACCGAATCACCGCCCGCGGACTCGGAGAACACGACCGGCGCCAGGTACTCGAGGTTGACCTGGTGCACGATGCCCGTCGCCGGCGGTACCACGCGCAGCGACGAGAACGCCGACTGACCCCAGCGCAGGAACTCGAAGCGCTCTTGGTTGCGCTCGAACTCGAGCTTGGAGTTCTTCGCGAGCGCGTCGGGGCTGCCGAAGAAGTCGACCTGCACGGAGTGATCGATCACCAGGTCCGCGGGCCGCAGCGGGTTGATGCGCTTGGGGTCGCCGCCGAGCCCCGCCATCGCGTCGCGCATGACCGCGAGGTCGACGACGGCCGGCACCCCGGTCAGGTCCTGCAGCACCACGCGCGCGGGCCGATAGGCGATCTCGCGCGTGTTGCCGCCGTCGCTGCGCCAGCTCGCCAGCGCCGCGATGTCCTCGCGCGTGACGGTGACGCCGTCCTCGTGGCGCAGCAGGTTCTCGAGCAGCACGCGGATCGAGCGGGGCAGCCGCGCGAGCCGCCCGAGGCCGGCCTCTTCGACGGCCGCGAGCCGGTGGATGCGGTAGGTCTTCGACCCGACTCGCAGCGTTCCGGAACCGAAGCCCGCCATCGCTCGCCCTCCGAAGGTCCGAGCGTCGACGATAGCAAGTCGGTCGTGCGTCCGGGGCCAGGCAGCCCGGCTCGGCCGGAGATCCGGCGCTTCGCAGCATGGGAGGGAGGGGAGTTGGGAGTGCCAGCTTCGCCCCGACCCCGGCGCACGTCCGACAGTCGATCGTGAACCGGGGTTGAGCAGAATCCGTGCCAGCGGCTCGGCGCCGGCACGAATCCGCTGGCGCGGACGACGGCTCGGCCGCCCGCCTGCGCAAGAGTGAGCCGCCCCCCACCGAAGGCAGAGTGGAAGGCGGCGTCACTCCGCGCGGAAACGGCGTTCCGACGTCTGCGTCGTCAGCGAATCTCGATCGCGTCGACGACGGTCCGCATCCCGTTCGCGTCGAGGCCGTACGAAGCCACGCGCAGGGTCCACTCGGTGACGATCACGGACACGTAGACCGCGCGCGAGTTGTTGCGAAAGGCGGTCCAGTCCGGCTTGGCCAGCACCCAGCTTCCGAACGCGGTTCGCCCGCCCGATCCGGCTCGCACGAACACGATTCCGTCGGTCGCGGTCGAGATCCGCCAGGCGATCGGGCCCGGGATCGGGTCCTCGAGCGGGCCGCGGAGCGCCTTCGAGCGCTCGAAGCTGGTGGCATCGCCGGACAGCACGAGATTCACGCCATGGCGCTGCAGGATCGCGCCGAGCGCCTTCCGCACGCCCGTGGTTTCGGCCTCGACCCGCTCGGTCGAGAACACGTCCGCGTGCATGTAGACCACGATCCAGCGCGCGCCGGCCGCGCGCGCGGCGGCGAGGTCGGTCTCGAGCCAGGCCAGGTTGGCCACGCCAGCGGCCGTGCTCGGGTGCACCGCTCCGAGACCGGGCGCGTGCAGCGCGACGAAGTGGGTGCCGTTGAAGTCGAACGAGTAGCTGCCGCTGCGCGGTGCGCCCCCGGCCGGACTGCGCATGAACTCCGCGTAGTCGGCCGCGCGCTCATCGTGCATGTAGCTCTCGACCTCGCTGTCGCCGAGCACCGGTGCGAAGATCGAGTTCGCGGTCACGCGGCCCGCCTGCCGCTTCCAGGCGGCCACCGCCGCCGCCGCGTTCGGCGCCGCGCCCGCCGCGATCGCCTCCTTCGAGAGCGCGTAGCCGCCGCCGCCGAGCACGAGCGGGTAGCCCAGCAGGTCCACCCGTTCGAGCACGTTCAGCGCCTGCGTGGACTGCGGGCTCGCGCCGAGACCGTTCCCGGCGAGGAACGCGAACTTGAAGCGGCGTCCCGTCGCGGCCGAGCCGGTGCGCACGGCGTAGACGTCGCTCATCACCGGGCCCTGCGCCGAGCTGCCGCTCACGCGGTAGTCGTAGAAGGCGTTGGGGTTGAGCCCGGTGAGCGTCGCCGACCAGACCGCGCCGCAGCCGCTCGACGACTCCGGGGCCGCGCGCAGCGACGTCCACGCGCTCGCGCCTCGCAAGCGGTACTCGAGCACGGCGCCCAGCGGGTGCAGGGGCGCGGACCAGACGATCTTGCGCGAGGTCTCCGGCGTCGCGCTGAGCACCTGGTGGACGAGGCTCGGCGGACCGTAGGCGGTGTCGCAGGTGGTCGGCTCCTCCTCCTCGTCGTCGGGCGGCGGCGGAGCGTTCGCCACGCACAGGCCGCTCGCGCACTGGCCCGCGAGGCTCGACGCGCTGGTCGTGCAGGTGGTGCCGTCGGGGTGCGTCTCGACGCGGCAGCCGAGCGCCGGGTCGCAGAACGCGTCGAAGCACGGCCCGCCCTCGAGCGAGCACTGCATGGCCGTGCCCGCGACGCAGGTCGAGTTCCGACAGGTCTCGGAGCCGTTGCAGACGTTGCCGTCGCCGCAGGTCAGCGGCGTGCCGGCGACACAGCTCCGGTTCAGGCAGCGCTCCGCGCCGTTGCAGGCCTCGCCGTCGCCGCAGTGCGCGTCGCTGCCGCAGGCGTAGCCGCGGCAGGTTCCGGACTCGCAGACGTCGTAGCGCGTGCTCGCGGAGCCATCGTTGCAGGTCGTGCCGTCGGCGCGCGGCGCGCCGTCCACGCACGTGTGGTTCGAGCAGACGCGCGGGCCCCCGCACGGGTTGCTGGACGCGCCGCAGTCCGCGTCGACGTTGCACTGGCCGAGCGTGCCCGCGCACACGCCGCTCGCACTGCACACGTCGTCGTGGGTGCTCGCATTGCCATCGTTGCAGGTCGTGCCGAGCAGCGGCGCGGGATCGAACACGCAGCCCGCCGTCGTGCAGGTGTCGCGCGTGCAGGCGTTGCCGTCGCTGCAGCCGCCGACCGTGCACTGCGCCTGCGCCGGCAGCACGATCTCGTTCGAGAAGCCGGACTCGACGCCGCTCCCGTCGTACGACTTCATCGTCAGGTACACGTCGTCGAACGCCTCGAGCCCCGTCAGCCGGAACGTGGCGGCACCCGCGCCGTCGACGGGCGGGATGAAGTTCACGTCGTCGCGCCAATCGGCGTACGACATGGAGTTCGCGCTCACGTACACGTGGAAGCCGACCACGCGCGCGTCCGCTGGGGGAATGAAGCGGACGTCGTGGCTGCGCAGCTGCGCATGGGCCGTCGACCCGACGAACAGCGAGAGCAGCACGAACGACAGCGCAAGGGAGTGAAGGCGGTTCTGCATCGCCTTGCTTCTTCGGTGGCGCTAGCGTTGGACAACGTGACTGCACTCACCCGCGCGCGCGGGGCGCAGCGTGCGCGAGATCAGGTGCGGCGCCTCACTTCTTCGCGCGGAGCTGCGCGCGTCGCGTGAGCGCGCTCACCTTTCCAGGTCGCGCAGCTCTTGCTCGAGTGTTGCCGCGACGTCGCTCGACACGCGCGGCGGCGGCGCGCCGCGCGCGACCGCGCGGCGCAACGCGAGCACGAGCACGAGCGCACCCGCGGCCAGCGCGACGATCGGAATCATCCAGCCGAGCACGGTCGTGGGCACGCCGACCACCTGATCGCCGAAACGCGACTCGATGCGCGTGCGGATCGCGGCGGCGGATTCGCCCGCGCGCAGCGCTTCGCGGATCTCGTCGCGCACCGCGCCGGCATCGGGGCTCGGGCAGTCGGCCAGCGTGCGGCCCGGACAGTACGGGCTCATCAGCTCGCGCGAGAGCTCGTGCGCCGCTCGCGCGTGCGCGATCTCGACATCGTCCTGCGCGCGTCCGGTCGGAGCGAGCAGCACGAACACGAGCGCGAGCGCGGCGAGTCTCATGGTCCACAGGATAGCTCGCGAGCCAGGCTCGCGTCGCCGCCGCGGCGCGCGCGGCGCTACGAGCCCTTCGCGGCGCCCTCGCTCAGGATCACGTCGACGTGAAACACGCCCGTGTAGTCCTCGAACGGCACGGCGACGCCGCGCGCGCCGCGCACGCGCAGGTCCGCCTTCGGCGTCATCACCACCGTCGGCAGCGCGATCTCGACCAGGCCGAGCGCCGAGAGCGCCGTCTTCATGCTGCCGGCGATCATGTTCGTGATCTCGCCGATCGCGTCGCGGATCTCGTCCTCCGAGGTCACCTCGGCGACGTCCACCCCGACCAGGCGCGCGGTGAAGTCGGTCGCCTGCCGGCGCGAGACGTGGATCGAGACGTAGCCGGCGAAGTCGCCCGCCATGCCGATGAAGCCGATCACTTCGCTCTGCATGAACGGGCTCGGATCGTCGAGCGCCTCGAGGGCGGAGAGCTCCGTGCCCAACATGGTGGAGAACACGGCCTGGGTGGAGCTCTTGATGATCTCTGCGAGCTCGGGAGGTGCCATTTCGAATCTTCTCGACTGCGCGCGCGCGGGTCTGTAGCGATGCCGCGACCTTAAGGCCTCACTTGCCAGGGCCGACAAGAGAGCTTGCCCCGGTCCCGACCGGATCCGCGGAGACTGCGATGCCGAGAGTGCTGGTGGTGGACGACTCCGCGACGATGCGCAAGATCATCGTCAAGGGGCTGCGCGACGCGGGTTTCGACGCCTGCGACGTGACCGAGGCCGCGGACGGCTCGAGCGCGCTCGGTGCGCTGCGCGGTGCCGAGTTCGATCTGGTCCTGTGCGACATCAACATGCCGGGCATGGACGGACTCACGCTTCTGCGCAGCGCGCGCGAGGACCGCACGATCTCGCCGGACCTGCCGATCGTGATGATCACGACCGAGGGCGGACTCGAGAAGGTCGAGGAAGCGCTCGCCTCTGGCGCCACCGACTACCTGCGCAAGCCCTTCTCCAGCGACCAGCTGGAGAAGAAGATCTCGTCGTGGCTGCCGGATCGCGCCCGCAAGGAGTGATGGGTTAGTGTAGGGCTCCGACCATTCCCTGGAGGCCCGCCGTGCCCGATCCCCGCGCTCCGCTCCACCCGCAGGTGAAGGTCCTGTTCGACATGATGGGCGCGAACCGCGCGCAGCGCGTGCTCGAGCCCGGGCCGATGCGCGAGGGGCTCGGCGCCCTCGGACCGCTCCTGGTCGCCGGCGCACCGAGCGTCGCCGTGGAGCGCGAGATCCAGATTCCGGGACCCGCAGGCGCGCTGCGCGCGCGTGTGTTCCATCCCTCGGATCCCGGCGGCAGCCCGCGACCCGTAATCGTCTACTTCCACGGCGGCGGCTATGTCGTGATGAGTGCCGACACCCACGAGAAGCTGACCAAGCAGCTCTGCGTCGGCGCCGGCGCGGTCGTGGTCAGCGTCGACTACCGGCTCGCGCCCGAGAACCGCTACCCCGCGCCGCTCGACGATTGCCTGGCGGCGTTCCGCTGGGTGCGCGAGCACGCGCGCGAGCTCGGCGGCGATCCCGCGCGCATCGCCGCGGCGGGCGACTCCGCGGGTGGCAACGCGGCGGCGGCGGTGAGCCTGCGCCTGATCGCCGAGGGCGTTGCGCCGCCGACCGCGCTGCTCCTGCTCTGCCCCTGGACCGACATGGCGCTCGACACCGACTCGATGCGCCGCTTCGGCCCCGACGACGGCGTGCTCGACACCGACATCATGACCTGGTTCCGCGACTGCTACGTGAAGCCTTCGAGCTGGAGCGATCCGTTCGCGAGCCCGCTGCGCGGGGATCTCGCGAAGTTCCCGCCGACGCTGGTGGTGGTGGGCGAGATCGACCCGCTGCTCGACGACGGCGTCCTGCTCGCGAAGAAGCTCGAGCAGGCCGGCCGCAAGGTCGTGCTGCAGTCGCACGCCGGCATGCCGCACGACTTCATGCTGTTCCCGGGTATCGACGAGGGAGCACGCGCGATCGACGGCATCTGCCGCTTCGCCAAGTCCGCGCTCGGCGGTTAGGAGTCGAGACTCGAAGATGGCCGACCGTCCCTGGATCTTCCGCACCTACTCCGGGCATTCGAACGCGCGCGCGTCGAACGCGCTGTACCAACAGAATCTGGCCAAGGGCCAGACGGGGCTCTCGATCGCGTTCGATCTGCCCACGCAGACCGGCTATGACGCGGATCACCCGCTCGCCGCCGGCGAGGTCGGCAAGGTCGGCGTGCCGATCGGCTCGATCGCCGACATGGAGCAGCTGTTCGAGGGCATCCCGCTCGACCAGATGAACACCTCGATGACGATCAACGCGACGGCGGCCTGGCTGCTCGCGCTGTACGTCGCGGTCGCCGAGCGCCACGGGGTCGCGCGCAGCGCGCTCTCGGGCACGACGCAGAACGACATCGTGAAGGAGTATCTGTCGCGCGGAACGTACGTGTTCCCGCCGCGGCCGTCGCTCGATCTCACGCGCCAGACGATCGAGTGGACGGTCGAGCAGGTTCCGAAATGGAACCCGATCAACATCTGCTCTTATCACCTGCAGGAGGTCGGCGCGACGCCGGTGCAGGAGGTCGCGTTCGCGCTCGCCAACGCCATGGCCGTGCTCGACTCGGTGCGCGTGCCGCCCGAGTTGCTCGGCCCGGTGTTCGGGACGATCTCGTTCTTCTGCAACGCGGGCATCCGCTTCATCGAAGAGATCTGCAAGATGCGCGCGTTCACGCGCATGTGGGAGAAGATCGGGCTCGAGCGCTACGGCGTCACCGACGAGAACCAGCGCCGCTTCCGCTACGGTGTGCAGGTGAACTCGCTCGGGCTCACCGAGGCGCAGCCCGAGAACAACGTGCCGCGCATCGCGCTCGAGGCGCTCGGCGTGACGCTCTCGCGCGACGCGCGCTGCCGCGCGCTGCAGCTGCCGGCCTGGAACGAGGCGCTCGGCCTGCCGCGGCCCTGGGACCAGCAGTGGAGCCTGCGCATCCAGCAGATCCTCGCCTACGAGACCGACATCCTGGACTACCCCGACATCTTCGAGGGCTCGAAGGTGATCGAGCAGAAGACCGCCGAGATCGAGACCGCGGCCTGGGCGGAGATCCGGCGCATCGAGGAGCAGGGCGGCGTGATCGCGGCCGTCGAGTCGGGCTACATGAAGCGCGCGCTCGTCGAGTCGAACGCGCGCCGCGTGGCGATGATCGAGTCGGGCGAGCGCTTCGTGGTGGGCGTGAACCGCTTCGAGCACGGCGAGCCGTCGAAGCTCGTGCAGGGCGAGGGCTCGGTGATGTCGGTCGACGAGTCCGCGGGCCGCGACCAGATCGCGCGGCTGCGCGCGCACCGCGCCTCGCGCAACCGGACCGAGGTCGAGGGCGCGCTGCGCGCGTTGCGCGACGCGCTCGCCGCGGGCGCGAACGTGATGGAGGCGGCCGTGCGCTGCGCGCACGCCGGCGTCACGACCGGCGAGTGGTCCGACGCGCTGCGCGCGGTGTATGGCGAGTACCGAGCGCCGACCGGCGTCGATGCGGCCGCGGCGCCGCGCTCCGACGCCGCGCAGCTCGCGGCGCTGCGCAAGCGCGTCGACGAGGTCAGCCAGAAGCTCGGCCGGCGCCTGAAGCTCCTGGTCGGCAAACCCGGGCTCGACGGACACTCGAGCGGCGCGGAGCAGATCGCGATCTTCGCGCGCGACGCGGGGCTCGAGGTCGTCTACCAGGGCATCCGCATGACCTCCGACGAGCTCGTGACCGCGGCGCTGCAAGAGGGCGTGCACCTGGTCGGGCTCTCGATCCTGTCGGGCTCGCACCTGGCGCTCGCGCCCGAGATCGCGCGCCGCTCGCGCGTGCCGGTGATCGTGGGCGGCATCATTCCCGAAGAGGACGCCGCGAAGCTGCGCGCGGAGGGCGTCGCCGCGGTGTACACGCCGCGCGACTACGACGTGCTGCGCATCCTGCGCGAGATGGTCGAGATCGCCGCCGCGGCGCATGGCGTCGCCTGACACCGGTCTCGAAGCGCTCGTGCGCGGCGTGTGCGCGGGCGACGCGACCGCGATCGCCGACGCGCTCGCGCGCGTCGAGGACACCCGCGCCGAGGCGCTCGAGCCGACGCGCGCCCTGGTCGGAGTGCTCGAAGCCGCGACGCCGCGCGAGCGCGCGGTCGTCGGACTGACCGGCCCGCCCGGCGCGGGCAAGTCCACGCTGGCAGGCGCCTTGATCGCCGGCTGGCTCGCCGAGGGACGCGGCATCGGCATGGTCGCGGTCGATCCGACCAGCCGCCGCTCGGGCGGCGCGCTGCTCGGCGATCGCGCGCGCCTGCGCTTCCGCCCGGACGAGCGCGTGTTCGTGCGCTCGATGGCCGCACGCGATCAGCTCGGCGGGCTCGCACCCGCGACGCGCGCGGCGGTGGTGGTGCTGCGCGCGGCCTTCGACACGGTGCTGGTCGAGACCGTCGGCGTGGGCCAGAGCGAGATCGACGTCGAGAGCGTCGCGGAGACGGTGGTGCTGGTGCTGCAGCCGGGCTCGGGCGACACGCTGCAGTTCATGAAGGCCGGCATCCTCGAGATCCCCGACGTGCTGGTCGTGCACAAGTGGGATCTCGGCGCGCAGGCCACGCGCACGCGCGCGGACCTGGAGGGCTGGCTGCGGCTCGCGACGCTCGCGCCCGGCGCGTGGCGGCCGCCCGTGATCGGCGCGAGCAGCGAGACCGGCGAGGGCGTCACCGAGGTCGCGCGCGCGATCGCCAGCCACCGCGAGCACCTCGGCCACGGCGAGCTCGACCTGCGCCGTACACGCTCGCGTGTCGCCTGGGCGCTCGAGCTGTTTCTGCGCCGCTACGGCAGCCACGGGATCGAGCGCGCCGGCGGGAGCGCGGCCGCGGAGGCGCTGGTCGCCGAGAGCGTAGGCTCCGCGCTCGACGCCTTCAGCGCTCTCGCCAGGCAAGCAGGACTTTCCGCGTAGCCGGGTCGAGCTCGATCGTCTCGAGCAGCGCGTCAAAACTGGTCAGCGCGAGGACGCGCTTGCCGGCGGCGGCGAAGCGGCTCGCGGCGGCCGGGAATCCGTACGTGAAGATCGCCTGCACGCCGATCACTTTGCCGCCCTCTTCCTCGAGCCCCTCGACCGCGCCGAGCGAGCTGCCGCCGAGCGAGACCAGGTCCTCGATCAGCACCACGCGCTCGCCGCCGAGCGGCTTGCCCTCGACGCGCTTGCCCTTGCCGTGCTCCTTCGCGGCGCCGCGCACGTACACCATCGGCAGGTCGAGCAGCGTCGCGACCCAGGCCGCGTGCGGAATGCCGGCGGTCGACGTGCCGGCGATCACCTCGACGTCGGGCCAGGCGCCGCGGATCGAGTCGGCCAGCCCCTGCGCGATCAGCGCGCGCACTTCCGGATAGGAGATCACCACGCGGTTGTCGCAGTAGATCGGCGCGCGCTCGCCGGACGACCAGGTGAACCACTTCGCGGGATCCGTGCGCAGCTCGACCGCGCCGATCGAGACCAAGAGCTTCGCGTAGTCCACCGGCGTCATCGCGCGCGTCCGATCCACTGCGGCTCCTCGACGTCCGCGCGCCGGTTCGCCACCCGCGCCATCACGAACAACAGATCCGACAAGCGATTCAGGTACTTCACCAGGATCGTCGCCACGCGCTCCTGCGCCGAGAGCGCGATCACGTTGCGCTCCGCGCGCCGGCACACGGTGCGCCCCAGGTGCAGGAGCGCCGCGGCCTTGGCGCCGCCGGGCAGCACGAAGTTCCGCAGCGGCGTGAGCTCCGTCTCGAGCGCGTCGATCCAGCCCTCGAGCTCCAGGATGTCGCGCTCGCTGACGCGCGCTACACCCTTCCCTCTCTCTTGGCGCTCGTCTTGGCGCTCGTCGACGCTCGGCGTCGCCAGCTCGCCGCCCAGATCGAAGAGCGACGACTGGATCACGCGCAGCATCGCGAGCAGGTCGTCGTGCGCGAGCTCGGCTGCCGCGACGCCCAGCACCGAGTTCAGCTCGTCCACGTCCCCGTACGCGCACACGCGCGGCGCGCTCTTCGACACCCGCTCGCCGCCGAACAGCGACGTCTCGCCCGCGTCCCCACCCTTGGTGTAGATCTTCATCGCCTCGATTCTACTTCACTCGATTCGAGCGACGCGTTCGCGGGCGGCGGCGGCGCCGGACCTCGACGAGGAGGGTCGAAGGTCCTCCGGAGGGGACCCCCGAGGAGAGGCCGGCGCCGCCGCCCCCCGCGGGCACTGCAGCCCCTCTTGTGAAGAACGCGAACTTGTCCGATCGATAGGGGCCCAATGGGCGAGACCGGACATCAAGCACCCGTGAACGGAACGTGCAGCCACTGCGGCTGTGCGTTGAGCTACGCCTCGATCCGGAAGGACGACGCCTGGTACTGCTGCGCGGCCTGCGGCGGCAGCGATCGCTGTGGCTGCGGCTGCAAGCCCGAGTTCAAGGCCGAGCCCGTGGGCGACGTGTTCGTGCCGACCCGCCGGATGTTCGCCGCGCGCTCCGCCGACGGCTTGAAGCGCGACAACGACGACGACAACCGCGACCGCGCCTTCCCCTTCGCCGACAAGGCCCGCGGCCGCTGAGCTAGACTCGCCCCAGCGCAACCGCCGGGAGAAGCACGAGATGTCTGGACGGATCGAGGGCAAGGTCGCGGTGATCACCGGCGGTGCGAGCGGCATGGGACGAGCCACGGCGCTGCGCTTCCTGTCCGAAGGCGCGCGCGTCGTCGTGGCGGACATGAACGACGCGGTCGGCAAGGAGTTCCTGGAGTCGGCCGCGACCTCGGGCCACAAGCAGACGCTGCGCTTCGTGCGCACGGACGTGGCCGAGGAGGCCGACGTCGAGGCCATGATCGCCACCGCGGAGCGCGAGTTCGGGCGCGTCGACATCGTGTTCAACAACGCGGGCATCGGCGGCGCGTTCGGACCGCTCACCGACCTGCGCGTCGAGGACTGGGACTTCACCTTCGCGGTGCTGGTGCGCGGCGTGTTCCTGGGCATCAAGCACGGCGCGCGCGCGATGAAGCGCCACGGCCAGGGCGGCTCGATCATCAACACCGCGTCGGTCGCGGGGCTCTCGGGGGGAGCCGGCCCGCTCTGCTACAGCGCGGCCAAGGCCGCGGTCGTGAACCTGTCGCGCGCGGCTGCGGTCGAGCTCGCGGCGGACAAGATCCGCGTGAACGCGATCTGCCCCGGGGGGATCCTCACCCCGCTCGTGCACCGCGGCAGCCCGGAGGCGGCGCGCCCGCGGATGCAGAAGCTCCAACCCTGGCCCGAGGTCGGCCTTGGCGAGCACATCGCCGGCGCGGCGCTATTCCTGGCCAGCGAGGACGCGCGCTTCGTCACCGGCGAGGCGTTGAATGTCGACGGTGGGCTGACCGCGGCCGGCCCCAATCTCATCGCGCGCATGCGCGATCCCGAGACGCCCAGCGTCTACTCGATGGGACTCTCCGGCGTCGACAAGGGCTCGACCGGAGAGCCCCCGGTGATCCATCCCAAGGCGAGCTGACGCGCGCGCCGCGACGCGGTCGAAGAACGGGTTTGACAAGCCCGGGGGCCTCCGCTCGAATACGCCGGGGTCGCGATCAACCGCGAGGGAGCACGCGCCATGTCACTGTTCACGCAAGAGGGTTTTCTCTTCCTGCTGCGCTGGTTCCACTTTCTCGCCGGCATCACCTGGATCGGAATCCTCTACTACCTGAACTTCGTTCAGACGCCCTACTTCGCGACCGATCTCGGCGGGCAGGCACGCAGCGCGATGATGCGCGGGCTCGTGCCGAACGCGCTGTGGTGGTTCCGCTGGGGCGCGATGTTCACGTTCCTGACCGGCTGGGCGATCGTGCTGACTCACCTCGTGACCGGCACCGGCTCGGCGCCCTACTACGCGATGATCCTGACCGGCGGAACGCTCGGAACCCTCATGTGGTACAATGTGTGGTTCGTGATCATGCCGCGTCAGCGGATCGCGATCGCGTCCGCAGAGGCGGTCGCCGCCGGCGGCCAGGCGGACCCCGAAGCCGCGAAGCAAGCGCCGTTCGCCGGCCGTGCCTCGCGCACGAACGTGCTGTTCTCGATCCCGATGCTGTTCTTCATGGGCGCGGCGCGGCACCTGTCGGTCGTCGACTCGGAGACGCCGAACTACCACGTCTACTACGCGATCGTGCTGCTGCTCGCGGCGTTCTTCGAGTGGAACATCTTCAAGGGCATGGCCGCGACACACAAGCCGCTCGCCACGGTGGCCGGCACGATCCACGCCGGGCTCGGGCTCACGCTCGTGCTGTTCGTGGTGGCGTCGATCCTGCTCTAGCGCACGCTCACGGAGGCCGGGATCGACTCGAGATAGGCGGCCAGGTCCGGCACATCCTGCTTCAGGAAGGGCTGCGCCGGCATCAGGCTCGAGTCGCGCTTGGGCGTGTAGCCGGGCGGGTACTCGGCGCGCATCACGCGCGCTTCGACGAGCGCCTTCGAGCTGCCGGCGATGGGCGGCCCCAGCGTCCCCTCCTTGGCCGGATCCGCGTTGTGGCAGGCGATGCAGTTGGCCATGTAGAGGCGCCGGCCGCGCTCGGCGGGGCTCTCGTCGGTGGACGGCTGACAGGCCAGAGACAGGGAGACGAGGGTCGCGGTGACGACGGCAGCGATTCGCACGGCGCGCGAGCGTAGCGTATTGTGCCCGCCCTATGAATGAGCTCGAAGAGGGAACGCGCGCGCAGCTCGACTTCGCGAAGCTGCGCAAGATCGCCGAGACGGGACAGGCCGTGCTGCCGGTGGTGCTGCAGCACGCCGACACCGGCGAGGTGCTGTTCGTCGGCTACGCCAACGAGCGCGCGCTCGCCGAGACGCTGCGCGTGCGCCAGGCCGTGCTCTGGTCGACCTCGCGCAACGAGCTCTGGCACAAGGGCGCGACCTCGGGCGACTGGCTCGACCTGGTCGACGTGCGCGTGAACTGCGAGCAGAACTCGCTGCTCTACCGCGTGCGCCCGCGCGCAGGCGTCTGTCACACCCGGGACGCGACCGGCAACGCGCGCAAACGCTGCTACTACCGCGTGCTCGAGAACGCCGACGAGCTCGAGCACCTGCGCTAGGCGAAATCGAACTTCGCGACGGCCGGACGCGAGGCCGTCCTCGCGTCCGACCCGCAAGGCGCGCAGCGCGCGCCGCGCAGCGAGGCGAAGCCGAGCGAAGTCAATCGGACAGGTAGCGGATCAGCGAACGGCGCAGGCTGCGCGGGCCGAGGATGTCGTCGAGCGAACCGACGTCCTTGGCTCGCTGGACGGTGTGGATGGCGTCGAACTCGGCCGCGACCTCGGCCTGCTTCTCGAGCATCACGTCCTCGGTGATCTGGTCGAGGCGCGCGCGGCGGGCCAGGCGCACGGCCGGGTCGGTCGCGGCCTCGACGGCGGTGCGCGCCGCGGCCACGCGCGGATCGGCTTGTGCGCGCTTGCGCACCTCGCGCGAGAACACGACCACCGCCGCGGCGGGCCCGCCGATCACGGACGCGTACGAGCCCTCGAGCGCGACCGCGCGCATCGAGTCGTTCAGCTCGCGCGAGAACACGACGTAGGCGCCGCCGTGGTAGCGGGTGACGACGGCGAACACGATCTTGCCGCGGAAGCGCACGATCGAGCGGGCGATCTCGGCGCCGTACTCCAGCACGCCGCGGCGCATCGACTCGGGCGAGCCGTCGAAGCCGGACAGATTGGCGAGGATCACGACCGGGCGGTTGCCGCTCGCCGCGTTGATCGCGCGCGCGACCTTCTTCGACGACTGCGGGAACAGCGTCGCCGCGGTCCAGGCGTCGGGTCCGTCGTTGGGCACGTAGCCGACGCGCGGCACCTGGCGGCTCTCGATCCCGATCAGCGAGACGGGGAAGCCGCCCAGGTGCGCGTCCCAGGTAATCGCGGTCTCCGCCGCGGACCAGTCGCGCCAGCGCTCCAGCCAGCCGGCGTCCGCGTCGATCACCGCGCGCATCAGCGGGCGCATCGCGAACGGCCGCTTTCGGCCCGGGTTCGCCTCGGCCGAGAACACCTCGCCGATGGTCGAGAAGCCCTCGTCGCCCTCATAGGGCGAGAGCGTGATGTCGCGTCCCGGCGGATCGACGGTCTCGAAGCGCCGCGGGCCGGGTTCGCCGGGCGCCACGTAGCTGCACGCGTAGTGCTCGAGCAGGATCGTGTACGCGTCGGCGAGGTCGCGCGCCTGGTGCTGCGCCTCGCCATTCGGCCCCATGATCCGCTCGTAGCCGCCGATCCCGATCTCGTCCTCGGCCGCGACCCCGCCCGAGAACTCGAGCGCCATGCGCCCGGTCAGCACCATGTACGCGTTCTGCAGCATGATCAGGATGCCGCGCGAGCGCTGATCCATGGTCGCGAGCGCGTTGAAGTAGCTCTGCGCGCCGACATTCACGCCGGGCAGGATCAGGTTCACCTCGCCGCCCGCGTCGGTGAACGTGACCAGGCGCCGGACCACGCGCGCGGTGGCGTCCAGGTTCTCGGTGCCGCTGTCCATCGCGATGCGCGCGCCGGCCGAGACCGTCACCCACTCGACGGGGAGCTGCTCGTGCACGGCCAGGTCGATCGCCGCGACGATGCGATCGCACTCGGCAGCCGTGAGCGCGCCCATGTCGCGGGTCGCGTCGCCCGCGATCAGCACGCGGCGGATGCCCTCGGCGTGCTTGCGCGTGGGCGTGGAGATCACGCCGAACACGACACCGGCACCGTTCAGGCCCGGCGCGCGGTTCACGCGCGCGGCGCGGCCGTCGACGAGGTCGTACTCCTGGAAGCTGCCCGCGCCCGTCGGCGCGCCCGCCCCCTCGCTGCCCGCCTCGGGCGGCGCGCTGAACAAGCGCACGACCTCGTACGGGTAGGTCATGCCGCGCGCGCGCGCCGACGCCACGCGCTGCGCGTACGCCGTGGCGGGGTCGAGCGGCCGGTCGTGCGGGATGCGGATGCTCCACTCGATGCGGCTGCCGGTCGGGTTGCCGGCCAGGAGCTCGATCGTACGCGGCACCGCGCCCGGCACGTCGCTCGTGTGACTCGCGATCCGCACGATGACCTTCTCGAGTCCCAGGTGACCCGTCTCTGGCGCGAGCCTCCGCAGCGCCTCGGTCAGCAGCTGATTGGTGAGCGCGATCGGCTGGCGCACGAACAGGTAGAGGCGGTTCCACTGCAAGCGGTGGTCGGGATCGCGCTCGCCCTGGATCGAGCGCATGGCTTCGATCACCTCGTGGAAGCGCTCCTCGAACAGCGCGAGGTCGGGCGAGTGCGGCGCGCCGGGGCCCACGTCGTTCACCTCGGCGAAGCAGATGATGCGCTCGTCGCGGTTGTCGTCGCGCGACACGCCGTAGAACGCGTCGATCCCGCTCCAGCCCGACGCGTCGAGGCGCTCGAGCTCGAAGTGCGCGAGCCGCCACAGTTCGATCCGCCGCGCGTCGTCGACGGAGGCGCCCACCGACTCGGCGATGCCCGCGAGCTTCGCCTCGTCGGGCGCTTCGACGCGCGTGAAGTGCAGGTCCGTGCGCAGCCGTCCGGGCGGCGCCGCCTCCGCGTGGCGCGTGCGATCGTAGAGCAGGAAGCGCGCCTGCGCGCCCAGGTCCGCGACGCTCGGCGCGACCGTGCCGCGCAGCAGCGAGAGCGCGTCGAGCGCGACCGCGAGCTCGGGCCGGCGCGAGAAGCTCTCGCCGCGGTCGCCGAGCCCGATCAACAGGTGCAAGAGCGCCCCGATCAGCCGGCTGCGCAGCGCGAGCGTGGTGCGGGTCGCGTACAGGCGCAGCACCGCGCGCTCCAGCGTGTCGGAGTGAGTGAGTCCGCTGATGCCGTAGTGAGACAGTGCCCTCTCGAGCAGCGCGAGGAACGCGGAGTCGATGCCCGCGCCCTGAACCGCGATCCGGCGCAGGTACATGGCCATGCGCGCGTCGTTCGACGGGCCGAGCTCGTCCTCCTCGAGCCGCGTCGGCGCGCGCGAGAACAGCGTCTCGACGTCGGCGAAGATCTCGACCGCGCCGGCGAGCTGCGCGAGGTCGCCGCGCAGCGCGTCGGAGAGCTTGGCGACCGGCGCCTCAAGGATCGCGACCAGGAGGTCCGCGCGCTCGGGATTCACGTCGTAGCCCATCAGGATGCGGCGCGTCTCACTGCGCAGCGCGACCACGGCGGCGGCGCGCACCGACGCCGGCTCGGCGCTCGCGCGCTCGAAGTCGGCAGAGCCGTCCTCGTGACGGAACAGCTCCAGCGGGTCGTCTTCGAGCGGCAGCTCGAGCGCGCCCTGCGCGCGCGGCGCGGCAGCGATGTCGGAGACGGGCTCGATCACCAGGATCACGTCGCCGGCGGACACCCGCTCGCCGGGGCGCGCGAGCACCTCGCGCACCACCCCCGCGAGCGGCGCGAAGAACGCGGTCTCGGTCTTCATCGCCTCGAAGATGCCGAGCCGCGCGCCGACCTCGACGCGCTCGCCGGGCTTGACCGCGACCTCGATCAAGAGCGCCGGCGACGGCGCGCGCACCTTGCCGCCGACGTCGCACAGCACGCGGTGCAGACGGCCGTCGAGCTCGACGCGCATCTCGACCTCGGAGCCCGAGACGAGCACCTGCCGGCGGCGGTCGCCAATCACGAGCAGGCCCGAGTACGGCCCCTGCTCGAGTAGCGAGACCTGCGAGACGCGCGAGCCGTAGTGCACGCGGTAGGTCCAGCCGCCGATCGCGAACAGCCGCAGCCGGTACGACTCGCCCGCGTACACCAGATCGAACTCCGCGCCCGACGAGGGTGGGATCTCGCGCGGCCGCCCGCGCCCGGCGGCGGCGAAGAAGTTCGCGCGCACTTTCTGGCGCTCGAGCTGGTAGGTCTCGATCGCGGCGACGATCAGCGCCTCGATCGCGGGCTTGGGCGCCGCGGCCAGACCCGTGCCGTCGAGCCAGTTCGTGGTGATGCCGCCCTTTCTGAACTCCGGATGCTCGAGCACGTCGAGCAGGAAGCCCTTGTTCGTCATGCCGCCCTCGACGACGACGCGCGCGTCGGCGACAGCACGCACCAGCCGCGCGCGCGCCTCCTCGCGCGTGGCGCCGCGCGCGAGGATCTTGGCGATCATCGAGTCGAACTCGGACGGGATGGTGCCGTCCGCGGCCACGCCCGCGTCGACGCGCACGCCCGGACCCGCGGGCAGATCGAGCAACGCGATGCGTCCGGGGCTCGGCGCGAACGAAGCCGCGGGGTCTTCCGCGCACAGCCGCACCTCGATCGCGCAGCCGCGCTCCTCGGGCGACTCCGTCGGCAGGCGCTCGCCGCGCGCGATGCGGATCTGCGCCTTCACCAGGTCGAAGTCGGTGAGCAACTCGGTGACTCCGTGCTCGACCTGCAGGCGCGGGTTCACTTCGAGAAAGAAGAACGACTCCTCGCCGCCCTGCGCGATCACGAGATACTCAGCCGTGGCGACGCCGACGTAGTGGGCCTCGCGCAGCAGTCGGATCGACGCCTCGCGAAGCTGCCGCGTGAGCCGCTCCGAGAGTCCCGGCGGCGGCCCTTCCTCGACGACCTTCTGGTGCTTGCGCTGCACCGAGCAGTCACGCAGGCCCAGCGCCAGCACCGTACCGTGGCGGTCGGCCGCCATCTGCACCTCGACGTGGCGCGCGCCGGAGATCGCCTGCTCGACGAACAGCGTGCCGTCGCCGAAAGCGTTGGCCGCCTCGGACTGCGCGCTGTCGAAGGCGGCCTGCAGATCGTCGCCTTCACGCAGCAGGCGAATGCCGCGGCCGCCGCCGCCCGCCGTCGCCTTCAGCATCACCGGCGGGCCGATGCGCTTGACCCAGCCCTCGAGCTCGAGCCGCTGCACCGGTCCGCCGCTCCACGGCGAGACCGGCACGCGCGCGGCCTCGGCGATCAGTTTGCTCGTGATCTTGTCGCCCAGCCGGCGCATGGTCGCAGCCGAGGGACCGAGGAACGGGATCTCCGCGCTCTCCAGCTTCTCGACGAAGCTCGGGTCCTCGGCGAGGAAGCCCCAGCCGGGCCAGACCGCGTCCGCGCGCGTCGCGCGCAGCGCCGCGAGCACGCGATCGTGGTCGAGGTAGGCGGGACGCAGCGCGCCGCTCGCGGACGCGCGCAGCGCGGGACCGAGCGAGAGCGACTCGTCCGCTTCGCGCACGAACGGCGCGGTGGCGTCGGGCTCGGTGTAGAGCGCGATGCCGAGGAGCTCGCTGCCCTCTTCCGCGCGCAGCTCGCGAATCGCGCGCAGCGCGCGCGTCGCTGCCTCGCCGCGATTCAGGATCGCAATTCGGCGGATCTCGCTACCCAACGCTCATACCCGTCATGGCGATGGTAGCAGAGCGCATCCGCGGCAGGCGTCTCGCGGAAGGCCGCTCAGCTCTTGGCCGGCAGCGCTCCGGGAAAGACCTTGGCGAAGCCGAGGAAGCACAGGAAGAACAGGCCGATGAAGCCGGCGGCGATGCCGAGCTCGACGGCGCCGAACGGCGTGATCGACGCGCCCGCGAGCACGGCCCGGGGCGGAATCAGCGACGGCGTCACGAGGATGTAGCGCTCGAGATAGAAGCCGACGAGCGAGCCGACGACGACGGGCCCGAGAATCGCCGGCGTCTTCTTCGGCGCAGCACCCAGCAGAACCCAGAACGGGATCACCCAGATCAGGAACCACGCCGCCAGCGTCACGTGCACGTACGGCTCCGCGAGCCGCGTGAAGTAGCCCGAGAAGTACCAGGTGTCCTGCACGAACTCGGTGCCGAGCCGGTTCACGATGAAGCCCGTCTCCTCCGGAATGTTCGCGTACCAGATCACGAAGTACTGCGACCAGAACAGGTACATCCAGAAGATCGAGAAGGCGAACACCATCTTGCCCAGATCGTGCATGCGGCTCTGCGTGATCTCGCCCGCGAGCTCCTTGGAGTTGCGCATGACCAGACAGATCAGCGTGGTCATCGAGATCGCGGACAGGAACCCGCCCCACGCGTAGTAGGCGGGGAACATCGTGCTCACCCACTCGGCCGCGAGTGACATGATCATGTCGATGCCGATCAGCGAGTAACAGATCGCGTACGACAGGGCGAGCACGGCCGAGAGCTTGCGCGCGCGGCGCGTGGCGAGCTCGCGCTCGCGCTCCTCGCCGCGCCAGCCGGCGGTCCAGCGCTTGTAGATCGTGCCGCGCAAGCCCGTCGCCGTCTCGCGCGCGTGGCCGAGCATCGGACGGATCGACAGGTACTGGTAGAAGACCGAGATGAAGGTGATCCAGGCCAGCGCGATCACGTCGCGCGTGAACGTGAACGTCGGCTCGAACCAGAATTCCTTGCCGTGGATCGGGTGCTCGGTCCACTCGAACAGGTGGTGGCGGCCGAGGTAGACCACCGAGAACAGCAACATCGACGCGGGCACGTAGGCGCCCATCGAGTCGGCCACGCGCTGGATCGGTCCCTGCCAGTTGCCGTTGGTGAGGCGCATGCCTGCCGACAGCACCAGCGCCCCGTTCGAGAGCACGGCCCACAAGAGCCAGTTGTGCAGGAACACGCGGTAGGTGCGGTTGGCGAGCTCGGCGTCGGAGCTCGCCGCGCCGAAAATGAGCGTGACGGCGCCCACGACGACGAGCGCGCCGAAGATCGCGGCCGGCAGCTTCGGCAGGGTTCCGGGAGTCGCGGTGTCGTTGCTCACGGCTAGGAGACCCCTTTGAACAGCGTGCGCAGGTAGTTGATGATGTGCCAGCGATCCTCTTCGGAGATCTGCGGATAGCCGGGCATGTTCGGCTTCCCGTACCAGATCTTGTAGAAGATCATCCCGTCGGTGTACGCGGGAATGCCCGCGAGCGGGAACACCACCGCGCCGTTCTGGATCAGCTTCAGCGTGACCGGGTTCTGCGGTCCCGGGATCGAGAGCCCGTCGACGCCGTGACAGACGGTGCAGTAGACGTCGTACTGCTCTTTGCCGCGCGCGATCGACTCGGGCGTGCTCGCGATCGGATTCGCGAGCGCGCGGCCCTCGGGGGCCTGCAGCGGCATCGGGTAGTCCGCGGGCAGGCGCGGCGCCATTCCGCCCGCGGGGATCGTGCCCTCGGGCGGCATGAACGGGCGCTGCGCCAGCGTCTGCACCGCCGGTCCGTTCTTCATCGAGTCGAACCAGTGCTTGTCGACCTGCTCCCAGCAGCCCGAGCCGACCACCAGCGCGACCAGCGCCGCCGCGAGCGCCCTAGCTCTCGACAACTCGCACCTCCGTGCAGCCGCTGCGCTTGAGCAGATCCTGCGCGCGTGCGATCTGATCGCCCTGGCACGACACGACGCAGCCGAACAGGTCACCCGAGAAGCCGGGCTGGTACGCGTCGTGTCCCTTCCGGGTCTTCCACATGCCGAAGAACATCAGCGACAGGACGGTGAACAGGGCGCCGAGCAGGATGTTCAGCTCGAAGCCGATGATCGTGTAGGCGGGAATCGACGCGAACGGCTTGCCGCCGATCACGAGCGGCCAGTCGTAGGCGACCCAGATCTGCATGAAGTAGCCGAACGACACGCCGGTGAGACAGCCGATCAGGGTGAACAGGCGGACCATGGACGGACCGCGATCGAGCGCTTCCTCGATGCCGTGGTACGGCACGGGCGAGTACGCCTCGAGCTCCGAGAAGCCCGCTTCCTTCAGCGAGCGGAGCGCCGCGGCGGTGTCCTCGGGCGTCTTCAGGATGCCGAGCACCTGCGCCATCAGTGGTGCCCCTTCTGGCTGCGCGCCTCGTACCAGAGCTCCTTCACCTCTTGCAGCGCGATCACGGGCGCGAGCCGCAGGAAGACCAGGAACATGGTGAGGAACAGCGCGAAGCTCGCGACCAGGACCGTGAGCTCGACGACGCTCGGCACGTAGTAGCCCCAGGCGGCGGGATCGTACTCGTGCGAGAGGCCAGTCATGATGATGACGTAGCGCTCGAACCACATGCCGATGTTGATGAAGATCGAGGTGACCCACATCCACGCCACGTTCGTGCGGCACCACTTGAACCAGAGCGGCAGCGGCGAGAGCACGTTGCAGCTGATCATGATCCAGGTCGAGGTCCAGTGATAGCCGAAGCCGCGGAACCAGAACGACATCTGCTCGTACGGGTTCGCGGAGTACCAAGCCATGAAGTATTCCATGCCGTACGCGTACCCGACGATCGACGAGGTGAGCAGGATCAGCTTGCCCATGTTGTCGAAGTGCTCTTTGCGCAGGTACGCCTCGAGCCCGAACGCCTTGCGCACCGGCACCAGCACGGTGATCACCATCGCGATGCCGGAGAAGATCGCGCCCGCGACGAAGTACGGCGCGAAGATCGTCGTGTGCCAGCCGGGCACGAGCGAGGTGGCGAAGTCCCAGGACACGACGCTGTGCACCGACAGCACCAGCGGCGTCGACAGGCCCGACAGGTGGAGCACCGTGCGCGACCAGTGGCGCCACTGCTCCGACGAACCGCGCCAGCCGAGCGCGAGCACGCGGTACAGGTGCCGGCGCCAGTCGCGCACGCGGTCGCGCGCGGCCGCGAAGTCGGGAATCAGCCCGACGAAGAAGAACATGATCGATACGAGCATGTAGGTGTTGATCGCGAACAGATCCCAGACCAGCGGTGACTTGAAGTTCGGCCACAGCCCGCGCTGGTTCGGATACGGAACCATGAAATAGAACTTGTAGACGCGGCCGATGTGGATCAGCGGGAACATCGCCGCGATCAGCACGGCGAACACGGTCATCGACTCCGCGCCGCGGTTCACGGCGTTGCGCCACTTGGCCCGGAACAGGTACAGGATCGCGGAGATCAACGTGCCCGCGTGCGCGATGCCGACCCAGAACACGAAGGTCGTGATGTACACGCCCCACATGACCGGGTGCGTGAGGCCGGTCGGACCCATGCCCCAGTAGGTCTGGTACAGGAACGCGACCAGCCCGATGCCGACCAACGTCGCGCAGAACAGCACGCCCAGCACGTACAGCGGCGTGGGCGGCTCCAACACGCGCAGGATGTCGTCGTTGATCTGATCCGGTGTCTGCGGAACGGGTTCTGTGATCGCCGCCATGGCTTCCCCTACGCCTCTTCCACGCGCCGGACCGACATCAGGTAGGAGACCGCGGGCCGCGTATACAGATGCTCGAGGATCCGGTACGCGCGCGGGATCGTGCGCACCTTCGAGACCGCGGACTCGGGGTCGCGCAGGTTGCCGAAGGTGATCGCGTGCGACGGACACGCCTCGGCGCAGGCTACCTGGACCTCGCCGTCGCGCACGATCCGGTTCTCGCGTTTGGCGACGTCCTTCGCGCCGTTGATGCGCTGCACGCAGAACGTGCACTTCTCCATCACGCCCTTGGCGCGCACCATCACGTCGGGATTGAGGGACAGGTTCTCGGGCTCTGGCACGTACCAGTTGTACGACCAGTGATTGAAGCGGCGCGCCTTGTACGGGCAGTTGTTGGCGCAGAAGCGCGTGCCGATGCAGCGGTTCGGCACCATCACGTTCAGGCCTTCCATGCTGTGGTACGTGGCGAGCGCCGGGCACACGCTCTCGCACGGCGCCGCGCCGCAGTGCTGGCACAGCATCGGCGTGTGGCGCACGTCGACCTCGTTCTCGTCCGTGACCTCGACGTAGCGCTCGATGCGCATCCAGTGCATCTCGCGGCCGATGCGCACGTTGGTCGGGCCGACCACCGGGATGTTGTTCTCGGTGATGCAGGCCGCGATGCAGGCGTTGCAGCCGGTGCAGGCGTCCTGATCGATCGACATGCCCCAGCGGTACGGGCTGGTCTCGCCCGCGTCCGCGGCGGGGTCGTACTGCTTGATCAGCAGGTGCTCGGCGTCGCCCTGCCAGGCGGCCGCGGCCGCGTGCTCGGGGTCGCCCTTCTTCTCGTGGCCGCCCTCGTCGCCCTCCGCGCCCCACGGCTTCAGGCTCGGCAGCGCCGACAGGGCGACCGCCTTGCCGAAGCCGCGGTCCTCCTGGTCGAAGGTGATCTGCGCGCGAATGACGTTCGCGCGCACCTTCGTGTTCTTGACCGTCGCGTGCGTCGAGAGCCAGGCGAGCGCGCCGCTCTCGGGATCGAGCTTGCCGGGGATGAGCTGGAACGCGTTCACGCCGAACACTTCGCGTCCCCACGTGCCCTGGCCGGAGAGCGGCGCGTCCAGATCGCGCGGCACGGTGCCGTGTCCGACCTGGATCGCGATCACGCCGGGTCGAATCGCCGTGTGCGGGTAGGCGGTGATCTCGACCTCGCCGCCTTCGGTGGAGACGACCAGCACGTCGCCGAGCTCTACACCGAGCGCTGTCGCGGTCTCGGGGTGGATCTCCGCGTAGCTGCCCCACATGGTTTTGGTGACCGGATCGGGAATCTCCTGCAGCGCCTGCACGCGCGCGAGCCGTCCGTCGTACAGCTGGTGCGACGGATAGACGACCAGCACCGGATCCGCGCTGTTGCCGGCGAGGGCCGTCGGCTCGAAGTCGATCGCGCCTGCGCCGGCCGCGAGACCGACGCTGGTCGCGCCGACGTTCTGCCACGAGCCGCCGCGCGCGAGCGCCGCGTCGAAGCTCGACTGTCCGCCCCAGGCCGCGCGCAGCTGCTCGCGCAGGTTGCCCTCGGGCACAGTCGCGCCGAGCGTGCGCGCCGCGTCGAGCAGCAGCTCGACGGTCGCGCGCGTGTCGAAGAGCGGCCGCAGCATCGGCTGCTGCAGCAGCTTCACGCCGAGCACCGGCTCGACGTCGCCCCAGCTCTCGTAGGCGGTGTGATCGGGCAGGATCAGGTTCGCGAGCTTCGAGGTCTCGTCCGGCGCGCTCGCGAAGCTGACCGTGAAGACCTTGCCCGACGCGATCGCGTCAGCGATGCCGACCTGCGGCGCGGTGAGCGCGGGGTTGGCGTCGTGCACGAGCAGCACGCCGACCTCGCCGCCGCGCATCTTGCCCGCGAGCTCCGACAGGTCCTGGAAGCGCGCGAGCTCGCCCAGGTTGTGGTCGGGGCCGAACACCAGCGTCTTGCCGACCGCGCCCGAGACGACGTTCAGGATCTGCACGGCCGCGGCGAAGCGCGCGGCGTTGGTGCCCTGCACCTCGACGCCGGGCGGCAGCGCGAGCGGCGCCGAGGCGTTGGCGATGCGCTCGGCGATCTTCTCGAGCTGAGCGGCCGCGATGCCCGTGCGCTCGGCGACGGAGGCCGCCGTGTACTTCGCGAGCACGGCGCGCAGCGCGTCGGGTGCCGTACCCTTCCTGCGCGCGACCTCGCTCGCGAGCGCGATCGCGACCAGCACCTCCGTGCCGGGCGTCGGCGCCAGCCACTGATCGGTGTTGGCCGCCGAGAGTCCGAGCCGCGGGCCCACGAAGATCGCGTAGCCGCCGCCGTCGCGGCGCGCGTCGGAGAAGCTGATCTGGTTCGCGAGCGGCGAGAGCCAGGTCTCGAGGAAGTCGGTGCCGAAGGCGACCAGCACGTCCGCCTCGCCGATCTTGAACTGCGGCACGGCGCGCGTGCCGAACACGAGCTCGTCTGCGCTGCGCAGTGCTTCGTACGCGTACGGCTCGAAGCGCAGGCGCTGACCGGCGGAGCCGAGCGCCGCGAGCGCTTGATCGATCAGCGCGTCGCAGGTTCCCGTCTGGTGACCGCCGAGGAAGAACACCTTGCCCGCGTTCGCGCGCAAGCTCTCCACGAGCAGCGTCATGCCCTCTTCCCACGTCACGGGCACGTGCGCGACCGAGCCGTCCGCATTGTCGACGCGCTTCATCGGGCCCTTGAAGCGCGTGTGGTCGTAGGTGCGCATCAGCCCGAGCTCGCCGCGCACGCACAGGTGGCCGCGCGCGAGCGGACCGTCGGGATTTCCGTCGACCTTGATCGGCCGGCCCTCGCGCGTCTTCACGCGCACCGAGCACGCCGCCGGGCAGATGCGGCAGGTCGTGTTGTAGTAGGTCGCGATGCCCGGAACGACTTCCTCGGGCTGGTTCAGGTAGGGGATGATGTGGTGGATCGGTTCCTTGCACGCGACGGTGGCCGCCGCGCCCGCAGTCATGCCCACGATCTTCAGGAAGTCTCGGCGATCGATTTCCGGCATCGTGTCTTTGCCCCGGGTCGTCTAGTAGTGGCAGGCCGCGCAGTCGTCGGGCGCGCCGCGCTGCAGGTGACACTCCATGCACCAGCCCATCTCGAGCTTCTGCGAAGGAGTGAAGAGACTGCGCTTGGTGATCTGCATCTGCGGAACCAGATAGACGCGCTTCATGTCCTGCACGTCGCCGTGGCACTCCTGACACTGCACGCCCGCCTGCACGTGGCGCATGTGCTTGAACTGCACGTAGTCCGGCAGGTGGTGGATGCGGACCCAGGGAATCGAGTCGCCCTTGGCTGCGAACTCGTGGATCTTCGCGATCTCTTCCGCCGAGCCCTCCGTGCGGCCGGACTTGATGTGCGTGTGACAGCCGAGGCACGTGGAGACCGGCGGCACGGTCGCGCTCCAGCCCAGCGAAGCGGGACCGTGGCAGTACAAGCACTGGATGCCGAGGTTGCCGTCTTCGATCGCGCCCGCGTGGATCTGATGGTTGAACGCGATCGGCTGCTCGGGTCCGGTGAGCTCTTCCGGCGTGTACTCGTACAAGCTCGCCGCCGTCGCGGTGAGCACGAACGCGCAGACGCCGATCAGACCGAGCGCGACGAGGCTTCGCTTCCGCGGTTCCATGGTGCGGGCGCATAGTTACCCGCGCTCGCGAGGCGGGTCAAGGCGACACACCGGCGAAGTCCGTCGGTGCAGCAAATCGCTGCGGCGCGGACGCGGATGCGATCAGCTCGACACGAAGCGAAGCATCGCGAACGGACCGAACGAGGGCTCTTCGCGATACGCGGTCACGCGCGCGACGCCGCAGAATTCGAAGCCGATCGTCACGTCATCGCGGGGTTCATGCCCCAACAGGAGCTGGATCAGGTACGCGAGCAGTCCGCCGTGCGACACCACGAGCGCCCGTGCGCTCGGATCGAAGACCGGCTTCTCGACCAGCGCCCGCGCGACTTTCGCTCGCGCCAGGAACTGCTCGCGCGTCTCTCCGCCGGGCGCGGTCGAGCCCGCGGCGGCGAGCCGCGGGAGCACGGTGCGGCCGAGGCGATAGAACTCGGGGTGGCGCTCGAGCTCCGCTCCGCGGGCCAGCCCGTCGAGCGCGCCGAACGCGCCCTCGGCGAGACAGGCATGCGTCTCGGTCGGGATCGCGCGGCCCTCCAAGAGCAGGCGTGCGGTCTCCTGCGCGCGAAGCAGGGGCGAGACCAGGCACACGTCGAAGTCGATTTCCCGCAGGCGCGCGCCGAGCGCGCGGGCTTGCGCGCGTCCGGCATCGGAGAGCGGCGGATTTCCGCGCAGGAAGCCCGCGTCGATCTCCACCTCTCCGTGCCGGACGAGATAAGCCTCCATACGGGCGGGTCATCGGCGCGGTGAAGCCGCGCCGCCCGACTTCGCTCGGCTTCGGGTCGGAGGTGCCGTCCCGGCTCTACCCGACTCTCGCGCATCGCGCTTCGCTTTCTCACGCATTTCGGTGTCAGCCGGCGCGCGCGCGGCGCTTGCGCGGCAGCGAGTTTCCCCCGCTCTCGTGGTCGAGCGCGTAGCTCATCAGGTTCTTCACGTCGTAGCAGATCTGCCGGATGTCGTAGCCCATCGTCAGGTCGAGGTGGCTGTTGCCGCGCACCGGACGCCAGAGCAGATACTCGCTCGACGCGGCGCGGTACACGTTGCGCGTGGTCTTCACCGACGCGAGCGGGTCCTCGTCGCCGAAGAAGATCGCGAGCGGAATGCGGATGCGCGGGAACGCCGCCGCAATGTCGTGGCGCAGGCGCGGGCTGGTGAGTTCGCCGCGGCGCGCCCAGCGCGCGAGCTGCTCGAGCGTCGCGCGCGGCTCGTCGTTGCCACCCTCGCGCAAGAGCGGCCGCAGCGCGCCGAGCGCGACGTTGCGCGGTTGGTAGAGCAGCGGGCGGCTGAACGGCAGGCGGCCCGTGAGCGGGGCCTGCACGCCGCTGCGCAGGTTCTCCTCGAGCCAGCGGAACGCGGCGCGGAACGGCAGGCGCCGGAAGCGATACGGCTTGAACTCGTTGCGCGGCGACTGCAGCCCGGGAATGCGCCGCAGCGTGCGCGCCGCGACGCGCGCCACGTTCGCGGCCGCCAGCACCGCGTCGATCGCGGGAAAGCCGAGCACCGGTCCCCACGACAGCAGGCGCAGCCACGGCGGCAGGCGCGCGAAATCGGACGGCGAGCCGATCGTGATCAGCCCCTGCAGGTCGTCGAACAGCGTCGCGTACGCGTAGCCGAGGATTCCGCCCAGGCTGTGACCGCAGTAGAAGATCCGCTCGCGCCCGCTGACGCGCTTCACCTCGGCGATCGCCGCCGGCAGGTCGAGCAGCAGGTGCGAGTCGAGATCCCAGAGATAGTCGAGGTCCGCGGGCGGCTCGGTGCCGGCCGCGCGCGCCTCGCGGCGCTGCTGCTCGACGCCGCTCTTGCCGTGGCCGCGCAGCTCGAGCAGGAACAGATCCGCGCCGAAATACAGCATGCTCTTCACGAACTCGCCGGAGCTCCAGGCGCGCCGGTTCTGCGTGTAGCCGTGCACCAGCAGCAGGGGCACGCCGAGCAGCGGCTGTGCGAAGGACTGCGGGCGCGGCCGGTAGCGCGTCAGCGCCAGCGTCCAGCCGTCGTCGGTCCGGACGCTGATCTCCTCCTGGGTGTGGAGATCCGACAGCTCGACGTCATCGACGCTCTTCGCCGCCGCGCGCAGCTGCGCGACCGATCCCCCGAAGTCGCTCACCCACCCCCCCCCGAGCTCGAGGGCTGCGATCCTAGCTCAACGGTAGCCCGGGTTCGAGACGGCCAGCCGCTCGGCGGCGGTTTCGCGCAGGTGCAACAGCAAGCGCGCGCGCGCGCCCGGCTGCTCGCCGAAGCCGGCGCGGATCCGCGCGCACAGCTCGCGCTCCAGGCCTTCGACCGCCTGGTCGAGCGCGCGCGGCTCGGCGGGCTTCGCGTCGGTCCGACCGAGCAAGGCGCACAGGCGCGCGTGCTGGGCGGGCCGCTGCTCGCCCTCGAGCTCGAGCTCGCGCAGCACGATCGCGAGCGCGTTCACCGACACACGCACGTGGAAGCGCCGCACGCCCTCGAGCTCGGGCATGAGCTCGCGCTCGAGGAAGCCGCGGATCGCGCCCAAAAGCTCCTGCTTGGTCGGCCGCTCCACGCTCAGGCCTCCAGCTCGCGCGCGAAGAACGCGAGCGCGCGCCGCCAGGCGTCGGCGGCGGCCTCGGCGCGGAACGCCTCCGGCCTCGAGTCGTTCGCGAACGCGTGACCCGCAGAGGCGTAGACCACGACCTCGACGGGCAGCGCGCGCTCGCGCGCGCGCGAACTCAGCTCCAGGACGTCTTGCTGCGGGATCAGCACGTCGTCGGCGCCGAACAGCGCGAGCAGCGGGCAGCGCAGCTCCGCCAGCGCGTCGAGCGCGTGCTCCGGATTCGCGTCGTCGAGCGCGTCCGCGCGCAGCATGCCGTACCAGGAGACGACCGCGTCCAGACCCCGGCAGCGCACCGCCGCCAGGTCCGCGTACTTCCCGCCCATGCAGAAGCCGGTGAGACCGAGCTTGCGGCCTTCGACCTCGGGACGCGCGCGCAGGAAGTCGAGGGCGGCCTGGATGTCGGCGAGCACGCGCCGGTCGGGCAAGCGGTGCAGGAACTTCATCACGCCCGGCATGTCGGAGGGCGAGCCGGGCTTCTCGCCGCGCGCGTACAGGTCGAGCGCGAGCGCGACGAAGCCGGCGCGCGCGAGCCGCTGCGCGACCTGGTGGTACGGCTCGTACAGCCCCCACACGTCGTGCACGATCACGACGGCCGGCCTCGGCAGCGTGGCCGTCGCTTCGGGCAGGTAGAGCGCCCCCTCGAGGGGGTCGCCGCCGCTCGCGAAGCGAACGATCACGCGTTCGCCTCGCTCTGCCTCCACACGTAGATCTTCATGGGCGGCACGTTCCAGAAGCCGCTGTGGGTCTCGGGGCGCGCGCCGAACACGGGCGAGCCGAGGTCCTTCACCTTGCTGCGGAACTGGTAGGCCACGAAGCGGCCGTTGCGGCTCAGCACCCGCTTGGCCGCCTGCAGCGTGGCGAAGCCAACGCCGTTCTCGAGCGTCGAGAACGGAATCCCCGACATCACCAGGTCGGCTTTGGTCTCGCCGATCTTCTCGAGCGCCGCCTCGATCTCCGTCGCGCTGCCGTAGTGGATGTAGAGCCGCGGGTCGGGCAGCTCCTCGCGCAGCACGTCGACGAAGTCCCGGTTGATCTCGATCGCGACGAGCTTGGCGTCGGGCCGCATGCGCGAGAGAGCGTTGCGAGTCAGCACCCCCGTGCCGGGTCCCAGCTCGACGATCACCCGCGCGTGAGCGATGTCGCCACACTCGAGCGTCCGGCGCGTGAGAAAGCGCGAGCTCGGGATGACCGAGCCGACTTCGCGCGGGTTCTTGAGGAAGCCCTTGAAGAACTCGAGCGACTGGCGGGCGGTCGAGGCTCGTGGCTGCGCGGGGATCTTCATCGACACGTGCTCCTGCGCGGAGTGAATCCGCGCCCGACGGGTTTTATCGCGACAACCGGGCAGGGTCAACCTTCAGGCGCGAATCTCGGCTTCCACGAGCTTTGCGAGGCGGCGCAGCAGGTCGCGCCCGGCGCGCGAGGCGGTGTCCGCGTCACGCGCGGAAATCGCCAGCGCGAGCCGCTGCAGGAGCGGCCGGAGCTTGCGCCGCTCCGCTTCGAGCAAGGCCGGATCGTGCGGCTCGCGCTCCGCGAGAAAGCGCGTCACGGAGTTGGCGAGGATCAAGATCACCCGGTTGTGAGTCATGCGCGCGAAGACTACGAGCAGCTCACTCGCGGCCGCGAGACACTCCTCGTCCGAGCGCTCGTGGCTCGCGGCTTCGCGCAGGCTCGCCACGCAGGCCCGGAGCTCGGCGTCGCTCGCGCGCTCGATCGCGAGTCGGAGCAGTCCCGGCAGCAGCACCTCGCGCAGCTCGAGCAGATCGCGCACTCGCGCGGGATCGGGCCGGCCGTCGCCGAGCAGCGTGCGCACGATTTCGAAGCTGGCGTGCTCGGCGTCCTGCACGCGCGCGCCGGAGCCGCGCTGGATCTCCACCAGGCGCAGCTGCTCCAGCTGCTTCAGCGCCTCGCGCACGGAGCTGCGGTTCACGCGCAGCTGCGCGGCCAGCGCGCGCTCCGCCGGCAGACGCGTGCCCGGCGCGAGCGAGCCGTCGAGGATCCGGGTCCGGATCCGCGACGCCACCTCGTCGATCGTCCGCTTGATCGCGACGGGCCCCGCGTTCATCATGCGCGCCATGACCAGAGCCTACTCGATCAGCGCCGTCGACATCGTCTCGGAGAAGGAACGCGTCAAGGGCGACGTGTCCAAGTTCGAGTTCGGGAACGTGCTCAAGCTCGACCAGCTCGAGCTGCGCAAGGTCGGTCCGAACGACGTGCACCTGCGCATCCTCGCCGCCTCCGGCGAGCACAACGTGGATCACGCGGTGCTGGCCGACACCGACAGCATCGCCGCCTCGCGCGGCGGCAAGATCTACCCCGGCAACTCGGCGGTCGGCGAGGTGCTCGGTGTCGGCGCCGAGGTGAAGCGCTTCAAGCCCGGCGACATCGTCGTCACGCACTGCAACGGCCAGCCCGACGCGTACGGCTTCCCGCTGCGCATCTGGGCCTACGATCAGCCCGAGTCGATCGGCTGGTACAGCGAGGAGGCGGTGGTCGGCGACTGGCAGCTCGTGCACGCGCCGCTCGACTGCGGCCTCTCGCTGTGGGAGATCGCCGCGCTGCCGCTGCGCGCGCCGACCGCGTACCACCTGTGGCGGCGCGCGATCGGGATCTTCCGGCTCAAGGTGTCCGACACCAAGCTGCGACGCCTGAACGTGCTCTCGTTCGGCGGCGGGGTCGGCGAGTGCTTCCTGATGCTCGCGAAGTCCGAGGGCCACCACGCGTGGTTCTGCTCGGGCTCGCCCGAGCGGCGCAAGGCGCTCGAGGCGCAGGGGATCCGCGGCATCGACCAGAAGGCGTTCAACCGCTTCGCGACGCGCGAGGACGTGCGCGCGTTCCAGGGCGAGGTCCGCAAGCTCACCAACGCGGTGAACATGCACATCGTGTGCGACATGCTGCGCGGTCCGGTCTTCGACGCGGGTCTGGCGGTCGCCGCGCGCTGCGGCGTGAACGTTTCCGCCGGCTGGCAGCTCTCGCAGCAAGTCAGCTACAACTCGACGCTGCAATCGGTGAAGCAAGTGACGATCGATCACACTCACTACGAGACGGTCGAGGGCTGCGCGGCGGCGACGGAGCTGTACGGCGTGGTGTTCAAGCCGACGGTCCACAAGGAGATCTACGCCTTCGAGGACCTGCCGCGCGCGATGCGCGAGATGTACGACGCCACGCAGACGGGCATTCCGATCGTGCGCGTAGCCAAGCAGCTGCCGGAGTCGCTGCAGAGGCTTTCGTGATGCCACCCGCGTACTGGCTGATCAAGTCCGAGCCCGACCTGTACCCGTTCTCGCAGCTGGTCGCAGAGCGCAAGACGCTCTGGGAGGGCGTGCGCAACCACGAGGCGCGCAACAACCTGGCCGCGATGGCGAAGTCCGACCTGGTGCTTTTCTACCACTCGCACGACTCGGAGGTGGTCGGGATCGCGCGGGTCACCGCGACGGCGCGGCCCGATCCGACCAGCGACGACCCGCGCTGGGTGGCGGTCGAAATCGAGGCCGTGCAGCCGTTCGCGCAGCCGGTTGCGCTCGCGACGATCCGCGCCGATCGCGCCTTCGCGAAGTTGAAGCTCGTGACCCACTCGCGGCTCTCGGTGCTGCCGGTCGAGCCGCGTCAGTTCGAGCGGCTGCTCGCGCTCGGCAAGACGCTTCTCAAAAGCAAGGGCGTCAGATCGGCGAAGGCGGCGGGGGCGGGCGCACCGGGTTGAAGCCGGGCCGCGTGGCCACGCTGACGCCGCCGAGCTCCGCGGTGCCGACGCTCGCCTCCAGACCCTGCAGCAGCGCGTCGAGTCCGACCATCATCCCGGGCAACGACCCGACCTGCTCCTCGATCGCGGCCGAGCGCATCGTCGCGCCGGTCGCCAGCAGGTAGCCGAGGATGAGCTCCGCACCTATGCGGCGCTCGTCGCCGACCGGCAACACCGTCACGCTCTTGCCGAACTCGACGGCCAGCGGGTCGAGCGCCGCCGCGGCCGACGAGACCACCGCGCAGTCCTCGTGCCACATGTCGGTTCCCTTCGACGTGGCGGCCTGGATGAGGTCGCGCTGCGCGAGGATGTCGAGCCACACCTCCGGCATGGTGCGCGCCTGAACCGTCGCGCTCTCGCCGGCTGCGCCGCCCGCGGCCGGATCGGAATCCGAGCAGCCGCTGCCGAAGGCGAGAGCAACCACCACGAGCGTGCCAGCGATCCGATGCATGGGATCCTCCGTGAGAGGCGGCGAGCGTACCGCGAGGCTCGAGGGGTTGCTAGCGCCAGACGCGCAGCAGCAGGAGGCCGTCGCTTCCCGGTGTAGTGAGCCGCAGCAACGCGCGACGATCGAGCTCCACGCTCGCCCCCAAGATGCCGCGCTCGCGCAGGTCGGCTTGCAGCGCCGCGAGCAGGGCGTCGAGCGCAGAGCCGTGCAGCACGGTCCCTTCGCGAGCGGCGCCGCCGAGCAGCCAGAGCGGCACGGGCCGCGCGACGAGCCGGGAGCGCGGAGCCACCCAGCCGGGCGGGATCGCCTGGTCGTCCCAGGCCAGGTCGACGCTGCGCTCGAGCAGCGCGTTCTCGTCGACGCCGAGCCCCTCGAGACCGTCGATGGCGAGCGTGCGCACGCTGACCAGCACGCGCGGCGTCGCCGCGCGATCGAGCGCGGCCGGCGGTTCCTCGAGCGGCGGCGCCGGCGGAGCCGCGAGCAGGAGCACAAGCGTGGCGAACAGGGCGCGCATGTCGTGGGGCTCTTCGACGGATCGTCCGCTCCGGCTTTAGGAACGGGCGCGTGGGCTCGGAGCCTCAGAGCAGCGACGGGTAGCGGAGCCGCTCGCCGTCGATGCGCGCGCGCGGGTCGAGCGCGTGCGCTTCGGGCGAGCGCGCGGGCACGAGGTGCAGCACGCGCCAACCGCGCGCGACCAGCGCGTCGGAGAGGATGCGCCGGTGACACTGCCGCCAGTCGCGCTCGGCGCACAGGAACGCGAGTGGCCTCTCGCGCGCGAGCTCTTCGAGACGCGCGAAGCCGGACTCGAACGCCGGCGAGGCGAGCGCGTCGGCGTAGGCGCGAAAGGCCGGCTCGCGCAGCGCTCGGTTCTCGGAGCGCTCGATCGGGAGCTCCGGCTCGAGCCGCCCGCCGAGCTCGCGGCCGAGGAACGCGTACTCGATCCCCGCTTCGCGCAGGGCCGCCTCGAGCGCCGGCCGGGCGTGCTGCGGGTGCCGCTTCGACACCGGAAAGCGTCGCACGTCGGCGACGCGCCCGACCCCGTGCGCGCGCAGCAGCGCGATGAGCTCCGCGGCCGTCAGCTTCGAGTGCCCGACGCTGAAGGCGTCCATGGCTACGCGAAGCGGTCGGGCGAGAAGGCCGCGACGTCGAGGCTCGGCCGCGCGCCGGCGGCCAGCTCGGAGACGAGCTTCCCGCTGATCAAGCCCTGCGAGATCCCGCTCATGCCGTGGCCGGTCGCGACCAGCAGGTTCTCGAACGCGCGCGGCCGGCCCAGGATCGGCCGGTCGTCGGGCGTGAGCGGCCGCAGCCCGCGCCAGGTCTCGACGTGCTCCGCCCGCTCGACGCCCGGCAGCACGCGCGCGATCGCGCGCTCGACCGCGCGCACGCGGCGCAGGTTCACCGACAGGTCGAGGCCGGCGAGCTCGAGCGTGCCGCCGAAGCGCAAGAGCTCACCCATCGGCGTCACGAACACCTTCGTCTCGGAGAGCATGAGCGGCGTCTCGCCGAAATCGGCCGGACACCGCACGGTGACGCTGTAGCCCTTCGCGCCCTGCACCGGGAGCCGCAGGCCGAGCGCGCGCACCAGGCCCGGCGACCAGGCGCCGCCCGCGATCACGACCTCGCCCGCGCGGAACTCGCCGCGCGTGGTGCGCACGCGCGTGATGCGCCGGCCCTCGCGCTCGAGCGCGAGCACCTCGTGAGCGGTGAGGATGCGCGCGCCGCGCGCGCTTGCGAGCCCGGCCAGCGCGGCCACCAGCTTCGCGGGCTGCACGTGCGCGTCGACGGGGAACAGCACGCCGCCCGCGATCGCGCCGCTCGCGCGCGGCGCGAGCTTCTGCACGTCCGCGGGCGAGAGCGCGCGGCCCTCGCCGCCCAGCGCGCGCAGCACCTCGAGCTCGTGGTGCGCGGCCTCGAGACCGGTCTCGCTCTCGCACAGCACCAGCAGCCCGCGGCGCGCGAAGCCGAAGTCGATGCCGGGGCGCGCGGCGAGCTCGGCGCACAGCGCGAGGCTCGCGAGCGAGAGCTCGCGATTCAGCCGCAGCGTCTCGTGCGCGCGCGCGGCGGTGGCGGCGCGCGCGAAGCCGAGCAGCCAGCGCGCGAGCTCGAGATCGAGCCGGGGCTTCACGTAGAACGGACTCTCGGGATCGAGCAGCCAGCGCAGCGCCTGGCGGATCACACCCGGCGCCGGCAGCGGCGTACCGTGGCTCGGGAAGATCCAGCCGGCGTTCCCGTACGACGCCCCGGAGCACAGCTCCCCGCGCTCCAGCAGCACGACGCGCGCGCCGCGCTCCGCCAGGTAGTACGCGCTCGCGGCGCCGATGATCCCGCCGCCGACCACGATCGCGTCCACGCGTTCGCTCATGCGGGCTCCATGCTACGGCGGAGAGAGACCGAGCGCAGCGGCCAGCGCGTGGTAGATGAAGTTCTGCTCGCGCGCGCCGTGGAAGAGCGCGGCGCTCGGGCCGCCCGCGTAGACCGGCACGTCCTCGCCGCCGTGCGTCTCGGAGGCGAGCGGCAGCGTCGACTCCTGCAGGTAGAGCGGATCCTCCGTCTTCGCGCTGCTGAGCTCGGGTCGGCTCCCCACCTTCCCGGTCGAGCTCTTGGCGAAGTGCGGCAGGCGCTTCGATCCCTCGGGCTGGGCGTCGCTCGCGCCCGGATAGCCGGGCCCGTTCGCGTAACCGAGTGTGGTGTAGGGATGACCGGAGAGATCCTTCGCGGGCCTCTTGTCCGGCGCGGCCTCACCCGAGGAGCCGACCACCACGCCGAGGATCGGGTTCCCGCGCGCGGGATAGCCCGCGATCGTGAGCGTGTGGCTGTGGTCGGCCGTGACCACGATCAGCGTTTCGTCGGGCTTGGTGCGCTCGCGCGCGAGACGCACCGCGTTCGACAGCTCGATGGTCTCACCGAGCGCGCGATAGGCGTTGCCGGCGTGGTGACCATGGTCGATGCGGCCGGCCTCGACCAGCAGGAAGTAGCCCTTCGGCGCGCCCTCCAGCAGGTCGAGCGCCTTCGCGGTCATCTGCGAGAGCGAAGGCTCGCCGCCGGGGTCGCCCGCGCGATCGGCCTCGAACTTCAGATGGGACGGATCGAACAGGCCGAGCACGCGCTTGCTCTTCGCCGGATCGACGGCCGCGAGCTGCGCGGCGTTCCAGGTGTAGACACCGCCGGGATTGCGCTTCTGCCACTCGGCGACCAGATCGCGCCCGTCCTGGCGCGCGCCCGTGAGCTTCGCGTCCTCGGGATCCCGCGCGCTCGCGGGCAGGAAGAACGCGCGCCCGCCGCCGAGCGCGACCTCGACCCCGTCGCCGTGCGAGAACTCGACGAGCTGGCGCGCGATGTCGGGAAAGCCCGCCTCGCGCGCCGCGGGCGGCAGCTTCGTGTCGACCTCCCAGTCGCGGTCGGGTGTATGCGCGTAGCAGCCGGCCGGCGTCGCGTGCGTGATCGTGGTCGTGGTGACGACGCCCGTCCACAGCCCGCGCGCCTCGGCCTGCTCGAACAGCGTCGGCACGCTTCCCTGCGCGACCGCCGCGAAGTCGCCGCGCGCAACGCTCTCGTCGACGCCGAGCACGCCCGCGCGCGTCTTCACGCCCGACAGCATCGCGGTGATCGTGCCGGCCGAGTCCGGTACCTGGAAGTCGGTGTTGTAGGTCTTCGAGAACGCCGTGAACGGCAGCCGCTCGAACGCGAGCAGGTTCTCCTCGCCGGTCTCGCCGCGCAGCTGACCCTCGCGGATGCGCGCGGCCGTGACGGTGGCGATGCCCATGCCGTCGCCGATGAACAGGATCACGTTCTTCGCCGGCTTCACCCCGCCCGCCTCGGCGCGGGCGGCCGCGACCGCCTGCCGACCGGCCTGGAACCAGGGATTCGACGCGACGTCGCCGGCGCGCGCGGAGCCGGCGAGCAGAAGCGCCAGCACGAAGGCGCGGATCACGGTGAGTGAGTCGGGCACGTCGGGTCCTCCTCGGCGAGAATCTCGCGGTACAGCGCGCGATCGATGTTTCCGCCGGTGAGCACGATGCCCACGCGCTTGCCGGCCACCACTTCGCGCTCGCGCAGCAGCGCGGCGAGCGCGGCGGCGGCGGCGCCCTCGGCGACGTTGTGCGTGTCGCTGAACAGGGCACGGATCGCGAAGCGGATCTCCGCCTCGGAGACCGCGACGATGCGCTCGATGCCGCCGCGCATGCGCGCGAGCGCGTCGGCGTTCGCCACGCGTACCGCGAGCCCGTCCGCGAGCGTGTCCGCCGACTCCGTCGCGACCACGCGCCCCGCCGCCAGCGAGAGCGCGTAGGTCGGCGCGCGCTCGGCGATCACGCCCACGATCTTGGTGCGCGAGCCCAGCGCGTCGCGCGCCTCGAGCGCCGCGCACACGCCGGAGCCGAGTCCGATCGGCACGTAGAGCGTGTCGAGCTCCGGCTCCGCGCGCAGCAGCTCGAGCGTGCACGAGGCCACGCCGCGCACCAGCGACGGGTGGAACGACGGCACCAGGTGCAGGCTCTCGCTCTTCGATAGACCCTGCGCGTGCTCGAGGGCCGCCTGGAAATCGTGACCGTGCTCGACGAGCAGCGCGCCCTGCGCCCGCATGGCGGCGTTCTTCTCCGGGTTGTTGCCGTGCGGCACCACGATCGTCGCTTCGAGCCCGTGCCGGCGCGCGGCCACCGTCACGCTCTGGCCGTGGTTGCCGCGCGTGGCCGCGATCACGCCGCGCACGCCCGGCTCGCGCTCGCGCAGCTCGTGCATGTACACCAGCCCGCCGCGCAGCTTGAACGCGCCGGTCGGCAAGTGGTTCTCGTGCTTCACGATCACGCGGGCGCCGCAGCGCTGCGAGAGCAGCGGCCACTCGAGCTGCGGCGTCGGCGACAGCGTCCGGTGCAGGAGCGAAGCCGCGGCCTCGAGCGCTGCGCTCAAGACGTTTCCAGCGCCTCGAACTTGCCGACCCGCCGCGCGTGCCGACCGCCCTCGAACGGCGTCTCGAGCCAGATCTGCACCCAGGCCAGGAGCTCGTCGTGCGGAAACTCGCCCGCGCCCAGGCAAAGCACGTTCGAGTCATGGTGCTGCCGCGTCATGGCCGCGCTGCGCGCGCTGTACACCACCGCTGCGCGCACGCCGCGGATGCGATTCGCCGTCATCGCCATGCCGATCCCGTTCGTGCAAGCGAGAATACCGCGCTCGACGGCGCCGCTCGCGACCGCGCGCGAGACGGGGATCGCGTAGTCCGGATAGTCCGTCGACTCGGTCGAGCCGGTGCCGAAGTCCTTCACGTCGTGGCCCAGCGCGGCGAGCTTCTGCGCCAGTCGGACCTTGAACTCGTAGCCTGCGTGGTCGGCGCCCAGCGCGATCTTCATGGTCGACCGACTATCGCACGGGCCAGTGCGGGTGCCACGGGCGCTCGCGCTCGAAGGCGTGCGCGGCCTGCAGCACCAGCTCGTCGCGGTGGCGCTCGGCGACGATCTGCATGCCGATCGGCAGGCCCGCGCGCGAGAGCCCCACGCGCAGCGTCGCGGCCGGGTGCAGCGACAGGTTGAACGGGATCGTGAACGAAGCCACGCCCCAGTCGAGCTGCTCGCGGCCCTCGGTCTCGCGCGGGAACGGCCCCTTCGCCGGCGGCGGGTCGTAGGGCACGGTCGGCGTGATCAACAGATCGTAGTCCGAGAACACCGACTGGCACCAGCGCGACAGCTCGAGCCGCCGCGTCGCCTGCTCCCTGAACCACTCCGGTGTCATCTGCCAGGCGAGCTTCATCGAGGCCAGCACCGAGCGGCTGAAATCCGCCTCGCGCGCGGGCAGGTGCTGGAGATTCGAAGCCGCCAGCTCGAAGGCGCCCCACATGCCCCAAGCCTGCCCCATCTTCGGCGGGCCGCCTTTGAGCTCGTGAAGCTCGTGGCCGAGCTTCTCGAACAGCCGCGCGGCGTCGTAGACCGCCTGCGCGACGTCGGACTGCACGACCGCGTAGCCGAGGTCCGGCGAGTAGGCAATGCGCAGCTTGCGGGGCACGCCGAGGGCGAGCTTCTCGGTGTAGGAGAATCCCGGGTGCGGCAGCGAACTCGGATCCTCGGGCGCGTAGCCGGCGGTCACATCGAGATACAGCGCGTTGTCCGCGACGGTCTTGGTCAGCGGCCCCTGCACCGCCGTGTCGCCGTAGTACCAGAGGTTGTGCGACTCGTTCGGGATGCGCCCGTAGGTCGGCTTCAGACCGAAGGCGCCGACGAAGCAGGCGGGGATGCGCGTCGAGCCACCGCCGTCGCTGGCGGTGACCAGCGGCAGCATGCAGGCGGAGAGCGCGGACGACGAGCCGCCGCTCGAGCCGCCGGGCGTGAGCTCGAGATTCCAGGGATTGCGCGTCACGCCGAAGATCAGGTTCTTGGTGATCGCGGTGTGGCCGAACTCCGGCGCGTTGGTCTTGCCGATCGGAATCGCGCCGGCGCCGCGCAGCCGCGCGACCTGCACGGAGTCGTGCTCGGCCAGGTTGTCCTTGTACGGGATCGAGCCGTGCGAGGTGACCAGCCCCGCGCAGTCCTCGAGATCCTTCACGCCGAGCGGCACGCCCTCGAGCGGCCGTGCCGCCCCGCGCGCGATGCGCGCCTCGGACTCGCGCGCCGACGCGAGCAGCGCCTCGCGCTCGTACATGGCGACGACGGAGTTGAGCTCCGCGTTGCGCTCGTCGAGCCGCTTGAACACCGCCGTCATCAGCTCGACGGGGGAGAGCAAGCGCCCGCGCAGCGCGCCGGTGAGTTCGACCAACGAGAGCCGGAGGGGGTCGTTCATCCGGGGATCATACGACAGACGCCGTCAGACGGGCGGCGCGGGGCCGTCCTCGCACGCCCCGTCAGACGGACAGGTAGATGTCCATGACCTCGTGCAGCAGCTCGATCGCCTCGGTCTTGGGGCGCTGGAAGGAGTTCCGGCCCATGATCGATCCGAACGCCCCGCCGTCGGCCAGGCCGCGGACCTCGTCGAGGATCTCCTGCTTCCCCTTCGCGGCGCCACCCGAGAAGATCACGATGCGCCGGCCGCCGAACGCGCTTTGCACCACGTGGCGGGTGCGCTCGGCGAGGGTCGCGATGGGGATCTTCTCCTTCTCGTAGACCTTCTTCGCATCGGCTTGCTCGACGTGGGCGGTGGGCGGCTTCACCTTGATGATGTGCGCGCCGAGCTGGCAGGCGATCTGCGCGGCGTAGGCGGCGACGTCGATCGCGGTCTCGCCCTCCTTGGACAGGCTCGAGCCGCGCGGGTACGACCAGACCACCACCGCAAGGCCCTTGGCCTTGGCCTCCTCCGTGAGCTCGGCGATCTGCCGGTACATGGTCTTGGCCTCGCCGGAGCCGGGGTAGATCGTGAAGCCGATCGCCGCACAGCCGAGGCGCAGCGCCTCGGCGACCGAGCCGGTCACCGCGGGCAGCGGCTCGCCGCCCTTCGCCAGCGATTCGTTGTTGTTCAGCTTCAGGATCAACGGCACGTCGCCGGCGAACTCGGCCGCACCCGCCTCGATGAAGCCGAGCGGGGCCGCGTAGGCGTTGCAGCCCGCGTCGATCGCGAGCTCGAAGTGGTAGCGCGGGTCGTAGCCGGCCGGGTTGGGCGCGAAGCTGCGCGCGGGGCCGTGCTCGAAGCCCTGGTCGACGGGCAGGATCACCATCTTGCCGGTGCCCGCGAGCCGTCCGTGGTTCAGCATCCGCGCCAGGTTCGCCTTCGTGCCGGCGTTGTCGGCGCTGTACCAGGAGAGGATTTCCTTCACACGCTTGGTCGTCACGGATGGACCTCCAGTCTTCGGGGCTCGCGCCCGGCCGAATCGCGGGGATCTTATCTCAGGAAGTGTGGCGCGGCCGCCCGCTTGGTCCGGATCAAGCAAAGCCCATGCCGTGCCGTAGCGGGAAAATGATGCGCACGCGTGCTGTCCGTATCGTCTGCACTCTCGGGCCCGCCAGCCGTTCGAACGAAGTCCTGCTCGGGCTGATCGACGCGGGAATGAGCATCGCCCGCATCAACTTCGCGCACGGCAACGAATCGGATCACCGCGCGGCCGTGGCGCGCGTCCGCGCAGCGTCGCTCGCGGCGGGCAGGCCGGTCGCGGTGCTGCAGGATCTGTCTGGCCCGAAGATCCGGCTCGGCGAGCTCGAGCCGGCGACGCTCGCGCTCGAGACCGGCGCGAACGTGACGCTCGCCTGCGGCCAGACCAAGGGCGACGCGCGCGTGCTGCCGGTGCCGGACGAGTACCTGGCCCAGGAGGCGCGGCCAGGCGGGCCGATCCTGCTCGGCGACGGCGCGGTCGAGCTCGAAGTGCTCGACGTCGACTCGAGCGAGATCCACTGCCGCGTGGTGGTGGGCGGCACGATCACCAGCGGCAAGGGCGTGAACGCGCCGGGTGGCCTGTCCGCGCGGCCGATCCTGGCGGAGAAGGACCTGCGCGACCTCGAGCTCGGGGGCGAGCTCGGCATCGATCTGGTGGGCGTCTCGTACGTGCGCACCGAGTACGACATCGCGGCGGTGCGGCGCGCGCTCAAGAACCTGGGGCGGCCGACGCCGCTGGTCGCGAAGATCGAGACCAAGCTCGCGCTCGAAAACCTGGAGTCGATCCTGGCGCGCGCCGACGCGGTGATGATCGCGCGCGGCGACCTGTCGCTCGAGATCCCGTTCGAGCGCGTGCCGATCGAGCAGAAGCGCATCGTGCAGGCGGCGATCCGCGCGGGCCGGCCCGCGATCACAGCGACGCAGATGCTGCAGTCGATGGTCAGCGCGCCGCGGCCGACGCGCGCCGAGATCACCGACGTCGCGAACGCGGTGCTCGACGGCACCGACGCCGTGATGCTCTCCGACGAGACCGCGATCGGCATCGATCCGGTGCGCGCCTGCCGCGCCATGAGCCGGATCATCGACGCGACCGAGGACGCTTATCCGATGAGCAAGGAGACGCCGATCGAGGGCGTCTCGGGCGAGCTGCGGGAGCTCGTGGTGTTCTCGCAAGCGGCCGTGCGCACCGCGCGCGAGTGCGGCGCCCGCGCGATCGTCACCTGGTCGCGCGGGGGGCTCGCGGCGCGCCTGCTCTCGCGCCAGCGGCCGGGCGTGCCGATCGTCGCGCCCACCCGCTCCGAGGAGACCTGGCGCAAGCTCGCCCTGCCCTACGGCGTGCGCCCGGTCCTGTGTCCGCGCGGGCGCATGTCGCTCGAGCAGCTGCAGCGCGAGATCGGAGCGGTCGACCCGACGGACCTCTTGCTCCTGGTCGGGCACATTGCGGGCGATCAGCGGCGCGTGCCGTGGATGAAGCTCGTGCGCGTCGCCGACACCAACGAATGGGCGGCCGACCCGCGCGAGTGATCCCCGGATCCACGGCGCCGCGCCCGGAAACCCCCTTTGCTCGGGGGGCCTCCAGAGGTTAAGGTCGCTTGCCCATGCCCAAGGACGCCTCCCCCCCGAAGGCCGTCACGCTCGTCGAGTCTGCGCTCGACGAAATGTCGAAGAACGAGCGGCTGAAGCTCGAGAGCGAGGGGCTGTTCTGGGTCGCGGGCAAGCAGAAGCACAGCTTCCGCTCCGAGATCGACGACCTCTCCGCGGGCCGGGCCGAGACGCTCTCCGGCGAGGCCAAGGAGATCTCGAAGCACTTCGGGATCTACAAGCAGGTCGAGCGCGTCGATGGCCGCAAGACGCACGACTACATCTTCATGGTGCGCATGCGCGTGCCCGGCGGCGGAGAGATCTCGGCCGCGCAGTGGCGCGCGCTGTGCGAGGCGTCGGACCGCTTCGCGGACGGCTCGCTGCGTCTGACCACGCGCCAGGCGATCCAGTTCCACTACATCAAGGCGCCGAACCTCGGCCCGCTGATCCGCTTCCTCAACCAGGACTACCCGAACACCGGCTACGCGATGTCGACGATCGCGGCCTGCGGCGACGTGAACCGCAACACCATGTGCTGCGTGGTCGACGACTTGATCCCGGAGCTGCCGCTGCGCTCACGCGAGCTCGCCTACGGGATCGCGCTGGAGCTCGCGCCGCGCTCGTCGGCCTACTACCAGATCTTCCTCACCGACGAGGCCGGCAAGACCGAGACGCCGCTGCACAGCGAGGAGCCGGTCTACGGCAAGCACTACCTGCCGCGCAAGTTCAAGGTCGCGATCGCGCACCCGCACGACAACTCGGTCGACGCGCTGACCAACGACGTCGCGTTCGTGCCGGTCGTGAACGGCGGCGCGGTCGGCGAGGTGTACGACTTCTACTCCGGCGGCGGGCTCGGCACCACGCACGGCATGCCGCAGACCAAGGCGCTGCTCGCGCTGTATCTCGGGCGCATCCCGCGCGAGCAGGTGGTGGCGGCGACGCGCGCGATCGCGCTCCTGCAGAAGGAGAACGGCGAGCGGAAGGACCGCCGCCAGGCGCGCTGGAAGTACACCCTCCGGCGTCTCGGGCTGGAGTACGTGAAGACCGAGCTGCGCGGGCGCTTCGGGCTGGAGCTGAAGGACGCCGCGCCGCAGCCGCTCGGCCCGAACAACTTCTGGCACGGCTGGCACCGCGAGGTCGGCGAGGGCAAGCGCTTCCTCGGCATCCCGGTCGAGAGCGGACGCGTGAACGACACGGAGCGGTGTCGGATGCGCACGGGCGTCGCCGCGGTGCTCGCCGAGCTTCCCGAGCTCGGCGTGCGCATCACCGGCAACCAGGATCTCGTGCTCACGCACGTGCCCGAAACAAAGCAGGACCGGGTCGACGCGATCCTGGCCGCGCACGGCGTGCGGCCGGCCGAGCGCGTTTCGCTGTTCCGCAAGCAGACGTTCGGCTGCCCGGCGCTGCCGACCTGCGGGCTCGCGATGACCGAAGCCGAGCGCGCGATTCCGGGGCTGTGCGAGGCGGTCGAGGCGGCGGGGCTCGGCGACGTCGACGTGGTCGTGCGCATGGCCGGCTGCCCGAACCACTGCTCGCGGCCGCCGTCGGCCGAGATCGGCATCACCGGCTTCGGCAAGAACGCGCACCTGATCGCGGTCGGCGGCTCGCGCGAGGGCACGCGCATCGCCCACGTGCTGTACGAGAAGATCTCGTCGGAGCAGATGGTGCCGGCGCTGGTCGGGATCCTGCGCGCGATCAAGACCGAGAACCCGGAGGGGCTGCCGGCTGGGGAGTTCCTGCACCGCACACCGCCGGACGTGCTGCGCAAGCTCGTCGGCATCGAGGTCTAGAGAGAGTCGATGGCGCTGGTCGAAGTCACGCTCGAGGACGGCGTCGCGACGCTCCTGATCAATCGCCCCGAAGCGCTGAACGCGCTCTCCGTCGAGCTGCTCGGCGCGCTCGACGGCGCGGTGGCGCGGGTCGAGCGCGAGCCTGGCATCCGCGGCGCGATCGTGACCGGCGCGGGCCGCGCGTTCGTGGCGGGCGCGGCGATCGACGAGATCGCGAAGCTCGATCCGAGCAGCGGAGTCGAGTTCGCGCGCCGCGGCCAGGCCGTGTTCGCGCGCATCGAGAATCTCGACAAGCCGGTCGTCGCGGCGGTGAACGGCTTCGCGCTCGGCGGCGGCACGGAGCTCGCGCTCGCCTGTCACGTGCGCATCGCGTCGACCAAGGCGAAGTTCGGCCAGCCCGAGGTGAAGCTCGGCATCCTGCCCGGCTTCGGCGGCACGCAGCGGCTCACGCGCCTGGTCGGGCGCGGAATCGCGACCGAGCTGATCCTGCACGGCGGGCACATCTCCGCCGAGCGCGCGCTCGCGATCGGTCTCGCGAACGAGCTGGTCGAGCCCGACGCGCTGCTGCCGCGCGCCAAGCAGTGGCTGGCCGAGTGCTTCAAGAACGGACCGCGCGCGCTCGGGGCGTCGCTGCGCGCGATTCGCGAGGGCCTCGAACTGTCGCTCGCGGCCGGCATCGAGCGCGAAGCGCAGATCTTCGCCGAGCTGTGCGGCACGCCGGAGATGCAGGAAGGCACGTCCGCCTTCCTGCAGAAGCGCGAGCCGAAGTTCTAGGCCGCCCGCTTCCGGCGGTAGCGGCGGTACTGCTCGAGCGCCCAGCGCGTTGCGGAGTGCGACGCGAACCGCGCCATGAAGGCATGCACCGACTCAGGCACCGGCTCGGGGCGCGCCATGTCGGGATGATCGACGCGCACGAGCAGGGCGATGTTCGCGGCCGCGGTGAGATCGGCGACGCTGAAGCGCTCGCCCACGAGCTGGCCGCTTGACCCGACCGTGCGCGCGACGAGCTCGAGCGCCTCGTGGGTGGCCGCGAACGCCTGCTCGACCGCGGGCGCATCGAACACCGACATGCTGCGGCCCATCACTTGCTTCGTGATCGGGAACAGCGCGCGGTAGGCGGCGCGCACGGGCGCGCTGCGCCGGCCCGCGAAGATGCGACAGGTGTAGGCCGGCTCGCGCAGCAACACCGAGAACAGCGCGCGCCGGATGCGCGGGCCGACCTCGTCGTCGAAATGCCGCTCCAGCTCGAGCGCGCGCGTGCGCAGCGCGGCGTCGGCGGGGTACAGCGCCGGCTCGGGCTGGAGCTGCTCGAGCGCGTCGATGATCGCGGCCGAGCCCGCGATCACGCGCTCTCCGATCTGCAGCACGGGCACCTGGAGCTGGCCCGACAGCCGCTGCATCTGCGGCGCGTGCGGACCCGGCAGGTAGTCGACGCGCTGGTGCGCGATGCCCTTCCAGTCGAGCGCCCAGCGCGCCTTCTCGTTGTAGTGGGAGTAGGGAAACTGGTGCAGCACGATCTCGGAGCGCGTCATCCCGGCACCTGCACGAAACGTGCGCCCAGCTCCGGATGATGGCCCTCGGGCAGCTGCAGATCGCGAGCGGATTGCAGCTCGATCGCGAGCGGGCCCTCGTCGCGTTGCGCGTCGACGTCCACCAGCACCACGAGCGGCGACTCGGGGAAGCGAAACAGCAGCGAGTCACCCGAGATCCAGCCGGCGCCGCCGAGCAGCTCGCCCCACTGGCGCCGCGCGGCGTCGAGCGAGCGGCTCGAGAGTCGCACGCCGCGCACGCGCGCCGCGTCGGCGCGCGGTTTGGGCACGGGCCAGTCCTCGCCACCGGGACGCGGCGACGACTCGACCATCTGCACGACCAGGCCCTGCGCCTGCTTGGGGTGCAGGAACGCCTCCTGCCAGTGCGGATCGGAGTGGTCCATACCCACGACAGTGTAGTCGAGCTTCTCGGCGCGCGCGCAGATCTCGTCGAGATTCGGCACTTTGAACGTGAGGTGGTGGATGCGCGGCCCGCCGCGCTCGAGGAAGCGGTGCAGGAAGCCGTCCGGCGGACCCATCGGGTAGATCACCTCGATCCGGCCGCCGCCAGCGAACTCCCACTGCGTGAAGCCGAACGGCACGCCCGGGTGTCCGCCCGCGTGCGCGCCGCCCAGCACTCCCTCGAGGAAGGGCTTGGCGATCTCTGCGCGCGAGAGACCGATCGCGACGTGGTCGAGCTTGATCCCAGCCATGCGCTCGACCTACAGCACCGCCTCGACCAGGTACGGGCCACGTTCGGCGAAGGCGCGCCCGAGCGCGGCGGCGAAGTCCTCCGCGGTCTCGGCGCTCTCGCCGGGCACGCCCATGCCGCGCGCGAGCGAGACCCAGTCGAGGTTCGGAGAACCGAGATCCGTCAGCGCGCGCGCCGCCGGACCGGGCTGGCTGATGTCGGCGCGGGCGAGCTCGACCTTCAGGATCCGGTACATGCGGTTCGCGCAGATGATCATCTTCAGGTCGAGCGACTCGCGCGCGGCGGTCCACAGCGACTGCAGCGTGTACATGCCGCTGCCGTCGGCTTGCAGCGCGATCACGCGCCGGTCCGGACACGCGATCGCGGCGCCCACCGCGTTCGGCAGCCCCTGCCCGATCGCGCCGCCGGTGAGTCCCAGGCTCGAGTGCGGGGGCGCGCCCGCCGCGAACGCGAACCACGGCGCGCCCGAGGTCGCCGCTTCGTCGACCACGATCGCGCCCTCGGGCTGGAGCCTTGCCAGCGTGCGGCCGAGCAGCTCGGGCGTGAGCTTGCCGCTCGCGGGCGCGAGTTCGCCGCGCGGCGCGCGCTCGCCCTCGTCCGGACCCGCGCCCAGCGCGCCGGCCAGCGCTTCGAGCGCGCCCGCCGCGTCCTCCTCGGGCCGCGCCAACACCGAAATGCGACAGCCAGGCGACGTGAGCCGACTGGGCGTGTTGGGATAGCCGAAGAACGCCACCGGCTCGATCGCGCCCGCGAGCACCAGGTGCTTCACCTTCGCGAGCAGCTCGACGCCCTGCTCGGGGAAGTACGGGAACTTCTGGAAGGCCGGCAGCCCCGCGCCGCGCTCGACGCGCGCGGGGAAGGTGCCGTAGAACACGCGCGCGCCGGACTTCGCAGCGACGCGCGCGGCCGCGAGCGAGCCGCGCTTCGAGAGCGCGTTCGCGCCGAGCAGGACGAGCGCCGGCTCAGCCGAGCGCAGCGCCAGCGCGGCCGCGTCGATCGCCTCGCCGCGCACCACGGGTGTGGCTTCGAGCGCGATCGGCTTCGCCGGCCCCGGCGCCTCGCCCCACGCGCAGTCGGCGGGAATGATCAGCGTCGCGACGCCGCCGGGCGCGCGCTGCGACACGGCGATCGCCTCCGCGATCGCGGGGCCGCACTCCGCGGCAGTCTTTGCCTTGCGCACCCACACCGACACGGGCTTGGCGAGCGAGTCGATGTCGGAGGTGAGCGGCGCGTCCGCCGCGAGGTGCCAGGTGGCCTGGTCGCCGATCAGGTTCACGACCGGCGTGTTCGCGCGCCGCGCGTTGTGCAGGTTCGCGATCCCGTTCGCGAAGCCGGGCCCGAGGTGGGTGAGCGTGAGCGCGGGCCTGCCCTGCATGCGCGCGTAGCCGTCGGCCGCGCCGGTGACCACGCCCTCGAACAGCGCGAGCACCGCGCGCATGCCCGGCGCGGCGTCGAGCGCCGCGACCAGGTGCATCTCCGTCGTGCCGGGATTCGCGAAGCAAACGTCGACGCCCGAGCCCGTCGCGGTTCGAATGATCGCCTCGGCGCCGTTCATATCCGCGCCGTGTCCGCGGGCTCGGGCACCACGAGGTTCTCGATCTGGCCCAGACCCGAGATCGTCACCCGCACGGTCTGACCCACTTTCAGATACCCTCGCGGATTCATGGCGACGCCTACGCCCCCGCATGTGCCCGTGCTGATCACGTCGCCCGGCTCCAGCGTGAAGGCGGTCGAGAGCGTCTCGACCTGGTCGTAGCAGTCGAAGACCAGGTGCTTGGTGTTCGACTTCTGGCGGCGCTCGCCGTCGACGGTGGTCTCGAGCTCGAGGCCGTGCGGGTCGCCCAGCTCCTCGGGCGTGACCAGGTACGGCCCGAGCGGCCCGTGCGTGTCGAACGACTTGCCGAGCGTCATGGTCGGCGCGCGCTGCTGCCAGTCGCGCACCGAGACGTCGTTGCAGATCAGGTACCCCGCGATCACCTCGTGCGCGCGCGCCTTGGGCACGTGCCGGCAGCGCCGGCCGATCACGAAGGCGAGCTCCCCCTCGTAGTCGAGCTTGTCGGAGACCCGCGGCATCCAGATCGGATCGTAGGGTCCGTTCACGCAGCTGTTCTGCTTGTTGAAGAAAACCGGAAACTCCGGAGCGGGCCGGCCTGTCTCAGCGATGTGGTCGGCGTAGTTGAGCCCGATGGCCAGGAACTTGCGCGGTTGCAAGCACGGCGCTTCGAGCTTCAGCTGCGCGAGCGCCAGGCGCGGACTCCCCCCGTTCGCGACTGCGCGAATCCGCTCGAGCGCGCTCGGGCCCGCCGCGAGGATCCCCTCCATCGCGCGCGGCAGCTCGGGCGCGGCCGTCGAGACGTCGACCACCTCGTCTCCGACGACGACGCCGACGCGCGTCGTCCCCTGGTGCGTGAACGTCGCCAGCTTCACGGCTCGCAGTATAGGCTAACCCCCCAAGGAGAATCCGATGATCCGGCTGCACACCTGGACCACGCCGAACGGCCGCAAGATCTCGATCGCGCTCGAAGAGCTCTCGGTCCCCTACGAGGTGCGCAAGGTCGACCTGGGCGCCAATGAGCAGCAGAAGCCCGACTTCCTGGCGCTGAATCCCAACCACAAGATCCCCGTGCTCGAAGACGACGGGCTCGTGATCTGGGAGTCGGGCGCGATCCTCCTGCACCTGGGCGAGAAGCACGATCCGAGGGGATTGATCCTGCCCAGGGACGCGCGCAAGCGCAGCGAAGCGATCCAATACGCGTTCTTCCAGACCGGCGGTGTCGGTCCCAACCTGGGCCGGCTCGGCGCGGCGCTGCGCAAGGAGGGTGAGAAGAACGCCGAGATGATCCAGATCTTCTCGACCGAGATGGCGCGGCTGTACGGCGTGCTCGACCGGATCCTCGCCGACGGACGCGAGTATCTCGCGGGCGACTACTCGATCGGCGACATCATGCACTACCCGTGGCTCGCGTTCCCGCTGCAGCTCCAGATGCCCGACCTGATCAAGCTGCCGCGCGTGGTGGCCTGGCTCGAGCGCGTCGCCGCGCGCCCCGCGGTGAAGAAAGGCATGGCCGTCCCCGCCTGAGCAGCGCGCCTCGCCAGCCTGGAGCGCCGCGGGCTAGACTGGGCCGGAATCCGAAGGAGGACCGGCATGCCCAGCGACCCGCACGAGATGATCGTCCAGATGCTGACCGCGCGGCCGCGCATCGTCGCGGCGTCGGTGGCCGAGACGCGCGCCGGCTTCGAGCAGCTCACGCAGATGTTCCCGCTCGCCGCCGACGTGACACACCAGAGCGTAGACGCGGGGGGCGTGCCGGCCGAGTGGGTCAGCGTGCCCGAGAGCCGCGCGGATCGCGCGATCCTGTACCTGCACGGCGGTGGCTACGTGATCGGCTCGCCGAGCACGCATCGCGAGCTGGCGTCGCGGATCGCGCGCGCGACGCAGGCGCGGGCGCTGGTGATCGACTACCGGCTCGCGCCCGAGCACCCGTTCCCCGCCGCGGTCGAGGACGCGACCGCCGCGTACCGCTGGCTGCTCGGCACGGGCGTGTCAGCGTCGCGCATCGCGATCGCCGGCGACTCCGCCGGCGGCGGTCTCACGCTCGCGACGCTGCTCGCGCTGCGCGACGCGCGTCAGCCGCTGCCCGCTTCGGGCGTGTGCATGTCGCCGTGGACGGATCTCGAGGGCACGGGCGCGTCCGCGCAGCCTGGCGGCGCCGACGATCCGCTGCTCGACCTCGCGGGCCTGCGCGAGATGGGCGCGCACTATGCGTCGGCGAGTCCGCGCGACCCGCTCGCGGCGCCGCTCTACGCGAGCTTCCGCGGGCTTCCGCCGTTGCTGATCCAGGTCGGCACGCGCGAGCTCCTGCTCGACGACTCGACGCGCGTCGCGGCCAAGGCCAAGGCCGAGGGCGTCGACGTCACGCTCGAGGCGTGGGACGGGCTGATCCACGTCTGGCAGCTGTTCGGGCCCAACGTGCCCGAGTCGGAGCAAGCGGTCGCGCGGATCGGCGAGTTCGCGCGCAAGCACTTCGGCTGAGGCGGAGCGCCGGCTACCCGGTTGGTGTCGAGCGCCGCCCCCGGCCCAGCTCGTCAGGAGCGCGGGGTCCGTGAGATGATGGGCGTCGCGATGCTCGAGGCCCTGCGCGCGCGCAACGACGTGAAGCTCGCGGGCGTCCTGCCGCAGGCGGACCGCCTGCTCGCCTCCGCCTGGTGGGTCGTGCTGGTGCTGCGCGGGCTGCTGCCGGCGCTGTTCGCGGTGGCGATGGGTGGGCTGGTCACGGCGGTGCAGAGCGGCGGCACCGCGCTCGCGGGACCGCTGTCACTGGTCGGTGTCGTGTTCGTGCTCCTGCAGGTGCTCTCGCCCATCCATCAGGCGCTCGGCGCGAACCTGGGCAGTCGCACCGCCGCGTGGCTGTACGACCGGCTGGCGAGCGCGTGCGTCGGGCCGCCGGGCATGGGGCACCTGGAGAACCCCGAGCTCACCAGCGACCTGGCGATGGCGCGCGACTTCGACCTGGGCATCAGCGGGCCGCCCCTCTCGATCTCGATGGACTTCATCGCGAGCGGCCTGGTCGAGCTGTTCGCCGGGCTGGCGTCGGCGCTGCTCCTGTTCGGCTACGCGTGGTGGGCGCCGCCGTTGCTCGCCGGCGCCTGGCTGGCCACGCACTGGCTCCTGCGCGAGAGCGGCGTCTGGCGCGACCGCAACACCGAGCCGGTTCGCGAAGCGCAGCGCCACGCGGAGTACGCGTACCGGCTCGCGGTCGATCCGCCGGCGGCCAAGGAGCTGCGCCTGTTCGGGCTGGCGGGCTGGACCGTCGAGCGCTTCCGCGCGCGCCGCCGCCAGCTCTTCGAGCTGCGGTGGCACGCGACGCGGCTGCGCGAGCGCCCGGTGCTGTGGAGCCTCCTGATCGTGCTGGTCGCGAACCTGATCGTGCTGTACGCGCTCGGCTCCGATGCCGCCGCGGGCGCGCTCACGCTCGGCCAGCTCGTCACGTTCGCGAGCGCGGCGGTGGGCACGAGCATGATCGCGTTCGGCGGCCTGTCGTGGGCGCTCGACGGCGCCTCGGCCCCGGCCGCGGCGGTGCTGTGGCTGCAGGGCTCGATGGCGCGAGCGGGCGCGCTCGCGCCCGGCGCGCAGCCGGCCGCGGGCCTGCCCGCGCGCGAGATCCGCTTCCGCGACGTCACCTTCGCGTATCCGGCGACCGGCGAGCCCGTGCTCGAGGGCTTCGACCTGACCATTCCCGCGGGGACCTCGCTCGCCATCGTCGGCCAGAACGGCGCCGGCAAGACCACGCTCGCGAAGCTCCTGTGCCGGCTCTACGACCCGCAGCGCGGCGCGATCGAGATCGACGGCGTCGACCTGCGCGCGCTCGAGCTCGACGGCTGGCGCGCGCGACTCACCGCGGTGTTCCAGGACTTCGTGCGCTTCGAGCTGCCGCTGCGCGAGAACGTGGCGCCCGGCGGCGCGCCCGACGACGTGATCCGCGCGGCGCTCGCGGACGCCGGCGCCGCGGGGCTCGCGGACCTGGACACCATCCTCGCGCGCGGCTACCCGGGCGGCACCGAGCTCTCCGGCGGACAGTGGCAGCGCATCGCTCTGGCGCGCGCGCTGTGCGCGGTGCGACTCGGCGCAGGCGTGGTGCTGCTCGACGAGCCCACCGCGCAGCTCGACGTGCGCGGCGAGGCGGAGATCTTCGAGCGCGTCCTCGCGGCCACGCGCCACACCACCACGATCCTGATCTCGCACCGCTTCTCGACCGTGCGCCAGGCCGATCGCATCTGCGTGCTCGAGCGCGGGGTGGTGGTCGAGCTCGGCTCGCACGAGGAGCTGATGGCGCTCGGCGGCCGCTACCGCACGATGTTCGAGCTGCAGGCGTCGCGCTTCGGCGGCGAGGCGTCCGCCGACGAGGAGCTCGATGTCCTCGACTGAGGTCCCGCTGCCCAAGGCCCTGCGCTCGATGTGGCGCGCGCTCGCGCGCGGCTACCAGGCGGAGCCGCTCTTGCTCTCGGTCTCGTTCGCGCTCGCGCTGCTCGCGGCGTTGCCGGACGCGCTGCTCGCGCTCTGGTTCAAGTTCCTGGCCGACGGTCTGCAAGCGCACGATCGCCCGCTCGTGATCGGCGCTTCGCTCGGGCTCGGCGCGTCGGCGGCGGCCACCTGGTTCCTGCGCGTGATCAGCGATCGCACGCAGCGGCGCTTCCGCGACCAGCTGACGATCGCGCTCGAGTCACACGTGGCCAGCCTGCAGGCCACGGTGGGAACGATCGCGCACCACGAGCGACCCGAGTATCTCGATCGGCTCGCCGTGCTGCGCAACCAGGTGTTCGTGCTCGACCACATGTACCTGTCGCTGTTCACCACCTGCGGCTGGATGCTGCGGCTCGGCGTGACGCTCGCGCTGCTCGTGTCGATCCACCCGCTGCTTGCGCTGCTCGCGCTGTTCGCGCTGCCGACGGTGCTCAGCGCGAGCTGGCGCCCGGGCGTCGAGCGCGTGATCGAGGAGCGCGGCGCTTCTGCGCAGCGCCTGGCGCGGCACCTGTTCGACACCGCCACCAGCGCGCCGCCAGGCAAGGAGGTGCGGGTGACGCGGATCGGCCCGCAGCTGGTCGCGCGCCGCCGCGAAGCCTGGGAGCGCTGGTACCAGCCGATGTCACGCGCGCGCCTGGCGAGCGCAGGCTGGCACGCGTTGGCCTGGGCGATCTTCGGCGCGGCCTACGTCGGCGCGGTCGTGTTCGTCTCATCGCGCGAGCCGGTCACGGCGGGAAACGTGCTGCTGGTGCTGGCCGCGGGCTCGCGGCTCTCGTCGTACATCGGCGCGACGGTGGGCGAGATCGGCTTCCTGCGCGGCATCTGGCTCGACGGCTCGGTGCGCATGGCCTGGCTCGAGGACTACGCGGCGTCGATCGCGCAGGGCGCGGACGCTAGCGCGCCGTCGCTGATCGAGCGCGGCATCCGCTTCGAGCACGTGTCGTTCGCCTACCCCGGCACGGATCGGCTCGTGCTCGACGACGTGAACCTCGAGCTCCCACCCGGCACGGTGGTCGCGATCGTGGGCGAGAACGGCGCGGGCAAGAGCACGCTCGTGAAGCTCTTGTGCCGGCTGTACCGGCCGACCGGCGGGCGGATCCTGGTCGACGGGGTCGAGCTCGCGCGCATGCCCGCGGAGTCGTGGCGCGAGCGGCTCTCGGGCGCGTTCCAGGATTTCTTCCGCTTCGAGCTGCGCGCGCGCCACAGCGTGGGGCTCGGCGACGTGCCGCGGCTCGACGACGATCCGGCGGTGCGCGCGGCGGTCGGGCGAGCGGGCGCAGACGACGTGATCGCGCAGCTCGTGGCCGGGCTCGAGACCCAGCTCGGCCCCAGCTGGCCGGAAGGCGTCGACCTGTCGTTCGGGCAGTGGCAGAAGCTCGCGCTCGCGCGCGCCTTCATGCGCGAGAATCCGCTCGTACTGGTGCTCGACGAGCCCACCGCCGCGCTCGACGCCGAGACCGAGCACGCGCTGTTCGAGCACTACGCGCGGGCCGTGCGCGGCGAGCAGATCACCCTGCTCGTGTCGCACCGCTTCAGCACCGTGCGCATGGCCGACCTGATCGTCGTGCTCGACGGCGCGCGAGTGGTCGAGACCGGCTCGCACGAGGCGCTGCTGGCCCGGCGCGGCCAGTACGCCGAGCTTTACGGAATCCAGGCCGCGGCCTACCAGTGACGCGATGTCCGACTCCCTGCGCACACGCCTTGCCGACGCGACCGGGCTCCTGCTGGCCTGGCTGCACGGGCGCGGCCTGTCGTTCCAGCAGCCGCGCTCGCGCCCGACCCGGCGCATTCCGATCCTCTCCTTCCACCGCGTCTCGAGGCTGCGTCCCGAGCACTGGATGACGGTCTCGCCGGAGGTGTTCGAGCACCTGATGCGTGAGGTGCAGCGGCGCTTCCGGATCGTGTCGCTCGCGGAGGTCGAGCGCCTGCTCGCGGCCGGCGCGGACGTGGAGCCGACCACCGCCGTCTCCTTCGACGACGCCTACGGCTGCAACCACACCCACGCGATTCCGGTGCTGCGCAAGCTCGGCATTCCGGCGACGTTCTTCGTGTCGAGCGCCTTCGTCGACTCGAGCACGCCCTTCCCGCACGACGTCCGGCGCGGCTTTCACGACATCCCGAGCTTCACGTCGGCACAGCTTCGGGACATGGCGGACGACCCGTTGTTCGAGATCGGCTCGCACTCGGTGAGTCACATCGATTTCTCGGCGCGGCCGCCGGCCCCGACGATCGAGCACGAGCTGGTGGAGTCGCGGCGCGCCCTCGAGGCGATCACCGGCCAGCCGGTGCGGCGCTTCGCGGTGCCGTTCGGCAGCCGCGCGCACTTCACACCCGAGGTGATCGCCGCCGCGCGCGAGCTCGGCTTCGAGCGGCTGTACTCCTTCTTCGGCGGCTCGAACCTGATCGCGCCGGACGGCCGCGTCGCCTTCGTGCTGAACCGCCTGGGCCCGGTGCGCTTCACGCCCTCGTACGTGTTCGCCATGTGCGACGGCTACGAGGGACGGCAGACGTTCTCGCCGCGCCGCCGCAGCGCCTCGCCGCACGCGCCGGACTTCCAGCCTTCGGGCTTCTGAGAGCGCTCCGCCGCGCGCGCCCGCGCGCTATGATCGGCGCATGACGGGCTCACACATCCCGGGCGTCGACGTCGGTCCCTACCCGATCCGCGCGGGCAATCGCGTCGTGCCGCTGGTCGGCGGCGAGCGCGCGTTCCGGCGCATCTGCCAGGCGGTCGAGTCGGCGAAGCACTCGGTGTCCGTGACGATCGCGTTCCTGACCCCCGACTTCGAGTTCCCGGACGGCCGCGGTCACCTGTTCGACGTGCTCGATCGCGCGGCTGCGCGCGGCCTCGACGTGCGCGCGATCTTCTGGCGCAGTCCGGAGGCCTACGCGTTCGAGAAGGGCGGTCACTTCCTCGGCACCGAGGACGATCACCGCGATCTCGCGCGGCGCGGCGCGCGCTTCCAGGCGCGCTGGGACCGGCTCGACAAGACCTACTGTCACCACCAGAAGAGCTGGCTGGTCGACGCCGGCCGGCCGGGCGAGGTCGCATTCGTCGGCGGCATCAACCTGAACAACGGCTCGGTCACCGCGCACCCGTTTCCGAAGCGCGCGATCGGCCACACCCAGGACGTGTACTGCGAGCTGGCGGGACCCGCCGCGACCGACGTGCACCACAACTTCGTGCAGCGCTGGAACCTGGCGAGCGAGCGCGCGATGCCGCTCGGCGCGTGGCCGTCCCCGGAGCGCGTCGACGATCTCGGGCCGCCGCACAAGGAGTCGCCCGTGGCCGGCGACGTGACCGTGCAGCTCACGCGCACGGTGCGGCGCGGCTTCTACGACGACGACTCCGCGCCGCCCGGCGGCCGGCGCTTCGCGGTGTCGGGCGGCGAGCAGGGCGTGCTGCAGCAGTACCTGGCCGCGATCGACGCCGCGCGCGAGGGCGTGTACTTCGAGAACCAGATCTTCGCGCAGCCGGACGTGTTCGGGCGCGTCGAGGCCGCGCTCGCGCGCGGCGTGCGCGTGGTGGCGGTCGTGCCCGGAACCCCGTCCTTCCTGGTGAAGCTGGCGAGACGCTCGCCCGAGGGCGCGGCGGTGTTCGACGCGCTGGCCGCGCTCGGCCGGAGCGACGGCTTCACGCTCGCGGGTCTCGCCGCGACGCGCGCGCCGGGCGAGTACGAGGACGTGTACGTACACACCAAAGTGGCGATCGTGGACGACGCCTGGGCGACGATCGGCTCGACCAACCTCGCGAACCGCTCGTTCTTCGGCGACACGGAGCTGAACGCGTCGTTCTGGCACCCCGAGACCGCGCGCAGCTTCCGCAACGAGCTGCTCTCCGCGCACCACGGCGCCGACCTGTCGCAGCACTCCTTCGCGAGCGCGCTCGACGCTTTCGCCGCGCGCGCGCGGGAGAACGCGTCGCAGCGCGCGTCCGGGCGGCCGCTCCAGGGCTTCGGCTTCGCGCTCGACGCCGCACGCTGGGGCGAGGACGACGGGTCGTAGCAGGCCCCCGAGCCTCTGATCAGGCCGGATCGAGGAAGCTCTTGAAGCCGTACTTCGGGTACGGGCCGATCAGGATCTGCTCGAGCACGCCCACGCCGACGTCGCTGCCACAGCGCGCGCGCATGACCTGCTGGATGTGCTGGTTCTCGAGCGCGTTCTCGTCGAGCCCGGCGGTCTTCCACGACTCGCCCGCGAGCGCGAGCTCGCCCTTCCACTGGCCGTGACCCCAGACCGGGTGCTGGTAGCCGATGCCCTTCATGCGGAAGCAGGTGAGCGGCGTGAGCTCGATCTCGTTGCGCGTGCCGTCGAGCTCGACCTTGGTGATCAGCGCGCGCTTCGCGCGGCGCGTGCCGGGCTGGTACTCGATCTGGTGGTCGACCGCGAGCAGCGGCGCGTGACCGGGATCGTCGACGAGCGGGATCAGCGAAGGGTCGTCGTAGACCGGCACGATCGCGCCGTCCCAGTGCCAGCGCACGCCCGCGTTGGTCTCGAAGATGCCGGCGTGCGTGCAGCGGTGCTGCCAGTGCAGCGGCGCCCACAGGAAGAAGATTCCGCCGATCTCGCTCGCGGAAGGCGGCGCGCCGCCGAGGTCCGGATCGCCGACGGGGCGCACGCCCCAGGAGCGGTCCTTGGTGCCGTACACGCGCGCGGGGTCGATCGCGAGCGTGCGGCCCGCGTAGCGGATCTCGCCCTGCCAGTAGCCGAACTGGTTGAAGCGCGTCGCGTCCATGGTGCCGCGCCGCCGGCGCTGGCGCTGGTGGCCTTCCGCGAAGCTCGAGCTGCGCGGGATCCAGAGCAGGTCGGCGGAGATGCCGGTCTCATTGGCGTCGATCACGACGCGAAGGGCTTTCAAAGGCTCGATGATGTCGATCCGGAATGGCCCGACCTCGACGCGACTCGGCTCGCGCGGCGCCCGGCGCGAGGCGTGGAAGGCGTGCTGCTCGCCGTCGCGCACGATGCTGAAGCCGCAGTCCATGATGCCGAGGTTCGGGTACAGCGCGGCGCCGATGCCGAAGTAGAACTCGCCGTCGTCGGTGTAGCCGTTGAACCAGTAGCGGTCGTAGGCGTTGCGATCGGTCGAGATCGGCACCGCGATCGGCTCGGGCGTCTGGTGGATCGGGTAGTCGTCGAACTTCGAGAGCATGGGTCCCTCCGGGTCATCCCGCTCAGTCTGCCACGATCGACGCACGTGTACGTGCGCACTTGCGCGCGCGTGCGCGTGCGGCTCGGCCCCGGGACTTCTCAGCCCGTGACCGACGTGAGAGACTTCCCCCGCACACGAGGAGCTATCTGATGTTGGTTCGACTGCGCGCGCTGGCATTCGCCGTGGTATCGCTGGCGGCTGCGTTCGGCGCGCACGCCGGCGTCGTCTACCACGAGGAAATCTCGGGCGATCTCTCGGGCGACGGCCTGGCGCCCACCTCCGTCGAGCTCGCCGTCGGCTCCAACGAGATCTACGGCAGCACCGGACGCACGGTCGAGGCCGGCACGGATCGCGACTACTTCGCGATCAGCGTGCCGACGGGCCACGAGATCATCGCTCTGATCGAGAAGGCGGGCACGACCACCGTCGGCGGCGTCGCGTTCCTCGCGGTGCAGACCGGCAGCCAGGTGACGGTGCCGGTCACGCCCGACGATGCGACGGGTCTGCTCGGCTGGATCCACTACTTCGGCGCGACCGAGGATCGCGACATCCTCGCGGACCTCGGCTCGAACGGCTTCGGCGCGACCGACTTCGTGCCGCCGCTGCCGGCGGGCGACTACGCGTTCTGGGTCCAGGACACGGGGCTCGGCTCGGCGAGCTACGGGTTCGACTTCGTGATCGCGCCGGTGCCCGAGCCCTCCGCGGCGGCGGCGCTGCTCCTCGGACTGCTCGCGTTCGGACTCGCGCGCGGTCTTCCGAAACGGGGAGTAGGTCGGCAGATGCTGTCGCGAAGGCTCGCCGCAATCGCGCTGTTCGCCGCGACGGTCGCGGGCGCGGCGAGCGCGCGCGCGGGGATCGTGTACGACGAGGCGGTCTCGGGCGACTTCTCGGGCGACGGCCTCGCTCCCACCTCGGTCGTGTTGGAGCCGGGCTCGAATCAGATCTTCGGCGTGACCGGGCGCGTGGTCCTGGATCCCGACCGCGACTACTTCACCGTGACGATCCCGGACGGCTACCGGTTCGTGGCGCTGATCGAGCTCGCGGGCACGTCGATCAACAGCCAGGTCTCGTTCCTCGGCATCCAAGGCGGTCCGCAGGTGACCGTGGAGACTTTCGCGGGCGATGCGACGGGGCTGCTCGGCTGGACGCACTATCACGGCACGGACGTCGACATCGACATCCTCCCGGCCGTAGGCGCGGGTGGAGATGGCGCGACCGGCTTCGTGCCGCCGTTGCCCGCGGGCGCCTACTCGTTCTGGATCCAGGATTTCGGAGACGGCGACGCGGACTACGGCCTCGACATCGTGGTCGCGCTGCCCGAGCCGGGAGTTTCCGTCGCGCTGCTGCTCGCTTGCACCGCGCTGGCCGCGGCCCGCGCGGGCCGCGCGCGCGGCTGACCCGCCTACAGCGCCGCGGCGCTCCCGACCGATCAGGCGTGCATGGCGATGCCGGAGATCGCGTCTGACAGCAAGCGGGCACTCGTCGCGCGACGCTTTCTCGTGTTGGCGGGCGCGATCGCGCTCGGACTCGTGCTCCAGGACCTGCTGCGCGCGCGGCTCGACGCGATCGCCGCGCTCTCGGAGCGCGACATGCTCGCGGCGCGTGCGGAGCTCGCGCTCGTGTTCCGGGTGGTGAGCACGCTCGTGTTCGGCGTGACCGGCGCGCTCGGCGCCGCGATCGCCGGCTCCTCGCGGCGCATGCGAGACGTGCGCGGGCGGCTCGGCGTCGGCGTCGGGATCGCGCTGGTCGTCCTGTCGGCCGCCGCCTTCGCGCTGGTCTGGTACATGGCCGCGGTGCTCGCGGCCTGCCGCGCCTAGCGCCTCGAGCGAGACCGAGACAGCGCCGCGCGCATAGCCCTATCGTAGCTGCATGAACTGCGCGTCGTGCGGCCGGAGCAACCGGTCCGAGGCACGCTTCTGCGATCACTGCGGAGCGGCCCTCGGTGCGGAGCCGGCGCGCTCGCCGCGCGCCTACACGCCCAAGCACCTCGCGGATCGGATCCTGACCTCGCGCTCCGCGCTGGAGGGCGAACGCAAGCAGGTGACGGTGCTGTTCGCCGACATCGCGGGCTCGACGGAGCTGTCGAACCGGCTGGGGCTCGAGGCCTGGCACAAGCTGCTCGACGCGTGGTTCCGGATCCTCGCCGACGGCGTGCACCGCTACGAGGGCACGATCAACCAGTTCACCGGCGACGGCGTGATGGCGTTGTTCGGCGCGCCGGTCGCGCACGAGGACCACGGAATCCGCGCCTGCCACGCGGCGCTCGAGCTCGCGCGCGAGCTGGAGCGCTTCTCGCAGGCGCAGCACGCGCGCGTCGGCTTCGGCGTGCCGGCGCGCATCGGGCTGAACTCCGGCGAGGTGGTGGTGGGCCGGATCGGCGACGACCTGCGCATGGACTACACCGCGCAGGGTCACACGGTGGCGCTAGCCGCGCGCCTGCAGGAGATCGCGGCGCCCGGCAAGCCGTGCATCTCGGAGCAGGTCGCGCGCCTGGTCGACGGCTACTTCGGCTTGCGCGACCTGGGGCTCACCACGCTGAAGGGCTTCGGCGAGCCGGTGCGGGTCTACGCGCTCGACTCGCTGGGCGTCCTGCGCACGCGCCTGGATCGCGCGCGCCTGGCGGGCTTCTCGAAGCTCGTGGGGCGGGAGTCGGAGCTCGGGCTGCTCGAGTCGCTGCTCGCGCGCGCGCTCGCGCGCGACGGCCAGGCGGTCGCCGTGGTCGGCGAGGCCGGACAGGGCAAGAGCCGCGTCGCGTTCGAGTTCGTCGCGCACTGCCGCGCCGAGGGCGTGGCGGTGTACGAGGCGCACTCGCCGTCGCACGGCGCCACGCTGCCGCTGTTCGCGATCGCGGAGCTGCTGCGCAGCTACTTCGGGATCGCCGCGAGCGACGCGCCCGGCACCTCGCGCGAGAAGGTCGCGACGCGGCTGCTCGCGCTGTCGCCCGCGTTCAAATCCTCGCTGCCGGCGGTGTTCGACGCGCTCTCGATCGGCGACACGGCCTCGCGTCAGACCCTGTCGTCTTCCGACGACGCGCGCCGCCCGTCGCTCGGCCGCTTCCTGCGCCACTGGGTCCAGGCCGCGAGCGCGTCGGCGCCGATGGTGCTGTTGCTCGACGACCTGCACTGGATCGACCCCGAGAGCCACGCGCTGCTCGCCGAGCTGGTCGAGGGACTGGCATGGACGCGCACGCTGTTCGTCGCGAATCACCGGCCGGAGTACGGCGCGGACTGGCTGCGCGGCAGCCACTGCCGCGCGCTGCCGCTCGGCCCGCTCGAGCCCGACGAGCGGCGGGCGCTCTTGCGCGCGTTGCTCGGCGAGGACGCTTCCGTGCTCGCCTTCGCCGAGCAGATCGACGCCCGCGCCGGCGGCAACCCCTTCTTTCTCGAGGAGATCGTGCGCGCGGCGGCGAACGCGGGACGGCTCGAGGGCGAGCACGGCGCGTACCGGCTCGCGCGCGCCGAGGCCGAGCTCGAGATCCCGCACACCGTGCAGGGCGTACTCGCCGGGCGCATCGACCGGCTGCCCGAGCGCGAGAAGCAGCTCTTGCAGACCGCGGCCGCGATCGGCACGAGCTTCGACCTGCGTCTGCTCGAGCGCGTGGGCGCGTTCACGAGCGAGGCTGCGGCTGCCGGCGTGGCCGCCCTGGTCGCGCTCCAGCTGCTCGAGCAGAGCGCGAGCGGCTACGCGTTCCGCCACCCGCTCACCCAGGAGGTCGCCTACCAGTCACAGCTCGAGTCACGCCGCGCGGAGCTGCACCGCGCGACCGCCCGCGCGCTCGAGGAGATCTTCGCGGATCGGCTCGGTGAGCACGCGTCGCTGATCGCCCACCACTGGCAGGCCGCGGGCGCGCGCTACGAGGCTTCGCGCTGGCGCCACCGCGCCGCGCTGCGCGTGTCGAGCATTCAGCTCCCGCGCCGGCGCGAGGCGCCGCACTAGCGCAGGCCTTGCGCGCTACTGCACGCCGAGCGAGATCGGGAGCGCGTGCGCGATCGAACCGCTGGTCGCGTCGACGGTGAGCGCGTAGTTGCCGACGGGCGTGGCCGAGCTGACCGCCGCGCGTCCTCCCCCGCCGCCACCGCCACCGCCGCAGCTCAGGCTCGCTCCTGCGAGCGCGATCACGGCCAGCGCGTGCACGAGCGCGCGCCGCCCGCGCCGGGTCGGCAGGCCCAGCAGCAGAACCGCGGCGAGCACGAAGTCGCGCGAAGCGGGCGCGGCGCTGGTCTGCGCCGCGGTGGTCGTGATGGTGAGCGTCGCGGTCTGCGTCGGAACGCCGACGCCGAGCGTGACGGCGCTCGGGCTCGCCGAACAGCTCACGCCCGTGGCGCCCGCTGGAACCGCGCACGCGAGGCTCACCGTGCCCGCGAAGCCGTCCGCCGTCGTCACGGTGAGGATGGAGGTGCCCGTGCCGCCCGGCGAGAGCACGAGGCTCGGGGGATCGGCCGAGACCGAGAAGTCCGCGACGTTGACCGAGATCGCTGTCGAGCTCGAGGCGAGGTGGGTGAGGTTCCCGAGATACGACGCCGCGACCGACCGCATGCCGCCGGCGAGCGCGTTCGTGGTGTAGGAGGCCGTGTAGGTGCTGCCGGTTCGCGCCACCGTCACCGGCGTGCCGGCGGCGCTTCCGTCCACCGCGAACTGCACGCGCCCTCCCGCGGGCGAGCCGGTGCCGGGCGCGAGCGCCGAGACCGTGGCGGTGAACGTCGCGTTCGCGCCGGGCGCGACCGCGCTGCTCGACGCCGCCAGCAGCGTCTGCGTCGCGACCTTCGCCGCCCAGCCGTCGGCGAGCGCGAACGCGTCGACAGAGCCGAGTCCCGTCACCTGGTCGTAGCCCACGCCCGCGCTGTAGCCGAGCTCGAACGGCGCCAGCACGGGGCAGTGCGTGCTGCCCTGGCTACACGGAACGATGTTGCTGCCGGTGGTGATGTCGTGGAACGCAGCCGGCGTCGAGGCCGCCAGCGCGTAGAGCTTCGGATTCACGTTGCCGAGCCCCGACGAGCCCGTGCCCTGGTTGATCAGCGCCAGGATCCCCGCGAAGGTCGGCGCGCCCGCGGAGGTTCCTCCGACCACGGTCAGGGTGAGATCGACGTTGCGGTAGCCGTTGACGCAGCTGCCCTGCGAGCAGATCAAGTACGGGTCGTGCAGCGCGGACGCGTTCAGCGCGATGTCGGGCACGTCGCGCCGGCCGTCCGCGGGCACGCCGACTCCGGTCTGCCAGCTCGGCTTCGAGAAGTAACCGCTCTCGCCGCCGCCGCTCGCGGAGAGTCCGCCGCCAAACAGCGCGATGTTGATCGCGGTGTCGTTCCAGCCCGCCTCGGGGATGTACTGCAGCGCCGAGCCGTTGCTCGCGTTGTTGGTCGGGCTCCAGTACGTCGCTGCGTTGGCGACGTCGCCGACGAAGCGCGTGCCGCCCACGCTCGTGACTTCGGGAATGCTCGAGGGCATGTCGACCGCGAGGCCCGTGGTCGCGGACTGCGAGCCGCGCGGCT
>JBBDXF010000019.1:0-77813 GCA_040902485.1 Myxococcota bacterium | reverse complement strand
GCTCGCAGTCCGCCGCGCCCAGGTCGCCGGACGCCGCGCTGACGGTCTGACCCTGCGCGTTCGCCTGTTGCACCCAGCCGCGCACCGTCTGTGCGAAGGACTGCCCGTTCGCGGCCTCGCACGCGCCATAGCTCGTGCTCACGACCGGCGCGAGGTTGTTCGTGATCGCGTACTGCAGCGCGTCCCAGACGTTGGTGTCGGCGGTCTCGCAGGTGCGCCCGGAACGCACTCCGGTGTAGACGTAGACGATGGTCGCGTTGCGCGCGACCGCGCCCGACCACTGCACGTCGAGGTGCGCCTCCAGGATGTCGTCGTCGCACAGCGTCGACGCGCCACTGCCCGGAACCAGGACCTGCTGCAGCAGCGTCGCCGGCAGCCCCGAGGCCGCGCGGAACGCATCGACGTCGGCCGCGCTGTTGCCCGGGCCGAGCGCCGTCTGGCCGATCACGGCGATGCGCTGCCCGCTGCCGTCCCAGCCCGCGTCCCAGAGCGGTTTCACGTTGTAGATCGTCGCGAAGTCGTCGGGCGCGATGAAGTGGTTGCCGCTGATCTCCGAGGTGAAGCGCGGTGCCGCAGTCGGCCGGCGCAGCCGTGGCTGCGGGCGAAAGTCGCTGAGCTTCCGGATCGCGAGCACCACGTCTGCGAACGCAGCGGGCACCGACGGCTCGGTGGCGTTCGCGTAGTGCAGCTCGTCGCCCACGCGGTAGCGGTGCAGCTCGGTGCGGAACGCCCGCTCGATCTGCGCGGCCGTGCCGCGGAAGTAGAGCTCGTTGCGGCTGCGCGACGTGCCCTGCGGCGCGAGCCCCTGCTCGCCCAGCCACACGCGCACCTGGCCGAGGTCGGCGTCGCTCATGCCGAAGCGCGCGGCGTACTCGTCGGGCGACAGCCACTGGCGGAAGCGCGGCGAGCTCGGATCCTGCTGCGCGGCCAGCAGCGCCTCGAGCTCGCGCTGCTGCGCGGCCGAGGGCTTGAACACGATCGCGACCCGGTCGAGCACGAGCGACGCATCGACGCGGCCCAGGTCGTTGTCGCGAATCGCCAGCGCGTGCAGGGAGCCGCGCAGCACGCGCGTATCGCGGAGGTCGACCTTCTTCACGATCCGGGGCGGCCGGTCCGCGGGCTTGGAGTGCACCACGTGCGCGTTCGCGGGTAGCGGCTCACCGAGCGCGCCGAGCAGGAACAGCAGCGCCGCGAGAGCGAGCGACAGCACGCGCCACGCGCGCGCACGCCCGCCAGCGAACGGTCCTCTCGTCACCCCCGACCGAGTCCGCATTCCCCTGTCGCCGCCTGCCCCTTGTGAGACCTATCACTCATCGGCGAGCCCGACGCACGCTTGCGGCGAACTTGCACGGGAGTAGGATCGCGGTCGCCAACCAAGGAAGGGAGGCCCGCATGGATCGCCGCGAGTTCCTGACCGAGCCGGAGCGCTCGTCACGGCCGTCGCCGCGACCACGGCAACCCGCGTGCAAGCAGGCGCTCGAGGCCTGCCCCTGGCCGCAGCCGACACGGCCGCCGCCGCCGCGCGCGACCCCAAGCTCGCCAAGGCCGTCGAGACCGCGCTCGACTGCATCCAGACCGGCGACGTCTGCATCCGCCACTGCGTCGACCTGCTCGGCCAGGGCGACACCGCGCTCAAGGACTGCCTGGCGAGCGTGCTCGACATGACCGCCGTCTGCGACGGCCTGGCGAAGCTCGCCGGCTACGCCACCACACACGACAAGAACCTGCGCGCGTACGCGGCCGCCTGTGCCGACTACTGCCGCACCTGCTCCGCCGCCTGCAAGAAGCACGCGGACCACCACGCGCCGTGCAAGGCGTGCCTGGAGTCGTGCGACGCGTGTGTGAAGGCGTGTGAGGCGCTGGCGGCGTAGGGGCGGACCGACACCCCTCTCGCCGAACGCACGCCTGCCGGGTGTGATTCCCCAGTAGTTCCCAAGTTAGGACAGCGGATCGGTGTGCAATATCACTGATCGCTGTCTGGGAGCCAGGGGGCACTGAGTGACTTCGACCGGCGCGCTGACCGAGGACGAATCGAAGCCGTCGTGCGTTGCTCCCGCTGTCGCGACGTCTCTTGCGTTCGCCGAGAAGCTCGGACCGGAGAAGCCGAACCCGAAGCCCGGAACTCCGTCGCCCGGAGGCGCGCCGAATCCGCCCGATCCGCCGGCCGGACGGCTGACGGAACAGGAGTCATCGTGAGAGCAATTCCGGGCGGCTTCTTCGGCCCCAGGCGTTCGTGGAGCTGAGTGTTGGCCGAACGAAGCGGATCGAGCACGCTCTTCATCTTGTTCGGCGCGCTCGCGTTCGCGTTCTTCGGAACGCGCAGTGCGGCTCCACCGGCAGCAGCCGGATCGACGTCGGCCGCGAATGCCAAGGCAGCCACGGCTGCGCCTGATGACCAGCCTCTGAGTGACGTCGAGCGTCTGCTCGAACACTACTACGCGCACGAGCCGGCCGTCGGCAAGAACGAGCTCGCCGATGAGTTTCGCTGTGCTGGCGGAACGCCGTGCCAGAACCGAGTCGTCGTGGCAACCGTCGCGGATCCACTCGACTCACACACCCCACACCTCTTCGACGACCAGATCGACGCGCTCATGCGCGCGGCCGGAGCGCTCGGCTACAGCTTCAAGAGCCACGCGCTGCCGTGGTCGCGCGCGTCCTCGGACAAGGCGCCGCCGGGGCTGGCGGCTTCGCCGAAGAGCGAGAAGGAGTGCTGGGCGGGAAGGCTGGCCGGAGTGAGCAAGGCGGAGACCGCCGAGGTATGTCGCAAGGAGAGGAACGCGATCGGCCACCGCTTGAATCCGGGCGCGCTCTTGTTCGTGCGCTCGCCCGAAGACAAAGCCGGACGCTCGACCGAAGAGCTGCTTCTGGTCCTGCTGGTCGGCGAGACGCCGACGACCGGGGCGCATCCGAAGGCGCTCGCGAGCGCCGTTCGAACCTGGAAGTCTCTCTCTCCGTCCGCGCCGTCGGTCGGCGGCGACGGACGGCTGATGGTGATCGGGCCGACGTTTTCCGGATCGGCGTCGGGACTGGTCGCGTCGTCTGCGACGTACCTCGGTCCCGGCGGCGACGGCAAACAGCGGCGGGTGGACTTCTTCACAGGCAGCGCGACCGCGAACAATCTAACCGCGCTTGCGGCGGGTGACTGCTCGTCAAACACGAACACCGCCGCACTCGCGCTCTGCGTGCACCAGATCACGCACACCGATGACCAGCTCCAGCGCTCGCTCTGCGACTACCTCAAGTCTCGAGCGTTCCCGGGCGACCGCTTTGCGCTGCTCTCCGAGAGCGCAACCGAATACGGCGGATGGCGGCCCAAGGAAGAAGAACCGGAGAAGACGAGCTGCAATCACCCGCTGATCGCCAGGTTCCCACTTCACATCTCGCAGCTACGGGCTGCATCGGAGACCGCAGACGGTCGCTCGGAGCGCGATGCGCTCTCCTCTCCGATCGCGCGGCGCGCGCTCGAGCTCTCGAGCGACGAGTTCGGCGCACCGATCGACGTTCCCGCATCGCAGGCGCCAGCGGCCTCGGCGATCGTCACGGACCTCGAGCTCGCCGACACGCTCGCCGGGTTGCGCGAGCGCGGCGTCGGCTGGGCGGTGCTGCTCGCGAGCGATGTGCGCGACAAGGTCTTCCTCGCCGAGCTCGTGCGGCGCAACGTGCCGGAGATCCAGCTCAGCACGCTCGAAAGCGACATCTTTCTCACTCATCCACGATTCACGCGGCCGCTGCTCGGCATGGTGGTTGCGTCGAGCTATCCGGTGAGCGCTCGCATCGCCGTAGAGTCGGTGGAGGCTGCGACGAGTACGGACAGTCGCCTTCCGCCCAGGGTGAATGCCGCCGCGAGCAGCCTGGCTGAGGGAATGGCGACCGCGGCCGTCCTCGCCTTCCAGGGCATCGTCTCTTCCACGGAATGCGTGTCGACCGTGAAGACACGGAGCGACGGCGACGCGACGGCGCGCGCGTGCACGTGGCTCGAGACGGAGCCGCCAGCGGTCTGGATCAGCGTCATCGGCCGAGACGGACTGTGGCCGCTCTCGGTCCAAGCACCGACGACCAACGCCGCGGCGGCTCGCGGCAGGGTGTCCATCGCTGGCAGGCCATCCGTGGCCTTCAGCAGCCTGTTGCTCCTGCTCTCGGTGATCGGCATGCACCACTCGCTCCGCTATTTCCGGGCGGTGGGTGGGATCGACGGGCAGACGCGCTTCCACGGACTCTGCTGGCTCTTGAGGCGCGCGGCCTCCAGCGACGGAAAGCCCGCGGAGTCGCTGCGACTACGACTCATGCGGCCCACTTACCTGGCCTTGCTCCCGTTCGCGCTCGCGTTCCTGACGGCGATGCCGCTGGTCCTCGTGTCCACGAGCTCCGACCAGAGAAGGTCGATCACCTCGTGGATCGCCACCGTGGCGCTGCTGAGCCTGGCGCTCGGCCCGCTGCCGGCGTTCTTCGACGCGCTGATCTCCGCCTTCCGCCCGAGTCCGGTCGCGGGCGCAAAGCCGGCGACGGGCGCGCTCTATCGCAAGCGCCTGCTGCTCTCCGTGCTGGTCGTAGTCGCGGCGATCACCGTCGTCGCGTGGACGGCGGTCTCTACCGACAGCGTGAACTGGAGCCTGTACGCGCACCGAACCTCGCACCTCAACGGCGGGGTCTCGTCCGCGATGCCGATCCTGTTCCTGAGCGGCGCGCTCTGGCTCTTCGCGCTCGCGCTCGCCAGCCGCGCCGAGCTCGCGGCCGGACCGGTCGCGGTGATGCCGTTCGAAGAGCCGCTTCCGGGTGCTGCGCAAGGGCCGTTCAGCATCCTGGACGAACTCTCGTCGCGCCTGCTGAAGGAGACCGCGCCGCTCGCCTTCCCCACCGGAACCTGGCTCGGCAGCGCGGTGGTCGTGGTCGTGCTGGCGGGTGTGCCCGGCATCGCGTTCTTCTTCCAGCTCCGCCTTCCGCTCGACGGATTCGGAACCTGGTTGGCGTTCTATGCCGGTTCGCTGCTCTTGCTGTTCGCGATCGTCGGCAGCGGCGTGCGCCTGTTCCGGATCTGGCGACGCGTGCGTGAGCTGCTGCGCGAGCTGCCGCAGTCACTCGTGCACGCATTCCGGCGCCTGCCCGAGCGCTTCGCGAGCACGATCGGCTTCGAGCCCCAAGGTCACGGCGTCGGCCCCGCGGAACTCCAGTACTCCGGACAGCAGGCGCTCCTGCTCGCCGCCGAGCCCACACCGCTGGTGCTTCGCGACGCGTTCACGCGCAGGCTCGGAGTGCTCGTCGCCGGCAGCGAGGTCGAGAAGCGGCGCGCGCTGGCGAGCGCAGCGCGCGATCTCCTGCCGGTTCTGGATGCGCTGTGGGCGAATCCGGGGAACGCGGCGCCCGCCGCGGATGTCGAAGTGGCCAAGCTGCTCCGCGCGATCGAAGAGAAGGCCAACGTGCTGCCACTGGATGCGGTCAGCTTGCTCGACAGCCACTTGCTGTCACCCAGCAGAACGCTCTCGATCCGGATGGCCGAGGAGTTCGTGGCCGGACAGATCGTCTTCTTCGTGAGCTACCTGTTCGTTCACTTGCGCACGCTGATCCTGTCGTGCAGCTTCGGCTTGATCCTCCTGCTGCTGGCGGTGACGTCGTATCCGTTCCAGCCGCAGGCGCCGACGGTGAACTTCGTGATGGCGTTGTTCGCGATCGCGATCGCGGCGGCGGTCGTCGCGATCGTCCAAGCCTCGCGAAACGAGGTGCTGAGCCTGATCGAGAACACCAAGCCGAACGCCGTCGCCTGGAACGCGACGACGCTGACGCAGATCTTGACCTACGTTGCGCTGCCGGCGCTCGCCGCCCTCTCGTCCCAGCTGCCGGCGCTCGGCCACCTTTTCTCGACGCTCTTCGACGCGTTCACCACGCGCTGATCCGTCAGGGCCAGGTGTGCGGAAGCCCGAGCAGCGCTTCGCGGACGAACCGCTCCGGCAGGCTCGACTTGGGAATTGGAGCTCCCGCCGGAGCCGGTGGATAGGTGGGGAAGTAGTCCCCATGTCCGTAGCCGGTGTTGCGATCGATCTGGGCGTGGCGGACGCGTTCCGGAGCTTCCGGCTGCGGCCCGTGATAGCCGAGCGCTCTGCGCCAGGGACTGTCGTCGTCGAAGCCGACGTCCGACACGAAGTCACCGGCGGGGTACGCGAGTCGCAGCACCAGATCCCGGGTGGACGCGAGCACGTTGATGCGACCGGCATTGCCGCGCGCGGCGGCGTACTGAGCGCTGGAGAGACAGTCGTCGTCGACGGCCGCCGCGAGCAGGCACACCTCGCGCGCCGGCTTGGCGAGGTGCGTGACCGCCTCGAGCACCAACCGCCCGCCCAGGCTGTGCGATACCAGAGACACACTGCGGGCGCGCGCGAGTCTCGCGTTGACGAACTTCGCGAGCAGAACCCCGCAGCGAACGGCGTCGCCCGCCTCCGCGGGGTAGTTGATGACGGGCAGCCACCAGTCGCCAGGCCAGAGCACGCCGACGAAGACGAAGCCGGGGCCGAGATTCAGATCCGTTTCGAGCTGCGCCAGCGCCTGCGCGCCGGCTTGGTAGGAGACGTTGAAGCCGTGGGTCGCGAAGACGACCTCGCGCCCGCTGATCCGATCGACGGGGATCGTCCAGCCGAGCGAGCGCAGCGCGACCGGATCGGCGCGGCCGTTGCCCTCGAGCACGTACGGCTCCTCGACGATGCCGCCGCCCACGCCCGCGGTGCGGAAGTTGAGGAAGAGCGTCACGATCGGCTCACTTGGTCGCCTTCACCGCAGTCGCCGCGGCTTGCAGCGACGAGGCGAGATCCTTGGCGATCGGCGCGAGCGGCACGGCCAGGAGTCCGACCAGGATGCCCGGGGAGTAGTCCTCGATTCCCATGACAGTGGTCGCGAACAACCCGAGCCCGAGCGAGACCACCCCGGCGACCGCGCGCGCGACGTTTCGGTACAGCTGCTCTGCGCGATCGAAGGCCGCGTCGAGCTGCGCCTCGACCGAAGCGTCGAGCCGACCGAGCACGTTCAGATCGACCTCGGTGAGCGGCGTGCCGACGGAGAGCTTCGTCGCGACCGCCGTGAGCGCCGCCGCACTCACGTGCGCCGACTTGGCGAGCGCGGGGGCCGTCTCGGGATCGAGCCCGAGCCGGATCAGGGACTTCACGATCGCCTTCTGCTGATCGCGGGAGCGGCCGTTGAGCCAGTGCGCGCGCACGACCGCGCGCCACTCGCCCTCGCCCAGCGCGCGGTCGAGCGCCGCTTTGAAGCGATTCAGCACGGCCCAGAGGATTTTCAGGCCGACGTTGGAAACCCCGCCGTTGAACGCCTTGGTCGCGTCGACGAGGCTGAAGGCCGCCGTGCCGAGCGCGCCGATCGCGGCGATGATCGCGATGATCTTGGCGATGCCGATCTCACCCAACAATTCGTTCTCGTTCAAATCCTGTCTCCCCGGGTCGCCCGTGACCCCTCAGAGTTCGAGCGCGCGCAGCAGGACGCGAGCCTGATAGTGGTACGAATTCACGCCCGAGCCGTTGTACCGTCGAACGGCGTAGGGCCAGTCACAGCCGATCTTGCTGCGGTCTGGAACGCCTCGGTAGGACGCCTCGCGGTAGTACTGCGTAGGGGCGTACGTCTCGGCCGTATCCGCGTGGAGTGGTGTGGCGCCGTCGCGAATCTCTCGCGTCCCGGCGCGCAGCAGGCAGTTCTTGCAGTCGACCTGAAAGCGCGGATCTCTCGACTCGTACTTGCAGCGGCGCAGCGGCCCGGCGCCGATCTCCGCAATCCGGTCGTCGGCCCGGGTTCCCGGCGTCGGACCGATCAGGAAGTCCTCGAGCTTCTCGCACAGCTCGTCGATCGCCCGCTGCACGTTCTTCGCGGGATCGAGCATCACGCCCTCGACTTCCTCGGGTCTCGGCGGGTGATGGAAGAGCGTGTACTGGCCCATGCCGTAGCCGCGCGAGGTCACGATGAAAGGCTCGCCCGCATTGGTGTCGAGCCCGACGACGAGAAACGCGTCCTGATCTCCGCGGACGGGCTCGTTGAAGTGCTTCCAGCCGCTCTCCTGACCGAGGATCGCGAGAATGAACGTCATCGGCGCCCGATCGGAGGGCAGCAGGCGGAGGCCCGCGAGCGCCGCTCGATTCGCCGCCGCGGGGTTCGCGGACGAGGGCAGCTTCGGAAACCGAGGCTCGTCGAGCAGCTCGGAGATGCAGGCGGTTAGCGCCTCGTCGACCTCGCCGGTGGGGCTCGCCACCCGGCCGCGGTTGAAGCCGGCGATCCGCAGCGGGGCCTGTCCGTCGCCGCCGCGGCTCTCGCCGAAGTTCGCGAGCAGGTCATGCTGCAGCGCCGCGACGGCGAGCCGAGTCGCGTCGCCGAAGCGCCCGTCGATGCCCTTGCGCAGATAGCCGAGCGCACGCAAGTCACGCTGCAGATCGGTGACCTGGAGCTCCGTGGCCCGAGTGAGTCCGACGCCCAGCACCAACCCGGGCTGGCGATATGACAGCAGCGCCACGCCGACCCTCCATCGCTCGCGCGATCGTGGCACTCGCTGGTTCCGCGTAACTTGGGACTATCTTGGGAAATTTCGTGCGTCGCGGGAGGTTCGCTTGCACGGCGACGCGTGCCTGCCGTAGCTCAGCGTCCCTGAGCGCCGTGAACGCACTTCGAGAGTGCCTCCGGCGCGTCGAAGTCCAGCGCGTGCCCCGCGCCCGCGACGGTGCGGATCTCCGCCGCCCCGCCGATCAGCGAAGCGAACCGCTTCGCGTAGCTCGCGGGCACGATCCGGTCTTCGGCGCCCCAGACGAGCAGGGTTGGACAGGTGATCCGGTGCAGGCGCTTCGCCAGCCCGAGCTCGCCCATCGGCCAGAGCAGGCGTGCGGCCGCTTCCGACGCGCGCGTCTGCACGATCTGCCACTCGACCACGGCTTCGGGTGACAGGTCCTTCGGGGGTGTGAGCCGCGCGGCGGCGAACTCGGCGGGCTGGGTCGAGTAGAGCTCGGGGATCTCGGTCACGCGGCGCGCCCACACGTCGGCGACCGGCTCGGCCCCGTCGAACAGGCCGAACGGCGCGATCAGCACGAGCCGCTTCACGGTCGAGCGCGAGAACGCGGCGACTTCGGCGGCGAGCATGCCGCCGACCGAGTGGCCGACTAGCTCGCAGCCGTCGAGTCCCGAAGCTTCCAACAAGTCGAGCGTCGCCGCGATCCAGTCGGGCAGCGTGTCGATCAGGCGGTGACTGGGGCCGGAGCCGGGGAAGCCGGGCAGCGACGGCACGATCACGCGGCGCGTCTGTGCGAGCGAATCCAGGAATGGCGTCCACTCGACCAGGCCCCCGAGTCCGGCCAGGAAACCGAGCGGCTCGCCCGTGCCCTTCTCCCACACGCGGCACGGCTCGGAATTCACGCGCACGCTGCGCTCGCTCGGGCCGCTCATCCGCGCACCAGCGCGCGCTCGTCGCGCGGCAGGGGCTTCGGCCACCAGCGGTTTTCCCACTCGCCCTCGAACAGGCCGCGCAGCTGCGGCATGACGCGCTTCGCGAACAGCTCCGTGTTGTAGAAGCAGAGCTCCTTCTTCATGTTGCCGTACTGGAGCAAGAGCATCAGCTGGCCGACGTTCAGGCTGACGGCGACCTCGCGCAGCTTCTCGGCGACCTCGTCGGGCGAGCCGATCACGACGTAACCCTGGTCGACGATCTCCTCGAAGCTCGGCGCGCCGAAGGCGGCGCCCGCGCTGGCGCGGCCCGCGGCCTGCGCGACCTGCGAGCTCACACGCGCGCGCAGCGTGGCCTCGCTCGCGTAGCCGGGCGGGCCGGCCCAGCGCGCGTCGACGTGCAGACAGCGGTTGAAGAAGTACTCCGCGGACTCGCGGTACAGGTCCAGAGCCTCGGCGCGCGTCTCGGCCACGCCGACGAACTGCAGGAAGCCGGCGCGGAACGGATTGCGGTCCTTGCCCAGCCGCTCCATCTCGTGCCAGAAGCCGTCCATCGTGGCCTGGCCGGCCTTGTAGCCGAAGTACGACAGGTACGCGTACACGTAGTCCATCTGCGCGCACCACTGCCAGGTCTCGATCGAGCCGCCGCCGGGGATCCAGATCGGCGGGTGGGGCTTCTGCAGCGGGCGCGGCCAGGGGTTCACGTAGCGCAGCTTGTTGAAGCGCCCGTTCCACACGAATGTGTCGGGCTCGGTCCAGCAGCGCAGCACCAGGTCGTGCGCCTCGTGATAGCGCTCGCGCAGCTGACTCGGGTTCTGACCGTAGGCGTAGCAGGTGTCCATGGGCGTGCCGACGGGGAAGCCCGCGACCAGCCGCCCACCCGAGATGCAGTCGAGCATCGCGAACTCCTCCGCGACGCGGACCGGCGGGTTGTAGAGCGCGAGCGAGTTGCCCATCACGACCAGCGCCGCATCGCGCGTGCGGCGCGCGAGCGACGCGGCGATCAGGTTCGGCGAGGGCATCATTCCGTAGCCGTTGGAGTGGTGCTCGTTGACGCAGATGCCGTCGAAGCCGAGCTCGGCCGCGAACTCGAGCTCGTCCATGAAGTCGTTGTACATGTGGTGCGCCTTGGCCGGATCGAACAGGCGCGAATCGATGTCCACCCACACCGACGGGTGTCGCTCCTTGAAGTCGTCGGGCAGATCCGTGTACGGCATCAGGTGGAACCAGGAGAGCTTCATGCGACGGTCCCCAGCAGCGGCTCGTAGCCGGCCAGCTGGCGCAGCGTCAGGCGCAGGATCGCGCGCGCGCGCTCGTAGCCGAGCCGCTCGTCGAAATACGCCGACGTGCACAGGCCCATCAAGAGCGCGTAGGTGCTCTCGGCCGCCATGGCCGTGTACGGACCGAGCTTGCGCGGCGCCTCGTCGAGCTGCTGCGCGAGCCAGCTCTTGAACTCGTGATCGAAGCGCGCCTTGGTCTGGTACAGGTCCTTCTGGTGCACGGCCAGGCCGCACAGCTCGAGGAAGAGCCCGAGGTCGGGCCACGACGCGGTCTCGTCCGAGAGCATCACTTCGGTGAGCAGATCGATGCGCCGCTCCAGCGGCTCGTGCTCGATCGCGCGCAGGCGCGTCAGCAAGTCCTCCGCGAGCGTCTGCCAGTAGGCGTTCACGATCGCGTCCTTGCCCTTGAAGTAGTAGAGCAGGTGGCTCGGCGTCATGCCGGCCGCGCGCGCGATGTCGGACAGGCTGGTGCCCGCGTAGCCGCGCGCGAGCATGCACTCGCGCAGCGCCTGCACGATGCGCGCACGCCGCTGATCGTTGCGCGCGACGGCCGTCGTCGCGCGGCGCGGGTCTAGCGCCCCTTCCACTGCGGCTTCCGCTTCTCGGCAAAGGCCTTGGGCCCTTCGACGAAGTCTTCGCTGCGCACCATCGCGCCGATCGCCGGGTAGCGGCCGTTCTGCATCGACTCGGCGAGGTCGGCCACGGAGAGGCTCGCGAGCGCCGTCTGCTTGCTGGCGCGGATCGAGAGCGGCGAGCACTCGAGGATCTGGTCCGCCCACGCGCGCGCGGTCTTGAGCAGGGCGTCGTGCTTCGAGACGTCGGTGACGAAGCCGAGCTCTTTGCCCTCTTGCGCGGGGACGCGGCGACCCGTGAGGATCATGCCCATCGCCTGCTTGAGCGGAATCATGCGCGGCAGGCGCTGCAGCCCACCCGCGAGCGCCGCCAGCCCGACGCGCGGCTCGGGCAGCGCGAAGACCGCCTGCTCCGAGGCGATGATCAGGTCGCAGGCGAGCGCGATCTCGAACCCGCCGCCCATCGCCACGCCGTTCACGGCCGCGATCACCGGCTTGGTCAGGCCGAAGCGCTGGGTCAGCCCGCCGAAGCCGCTCTCCGGCTGGCCGCGCATGTCGCCGCCGCTGGCCTGGTACTTCAGGTCGTTGCCGGCCGAGAACGCGCGGTCGCCCGCGCCGGTGATGATGCCGACCCATGCCTCGGGGTCCGCCTCGAAGTCGTCCCAGACCTTCGCGAGCTCGCGGTTCGCGGCGGGGTGCAGCGAGTTCATCACTTCCGGGCGGTTGATCGTGACGATCCACAGCCGCCCCTCGCGCTCGACCTTGCAGAACTCGGCCATGCACCCCTCCGACTTTGGGGCCCATTCTACATCCGAGGCCGGCGGGAATGGGAATGCGGCCCTTGGCGCCCGTCGCTGCGAAGTTGCCGGTCGCTCCGAGGTCGCTCGTCGCCCCGACGGCGGCGATCGGATACGATGCGCCGCCATGAGGTTGCCCGAGCTGTTCTCGGTCGAGGGGAAGGTCGCGCTGGTCACGGGCGGGACGCGCGGGATCGGCGGGATGATCGCGCGCGGCTTCGTCGAGAACGGCGTGCGCACGTACATCTGCTCGCGCAAGCCGGACGCCTGCGCGAAGGCCGAGGCGGAGCTCTCGAAGCTCGGAACCTGCGTCGCGATCCCGGCGGACCTCGGCGAGCTGAGCGGAGTCGCGAAGCTCGTCTCCGACCTCGAAGCGCGCGAGGGCGCGCTACACATCCTGGTGAACAACGCCGGCGCCAACTGGGGCGCGCCGCTCGACGAGTTCCCGGAGGCGGGCTGGGACAAGGTCATGGACCTGAACCTGAAGTCGGTCTTCTTCCTGACGCGCGACCTGCTGCCGCTCTTGCGCAAGGGGGCGACCGCGGCGGACCCCGCGCGCGTGATCAACATCGGCTCGATCGACGGGCTGCACGTGCCGATCCTCGACACCTACGCGTACTCGGCGGCGAAGGCGGGGCTGCACCACCTGACGCGCGTGCTCGCGCGCAGGCTCGCGTCGGAGAACGTGAACGTGAACGCGATCGCGCCGGGACCGTTCGAGAGCCAGATGATGAAGGCGACGCTGGAGCGCTTCGGCGAGATGATCCGCAAGCAGAATCCGCGCGGCCGGATCGGCGAGCCGGAGGACGTCGCGGGCACCGCCATCTACCTGTCGTCGCGCGCGTCCGCGTACGTGACGGGGACGATCGTACCCGTCGACGGCGGCTCGTCCACCTGCCTGTGAGCGGGGCGCTCGACGACCCCACCCACCCCCCGTACCTGGTCCGCGCGGGGCTGCTCGCGGACGCGCGCGGCGCGGTCGTCGAGCCGGCCGGGGACGGCAACATCAACTGGGTGCGGCGGGTGCGCGCGGCGAACGGCCGCTCGCTGGTCGTGAAGCAGGCGCGTGCCGCGCTCGAGCGCTTCCCCGAGTACAAGGTCGACAGCGCGCGCATGGTGTTCGAGGCGCGCTACTTCGAGCAGGTGCGCGCGCGCGTTCCGGCACGGGCCGGTGTCGCTCCGCAGGTGCTCTGGTTCGACGAGCCCGGCCGCGTGCTGGTGATGGAGGACCTGGGCGACGCCGCGCGGCTCGACACGCTGCTCGCGGACGGCCGCGCGGAGCCCGCGACGCTGGAGGCGCTCGGCGCGTTCCTCGGCGACGTGCATCGCGCGACGCGGGCCGACGCGGAGTCGCTCGCCCCGCGGTTTGCGAACGACGAGATGCGCGCGCTTCACGGCGAGCACATCTTCAGCCTGCCCTACCAGCCGAACGACTTCCCGATCGAGCCGCGGCTGCGCGCGCTCGCCGACGAGCTGCTCGCGCGGCCGGGGCTGCGCCCGCGCATCGCCGAGCTGCGCGCGCGCTACTACGCGGCGCGCGAGGCGCTCGTGCACGGCGACGTGCAGCCCGGCAACGTGCTCGTGCAGGGCGTGCGGCCGCGGCTTCTCGACGCGGAGATCGCGCACGTGGGCGATCCGGCCTTCGACCTCGGCCAGGCGTTCGCGCACGTGCACGTGCAGCGAGTCCAGGCGCGCGACGCGGACCCGCTCGCGGCCTGCGAGCGCGCGCTCTTCGCCGGCTATTCGCAGACGGCCGGCCGGGATCCCGAGCTCGAGGCCCGCGCGCGCGCCTACGCCGGCGTCGAGATCCTGCGCCGTTCGATCGGCGCCGCGCGTCTCTCGCTGCTGGGCACCACCGCGCGCGCCGAGCGCGCGCTCGAGCTCGGCGCCGCGCTGCTGGCGTCGTAGGTGGCGGCCGCGGAGGAGATCGACGCGCGCGGCGAAGCCGAGTTCGACGAGCTCGTGCGCGGCAGCCTGCGCCGCAACTACCTCGCGCACCTCGGCCACGGCATCTTCGGGCAGACGGGCTTTCGTCTGATCCAGGCCCCGACCTTCGTGCCGGCCTACATCTACTCGCTGTCGGGCTCCGAGCTGGTGGTCGGCGTCGCGCGCTCGGTGCAGGCGCTCGGCCAGTGCCTGTCGCCGCTGTTCTCGGCGACGCAGATCGAGCACCGCCGCAAGGTGCTGCCGATGGGCATGCGCACCGGGACGCTCTTGCGCTTGCAGGTGCTCGGCATCGCGCTCGCCGGCTTCTTCCTGCCCGTCGAGTGGAACCTGTCGCTGGTCTGCGTGTTCCTCGGGCTGTTCGGCTTCTTCATGGGCATGCAGGGCGTGATCTTCAACGTGCTGCTCGCGAAGGTGATCCCGATCGAGCTGCGCGGGCGGCTCTCGGGTCTGCGCAACGCGCTCGCGGGGGTGACAGCGGCCGGTGTCGCCTACCTCGGCGGCGGCTGGCTGGTGGAGAGCAACGCGCTGGGCAACGGCTACGCGGCCACCTTCCTGCTCGCGTTCGTGCTGACCGAGCTCGGGCTCTTGATGCTGCTGTTCATTCGCGAGCCGGATTCGCCCGCCGTGCGCGTGCGCACCGGCGTGGCCGCGCGGCTCGCGGACCTGCCGGCGCTGCTGCGCGCGGACGCGAACTTCGCGGTGTTTCTGGCGGCCTGCGTGCTCGGGGCGCTGGGCCGGATCGCCATGCCCTACTACGTGCTGTACGCGCAGCAGACGCTCGCGATCGGCGGCAGCGAGCTCGGCGTGCTGACGGCCGCGTTCCTGCTCGCCGCGACCACGCTGAACCTGGGTTGGGGCCTGCTCGCGGATCGCACCGGCTTTCGCGTGGTTTTCCTCGCCTCGCTCGCGGTCTGGATCGCCGGCACGTTCATGCTGCTCGGCGCCGCGAGCTTCGCGGCGCTGGTCGGCGTGTTCGTGGCGCTCGGCGCCGGCTCGGGCGGCTTCATGATGGGGCAGCAGATCCTGGTGCTCGAGTTCGGCGCGCGCGAGGACCTGCCGCTGCGCATCGGCGTCGTGAACGCCGCGACCGAAGCGATGGGCGTGGTCGCGCCGCTCGCCGGCGGCGCGCTCGCAACCTTCGTCGACTACCCGTCCGTGTTCTTCTGCGCGATCGCTTTCAAGCTGGCGGCGGCCGCGCTGGTGGTCCTGCGCATGCGCGAGCCGCGCGGCCTCGCGCGCTAGACTGCGGCTGATGCGCCGCATGCGCCTTCCCGAGTGCCTGTTCGCGGTCGCGCTCTCGCTCGCGGCCGTGCAGGTCGTCGCCCAGGAGGCGCCCGCACCGGCTCCGGCGGCCGCGCCCCCCGCGCCGGTCGCACCCGCCGCGCCCGAGGCGCCGGTCCCGGTGCCCGCACCGGAGATCGTCGGGCGTTCGGAGGAGCTCAAGGCCGAGCTGAAGCACATCGAGTCGCGCTCGGCTCCGGACGCGACCGAGCTCGAGATCGAGGCCAAGCTGCCCGAGCTCGCGAGCAAGCTGACGGAGCGCTCGACCCGGGCCAACGAGCTGCTCGAAGGCGCGGTCTCGATCGAGGCGCTCTCGGATCTCTCGAGTGAGTGGCGCTCGCGCTCCGAGGCGCTCGCCGCCTGGCGGCTGGCGCTCACCCGCCGCGCGGTCGCGATCGAGGCCGAGATCGACGGCCTGCAGCGCTTCGAAAACGAGTGGGAGGCGACGCGCGAGTCGGCGGCGGCCGCCGGGCTACCGCAGTCGACACGCGAGCGCGTGAGCGAGACGCTGGCCGCGCTGAACGAGGCGCAGAAGCAGGTCAAGCGGCGCCGCACGCACATCCTCGCCCTGCAGAACGACGTCGCGCAGCAGGAGCTGGTGGTGACGGGCGTGCTGGAACGCGTCTCGACCCTGCGCAGGGAGCTCCAGTCGCGGCTCTTCGCTCGCGACGAGCCGCCGCTCTGGAGTCCCGACGCGTACACGCGAACCGCCGACCCGACGCCGCTCCGCGAACAGGTGCTCACGCACCTCTCCGACGCCATCGGCGAGCTCGGCGAGTTCATCCGCCTGGACGTGAACCGGTTCGTGTGGCAGGGGGTCGTGTTCCTGTTCGTGCTGCTCGGGCTGCTGATCGCGCGCGCGCGGGTCTCGCAATGGGCGCTCGAAGACCCGACGCTCGCGGCGACGGCCCGCATCTTCACCCGCCCTGTGTCGTCGGCGATCGTCGTCTCGATGCTCTCCACGCAGTTCGCATCCTCGCGCGCGACGACCGTGGCCACGGATCTCGAAGCGGTGATCCTGCTCGTGCCGATGTTGCGCCTGCTGCCGATCGAGCTGTACGGCGGCTTGCGCGTGGGGATCCTCGGGCTCGCGCTGCTGTTCGTGTTCGGCACGTTGCGCTCGCTGGTCGGCGGCGTCTCGATCGTCGAGCGCTATCGGCTGCTGATCGAGGCGCTCGGCGGAGTGGCCCTGCTCGCGTACATGCTCCGGCCCAAGAACGCGGTGCACTTCGTCGAGGTCGGTCGCTTCGGCGGCGCGGTGCTCCCGATCGCGCGCGTCGCGCTCGGCCTGCTCGCGGTCGCGGCGCTCGCGAACGTGATCGGCATGCTCTCGGTCTCGCGGCTGCTGGTGCGCGGCACGCTCTCTTCCGCGTACAGCGCGGTGGCGGCGTACGCGCTCACGCGCATCGCCGGCGGCGCGCTGACCGCGCTCTTGCGCAGCTCCCGGATGCGGCAGCTTCGTCTGGTGCGCGATCACAGCGCGCTCTTGCGGCGCAGGATCGCGACGTTCCTGGGCTGGACCGCCGCCGCCAGCTGGATCGTCGCGAGCCTGCGCTTCTTCCGCATCGACGACGAGGTGTTCTCGGCGCTCCGCACGGTCGTCACCGCGAAGCTCGAGCTCGGCACGCTCTCGGTGTCGCTCGGCGAGGTGCTCGCCTTCTTCCTCACGATCTGGATCGCGTTCACGCTCTCGCGCTTCCTGCGCTTCGTGCTCGAAGAGGACGTGGTGCCGCGCGTGTCGCTGCCGCGCGGCGTGCCGGCTGCGATCTCCACGGGCATTCACTACGCGATCCTGCTGATCGGCTTCACGCTCGCGATCGGCGCCGCCGGCATCGACATGTCGCGCTTCTCGCTGCTCGCGGGCGCGTTCGGCGTCGGCATCGGCTTCGGCCTGCAGAACGTGGTGAACAACTTCGTGTCGGGCCTGATCCTGCTTTTCGAGCGGCCGGTGCAGACCGGCGACACGATCGAGGTCGGGCCGCTCTCCGGCGAGGTGCAGCGCATCGGCATCCGCTCGAGCACGATTCGCACGTTCGAGGGTGCGGACGTGATCGTGCCCAACGCGAGCTTGATCTCGGACCGGGTGGTGAACTGGACCTTCTCCGACCGCCAGCGCCGCATCGACATGGACGTGGGCCTGGGATACGACACGGATCCGGCGAAGGCGATCGCGCTGCTGGTCGGGGTCGGCCGCGCGCACGCCGAGGTGCTGGCGATCCCCGAGCCGGTCGCGTTCTTCACCGGCTTCGGCGACAGCGCGCTCAATTTCTCGCTGCGTGTCTGGACCCGCTTCGAGATCGGCGTACGCGTGCGGAGCGAGCTCGGCATCGCCGTGAACGCCGCGCTGCGCGAGGCCGGCATCGAGATCCCGTACCCGCAGCGCGACATGAACCTGAAGCTCGCCCCCGGCACGTCGGAGCTGCCGTTTCCGCTTCGCGCGGATGGAGGATGAACGACGCGGAAACCTGTGGAAGATCGACTTTCCCGCAGCTTTGAATCGTGTTAAAAGATCGATTCCGTATCCGGCAGAAGTGGAGCGCGAGTCATGGATCAGGGATCGACGACCGAGCAGCGTCGCAGCCGTGCCGAGTCGAAGGAGTTCACGCGCCAGGCGCTGCTCAAGGCGGGGCTGCTGGAGCTGATCGAGCACGGGCTCGACACGCCGAGCCTCGATGCGATCTGCGCGCGGGCCGGCTTCACACGCGGCGCGTTCTACGTGCACTTCAAGGACCGCGACGACTTCCTGGTCGCGGTCACCGACTGGACGCTCTCGTCCCTCGTCGACGTGATCGCGGGCACCGATGACGACACGGATCTCGACGCCGCCGTCGGCCGCTTCACCGCCGTGCTCGCGAAGAAGGACTGGCCGATCGTGGGCACGTTCGCGATCGCGACCCACCGGGTCTTCGAGTCGATCGCGCGCTCCGAGAAGCTGAAGCACCGCTTCACGGAGATCTTCGACGACGCCGCCACGCGCGTGGGGAACCTGGTCAAGCGGGCGCAGGAAGCCGGCAAGGTCCGGCGCGACCTCGACCCGCGCCAGATGGCGGTGCTGCTGCTCTCGCTCGGCATCGGCGCGAAGTCACTCGAGGACACGGGTGTCCAGGTGGGTAGCGCCGCGCTGCGCTCGGGAATCATCGGCCTGCTCAAGCCCTGAGGGGACGCGCACGGATCTGGCGGCGGCCGCGAAAGTGGGCTGGAATCCGCCTCGCGAAATGGGGCCCAACACCGTCCGACGCTTCGCTGCTCTCGCGCTCGGGAGCCTGGCGCTCGGCGCCGCGCAGGCGCGCGCGCAGGCGCTCGAGCTGCTCGGCCAGCCGATCGCGCCGGGCGACCAGCGGCGCCTGGCGTTGCCCGTCTCGGAGACCTTCGTCGGCGAGGACGCGTCGACCCCGGTGATCGTGGTCGCGGGCGCGCAGGTCGGACCGGTGCTGTGCCTCACGGCCGGCATCCACGGCGACGAGCTGAACGGCATCGAGGTGGTGCGGCGGTCGCTCGACCGCGCCAAGCCCGACACGCTTGCGGGGACGCTGGTCGGCATTCCGATCGTGAACCTGGCCGCGTTCCGGCGCAGCTCGCGCTACATGCCGGATCGCCGCGACCTGAACCGCTTCTTTCCGGGACGGCCGCGCGGCAGCAGCGCGTCGCGGCTCGCCTACTCGGTGTTCGAGAAGGTGGTGCGCCAGTGCGACGCGCTGGTCGACGTGCACTCGGGCTCGTTTCACCGCACGAATCTCCCGCAGGTACGCGGCGACCTGCGCCGCCCCGAAGTGCTGCGGCTCGCGCGCGCGTTCGGCAGCGAGATCGCGATCCACAACGAGGGCCGCGCGGGCACGCTGCGGCGAGCCGCGAGCGAGGCCGGCATTCCCGCGATCACCTACGAGGCCGGCGAGCCGATGCGCTTCCAGTCCGACGAGATCGAGCGCGGCGTGCTCGGCGTCGAGCACATGCTCGCCCAGCTCGGCATGCGGCTCGTGAAGACCAGCGGCGCACCCGAGCCCCAGCTCTACTACCGCGCGCGTTGGATCCGCGCGGACGACGGCGGAATCCTGAAGGCGCGCGCGAAGCTCGGCGACACGGTCAAGGCCAACCAGGTGCTCGGCACGATCTTCGACCCGATCTCGAACGAGAAGTCGACCATCCGCGCCACGCACGAGGGTCGCGTGATCGGTGTCGCGCTCGATCAGCTGGTGATGCCCGGCTTCGCGGCCTTCCACATCGCCACCGACGAGCCGATGGAGGACGGCGCGGTGGTGCCCGCCGCCGCACTGCCGAGCGTCGACGAGGGCGCCGAGCCCGGGCGGTCCGAGCTCGAGGAGCGGCCCGATTAGCACGGGAGTCTCCGCTTGAACCGCGCGGCCGCCGTTACGGGCAGCGTGCTCGTGGCGCTGGGTCTGTCGATCTTCGCCTGGAAGACACTCGTGCTGCAGCTTCCGGTGCTGCCGTCCGACGTCGAGAATCTGTGGCGCGTGGAGCTCGAGGTCGAGGCGCGCGGCTCGGGCCAGCGCGGCAGCGTGCGCGCCGCGCTGCCGAGCGCAGACGCGGGCCAGGAGGTCTTCGACGAGCGGCAGACGTCGGACCGGCTGGTCTTCACGATCCGCACCGGGCGCGGCCAGCGCACGGGCGTATGGAGCGGGCGCTTCGACGGCGTGCACAGCATCTCGCACGGCTTCCGCGTGCAGCTCGTCGACACGCCTCCCGAGCTGCCGAGCGAGCTCGGACAGAAGCCGCCGAAAGACATCGTCGAGACCTACAGCCGGTCGACGTCGCGCTTCCCGTCGGAGGCCCCGGAGATCCGCGAGCTGGTCTCGAGCATCGCGCCGCCCGCGCCCAACGATCCGCTCGGGCAGATGCGCACGCTGCTCGGCTACGCGACCGACGAGGTCCTGACGATCGCGACCGGCAGCGACGACGCGCTGCTCACGTTCTCGTCCGGCGAGGGCAGCCCGCTCGGCAAATCGCGTCTGCTGGTGGCGCTGCTGCGCGCGGCGGGATTTCCCGCGCGGCTCGCGGCGGGCTTGCGGCTGCGGGCCGAGAAGGAGGCGCGAGAGACCGTCTGGGTCGAGGGCTGGGTCGGCGGCGGCTGGCTGCCGCTCTCGCCCACGCTCGGCTTCTTCGGCGCGCGGCCTCCCGATCTGCTGCTGCTCAAGTACGGCGGCGCCACGCTGATCGAGGAGACCGGGCTCGACGCGATCTCGTCGCGCTACCGCGTGCTGCGCGAGTCACTCGACGCGCGCGAAGTCGCGTCGTTCATGGTGCCTTCGAATCCGCTGCTCGCCGCCGTGTCGCTGTACCGGCTGCCGGTCGGCTCGCAGGCCGCGCTGCGCATCTTGCTGATCCTGCCGGTCGGCGCGCTGATCATCTCGATCTTCCGGAACCTGGTGGGCCTGCGCACGTTCGGCACGTTCATGCCGCTCTTGATCGCGCTCGCGCTGCGCGAGCTCTCGCTCTCGCTCGGGCTCTCGCTGGTCGGCTCGGTGATCGCGCTCGGCATCGTGTCGCGGCTCTTCCTCGACCGGCTGCAGCTCTTGTTGGTGCCGCGGCTCGGCGTGCTGCTGTGCGTGGTCGTGCTCGCGATCACCGCGCAGTCGCTGTTCGGCCGCACCTACGAGGTGAAGGACCTGTTCGCGAGCGTGCTGTTCCCGGTCGTGATCCTGACCATGCTGATCGAGCGCTTCTCGATCACCTCTGCCGAAGAGGGTCTGGGCGCGGCGGTGCGAAGGCTCGCCTCGTCGACGCTGATCGCGATGTGCATCTACCCCGCGTTCCGCCTCGAAGCGCTCGACCACCTGATGTTCGGCTTCCCCGAGCTCGTGATCTCGACCATGGGCCTGTTGGTCGCGATCGGCGGCTACACTGGCTACCGGCTCGCGGAGCTGTGGCGCTTCCGCTCGTTCACGCGGCCGCAGGACGAGGCCGGCCTGTGACGTCGTTCGTCGGCCGACTGCGCGCAGCCGGGGTGCTCGGCATGAATCGACGCAATGCGGTGTACACACTGTACTGGAACCCGCGCCGTCTCTATCCGCGCGTGGACGACAAGCTCGAGACCAAGCGCCTGCTGCGCGAAGCGGGCATCCCGACCGCGCCGGTGCTGGCGGTCGCGCGCGTGCATTCCGAGGTGCGCCGCATGCTGCAGGAGCTCGACTCGTACTCGTCGTTCGTGATCAAGCCCGCGCACGGCGCGATGGGCAACGGGATCCTGGTCGTGTTCGAGCGCGACGGCGACTGGTTCCGGCGGCCGGGCGGGCGCTGGATCGACCGGCGCGCGCTGTTCTACCACTCGGCAAGCATCATCTCGGGCGCGTACGCGCTGGGCGGACAGCCCGACGTCGCGTTCGCCGAGGAGCGCCTCGAGGTCCATCCCGAGCTGGCCGCGATCACGACCGAGGGCGTGCCCGACGTGCGCGTGATCGTCTACCGCGGGGTGCCGGTGATGTCGATGACGCGCCTGCCCACGCGGCGCTCGCGCGGGCGCGCGAACCTGCACCAGGGCGCGGTGGGCGCGGGCATCGAGCTGGATACCGGCTGCACCAACCACGCCGTGCTCGACGGCAAGCCGGTGCCCGTGCACCCGGATACGCAGGAAGCGGTGGTGGGCCGGCCGATCCCCGAGTTCGCGCGCGCGCTCGAGATCGCGGTGCGCGCCACCGATCAGACCGAGCTCGGCTACGTCGGCGCGGACGTCGTGATCGACGCGCACCACGGCCCGCTGGTCCTGGAGCTGAACGCGCGGCCGGGTCTGGCGATCCAGGTCGCGAACCGCGCGGGGCTGGTGCCGCGGCTCCAGGCGGTGGACGAACGCGTGCGGCCGGGGCTGGAATGGCCCGAGCGGATCGCGCTCGGCGGCGAGATCGCGCGGCTCGCGCGCGAGGGAGCGCTCGCGTGAGGCGGCTCGCGCCCGCACTGGTGCTGGTCTGCGCCGCGTCGCTCGTCGGTGTCGCGACCGCCCGGGCGCAGGCGCCGGCGAAGCCGCCCGCGCAGCCCCCGCTGCAGAGCCCCGCCGAGACCCCGCCGGCCGTGCACAAGCCGCGGATCTACGACTTCACCGTCACCGCGCGGATCGTGCCGACCGAGCGCGCGGCGCACGTCACGCTCGAGCTCGGGCGCGGCGCGCAGAACGTGAAGCGGCTGCGCTTCCGCATCGATCCGCAGCGCCACCTGCTCTTCCGCGGCGACGGCAGCGTGGTCGTCGAGGGCGCGCACGTGACCTGGATCCCGCCGCGCACGGGCGGCCAGCTCCACTACGTGTTCCGGATCGACCACCTGCGCGACGCGCGCCGCTACGACGCGCGCTGCGCGAAGACCTGGGCGATCTACCGCGGCGAGGATCTGGTGCCGCAGGCGCGCGTGCTGAGCGAGGACGGCGCGCGTTCCCGCACGCGCCTGCGCATGCGTCTGCCCGAGGGCTGGAGCATGGCGACGCCGTACGCGAAGCTGCGCGGCGGGCTGTACCGCGTCGAGCACCCGCGGCGCCGCTTCGATCGGCCCACGGGCTGGATGATCGCGGGCGTGCTCGGCGCGATTCGCGAAGAGGTCGCCGGCGTGCGCGTCGCGATCGTCGGTCCGCGCGGCGCGGGCGTGCACCGTCAGGACGTGCTCGCGCTCTTGCGCTGGACGCTGCCGTCGCTGCGCGAGGCGTTCCAGTCGCTGCCCGATCGGCTGCTGGTCGTCTCGGCCGGCGACCCGATGTGGCGCGGCGGGCTCTCGGGTCCGGGCTCGCTGTTCCTGCACGCGCACCGGCCGCTGATCACCGAGGACGGCACGAGCCCCATCCTGCACGAGGTCGTGCACACCGCGCTGCGGCTCTCGCCCGGCTCCGACGGCGACTGGGCGATCGAGGGCCTGGCCGAGTACTACTCGCTCGAGATCCTGGGCCGCTCCGGAACGATGTCACCCGAACGGCTCCAGCACGCCTACGAGATGCTCGCCAAGCGCGGCGCGGACGCCGCGCACCTGCGCAGCAAGTCCGTCTCGGGCGCGGGCACCGCACGCGCGGTCACGGTGCTGCGCGCGCTCGACCAGCGCATCCGCGACGCCACCGACCAGACGCGCGGCATCGACGACATCACGCGGCTCTTGGTGCGCGAGGGCGGAACCGTGACCACCGCGCGCGTCCAGGAACTCGCGCAGCAGGTGTCCGGTCAGGATCTCTCCGGCTTCTTCAAGTCCCAGGTGCCCTGAGCCGGACGCTGCGGCTACTTCGACGCGGCCTCCTCGAGCTTCGCGAGATCGTCGTACTGGGCGGCCAGCGCGTTGTACTGCACCGAGAGCTTCTTGCAGTGGTCCTGCATCTGGACGCGCTCGGCGAGCTTGCCCGCGGCATAGGACTTCGCCATGGCCTCGTGCTCGGCCGCCGCGGCTCGCGCGTCGGCGGCCTTGGCCTGGAAGTGCTTGGCGAGCGCGGCGTGGTCCGCGGGCGTGTCGGCCATCTCGATCACGAGCTGTTCGAGCGAGTGGGACTCGGCCGCAGCTGCGAGGCCGGGTTGAACGAACAGGGCGCAAGCGAGCAGGGCCGTGGCGGTGCGCTTCATCATCGGGATCTCCTTGTTGGCATGGCCGACCGCGCCGGCGCACTGCGCGCCGCGCACGAACTCGCCGAGTACTACGGGGTTCCTCGCAAGGAGGTGACGAAGAACCTTCGTCACTTCGTCCGGGAACGCCCGTAGTCCCCTGACGTGAGGCGAGAGCTGGTCCTTCTCACCGCCCTCTGCGGGTGCGCGGTATTCGCGCCCGCCGAGACGAAGGACGAGCGCGCGCGCGTCGAGCGCGCGGGCGAGGTGTTCTCGACCCGGCACGAAACACGGGAGCTACCGGCGCTCCCGGAGGGTGCGCCGCTCGACGACGTGCTGGCGTACGCCTTCCGCTCCAACGCGGAGCTCGAGATGAGCTACTTCGAATGGGCCGCCGCGCTCGAGCGCGTTCCCCAGGAGAGCTCGCTTCCCGATCCGTCACTTTCGTTCGAGTATCTCTTCGCGTCCGAGCGCATGGGCCGCTGGGACCGGACCACGCTCGGCGGGTCGCAGATGATTCCCTACCCGGCAAAGCTGACGCGCGCCGGCGAGGTGGCGCTGGCGGACGCGGTCGCCGCCCGGCACCGCCTCGAGGATCGGAAGTTCTCGCTCCAAGCCGAGGTGGTGGCCGCCTGGTACGAGCTGTGGGTCGTCGATCGCGGCACCGAGATCGGCGAAGAGAATCTCGCGCTCTTGCAGCAGTTCGCGTCGGTGACTCTCGAGCTCGTCGCGGTCGGCCGTGCGCCGCAGTCCGATGCGAGCAAGGCCGAGCTCGAGGTGGCGAGCGCGGAGAACGAGCTAGAGACCTTGCGGGCGCGACGCGGCTCCGCGTTGGCGGCGCAGAACGCGCTGCTCTCCCGGCCGGCCGACGCGCCGCTGCGCCCGGCGCCTGCGGCGCGCGAGCCGCATCTGCCCGACGACGCGACCATCCTCGCGCTGGCGGCGGAGCGCAATCCGGAGCTCGCTGCGCTGGCCGCCGAGGCGCGCGGCCGCAAGAACGCGGTGGAGCTCGCGCGGCTCGCCTACGTGCCCGATCTGTCGATCGGTCTCGACGTGCCCGGCTCGATGGATCGATCGCTGATGGGGATGATCAACGTGCCGCTGCAGTTCGCGCGGATTCGCGCGGGGATCGCCGAGTCTCGCGCGGCGCAGCGCTCCGCGGAAGCAGCCTTGCGCGCGCGCAAGGACGAGCTCGGCGCTCGCATCGCGCTCGAGCTGTTCCTCGCGCGCGACAGCGACCGGCAGCTCGCGCTGTTCCGCGACGTGCTGCTGCCGCGCGCGCGCGACGTCGTGACCACAACGGAGATGACGTACGCGACAGGCGGTGCCGCCTTCCTCGAGCTCCTGGACGCCCAGCGAAGCCTGCTCGAGCTGGAACTCGCGGCCGCCGAGCTCCGAGCAACGCGAGCGACGGCGGTGGCGTCGCTCGAGGCGGTCTGCGCGCTCGACTTCGAATCGCTGGCAGGAGGGACTCCGTGAAGGCGACGCGTGCCGCGCTCGTCGTCGCGCTCGCAGCGCTCACGCTCGCGTCCTGTCGCGATCGCGAGACGACTGCGCAGCCTGCGGCGCGCGAGCACGTGCAGACCGGTGACTCGCCCGAGGGCTACGCACCCGTCGAGCTCGACGCCGAACGCGTGCAGCTCTTCGGCGTCCGAATCGAGCCCGCGCGGCGCGAGCCGCTCACACGCGACGTGCGGACGGTCGGCGTGGTGCGAACGGACGAGACACGCGAGTCGCACGTGCACGTGAAGTGGGAGGGCTGGATCCAGGAGTTCTTCGTCTCGTACGTCGGCCAGGAGGTGAAGCGCGGGGATCCGCTGTTCTCCGTCTACAGCCCCGATCTGGTCACGTCACAGCAAGAGCTGATCGTGGCGCATACGCGCGCGACCGCGGCCTCGGGCTCGGGGCGCGCGGGCGAGCGCGCGTCCGCCGAGGCGTTGCTCGAGACGGCGCGCACGAAGCTGCGCTTCTACGACATCGCCGACGACGCGATCGCGCGGATCGAGAAGGATGGCCGCGTGCTGCGCACGCTCAGCGTGCGCGCGCCGCGCTCCGGCACGGTGATCGAGAAGATGGTGCTGCCGGGGATGTACGTGGAGCCGCCGATGGACCTCTACACCATCGCGGATCTGTCGCGCGTCTGGGTGCTCGCGGATCTCTACGAGTACGAGGTGCCGTACGTGCAAGTCGGTCAGACGGCGCGCTTCAGCCCGGTGGGAGCGGAAGGCTCGCCGCTCGAGTTCGCGGCCAGCGTCGCGTTCATCGATCCGACCGTCGACCCGGACACGCGCACGGTGAAGGTCCGGCTCGAGCTGCCCAACGAGGAGCGGCGTCTGCGCCCCGGCGCCTACGGGACCGTGAAGCTCGAGATTCCGCTCGAGCCCGAGCTGACCGTGCCAGCGGACGCCGTGCTGGACACCGGCGCGCGGCAGCTCGTCTTCGTTCGCGTCGGCGAGGGCCGCTTCGAGGCGCGCGCGGTGCGGCTCGGCGCGCGCGCGCGTGGCCGCGTCCAGGTGCTCGAGGGACTCCGCGAGGGCGACCTGGTCGTGACTCGCGCGCAGTTCCTGCTCGACTCCGAGAGTCGCCTGCGCGGTGCGGCCGCGGGGGGCGAACGCGAGCACGGGGCGCACCCGTGATCGCGCGCCTGATCGACTGGTGCGGGCGCAATCGTTCGCTCGTGCTCGCCGCGTCGCTGCTCGGCGCGGTCGCGGGTGCGTGGGCGCTCGAGCGCACGCCGCTCGACGCGCTGCCCGATCTCTCCGACACGCAGGTGATCGTGTTCACGGAGTGGATGGGCCGGAGTCCCACGCTGGTCGAGGACCAGATCACCTACCCGATCACGACCGTGTTCCTGGGCGCGCCGAAGGTGAAGGCGGTGCGCGGCTTCACGATGTTCGGGATGTCGTTCGTCTACGTGATCTTCGAAGACGGGACCGACATCTACTGGGCGCGCAGCCGCGCGCTCGAATACCTGTCGAAGCTCCAGGGTAGCCTTCCGCCCGGCGTCACGCCTCAGATCGGTCCGGACGCGACGGGCGTCGGCTGGGTCTTCGAGTACGCGCTCGTGGACCGGACCGGGCAGAGCGATCTCTCCGAGCTCCGCTCGTACCAGGACTGGACGCTGCGCTACGCGCTCGCCGCCGTGCCGGGAGTCGCCGAGGTCGCGTCCCTGGGCGGCTACGAGAAGCAGTACCAGGTCACGATCGATCCCATGCGGCTCCTCGCCTATCGGCTGCCGCTTCGCCAGCTGATCGACGCCATCCGCATGTCGAACCTCGACGTGGGCGGCCGCGTGATCGAGCTCTCGGAGCACGAGTACGCGGTGCGCGGCCGGGGCTACATCACCGGCGTCGCGGATCTCGAACGCGTCGTCGTCGGGTCCGACGGTTCGGGTACGCCCGTGCGCCTGTCGGACGTCGCGAGCATTCGGATCGGCGGCAACATCCGTCGGGGCTTCGCGGAGCTCGATGGCGAGGGCGAGGTCGCGGGCGGCATCGTCGTGATGCGCTTCGGCGAGAACGCGCTGCGCGTGGTCGAGCGGGTGAAGGCTCGCATCGAGGAGCTGCGCCCGAGCTTTCCGCCGGGCGTGGAGCTGGTCGTGACCTACGACCGCGCGCCCTTGATCCGCGACTCGGTCGCGACGCTGCGCGACGCGCTGCTCGAGGAGATCGCGATCGTCGCGCTGGTGATCGCCGTCTTCCTCCTGCACCTGCGCTCGTCGCTCGTGGCGCTGCTGATGCTCCCCGTGGCCGTGCTGCTCTCGTTCGTGCCGATGTACCTGCTCGGCCTCACGACGAACATCATGTCGCTCGCCGGCGTGATCATCGCGATCGGCGACATCGTCGACGCCGCCGTCCTGATGATCGAGGACGCCCACCGCCGCCTCGCAGAGGCGGGGCCGGGGGCCGACCGCGCGCGCGTGATCCTCGACTCCGCGAAGCGCCTCGGCGCTCCGATGTTCGGATCGCTGCTCGTGCTCACCGTGTCGTTCCTTCCGATCCTCGTGCTCGAGGCGCAGGAGGGGCGGCTGTTCAAGCCGCTCGCGTACACGAAGACGTTCTCGATGGCCTTCGCCTCGGTGCTTTCGATCACGCTCGTACCCGTGCTGATGATCCTGTTCGTGCGCGGGCGCATCCCGCCCGAGGAAGCGAACCCCGTGAACCGAGCGCTGATGGCGCTCTACCGCCCGGCGCTCGGCGTCGTGCTGCGACACCGACGCGTGTTCCTGGCCGCCTCGGCGGCCGCGGTTCTGGCGACCGTTCCGATCTTCGCGCGGGTCGGATCGGAGTTCATGCCGCCCCTCGACGAGGGCAGCCTGCTGTTCATGCCGGTGAGCGTGCCCGGGCTCTCGATCGAAGAAGCGAAGCGCGTCGTGTCGATCCAGGACCGCGTGCTGAAGAGCTTCCCCGAGGTGCGCTCGGTCTTCGGCAAGGCCGGCAGGGCCGAGACGCCGACCGACCCGGCGCCGCTCTCGATGATCGAGACGGTGATCGCGCTGCGCCCGCGCGCGGAGTGGCGCAGCGGGATGACGCCAGAGCGGCTCGTCGAGGAGCTCGCGGCGGCCGTGGAGACACCGGGCATGCAGTCGGCCTGGACCATGCCCGTGAAGGCGCGCGTCGACATGCTGACGACCGGGATCCGCACGCCGATCGGAATCAAGGTGTTCGGCCCGGACCTGGCTCGGATCGCGCGGATCGGCGAGCAGCTCGAGGCGACGCTGCGCGGCGTGCCCGGAACGCGCAGCGTCTACGCCGAGCGCGAGCTCGGCGGCTTCTATCTCGACTTCACTCCCGACCGCGACGAGATCGCGCGCTACGGCCTGCGCGTGATGGACGTGCTCGAGGTCGTCGAGACGGCCATCGGCGGCATGGACATCGATCGCACGATCGAGGGTCGCGAGCGCTACACGATCAACGTGCGCTACCCGCGCGAGCTCCGCGACGACATCGACAGCCTGCGCCGCGTGCTCGTGCCCACGATGGACGGCGCGCAGATTCCGCTCGCGCAGCTCGGCAAGCTCGAGGCGACCCTGGGGCCGCCGATGATCAAGTCGGAGGCGGGGTCGCTCGTTGGCTGGGTCTACGTCGACATCGCGGGGCGAGACATCGGCGGCTACGTGCGCGACGCGAAGGCCGCGGTCGCCGAGTCACTCGAGCTCCCGCCCGGCTACCGCCTCGGCTGGACGGGCCAGTACGAGTTCCTGGAGCGCATTCGCAGCCGCCTGCTTCTCGTCGTTCCGCTCACGCTCGCGATCGTCTTCGCGATCCTCACCCTGAACTTCGGCGGCGCGGTGCAGGCGCTGCTGGTGATGACCGCCGTGCCGCTCTCGCTGGTCGGTTCGATCTGGCTGATGGCGGCGCTCGAGTACAACACCTCCATCGCCGCCTACGTCGGCATGATCGCGCTGGTCGGCGTCGCGGCAGAGACCGCTTCCGTGATGGTCGTCTACCTCGACGAGACCCACGCGCGCTGGCTCGCCGAGGGCCGGCTGCGCAGCGCGGACGATCTCGTCGCGCTCGCGCTCGAGGCCGCGGTGCCCCGGATCCGCGCGATCGTGATGGCCGTCGGCATGAACATCCTGGGTCTCGTTCCGATCATGCTGGCCGAGGGCACGGGCGCCGACGTGGCCAAGCGCATTGCATCGCCGATGCAGGGCGGCCTGTTCTCGCTCCTCGTCATGACCCTGTTCGCGATTCCGGCGCTCTACGTCGCGTGGCGTGCGAGACAGCTCCGCGCCTCGGCCCGCGCGAGCGCCTCGCCCGGCGTGTAGCTCGCCCGGCCATGAGCTGCCCTGGACCGACTGCGCCCTGCGGGTGCTCGCGGCTCTCGTCCCGGCGGCGCTGCTCGAGTTGGCGAAGCGAGTACCATCCGTCCGCGAATGGAGACATCGCGCCACAGACGGGATGCTGCCATGAGACGGGCCATCTCTGCGCCGGAGGCCGAATGGGCTCGTTCGTCCCCCTTGCAACGGCACGTCGACTGCAGTGAGAATCGATCGTCACAATTCTGGGGCTCGCACGTATGCCTCGATCGAGTCGCGCTCTTGGAGATTCCGAGGTTTCGGATGAGACGCTCATGGGGTGGTACTCGGATGGGGATAGCCGAGCATTCGAAGCGCTGTTCGAGCGCTACGAGCGGCGCGCATACGCCTTCTTCTTCAAGCGGACCGGCTCGGTCGAGCGCGCACAGGATCTGTATCAGGATCTGTTCTTGCGCGTTCACCGCGCCCGGCACGACTACGATTGCCAACGCCCGTTCGCACCGTGGCTGTTCCAGATCGCCCATCGTCTCCTGGTGGACGACGTACGGCGCGCCTACCGCCACCGCGAAGTTCCTCTCGAGTCGTCGAATCTCCACAGCCGCGCGTCCCACGGCGAGAACGCGCTCTCGGAGCGAGACGAGCTTCGACGCGTGCTCGGTGCGCTCACCGTGGAGGAGCGTTACGTGCTGGTCTCCGCGAAGGTCCACGGCCTCGGCTATGCGGAGCTTGCGGAGCAGCTCGGCAAATCCGTCGACGCCGTCAAGCAGCTGGCTTCGCGGGCAATGCGGCGGCTGCGGGGGGTTCCCCGGACGAGTTTCGCTCGACCCGTTCATCTCTGAGACGAGCCCTCGGCGCGCTCGAGAAGGCGGAGAGTAGAAACGACCATGGACGATCCGCAATCGCCCGAGGAGCTGCGCGAAGGGGTTCGCTCCGGCATTCTCGGCGTGCTCCAGCGCGACGTAGAGCAGCGCGGCTGGCGCACGGCGCGGCTGCTGATTCTGGCCGGCACGATCGGCGTCGCGGGCGCGCTCGGCGCGACCCTGCTGGTGACGGAGCATCCGTTCGAGCACCATGAGCCCTGGCACGTGGCAGCGTTCAGTACGGTGTGGGCCGAGCTCCTGGTCGTGACGCTCGCGATCGCGCTGCTTCAGGTTCGCACACCGACGCTGCCGCTCGCACGCTCCGCCTCGATCGGGCTGATCGGCTTGGGTATCGCGGGCGTCTGCGGCCTCGCCTGCCCGGATCCGCACTTCCTCGTCTGGTGGTCGAGCACGCCGTTCGGCGCGGAGCTCACGAGAAGCTCCGGGCTCGCGCTGAGCGCGCTCTGCTTCGGGCTCGTGACGACGCTCGCGTTCGGAACGATTTCGGCGTTTCTCGCGATCGGCGCGTCGGAGAGCGTACGGATTCGCCCCTTGCTGCCAGCGGCGATGCTCGCGCTGCTATTGTTGCCGGGCGTTGCGCTCCAATCCGTAGGCACGTCCGTGGGCGTGCTCACGGGCTGGATGGCTGGCACCGCGATCGGGGCGTATGGGGGAGTCGCGCTCGGGACCCGTCTGAGTGCAGCGATCCGGTCACCATGATTCGAGCGGCCGTCAATCCGGCTCGTGCGTCTCGCGACGCTCTCCGTGAGTGTGATCGTGCGAGCCGTGCTCCGCAGAAGTCGCGACGAGCGAGCGGTAGTCGTCGGGCGACAGCGAGGGCAATCCGCGCAGCAACGCGACGAGATCCCAGAGCTGCTCGTCCGTGTGCGTCGGGCCAAACGCCGGCATGCCGGTCATGCGGACGCCGTTCTTCACGATCCAGAACTGCTCGGCCGCGCTCCACGCCTCGGCTTCCTCCGCGAGCGCCGGTGGCTCGGGCAGAAGCCCCTGCGCAAGCACGCCAGGCTTTTCTCCGGGCCTCGCGTGACACGCGGCGCACATCTTTTCGTATCCGGATGCCGCGCGCCGGAGTCGCGAAGCGTCGTCGAGGTCGTCGGGGACTTGGACAGTGCGCGCTCGCCGTCGCACGGAGCTCACCATCGCGCTGGAGAGAATCCAGTCGGTGACGCGCCAATGAGGAGAGGTCGCGGCGACGTCCACCAGGCCGGAGAAGACCGTGGAGACGACGACGGCGGCCAGCAATCCCACGACGAGCACGATTCGCGCGACGATCGACATGAGCAGAGACTACACCGTCGCTGCTCCAGCGAGCGCGGGGGGATCGGAAATGGCGAAGAAAAGGTCGCGCGACGACGGCTACGAGAGGCGGCTACGTCGGCTTCAGATCGAGCTCGTCAAGCTGCAGCGGCACGTCATCGAGCACGGGCACAAACTGCTCGTCATCGTCGAGGGTCGCGACGCCGCCGGCAAGGACGGCATCATCAAGCGCGTCGTGGAGCACCTGAGCCCGCGCGAAACGCGGGTGGTCGCGCTCGGCAAGCCGTCCGATCGCGACGAGCGCTCATGGTACTTCCAACGCTTCATTCCGCACCTCCCCTCCGCGCAGGAGCTGGTGCTCTTCAATCGCAGCTGGTACAGCCGGGCCGGCGTCGAGCGCGTGATGGGATTCTGCACCGAGCCCGACGTCGCGCGGTTCTTCAAGGCCGTGATTCCGTTCGAACAGATGCTGGTCGACGCCGGCATCCAGATGCTCAAGTACTACCTCGACATCTCGAAGGCCGAGCAGCGGCGCCGACTGGAGGAGCGACGTACCGACCCGCTGAAGCAGTGGAAGTCGAGCCCCGTCGATCAGGTCGCGCTGAGACGTTGGAACGCGTACAGCCGGGCGCGCGACGAAATGCTCGCACGCACTCACAACGCCGTCACGCCTTGGTTCATCGTGCGTGCCGACGACAAGCGCGCTGCGCGCTTGAACGTCATCCGCCACGTCCTCTCGCGAGTCGACTGCCCGGAGAAGGATGAGCACGAAGCCTCGCCCGACGAAAGGATCGTGTTCCCGTACGACGAACGCTGCGCTTCGCGCGGCTGGCTCGCGGTCTAGCTGTCGCGAAGTCCTGGCTCATCTCTCGGGCGCCGGGAACGCGCGGCGGAGCGCGCCCTCGCCGAGGGCCGAGAAGTGCACCACGCGCGAGCGCCGCGCGCGACGCGCCCAGCCGAGCGCGAAAATGCGCTCGAGCAGGGCCGCGCCCAGCGAACCGGCGAGGTGCGGCCGGCGCGCGCTCCAGTCCAGGCACGCTCGGCACAGCGGCCGGCGCGCGCTCGCGAGCGAGGCGACGTCGATGCCGAGCGCCGCGAAGCAGCGCCGTCCTGCGGGCGTCAGATCGAGGCCTCCGCAAGCGCTGCGCAGGCAGGCGCGAGCATCGAGACTCTCGAACACGAGCACGCCGAGCTCGCCGGCCAGGTGGTCGTAGCAGACTCGAGCTTTGCGCAGGGCGGGATCGCGCGGCCCGACCCGCGCGCGGACGGCGCCGCTGCGATCGGCCACGCCCATCAGGCTCTCGAGCAGGCGCGAGACGTCGCGGCCGGCGAGCCGGAAGTAGCGATGGCGCCCCTGGATCTCGCGCGCGACGAGCCCCGCTTCGAGCAGCTTCGCCACGTGGGCGCTCACGGTCTGCTTCGTCACGCTCGCGATCTGCGCGAGCTCGCTGGCGGTGAGCGCCTGACCGCCGAGCAACGCGAGGAGGATCTCGGCGCGCGAGGGATCGCCGAACAGCGAGGCGACCCGGGCGATGCCACGGCCGTTTTCCATGGTTCGATGATAGTCGAACCATTCGCGTACCGGCAAGCGCTAATCTGCGCCCCATGACGATCACCTGCTTCATCCGCTACCAGATCGATCCGTTCCAGCGCGACGCGTTCCGCGCCTACGCCGAGAAGTGGTGCGAGATCATTCCGCGCTGCGGCGGCGATCTCGTCGGCTACTTCCTGCCCGACGAAGGCACGAACGACGTCGCATGGGGGCTGATCTCGTTCCCGAGCCTCGCTGAGTACGCGGCGTACCGCGCGCGGATTCGGGCGGACCCCGCCGGTCGCGCGAACTTCGCCTTCGCGCAGGCACGGCGCATCATCCTGCGCGAGGAGCGGACCTTCCTCGAGCGCGTGGACACCGCGTGACTGCCCCGACCTCTCCCGGTCGGCGCGCTCAGCCGGCCGACGGACCGGCCGTCGCGACGCGCGCCACCAGATAGATCCACATCGCGGCCAGCACGCCCCACGAGGTGAAGTACGCGGAGAGCCTCTGCACCACGTCGTTGCGGCCGAGGTGAATGAAGCTGTGTACGCAGCGCACTGCGACGTACAGCCAGGCCAGGACCTCGAGCACGCGGTCGGCCTGCTGCGTGACCATCGCGGCCAGACACACGGCGTAGAACAGCGTGGGCGCCTCGAACAGGTTCGTGAAGTGCCGCGAGCGCTTCGCGGCGTACTCGGGCTCGGCCCCGCCCTGATAGATCTTGAAGTAGCTCTGCGAGACGTCCTGCTCGCGGATCGCGCGAACCCGACTCCGGAACAGCAGCACCAGCACCACGGCGGAGAGCGCGAACATGGCGAACATCGGAAAGACCAGGCTGAATCCGTTCACCGCGCGGGCGCCTCCTGGAGTGGCTCGACGCGCAGGCTATCAGACGCCGGGGGCGGGACGGGACCGCGCGTAGCGAGCCACACCGCGAGCTGGCTTCCGAGCATCAGCACGCCCGCCGCGCCTACGCGCGCTCCCCTTCCATCACGCAGATGCCGGTGGCGGTGGGAACGATTCGCGTGAGTCGGAAGCCGGCCGCGCGGTACAGGTCGCGGAACTCGGCCTCGGAGCGCTGCCGCCCGCCCGTACACACCAGCATGTTGAGGTCGTTCGCGGCCGCGCCGCGGCACTCGAGCGAACGCTCGATGCGCGCCGGGTACACGCCTTCGACGATCAGCAGCAGGCCGTGCGACGGCATCGCCGACCGGCAGCTGCGCAGGATCGCGGCGGCGCGCTCGTCGTCCCAGTCGTGGATCACGTGCTTCAGCAGGTACGCGTCGGCACCGGGCGCGACGCTCTCGAAGAAGCTGCCGCCGACCGCTTCGCAGCGGTCGCTCACGCCCGCCTCGCGGATCTTCGCCTTCGCGCGCTCGGCCACGTGCGGCTGGTCGAACACGATCCCGCGCAGGCCCGGGTTCGCCTTCAAGATTCCCAGCAGGAGCGACCCGTTGCCGCCGCCCACGTCGACCAGTGTCTTGAAGCGCGAGAAGTCGTACGCCGCCGCGACGGCCGCGGCGGTCTGCGGCGCGAAGGTCGCCATCGCCTTGTCGAACAGCGCTGCGGCCTCGGGATCCGCCGCCATCTGCGTGAACGGATCGGCGTCGGGCGAGGTCTTGCGGAACGCCGGCTGGCCCGTGCGCACGCAGTACTCGAGCTCCTTCCAGCTGTCCTGGATGCCGACGCCCGAGATCAGCATCACCGACGCACGCGAGGAGCCCGGAACGTCCTCGCGCAGCGCCTCGCCGAGGGGCGTGTTCGCGAAGCGCCCGTCGTCCTGCGCTTCGAACACGCCGACGCTCGCCAGCAGGCGCAGCATGCGCGCGAGCGCGGCTTCGTCGGCATCGGTTTCCTTCGCGAGCGCGCCTGCGTCGCGCGGGCCCGAGGCGAGCCGATCCGCGACGCCGAGCTTCGCCGCGACGAACAGCGCGCGCGAGACGTAGTGACCGATCGCCATCTGGTAGAGCTGGAATCCGGGCGGCAGCGACGAAGATTCTCTGGCGGTGCTCATGACGGCTCCTTGCGTGGGGGGTGTGACTTCGACGCGTGGGCGCGCGCCGAGACGAGCAGATCGGCCCAGAACAAACCGATCATCGACGTGAACGCGCCTCCGCTGAGTCCGTGGCGCGCCGGGTGCTCGGGCGGGATGCGATCCCAGCCGCGGTGCTCGAGGGTGACGCGCGTGCCACCGGCATCGGGTTCGAAGCGGATCTCGACTTCTGTGATTTGACCGGGCACGAAGTTGCGCGCGCGGAAGTCGAACACCAGCCGCGCGCCGGGCTCCCAGACCCGCACGCGCCCGAGCTCGAACGCGTCGTCGCGCGCCTCGTCGAAGATCTCGAGCAACCGGCCGCCGACCCCCGGCTCGAAGCGCATCACGCTCTTGCGGTCGTGGCCGGTGCGGAAGCGCGGGCCCACCCGCCACCAGGCGTCGACCTCGTCGGTGAACACCTGGAACGCGGTCAACGGGTCGACCGAGAGGCGCGTGGAGACGGTGACGTTGTCGTCGGAGATCACGAGCGCTTGCTCCCTCGCGTGCGCTCTGCGTGAGCGCGGAAGCTCGACAGCTGATCGGTCCAGAACGACTCGACCTCGGCCAGCCAGCGCGAGAGCTCGCCGAAGCGCTCGCGGCGCAGCTGGTACACGCGCACGCGCGCGTCGCCTTCGATCCGCTGCTCGCTCACCAGCCCCGTGCTGCGCAACACGCGCAGGTGTCGCGAGAGCGCCGGCGGACTGATGTGGAAGGCCTCGGACAGCTCGCCGGCGCGGCGCGGACCGCCGCGCAGCATGTCGACCACGCGCCTGCGCGTCGGATCGGCGAGCGCGGCCAGGGTTCGGTCAACGCTGGCCGGCACGTGCCCTCCCCTTGGGCGCCGCGCGCGCCTCGTCGTAGCGCCGGACGAGCGTCCTGGGCGCCTGCTCGCGCCAGGCCGCCTCGAGCCGTTCGCGACACTCGGGAGCGCGAAGCCGCGTGAGCCGCGCCAGCACCGCCGGCCAGCCGCGGTAGTGGTCGGTGATGAAGTAGAGCTCGGGCTGCGTCTCGATCAGGATCTCCTGCAGGTCGACGTCCTCGAGCCTGAAGACCAGCGTCTCGCCGTCCTCCTTCAAGCGCGCGATCAGCTTCGTGCCGCGAACCTCGAGGGCGGGCGTTCCGTACGAGAAGCCCTCCTCGACCTCGGGCAGCTCGCGGCCGAGCTTCACGACCGTCTCCCACTTCATGCGGACGGCGTCCGGCGCGAGGCGAAGATCCAGCGCTGGCCCTCGGGGTCGAGCGCCCGGTAGTGGCGTCCGTCGTGCTCGTCGGCGGGCGGCGTCGCGATCGTCGCCCCCTCGGCGCGCGCTTGCGCGAAGTGCGCGTCGACGTCGTCGACCTCGCAGTAGATCTGGCAGTGCAGCGCCGGCAGCTCACACGCGCTCGCGAGTCCGCCCGCCCGCCACACGCTCGCGAGCATCACGCGGTCGTTGCCCAGCGCGATCTCCGCGTGGCCGATCGTGCCGTCGGGCATGTCCATGCGGAAGCGCGGCTCGAAGCCGAACGCGCGGCACAGGAACTCGAGCGCCGCCGGCGCGTCGGCGTAGGCGAGCATCGGCACGATCACGCAGCGCCGGCCTTCGGCACGCGGTGCTCGGCGATCGAGGCGTCCCACGCCGCTTGATCGATCCGCTCCGTGAACCACCACAGGTGGCCTTCCGGGTCGCGCGCGCCGTAGCCGCGATCCCCGTACGCCTTGTCCGCGAGCTCCATCGCGATCGTCGCGCCCGCGGCGCGCGCGCGCGCGTAGTGCGCGTCGATGCCGTCGACGAAGATCATCGTGCTCTGGGTGTTGGCGCCGCCGAGCGAGCGCGGGCTCGTGCCGCCGGAATCGCCCGAGGGCCCGCCGACCATGATCACGCCTTCGCCCACCTCCATCTCCGAGTGCACGACCGATCCGTCGGGACGGGTGACGCAGACCCGTGTTTCGAAGCCAAAGGCCTTCGCGAGCCAGTCGAGCGCGGCGCGCGGATCGTCGTAGAACACCGCGACGGACAGCCGCGGCCAGCCGGGCGGGGGGAGCTTCATGGTCGTACCTCCAGGGCCTGGAGCGGCCCTCGAGGTAGTTAACTATCAGGTGAACAATCGGAGTTCAAGCGGATCGTTCGGCGCCCGCTATTCCGAGCGATCGACGCCGAGCTCGCGCAGGATCCGCACGCGCAGCTCCTGCACCTGCGGGCTGGTGAGCCTTCGCGGGTGCGGGATCGCGACGTCGAAGGTCGCCTGCACCTTCGTCGGGCGCGGGGAGAGCACGATGATGCGATCGGCCATGTGGATCGCCTCCTCGACGTCGTGCGTGATGGAGACGATCGTGTGGCGCTCCTCGCCCAGGATTCGGATCACCTCGTTGCGCATGCGCAGGCTCATCAGCGCGTCGAGACCGGAGAACGGCTCGTCCATGAACAGGATCTCGGGCTTCACGACCAGCGCGCGCGCGAGCTCGACGCGCTTCACCATGCCGCCCGAGAGCTCGTGCGGATAGCTCTGCTCGAAGCCGAGCAGCCCCACGAGCGACGCGTAGTGGAACGCGAGCTCGGTGCGGTCGACGTGCGCGCGTCCGTGCAGACCGAACCGGCGGGAGAGGCGCAAGCGCGCTCCGCGATTCCGAGCGTCGACGTCCACGCGCGAAGGCTACACGACGCGGCAGTGCGGAAAGACCTCGCGCGCGAACAGCTCGAGGTGCTCGTCGGCCCATTCGGGCGGGAGCCCTGGCGGCAGCGTCCAGCCGTAGAAACGCGTGATCGGCTGCTCGGCGGCGTAGCGGCGGATCGCGTCGACGGCCTGCTCGGGCGACACGATCATCGCGCCGCGGGTCGCGAGGTCGGCGCGGCTCTTCGCGACCGCCGCGACCTGCATGCCGGCCTCGCCGAACCACTGCGCGTAGAGATTGATCTGGTACAGGAAGTGCGCCTCGGCCTCGCGCCAGCGCTTCTCGGGATCGCGCGAGACCAGCAGCCAGGTGATGCCGGCCGCGATCTCGTGGGCGTCCGGGTCCTTGCCCGCCCGGCGCAGCTCGTCGCGGTAGAGCGTGGCGAGCGGAGCGATCGGACCCGTCGAGATGTACGCGTCGCCGAGCCGCGCCGCGCGGCGCACCGCCGGCTCGGAGAAGCCGCCGACCCAGAGCTTCATCGACTTCTGCACCGGCAGCGGGCGCAGATCCACGTCGGTGTAGCGGTAGAACTTCGCGTCGGCGGTGCTGACGCGTTCGCCGGCGAACAGCCGACGAAGGATCGGCAGCGCCTCGTTCATGCGCGCGGCGCGCTCGCTCGCCGGGATGCCGAAGCCGGTGAACTCGCCCTTGCGATAGCCGCCCGCGACGCCGAGCTGGAAGCGCCCCGCGCTCATCACATCGACGGTGGCCGCGTCCTCGGCCACGCGCAGCGGATCGTGCAGCGGCAGGAGCAGGACGCTCGTGCCGATCTGGATCGTGCGCGTGCGCGCGGCGATCGCGCAGGCGAGCGGCAGCATCGACGGCGTGTAGCCATCGTCGATGAAGTGGTGCTCGGAGAGCCACACGTCGTCCCAGCCGAGCGCCTCCGCGCGCACGCACTGCTCGACGATTCCGGCGTAGAGCCGCGCCGGATCCTGGCGCCACTGCGGGGGATTGCGGAAGTCGTACCAGAGTCCGAAGCGGAGCCGTCGCGCCATCTCGTCTGCCTCCCTACTCTCGCAAGTGTCGGATCATCGCGATCAGACGCGCGCGCTCGACGACGACCGTCAGGATCGCGAAGCCCAGAACCAGCACGAGCGTACCGAGAAAGATGCGCAGCAGCATCACCATCACGCCGGTCGAGAAATGCATGTTGCGCGACAGCACCCGGCGCAGCGACTGTTCGACGGGTGAACCGGGCTCGGCCTGCTCGAGACGCGCCTGACCGCGGTCGAAGAGGAACGCGAGTCGCGCGACCGGCCAATCGAAGCCCGGCTCGACGCGCGGATCCGCGCGCGGATCGAAACGCAGCACACCCCACGTGACGTAGGTCGCGCCGAGCAGCGCCAGGAGCGTTCCCACGATCGCGAGCGGCTTCTGGCTGCGCGCCAGTCGTCCGAGCATCCGGTCCTGGAGTTCGACGAGTTCGGCCACTTCAGCGGCTGCCCGAGCGGGTGCGCTTCCCGCCGCTCGCCTGCCAGCCGAAGCGCTCGAGGTCGACGCGCGCCCTCGCGTCGAACTTCACGCCCTCGCGCTCGAGCCGCTTGCGCTGCACGGCCTCGCTGCCCGCGAACGCGCGCAGCGAGATGCGACCCTGCGCGTTGATCACGCGCTGCCAGGGCACCGACGCAGCAATCTCGTCCGGGAGCGCGTGCAGCGCGTAGCCGACCATGCGCGCCTGGCGAGGCAAGCCCGCGATGCGCGCGATCTGGCCGTAGGTCGCTACGCGCCCGCGTGGAATACGGCGCACGACCGACCAGATGCGCTCGTACGAGCTCGTGCTCATCCATTTCCCCCGCGCGCCAGTCTAGCGATACGGCCGGGAGGAAGGGAATCTTGACGTGCAAGTATGCTTTGGTACCTGTGCAGCCCGCCAGGGAGTACGACATGGCACCCCCAGCCGAATCCGAGATCCTCGACGCGCTGCGTCCGATCCAGGACCCCGACTTCAAGCGCTCGATCGTCGATCTCGGCTTCGTGAAGAACGTGCGCGTCGACGGCGGACGCGTGTCGTTCGCGATCGAGCTCACCACGCCCGCCTGCCCCGTGAAGGAGAAGTTCCAGGACGACGCCCGTGCGGCGGTCCTGCGGCTCCCGGGCGTGACCGAGGTCCTCGTGACGATGACCTCGCAGACGCGCGGCTCCACCAACACCGCGCGGCCCGAGGGTCTCGAGAGCGTGAAGAACGTGATCGCGGTCGCGAGCGGCAAGGGCGGCGTCGGCAAGTCGACCGTGGCCGTGAACCTGGCGGTCGCGCTGTCGGAGTCGGGCGCGAAGGTGGGCCTGCTCGATTGCGACATCTACGGTCCCTCGATCCCGCTCATGCTCGGCATCAGTGGCCGCCCGCAGGTGACGACGGACAAGAAGATCGTCCCGCTCCAAAGTCACGGTCTGCGCTTGATGTCGATCGGCTTCCTCGCCGGCGAGAACGCGCCGGTGATCTGGCGCGGGCCGATGGTGCACGGCGTGATCCGGCAGTTCCTCTCCGACGTGAAGTGGGGCGAGCTCGACTATCTCGTGCTCGACCTGCCGCCCGGCACCGGCGACGCGGCGCTCACGATCTGCCAGACCGCTCCGCTCGCGGGCGCGGTGATCGTGACCACGCCGCAGGAGATGTCGCTGATCGACGCGCGCAAGGGCCTGCAGATGTTCCGGCGCGTGAACGTGCCGGTGCTCGGGATCGTCGAGAACATGAGCTACTTCGTGTGCGACGGCTGCTCGAAGCGCCACGCGCTGTTCGGCTCGGGCGGAGCGGAGCGCGCCGCCAAGGAGCTCGACACCGAAGTGATCGGCCGGCTGCCGCTGCAGCCCGACATCGTCGAAGCCGGTGACTCCGGCAAGCCGACCGTGCTGTCGTCACCCGACTCGCCGGCCGCGCGCGAGTTCCGCGAGATCGCGGGCCTGGTCGCGCGCAAGCTCTCGCTGCTCGCCGCCGAGGCGCCGCCGGTTCTGGGCGGCAACATCGAGTGGGTCAACACGCCCTGATGAAGGTCGTGCGCTGGGACGCGTCGGCGTTCTCGTTCTCGCCGGAGAAGCTCTCGAAGGTCGGACTGTTCCAGACCGAGCGCTTCTTCCTCGATCTGTACTGCCTCGAGCCCGGTCAGGCGCAGACCCCGCACGCGCACACCGGCTGCGACAAGGTCTACCTGGTGGCGCAGGGCCGCGCGCGCGTGCGCGTCGGCGACGAGGAACGCACGCTCGAATCGGGCGAGGCGGTGCTCGCGCCGTCGGGTGAAGTGCACGGGCTCGTGAACGACTCGGGCGAGCGCGCCGTGGTGCTCGTGCTGATGGCCCCGCCGCCGAGCAAGAACGCGTAGCATAGGGCCGTGTCCCGGCTCGCTGTGCTGCTGCTACTGCTCATTGCCCTGCCGCTCGCGCGCGCAGCGCAGGCGCAGAACCTCACCAAACTCCCCATGCTGCAGAGCTTTCGCACGAACGAGTTGCGCGTGCAGTGGGAGACCGACGCGAATCCCGTGGGAGCCGTGCACGCGCTCGACTACGGGCTCTCGAGCCCCAGCGAGAGCTCGGTGCTCGCGTCGCAGACGATCGCGCTCGCCGCCGATCGCTTCGTGCACCGCGCGCTGGCGACCGGGCTGGCCGCCGACACCGCGTACGTGTACCGGGTGCGCAGCAACGCGACGACCAGCGCGACCTTTCCGGTGCGCACCGCCCCGCCCGCCGGCGGGGGTTTTCGCATGGCGCTGATCGCGGACAATCAGAATGGCGCGGGCACGAGCTTCCAGGGCGTGCTCGAGGAGATCGTGCCGTTCGCCCCGGACGTGATCGGCCACGCTGGCGACACGGTGCAGAACGGCGGCGTGCTCGCGGAATGGCAGACGCAGTACTTCGATCCGTTCGCCGGCGCCCAGAATCTGGGCCAGCGCACGCCGGTGCTGGTCGCGCGCGGGAATCACGACGCGAACTTCCCGCCGGCGCTGGCCTACCACTGGCTGCCCGACAACGGCCTCTGGTACGCCGAGACGATCGGCAACGTGCGCTTCCTGTTCCTCGCCTCGTTCGGGATCTCTGCCGCGCAGGACGCCTGGCTCGCCACCGAGCTCGCGTCGCCGGCCTCGCAGAGCGCGGAGTTCCGGGTCGCCGTGTTCCACCACCCGCCCTACACCAATCTGTGGGACCAGCTCGGCTACGACGGCGAGCCGCACCAGCGCAACGTCTGGGTGCCGCTGCTCGAGCAGCATGGCGTGGACCTGGTGATCAGCGGCCACGCGCACTGCTACGAGCGCGGCGCGCAGAACGGCGTCACCTACACGATCGTGGGCGGCGCGGGCGGCGCGCTCGACACCGTGCAGATCCTGCCGGGCTGGCCGTTCATCGAGGTCGCGGAATCGATCCACCACTTCGCGATCCTCGACGTTTCGCCGGGGCTGCTCGCGTGGCGAGCCTACGACCTCTCGGGCAACGAGATCGATTCGTTCGAGCTGTCGGCACCCGCGGGCGTGCCCGTGTTCCCGACCGGCGCGAAGGAGTGGTGACGGAATCCGCCGCGCAGCCGATCGCGCTCACGATCGCCGGCTCCGACCCGACCGGCGGCGCCGGCCTGCAGATGGACCTGTCCGTGTTCGCGCACCACGGCGTGCACGGGATGGCGGTGCCCACGGCGCTCACGGTGCAGACCACGACCGGCGTGCACCGCACGCTGCCGGTGTTCCCGAACGTCGTGGGCGAGCAGCTCGCGATGTTGCTCGCGGACATCCGGCCGGGCGTGATCAAGCTCGGCATGCTCGCGTCCGACGACGTACTGCTGCGCGTGGCGAACACGCTCGGCGGCTACGCCGACATCCCGCGCGTGGTCGATCCGGTGCTGCGCGCGAGCGACGGCGCGTACCTGCTCGAGCGACGTGCGTGGGGAGGCCTGGTCGAGCGGCTGATCGCAGGCGCCGCGCTCGTCACGCCGAACCTGCCCGAGGCCGAGGCGCTCACGGGCGAGCGCGATCCCGAGCGCGCGGCTGCGGTCCTGCTCGAGGCGGGGGCGCGCGCGGTGCTGGTGAAGGGCGGTCACGCCGACGGTCCGGCCGACGACTTGCTCCTGACGCCGGACGGTGTCGCGTGGCTTCGCGGCGGTCGGATCGCGGGCTTGCCGGTGCACGGCACGGGCTGCGCGCTGTCGGCGGCGATCGCCGCGCGGCTCGCGCGCGGGACGAAGCTACTCGACGCCGTGCGCGGCGCGAAGGCCTGGGTCGCGCGCGCGATCACGGATGCGCAGCCGTACGGGAAGGGCGCGCGTATCCTGCGCCTGCGTGCAGCGCTCGACTAGCGCGTCACGGCAGCGCGACCACGTCGATCCCCTCCAGGATCGAGCGCGTCAGCGCCCGCCGCTTCTCGAGCTTCTCGGGCACCTGCGGAACGTCGAGCGCGTAGCGCGCGCGCAGCACGAGCACCGCCGAGTCGTCGAGCTTCGTGATGTAGTCCTCGACCCAGATGTTGTCGGGCTCCTCGTGCGTCGACACGATCACGTGTTGCCAGGGCCGCTCGCGCACGACGACCGGCTCGGAGCGGCTCGCGACCTCGACCGCGCGGCTCTTCTGCCAGGGCACGTAGGTCGCGGTCAGCGCGGGATTGCGCAGCAGATCCGCGAGGCGCACAGCCTCGAACGCGGCCAGGTCCGCGCGTTCCGGCGCGGCGCCGACCGCGGGCGCGAGCGACTGCGCGCTCAGCACGATGCGCACGCGCCCGCCCTTCCGGTCGTTGATGCGGTCGAACGAGTACGCGCCGAGCAGCTCGAGGCCGCGCTCGAGCGACGACGCCTTCGGCCCGCACACCAGATCGACGCGGCGCTTGCGCTGCGCCGGGTACGAGATCCAGTGCTTCGCGACCTCGGTCACGCAGTACGGCCAGTGGGTCGGCTCCGAGTACGGCAGCCCGTAGTTCGAGAGCCAGCCTACGGGACTCGCGCAGGCCGCGGTGCAGAGCAGACAGACGAGCGCCGCGCGCACGGAGCTACTTCACGCGCTCGATGTAGCGCTTCTCGGTCGGATCGACGCGGATGCGCTGACCGGACTCGATGAAGGCGGGCACCTGGATCGCGACGCCGTTCTCGAGCACCGCGGGCTTGCTCGACTTGGCCGCGGTCTGGCCCTTCACGGTCGCCTCGGCCTGGCGCACCGTGACCTCGACGGACTTTGGCAGCGTCAGTCCGATCGGCACGCCGTCGAGCGTCTCGACGCTGGCCTTCATGCCCTCGGCGAGCCACGGCTTGGCGTCGCCGAGCACGTCGTCGGCGATCGTCATCTGCTCGTAGCTCTCGGTGTCCATGAAGATCGCGCCGTCCGGCTCGGAGTACAGGTAGTCCATGTCGCGGCTCTCGATCGCCGCCTCCTCGACCTGATCGGCGGTCGAGAACTTGATCTCGCGCTGCGTGCCGTCCAGGATGCTGCGCAGCTTCACCTGGATGAACGCGCGCCCCTTGCCGGGCGAGCGGATCTCGGATTCGAGAACGCGGAACGGACGCCCGTCGATCAGCAAGTTCATTCCGCGTCGGAGCTCGTTCGCTTGCATGCGGCGGATGGTAGCCGAGCGACGCGTTGGGTCGAATCTGTCAAAATGCCGAAACGGAGGAAATTCGATGGCGGATCAGAAACGGTCCAGCGGATGCTTTTGTGGCGCGGTCGCGGTCGAGCTCAGCGGTGAGCCGGCGGTCCAGGCGTACTGCCATTGCGGCTCGTGTCGCGGCTGGCTGGGCGCGCCGATCCACGCGGCGACTCTGTGGCCGGCGGCGAGCGTGAAGGTGACCAAGGGCGCCGACAAGCTCGGCATGATCAAGAAGACCGAGGCGAGCCACCGTCAGTTCTGCACCGTGTGCGGAAGCCCGGTGCTGGTCCAGCACCCGGCGATCGGCATGACCGACGTGCCCGCCGGAACCATCTCGGGTCTGGCCTACAAGCCGTCGCTGCACGTGCACTACGGCGAGAAGGTGCTCCAAGTGCGCGACGGTCTGCCGAAGTTCAAGGACTTTCCGAAAGACTTCGGCGGCTCGGGCGACACGCTCCCGGAGTAGCTCGTCAGGCCTGGCCGAGCCGCGCGAGCAGCCGGTCCCAGATCCCGCCGAAGCCGCCGTTCGACATCACCAGCGCCACGTCGCGGCCGGTGCGGTTGCGCGCGAGGTGCTCGATGATCTCGTCGACCTCGGCCAGGTAGCTCGCCCTCTTGCCCGCGGCGCGGATGCGCTCGACCACCTTGTCGGGCCGCATGCGCTCGTCTTCGGCGAGCGCGTCCGAGCGAAAGACACCGGCGAGGATCACCTCGTCGGCGGTCGCGAGCGCGTCGGCGAAGGAGTTCTCGAAGAAGCGCCGGCGGCTGGTGTTCGTGCGTGGCTCGAGGATCGCCCACAGCTTGCGGTCGGGATAGCGCGAGCGGATCGCCGCGATCGTCTCGCGCACCGCCGTCGGGTGATGCGCGAAGTCGTCGATCACCGCCATGCCGCCCGCCTCGCCGCGCAGCTCCTGGCGCCGCTTCACGCCGTGGAAGTCGGCCATCGCGCGGGCGGCGGCCTCGGGCTCCAGGCCCAGACTCGCGCAGACCGCGATCGCACCGAGCACGTTCTCGACGTTGTGCCGGCCGTGCATCGGCATGCGCACGCGCGCGACGCGCTCGTCGCGGCGCCAGACCGTGAACTGCGTGCCCGCGGGATCGAACGCGACGTCGGACACACGCCAGACCGAGCCGTCGCGGAAGCCGTAGCTCTCGACGCGCGCCACCGCCGACCCGAGCACCTCGCGCACGGTGTCGGCGTCGCTCGCGGCGATGATCACGCCGTCCGCGGGAACCTGGGCGACGACCTTGCGGAACGCGTCCTGGATCTGCTCGAGCGAGCTGTAGATGTCGGCGTGATCGAACTCGACGGACGTGACCAGCAGCGTGCGCGCGTCGTAGTGCAGGAACTTCGGCGTCTTGTCGAAGAACGCGGTGTCGTACTCGTCGCCCTCGATCACGAAGTGCGGCCCCTCGCCGAGCCGGAAACTGCCCGAGAAGTTCGCGAACACGCCGCCGATCAGCGCCGACGGATCGCGCCCCGCGTGGGTGAGCATCCAGGCGACGATGCTGGTGGTCGTGGTCTTGCCGTGCGTGCCGGTGATCACCACGCTGTGCTTGCCGCGCAGGAAGAAGTGGTGGATCGCGTCGCAGAACGAGACGTACGGCAGACCGCCGTCGATCGCCGCGCGCGCCTCCGGGTTCTCGCGCCGCACCGCGTTCCCGATCACGACCAGATCCGGCCGGGGCGCGAGCACGTGCTCGGCGGCAAAGCCCTTCTGCACCTCGATGCCCGCGGCCGCGAGCTGGTCGCTCATCGGCGGGTACGCGTCGCTGTCGCTGCCCGTCACGTGAAAGCCGCGATCGACCAGCATGCAGGCCAGCGACCCCATCGCCGTGCCGCAGATCGCCACCAGATGCACGTGCCGAATGCTCTCGATCGGCGGGATTTCCGGCTTCATGATCGGCACTGCAGCCGTTCCCGAGACGGGCGCCGTCCGCGGCCGCCCCGCAAGCGGCTCGAAGAGCCGCGCGCAGCGAGGCGCAGCCGAGCGAAGTCAACCGGCAAGGAAAGCCTCCCAGATCAGGTCGTGCACGAGCGGGCGCAGCTCGAAACGGCTGCGCTTCGCGACCAGGTGGATGCGATTGGACAGGAACACCACGATCATGCCGCGCTCGAGATCGATCCACAGGCTCGTGCCGGTGAAGCCGGTGTGGCCGATCGAGCGCTTCGAGAAGTGCTCGCCCGAGGTCGACTGCCCTGGCGTGGGCGTGTCCCAGCCCAGCGCCCAGTCGCCCGCCATCGGACCCCCGGGCGGATGGCCCGAGGGCGCGATCTCCTGGCGGCGGAAGAACTCGCGCGCGACCTCGGCCGGGAAGATCGCGCTCTCGCCGCGATCGGCGGCGAGCATCTCCTGGCCGAAGCGCAGCACCTCGCCCGCGGTCGAGAACAGGCCCGCGTGGCCCGCGACCCCGCCCATCGCCCAAGCGTTCGGGTCGTGCACCTCTCCCCAGAGCACGCGCTCGCGCCAGCTACACTGTTCGGTGGCGGCGTAGCGGGCGCGCTCGCCGCGGTACGGCAGATGGTTGAAGCGCGTGTCGACCAGACCCAGCGGCTGGAAGATGCGCCGCGCGCAGAACACGTCGAGCGCTTCGCCGGCGACCGCCTCCACCAGCGCGCCGAGCGCGATGAAGTCGAGATCGCCGTACACCGACGCCTCGCCCGGCTCGTGCACCGGCGCGCTGCGCAGCACGCGGCTCGTGACCTCGGCCTTGCCGGCCGCGCTGCCGACCACGCTCTCGCCGCGGCGCCGATCGCGCTCGGCCAGATCGGCGTGGTACGCGCGCCAGGGTCGAAGACCCGAGCTGTGCGTGAGCAGGTGGCGCACGCTGATCTTTCCCTTGCCGCGCTCGGCGAAGGCGGGCAGGTAGGTGGCGACGGGCGCGTCGAGCTCGATGCGGCCGTCGGCCACGAGCAGCATCACGGAGGCGGTGGTCGCCATCACCTTGGTGATCGAGGCCAGGTCGTAGATCGTGTTCTCGCGCGCCTCGATGCGCTCGGGCACGAGCGTCGCGGCGCCACACACGCGGGTGCAGGCGAGCTGCTCGCCCATGCGCGCCATCACGACCGCGCCCGGCAGCTCGCCGGCCTCGATCGCCTTCTCGATCGCGCGCTCGACCTTGCCGAGCCGTCGATTCACCTCGGCGAGCTTCACGAATCGACCTCCACCACCGGTTCCAGAAGCATCAGCTCACCTCGCGCTCCATCGAGTCGCGCGCGCACACCCACGCCGAGCGCGTGATTGTCCGCGACGTGACCGAAGGGAAGATCCTCGACGATCGGACCGTCGACGGCGTTTCCCAGCACTTCACGAACGGCCTCACCTGCCGACGCGCCAGGGTAACGCTCGGACTCGCAACGCACGAGCTGACCGAGCGCGACGCCGCGCACGCCTTCGAGCAGACCCGCTTCGCGCAGGTGCACGAGCGCGCGATCGAGCGCGTAGGGTGCCTCGGAGACCTCTTCGAGGAACAGGATCGCGCCGCGCGCATCGACCTGCCAAGGCGTGCCGATGCTGGCCTCCACGAGCTTCAGGTTTCCGCCGACCAGCGGCGCTTCGACGACGCCGTCGCGAACCGGCCGGCCCGAAAGCGACGCCAGACCCGCCGGCTCGCCGCGCATCAGCGCGAGCTCGCGCGCGCGCGCTTCGGGGGTCACGTCCTCGCGCTCGAGCATGGGACCGTGCAGCGACGAGAGACCCGCGCAGGTGTACAGGAACGAGAGCAGCAGCGTCGCGTCGCTGTAGCCGACCACGAGCTTGCGCGCAGCGCGCAGCTCCGTCGCCGAGACGTCGCGCAGGATGCGGCCCACTCCGTAGCCCCCGCGCGCGCACAGGATTACCGCGACGCTCGGATCGCGCACCAGCGAGAGGAAATCGCCGAGTCGCTCGTCGTCGCCGCCCGCCAGGTAGCCCGCGCGCGCGCGCAGGTTCTTGGCCAGCACCAGCGGGTGGCCCTGCGCGGCCAGCCAGTCCAGGCCCGCGTCGAGCACCTCCGGCGTCACCGGCCCCGACGGCGCGCAGATACCGATCGCATCGCCGGGACGCAACGCCCGGGGCTTGCGCAGCTTGGGTGCCGCGCGCCGACGCGTCAGAACGGCGGCTCCACATCCCCACCGCCGCCCGCCGGCGGTCCCCAACCATCGCGCGGGCCCGAGTCGAAGCCGGCTTCCGGCGGCGGCGCGTCGCTGCGGTGCGACAGGCTGCGGAAGCGGCCGTGCTCCTTGTCGAAGAAGAACTTCACCGCGCCGGTGGGCCCGTTGCGCTGCTTCGAGATGATCAGCTCGGCCTTGCCGACATCGGGGCTCTCGGGGTCGTAGACCTCGTCGCGGTACACGAACATGACGAGGTCGGCGTCCTGCTCGATCGCGCCCGACTCGCGCAGATCCGCGAGCTGCGGCCGCTTGTCGGGCCGGTTCTCCGGGCCGCGGTTCAGCTGCGAGAGCGCGATGATCGGGATGTCGAGATCCTTGGCGAGCAGCTTCAGCGAGCGGCTGATGTCGGCCACCTGCTGCTCGCGCCGCTCGCCGTCGCCGCGGCCGGAGACGAGCTGGATGTAGTCGATCACGAGCAGCGAGAGCTTCTGCTCGCGGTCGAGCCGGCGCGCCTTCGCGGCCAGGTCACCGACCGTGACCGCCATGCTGTCGTCGAACAGGATGCGCGCGTTCTCGAGCACGCTCGCGGCCTGCGTGAGGCGGCGCCAGTCCTTGTCGGAGAGCACGCCGTTGCGGAAACGGCTGTTGTCGATCTGCGCCTCGCCGAGCAGGAGCCGCAGCACGAGCTCGCGCTTGGTCATCTCCAGCGAGAAGAACGCGACGCAGCCGTTGTAGTCGACCGCGTGGTTGCGCGCGAAGTTCAGCGCCAGCGCCGTCTTGCCCACGCTGGGCCGCGCGGCGAGGACGGCGAGGTCGCCGCCGTTCAGGCCCCCGGTGAGCGCGTCGAAGTCCTCGAAGCCCGTGCGCACGCCGACGATCTGGCCCGACTGCACGCGCTCGATGTACTCGAAGGTGCTCTGCATCTCCTCCTTCATGGAGGTGAAGCCCGCGTGCGCGCCGTGCACCGCGATCGAGAGCACTTCGCGCTCGGCGTCCTCGAGCAGCTGCGCGACGTTCTCCTGCGCGTCGTAGCCACGCGTGGCGATCCGCTCGCAGGTGCGGATCAGCGCGCGTGCGGTCGCCTTCTGATGCACGATCTCGGCGTGGTGCTCGATGTGCGCCGCGGTCGGCACCGCGTCGGCGAGCTGTGACAGGAAGCCCGCGCCGCCGGCCTGCTCCAGCAGCCCGCGCTCCTCGAGCGCCGCGCGCAGGGTGATCAGCGTGAGTCCCTGCTGCTTCTCCGACAGCTCGCGCAGCGACTCGTACACGATTCGGTGTCGAGGCAGGTCGAACGACGCGGGCTCGAGCCGGTCGGCGACCTTGAACAGCGCGTCGGGGTCGAGCAGGATCGCGCCGAGCACCGCCCGCTCGGCCTCGTGGTCGGTCGGAATCGCGCGCAGTGGATCTACGGCTCTCGGCAAGTGGCCCCCCCTACCTCGCCGAACGGTTGGCTTCGATCTTACACGAGCGGATCAGCGCTCGTCGTTGAAATCGCGGCGCTCCTCGGTCTCCATGCCCTCGGGCTCGGCCTCGGCCGCCTCGACGGGCGCGCCGCTGGCGACCACCTTCACCACGATCGGCGTCTGCACCTCGCGGTGGAGCCGGACCGTGATCGTGTGCTCGCCGGTGCTCTTGATCGGCTCGGCGATCGCGATCTTGCGCCGCTCGACCTCGACGCCCGCGGCCTCGAGCCGCGCCGCGATGTCGGCGTTGGTGACCGAGCCGAACAGCTTGCCCTCGGGGCTCGCCTGCATCTCGAAGGTCATCTCGACCGCGACCACGCGCCGCGCCAGCTCCTGGAAGCTCGCGATCGCCTTCTTCTGCAGCTCGTCGATCACGCGCCGCTGGTGCTCGACCTGCTTCACGCGCCCGGCCGTGGCGAGCATCGCCTTCCCTTGCGGCAGCAGGTAGTTGCGCCCGAACCCGGCCTTCACGCGCACGACGTCGCCGGCGTTGCCCAGCCGGTGGATGTCCTCGGTGAGAATCAGCTCGATCGTCGCCATCGCCGCCTCGCCTCCCTGATCGTGTCTTAGACGTGAGCCGTCGTGTACGGCACGAGCGCGAGGTGCCGCGCGCGCTTGATCGCCGTGGTCAGCCGGCGCTGGTGACGCGCGCAGTTTCCGCTGATCCGGCGCGGGATGATCTTGCAGCGCTCGGTCAGGAAGATGCGCAGCGTCTTCGCGTCCTTGTAGTCGATGTCGATCTCTTTGTCCGCGCAGAACCGACACACCTTGTGACGCGAGAACATCTTGCGCCCGGCGCGGCGGCGCTTCTTCGCGGGCCTCTTGGCAATGACGTCGACCATGACCGTCTACTCCTCGTCCTCGTCGTCGGCTCGGAAGCGGGGCTCCTCGTCGTCGTCTTCGCCTACGGGCAAGCCGCGCTCCCGCTCCTTCTCGCGCTCCTCGCGCGCCGCGCGCTCGGCCTCGCGCTCGGCGCGCCGCTGCGCCTGCTCCGCGGCCTGTTTGGCCGCCTCGACCACGCGCGTCTCGACGTCGTCGACCTCTTCGTTGGCCAGCACCGACAGGTAGCGGAGGATGTCGGCGTCGATCCGCATCAGGCGCTCGATCTCGCCGATCTCCTTGCCGCAGCCCAGGAAGTTCACCTGGAAGTAGTGGCCTTTCTGGAACTTCTTGATCTCGTAGGCGAGCCGGCGCTTGCCCCAGTCGTCGCGGAGCAGAAAGCGGCCCTTCTGATCGTTCACGACCTGATCGATGCGCTGGTGGATCTCGGCCTCGCGCTCGGGCGTTGCGTCGGGCTGGATCACGTAGACGAACTCGTACTCTCGCACGTCCTCTCCTCGTGGCGTCGGGCCCCGGAAACACCGGGACCAAGGAAGGTGCCGTTCGGCGGGCGCAGTCTAGACCGAGGCGGGCGCGGTTGCCAGCGGGCTTCCCGTCGATGCGGCCGGGAGGGTACGATCGCGCCCGAGCGCAAAGCGAGGAGGAACCATGGCGACCAAGCGTGCGAAGCGGGCGGTGAAGAAGGGGAAGAAGGCCAAGAGCGCGAAGGCGAAGGCGCGGCCGAAGGCGAAGGCCAAGCTCGCCCCGCAGGTCGCCGTGACTCCGTACCTGTGCTGCAAGGGCGCCGCGGCCGCGCTCGACTTCTACAAGGCGGGCTTCGGCGCGAAGGAACGGCTGCGCATGACGGCGCCGGACGGCTCGGTCGGTCACGCCGAGATCCTGATCTCGGGCATGCCGATCATGATCTCGGACGAGTGGGCCGACGGAGGGGTGTTCTCCCCCACCACCGTCGGTGGGACGCCCGTGATGATCCACGTGTACGTGCGCGACGTCGATGGGGTCGTCGCCGAGGCCGTGAGCTCGGGCGCGACGCTGCTGCGTCCCGTCGAGGACATGCCCTACGGCGATCGCACCGGAACCATCCGCGACCCGTTCGGGCACCGCTGGATGATCGCGACGCACAAGGAGAGGGTCCCGAAGGCGCAGCTGCGCAAGCGCTTCGGCGAGGCCTTCACGATCAGCTAGCGGCACCCGCCGGCGGCAGGCCGTTGAAGCGGTTCATCGCCAGCTCGAAGCCCTGCTCGACGATCATGTCGAGCGCGTCCACGGCGAGCTCGATCGTGGCCGCGTAGCGCTCGCGCTCCTCGGCGCGGACCTTCGAGAGCAGGTGGCCGGTCGGCTCGCGCCCCGCGGGCGGCCGGCCGATGCCCACGCGAATGCGCGGGAAGTCTCCGCTTCCGAGCTGCTCCACGATCGAGCGCAGGCCGTTGTGGCCGCCGTGCCCGCCCTTGATCCGCAGCCGGAGCTTGCCGCTCGGGATGTCCATCTCGTCGAACACGACGACCAGCTCGGCCGGCTCGACGGGCAGATAGCGCAGCGCCGCGGCCACGGACTGCCCCGACAGGTTCATGAAGGTCTGCGGCTTGAGCACACCCACGTCGTGGGCGCCGACGCGCCCGCGCGTGAAGAAGCCTTGGTACTTCTCGACCGGCGCCGGGAAGCGGTGCCGCTCGACGAACCGGTCGCAGACCACGAAGCCCGCGTTGTGCGGCGTCTCGGAATAGCGCGGCCCGGGGTTTCCGAGCCCGACGAAGAGCAGCATCGGCGCCCGCCCCTCGAGCTACTCCTTGGACTTCCCGCCGCCCTCGGCCTTCGCCGCGCCCGCGGCGGGCGCAGCGCCCGCGGCCGCGGCCTCGCCCTCGACCGCCTCGCCCTCGGCGGGCGCGACCGGCGTCGTGACCTCCTCGAGCCGCGGAGCCACCACGTGCGTGACGGTCATCTCCAGGTCGGTCTTGCAGACCACGTCGGCGGGCAGCACGAGATCGCGCACGTGGATCGCGTCACCGATGCCGAGGTTCGAGACGTCGACGTCGATCGACTCCGGAATCGCGAGCGGCATGCACGAGACCTCGAGCGTGCGCAGCAGCGGCTCGAGCACACCCCCGTCGAGCGCGACGCCGCGCGGGATGCCGACGAAGTGCAGCGGGATCTCCAGGTCGATGCGCGCGGTCAGGTTCACCGCGTACAGGTCGCAGTGCACGACCTTGCGCGAGAGCGGGTCGCGCTGGATTTCCTTCACCAGCACGGGCTTGCCCTCGACGCTCTTCTCGCCCAAGAGGTCGACCAGCGCGTTCGCGCCGCCGCGCAGCACCTTGGCCAGCGCCAGGCTCTCGACCGTGATCGGCGTGGGCGAGATGCCGCTGCCGTAGACGACCGCGGGAACCTGACCGAGCGCCCGCAGCTTGCGCGTGACGCTCTTGCCGCGCCCGTCGCGCGGACTCACCTGCAGCTCGAGCCTTTCGATCGCCATTTCGATTTCCTCCGCTCGGACTTTCAGACGAAGAGCGAGCTCACGGACTCTTCATTGTGGATGCGCCGGATCGCCTCGCCGAGCAGGTGCGCGACGGTGGTGATCACGAACTTCTCGCTGTCGCGCACGGCCTGCTGCACCGGAATGGTGTCGGTCGTGATGAAGCGTTCGATGCACGACTCCTCGATGCGCTTGACCGCCTCGCCGGCCAGCACCGGGTGCGTGATCGCGGCCAGCACGCGGCTCGCGCCGGCGGAGCGCAGCGCTTCGGCGGTCTGCGCGATCGAGCCGCCGGTGCTGACGATGTCGTCGACGATCACCGCGGTCTTGCCGTCGACGTCGCCGACGATGCGCGTGACCTCGGCGATGTCCTTGCGCTCGCGCCGCTTGTCGCCGATCGCGATGGTCGCGTCCATGCGCTTGGCGAACGCGCGCGCGCGCTCCACGCCGCCGGCGTCGGGCGAGACGACCACGACCTCCTCGCGCACGGGCACCAGCGTGCGGATCTGCTGCAGCAGCACCGGCATGGCGTAGATGTTGTCGACCGGGATGTTGAAGAAGCCCTGGATCTGGCCGGCGTGCAGGTCGAGGCAGAGCACGCGCTCGGCGCCCGCGGTCGAGATCAGGTCGGCGACCAGCTTCGCGGTGATCGGCGTGCGCGGCTTCACCTTGCGGTCCTGGCGCGCGTAGCCGTAGTACGGAATCACCGCGGTGACGCGCCGGACCGACGAGCGGCGCAGCGCGTCGAGCAGGATCAGGAGCTCCATCAGGTTCGTGTTGGCCGGCGCGCAGGTCGACTGGATCACGAACACGTCCATGCCGCGCACGTTCTCGCCGATGTCGACCGAGGTCTCGCCGTCGGCGAAGGTGCCGACCTCCGCCCGGCCGAGGTCGAGATCCAGGTGCTCGCAGATCGCTCCGGCGAGCTGCGGACAGGCATTGCCAGTGAAGATCTTCGTGATGTTGCTGGTCATCGCCGGATCTCGCTCCGTGCTCGAAGTGGCCGTTCATTTGGTTGGGGCGGGAGGATTCGAACCTCCGATACGCGGCTCCAAAGGCCGCTGCCTTACCGCTTGGCTACGCCCCAGCCCGATTCCTCTTTGGATTCGGCGGAGGCGCTGCCGGGCGAACTCGTTGCGATCGTCCTCGCTCCCGCCGGTACCTCGACTCGCTCGGCTGCCTGCCGCGCCGCTTGCTCGTTCGCGAAACGCCCGAAGACCGTCGGTCCGCTTCCGGTCATGCCGGTCGCGAGCGCGCCGAAGCTCTCGAGTGCTCGCCGCGCCGCTCGGATCTCGGGGTGGCGCCGCACCGCGGACGCTTCGAGATCGTTGCGAGGCGATACGAGCAGGCCGCTGGGCCCCAGAAGCGCGCCGATACTAGTCGGGCTGCGCGGGAGCGTCAATTCAAGCCCGGCCTCCTGGTACGCCTTCGCCGTCGAGATCGGGAACGGGAACGCCACCAGCACCCAGAACATCTCGGGCACGCCCGCGAGCGTCTCGAGCCGCTCGCCCACGCCGCGGCCGACCGCGGGTCGGGGGGCGAGAAAGAAGGGGACGTCGGCGCCGAGCTGAAGCGCGATCCGCTGCCGCGCCGCGGTCCCGAGCGGCTCGCCGAAGAGCAGCTCGAGCCCGAGCAGCGTGGCGGCCGCGTCCGACGATCCGCCGCCGAGTCCCGCCGCGATCGGCACCTGCTTCTCGAGCGAGATCAAAAGATCCGCGGGCACGCGCAGCTCGCCGCAGGCACGCTCGGCGGCGCGGTACACCAGGTTCTCGCGATCGACGGGCAGCTCCGCGCCGGCGACCGTGATCCGGATCCCGACGCCCGTCGCCGCGCGCCGGAACGCGAGCCGGTCGGCCAGCCGCAGCGGCAGGAAGATCGTCTCGATCTCGTGATAGCCGTCGTCGCGACGGCGCAGGATCTCGAGGCCGAGGTTCAGCTTCGCCGGCGCGCGGCGTTCGATCACCGCGGCTCAGCCCCGCTTCGCCGCCAGGAACCGCATGTGCAGGTCGTGCAGGACCTGCTCGAGCAGCGCCGACTCGTCGGCGTCGAGGTTCCCCTGCGTCTTGGCCTTCAGGATCTCGAGGATGTCGATCGTGTGGCGCGCGAGCGGCAGGTCCGGCGCCCCGGGCGTGGTCGTGCCGGGCTCCGGCGCCGCGCCGAGATGGACCAGCGCGGAGCTCGTGAGCGAGAGCACGAGCGTCGCGAAGCTCATCTCGGCAAGCGGCGCGTCGCCCGCGTCCTGCATCTGGAAGCCGCGTGGTCCGCCCTGCTCACCCGCCACGGGTCGCCTCCTCGCGCGTGGGATCCACGCCGGTCGCATCGAGCTCGCTCAGCAGCCGCCGTCCCGCCAGCAGGCGCTGCACCGACGTGATCGTGGCGCCGATCGCGATCGCCACCACCGCCGTCATCACGAAACCGGTGAGCGCGCCCAGGATCAGCACGCCGAAGCGCTCGCCGCGCTCGACGAAGCCGACCTTCAGCGAATGCAGGCGCTTCTCGGCCGACGCGCGCGTGTAGCTCGTCATCACCGACGCGCCGAGCGCCCACATCACGAGCGCCGTGTCGGTCGCGTCGCCGGCGTGCGCCTGACCGACCGCGATGCCGGCGAAGATCAACAAGTCGGAGAGACGGTCGATCGAGGAGTCGAAGAACGCGCCCGCGCTCGACGACACCCCCTGCTGGCGCGCGACCACGCCGTCCACCAGATCGAAGAAGCCCGCGATCATCAGCAGGAGCCCCGCCAGGAACGGCCGGTCGTAGGCGAAGGCGCAGCCCGCGAACAGCGAGACCGCCGCGCCGGTCAGCGTCAGGGTATCGGGGTGGAACGGCAGCGAGCGGACGAACGGAAACAGGCGGTACACCACCGCGTCCAGATCCGAGCCGAGGCGCTCCTTGATCACGCGCCGTCTCCGGCCCCTAGAGGTCGTTCTCCGAGACCGGAACCACCGCGCGCGGGATCGGCTTCAGCGGACCCTCGCGCACGAAGCGCTCGATCCGGCGGTCGCGCACTTCGCCTTCGGCGGCCAGATCGGCACGCAGCTTGTCGAGCTCCTCGTCGGTGGGCGTGGCGACGTTGGGGGCCAGATCGACGAAGCTCGCGAGATCGGGAATCGCTGTCTTGGTCACGCCCTGGCGGCGCTTCTGGCGCTCGACCATGCGGGTATCGGGGATCGACTTCTTGTCGGCCATCGGGCGTCCTCATCCGGGGCGAGCTTCGGGGTTGCTGCGTTGACAGCGCCCGGCTCGCCCTTTACTGTGCAAAATCCTTGAAAAACCGCGCACTTAGATACACCCGCGAAGCCCTGCCAAAGATCCCTTGGCAGGCCGCGCGGGGAATCGCCGTCCTGACGATCGCCCTTCTTTGCGCGTGCGCAACTGCGCCGCCCGAGGAAGAGCTGCCGTCCGCGGAGTCCTACTACCAGCGCGGCGTGAAGCTCCTCGAAGGCCGCCGCGTGTTCCTGTTCTTCAACGATGTCGATTATCCCAAAGCGATCGAGTCGTTTCAGGAAGTGATCGACAACTACCCGTACAGCGAGTACTCGCTGCTCTCCGAGCTCGCGATCGCCGACATCCACTACGAGCGCGAGGAGTACGACGAGGCGTCGAGCTACTACCACGACTTCGTCGAGCTGCACCCGAATCACGCCAAGGTCGCGTACGCGCTGTATCGGAACGGCCTGTGCTCGTACAACCAGATGCGCGCCGCGGATCGCGATCAGGCCGCGACGCGCGAGGCGGCCGCGCAGTTCCGCGCGCTGCTGGAGCGCTTTCCGGCTTCCGACATGACCGAGGACGCGAAGGCTCGGCTGGCCGAGTGCGAGAACCGGCTCGCGCTGCAGGGTATCGAGATCGGCGACTTCTACTTCTCACAGCGCGACTGGCACGCCGCTGCGCGCCGCTACCGTGTCGCGCTGAGCCAGTTTCCGAGTCACCAGGACCGCGCGCGCACCATGGTCTACCTGGGGGTCTCGCTGGCCAGACTGCATCGCTACGGCGAAGCGGAGAGCGCGCTGCGGCGCGCGCTCGAGCTCGGTCCCGACGAGGAGCTCCGCGACAGCGCAGAGCTCGAGCTCGACCAGCTCGCCAACCTGCCGCTCTACGGCCCGCGCGTGCTGCCCAAGAGCTGCGTGACGGATCCGAATCCGTCTTGTCCCAAGGAAGTTCAGTAGCTCGCCGCCCGCGGGCTCAGGGAATCAGCGCGTCGAACTCGGCCTGCGAGATGCCCTGCGGAGCGACGCGCGCGAGCAGCAGCTCGCGGAAGCGGGCGCGCTGATCGACGTCGAGGGCCTGGTTGGCGGCGACCACGAGCTCGGCCAGATCCGCGCGGTAGGCGCGCGCCTCGGCCAGACTCGGATCGCGCTCGATCGCGGCAGCGACCTCGCTCGCCGTCGGCGTCGCGCCGCCGCGGCCCGCTGACGCGACCTGCACAGCCTGCGCGAAGGCGGCACGGATCAGCGGCGCGCGGTCTTCGTCCTGGAGGATGCCCGACTCGGGATCGACATCCAGCGTCGGGCGGAACAGCGCGCGATACGGCGCCAGCGTCCGCGCGACCGCGGGGTCCAGCTCTTCGCGCGCGGTGTCGGGCGTGGTCGCGTTCGGTCCGGCGCTCACGGGCGGCAGCGCCCCCTGCTCGCGGGCGCTCGGCGCGAGGCGCGAGCGCGCATCGAGGTAGAACAGCAGCTCGTCGGCCCACAGCGGCCGCCCTTCGCGAACTTTGGCGAGGCGCGCGACGTCGGCGCGCGGCCGGGCGATCGCAGCGGGTCGCCCGATCTGCGGCGTCTGCGACGCGTAGTCGAAGAACGCGGGCCCATCCACGCTGGGGAAGTTCCCCGCCGCGAGCTCGGCCTGGCTGAGCTCGACCGGCTCGGTCGAGATCTGCCGCAGCAGCACGTCGACGCCCGCGATGTCGCCGGAGATCTGCTCACGCGTCGGCGTGGCGAAGGTCGCGGTGCCGCCGAGCGAGCTCGGGCGATCGGAGAGGCGGATGAAGTTGGCCACGACGTCCGAGCCGCCGCGAACCCGAATGGTGGGGGCGTTCAGGTCGATCGTGAGCGCGGCGGTGTCCGCGAGCACGATCGCGGCGTTCGCTGACACGTCGAGATCGCCGGCCACGATCAGCTGCTGCCCGGTCGCGAACTGCACGTCGCCGCCCGTCGCGCCGAGCTCGAGGTCGCCGTCCCGGAACACCGTCGGCAGAGCCGGCGCCGGGGCGCTGCTGTTCGAGCCGAACGAGAGGCTGCCCGCCTCGATCGTCTGGGTCTCTTCGAGGGACGTGAACAGAACCCGGCCGCTTTCGGTCGTGAGCCTGCCCGGCCCTCGCACGTTCGACTCGACCACCAGGTCACCGCCCGCACGCAGGACGGTGTCACCCGCGATCTCCGTGGTGCTCGCCAGGGTGAGGTCTTGCGCCACGTCGAACTCGCCGCGCAGGAACACCCCGCTCGGGTTGGGGTTCGCCTCGGTCGAGACGTCGCCCTCACCGCGCAGCACGACGTCGCCGTCGGCGCTCGCGATCCCCGCGATCCGCAGCTCACCGCCGCGCGGTGCCGAGCTCAGCTCCGCGCGCTGAGCGCTGATCACGTAGTCGTCCCGACCTCCGTCGAGCACGGCGCGACCGTTCAAGCTGCCATCGCCGTGAACCAGGACGTCCCCGTCCACCGACCACGTCGCCGGTTCGAGCGGCGTCGTGGAGCCGGTCGTCGGCAGCGCGCGCGCGTCGATGGTCAGATCGCCGTCGGCGATCGCGATCGCGTAGTCGCGGCCGTCGGCGATCGGGTCACCGTCGAAGTCCTGGGTCCGCGTGCCGTGAACCGTGATCGCCGGGCCGCTGCCCGCCTCCGCCGAGCCGCGCAGCGTGAGACCCGCCGCGCTGCTGCCCGACACCGCATTGCCGGACACGTCGAAGTTGCCCTTCACGAGTCCGCTTCCGTTCTCCACCGAGCCGATCTCGAGCTGACCCGCACTCTCGAGGGTCTGCGCGCCCGCTCGCGTGAGCTGGATCTGATCCGCGTCGAGCCAGAGCTTGCCCGCGCTACTCTTGGCGATGGTCGCGCCGCCCAGCGCCAGCGTCTCGCCCGCGCCGACGCGAAGCACCTGATCGCCGGTTCCGGACGTTCCGGAGAAGGTCGCGTTGCCCTCGATCGAGGCCTGGCCGGTGACATCGACGAGGCCGGCGAGCGACGACATGCCGCCCGCTCCCACCACGAGATCGCCGTCGATCCGCGCGTCGCCGTCGACGCGCACGCCGCTCCCGCCGCCGGTCCCGACCGTCAAGCCGACGACGTCGAGTCCCCCGTGCACGAGGACCGCGGGTTCGGTCGCTCCCGCGGCGCCGTTCGCGGCCAGGGTCAACCGCGTTCCGGCCGCGACGTCGTTGAGGCCGTCGATCTCGATCCCGCCGTCGTGGGAGATCAGCGCGACCGAGCGCTCGACGCCGCCCATCGGCGGCAGCGGCGAGCCCCCGGCTCCGATCGAGCGGTCCTGCTCGATGGTGAGCGACTGCGGCTCGGCGTCGCCGACCTCGTTCGCGAGCGAGAGCCCGCCCAACACCACCTGGCGTTGGGTGTCGCCGCCGTTTCCGTCGGTCGCGGCCAGGCGGATCGTGTTCGCCGAGATCTCGCTCACGCCCCCGGCCGCGAGGTCGAGGTCGCCGTTCGCGAGCTCGAGCTCGATGCGGCCCGCGGACAGGTCGCCGCCGAAGCGGAGGCTGTCCTGCGCGAAGACCACGAGCGACGTCTGGCGGAGCTCGCGCGTGGCCGCGCGAGTCACGCCGCCTTCGACGAGGACGTTGTTGCCACGGATCGTGTTTCCGCCCGCCGCTCCGAGCAGAACCGAGCCCAGCACGCTGACGTCCGCCGCGTCGCCGCTGTGGCCGGCGACGGCGTTCGGATCGTTCGCCGAGCCGTTGCCGCCGCGCGCATCGAGGCTCCCGATCAACGTGACCTGATCGGCGTCGAGCACGACCGCACCGGCGTTGCCGCCCTCGCGGGTGAGCGCGACGTCGCTGGCCGCGATCGCGCTCGCGTTGCCGCCCGCGCTGTTCACGCTGCCGATCGTGATCGCCGAGCCGGTCACCTGGACGGCGCCGCCGTCGCGTCCGTCCGTCGGCTCGGTCGCGGACACCGGACCGTTTCCGCCGCGGGTCGTGATGCTCGCGATCACCACGGGTCCCGACGCCGCGCTGACGCTGACGTCGCCGCCGTCGGCGCCGGCCGCGCCGGAGGCATCGAGTGCTCCGGTCTCGACGCTGTCCACGCCGCTGATCGTGAGTGAGTCCCCGGCGCGCCCGGTCGTGACGGTGAGAAGATCGATGTTCTGCCCGCTGAGCGAGAGCGAGCCGGCGCCTGACTTCGTGATCGCGCCCAGCACGGTGAGATCGCCGGCGCCGGTCGACAGGCTCTGGGGTCCCGCGCCGTCGAGCCCGAGCGGGCCCGTCACCGTGACGCTGCCCGTGCTCACCACGTTGCCGGCGAGATTCGTGCCGCCGGTCAGGTCGAGTCCGGCGACGTCGAGGTCGCCATTGATGTCGATGCCCGTATCGCCGTCGAGCGTGAGCGTCGTGCCGTTCACCTTCGAGGTGTCGTCGATGCGCAGGCTCGCGCCGTTCGAGCGCAGCGCATAGGTCATGCCCGCGATGTCGCTGCCGAAGAGCGCGAGATCGGGAATCGCGGTGCTCGGTGCGCTTCCGCCGACCGACCCGATCGCGGCGTCCTGCTCGAAGCTGAAATGGTCGGGGCGGGCATCGCTCACCGTGTCCGCCGAGAAGCGCGCCCCACCCTGGAGCTGAATCCGCGCGCCGGCGTCGGTGCCGTTTTGCGAGCCCGCCACCAGCTCGATCGTGTTCGCGGCCAGGCGCGCGTCGATCGTGAGGTCGCCGCCGCCGTCCGAGCCCGCGTGCAAGCGGATCGTGCCGGCGGGATCGGTGGCGCTGATCTGCTGACTCACCACCAGCGCCGCCGGTGTCTCGACCTCGAGCGAGGCGAGCGAGAGCGCCTGGTCCCCGAGATCGACGCCCGTCCGGCCGCGCAGCTCGAGCGCGCTGCCCGCGAACTTCTCGGAGGCGCCGGGCGAGAGGCTGACCGAGCTGTCGGTCGACTGCAGGCCGTAGGCGAGACCGGCGACGCTGCCGCCGAACACGGCGAGGTCCGGAAGGTCCGCGCTGTCGAGCGCCGCGTCCTGGATCAGGTCGACGCGCGTGGGCCGATCGTTCGCGTCGTCGCGGCTGCGCAGGCTGGCGCCGCTCTCGATCACCACGCGCGCGTTGCTGCCGCTCTCGGCCGGACCGTTGCCCGCGACGAGCTCGATCGTGTCCGCCTGCAGCGCGGAGCGCAGCGTGAGATCGCCCGAGCCGCCGAGCGCGCCCGCGAGCCGCACGCTGTCGGCGGTGACGCCGAAGTCGACGTCGAGCGCAGCCAGGGTCGCGAGCTCGAGCGACGAGAGCTCGAAGTCGCTCGCGGTCTGCGTCGCGCCGATGGCCGAGAAGCTCCGCGCGTCGATCACGAGGTCCGTGCCGGTCAGCGCGGTGCGCGCGGCGGCGTCGAGCGTGACGGCGTCGTTCGTGCGCAGCTCGAGCGTGAGATCAGGCGTACCCTGACCCGCGGTCGCGAGAAGCGACGCGGCGGCACTGTCGATCGCGCCGTCCTGGTCGAGCTGGAGCGTCGCGGCCTTGGCCGCCGTGCCCTCGGAAGCCGGGATCGCGAACAGCTCGAAGCCGATGCCGGAGCCGAGAGCGACCTGCGCGACACGACCGTCCTCCCCGCTCGAGTCGGAAGCGGCGAGCTCGACCCGATTCGCGCTCACGGTGACGGGCGCGCCGCCGTTCGAGATCGTGCCGGTCTCCTCGCCGATGAAGCCGATCCTCACCGTCGTGTCGGCAGTAACGTTGCCGCCGAGCACGACCGACTCGCCGCGGGTCGCGATCGTGAGCGAGCGCAGGTCGGCGGTCGAGCCGAGGGTCGTGACTCCGCTCGCGCTGATGCCGAGGTCCACGCGGCGGACGGTCGTGGTGGGTGGATCCGTGTCGGAAACGACATCCGCGCCGCGAATCGCGCCGGCCAGCTCGACGTCGCTGCCCGCGAGCGTGAGCGCGTTCGCATCCAGCTGGATCTCTGCCGCCGTGACCTGCACGGCGCGATCGCGCGCGCCGTCCGCGTTCGCGACCAGGCCGCCCGACGCGCTGAGCGAGCCGGAGAGCGACACGGTCGCGGCTTCGAGCGCGATCGCGCCGCGACCCGCGCTGCCGGCGCCGCCCGTCGCAATGGCGCCGACCGCGACTCGCGCGTCGGCGCCGGTGCTGCGCACGCTCACCGAGCCGCCGTCCGCGTTGGGCTGCGACGGGGAGCTGCCCGCGCCGCCCTGGGTCGTGATGACTCCGAGCGACACGTCGCCGCTCGCCGCCACGTCGACGTTTCCGCCCGCCTGCTGAGCGGCGCCGCGCGTGTCGATCGCGCGCGCGACCACGGTCCGGGTCTGCTCGAGGCCAGCCGCGTCCACGAAGCCGATCTTCAGGTCGCCGCGCGACACGATCGACCCGCCGGTCGGCTCGTCGTCCGCGTCCGTCGTGCCGAGGACGACGTCGCGCGCCTCGATGCGCAGCCCGCCGCCCGCGCTCGTGGTCACGTCGCCGTCGACGGCGAGCGTGCCCTGGTGCGCCGAGACCCGTGTCTCGACCGGAGGGTCTCCAGCGACGCTCGGCTTGGTGACGAGCTGGAGATCGCCCTGCACGGAGATGCCGCCCGTGCTCGCGACGATGTCGCCCTCCGACCTCGCGTCGCCACCGGCAGAGCTGGTCGCGCTCTCGATCGCGAGTGACGCCACCTCGAGAGCGTCGGTGCCCTGGAGATCGGCGAGCGTGCCGGCCAGCGCGAGGTGGCTGCCCGCGACGACGGCCTTGTCGTCGACGACCACGTTGCCGCCGGTCGAGCGCAGCGCGAGCTCCCGCGTGGCTCCCGCGGCGCCTGCGCCGACGTCGAGCGCGGCCAGGCTCGAGCTCGAGAGCGTGGCGCTCTGCTCGAGCGTGATCTTGCTCGGGCCCACGGCCGGGTCGTCCTGGCTGCGAAACGCGACGTCGCCGCTGACTCGGATCGCGGCGCCGGTATCCGCCGCGGAGAGCTCGAGCTCGTCGGCGTACACGGTCACTTCGGCGCCGGCGGTCGTGCTGCGCAGCTCGCCGACCGTCGTGCCGCCGCGGAAGGAGATGTCGGCCTTCTCCGCGCTGACTTCGCCCGCCAGCGCGATGTCGCCGCGATTGCCGGCGGCCAGCGCGATCTCGCGCGCGCGGATCGCGGAGTCGCTGAAGATCGCCGTGCCGTACAGGTCGCCCGCGCCGATGCGGACCGTGCCGTCCGCGCCCGCATCGAGCGCGCCGGTGTTCGTCACGCCCGTCTCGTCCGGTTGGAAGACGGCGCCGGCCGCGCCCTCGACGCGCAGCAGCAGCCCGCGTCCGTTCTGGGCGGCGTCTTCACGACCGATGATCACGTCGTTGCCGGCGGCGATCACGATCCAGCCGTCTCCGAGGACGATGTCGCTCGCGTCGATGCTCCCGGAGTTCACGACATGGGCGCCGACCAGGCTCACGGCGCGCGCGATGATGTCGGTAGCGTTCGTCACGTCGCCGATCACTCCCGTGTAGTGGTCCTCGTCGCGGTTCGCGAAGTCGGTGTCCGACAGGTGCCCGCCCGCCGCGTGGATCCCGTTCGCGTCCACGATCGCGCCCTCGCCGAAGATCACTCCGGCAGGGTTCACGATGTAGATGTGGCCGGTGCCGGTCAGCGAGCCTTCGATGTGCGTTGGCAACGCGCCCAGGATCCGGTTCAGCACGCGCGCGTCGGCGCCGGGTTGCAGGAAATGCACGCCCTCGTTGAGGGCGATGTCGAAGCTCGAGTACTGGATGACGCTGCCGTCGGGCGCGGTGATCTCCCAGTGGGTCGCGTCCACCTGGTTGATCGTCGCGCCGCCGATCCGCGGGTCGAAGCCCTCCGGCCCGGCCAGCGCGGGCAGCGAGGCGGGGCCGAACGCGATCGAGGCGACCAGCGCGGAGACCAGCGCGTCGCGCGCGAACCAGGCGGCGAGATTTCGCGGGCGCATCATCCCTAGTACCGCACCGTCGCCGCGAAGTTCGCTTCGGTGTCGCCCGATTGGACGTCCGCGAAATCCACGTCGCTGAGCGCGAAGCCGTAGTCAAAGCGCATCGAGAAGTTTCGCCGCACGACCACCTCGAAGGCCAGGCCGAGCGACGAGAGCGTCGCATCCTCTTCGCCGGGGACGGCGCTCTGGTTCCAGGTCTGGCCGTAGTCGAAGAAGGTCGCGACCACGAAGTCCCAGTCGGGCAGGCGCTGATCGGCATCGGGCCCGGGCCGGAACTCGCCGATCAGCGGCAGCTGCCAGGGCATGACGGCCGCGATCGAGAGCGGCACGTGGAAGCGGTGCTCGACGCTGCCGCCGAACACCGAGTCACCGGCGGCGATCGATTGCGGATAGCCGCGCACGGTTCCCGGCCCGCCGAGCACGCCCTCGACCTGCGGAATCAGCCGGGTGCCGAGCGAGTACTGACCGCCGAGCCGCCAGGCCAGCTCGTGGGCGAGCTCCCTCGGGCGCAGCGTCCGGCCGGCCCGCACCGGCACGCCGCGCAGCCACGGGCGCAGGAGGAACGAGCCGCGCACGTCGAGCGAGATCATCCGCCAGTCGTTGTCGACGTCGCTGCGCCCGGCGCGCGAGAACTCGTCGATGTCGTCCGAGTCCGTGCCCGCGATGAAAGGCACGCTCTGCTCGAAGCCGAGGCGCGCGAACATGCGCGAGGCCGGGCGCACGCGCTCGAGCGAGAGCGCGAGCTCGGGCACGAAGAACGGCATGCTCGCGTCGGTGCTGAAGTTCGTGACGTCGATGTGCATCCAGCGCGTGCCCAGCGTCGCGTCGAGGAACAGCCCCGGGCGCCGCAGCAGGCTCGAGACCAGCGCGGCGCCGAACTCGTACTGCTCGCCCTTGAAGGCGTCATCGAAGCCGAACTGGTCGGCGGTGTACTGACTCCAGGAGCTGGTCGCGCGCGCGCGCAGGTCGCGCGAGAGCGGCAGGTTCGTCTCGTAGGAGCCGACCACGGCGTTGACCTCGTCGAAGCTCGAGGTCAGGTAGTCGAGCAGCAGCACGTCGTCGTGACCGGTGAGCTGGTAGTTCGCGTAGCTGAAGCGCTGTCGCCAATCGCCGGTCTGGTCGGTGCCCGTGTCGGAGATCGAGCTCGAGATCGACCACGGCTTGTCCTCGGAGACGAGGTAGTCGAGGTTCACGATCCCCGGCGTGAGCGTCGGCGTGATCACGACGTCGACCACGCGGCCCGGCAGCCGGTTCAGGCCGGCGACGTAGGCATCGAGCTCCGCTTTCGCGAGCGGGTCACCCGTGCCGACCGGTTGCAGCGGCGAGCGCTGCGCGATCTGCTCGTAGTCCTGTGCTTCGCGGTCGGCCGGCGGCGCCGCGCCGGGTGCACCCGTCTGGCCCGCCGTGAAGGTGCGCACCGAGCGAACGCGGCCGGTGTGGACCACGAGCGTCAGCTCGGTGACGTCGCCGCGCAGGTCGGCGCCGGTATCCGGGTCGATCTGCGCCGCTTCGGGCGCGACGTAGACGCCGATCAGCCCGCGCTGACCGAGCTCGCCGACGATCTGCTCGCACAGATCGCGCACGCCGGTCGCGTAGACCGGCGCCGCGCCCTCGGCGCCCAGCGAGCGCAGCTCGAACCAGTAGTTCTCGCCGCCGCGGCGCGCGCCCACGAAGCCGTCGGAGGCTTGCCCGAGCGCGTACTGGCCCTGGCTGACCAGCGCGACCGGGGGATGCAGCGGGTGATCGTCGGCGTAGCGGATCTCGACCGCGCTGACCCAGTAGCGGGGACCCTCGGTCTGGGTGTGCGCGCCTGCCGGGGGTGCGCTCGGGTCGAAGCTGGCGTGGGACGGAAGCGGCGTCGCCCCGACCAGCAGGAGCAGGAACGCCCGAGCCATGCTGCGCGCGCTCATCGCTGCCCCTCTCTCCCTGGATCCGTAGGCACCCGCACTCTACACCAAGTGGCGCTTCCGGCGATCCGGTGGCGCAGGGCTCAGCGGCAGTTCTAGCGCACTTCCAGGGGGTTAGGCACGACTATCGGGTTCGGAAGCGAGCAACTCCGGGAGCCGCGCCAGCGCCGCTTCCAGGTTGTTCGCCTCGGGCCCGCCGGCCTGGGCGAAATCGGGCCGGCCCCCGCCAGTTCCACCGACCTCCTTGGCCAGGTCGCGGATCAGGTCTCCGGCCGAGAAGCGGCCGGCGAGGTCCTTGGTGACGCCGAGCGCGAGCGCGGCCTTGCCCTCGTGGCGCACGCCGAGCAGCACGATGCCGGAGCCGATGCGCTGCTTCAGCTCGTCCACGAGCTGGCGCAGCTCTTTGGGGTTCGCGCCCTCGATCTCGGCCGCGACCACCTTCACGCCGCCGACCTCGCGCGCCTGCTGCAACGGATCACTGCTGCCGCCGCGGCGCATCTGCGCGCGCGTCTTCTCGAGCTCGCGTTCGAGCTCGCGAAGCTGCTCGACGAGCTTCGCGACGCGCGTGGGCAGCTCGGCTGGCGACGCGCGCAGCAGATCCGCGAGCTCGCGCAGCGTGCGCGACTCACGCCGCGCGTGCTCGAGCACGCCCGTGCCCGTCTGCGCCTCGATCCGGCGCACGCCCGCGCCGATCGCCGACTGCGCGACGATGCGGAACGAGCCGAGGTCGCCGGTGGCGTGCGCGTGCGTGCCGCCGCACAGCTCGGTCGAGGGGCCGAAGCTCACCACGCGCACGCGGTCGCCGTACTTCTCCTCGAAGATCGCGATCGCGCCCGAGCGCAGCGCCTCCTGATAGCTGGTCTCGGCGACGTTGCCGGGCAGGTTGCGCAGGATCAGCGCGTTCACGCGGTCTTCGATCGCGCGCACCTGCTCGTCGGTCAAGCTCGAGTCGTGGCTGAAGTCGAAGCGCAGCCGGTCCGGTCCGACCAGCGAGCCGGCCTGCGTGACCTGCGGCCCGAGCACGTCGCGCAGCGCCCAGTGCAAGAGGTGCGTGCCGGAGTGGTTGCGCACGGTGGCGGCGCGCTTCTCCGCGTCGACCGAAAGCTGCACGGTCTCGTGCGCGCGCACGCGGCCCAGCACGACGCGGCCCTGGTGCACGATCAGGCCGTCGACGGGCTTCTGCACGTCGTCGAGCTCGATCCGGCCCTCGGCACCCTCGATCGCGCCGGTGTCGCCGACCTGTCCGCCGCTCTCGGCGTAGAACGGCGTCGCCTCGACGATCACCTCGACGCGCTCGCCCTCCGAGACCTCGTCCACGCGCTGGCCCTCGCGCAAGAGCGCGTGGATGCGCGACTGGCCCGTCGTGGACGCGTAGCCGGTGAAGCTCGTGCGCAGCTCGCCCGCGATCGCGTTGTAGACCTCGGCCGGCGCGGCCACGCCGGTGCCCTTCCAGGCCGCACGCGCGCGCTCGGCCTGCTCGCGCATGAGCGCGTCGAAGCCGGCGCGGTCGTACTGCAGGCCGTGGCTGCGCAGGATGTCCTCGGTCAGGTCGGTGGGGAAGCCGAACGTGTCGTAGAGGCGGAACACCACCTCGCCCGAGAGCTGCGCGGCCTTCGCGCGCCGGCTGTCGGCGATCGCCTCGTCGAGCAGCGCCAGCCCGCGGCCGAGCGTCTTGCCGAAGCGCTCCTCCTCGCGGCGGATGGTGTCGACGACGAACGCGCGGCGCTTCACCAGGTCCGGGTACGCGCCGCCCATCTCGTCGATCACGGTGCCCGCGACCTCGCACAGGAACGGGCGCTCGATGCCGAGCAGCACGCCGTGGCGCGCCGCGCGCCGCAGCACGCGGCGCAGCACGTAGCCGCGGCCCTCGTTCGACGGCAGCACGCCGTCGCCGATCAGGAACGTGCAGGCGCGCGCGTGGTCCGCGACCACGCGCATGGAGACGTCGTTCTCCGGGTTCGCGTCGTAGGCGCGGCCGGCGATCTCGGAGGTGTGGCGGATCAGCGGGCGAAACAGATCCGTGTCGTAGTTGCTGGTTACGCCCTGCAGCAGGCGCGTGATGCGCTCCAGGCCCATGCCGGTGTCGATCGAGGGCTTGGGCAGCGGCACGCGCGTCCCGTCCGCGGCCTGCTCGAACTGCATGAACACCAGGTTCCAGATCTCGACGAAGCCCGGTCCCGACGGCGGCCCGCCGCGCTCGAAGATCGCGCGATCGGTGATCTTGTGGATCTCCGAGCACGGGCCACACGGTCCGGTGTCGCCCATCTGCCAGAAGTTCTCGCTGTCGCCGAGCCGGAAGATGCGGCGCGGCTCGAGCCCGATGCCGTCGCGCCACAGCGCGTAGGTCTCGTCGTCGTCCTTGTGCACCGAGACCACCAGGTCGTCGGGGTCGAGCCCGAACACGCGCGTCAGCAGGTCCCAGGCGTATTCGATCGCTTCCTTCTTGAAGTAGTCGCCGAACGAGAAGTTGCCGAGCATCTCGAACAGCGTCTGGTGGCTGGGCGAGCGCCCGACCTCTTCGAGGTCGTTGTGCTTGCCGGACACGCGCATGCACTTCTGCGAGCTCACCGCGCGCACGTATTCGCGCCGCTCCTCGCCGGTAAAGACGCGCTTGAACGGCACCATGCCCGCGTTCGCGAACATCAGCGTCGCGTCGCCCTGCGGAACGAGCGATCCCGACGCGACTTCGGTGTGGCCCCGCTCCGCGAAGTAGTCGAGGAAGGCCCTGCGGATCTCGTTTCCGGTCATCCCCCGGATGGTACCAGCGCCTCCATCGTCCGACAGGAGCCGAGCCACCGCTGCAAGCCGAACCTAGAAGCGATCTATTTTCAGGTCGTCGTCCTGCTGCTCGCTGAGCTCCATCGACTTGTCCGCCTGCTCCTTGTCGAAGTCGTCCCAGGAGCTGTCCGAGGTGCCGGAGATGCCCTTGAAGCGCAGCGCGAAGTCGTCGGGGTTGGAGACGTGCAGGAGCGCCTCCTCGTAGGTGATCAGCTTGCTCTTCACGTGCTGCATGAGCGACTGGTCGAAGCTCTGCATGCCGTAGGTGGTGAAGCCCTTGGCGATGGCGTCGTTGAGCTCCTTGGTCATCTCCGGGTCGGCGATGCACTCGCGCACGCGCGCCGAGGCGACCAGGATCTCGACCGCGGGCACGCGGCCCTTGCCGTCGGCGCGGGGCACGAGCCGCTGGCTGATCACGCCCTTGATGATGCTCGCGAGCTGCAGCCGGATCTGCGGCTGCTGGTGTGGCGGGAACACCGACACGATGCGGGTGATGGTCTCGGCCGCGTCGATCGTGTGCAGGGTCGACATGACCAGGTGCCCGGTCTCGGCCGCCATCAGTGCCGTCTCGATGGTCTCGAAGTCGCGCATTTCGCCGACCAGGATGACGTCCGGGTCCTGGCGCAGGGCGGCGCGCAGCGCCGTCGCGAAGCTGTTGGTGTCGACGCCGATCTCGCGCTGGTTCACGATCGAGCGCTTGTCGCGGATCAGGAACTCGATCGGGTCCTCGATCGTGATGATGTGGCAGGTGCGATTGGTGTTGATGTAGTCGATCATCGCCGCGAGCGTGGTCGACTTGCCGGAGCCCGTCGTGCCGGTGACCAGCACCAGGCCGCGTGCCTCCATGGCGACGCGCTCGACGACCTTCGGCAGCACCAGCTGCTCGATCGTCTTCACGCCGAAGGGAATCACGCGGAACACGATCCCGACCGTGCCGCGCTGCATGAACGCGTTCACGCGGAAACGACCCAGGCCCGCGATCGAGTAGGCGAGATCCACCTCGTGATGCTTGTCGAAGTGGTTCTTCTGACCCGGCGTCATGATCGACGTCGCGATCCCGTGCAGCTGCTCCGGGGTGAGCCGCTCGCCGTTCTTCAGCGGGACGAGCGCGCCGTCCACGCGGAAGAGCGGCGGCAGGCCGGCCTTCAGATGGATGTCCGAAGCGAGGCCCTTGATCGCGATGGTCAAGATGTCGTTGAGTTCCATTCCCGCCAAGCCTCTCCGCTCGCACGTTTGCGAGGGGTACTTGCGGGTGGATCGTCTCAGCCGCCGCCGTTCTTGAGAGCGGCCCGGGCGCTAGGCCTCGTCGGCCTCGACGGGGCTCGTGATGCTCTCTCCCGCCACCGGCACCTTCTTCTTGATCCCGGCGTTGGCGAAGACCAGCTCGCACAGGCGCTCGTACATGGCCGGATTCGCGCTCAGGAACGCCTTGGCGTTCTCTCTGCCCTGGCCGATGCGCGTGCCCTCGAAGCTGTACCAGGTCCCGCTCTTCTCGAGCAGTCCGCGCTCGGAGCCGAGATCGAGGATATCGCCCTCGCGCGAGATGCCGCGGTCGTGCATCAGGTCGAACTCGGCCTGGCGGAACGGCGGGGCGCACTTGTTCTTCACGACCTTCACGCGCGTGCGGCTGCCGATCGTGCTCTCGCCGTCCTTGATCTGGCCGATGCGGCGCACGTCGAGCCGGATCGAGGCGTAGAACTTCAGCGCGTTTCCGCCCGAGGTGGTCTCGGGGTTGCCGAACATCACGCCGATCTTCATGCGCAGCTGGTTGATGAAGATCAGGCAGGTGTTCGAGCGCGACAGGTTGCCGGTCAGCTTGCGCAGCGCCTGGCTCATCAGCCGCGCCTGCAGGCCGACGTGCGTGTCGCCCATCTCGCCCTCGATCTCGGCCTTGGGCACCAGCGCCGCGACCGAGTCGATCACGACGATGTCGACCGCGCCGGAGCGCACCAGCATGTCGGTGATCTCGAGCGCCTGCTCGCCCGTGTCGGGCTGCGAGACCAAGAGCTCCTCGATGTTCACGCCGAGCTTCTTCGCGTAGCTGACGTCGAGCGCGTGCTCGGCGTCGATGAACGCCGCCACGCCTCCCTTGCGCTGGCACTCCGCCACCGCGTGCAGCGACAGCGTCGTCTTGCCCGACGACTCCGGGCCGTAGATCTCGACGATCCGGCCCTTCGGCAGACCGCCGACGCCGAGCGCGATGTCCAGCGACGGCGCGCCGGTCGAGATCACCTGGATCTCGCGGTCGAGCTGCTCCTGCCCCATCAACATGATGGAGCCCTTGCCGAACTGCTTCTCGATCGATGCGACCGTGAGATCGACGGCCTTCTTCCTGTCGTCTCGGTTCCCGGACTGCGCTCGCGACATCTTTCTCTCCTAGGGTTCTGGGGCGAAATCTGCGTGTTCTGCGTCGCCTCCCGCGCCGAGCGGGAAGCGAGCCAGGGGAACGTGCCGAGCGCCGCTCGGCGACAAACGACTCTCGAAGAGTACGACTTCGGAGACCGTCCAGGCGACGGAATCCGGCGGCGTTGCGCGCTCGAGCTCGACGCGCTGCGGATCGCGCAGGCGGGCGAGCGTGAGGTGCGGCTCGAAGGGTTTGCGCTCGCGCGGCGCGCCGATCGCGCGCGAGGCGGAGTCGAGCTTGCGCGCGAGCCTGGCGAGCGCGCTCGCGCCCTCGCTCACCCCGACCCAGAGCGCGCGGGCCTCGCGCGCGTTCGGAAACGCGCCGTAGCCGGCGAGCCCGACTCCGAAGGGCTGCTCGGGCGCGAGCTTGGCGTTCGCGCGCGCGATCAGCCGCGGCACGTCGTCCTCGCGGATCTCGCCCAGGAACTTCAGCGTCAGGTGCAGCGTGTCGAGCGCCATCCAGCGCACGCCGTGCCGCGCCACGGCCTTCAGCCGCTCGGCCGCCTCGATCGCGCTCGCGCGCGCTTCGACGGGTAGCTCGACGGCGAAGAACGCGCGCATCTGATCGCTCACGCGCGCCTCTCGCCCGCGCTCTGCAGGCGCGGGAACAGGTCGGCCGTGATCGGCAGTCCGAGCAAGCGCCGCCGCACCCAGTCGAGCGCGAGCTGGCTCGCGAGCTCCTTGTTGCGGCGCCGCTCCGTCATCATCTGGTAGCGGTGCGCGATCGTGCCTCCGCTGTCTGCGAGCGCGAGCCAGACCGTGCCGACCGGCTTCTCCGGCGAGCCGCCGTCGGGGCCGGCCACCCCCGTCGTGGCCAGACCGATGTCGGTGCCCGCGCGCCTTCGCGCGCCTTCGGCCATCTGCCGCGCGACCGATTCCGACACCGCGCCGTCGCGCGCGAGTGCGGCCGGGTCGACGCCGAGCTCGCGCACCTTCGCGTCGTTGGCGTAGGTGACGAACGCGGCGAGCAGGTAGGCGGAGCTGCCGGGCACGTCCGTGAGCCGGCTGGCGATCAGGCCTCCGGTGAGCGACTCGGCGACCGCGATCGTGGATTTCCGCTCGCGGAGCAGCTCCGCGACGATCGCCTCCAGGCTGCGCTCGCCCGCGCCGAGCACGAGCTCGCCGAGCCGCGCGCGGATCTCGCGCTCGAGCTCGTCGAGCCTGCGGTCGGCAGAGGCTTCGTCCTCCGCGCGCACCAGGATGCGCACCAGGTTGTCGGGGAACTGCGTGCGGAAGCCGAGCACCGCGTCGGAATCGTTCTGCGCGATGTCGTGCAGGACGCGGTCGAGGTTCGACTCGCCGATCCCGAACGTGCGCAGGAGCCGCGCGCGCACCACGCGCCCGCGGCCGAGCCGCGCGCTGATGCGCGGCATCACTTCCTCGTCGAGCATGCGGTAGAGCTCGCGCGGCACGCCGGGCATGAAGAAGAGTTGCGTCCGCTCGCCGCTCGCGGCGTCGGTCACCTCGAGCATGAAGCCGGGCGCCGTGCCGAGCGGGTTCGCGAGCACCACGGCGCCCTCGGGGAAGTCGGCTTGCTTGGCGTTGTTCTCGGCCATCTCGCGGTTGAAACGGCGGAAGAACGCGCGCACGCCCTCGAGCGCTGCAGCGTCGCGGTAGAGCTTGCGGCCAAAGGTCTTGGCGGCGATCTCGGTGGTGATGTCGTCGCGCGTCGGGCCGAGCCCGCCCGAGACCAGCACCACGCGCGCGCGCGACGCGGCCTGGCGCAGCACCTCTTCGATCGCCTCGGGGTCGTCCGGGACGCTCACGTGGCGCTCGCTCTCGAGATCGAGCGCGAGCATGCGCTCGGAGAGGTGGGACTTGTTCGAGTCGACGATCTCGCCGCGCAGCAGCTCATCGCCGATCGTGACCACCCAGACGCCGTCGCGGGTCGGCCGGCCGCTCACGCGGCGCTCCCGGGAAAGATCACGCGCCACAGCAGCTGGCCGGCGAGGTTCGCGTACACGCCCGCCACCAGGTCATCGGCCATCACGCCAACGCCCCCCGGCAGCGTCTCGGCCGCGCCCGCGGGCGGTGGCTTCCAGATGTCGAACAAGCGGAACAAAAGGAATGCGGAGAGGACGACCTCGGGACGCGAGGGCAGCCAGGCCAGCGAGACCAGCATGCCGGCGACCTCGTCGATCGTGATGCGCCCGTCGTCGTGGCGCCGGAAGATCGCCTGCGCGCGATCCGCGGCCCAGACCCCGACCAGGACCACGGCGAGGACCGCGAGCGCGTAGGCGATCGGTCCCAGACCCGAGAGCGCCAGCCAGACCAGCAGCCCGACCGCGGAGCCGAACGTTCCGCTGGCCATCGGCGCGTATCCGGAGCCCCCGCCGGTCGCCAGCGCGAGAATGAATATTCTCATTGAAATTCAAGCACTTCTGGATCCTTTGCCGATCCTAGACCGCGACCATCGGGGCGTCAAGAAGACGAATAAATAGCGAAACATTCGGATCGAGCCAACTCTTCTTGCTGGCTCAGCGGGCGGCAGCTGGACGCTCAAGCGCCGCGACTTACGGACCGATCCTGCGGACGGGGTCGGTCGGCCCTCGAGGGAACGATGCAGCCGGGGAAAGCGACGGCCCACGATGTCGCGCCGCTCGTCTTCGAGCTGACACGCGCGGTGCGCGCGCGGCGCGCGAACGAGGCCAGGCACGCGAGCGTCGCGGAGGCGCTGCGACGCTGTGAAGCGGCGCGCCAGCGCCTGCCCGTCCACGCGCGCGAGCTCGTGCTCGAAGCCAACGACACCGGCCTGTTCCTGCAAAGCGGTGTGCGGCTCACCGGCCCCGGCGCCGACGAGCTCGCCGCCGACCTGCACGCGCGGCAGCTGGCGCGCTTCGAGCTGGGCGAGAAGTCCCCGCTCGACGAGCTCTCGCGGCTGGTCGAGTCGCTCGCGCGCGAGCCCGGCGCGTCCGCGCACGAGGGGTCGCCGCCATCGAACGCGGAGCGCAACGCGCTCCTCACCCGGCACATCGCGGATCTCGTGCGCAGCCTCTCCGAGCTCGAGCTGCGCGACGACCTGGCGGGCTACAACCTGACCGCGAACCGCATCGAGGTCAGCGTCGACGTGCTGCTGCGCGCGAAGCGCGGCATCGACGCGTACCGCGCGGCGCTCGTGCTCGCGCGCCACGCCACCGACCGCGACCTGCGCTCCGACGCGATCCGACGCGAGGCGGGCGAGCGACTCGCGCGGCTCGCGCACCGCGAGGAGCTGCTCAACGCGGTGATCGACCAGGCCTGCGGTCCGTCGGGACTGGCGACGGTGCAGGCGAGTCAGGTCCTGATCGCGATCGGCGCGCTCGCCGTGCCGCGTCTCCTGCTCCGGCTCTCCGATCGCACGGAGGGCGTGCGCGCGCGCGTGACGCAGGTGTTGATCGCGCTCGGTGACGCGGCGCTGGCGCAGGTGGTCGACGAGCTCGCTTCGCAGCAGCCCGATCGCGCGCGCCGCGCCGCGCGTCTGCTCGGCGACATGCAGAACCCGAAGGCCGTCTCGTTCCTGGCAGACGCGCTGTCGGCTCCCGACCTCGCGCTCGCGCGCGAGGCGGCGCAGGCGCTGGTCCGGATCGGCGACGATGCCGCGGCGCAGGCGCTGATCGCCGGCCTCGCGCGCCGAGACGAGGTCGCCGAGGCCTGCGCTGCCTGCCTCGGTGGCTTGAAGCATCCCGCGTCGCTGCCCGCGCTCGCGGCGCTCGCGGACGAGCGCAGCAAGCGCTCGGAGAACGTGCGCCGGGCGGCGATCGCGAGCCTGGGCCGGATCGGTAGCCCCGCCGCGTTCGCGCGCCTGAAGAAGATCCTCGACCACGCGCCATTCTTCGGCGCGGCGAAGCTGCGCTCCCTGCGCGTGGCGGCAGCCCAGGCGATCGGCCAGATCGGCGGCGACTCCGCCGCGGAAGTGCTCGCCGCGCATGCGCGACGCGGCGATCCGACGGTGCGCCAGGCCTGTCAGGACGCCGCGCGACGGCTGGCGGCCGGCTCCAAGCGAAAAACGTGACGCCCGTACCCGAAGCCGCATCGAAACCGCGGCTATCATCTCGCGGTGCGCACGCTGGCTCTCGACTACGGCGAGGCCCGGATCGGAGTCGCGATCAGCGACCCCACGGGCCTGCTCGCCCAGCCGCTCGAGACGATCGTGACGCAGCCCGGTGACAAGGCGGCGCTCGCCCGCATCGCCGAGATCGTGAAGGCGCAGGAGGTCGGGCAGATCGTGATCGGCCTGCCTCTGCACATGAGCGGGCGCGCGGGGCCGGAGGTCGAGCGCACCAACGCCTTCGGCGAGCGGGTGCGCAAGCGCACGGGCGTGCCCGTCGACTTCCTCGACGAGCGCTGGACCTCGCGCGAGGCCGAGCGGGCGATGGACGACGCGGGCCTGTCGCGCAAGCAGCAGCGCGGACGCGTCGATCCAATCGCCGCCGCGCTGCTGCTGCGCACCTGGCTGGAGCTTCGCCGCAAATGAACATGAGCTGGGGAGCCCGAGCTGCCGCGGCGGCCGCCGCCGGCGCCGTCGCCGGCGCGGTGCTGGTCGTGCTCGCCGCGTCGGGCCTGCGCGAGCCCGCGGATCCGGCCGCGAACGCGCGCGTGTTCTGGGTCGCGCCGGGCGAGACGCTCGTGCCGATCGCCGAGCGGCTCGACTCCGCGGGCATGCTGCCCGCGAAGCCGCTTTTCGGTCCGCGCGTGCTGGTCGCCTACGCCCAGCTCAGCGGCAAGGACCGCGAGATCAAGAGCGGCGAGTACGACCTGTCGGCCGCCATGACGCCGCTCGAGATCCTGGAGAAGATCGTGCAGGGCGCGGTGAAGACGCACGAGGTCACGCTGCCCGAGGGCATGCGCCTCGACGAGGTCGCTTCGCGCCTGGGCGACGCGGGCATCACCGACCCCGACGCATTCCTCGCACAGGCACGCGACGTCGGCTTCGCGCGCTCGCTCAGCCTGCCGTCGGACTCGTTCGAGGGTTACGCGTACCCGGAGACCTACCGCTTCCGCCGCCACACGCCGCCCGAAGAGGTGCTCGAGCGCATGCTCGCGGAGTTCCGCAGCCGCTTCACGCCGGAGGATCTCGAGGCCGTCGCGAAGTCCGGCTTCACGCTGCACCAGCTCGTGACGCTGGCCTCGATCGTCGAGAAGGAGTCCGCCCAGATCGAGGAACGGCCGATGATCGCTGGCGTGTACCGCAACCGGCTGCGTATCGGCATGCGGCTCCAGTCCGATCCGACCGTGATCTACGGCATCGTGCAGACGCGCGGCTCGTTCGACGGCAACATCCGCAGCCGCGACCTGCGCGAGGACACGGCCTGGAACACCTACACGCGCGCGGGCCTGCCGCCGGGCCCGATCGCGAGCCCGTCGATCGAGGCGATCCGCGCGGTGCTCCACCCGGCCGACGTTCCCTATCTGTATTTCGTGGCGCGCAACGACGGCTGGCACGAGTTCTCGACCAACTTGACCGCGCACAACGCGGCGGTAAAACGCTATCAGGGCAAGCCGAGCAAGCGCCGGGGCGATCTGGCCAGGAGTGACGATGGAGAGCGCCGCTGAGTACTTCGAGAAGCGCGTGCCGCTGGCGTGGAACGAGCGCCTGGCGGCGCAGGCCGCGCTGGGCGAAGCCGGAGCGGAACGGCTCGCGAAGATGCGCGCGACCGAGCTCGCGCTCGAGGTCGAGGTAGGCGCGGCCGGGCGCTTCCACCTGCTGGTCGAACGCGGCGAGATGCGCGCCGCGCCGCGCGCGCACGCCGATCCGATCGTGACGCTGGGCCTCGGCGAGGCCGACTGCGTGCGGCTCGAGGCGAGCGTGGGACCGTCGCCGATGGCGCTGCTCGGCGGCGTGGGCGGCGATCCGAACTTCGCGCTCACGCCCGCGCGCGTCAGCGCCTTGCGCGAGATCGAAGGCACCATGCGCATCGAGGTCACCGGCGCGCAGCCCTGGGGCGTCGTCCTGCACTTCGGCGCGCCGCCGATCCCCGCCGTCACCACGACGGTCTCGATCGCCGACGCCGAGTTCGCGCAGCTCCTATCCGGCGCGCTCGACCTTCAAGGGGCCTTCATGACCGGCAAGCTCCAGCTCGGCGGCAACGTCGAAGTCCCGATGAAGATGGCGATGGCCATCATGGCGCCCGAGTGACTTAGCGGGACCCGGCGCGCCGCCGCGGAACATCGGGCCGCGGCCCGATGTTGGGCCGCGCGCCACCCGCACTACGCGCGGCTTCGCCTCGCTGCGCGCGCCTTCCTCGGATTTCTGCGTACGCCGTAGCGGAGTGGCTTGCCTTCCGACGCCTGCGAGGCGTTGAACGAGCGTCCGGCAAGCGGAGCGCTTCG
>JBBDXF010000018.1:84272-155646 GCA_040902485.1 Myxococcota bacterium | reverse complement strand
TCTCGAACTCCCTGATCCCAAGTGTCCAGGAGTCCACGAAACCGGGTCAACTCCAAGCGATCGACGTATCCCCAATCGAGTCGGGGCAGGCGTGCGAGACCGGAGAGATCCGCGCGGTCCTTGGGCCGGTCCGCGATCAGCTTCATCACGACGAGATCTCCTGGATCTCGAGACGGATGCCGCGGTCCGGAGATCCGAAGCGCACGAAGTCGGGGCCCGAAGCCAGATCCGCGCCGTGCTCCGCATCCACGCGGAAGCGGGCCGCGGCGAGCACTTCACGGAGTCGGGCGAACGCGGCCGGGTCGGCCTGCACCGTGACATCGATGTCAGCCGTGAAGCGAGGCTCGAGCCAGACGTTTACCGCGTGACCGCCGATCAAAGCGTACGAGACACGAGCGTCGTCGAGCAGGCGCGCGATGTCTGCGACTGCACCTTCCGTCACGGCGCGTCACCTCACGGTCGGTACAGGCCCAGCTCACGCGCGAGCCGATAGAAGGCCGTCGGATCATCCTCACGCTGCGCAACGTTCACGGAGGCTCTCGTCTCCATGTAGAGCGCCCAGCTGCGCCGCAGCCGCTCGTCGACGCTCTGCGCCCGATGCTCCGCCAGCGCCTGGGCGCTCGATTCCAGCTTGAGCGCGGCGATCCGCGCCATGTACTCCCGGTCGCGCTGCGAGACTGCCATGGGGCGAAGACTAGCGCGCCCTCGGAGGCTCGCTCCCTCACTACGAGTTGCGCGCGGAGCACCCCCGATGGGAGCTGCCACGACGCTCCAAACCGCGCGAAACTCGCCGTTGGCGCGTTCCGGCCGACCCGAACGGCTGGCTCGAGTCCGTCCCGAACCGATCCCCTGCGGACGCTTCGTCCGATCAAGCCCCCCGAGGCAAGGGCCGAAACGCAGGGCGTGGACATCGAGCGCCTGCGCGTGCGGCCGGAGCCCCAGCGACCCGTAGAGGTCCAAGTGATGGGCCCCGGCTTTCTGGACGTCTTCCGCGCGCGCGACGTCAGCCAGACTGGCCTCGGCATCCTGGTGCCGCACGGCTTCGACGGCTGCGACCTGCTCGGCGAGGTCGAGCTGATCGTCACCCTGCCCGGCACGCCGTCGTTCTTCGCGAAAGGGACCCTGCGCCACCGCACCCGGCACGGCGCGCTCTCGTTCTTCGGCGTCGAGCTCACCCGGATCGGCGACCGCGACCGCCTGGCGCTGCGCGCCTACGTGAACGCGCGACACGCGGAAGAGTCGGCGCTGGAGGACGCCAAGCGCTCGGGCTGAAGGCTCGACAGGCCGAGCGCCGCGAGCGCTGCGCGGGCGAAGGCTCCGGTGGTCGGCCGCGGCGCGAATTCGGTCCCGTCACGAGCGCACCGCCAGGCCGACGATCGCCCCGCCGAGCATCAGCCAGCTCGAGTTGACGCGAGTGCCGAGCAGGCAGATCGCCGCGACGACGGCGAGCGCGAGCGTGATCCGGTCCACGAGCCCGCTGCCCGCGAGCTGCGCGGTCACGACGGCCATCAGCGCGAGCGACGCGGCGTTGACACCGTCGAGAACCGCGCCGGCGAGCCGAGAGCGTCGGAGCCGCGGGACGAGCGGCCCGCTCGCCGCGACGAAGACGAAGGCCGGCAGGAAGATCCCAACGGTCGCCACCGCGGCGCCGGGCACACCCGCGAGCAGGTAGCCGATGAAGGTCGCGGTCGTGAAGACCGGCCCCGGTGTCACCTGTCCGATCGCAACCGCGTCGAGAAGCTGTGACTCGGTGAGCCAGCCGCGGTCGTGCACCAGCCCGCCCCGAAGGAAGGCGAGCAGCACGTAGCCGCTGCCGAAGAGCACCGAGCCGACCTTCGCGAAGAAGGTGAACAGCGGCCACAGTCCGAAAGCCGTGCTGGCACCGGCCCCGGCCGCGCCCGCACCGGCGACACCGAGCAGCGTCGGAGCGAGCACGGGCGGAAGAACCGTCGTCGCCGCGCGAGCATCGGGCGGCGCCGGTCGAGTTCGATCGCGCAAGCCGTGAACGATCGCCGCCGCTAGCGCGGCGCCGCCGAGCACCACGAGCGCCGCGGCGGCGAGCGCGTTCGCCAGCGCGGCGCCGAGCGCGAGAAGCGCGAGACCCGGCCCGCGGAGCGCCGTGCGACCGAGTCGCCAGAGCGCCTGCACGACCACCGCGATCACGACCGGCTTCACCCCGTAGAGCACACCGGCGGCCTCGGGCAGACGCCCCAGACGCACGTACGCGAAGGCGCAGGCCGTGACGATCACCACGGCCGGCGCGATGAAGCACACGCCGGCGACGACCAGGCCCGCCCAGCCGGCGCGTGCGTGCCCCACGTGGATGGCGAGCTCGGTCGAGTTCGGACCCGGAATCAGGTTCGTCGCGCCGAGCAGGTCGAGGAACTGCTCCTGCGTGAGCCAGCCGCGGCGCCGCACGACCTCGTCTTCCATCATCGCGATGTGCGCGGCGGGGCCGCCGAACGCGGTCGTCCCCAGCTTCAGGAACAGCCACGCGAGCTCGCGGAGCTCGTATCGGCGCGCTCCCGGGGCAGCGTTCTCAGCGGACGGCGGCGCCATGGCTCGGGAGCTGCGCTCGCTCGAGGCGACGAGACATTGCGATCCTCCTTGAGAAGGGGACGTCGAGTGACCGGCCGCTCCCGAAGTCAGCCCAGGTATGCACCCACGAAGAAGACGATGTAGGCGGCGACCAGAACGCCCCCGGCCCAGCGCGGGACGCGGAGCGTCGCGAGGCAGCCCGTGACGAAGGCGACCGTGAGCAAGAGCACCGGCAGGAAGAAGCGGATCACCGAGGGATCGATGGCAACGGGATGAATCAGCGCGATCAATCCGGCATTGCAGAGGAAGAACGCGAGGATCGATCCCGCGACGTTGCCGACGGTGATCTCGGGACGCCCTCTGCGTGCGGCCGGAAGCTCTCGGGCGAGCTCCTCGACACTGACCGCGAGCGCGAGCAGCGTCATCCCATACGCGGTCTCCGAGAGAGCCAGGTGCGCGACCACCCGCTCCGAGCCCGCGACCAGGAGCTCGCTCCCGACGACGAGACCCGTGAGCGAGAGCGCGAGCAGCCCGAGGGCGCGGGCCCGCGCTGGCCGGGCCCGCTCGAGGCTCTCGGCCACCTCACCCACCGGCCGGATGTCGAGCCCGCGCCGCGAGAGGCGAAGGAGCTCGAACACCGAGAGAGCGAAAGCCACGAACAGGACGGCGCCGTCGACCCTCGAGAGAATTCCGTCGATCGCCAGCGCACTGAAGAGCAACACCGCCAGCACCGGGACCAGGAGGACGCGCCGGGGCACCTGTGCGAACCGCATCGGCGCGAGCAGAGCAGTCACGCCGAAGGCGAGACCCACGGCCACCATGGCCGCACCGATCACCGAGCCCGCTGCGATGCCCGGAAGCCCCTCGGCGGAGCCGACCGCACCGACCGCCAGGTTTTCGGGGTCGAAACCCACGAACACGACGCTCACCACGAAGGGTGATACGCCGAAGCCGATGGACGTACCGACGACCCCCGCGACCAGGCGCTCTGCGCTCCAGATCACCAAAGCGACCCCCGCGAGGCAGAGCGCGAGCGCAAGCGCGATGCTCAATCAATCCTCTCCGGCGGCGGGGCTCTCGCGGCGGATGGGCGAGATCCGGGTCTTGGGCGGGCGCACCTCGAAGAACGAGACCTTCTCCTTCGCGTGGCAGCCGTTGCAGCCCGCGGTGAGCGCCGTGAACCGCTCGGCGAAGAGCTGCGCGTCGCGCGCGGCGACCGCGTCTCGCGTCGCGGCGAGCGGCCCGGCGAGAAACGGCTCTGCGGAGGCCGCTCGCTTGGGCCGGCGCTCCAGACCGTTCTCGATCGCGACGCGGATCTTGTCCACGTGATACGCGGCAGCCTCCCAGTTGCCGTCGCGCCCGGCCCAGTAGAGATCGATGTACCGATGGCCCGTCTCGAGCATCGCCACGTCGAAGCCGCGGAGCTGGCGCTCGAGCTGCGCGCGCTGCTCGTCGGGAGCGCTCGCGATCCAGCTCGTGTCGTGCGGAAGCGGCGAGTCGCCGCCGCAGCCGCACGCGAGCCCGTAGAGCAGCCACCTCGCGACGAGGGAGGCGAGCCTCTCGCGGGCTCTGACGTGGGACCTCACCGGCTCCTCCTCGCGCTGAGGCCGCGCGCCCGCGGTCCGCGACCGAGGACGATCTCGCGGTGAAGCTCCTGCACGTCCGAGCGCAGCGCTTCGAGAACGCGCCGCCCGAGCGGCGTGATCCGGTAGTTCTTCCGCGCCGTCGCGCGCGCGCGCGTCGCTTCGGCGCGCAGCCAGCCATTTCGCTCCATCCGGCCGAGGATCGGGTACAGCGTGCCGGGGCTCAGGCGATGGCCGTGCTCCGCGAGCTCATCGAGCAGCCAGAGCCCGTACACCGCGCCCTGCGAAGCATGGTGCAGGATGTGCAGCTTCCACAGCGCCAATCGAATCTCGCGATCCGCGGGCTCGCCCATGGTGCAAATCGTACACGATCATCGTAAACGGCTCGACCTGGTCGACGAGCTGTTGCTTCCAGGTCGCGTGGCAGGACGTGCAGGTATCTGCGGGGCGTGATCTGAGGCATGGAGCTGCCCGCATCAGCCCGGCAGCCCGAGCCCCCGCGTGGCGATGATGTTGCGCAGGATGTTGTTGGTGCCGCCCTGGATCGTGTAGGCCGGCGCGTACAGGAACGTGCGCGCGGCGCGGCCGGCGAACGGCGCGCGCGGGTCGCTCGCGTCGAGCGCGCCGTCGGCGCCGAGAATCTGCGAGACGAGATCGGTGATGCGCTGCTCGAGGGAGGTGCAGAAGGTCTTCGCGACGGCGGCCTCGTGGTTCGGCACGCGGCCGGTCGAGAGCAGCTCGGCGACGCGGTAGATCAGCCCGCGGCCCGCGCGTGAGGCGATCTCGAGCTCGGCGATCTTCTCGCGCAACACCGGATCGCGTCGGGTGAGCCCGCGCTCGCGCGCCAGCGCCTTGGCCTCGCGCCAGAGCGGCGCGTTCGAGACCAGCCGCTCGATGCCGCTCCGCTCGAAGTCGAGCTGCTGCATGATCTGGTAGAAGCCGGCGTCGAGCTTGCCGATCAGCGCCGTGCGCGGCACGCGCACCTCGTCGAAGAACAGCTCGCCGAAGTGCGACTCGCCGACCATGTCTTTGATCGGCCGCACGGTGATGCCGGGCGCGCGCATCGACACCAGCAGCTCGCTGATGCCCTTGTGCTTGGGCGCCGCGGGATTCGTGCGCGCGACCAGATAGCAGTAGTCGGCGTGCTCGGCGAAGCTCGTCCAGGTCTTCTGGCCGCGAATCACGAACTCGTCGCCGACCGGGTCGGCGCGCGTCGCGAGCCCCGCGAGATCGCTGCCGGCGTTCGGCTCGCTCATGCCGATGCAGAAGCTGATCTCGGCGCGCGCGATGCGCGGCAGCAGCTCCGCCTTCAGCGAAGGCGTGCCGTGCGCGAGCAGCGCGGGGCCGATCTGGCGGTCGCCGAACCAGTGCGCGGCGACCGGCGCGCCCGCCAGCAGGAGCTCCTCGGTGACGATCAGGCGGTCGAGGTAGCTGCGCTCCTGTCCGCCATATCGTTTTGGCCAGGTCATGCCGAGCCAGCCGCGCGCGGCGAGGCGCCTCGAGAACTCCGGATCGAAGCCGGCGATCCAGCCGTCCTCGAGGAACGGGCGCGCGCGCACGGCCGGGTCGGCCGACACGAACTCGCGCACCTCGGCGCGCAGGCGCGCCTGCTCGGGGGAGTCGCGGTAGTCCACGCTAGACCCGCTTCGTCACGAGCCCAGCTCCCGGCGCACGCGCGCGAGGGCCTCTTCGATCCGGTCGCGCTTGCCGAACGCGGACAGGCGCACGAAGCCCTCCCCGCAGGCGCCGAAGCCCGCGCCCGGCGTGCACACCACCTGCGCCCGGGTCAGCAGCCGGTCGAAGAAATCCCAGGAGCCGAGCGCGTCCGGCGTCTTGATCCACGCGTAGGGTGCGTTCTCGGCGCCGTACACGCGCAGACCCAGCGCGGTCATGGCCGCCCGAATGACCCGCGCGTTCTCCATGTAGTAGTCGATGCTCGCGCGCGTCTCGCGCCGACCCGCTTCGGTGTAGCAGGCCGCGGCGCCGGCCTGGATCGGGAAGCTCGCGCCGTTGAACTTGGTCGACTGGCGGCGCAGCCACAGGCGGTGCAGCTCGACGGGGTTGCCCTGCGCGTCCTTGCCCACCAGCTCCTTCGGCACCACCACGTAGCCGCAGCGCAGGCCCGTGAAGCCGGCGAGCTTGGAGTAGCTGCGGAACTCGATCGCGACCTCGCGCGCGCCGGGGATCTCGTAGATCGAGTGCGGGAGCGCCGGATCGCGGATGTAGCCCTCGTAGGCCGCGTCGTACAACAGCACCGCTTCGTTCGCGCGCGCCCAGCGCACCCACGCCTCGAGCTCCGCCTTGGTCACGACGGCGCCGGTCGGGTTGTTCGGGAAGCACAGGTAGACGAGGTCGACCGGCCGATCGGGCGGCGCGGGGCGGAAGCCGTTCGCCTCCGTGCAGGGCAGGTAGGTGATGCCCTCGTACGCGCCGCTCTCGCTCGCCGGCCCGGTGCGGCCGGCCATCACGTTGGTGTCGACGTACACGGGGTACACCGGATCGGGTACGGCCACGCGCGCGGCCGTGGCGAAGATCTCCTGGATGTTGCCGCTGTCGCACTTGCTGCCGTCCGAGACGAAGATCTCGTCGGGCGACACGCTCGCGCCGCGCGCCTTGAAGTCGTGCTCGGCGATGGCGTCGCGCAGGAAGTCGTAGCCCTGGTCTGGGCCGTAGCCGCGGAAGCTCGCCTCGACGCCCAGCTCGTCGATCGCGCGGTGCATGGCCTCGCGAATCGAGGGCGGGATCGGCAGCACCACGTCGCCGATGCCGAGCCGGATGATCTCGGCCTTGGGGTTCGCCTCCTGGAACACGCGCACGCGCCGGCCGATCTCGGGGAACAGGTAGCCGCTCGCGAGCTTCAGGTAGTGGTCGTTGATGCGGGCCATGCGGGGATCCTCGGTCGAAAGGGGCTTCTAGTCCGTCGGGATCGTAGCCAGTATCAGATCCGCGATGCCCGCGACAGACCCCGTGGCCTCGGTCACGCGCACGCGCAGGCGCGGGTGGGCGAGCGCGGCCGCATCGACCAGGCGCGGCACGTCCTCGGCCGCGTGCAGACCGGGCACGAGGAAGAACGGGTGCACGAAAAGCTCCTCGACCCCGTCGTTCGCGCAAGCGTCGATCGCCGCTTGAATCGAGGGCTGCGCGAGCTCCATGTGCGCCAGGTAGACGGGCAGGTCGGGGCGGCGCCTGCGCACCTGCTCCGCCACCCACAACAGGTGCACGTGCGCGTCGGGCTTGCGCGAGCCGTGATCGACGATCAGGAGCGCCGTCTTCACCAGTAGTCCGCCGAGAGCTCGAGGTTCCCCTGCACGCGCAGCGCGCAGGCCAGGCGCAGCTCGGGCGCGACGCGATTGCGCGCCTTCGCGCGCCGCTCGATCGGCGCCTCGCGCGAGACTCGCCCGGCGATGATGCGCACGCCGCACTTCGCGCAGACCAGGTCGTCGCCGCAGGCGCGCGCGATCGGCAGCCCGGCCTCGCGCACCGCGTCGATCAGACGCGTGCCCTTCGGCACTTCGAGCTCGACGCCCTTGGGCAGGAAGCGGACCGTCGGCACGCGCCCATCATAGGCGATGGGCGTAAACCCCGTTCGGTTGAAGCAGCCTGTCTCGGCGCCTAAGATCGCTCGCGATGTCCAGCGCCGGGCTCCTGATCATCGGAAACGAGATTCTGACGGGAAAGGTGCAGGACGAGAACACGCCCTACCTGCTGCGCGAGCTGCGCCGGCAGGGCGTCGACGTGCCGCGCGTGCACGTGATCTCCGACGTGATCGCCGAGATCGCGCGCGACGTGGCCGAGTTCTCGAGTGCCTACGACTACGTGCTCACCTCCGGCGGCGTGGGCCCGACACACGACGATGTCACCATGGAGGGCGTGGCCGCGGCCTTTGGCGTGCCGCTGGAGCAGAACGCGGAGATGACGCAGATGCTGCTCACCGTGCTGCGCGGGCGCGAGCCGAACGCGAGCCACCTGAAGATGTGCACGCTGCCGGTCGGCGCGACGCTGATCGCGTCGAAGGACCTGTGGTTCCCGCTGGTGCAGGTGCGCAACGTGTACGTGTTCCCCGGCATCCCGCGGCTCCTGCAAGCCAAGTTCGACGCCGCGCGCGACGCGTTCCGCGGCGAGCCCGTGTACCTGCGCCGCGTGTACGTGAGCCTGATCGAGAGCGACATCGCGGCCGACCTGAACGAGCTGTTGGTCGAGTTCGCCGAGCTCATGCTGGGCAGCTACCCGCGCACGACCGCGGACGCCGACTACATGACCATGCTCACGCTCGAGTCGCGCGACGAGGACTACGCCGAGCGCGCCGCGCAGTCGCTGGTCAAGCGCATGCCGAGCGGAACGGTGCTCAGGGTCGAGTAGCGCCCGTCGAGAGCGACTTGGTGCGCTCGCGCGCGATGAAGATCGCGAGCCGCTTGCCCGAGATGGCGTGACTCGCGATCGTGACCTCGACCGGCACGAAGTCGCCGTTCGGGCGAGCGATCGTGAGCTCGATCGGGCCCGAGTCCTCGCCCGCGTCGAGCCGCGATTCGAGCTCGCGCCAATTGGCCTGGTCGACGGGCGCGATGTAGGTCGAGAGCGAACTGCCGATCAGCCGCGCGGCGTCGCTCGCGAACAGCGCCTCGGCGGCGGGGTTCACGTCGAAGATCGTGCTCGAGTCGAGATTCAGCGCGACGTAGGTGTCGGAGATGCGGTCGATCGCGCCGCGCACGCGCCGGCCGGCATTCGGCGTCGGGCGCTTCCTGTTGCGCTCGTGCTTCTCCTCGCGCTCTTCCGGCGCCAGGATCCGGCGCACGCCCGCGCGGAAGCGGGACTCCATGTCGAAGAGCGCGGCGCTCACTTCGGGCGTCGCGTCGAACGAGTCCGCGATCTGCACCGCCGCCGAGATCGTGTTCTCGAGCGCGAGCGCGGAATTTCCGCCGAGTCCGTCGAGCGAGACGCGCGCGGTGTCGGTGGAAAGACTCGCCAGGCGTACGAAGGTGCGGAAGCGGCGAATCACCTCGGCGCGCACCTCGGGCGCAGGCTCCGCGCGCGCGAGGCGACGATTCACCTCGACCTCGATCGCGCTGCGGTAGCGCTCCAGATGAGCGACCGCGGCGCGGAGGACCGCACCTTCATCCACCCCCATCGACCATCGAGATAACAGGTTCGGCGCGCCTGGACCAGAGACGAGCCCGCGAGTAGCCTCGCGCGCCGTGCGCTGGCTCGCGTATCTGCACCCGGTGGCGATGGTCGTGGTCCTCGGACTGGGGCTGGTCGTGCTGATCGAGGGCCTTCACATACGCCGCGGTAGGATCCTGCATCACCCGTGGAGCAACCGGCGCCACCGCCGCTTTGCGCGCGTGTTCCTGGTGCTGGTGGGCGCGGGCTTCCTGGCCGGGCTCGCCTCGATGGCGTTCCTGCGCGGAAAGCCGGTGTTCGGCTCGGTGCACTCGGGCCTCACCAGCGCCGCCCTGGTCGGCTTCGCGATCGGCGGCTACCTGGGCCTCCGGCTGGAGCGGAACCTGCGCTCGCCGCTGCGGCCTTTTCACGCGATCACGGCCAGCGTGGGACTGCTATTGGCGCTCGCCGCCGCCGTGGCCGGCTTCGCGATCCTGCCCTAACGCGAGTCGTCGAACGGGAACACCGGAATCTGGGGCGCGGGCCCGCCCGTGAGCTCGTCGTTGCGCCACAGCTCGACCGGATGAACGCCGAAGGCTTGCACGCCGAAGGCGTCGATGTCGCCGTCGCGATCGTAGTCGTCCACCGCGACGTTGTGCAGCGCGGGCCTGCCGATCTCGAGCGCCTGCCAGGAAGCTCCCGACGCCAGGTTGCGGTAGACCAGCAAACGGCCCGGCGCCGAGTACTCGGACACCAGCAGGTCGCGCCAGCCGTCGAGATCCATGTCGCGCACGAACACGGAGTGCGCGTGGTTGAGACCGGTTGCGACCGGCCACTCCGTCCACTGGCTCGTCTGCGTGGGATCGACGGGCGCCTCGAACCAGGAGACCTTGCCGTTGTCGACCTCGCTTTCCGAGAGGGCGAGATCGACGCGGCCGTCGGCGTTCAGATCGCCGTGGTCGATCGCTGCCCAGGCACCCCACTGGCCGTAGCTGTACAGGGTCCAGGTGCCCGTGCGCGAGCCGGGGTTCTTGAGCCAGCGGCCGGGGGTCACGACGTCGAGCCAGCCGTCGCGATCGACGTCGACCAGATCGAGCCCGTTCGAGCCGAAGCCCGGGTTCAGCCCGATGGGCGTCCAGCTCGTGGGCGAGTTCTGGTAGTACACCGAGACCTGCGGGCCGCCCTCGGAGCGCAGCGCGACGTCGTTGCGTCCGTCGCGATCGAGGTCGCCGACGCGTGAGTCGTGGCTGCCGCTGAACGCGTCGCGCTTCAGCCAGGTCCCCGTGACCGGGCCGGTGGCGCTCGGGTTCTCGTACCAGGACCCCCCGACGATGACATCCAGGAAGCCCTCGCCGGTGAGATCGCCGACGGAGCTGCCGCTCTCGGTGTTGGAGGCGCCGTTCAGGGTGTGCTTCGAGAACGCCTGCGCGACGGGATCGTAGCGATACCAGACCACACCGTTGCCGTTGCTGCCGACGATCAGATCTCCGTAGCCATCGCCGTCGAGATCGCCGATCTGCTTCGCCCACGGGTCCGAGGGCGACGACGGATCGATCACGAGCCGCGTGAACGGGATCTGCCCGGACGCAGCATTGGCCGCAGCCACGACCGCGCACGCGGCCAGAACCTGGATCGATCGTCGCATTCGCTCCGGCCCTCGCGCACGAGCCCCGTCGGCGCCGCAGCACCTTTCCTAGCGGCACTCCTCGCGCACCAGCTCGACCGCGCGGCCGAGCGTGTCGAGCCGCTCGGTCGGGGTCGCGCCGAGCGGGTCGATCCGGAGCATCGAGACGCCGACGTCGCGGTACTTGCGGATGCGCTCGCGCACCGTCTTCTCGGGACCGAGCAGCGCGGCCTGCATCACCATCTCCGCGGGGACGCGCTTGGCGGCCTCTTCGCGCTTGCCCTCGACCCACAGCCGTTGCACCTCGACGGCGGCGTCCTCGAAGCCGCCGCGGCGATAGGCCTCGTTGTAGAAGTTCGTCTTGGGCGAGCCCATCGCGCCGAGCGTGAACGCCATCGCGGGCTTGAGCCGCTCGACCATGCGCTCGACGTCGTCGCCGAAGCCGACCCAGCCGCCCACGCACAGGGCGATGTCCGAGAGCTTGCGGCCGGCCTTCCGCGCGCCCGCTTCGAGGAAGCGGAGGTGCGCGTCGGCGTGGTCCGGGGTGAACGAGGTGCCGAGCCAGCCGTCCGCCAGCTCGCCGGTGAGCTCGAGCGCCTTCGGGGTCAGCGTGGCAAGGTAGATCGGAATCTTCGGGTCGGGCGGCAGCGAGAGCCGCAGCGGCTTGCCCTCGCCGCCCGGCAGCGGGATCTCGTGGTGGCGGCCGTGGAACTCGAGCTTCTCGCCGCGGAAGGCCTGCCGCACGATCTCGATCGTCTCGCGCATGCGCCCGAGCGGGTGCGCGAACGGCCGACCCTGCAGGCCCTCGACCACCTGCGGCCCGCTCGCGCCCAGGCCGAGGATGAAGCGGTCCTTCGAAAGGGCGGCCATGGTGAGCGCGGTCATCGCCGTCATCGACGGGGTGCGCGCGCTGATCTGCATGATGCCGGTGCCGACCAGGATCCGGGTCGTGCGCGCGGCGACGAAGGCGAGCGGCGCCACCGCGTCGTGGCCCCAGGCCTCCGCCGACCAGACCGCGTCCACGCCCAGCCGCTCGGCCTCGACGGCGAAGCTCGCCGCGGGCTCGAAGTCGCGCTCGCGGCCCGAGGCCGCGCCGCCGATCGCAATCGCCGTCTTCATCCGTCCCTCCCGAGCGCGCGGGCCCGCGCGACGGGCCCACTCTACTCCTCGGCGGCGGTCCTCGGCGGCGGCGAAGACTCAGCTTTGCGAGCCGGGCTTTTTCTCGTAGTCCCGCAGGACGCGGTCGACGAAGCGGCGGAAGTCCGGGTGGATCAGCAGCCTGAAGGTGTTGCCGCTCTCCAGCGCGGCGCGGATCTCGGGATTGGCGGCGAGCTCCGCCAGCGCGGGGTCGTTGCGCACCGCCTGGATACGCGGGGCGACCTCGAGCAGCGTCGCCCGCACCTGCCCGCGGAACACCTCGACATCGCCGCGCGCCGCCTCGCTCACCAGCCCCAGGTCGGCGAGCCTGCCGCGCAGGTCCGCGTCGTAGCTGATCGAGGTGAAGCTCGTGCGGGTGAGCGCTAGGTCCAGCTCGCCGGTCGACAGGTACTGCCAGAACAGCGCGTCCGACTGCAGCGCGGTGATGCGCGGGTGCGACAGCAGCGCTTGAGTCGAGCTCACGGCCGAGCCCGGATTCGACGCGAGCTTGACCGCGAACCCGCCGCCCGGCCCGTCGCCCACGGCCGCCGAGACGCCCGCCGCGACCACCTTCCGGGTGCTGCCGACCAGGTAGGAGTCGCCCGCGGAGGCGCTGCCCTGCGGGACGCCGGCGGTGTGCGCCGCGTCGAGGAAGCTGCCGAGCACGCCGAGCAGGAGCAGCGCGAGCGCCGCCTGGCCCGCGCCGAAGAACGCGCCGCCGAAGCGATCGAAGGCCGTGCGCGGGATCTCGTCGCGGTTCGCGCGCTCGCGCCGGATCAGGATCGCGGAGCAGACGCTGCCGACCACGTACACGAGCAGGAACGCGCCCGAGCCGGCGAGCGCTCCCGAAGTCACCCGCGACGTGCCGGTGAGCAGCGCGATCAGCGGCGCGAGCTTCGCGGCCACGAACAGCCCCGCCGCGTAGGCACAGAAGAGTGTCGCCACGCGCAGGAAGCCCGCGAGCGTGCCGCGGTACGCGCCGAGCGCGACGAAGACCGCCAGGATCCCGAGGGCCAGCAGATCGAAGAGCATGGCCGGAAAATCGGCCGGCGCGGCTAGCGGCTGAAGCCGTCCGCTGGCGGAGAGATCGCGCGCTGGCGCAGGAGGTGGTCGCAGAGCACGAGCGCCACCATCGCCTCGACCATCGGCACCGCGCGCGGCAGCACGCACGGGTCGTGGCGGCCCTGCGCCTCGAGCTTCACCGCCTCGAGGCTCGCGTTCACGGTGTCCTGCTCCTTGCGGATCGTGGCGGTCGGCTTGAACGCGGCGCGCACCACGATCGGCTCGCCGTTCGAGATCCCGCCCTGCACGCCGCCGGAGCGGTTCGTGCGCGTGCGCACGCGCCCGTCTTCGACGAAGAACGCGTCGTTGTGCTCGGCTCCGGTGAGCCGCGTGCCGGCGAAGCCGGAGCCGATCTCGAAGCCCTTGCAGGCGGGCAGCGAGACCAGCGCGCGCGCGAGCTCGGCGTCGAGCTTCTCGAACACCGGCTCGCCGAGCCCCGCGGGCACGTCGTGCGCGACGCAGGTCACCACGCCGCCGAGCGAATCACCCGCGCGGCGCGCGTCGTCGATGCGCCGGATCATCTCCTCGGCCGCGACCGGATCGGGGCAGCGCGTGATCGAGGCCTCGACCTGCTCGCGCGTGACCGCGAGCGCGTCGCACTTGGCCTCGACCGCGTGCACCTGCGAGACGTAGGCGACGACTTCGCCTGCGCCGAACGCGCGCAGCAGCTTGCGCGCGATCGCGCCGGCCGCGACCCGCCCGATCGTCTCGCGCGCGCTCGCGCGTCCGCCGCCCTGCCAGTTGCGCACGCCGTACTTCGCCTCGTAGGTGTAGTCCGCGTGCGACGGCCGGTACACGTCGCGCATGGCCTCGTAGGCCTCGGCGCGCGCGTCCTCGTTGTGCACCAGCACGAGGATCGGCGTGCCCAGCGTCCGGCCCTCGAACACGCCCGACAGGATCTCCGCGCGATCGGCCTCCTGGCGCGGCGTGGTGAGCCGGCTCTGGCCCGGCCGACGCCGGTCCAGCTCGACCTGGATCTCCGCCACGTCGAGCGGGAGCTGCGCCGGGCAGCCGTCGATCACCACCCCGACCGCGCCGCCGTGCGACTCGCCCCAGGTGTGGATCCGGAAGATCTCGCCGAACGTCGAGCTCACGCGCCGGATGATAAGCGCAAGCGAAGCGCGCAGCGAGGCGGCGCCGAGCGTAGCAGGGTGGCGCGGCCATGCCGCGCCGGGACCCTCAGGGATGCGACGGCCGGGGTTTCTGCGGAAGACCCTTGCGCAAGAGGACGTAGCTCGCGCCGGCGCCGCCGTCGGACTGCCGGGCCGCCGTCCAGGCCAGCACGATCAGGCGGGCGGGGCCGCGCGCGAGCCAGCGCGGCAGGCTCGGCTTCAGCACGGCCTCGCCGTTCGGCGAGCGGTTGCCGCGACCGTGCACGATGCGCAGGCAGCGCAGGCCGCGCGCGTGCGACTCGACGATGAACGCCTCGACCAGCACTCGCGCGGTGGCGGCGTCGCAGCCGTGCAGGTCGAGATCGGCCTGGGGCGTGAACTCGCCGCGCCGCAGCCGCCGCAGCACGCGCGGGTCGAGTCCGGGTACGCAGCCCTCCATGACCTCGTCGAGGTCGCGGATGTCGAACGGGCCCTTGCCGTTCACCAGCGCGTCGAGCTCGCGGATCACCTCGCGCTCGCGGGCGGACAGCGGGACCGGCTCTCGGTAGCGGGGCTGCTGCGGGTGCTGGGTGCGCTCGAGCGGGCGAACGCCCTCCATCGCCTCGAGGAAATCCGCATCGTCGTCGCCGCGGTCCTTCACGATCGCACCCTCCTCGAGTCACGAGTCTAGACGCCACACCCCCAGCGCCTTCTTCATCAGCCGCGAGAGCGGGAGCTCCGCCAGCTCTTCGGCATTGCACAGGCGCGAGTCGACCCGTGCTCGCGCGGCCAGGCGGCCGCCCCGGTCGTCGAGCCGGAGCACCTCGAGCGTGAGGTCGATGTGGCTGAATGGGTGGCGGATCTCGCCGAGCGGCTCACCCGGCTCGGCGCGCAGGCCGGTGCGCTCGCGCACCAGCTCGACCAGCGCGGAGGCCGGTTGGTCGGAGACGTTCGGAATCTCCCAGAGCCCGCCGAGCAGGCCCCGCGACGGCCGGCGCAGCAGCAGCACGCGGCCACGCCGGACGAACGCGCCGCCGAAGGCGTGGACCACGCGCGGCCTGGCCTTGCGGGCGGGGGCGGGGAAGTCCTCGGGCCGGCCGCTCGCCCGTGCCTCGCAGAGCGTCGAGACCGGGCAGCGCGGGCAGGCCGGCTTGCGCGGCGTGCAGACCGTCGCGCCGAGCTCCATCAGCGCCTGGTTGAACTGGTCCGGGTCGCGCGCGGGCACCAGCTCGCCCGCCAGCCGCCACACGTCGGTGTCGGCGAGCACCGGCGCCGCGCACAGCCGCGAGAGCACCCGGCGCACGTTTCCGTCCACGATCGCGGCGGGCTCCTTGAAGGCGATGCTGCGCAGCGCGCCGACCGTGTAGCGGCCGACGCCGGGCAGCTGCGCCAGCGCGTCGGCCTCACGCGGCAGCTCGCCGCCGTGGTCGCGCACCACGATCTGCGCCGCGCGCCGCAGGTTGCGCGCGCGCGCGTAGTAGCCGAGCCCCGCCCACAGCCGCAGCACGTCCTCCTCGTCGGAAGCCGCGAGCGTCGGAAGGTCCGGGAAGCGGGCCAGGAAGCGCTCGTAGTACGGCACCACCGTCTCGACGCGCGTCTGCTGCAGCATGGTCTCGGAGAGCCAGACGCGGTACGGGTCCGCGCTCTTCCGCCAGGGCAGGTCGCGCTGCTCGCGCCGGTACCAGGCGACGAGCCGTCGCCGAACGGTGTCGCGGCGGGCGCGCGGAAGCGTTGCGCCCACTTTGCGATTCAGTTCGTCGCGGGCGTCGTCTCGAGCTTGCCCTCGATGTGCTCGGCGATCCATTTCGGGTCGAACCACTCCAGTGGATCCACGAAGCCGCCGCCGAGCAGCATCGCGAAGTGCAGGTGGTCGCCGCCCGCGAGTCCGGTCGTGCCGCTCTTGCCGAGCGACTCGGACTTGGCGACCGCCTGACCCTTCTGGGCGGCGATCTCCGACAGGTGCCCGTACAGGCTGAACAGGCCGAGCCCGTGATCGACGATCACGGCGTTGCCGTAGATCCCGAGCGGCCCGGCGAAGATCACCACGCCGTCGTTCGCGGCGGGGATGTCCGCGTGCGAGGTCGAGGCGAAGTCGTAGCCCATGTGCGTCTGCTGATCGACGACCGCGCCGTCGTACACGTAGCTGCGTCGCTCGGCGAACTTCGCGCCGGCGTGGGCGTTGGGCATCTGCACGAACGCGCCCGTCCAGATTCGGTCCGGGCTCGAGCTCTTGGTGAGCTCGGCCAGCGTCGCGTCGTTCGCCTTGCGCATCTCGCGGTTGATCTCGAGGTAGCCGTCGAGCGGCGTGCCCGTGTACCCGTCGAGCAGCTCGCCGACCTTGGCCTGCATGAACGACTCGGTGAGGTTGATCGTGTCCGACGGGAAGTTGCGCTCCATCACGTTCGCGACGAGCTGAACGCGCGTCTCGTTGCCCGCGCGGTCGTTCGCCACCAGCATCGGCTTCGCGTCGTCCGGCGCGTCGGTGGGGATCGCGTAGAAGGCCAGCTTGCGCCTTCGATCGCGCGAATCGACGTAGCCGGGGAAGAAACGGTCGCCGACCGCGATGCCGCTGCGCTCCACCCCCTCCTCGACGGTGTAGATCGCGAGCTCGGAGCCGCCCTTGCGCACGTAGGTGAGTCCGGTCAAGAGCGACACGCGCGGCGGCTTGGTGTCGATCGTGAGCGGCACCGAGACGACCGCCGTGTTGTCGACCCAGGCGAAGTCCTTGGCTGCCGCGTTCAGCGTCGCGGGGCCGTCGGGCAGCCCGAGCTCCTTCGGGTTCAGCGCGATCTTGAGCGGGCGCTCGATGTCGAGGTTCGCGCCCATCAGCGCGTTGCCGGGGAACGTCTCGCTGGCGAGCTCGTACTCCTTGCCGTCCGCCTCGAGCCAGACGCGCGCGGAGCGCAGGCCCGTGCCCGCGTCCGAGAAGTTGAACTCGTGCTCGTAGTTCCCGCTCGCGAACGCGGGGGTGGTGATGGTCCGGATCTGCGGCGGCGTTCGCTCGACGCGCGTGTACACCCAGGCGCCGGCGCCGACCAGCAGCACGAGCACGATCAACCAAACAAGACGCATCGTTTCCCCCCGACATGCCGGGATACCGGCCGGCGAAGCCGGCCTGCCCGGACGGCGAGCCCGCGGCTCGCCTCAGTCTTTCCAACCTCTATTCGAGTCTCAGTCTTCGTCGGAAGCGCGCAGCTTCGCGAGCACCGACAGATCTTCGAGCGTGGTCGTATCGCCCGCCGACTCGCGGCCCGCGGCCACGTCGCGCAGCAGCCGGCGCATGATCTTTCCCGAGCGCGTCTTGGGCAGCGCGTCGGCGAAGCGCACGTCGTCGGGGCGCGCGATCGGTCCGATCTCCTTTGCGACCCAGGCCTTCAGCTCGCTGGCCAGGTTCGGATCGAACGCGGTGCCACTTTTCAGTGTGACGAAGCACACGACGGCCGTGCCCTTGATGTCGTCCGGCCGGCCCACGACCGCGGCTTCCGCGACCAGAAGGTGCGAGACCAGAGCGCTCTCGACCTCCATGGTCGAGAGCCGGTGGCCGGCCACGTTCATCACGTCGTCGACGCGGCCGACGATCCAGAAGTAGCCGTTCGCGTCGCGGCGCGCGCCGTCGCCGGTGAAGTAGGTGTTCGGGAACTTCGAGAAGTACTGCTCGCGGTAGCGCGCCGAGTCGCCCCAGATGCCGCGCAGCATGCCCGGCCAGGGCTTGGTCAGCACCAGGAACCCGCCCTCGTTCACGCCCGCCGGTCGACCGGCTTCGTTCCAGATCTCGGGAAACACGCCCGGGAACGGCAGGGTGGCGGAGCCCGGCATGGTCGTGACCGCGCCGGGGATCGGCGTGATCAGGATCCCGCCGGTCTCCGTCTGCCACCAGGTGTCGACGATCGGGCAGCGGTTCTTGCCGATCGTGCGCCGGTACCACATCCACGCCTCGGGATTGATCGGCTCGCCGACCGTGCCGAGCAGCCGCAGGCTCGAAAGCTGGTACTTCTTCACGTGCTCGTCGCCCCAGCGCATGAAGGTGCGGATCGCCGTCGGGGCGGTGTACAGGATCGTGACCCGGTACTTGTCGATGATCTTCCAGAAGCGCTCGACGTCGGGCCAGTTCGGCGCGCCCTCGTACATCACCGAGCTGGCGCCGTTGGCGAGCAGGCCGTAGACGACGTAGGAGTGGCCGGTGATCCAGCCGATGTCGGCCGTACACCAGTAGGTGTCGTCTTCCTTCAGGTCGAAGATGTACTTCGCGGTGGCGGTGACGTGGGTCAGGTAGCCGCCGGTGGTGTGTAGCACGCCCTTGGGCTTCCCGGTCGAGCCGCTGGTGTACAGGATGAAGAGCGGCGCCTCGGCGTCCAGCTTGGCCGGCTTGCAGTCGGCCGACGCGTCGGCCATCTGCTCGTGCCACCAGTGGTCGCGGCCCTCCTTCATCAGCACGTCGTGGGCGGTGCGGCGCAGCACGATCACGCCCTCGACGGTCTTGGTGCCGACCAGCGCCTCGTCGACCAGCGCTTTCAACGGCACGATCGCGCCGCGGCGCCAGCCGCCGTCGGCGGTGACCACGAGCTTGGCCTCCGCGTCGTTGATGCGGTCGCGCACCGAGTCGGCCGAGAAGCCGCCGAAGATGATCGAGTGGATCGCGCCGATGCGCGTGCAGGCCAGCATCGCGATCGCGAGCTCGGGCACGAGCGGCATGTACAGCACCACGCGGTCGCCCTTCTCGACGCCGCGCGCGAGCAGCACGTTGGCGAACTTGCACACCTCGCGGTGCAGGTCCCCGTAGGTGAGCGTGCGGCTGTCCCCGGGCTCGCCCTCCCAGATGATCGCGGCCTTGTTGCGCCGCCAGGCGTTCGGCCCCTCGAGGTGCCGGTCGAGGCAGTTGTAGCTGACGTTGGTCTTGGCGCCGATGAACCACTTGGCGAACGGCGGCTTCCACTCCAGCGTCTTCTTCCAGGGCGAGAACCAGCTGACGTGCTGCTTCGCCATGCGCGCCCAGAACTTCTCGGGATTGCGCTCGGCCTCGCGCACCATTTTCTTGTACGCGGTCTGGCCGGGCACGTTGGCGGACTTGGTGAAGGCCGGGTCCGGCTTGAAGCGCCGCTTCTCTTTCAGGGTGGTCTCGATCGAAGTGGCGTCCGCCATGAACTCGTCTAGCTCCTCATCCACGCTTCGACGTCGGCGATCCGCTTCGGGATCGACGAGGTCAGATTCTCGTAGCCGCTCGCGGTCAGCACGACGTCGTCCTCGATGCGCACGCCGATCCCGCGCAGGTGCTCGGGCGTCTTCGGCTCGGTCGCGCTGAAGTACAGGCCCGGTTCGACGGTGAAGCACATGCCCGCTTCGAGCGCGCGCGGCTTGCCGTCGACGAAGTAGCTGCCCGCGTCGTGCACGTCCAAGCCGAGCAGGTGCCCGGTGGTGTGCATGTAGAACGGCTTGTACGCCTCGGTCTGGATCAGCTCGTCGACGTCGCCCGCGAGCGCGCCGAGCGCGACCAGGCCCGCGACTAGCCTGCGCAGCGCGGCCTGGTGCATCTGCGGCAGCGTGACGCCGGGCGCGATCATCGCGAACACCGCGTCCTGCGCCTCGAGCACCGCCTGGTACACGTCACGCGCGGCGCCCGAGAATTTGCCGCCCACGGGATAGGAGCGTGTCACGTCCGAGGCGTAGCCGTACAGCTCGACGCCGGCGTCGATCAGCACCAGCTCCCCCGACTGGAGCGCGTCCTTGTTCTCGACGTAGTGCAGCACGGTCGCGTTCTCGCCCGTGCCGACGATCGGGTTGTAGGCGGGGCCGGAGCCGCCGCGCTTGCGGAACACGTGCAGGAGCGCCGCCTCGAGCTCGTACTCGCGTGCGCCGGGCTTCGCCAGCCGGGCCGCTTCGTGGTGCGCCTCGTGCGAGATGGCCGCAGCCGCGCGCATCACCCCGAGCTCGTGCTTGGACTTGCGCAGCCGCATCTCGTGCACCAGCGCGTGCGGCGAGACGATCTCGGACGGCGCGCTCACGCCGCGGCGCACGCGCGCTCGCACGTCGCCTAGCGCCGTCACCACCAGCCCGTCGAGCTCGGGCTCGTGGCCGAAGGTGTGGAACAGGCGCGGGCGGTTCTCGATCAGCCCGGGCAGCTTCGCGGCCAGCTCGCCGATCGGGTGCGCCTCGTCGGCGCCGAAGCGGGTCACCGCGCCCTCCGTGCCGGGTCGCCGCCCGTTCCAGGTCTCGAGCAGCGGATCGCGCGGCTGCACGAACAGCACGAAGCGGTCGCGCCTGAAGGCGGCCAGCGCGTCGGGCTGCTCCCAGCCCGTCAGGTACAGCAGGTCGGAGTCCTGCCGGAAGACGTAGTCCGTGTCGTGCGAGCGGGTGCGCGACTTCGCGCCGGGGATCAGGGCCACACCCTCGCCGAGCTGGCTCTGGAAGCGGCGACGCCGCTCGGCGAGCTCGGCGGGCGCAACGGGTTCGTGAGCTGGCAACGGACCTCCCCGGGATCTGAACGCGCTCGGACTGGAGCGCGCCAAGGTATCAAGCGCACGCCGCGCGGGCACCTCTGCCGGCGAGTTGCCCGCGGGTTGCGCGGTCGTGAATCACAACCCGGGGCCGGGTTGGCGCCGAAGTTCTCCCTGATGGGACCCCTGCGCACGGTCGGCTTCGTCGCGGTGGCGGTGCTGTGCACCGCGGTCGCACCCGTGCGCGCGGCGCCGGAGGTGGAGCCGCTGCCGGTGCGCGGCGAGCTCACCTTCGAGAGCGGCGCTGCGCCGCGCGTGGGCGTGCGGCTCGCGATCGATCCCGGCTGGCACATCTACGGCGCCGAGGTCGGCGAGGTCGGCCTGCCGACCCGGCTCGCCTGGCACGTGGACGGCGCGAGCGTGGGCCCGACCGCCTACCCCGCGACCGTCGAGTTCGCGGACGCCGAGGCCGGCATCACGAGCACGGGCTACGCGGGGAGCGTCATGCTCGCGAGCCCCGTCCGGCTGTCGGCCTGGACTGCCGCCGAGCGCATGGCGCGCGTGGACGTCCGCTTCCTGGCCTGCCGGCAGGTGTGCATTCCGGGCCGGCTCGCGCTCGAGCGCGACCTGGGGCCGCTGCTCGCGAGCAGCGCGGGGAACGCGGGCCGCGCGGCCGAGCCGAGCTTGTCGCTCGCGCGCGTGCTCCTGCTCGCGCTGGCCGGCGGGCTCCTGCTCAACCTGATGCCGTGCGTGCTGCCGGTGCTGGCGCTCAAGGCCTTCGCGCTCGCGGACCTCGCGGGCAAGGGCCGGCACGAGGTGCTCGCGCACGGAGCCGGCTACGTCGCGGGGGTGCTCGTCAGCATGCTGGCGCTGGCCGCGGTGGTGATCGGCCTGCGCGAGGCGGGCACCGCCGTGGGCTGGGGCTTCCAGTTCCAGGAGCCGGCCTATTCGCTCGCGATCGCGGCGCTCTTGGTGGTACTGGCGCTGAACCTGTTCGGTGTCTTCGAGGTCGCGGCGCCGGCCGGCCTCGCCTACGTGGGCGCGAACGCCTCGGGCGCGACCCGCTCGCTTTTCGACGGGCTGCTCGCGGTGGCGCTCGCCACGCCCTGCTCGGCGCCGTTCCTGGGTACCGCGGTCGGCTTCGCGTTCGCGAGCGACGCCCCTGTGACGCTCGCGGTGTTCGCCGCGCTCGGCCTCGGGCTGGCGCTGCCGCTCGCGCTGGTCGCGTTGATTCCCGGCAGCGCGCGCTTCCTGCCGCGCTCGGGCGCGTGGATGGGCCAGCTGCGCGTGGTGCTCGGCTTCGCGCTGCTCGCGAGCGCCGCGTGGCTGTTGTGGATCTTCGGCCGGCTCGCCGGCAGCGACGCGCTCGCGGCGGCGCTCGGGTGGCTGGTCGCGCTCGCCTTCGCGACCTGGATCTTCGGCGCGCTGCAGGCAGCCGAGCGCAGCGGGCGCGGCTTCGTGCTGGCGAGCTCACTGGTGCTGGCGGCGCTGCTGGGCTTGCGTCCGCTGTCCCAGGCCGACGCGGCGGAGAGCGGCGCGACCGGTCGCGCGGAGGCGAGCGCGCCCCGCTACTCGGCCGAGGCCGTCTCCGCGCACCTGCGCGCTGGCCGCCCGGTGTTCGCGGAATTCACCGCCGACTGGTGCCTGACCTGCAAGGCCAACGAGCGCCTGGTGCTGCACAGCGACCGCGTGCGGGCCGCGCTCGCGCGCCGAGACTTCGCGGTGTTGAAGGCCGACTGGACCCGACGCGACGAGGCGATCCGCGCCGAGCTCGCGCGCTTCGGCAAGGCCGGTGTGCCGCTCTACGTGCTCTGGTTCCCCGACGCGCCCGACGCGCCGCGCGTGCTGCCCGAGCTGATCACGATCGACGGCCTGGTCGAGGCGTTGTCCGAGGAGCGCGCCGATGCTGCGTGAGCTGCTCTGCGCCGCGCTGCTCGCGTCCGCGCCCCTCGGGCTCGCGGCGCGCGCGAACGCCGAGCCCGCGCTGCCCGAGACGCAAGCTCCGCTGCGCCTGATCGGCACGGTCGTCGCCGCGCAGGTCGAGCGCTCGATGGCGGTGATCGACGATCAGGGCGCGACGCGGGTCGTGCGCACCGGCGACGAGGTCGGCGCCGCGCGCGTGCAGGAGATCCACAAGGACGGGATCGTGCTCGTCCGAGCGGGTCGGCTCGAGCGGCTCGCGCTCGCGCCGGTCGCGATCGCGCGCGCGCCGGAGCCCGCAGGGACCGGCGATTCCGCGGCGGTCGACGACGCCCACGGCACGGACTCGCTCGATCCCGCCGAGCGCGACGCGCGGGCGAGGCTGGCCGCGCGGCGTTCGCGTATGGCGAAGCGTGCGCCGGCGAAGTCCGCGTCAGCCGTGCCCGCGAGCGCCGCGCGCGGACAGGACGGCGAGGACGGCTCGGAGGTCACGCAGCGCGTCAGCAGCGACCAGCTGCTGGTGAACCTGTCGCAGCAGGCGCGCTACCGGCCGCTGCTCGACGACGAGGGCCAGCTGCGCGGCGTCGCGCTGCTGGACGTGCGCCCCGACAGCCAGCTCGAGCGGCTCGGCCTGCGCAGCGGCGACGTGGTCGTCTCGGTCGCGGGCGTTCCCGTCGACAACTCGGCGCAGGCCTTCAACGCGCTGCGCGGGTTGAACCCGCGCGCTGGCGGCGAAGTCATGGTCGAGCGCGGCGGCCTGCCCACGCGGATCACGATTCCTCCCGGCGCACTCTGAGTCTTCACGCGCGAGCTGCCGATACGTTGCGCATGTGGAGGATGGTCGTCCCGCAGCTGCCCGTGGCCGACGTCGGCAAGACGCAGGCCTGGTACCGCGACGTGCTCGGGCTCGAGATCGCCTGGAACCGCGGCGAGAGCTTCGGCGCCGTGCGCGGCGGCGGGGCGGAGCTGTTCTTCGCCAAGGCGCCGGAGCCGCACGCGCCCTCGATTTGCTGCGTGCTGGTCGACGACGCCGACTTCGTCTACGCGGTCTGCCGCGAGCGCAACGCGCCGATCGTCGACCCGATCGCCTCCCAGCCCTGGGGCATGCGCGAGTTCAGCGTACGCGACCTGAACGGGCACCTGCTGCGCATCGGCCACTCCACGCGGCGCTAGCCGCCCGCGCCCGTCGCGCCGGAATTCGAGCGCAAGAAGCGGATAGAGTCCCCGCGCCGCGCGGGCGATGCTGCTCGTCACACGGGTAATCGAGCCCGAACTTCGACGAGGTGGCACGATGTCGACACAGCGGATGGCTCCCCGGACACAAGGCACGGACGACGCGCTGTGGCGCGCGGTCCTGGAACGAGACCCGGCGCAAGACGGGCGCTTCGTCTACGCCGTACACACGACGGGCGTCTACTGCCGGCCGGTCTGCCCGAGCCGGCGGGCCAATCGGCTCAACGTCTCGTTCTACAAGGGCGCGCTCGCGGCGCGCGCGGCGGGCTTCCGCGCCTGCAAACGCTGCCGCCCGGACGCGCCGGGCGCGCACGACCCGGCCCGGAAGAACGCGCTCGAGGCCTGCCGCTACATCGAGGCGCAGGCGGAGCGCATTCCGACCCTGGCGGAGCTGGGGCGCGAAGTCGGCTTGAGCCCGGCGCACCTGCAGCGCGTGTTCAAGCGCGTGGTCGGCGTGTCGCCGCGCAAGTACGCCGACACGCTGCGCGTCGATCGCTTGAAGAGGCAGCTACGCGACGGCGACGCGATCGCGGGCGCGCTGTACTCGAGCGGCTACGGCTCGGCCAGCCGCTTGTACGAGAAGGCCGGCGCGCAGCTCGGCATGACGCCGAGCGCGTACCGGAAGAAGGCGACGGGCGAGCGCATCCGCTACGTCACGCTCGCAGCGCCGATCGGGGGACATATCCTGGTGGCGGAGACATCGCTCGGGATCTGCGCGCTGCGGCTCGGCGATCGGGTTCGGTCGCTGGTCCTCGAGCTCGAGCGCGAGTTCGCGGGCGCGCAACTCGAGCCCGGCGACGCGGCGATGCGCGAGCGGCTCGCGGTCCTGATCGCGAAGGGCGGGCAGGGTCTGTGCGCGCTGCCCTACGACGTGCAGGCGACCGCGTTCCAGCGCCGCGTGTGGGAGGCGATCCGCGAGATCCCCGAGGGCTCCACCTCGACCTACGGCGAGCTGGCCGCGGCGATCGGCAAGCCGCGCGCCGTGCGCGCCGTCGCGCAGGCCTGCGCCGCGAACTCGGTCGCGCTGGTGATCCCGTGTCACCGCGTGGTGCCGGCCGCGGGCGGAACGGGCGGCTATCGCTTTGGCGCGAAGCGCAAGGCGGCGCTGCTGCGCCGCGAGCGCGAGCGGGCGTAGGCGTCGCGATGCAGCGCATCGAACGGCTCGACTGGGGCGCGATCGAAGCGGAGCTCGACGCGCGCGGCTGCGCGCGCGTCGGCGCGCTGCTCGGCAAGGACGAGTGCGCGAAGCTCGTCGCGCTGTACGCCGACGCTGCGCGCTTCCGCAAGCGCGTCGACATGGAGCGCCACCGCTTCGGCCGCGGCGACTACGCGTACTTCGCGAATCCGCTGCCCGAGCTGGTGACTCGCCTGCGCGCCGAGCTCTATCCGCGGCTCGCGCCGATCGCGAACCGCTGGATGGAGCTCATGCTTCGGCCCGAGCGCTACGAGCTCGAGCTGGACGCCTACCTCGAGCGCTGTCACCGCGCGGGCCAGACCAAGCCGACGCCGCTGCTGCTGCACTACGAAAAGTCCGGCTTCAACTGCCTGCACCGCGACCTGTACGGGCCGCTCGCGTTCCCGCTGCAGGCGATGGTGATGCTGTGCGAGCCCGGCGTCGATTTCACGGGCGGCGAGTTCCTGGTGGTCGAGAATCGCGCGCGGCAGCAGTCGATCGGCCACGCGCTCTCGCCGGCGCGCGGAGAGCTCGTGCTGTTCGCGGTGAACGAGCGGCCGGTGCTCGGAGCGCGCGGCTTCACGCGCGCATCGCTGCGCCACGGCGTGAGCGCGCTGGGGAGCGGCGAGCGCTACACGCTCGGGATCATCTTCCACGACGCGGCGTGAGCCACGTGTTCACGCGCCCGTCTCCATGCTCCATGCGCGGCTCAGCGCGCCTTCGCGCGCGCGAGCTCCGCCTGGTAGAGCGCGAGCTCCTCGCCGAACGCGCGCGCGATGCTCGGGCGCTCGAGCATGCGGCGGTGGTACTCCTGCACCGCGGGCCACTCGCTCAGGCTCACCGCGGTCGCCGCGGTCCAGTTCAGGATCGTCGTCAGGTAGGCGTCGGCCACCGAGAACGCGTCCTGCAGGTACTCGCGTCCCGCCAGGTGCTTCTCGAGCACGGCCATGCGCAGGGCCAGCTTCTCGCGCGCGTAGGCCTTCACGGCGTCCGGCGCTTTCGCGTCCAGCAGCGGCACGAACACCGCCTTGTGCAGCTCGGTGCCGATGAAGCCGAGCCACTCGCGGAGCCGCGCGCGCTCGAGCGTGCCGTCGGGCACGAGCTTCGCCTCGGGAAAGCGATCGGCGACGTACTGGAGCACGGCCGTGTTCTCGGTCAGCGCTTCGCCCGCGTCGGTGCGCAGCACCGGCACCTGGCCCATCGGGTTCACGGCCAGGAAGTCGCCGCCGTCGGCCAGGCGCTTGGCGCGCGTGTCGACCTGCGTGAAGCGCGCGTTCGCGGCGGCCGCGCCGACCTCGTACAGGCTGATGCGGGTGGCGAGCGAGCAGGCGAGGGGTGCGAAGTAGAGTTCCATGGGGGATGCCTCCTTCTTTGGTATTTTGTACCGTACCGAACAGAAATCACGGAGTCAAAGATTTATGTCCGATCCGGTACAAAAGTCGCAGACGAGGACCCGCGGCCGGCCGCGCGCCTACGACCCCGAGTCCGCGCTGAAGGGCGCGACCCGGACGTTCTGGCGCTCCGGCTTCGCCGGCAGCTCGCTCGACGAGCTGTGCGATTCGATGGACATGAACCGGCCGAGCCTGTACGGCGCGTTCGGCGACAAGCGCGATCTGTACCTGGCCACGCTCGAGCGCTACGTCGCGGTCTCGCGCGCCGACATGGAGCGGGCGCTGGCGGCCGACCTGCCGCTCGCGAAGGGCCTGCAACGCGTCTACGACCGCGCGCTCGCGCTCTACTTCGCCGACGCGGCCGCGCCGCTCGGCTGCTTCCTGATCGGCACCGCGGCCACCGAGGCCGCCCGCGACCGGGGCGTGCGCGACGTGCTCGGCTCGGGCCTGCGCGCGCTCAGCAAGGCCTTCGAGGCGCGATTCCGCGCCGCCCGGAAGAGCGGCGAGATCGCGTCCGGCGCGGATCCCAAGCTGCTCGCCGAGCTGGCCGCGTCGGTGCTGTTCTCGATCGCGCTGCGCGCGCGCGCGGGCGACTCGCGGGCGTCGCTCGCGGCATTCTCGCGCAAGGCCGTGACGCTGGTCTGCGGCGCGGCGGGATCGGCTACGCGGCGCCGCGCAAGCTAGTGTCCCGTCTCAGAGGGCCACTTGTCGCGAGCGTGCCGCGGATGTCTCCCGCGTCGTCCATGCGCAGGTTCGGGAGCCCGAGCTCGTCGAGCCAGCGCGCGCCCTCGCTCGCGCCCAAGAGCATCGCGACCGTGGTGGCGGTGCCCGCGACCAGGCAGCGCTCCGCGACCACGCTCACGCTGCGCATGCCCGTGACCGGCCAGCCGGTGCGCGGGTCGAGCACGTGCGTGTAGCGCAGGCCGTCGACGATCATGCAGCGCTCATAGTCGCCGCTGGTGGCGATCGCGCAGCCGGGCAGGTTCACGCTCGCCATCGCGCCCTTCGGCCTGCGCGGGTCGCGGATGCCCACGATCCAGGGCTTGCCGTCGGGGTGCGGACCGATCACGGCGAGGTCGCCGCCGAGGTCCACCATTCCGTGTCGCGCGCCGCCCGCGCGGCACAGCTCGACCACGCGATCGGCGGCGTACTCCTTCACGAAGCCGCCGAAGTCGAGCTCCATGCCCGCGTGCGGCAGCACGAGCAGCGGCTTGCGCCAGGCGAGCCGCTGCCAGCCGACCAGCGGCAGCAGGTCGTCGAGCTGCGCGCGCGTGGGCACGCGGCCCGACTTGAAGTTCCAGGCGCGGCGCAGCACGCCCGAGGTGGGATCGAACAGCCCGCCGCTGGTCGCGTGCGCGGTCGCCGCGTAGTCGAGCAGGCTCGCGGTCTCGTCGTCGACCGGCACACCCGCGGCGTTCCCTGCGCTGCGGTTGATCGCGCTCGTCACGCTGTCGTCGCGGTAGCGCGAGTACTTGTGCTCGAGCCGGGTGACCTCCGCGATCGCGCGCGCGATCAGCGCGTCGCAGCGCGCGCGCGACGCGCCGTACAGGTGCAGCTCGCACGGCGAGCCCATCGCGCGGAACGGGCGGCGCGCGAGCAGCATCGCGCTAGTGCCCCGGCCCAGGAGTTCCGAAGCGATTCTCGCGGTCGAGCGAACTTCCGGGACGGGACACTAGAAGCTCGCGCTGAATCCGACCGAGAACACGTCGAAGCTCACCAGGCCCGGCGCCTCGATCGAGGGCGTCGAGAACGCGAGGTCGCCGCTCGACAGGTAGCGCTCGTAGGAGAGCTTGGCCTTCCACTCGATGTCTGTGAGCCAGCCGGTGCGGAACGTGTACTCGCCCTTCAGGCCGAGCCCGAGCGCCCCGTAGGTCGACAGCCGGTAGTCGCTCGAATACTCGCCGTTGCCGGTCGAGAGCTGCGGCAGGTAGCTCACATAGATGTCCGCTTCGTTCTGCGTGTAGTAGCGGATCGAGGGCGTGATCTGGATGTCGTCGCCGTACGACTGGTACCAGGCGAACTCGATCGTGTGCGAGCTCACCTCCCAGGTGTCGATGTAGTACTGGTAGGAGAGGTGCAGCGTCGCCTCGAATTCCTCGATGTGCCGGCGGTAGCGCGTGAGCCAGGCGATCGCGTGGCGATCGCCGGGCCGCTCGTCGGGGAAGAACGTGCCGCCGAAGCGGAACACCTTCTTGTACGGATCCGAGAGGTAGCCGGTGCCGTAGGCGTACGAGAGGCTCGACTGCACAACCGAACGGCGGTTCAGGATCTGCGCGAGCCCCACGTTCAAGAAGTACGTCTGCTTCTTCTCGTGCTCGGGCCGGGTGGCGTCGAGGTCGGGATCGGTCGGGTTGATCTCGTCGTACGACATCCCGATGCCGCCCGAGAGCGTGGTGTTCTTCTCGTTGAAGTGGGTCTCGCCGTCGAAGGCGAGGTTGATCGCGCTGTAGTCGTTCTCGCTCGAATAGCCGGTCGTGACGCCGAGCCGCGCGTTGTCGTAGAAGTAGTTGGTGTTGAGCAGGATGTCGTTGCGCTCGTCTTCGATCGTCGGACCGGAGAGGATCTGGATCGGCGAGCCGGCGGCGTCGGGCGCGGTGTACCAGGGGCTCGCGCCGCTCATGGTCTCGTGCGTGACCTCGAGCGAGAAGTCGATCCGGTCGGTGAGCGGCGCGGCGAGCATCGCCTGGTGGGTCGACACCGAATAGCGTTCCCGATCCGCGTTCGGCAGGCCCTTCGAGTCCTCCATCTCGTCCTCGTCGTAGTGCGAGAAGCTGTACGACGTGTAGACGCGATCGATCGGCGAATCGGCCGAGGCGACCTGCGCCATGCCCGAGAGCGCGAGCGCGCTGGCCTGCAGCGCGCGCAGCGCGGCGCTCTCTCTCCCCCTCCCGAGCCGGCGCCCTAGTTGCATCCGCAGCCCCCGCCGGACGCGCTGCCACCGGGCATCGTGGCTTCCTTGCTGAAGAACGTGTGCGAGCGGCGCGCGCCCTCGAGCGGGTCGGGCACCCACGCCATGTCGGTGCGCGAGAGCACCGCGCGCTCCCACGGCTTCACGCGCAGCAGGAAGTCGTGCTCGAGGCAGATCTCGAGGTAGCTCTTGGGCTCTTCCGTGTACTCGGCGTAGTCGGGAAGATCCGACTCCAGCCACGAGAACATGCCGCAGCCCGACAGCGCGAGCGCCAGTGCGCAGAGCGCGATCCGCTTCATTTCTTCGCCTCCACCAGGGACTTGATCCGCGCGCGCAGGGTCTCGACGTCGCTGCTGCGGAAGCCGGGGTGCACCATGCGCACGACGCCCGAGCGGTCGATCAGGTACGACGTCGGCATGGTCTTGAGACCGAACGTCTCCGGCAGACGGCCGGACGGATCCGCGGCGCTCGGGTAGCCGATCTTGTGCTTCGCGAGCAGACGCAGCGCCTTCTCGGGATCCGTGTCCACGTTCACCGCGATCACCTGGAACTGATCCGCGGGGAACTCCTTGCGCAGCTCCTCGAGCGCGGGGAGGGCGGCCTGACAGGGCGCGCACCACGAAGCCCAGAAGTCGAGATACACGACCTTGCCGCGATACGAGCTCAGCGAGATGTTGCCCTCGCCGCCCAGCTTGCTGGCCGAGAAGGCGGGCGCGGGGTCGCCCTCGTCCGCTCCGCGCGCGCCGACCGGAGCGAGCACCAAGAGAGCCGCAACGGCAGACCCAGCGAGCCGCTTTGTGATCGAAATCCCGAAGACTCCGCAGTCGTGCAGCTTCATGGTCCAGGCTTCCTTCGTCCCCTCGAGTCCCTGCACTTCATCGTCACGCATGCGTCTTGGCTTGTGACTGCGCTCACCGCAGCTTCGACGCGTCGGATGTGCAGGTGGTGCGCAGCTCCACACCCTACACCGATGAGCGTACGAGCGAATCGGGTGCTGTGAGCCGGCTCACGAAGGGCTTCGGCGCTGGAGGCCGAAGAGTCCATAGCGGCGAGGGGCGCCGAGGAGCAGATCATGAACTGGGTTCGGATTCTGCGCGGCACCCCGCTCGCGGCCGTGCTCCTTTTCGGTCTGATCGCGAGCTGGCCCGGAACCGGCGTGGCCGGCCCGCGCGAGCAGGCCAAGCGCATGCACGATCGCCTGGTGGGCGTGCCTCCCTCCGAGGCAGTGCTCGGCTCGATGCAGTCCTCGATCGAGAACGACGCCGATCCCGTCGCCGCGGCCTACACGGCGATGGAGAACCCGATCTTCTACATCTCGTCCCTGAAGAACTTCGCCACGCCGTGGACGAACGTGCCGCAGACCGTCTTCGCGGACTTGAACGACTACACCGCCACCGTGATCGGCATCATCCGGGACGACGTCCCGTTCGATCAGGTGCTGTACGCCGACATCGTCTACACCGGCGCGAGCGGCAGCTACTCGCAGACCGACAATCTCCACTACCAGCAGCTCGAGCAGAACCGCGCGGACCTGTCGGACCCGAGCGTGCTGGTTCGCCGGCTGCAGTCGACGCTGCCGGGCTCGCAGCTTCCGGCCGCCGCCACCGCGGGCGTGCTGACCACGCGCGCCGCGGGCGAGGCGTTCTTCTCGGCCGGCACCAACCGGCGCATGTGGCGCTTCACGGCCATGAACTTCCTGTGCCGCGACATGGAGCAGCTCAACGACATCACGCGCCCCGCGGACCGCATCCGGCAGGACATCGGACGCAGCCCGGGCGGCGACAGCCGCATCTTCCACAACACCTGCGTCGGCTGTCACAGCGGCATGGACCCGCTGTCCGGCGCGTACGCGTACTTCGAGTGGGACGCGACCGCCGGCCGTGTCACCTACACGCCCGGCAACGTCACGGACAAGCACCTGATCAACGCCAACACCTACCCCGGCGGCTACGTCACGATCGACGACAGCTGGGTCAACTTGTGGCGCGCGGGACCGAACTCCTCGCTCGACTGGCGCGGCCCTGCGGCCTCCGGCAACGGCATGAAGAGCCTGGGCGTGGAAGTCTCGGCGAGCCGCGCGTTCTCCGAGTGCCAGGTCGAGAAAGTGTTCCGCCGCGTCTGCCTGCGCGCGCCCGAGTCGGTCGCCGACCGCGCCGCGGTGCAGTCGATCGCGGACGACTTCGAGGCGGGGAATCGCAGCATGAAGCTCGTCTTCGCGGAGACGGCTGCGTTCTGCATGGGGAATTGAGCGATGACGACGATTCAGCTCAAGACGCTCGCGCTGTCTCTCGTTGTGCTGGTCACCGCCGCGGGCTGCGGCGGCGGCGGCGGCGGTGGCAGTGATGGCCGCGACATCGGCTCCGCGCCGACGAACGTTCCGTCCAACAGCACCGGCGCCGGCTCCGGCGCGGTCGGCGTCGGCGTGCCCGCGGGCGGCGGCGCGATCGGCCAGGCGGCCTTCGTGGCGAACGTCCACCCGATCACGACGCAGTACTGCGTCGCCTGTCACGTGGGCTCGGGCCCCGGCTTCCCGCACATCGCCCACCCCGACGGCGAGACCGCGTTCCGCGCGGTGATCGACAACCAGAAGGTCAACCTGCTCGACCCCGGGCGCTCGCGGCTCGTGGAGCGGCTGCGCGTCGACCGGCACTTCTGCTGGAACGACTGCGACCTGGACGCCGACCAGATGCAGGCCGCGATCCAGGCCTGGGCGGATCTGGTGGTCACGACCACCCCGCCCGACCCCAACGCGCCGGGCAACACGATCCCCACCACGATCATCTCCAGCGACGGCCGTTCGCTGCTCTCCGCGACGCTCGCGCCGAGCGGTCGCTACAACGGCAATCCGATCGCGCTCTGGAAGCTCGAGGAGGGCTCGGGCGAGGTCGCGCTCGACACCAGCATGGTCGGTCCGACCATGAACCTCGCGCTCACCGGCGACGTCGCCTGGGTCTCGGGCGGCGGGCTCGAGTTCACCGGCGGCCGCGCGATGGCCAACGCCACCGACAGCCGCAAGCTCTACAACGAGCTCGCGAGCGCGAGCGGCACTCAAGCGTACACGATCGAGGCCTGGCTGATCCCCGCGAACACGACGCAGGAAGGCCCGGCCCGCATCATCACCTACGCGGGCGGCACCGGCGAGCACAACTTCATGCTCGGCCAGGTCATGTACAACTACGTCGCGCGCAACCGCAGCGTGAACCCGGACGTGAACGCCAACGGCGATCCGACGTTCTCGACCGCGGACGCCGACGAAGACCTGCAGGCGATGCTGCAGCACGTCGTGCTCACCTACGACCAGGCGAACGGCCGGCGCATGTACGTGAACGGCGTCTCCACCGACGACGAGGACGAGGTGCCCGCGGACCTGCTGCTCAACTGGAACCCGGACTACCGCTTCGCGCTCGGCAACGAGGTCTCGAACAACCGCATCTGGCTCGGCATCGTGAAGTTCGTCGCGATCTACGAGGACCTCCTCACGCCCGCGCAGATGCTGCAGAACTACCTGGCGGGTGCGAGCCGGCGCTACACGCTGCGCTTCGGCCTCGACGGCGCGCTCGCGCCGAACGCCTACGTCGAGTTCACGGTGAGCGAGTTCGACGCCTACAGCTACCTGTTCTGCTCGCCCGTGCTGAACACGGCCGGAGTCACCGGCTTCAGCGTGCAGACGGTGCGCATCGCGGTGAACGGCGTGGCTCCGGTGGCGAGCCAGAGCTTCCGCATGCTGAACGCCAACATCACCCAGACCAGCACCCGGCTCTCGGAGCAGTGTCAGGTCGTGCCCAAGGATCTGGGCGCGGACCAGGACGTGTTCCACATCTTCTTCGACACGCTGGGCTCCGCCTCGCTGCCGATGGCGGACCTGCCGGGCTCGCCGCCGCCGCCGCCGGCCGCGGTCTCGCCGTCGGCGGGCATCGGCATCCGCGACTTCGCGGAGATCAACGACTCGATGTCGGAGCTGACCGGCGTGCCGGTCACCAACGCGGCGGTGCGCGCCACGTACCTCGAGCTGATCCAGGCGCTGCCGAGCAACAACGACGTGGAAGCGTTCGTGTCGGCGCACCAGATGGGCATCTCGCGGCTGGCGCTCGACTACTGCGACCAGCTGGTCGAGAGCACGGGCCCGCGCGACGCGTTCTTCGACACGGGCTTCGACTGGACGCTGCCCGCGACGACGTTCGCGAACACGCCGCCGCGCGATCAGATCATCAACCCGCTCGGCACGAAGATGCTCGGTACGGGCCTCGCGAATCAGCCGACCGCGGCCGAGGTGCGACCGCACCTCGACACGCTGCTCGATCAGCTGACCGCTGGCTGCACCGCGACATCGTGCCCGGCGAGCACGACCCGGAACGTGGTGAAGGGCGTCTGCGCAGCGGTGCTCTCGAGCGCCGCCGTGCAGATCCACTGAGCTCGGAAGAGGTGAGCGAGATGAGAGCAAAGAACACCCACCCTGTAGACGCGCCGCTGCGGCTCCAAGACCACCGGCGTCCGGTGTCGCGGCGCGACTTCCTCGCGCAGGGGTTCATCACCGGCGCGGCCATGGTCATGGCGCCGACGTTTCTCTCGCTGATGCGCGCGTCGACGGCGCGCGCGCAGACGCCGGGCTGTGTGCTGCGCGCGGGGGCGGGCCTGATCCCGTTCATCTGCCTCGATCTCGCGGGCGGCGCGAGCATCGCCGGCTCGAACGTGCTGGTCGGCGGGCCGAACGGACAGCTCGATCTGCTCACCGGCGAGGGCTACTCGAAGATGGGGCTGCCCTCGGACATGACGCCGGGCAACCCCGGCCAGGTGAACACCGAGCTCGGCATCGCCTTCCACTCCGACAGCGCGTTCCTGCGCGGCATCCTGTCCAAGACCTCGGTGGCCACGCGCGCGAACGTGAACGGCACGATCTTCTGCGCGCGCTCCGACAACGACACGAGCAACAACCCCTTGAACCCGATGTACGGCATCAACCGCGCGGGCGCGGACGGGGAGCTGGTGACGCTGATCGGGTCCGAGGCCTCCGAGTCGGGCGGAAACTCCGAGGCGCCGATGTCGATGATCGATCCGACCAAGCGGCCGACCAAGATCGACTCGGCACGCGACGCGACGGGCCTGATCGACACCGGCAATCTCGTGTCGCTGCTCAGCCAGGCGCAGGCCGGCCAGGTCGCGCGCGCGGCGGAGGAGATCAGCGCGATCAAGCTGATGCGCGAGAACGAGGACGCCGCGCTCGAGGCGCAGATCCTCTGCAACTACACCCAGACCACGGACCTGATCGGGCGCTACGGCGATCCGAACCTGGTGAATCCGCTGGCCGACGTCGACATCGCCACCGGCGCGACGCCGATCTTCAGCGCCGGCGAGCTCAACCAGGGCCGCTTCGCGAAGACCGCGGCGGTGATGAAGCTGGTGGTCGAGGGCTACGCGGGCGCGGGCACGATCGAGGAAGGCGGCTACGACTACCACGACAGCACGCGCGCGACCGGCGAGGTGCGCGACTTCGTGGCCGGCCAGATGATGGGCGCGATGCTCGAGTTCGCCGCCCGCCGCGCGGCGCCGCTCATGCTGTACGTGATCTCCGACGGCTCGCTGGCCAGCGACGGCGTGCTCGACAACTCGGCCGCCGGCCGCGGCAAGGGCATCTGGAAGGGCGACAACTCCGACACCGCGGGCTCGCTGGTGCTGGTCTACAGCCCGACCGCAAGGCCTGCGCTCACGCGCGCGACCGCGAACCAGATCGGCTACTTCCGGCCGTCCGGCTCGGTCGAGACCGCGGCGACCCCGGTCGCGAACAATGTGGTGGCGCTGACCGAAGCGGTGGTGCTGAACTACCTGGCGCTGCACAACCGGGTGGGCGACTTCGGATCGGTGCTGCCGATGAACGGGCTCGGCTCGGGCGCGGCGTTTGGCAACCTGATCGCCTTCGCGCCGATCGTCTAGCTCCGGCCGGCACGCGGCGCTCCGCGCGCGCGGCGGTATCTTCCGCCGCATGCGCGCGCTCGCCACCTTCGCGCTCGTGCTCTGCGCCGCGGGACTCGCGCGCGCGCAGGGCCTGACGCTGAACTTCCGCGACGCGGAGATCGGCGCGATCGTCACCGCCGTCGCGCGCGCCACCGGCCAGCGCTTCATCCACGAGGCGGAGCTGCGCGGCCGAGTCACGATCATCCTCGAGGACGAGGTCAGTCCCGAGGAGGCGCTCGAGGTGCTGAACGCGGCGCTCCTGACCTCCGGCTACGCCACGATCCGCGGACCCGACGGCAGCTGGAAGGTCCTGCCGATCGAGGCCGCGCAGGGCGCCGCGCCTTGGATGCAGCACGGCGACGCCGCCGACTCGGTGCGGATCGTGACGACGCTGCTGCGGCTCGAGTCGGCGAACGCCGCGGAGCTCGCGCGCGTGCTGGGCGGACGCATGCGCTCGAGCATCGTGCTGCCGTACCCGCCGACCAACGGGCTGATCATCTCCGCCGCGGAGGACCGCCTGCGCGAGATGCTCACGGTGGTGCGCGCGCTCGATCAGGCGTCGGCGAGCGAGCTGCGTGTGTTCCCGCTGCGCTACGCCGAGGCCGGCGCGCTCGCCGCGCAGATCGACTTCGCGCTGCAGCCGGGTGACGGGCCGGACATTCCCTGGCGGGTCACGGTCGACGAGCGCACCAACTCGCTGGTCGTGCAGGGCGCGCCCACGCGCGTGCGCGAGGTGCGCGACCTGATCGAGCTGCTCGACGTGCCGTCGCGGGCGGCGAGCGGCTACCAGGTCGTGCGCGTGGTCAACGCGGAGGCCGAGGCGATCGCGACTCACCTGCGCGCGCTCGAGTTCGACGAGAATCGGCCCGCGGCCGCGTCAGCGGTTTCCGCGCGCTCGGGCATCGACGTGGTCACCGACGAGGCCACCAACTCGCTCGTGATCCGCGCCGGGCCGGCGGCCTTTGCGGAGATCGCGCGCGTGATCGGCGAGCTCGACCGGATTCCGGCGCGGGTGGCCATCGAGCTGTACGTCTGGGACGTCGAGACCCTGAAGGGCCTGACGCTCGGCTTCGACGCGCTGATCCCGCTGGTCGTCCCGCGGGATCCGGACGACACCGTCGCGTTCACGACCATCGGCAACGCCGCGAGCCTGCTCGCGCCGGCGGACCCGCCGCCGTTCATCGCGCGCTTCACGCGCAGCCCGCTGTTGATCCCGATCATCGGCCCCGACGGCAACCCCACCACGCTCGTGGTGCCCGAGGGCGCCGGCCAGATCACCGCCGCGCAGGGGGAGGTCACGATCCGCGCGCTGACCACGCCCTATCTGCTCGCGACCGCCGGCGAGGAGCAGACCATCTTCAGCGGCGACCAGGTGCCGATCCCGGTCTCGTCGGGCACGACGACCTCGACGAGCGACGTCGCCAGCAGCGCGCAGAACCCGTTCATCACCGACCTGGCGATCCAGCGCGAGGACGTGGGCGTCGATCTGCGCGTGACACCGATCGCGGTCTCGGACGACCTGGTCTCGCTCGAGCTCCACATCGAGGTGAGCACGGTGGCGCAGGCGCTGACCGTGCTGAACGAGCAGAGCCAGCCGGAGGGTCAGGGACCGACGCTGCGCAAGTTCCAGCTCGACGCGAACGTGCGGCTCACCAACGGCGCGGTCATGCTGGTGGGCGCCGCGCCCGCGGACCTGGTCGAGAGCGGTGAGACGGGGGTGCCGTTCTTCAAGGACATCCCCATCCTCGGCTGGTTCTTCCGCTCGACGCGCGACCTGGAGCGCAGCCGACGCCTGGTCGCGGCGGTGAAGGCGAGCCAGATCCACTCACCCGAGCAGCAGCGCGCCGAGTCGATCGTGCGGCGGCTCGCGTTCGAGCGCCACGCGGAGCGCACCGCGACGCTGCGCGCTCTGACGAGCTCCCCCTACGCGGTGTACGTCGCGACGCGCAAGACGCTGGCCGAGGCTCGAGCCGTCGCCGACGAGCTCGAGGGCCTCGCGGGCACGCCCGCGATCGCTCCGTCGCAGGGCATCGAGGGCGAGCGCTACGACGTGTACCTGATCGGCTTCGACGAGATCTCCGACCTCGGCCCGCTCACGGTCCTGCTGCGCGAGCGCGGCTTCGTGACGCGGCTCGAGATCCTCGGGCCGCCCACCACCTGAACGCGGGACGCTGCGCCGCGCTTCAGGCGGGCGAGGCGACCGGCGCGCCGGCCTTCCCGGGCGAGCGCTCGGCGCGCTCCTCGGACAGCCGGTGCAGCGACACGACCTCGTCCAGGCAGCGCAACATGCGGCCGTACAGCCGCAGCTTCACGGCCTCGATGCCCGCGTAGCCGAGCAGCGCGAAGATCGTGGACGAGAGCGCGAGGCCGAGCGCCCCCAGCTCGAGCGGCGTTCCCGCCATGTGCTTCGAGACCAAGAGGATCAGCATGCCGATCGCGTTGCCGGCCAGACCGATGGGCGGCAGCAGGTTCGAGTACATCGAGATCGGGCGCGCGTAGCTCGACTCGTACTCGTTCATCACGTACTGGCGGCTGGCGTCGACGACGAAGTCGCTCGCCACCTGGCGCGCGTCGGGCGAGCGCAGCGATTTGGCGAGCACGCGCAGCATCAGCACGGCGATCGAATCGACTCGACCCTTGGTGGCGAACTGCAGGCTCTTCTCGAGCGCCGGTCGCGGCACCAGCCGCGTGGCGCCCCAGGCGCGCAGGCACAGCGCGAGCCCCCGGTACAGCGGAACACAGATCGCGACGAGCGACAGGCCGCTCATCACGATCACGATCATGCCCTGGGTCGAGAAAATCGAGGAGTCCATCGAGGGGTCCTTACTCAGTCGCCGGCGCGAATCAGGGACACGGCCTTGCCGAGCGGGCTCTGGCTGCCGATCGGGTAGTGGACCAGCATGTCTTCGCGGCCCGCGTAGCGGGTGCCGATCTCGTCGAGCACGTCGTTGGCGCGGCCGCGCTGGTGCATGTGCACGAGCACCTCCGCCTTGGCCAGGCGCAGATCGGCGTCCATGCCCCACAGCTCGGGATGCCGGCTCTGCCACTCGCCCGCCAGCATCGGGTCGAGGTGCATGCCGATGTACGCGTCGACGAAGTAGCCGAGCGCCACGGCGGTGGTGCGATCGCCGCGCTGCTCCGCGTCGTCGAGCGAGGTGCGGAAGTGCACCAGGTCCCTGAACATGCGCGCCATGTTCTCGCGCCGTTGATCGAGCGAGGCGCCGCCGAGCGGGCTGGCCTCTTCGGCCGGCTTCTCGGTGCTGCCGAACTCGATCGGCTTGTACGACCTCGGCGCGCAGGCGGCGAGCGCGGCGCAGCCGAGCACGGTGAGGATTGCGCGCAGCGTCGGACGGGTCATTTCTTGCTCTCCCCCGGGCGACCCTCGTGGTACATGCGCCTCAGCAGCACGTGCACGGGGTGGTCGCGGCGCGCGCGCATCTCCTGCGCCAGGCCGTCGGTCGTTAGCGTGGCCTTGAACAGCGGCAGCGCGCGCGAGCGGGCCGCGATCTGCTGGTCGGTTCGCACCAGCTGGGCCCCGGCGTCGGCGAGCTTCTGCGCCACGTCGGCGAGATCGTCGTCGGTCGAGTCCGGCGAGGCCGGAACCTCTTCGCGCGTCGACTTGCGCAGTGTGTCGCGCCGCGCGCCGAGCGTCGCGATCTCGCGCAGCAGCGCCTCGCGCTTGGTCTTGAGCTCCGCGAGCTCGGCGTCGAGCTCGGGAATGCGTCCGCTCTCGGCGAAGCCCATGTAGAGCAGCACCTCGCTGTCGGCCAGCGCGCTGCGCAGGACCGCGAGGCGCTTGGACTCGGGCTCGCCGCTCTGGATCCAGCTCGACAGCGCGCGCGAGCGCGTCACGTGCTCGGCGATCGGGCGCACGATCTTGGCGTACTCGCTCTGCCGTCCGTGGCGTCCGAGGCCGGCGGTGATCGCCGGCCACAGCTCGCGATCGAACGGGAAGAGCAGCAGCGCGCTGCGGTAGCGGTCCACGCCGAGCTTGACCTCGGCCACCGTCGGCTTGCTCGCATGGGCGAGCAGCGCGTTGCCGATGCCCTTCGACGACTCGAACGCGGCGAAGTAGGCGGAGTCGGGCAGGGCGGCCTTGCCCTCTTCGGTGGCGTACTGGTGGAAGAACGCGAGGTAGCGGCCGTACACGCGGGCCGCGGCGCGCGCGTGCTCGTCGGCGCGCAGCGGCTCCTGCACGCTGCGCCACAAGTAGTAGTCGGCGACGTTCTGGCTGGTCTCCTGGATCTCCTCGTACAGCCGCCGCATCGAGTCCAGATACTGCTCGCGCGCGACGTTCTGGTAGCCGAGCGACTGCCAGTCCGCGTTCATCGCGCCGCGCAGCGTCGCCCAGACTCCGATCGCGCCCTCGATCGAGAACGGCATCTCGAGCTCGATCTCGGTGTCGAGCCGCTGCTTGGCGACGTACACCTCGCCGATCTCGCGCAGCACGCGGGTGTAGACCGCGGCCTGTCCCTCGACGGTGAGTGCGCGCTTGAACGCGACTTCGTACGCGCCGGTGGTCGTGCGCAGCGCACGCTGCGTCTCGGCGCCCAGGCCGTCGCGCGCCAGCAGCCCGCGCGCGTGCTCGTGGTGCTTGCCCGCCTCGAGTAGCGCCAGCGTGAAGGTCAGGCTGCCGACGTCGGACTCCGGACCGTCCATGCGCGCGATGATCCGCTCCAGGTACGCGCGCGACGACGCGGCGGCCGGAATCACGTCGGGGTACGCGCCCACGCGCCCGTCGTAGAGCATGCGCACGATCGCGCCCAGCGGATCGAGCTCGCGGTCGACGCCCTTCTCCTGGCTGCGCAGCACGATCATGCGCGCGGTGTTCTCGTACACGTAGGGCAGCGCCGCGAGAAAGCCCGAGTTCGGCTCGTCGGAGAGCGCCAGGTTGTCGAGCGTCTGGTAGGTCGCCTCCAGCGGCACCACGACCGTGAGCCAGAGCGCGAGCATCTCCTGCACGAAGTCGCCGGCATTGCCGCGCTCGAGCGCGCGCGTCGCCATGATGTAGTGGAACCAGTACGCGTTCTCGTGTCGATCGAGCCGGTGCGCGAGCTCGGTGACCGCCTTCACGCTCGCCTCGAGCGAGTCGGGCGCGCCCTTCGAAAGGTGCAGCAGCAGGTACGCGATCGCCTTGCGCCGAAGGAGTGTCTCTTCGTCGCCCGACTCGTGCGGCGCCAGCGTCTCGAAGTAGTCCGTGACGTAGCGGTCGAGCGAGATGCCCGCTTCGTTGCCGTAGGTTTGCAGCCGCTCGCCGAGCGACTTCGCGTCGGCCGACGAGTACACGTACGCGTAGTCGAGGTATCCCGACCAGACCGTCGATTCCGTGCCGGCTCTGCTCGAGGTCGCGATCGCGCAGGCCAGGACGATCAGTCCGAGATTCGCTGCGATTCTCATCCCTTTGCTCCCGGGCGCGAAAGGCAGTTGAGCGCGTGCGTGAGCTCGCCACAGCGATCCACCGCTGCGCGGCCCGGCGCACGCTCGATCCACATCAAGAAGGAATTCAGGTTCTTCGTCTCGACGAAGCGGTAGGTTCCCGCCGCACTCGAGCACTCCCGTTTCTTCCCGACGGCCGCGAGGACCGCGAGCTTGAGCGTGTCCTCGCGCTGATCCGTGCGGCAGGCGGGAAACGCCGAAAGCGGCACGCCGCGCAGCTTTTCGTCGGGCTCCGCGCGCGGCGCGGCCGACGGCAGCGGCGCGGCAGCCACGCGCTCGCGCATCGCGCTCGGGGACGCTTGTGGCGTGGCTGTCGCGGCCGGACTCGCCGCACCCGCGAACGCGACCGGCCGCGTGGGCGCGGGCCGGCCCGCGGCCTTGGCTTGCGTGGGCGCGGTGGGCGCGGCGCGCGTGGGAAGCTCTGCGACGGACTCGTCACCGGGCAGTGTCGGGGCTACCGCGCTCGGCGGGGCCACGCGCGGAATCGCGGGCGCCGCGGCGCGCTTCGGACCGGCCACGCCGGGCGGCAGGCTGCTCACGCGCGTGGGCTTCTGCGGCGCAGCGGTCGGCGGTCCCGAGACGCCGTCGATCGCAACCCGCGGCAGCGCAGGAGCGGCGGGCAGCTTCGGCGTCTGCACCGACGGTGGCCGCCAGGCGGTCTGCTTCTCGGTCTCGACCGGCTCGGCCGGCGCGCGCGGCGCGTCGATCTGCACCGGCGGAGCGACTCGCCGAGCCACGGGTACCGGAGCGGGCAGCGGCTTCGGCCGCTCGAGCTGGGGCGCGGGCTGGCGGACCGGCTCGGGCTTGGGAATCGGCTTCGGCGGGATCTTCGCTTTGGCCACGACCACCGGCTTCGGCTCCGGCTTCGGGCGCGGAGGCGGCGGCTCCGGCGCGGCGACCACGATCGGCTCGGGCTCCGGCTCCGGAATCGGTTCCGGCTCGGGCTCCGGCTCGACCACCTGCGCCTGCATGGGCACGATGCGCAGCGCGCTCGTGTCGACGTCGTTGTCGTCGAGCGCGCGCAGCCCCGCGAACACGATCAGACCGCTCGCGACCACCGTCGCCGCGGCGCTGCCGGCGCCGGTCAGCGGCGAGACGGGCCGGACCGGTGCTAGCGCTTCGGCCGCGACACGGAAATGCGACGCTCCGTAGCCGAAGCGCCGGGCGATCGGATCGGCTCTCAACGCGGCGCCTCGATCAGCTGAACCGTCGCGCGGCGCTCGCTCGGCCACGCGTCCTCGACCAGGCTCACGGCGGTGAGCAGATCCTCGCTGCGCGAGTCGGCGTGCGGCGCGAGCACGGGCCGATCGGACGAGCCGGCGCGCAGGCGCTTCAGGCGCTCGCGCAGCCCGGCGACGTCGAGCCGTGGACTCGGCTCACCGGCCGCCACCAGCTCGAAGACCGGCAGGGTGTCGCCGGGCGGGTATACGCGAACCTGTGTCGCGTTGCCGCCACCCGTGAGCGGCTCGGCGGGCGACTTCTCGCCCACGCGCGGCACGATCAGCTCGCCCAGGTCGAGGCCCTTCTCGGCATCGAGCGAGCCGACCTGCGTCATCGCGAGCAGGATCAGGAAGGCGAGGTCCACGAACGAGAACAGCCACGCGGGGGTGTCGGAGTGCTGAGCAGCCACGGCCCTTTACAGCGACCGACGCGGCCCGAAACAGAGTGATCCAGGTCACACTTTCCGGGGTACCGCGGACTTCATGGACAGGGGAGCGACAGCTCCGACACCCCGAGGTCCGGGCCTTAGCCCCGCCGGCGCCCCCCGCGCGAGCCTCGCCGGCCACGGCGCGAGCGCTTGCGGGCCGGCTGTGCCGGGTCTGCGGGCGCGGCGGCGGCCTGGCCCTCGGGCGCGCGTCCTGCTTTCTGGACTTCGTCGGCCGGGGTGCGCGCTTCGGCTTCCTGCAGCACGCGCAGGACCTCGGGCCCGAACTGCCCGATCCACCAGCTCTTCACGGCCGTGAGCTCACCCATCTCGTCGGCGCTGCGCGGCAGCACCGCCGCGATCTCCTCCAGCGAGGCGTTGGGACAGAACACCCCAGGATCCAGCCCCAGCTCGTGCGCGCGCTTGGCGCGCCAGCGCTTCAGCTCCTCGAGCCGCGACTCGCCGCGCCGGTCGAGCCGGCGCCGGCCGTTGCCGGTCGGTTGCTTGCGCTCGAGCGGCGGGTGCTCGGGTCCGCCGGTGCCGCGTTCGATCGCATCCAGCAGCTCCTGGCCGAAGCGCCGCTGCACGAGGTCGGTGATCCCGCGCCGGGTGCCGAGCGCGCGCCGCGAGGTCGGCGGCGACTGCGCCAGATCGAGCAGGGTGCCGTTGCCCATCACCTTGAACGGCGGGCGGTCGGCGTCGCGCGCTCGCTTGTCGCGCCACAGGAACAGCTCGCGCAGCACCGCGAGCCCGCGCGGCGAGAGCTTGCGCGCGCCCTTGATGCGCAGATAGCCCTGCTGGTCGAACTCGCGCTCCGGCCACAGCCGCTGCTCGAGCGCCGCGAACTCCGCCTTCGCCCACGACAGGCGCTTCTTCTCGGAGAGCTCGCGTTCGAGCGTCTCGGCGAGCTCCACCAGATAGATCACGTCGGACGCCGCGTAGTCGAGCTGCACGTCGCGCAGCGGCCGTCGCGACCAGTCCGTGCGCTGCTGGTCCTTGGAGAGCTTCACGTCGAAGTGTCGCTCCACCAGCGCTCCGAGCCCGACCGCCGGGTAGCCGAGCATCTGCGCCGAGATCATCGTGTCGAACAGCCCCCGCACGACCAGCCCGCAGTGGCGGTGGAGCACGAACAGGTCGTACTCGGCGGCGTGGAAGATCTTGCGGATCGCCGGGTTGGCCAGCACGTCGGCGATCGGCTCGAGCCCGCGCGGCGGCATCGACAGCGGATCGATCAGGAACGTGCCGCAGGCCGCGGCGACCTGGACCAGGCACAGCTTGTCGAAGTAGTGGAAGAAGGAGTCCGCCTCGGTGTCGACGGCAATCACCTTCTCGAGCGCGAGCTTTTTGGCGAGCTCCTCGACCTCTACGACCCTGTCGATGAAGCGATACTCCGCCATGGGCCGCTTGCTGGGACTCCTCGAGGGGTGTCGACCGACCTGGACAGCGCGCGCTGAAGGGATGTCCCGCGACCCAGGCGACGACCGATTCTAACGGGCGAAGCGCTCGAAGCCAGACCGACTGCCCGCTTTCACGAGGATTCCCGCAGAAGTTCGACGAGCTGGTCCTCGAGCCGCTCGTGCGCGGCGAAGCTCGGCAGGAAGGCCCGGAAGACCTCTCGCGCCGCGTCCAGATGCCCCAGCGCCAGGTGCGAGGCCACCCGCTCCAGGTCGTTTCTTATGCCGATGTGGGCCACCCGCAGGCTGCGGATCGGGCCGCCCTGCGCGGGCGCGCGGAGCTCGGCCGCCGGGAAGGTGAAGTCCTCCTCGCGCGCCAGGTGGGCCAGGATCTGCTCGCGGTACTCGGTGAAGCTGCGCCGGGCCTTGGGCAGATCGTCGGCCGCCAGCGCCTCGGCTACGTCCTTGGCCAGCAGCTCGACCTTGGCCGAGTCCTGGCGCCATGCCTCGATCGGTTCGAGCGCCCTCGCGCGCGAAGCGGATCCCTTGCCCGTTTCGGCCGTCATGCTGGCGGGGATCTTACTCGATTGCCGATGCTCGGGAGCGCGTGTGGCGTTGCCTTCTCGTCGCGACCCTGCTGCTCGGCGGAATCACCGCCTGTCTCGCGCAGCTCGTTCCGCGCGAGCCCGCGCGGCTCGAGTTCCGCGCTTGCGACGGCGCGTTCGAGTGCGCGGAGCTGCGCGTGCCGATCGATCGCGCGCGGCCGCGCTCGGGCGAGATCCCGCTCGCGGTGCTGCGAGCGCGCGCGACGCTTCCCGCCCAGCGGATCGGCGTGCTGCTCGTGAATCCCGGCGGGCCCGGAATCTCGGCCGTCGACTACCTGCGCGCGGGGACGTCACGGTACGGTGTCGCGCTGCGCGAGCGTTTCGACCTGATCGCCTTCGACACGCGCGGCAGCGGCGCGAGCGCGCCGCTCGACTGCCACGACTCGCTCGAAGCCTTCCTCGCGCAGGATCCGACGCCACAGAGCGACGCGGAGTGGCAGGGCGCGGTCGAGGCGAGCCGCGCGCTCGCCGAGGAGTGCGCGCGCAAGCACGCGGCGCTCCTCCCGTTCACGGGCACGCGCGAGAGCGCGGCCGACATGGACGCGCTGCGCGAGGCGCTGGGCGAGGAGCGGATCTCCTATCTCGGCTTCTCCTACGGCACTGCGCTCGGCGCGAGCTACGCGTCGCGCTTTCCCGAGCGCGTGCGCGCGATGGTGCTCGACGGCTCGGTCGAGCCGTCGTTCGAGCTCCTGGTCTTCGCGCGCGAGCAGGCCGTCGCCGTCGAGGGCGCGCTCGACGCCTACGACGAGGCGGCGGCGGCGCAGGGGTGGAACGGGGTCGCGGTGCTCGAGGCCGTCACGCTGCGCGCGGAGCGGGCGCCCCTTCCGAGTGTCGCGTCGAGCTCCGGCGACGCTCGCGCGGCGCGCTCGAGCGACATCCTGTACGGCAGCGTCGAGGCGCTCACCGATCCCGACAACGGCTGGCGCGAGCTCGCGTTCGCGCTCGGCTCCGCCCAGAGCGGCGACGGCTCGGGCTTCATCTCGCTCTCCGATCGCTACTTCCAGCGCCGTTCCGACGGCAGCTCGGGCCTGCGCGTGGAGGCGCAGCTGGCGGTGCTGTGCGCGGACTTGCAGCGGCCCGCGTCGCTGCAGGCCTATCGCGACGCGCTGCCCGAGCTCGAGCGCGCAGCGAAGCACATCGGCGTCGCGAATCTGTCGAGCCACCTGCCGTGCGCGTTCTGGCCCGAGCCCGCGCGGCCGTTCGAGCCGCCGCGCGCGCGCGACGCGCACCGCGTGCTGGTGATCGCGGGCAGCGCCGACCCGCTCACGCCGCACGTCTGGGGCGAGCGGCTCGCGGCGCGGCTGGCAGGCTCGACGCTGCTCAGTGTCGAGACGCGCGAGCACACCGCTTTCGGCCGCGGCCGCGACTGCGTGGACCAGGCGGTCGTCGCGCTGCTGCTCTCGGGCGAGGCGCCGGCGTCGCCGCCGGTCTGCCGCTAGCGGGGAGTCCCGCTCAGGCGAGCGCGGTCGCGAGCTGCGTCACGGCCATGCCGATCACGACCAGCGGCGAGAGCATCAGCGCGAGCAGGCCCAGCCGCATGCCAAGGCTCTGCTCGACGTGCACGAACAGGTAGATCGGGGTGGTGACGCCGAGGAAGAAGTTCGCGAGGCCCCAGCCGATGTGGCCGGTGTTGAAGGCGTGGATCACGAGCCCGAGCGAGACCGCGAAGTTGAGCGCGATCGTGAGCAGGCCCGGGATCCACCAGCGCTTCATCCAGGCGTTCAGCGCCGTCTGCTGCGCGGGCGAGAGCGACTGACCGCGCTCCTCCTGGATGGCCTGCTGGAACGAAGCGGCCATGCTGCCGTCTTCGGGCGCCGCGGCGGCGGCCTCGGCCGAGCCCGGCTCGGGCACGTGCGCGGGCATCTCGCGCGTCTCGACCTGGCTGCGGTACTTGGCCGGGATCTCGTGCAGGTTCTCGGTGAAGTGGATGTTGCCTCGGTCGTCCTTGTACTTGTAAGCCTGGGCCAGGGCGTTCGAGGCGAGGCCCGCCAGACACAGGCCGAGGGACAGCGCGAACACGACGCGAAGCGAGGTGGAGCGTGCCATGTCCCACCATCGGCCCCGGGAAGGGTGCGGCTTTACGGGCTAGATTACGGCCCCCATGCGCTGGTCCCAGATGTTCATCCCGACGCTCCGCGAAGTGCCCGCCGATGCCGAGGCCACGAGTCACCGCCTGATGCTGCGCGCGGGCTTGATCCGTCAGCTCGGCGCGGGCATCTACTCGAAGCTGCCGCTCGCCGAGCGGGTGGCGCGCAAGATCGAGGCGATCGTGCGCGAGGAGATGACGCGGATCGGCGCGCAGGAGTTCCGGCTGCCGCTCTTGCACCCGGCCGAGCCGTGGAAGGAATCCGGCCGCTGGCAGTCGGTCGGCGACGAGCTGTTCCGGCTTCGCGACCGCAAGCAGACCGACATGGCGCTGGCCATGACCGCCGAGGAGATCTTCACCACGCTCGCGCGCGATGGGCTGCGCAGCTACCGCCAGCTGCCCCAGATCTGGTACCAGATCGGCGCGAAGTTCCGCGACGAGCCGCGCCCGAAGTCCGGCGTGCTGCGCGGGCGCGAGTTCACCATGAAGGACTCGTACTCGTTCGACGTCGACGCGGCCGGGCTCGACGTTTCGTTCCAGAAACACGCGGACGCGTACAAGCGCATCCTCTCGCGCTGCGGCGTGGAGTCGATACCCGTGCAGGCGTCCTCGGGCGCGATGGGCGGCAGCGAGTCGGTCGAGTTCATGGCCGTCTCGGACGCGGGCGAGGACCGGATCGTCACCTGCCCGGGCTGCGGCTACGCCGCGAACCTCGAGAAGGCGAAGTCGGAGCCGTCGGCGGTGAGCGATCCGGCGAGCTCGGGCGCGCTGGAGAAGTTCCCCACCCCGGGCGTGCGCACGATCGACGACCTGGCGCGCATGCCGGGCGGCGCGCCCGCGGAGCGGCAGATCAAGACGCTCGTCTATCTGGTCGGCATGCAGCCAACGGTCCTGCTATTGCGCGGCGACCACGAGCTGAACGAGGTGAAGCTCGCCGAGGCCACGGGCACGGCGAGCTTCCGGCCCGCGGCTCCCGAGGAGTGCCGCGCGGCGCTCGGCGCGCTGCCCGGCAGCCTCGGCGCGGTCGGCGTCGCGAACCTGCCGGTGTTCGCGGACCTCGCGCTGCGCGGGCGGCGTGAGCTGACGACCGGCGCGAACCAGAACGAGTTCCACCTGCGACACGTCGATGTGTCGCGCGATCTGGCGGGCGTGAAGTTCGCCGACTTGCGCAACGTGCGCGCGGGCGAGGCGTGCACGAGCTGCGGCAAGTCGCTCGAGACCAAGAAGACCATCGAGATCGGCCACATCTTCAAGCTCGGCCTGCGCTACTCCGAACCGATGGGCGCGCGCGTGCTCAAGGCGGACGGCGTCGAGGTGCCGATCGTGATGGGCTCGTACGGGCTAGGCATCGAGCGCATCATGGCCGCCGCGATCGAGGCGCACCACGACGCGAACGGCATCGTCTGGCCGCGCTCGATCGCGCCCTTCGACGTCGTGATCTCGCCGGTCAAGGCGAGCGATCCGGAGCAGCGCGAGAAGTCCGAGCAGCTCTACGCCGAGCTCGGCGCGGCCGGCTTCGACGCGCTGCTCGACGACCGCGACGAGCGGCCGGGCGTGAAGTTCAAGGACGCGGACCTGGTCGGCATCCCGTACCGGATCGTGCCCGGCCCGCGCGCGCTCGCGCGGGCTTGCGTCGAGCTCGCCGAACGCGCGACCGCGACCACGCGCGAGGTCGCGCTCGGCGAGGTCGTGGCCGAGCTGCGTCGCGCCTACGGACGCTGACGCGCGAGCGATGAGCGACCGCCCGAAGCTCTGGCTGCTCGACTCGCACTACCAGATCTTCCGCGCCTACTACGCCATGCCGGACCTGCGCGCGCCGGACGGCACGCCCACCGGCGCGCTGCGCGGCTACGCCTCGCAGCTGGTCAAGCTCTTCACGCTGCAGCGCCCGACCCACGTGGCCGCGGCTTGGGACCACGCGCTGACGAGCTTCCGCAACGAGCTCCACGACGGCTACAAGGCCGGCCGCACCGAGGCGCCCGCCGACCTCGAGCCGCAGTTCGCGCTGTGCGAGGAGGTGACGCGCGCGCTCGGCGTGCCGGTGTTCGGGCTCGAGCGCTTCGAGGCCGACGACGTGATCGCGACCATGACCGCGCGCGCGCTCGACGAGGGTGCGGAAGTGGTGATCGCGAGCAGCGACAAGGACCTCGGCGCGCTGGTCTCGGACCGCGTCTCGCTCTTCGATCCGAGGAGCGAATCGCTGCTCGGCCCGGCCGAGGTCGAGGCGCGGCTGGGCGTGGCGCCGGATCTCGTGCCCGACTTCCTGACACTGGTCGGTGACGCGGTCGACAACATCCCCGGCGTCCCGGGCATCGGCGCGAAGACCGCGGCCAGGCTGCTGCGCCGCTTCGGCCGGATCGAGGACATCCCGGCGGATCCGCTCGAGTGGGCGGGTCTCGGGCTGCGCGGCGCCGAGCGCGTGGCCAAGGCGCTCGCCGAGGGCAAGCAGGCGATCGCGCTCGCGCGAAAGCTCGTGCGCATGCGCGAGGACCTGCCGATCCGCGCGCGCGTCGACGAGCTGCGCTGGTGGGGCGCGGACCGCCCGGTGCTCGAGAGCTTCTGCGCGCGGCTGGGCCTGAAGGGACTGGTCGAACGCGTGCCGCGGTTCCGGGACTGATGGCGAACCTGCTCTCGGGACTGCGCCTGCTGCTAGTGGTCCCCTTCGCGCTGCTGATCGCGCAGGGCGGCGTCGCGAACGCCGCCTGGGCGGCGGCGCTGTTCGTGCTCGCGATCGTGACCGACCTCGCCGACGGACCGCTGGCGCGCGCGCGCGGCACCGAGAGCGCGCTCGGCCGCGCGCTCGATCACGGCGCGGACTTCCTGTTCGTGAACTCGGGCCTGGCCGCCTCGGCCGCGCGCGGCCTCGTGCCCTGGCTGCTGCCGATCCTGGTCGCGATCGCGTTCGCGCAGTACGTGATCGACTCGTACTGGCTCCATCGCTCGCGCGAGCTGCGCATGAGCGCGCTCGGGCGCTGGAACGGCGTGCTCTACTTCGTCCCGGTCGGAGGCGTGATCCTGGTCACGCTCGGGCTCGACCTGCTCGCCGGGCCGACGCGCTGGGCGGCCTGGCTGCTCGTCGCGTCGACGCTGGCCTCGATCGCCGACCGCGCGCTCGCGGCGCGCACCCCGCCACGTCAAGCCGAGCCCTAGTCGGGACGATGTGGGCATCGGGAGGCGAATCATGCGCAAGCTCGCGATCGTCCTGTCCGCCGCCGCGCTCGCGGCCTGCGTCGCCGTCGATTCCGATCGCATGCCCGTGCCGCGACCGGGCCCCGCGAAGTCGCAGGGCCACGGCCCGCCGCCGCACGCGCCCGCGCACGGCTACCGCGCCAAGACACCGCAAGGTGTCAACGTCGTCTTCGACACCCAGATCGGCGTCTACGTCGTCGTCGACCTTCCAGGCAGCTACTGGCTCGACGATCGCTACTACCGCAAGGCCACGTCGGGCTGGACGGTGAGCGCGAGCTTCGACGGTCCGTGGCAGCCGTGTCCGACGGCCGAGCTGCCCAAGGGCCTGCAGGGCGGCGCGTCGGGCAAGCCGGGCAAGTCCGGCAAGGCGAAGGGCAAGAACTAGCCGGCGCCCGCTTCGCTACCCTGCGCCGCGATGATCTCCGTCGTAGCACAGACCACGGGCCTGTTGTTGCTCTCGAACCTGTTCATGACCGTCGCCTGGTACGGTCACCTGCGGCACTTCTCGAATCGCACCTGGCTGGTGGCGGCGCTCGCGAGCTGGTCGATCGCGCTATTCGAGTACCTGCTGCAGGTCCCCGCGAACCGGATCGGCTACACCGTGCTCTCGCTGCCGCAGCTCAAGATCCTGCAGGAGGTGATCACGCTCGCGGTGTTCGTGCCCTTCTCGGTGCTCTACATGCAGAACCCGGTGAAGCTCGACTTCCTGTGGGCGGGGCTGTGCATGGTCGGCGCGGTGTACTTCATGTTCCGCTCCTAGTGTCCCGTCCCGGAAGTTAGCTCGCGTTCTCGGCGGCCGAGGCCGCCGCGCTCCGGGAGCGGCTTTTCCAGCCGACCTCCCATGTATAATGGTTGCCGAGAGGCGACGAACACGAGGAGAGAATCGGATGGATGTGCAGAAGCTGCTTCGCAACCCGCGATTCCGACTCGAGCAGGGCGGCCCGGCGCAACCGGAGGCGGTGAAGCAGTTCGAAGAGGCCGCCCCCGCGAACCTCCCGCGCACCTACCTCCGCTTCATGCAGGCCTGCAACGGCGCCCGCGGCAAGATCCCGTACGAGACCGGCTACCTCGAGCTCTGGTCGCTCGAGCGCGCGCTCGAGAAGAACCGCGAGCACGGCGTCGCGCGCAGCCTGCCCGGGTTCTTCGCCTTCGGCGGAGACGGCGCCGACGAGCTGTTCCTGTTCGACCTGCGCAAGGACGACGGCGCGGCGGTCTGCTCGATCTCGGCCAAGTCCGCGAACGCCGCCGCCGCGGTCGCGCCCATCACGAAGAGCTTCTCCGAGTTCCTCGAGGGCATCGTGATGATGGCGGGCGCCTGAGCTTCTAGCGCGCGGGATCGGCGCTCGGCGCCGGGCCCTCGAACAGCTCGCGGTAGGCGCGGCGCAGGAACAAGAGGCCGATGCTGGCGTTGAAGAACACGAAGAAGTTGTGCTGCAGGAACGCGAAGGTCGTGACCTCGCCCTCGTAGCCCGGGAACAGCACGACCCAGAGCGTGATCGCGACCGTGCGCATCGGACCCGGCACGGCCGCGCCGAAGAAGATCACCGGCAGGATGCCGGCCATCGTCGGCAGGTCGACCGAGATGCCGAACAGCCCCGCCGCGATGGTGTAGACGACGATCGCGGCGATCATCGCGGGTGAGCGCAGGAGCATCACGCCAAGGTACTGCCAGGGGCGCGCGAGCCGGAACGCGCGCAGGATCGCGCGGTCGCGCAGCGCGCTGCCGCTGCCGAGCCGGCCGCCGAAGAACGCGCACCAGAGCGCGAAGAACGCGAGCGCGGCCACGGCCACGATCGGGATCACGCCGAAGATCGGCGGCAGCGTCGAGCCCGAGAGCAGGTAGCCGAAGGTCGCCCAGGCGAGCAGGTAGTAGAACTCGCAGAACATGATGAACAGCATGCTCGAGCCGACCTCGAAGCCCGGGATGCCGTTGCGCCGGTTCAGGTAGACGGCGATCGCGCCCTTGCCGACCTGCTCGTTGACGATCGACAGGATGTAGCTCGAGGCTCGGATCGGCAGCACGTCGCGAACCCGCACCGGCGCGTTGAACCAGCGGATCACGCGCCAGATCACGACCGTGTCGATCAACAGGAACAAGAGCGAGTACGGAATCATCAGCGCGAGCCACGGACCCCAGCGCACCGACGCCAGCACGCGCGCCATGTACGACGCGACGTCCAGGTCCGCGCGCGCGGCGGCGCCCTGCACGCGGCTCCACAGGAAGCCGAAGCAGACCAGCGTGATCAGCCAGGGCAGCGCCTTCTGCCAGAGCGGCGCCGCGGGTCGGGCGGACGCTTCGCTCACGCGCGGCCCATCAGCGCGAGGCTGTGCGCGAGCGTCTCGTCCAGCGGCCGCAGCGCCAGGCCGAGCGCCTTCGCGGCAGGCTCTGGATCGAAGCGCGCGTCGCTGAGCATCACCTCGATCACGTCGGGCGAGAAGCCGGGGCCGAGCAGCGTGGTGCGCAGCGCGAGCAGCTTGCGCAGCAGCACGACCGGGACCGGCACCACCCAGGGGCTGCGCCCGATCAGGCGCGCGGCGCGCCGGACCAGGTCGCGCAGCGCGATCGACTCGGGCCCGACCAGATCGAGCGTCGCGTCGCGCGCGCAGGCGAGCTCGAGCGCGGCGTGCAGCGCCCCGTCGGCGGCGTCGCGCGCGTCGATCGGCTGCTCGACGTTCACGCCGCCGCCGGGCAGCGGCACGATCGGCGCCTTGATCTCGCGCGCGACCGCCTGTACGCCCGCGTTCACGCAGCCGAGCACGAGCGGGAGACGCAGGATCGTGTAGGCGAGGCCGGAGTCGCGCACGAGCCCCTCCGCCTCGCCCTTGCTGCGCCAGAAAGGGTTCGGCGAGCGCGCGTCCGCACCGACCGCGGAGACCAGCACGAACTTGGGCACGCCGGCCGCGCGCGCCGCTTCGACGAGCGCGCGACAGGTCTCGACGTTGGCCTCGGGATAACGCGTGGTCTGCGACTCGATCAGGATCCCCGCCAGGTGGATCACGCCCGATGCGCCCGCGCAGGCCTCGCGCAGCGCGGCCGACTCGCGGTAGTCGACGCGCACGGCGCGCGCGCGCTCGCGCGGCAGCGGCGGAAGCTCGGCCTGCGCGCGCGCCGAACGCACCAGCGCCGTGAGCTCGAGCCCGGGTCGGAGCAGCGCGCGCTCCAGCACCACGCGCCCGAGCGCGCTGTTCGCGGCGCTGACCACGAGCCTGGCCGCCATGCTAGACGAAGCGCCCGCGGCCCACGATCGCCCAGACCGCTTCGACGTCGTCGCCGCGCGCGGCGTAGTAGCGGTCGTGCAGGTTGATCGTGGTGTCGCCGTGGCTCGGCAGGATCCGGATCCGGTCGCCGGGCGCGAGCGGCGGGTCCGCGCCCTCGTCGATCAAGAGATGCCCGTGCTCCTCCGATAGCCCCACCACGCGCAGCGGCAGATCCGCGCCGCGCGGCAGGCCGAAGTCGCTGGAGAGCGACTTCACGCCGGCGTCGGTGATCACGAGCCGCCCGCGCCGGCGCAGCACCGTGGTGTGTAGCGTGAGCGCGGTCTCGAAGTCGGAGCGCACGTCGATGTAGCGCCCGTCCATGAACACGTAGCTACCCGCCTGGATCTCCGTGACGCCGGACGTCGAGCCCGAGAGCTCGAAGGTCCCGGTTCCGCCCGCGGAGACGATCTCGGGCGCGAGGCCCGCTTCGCGCAGCGCCGCGACGTGTGCGACGAGCGTTGCGATCGCGGCTTCGGCGAGCTCCTTGCGCTTGCCGGAGTCCGGCACCAGCACCGCGTGGCCCTCGTAGCCCATGATGCCGCGATACTGCGCGCGGCCGTTCGCGATCCGGCGCGCGAGCGCGACCGATTCCTCGGGCGAATCCGTGCCGCAGCGGTGCATGCCGATGTCGGCTTCGATCAAGACGCCCACGCGCGCGCCCGAGCCCGCGAGCGCAGCGTCGAGCGCGTCGACCTGCGCCGCGCTGTCCACCGCCACGATCAGCTCGGGCAGCTCCTTCGCGAGCGCGACCAGCCGCGCGAGCTTGGTCGCGCCGATCAGCTGATTCGCGATCAGCACCGACGTGCGCACGCCCGCGGCGGCCAGCGCCTCCGCTTCGCCGAGCTTCGCGCAGGTGACTCCGATCGCGCCGGCGGCGAGCTGTCGCCGCACCACCTCGGCGCATTTCGGCGTCTTGAAATGCGGCCGCAGCTTCGCGGGGCGCGACGCGAAGAAGCGCGCCATGGCCGCGATGTTCCGCTCCATGCGCTCGAGGTCGACGACCAGCGCGGGCGTGTCGATCTCGGCCACTCGCATGAACGCATGCTAGCATGCGCGAAGTGATCGCGAAGAGCGTCTACACACTCGCGGGTATCTTGCTCGCGGTGTCGCTGATCGGTCTGCGGCGCGCGTCGAACGACATCGCACACAGCTCGCTCGAGCTGCCGGGCGGCGTGCCCGTGGTGGTGTGGGAGCCGTCCCCGCCCGTGCCGCTCGGAACCACGCCGAGCTTCGATCCGCCGGCGCCGGTGGTGGTGCTCTGCCACGGCTTCGCCGCCGACAACGCGATGACGAGCGCGCTCGCGCGGCGCATCGCGAAGGCCGGCTACGCCGTGGTCGCGCTCGACTTCCGCGGTCACGGCGAGAACCGCAACCCGCTCGGCCCCACGGCCAACGGCCTGGGGCTCCAGCAGGACATCGACGCGGCGCTGCTCTACGCGCGCACGCAGCCGCGTTTCGACGGTCAACGGGTCGCGCTCGTGGGTCACTCGATGGGCGCGTTCGCGGTGCTCGGCCACGCGCAGCGCGACCCGGGCATCGGCGCGGTGGTCGCGATCTCGGGCGGGCGCGAGCTCGGCGGCCCGTTCGCGCCGCCGAACGCGTTCTTCATCTGGGCGTCGGGCGATCCCGATCGCACGCGCAAGCGCGGTGCCGAGCTCGCCGCGACGCTCGCCGGCAAGGCGCAGATCGTCGAGGACAAGACCTACGGCGAGATCGAGCGCGGCTCGGGCGTGCGCATGAGCGAGGTGCCGGGCACGGACCACATCACGATCCTGTACTCCGCGGAAGCCGCGCATCGCATCGTCGACTGGATCGCGACCGCGCTCGGCCCCGGCAACGGCCCGCCCGTGACGCCCGGACCCGATCCGCGCTTCCTGTGGTCGGGGCTCGGCCTGCTCGCGGTGGGGGTGCTCGCGTTCGGTGCGCCGCGCGCGCTCGCACAGCTCGCGCCGCGCATCGGCCTGTCGCGCGTCGAGCGGCCGCTGCTCCAGCTGCTGCTCGTCGCGCTCGCGCTCGTGGGCGCGGTGCTGCTGCTCTCCGGCTTCGACTCCGCGGCGGTGCGCGGACCGTTCAGCTTCGTGCCGCTCGCTGCGGGCCGCGACCTGTTCGGCTTCTTCGCGCTCGCGGGCGCGCTCTTGCTCGCGCTCGGCGCGCGCGGCGGCAAGGTCGCGGCGGAGGGACTCGGCGATGCGCGCACCTGGCTCTGCGCCGGGCTCCTGTTCGGTCTGGTCTACCTCGCGGTCGGCACGCTGGCCGCCCCGTTCTGGGACATCTTCCCCGCGCCGCATCGCTTGGGCTGGTGCCTCGGCGCGACCCTGCTCTTCCTGCCCTACTTCGGCGCGAGCGAGTGGTTGCTGCGCGGCCCCGGCCGCACGGGCATGATCCTGCCCGCCGCGGGCAAGGCGCTGACACTTTTCGCTGTCATCGGCGGGGCGCTCGCGGGCCTGCTGCCGTTCGTGGTGCTGCTCGGGATCGTGCCGATCACGCTGTTCTTCGTGTTCTTCGAGGTCGTCGCGCTGCGGCTCGCGCGCTGGGTCGCGAACCCCTGGCTCGCGGCCCTGTTCCAGGCCGCGTTCACGGCCTTCGCCTTCACCAGCATCTTTCCCTGGGAAGGCTAGGAGCGAAGCGCGCTTCAGCCCTCGACGTCGAGCCGGCGCACCAGCGGCCGTAGCGGTCCCTGGCCGTCGTGGTTCCAGTCCAGCGGCGGCAGCTGCATGCGGCCGAGCGGGCAGAGCCGCGACGCGCCGGCTTCGACCGCGATCGCGCCGAGCCGCGCGAGGCCGCTGCCGAAGCCCACGTGCCCGACGCAGGAGAGCTGCGGCGCCAGCGAGCTGCAGAAGCGCGCGAGCCCGTCGAGCTCGGCGAACGGAACCACGGAGATGAAGCGCAGCGTGCCGGGCGGCGGGCGGACCTCCGTATTCTCCAGCACCACCGTCCAGCTCGACGCGCCCGCCGCGAGCTCGAGCCGCGTGCCCTCGCGCACCGCGGCGCGCGCGCGCAGCTCGAGCAGATCGGCGGACTCGGCCACCGAGAGCTCCCCGCGCGGCAGCGTCTCGTCGAGCTCCTCGAGCGCGCCCGCGAGCGAGTGCGCGAGCTCCGCCGCGCGGCCGCGCGGCGAGTCACTCACCAGCGCCCACGCCGGCGAGAGACAGCCGCGGCCGTCCCAGAGCGCGACGTCGAGCGCGAGCTGCTGCGCGGCGCTCGCGGGGTCGATGCCGGGGCCGATCGCCGCGAGCGAGAGCTTGTGTCCGTAGCCGAGGAACGGCCGCGACGGCCGCACGCGCGCGCGGATCGCAGCGATCGTCTCGTCGTTGCCTTGCGCGACCACGGCGTCGCACTCCTCGAGCGCCTTCTCGTCGGCGCCGATCGCGACCGCCGCGCCGACGCCGGGATCGACGCTGCGCAGCGACTCCGCGAACAAGCGCGCGGAGACCGGGTCCGCGGCGGGGGTCTTCGCGTACACCGCGGAGCCGGCCAGGAGCGGCAGCGCGATCGCCGAGAACGCGGACGGCGGAATCGAGCCCGCGAGCCAGACCGCCGTGACGCGCGGCGCGGCGAAGACCTCGGGCAGCTCGCGCGCGCGCAGCTCCGCGAGCGTGTCCGCGGTCCAGCCCGCGAGCGCGGAGCCCAGGCCGCGCTCGATCATCTGCGTCGAATAGACGCCGTGCTCGCGCGCGAGCCGTTCGCGCCAGGGCGACAACGGCGCGCGCCACAGCTCGAAGGCGCGCGCGAGCGCGGCAATCGTGCGCTCGGGCTCGAGCGCGCGGCGCGCGTCGGCGAGCTGCCCGAGATCGGTCATCGCGCCGCCCCCTGGCGCTCGAGCAGCGCGTCGGCCGCGAGCGAGCAGCCGCGCGCCTCGGCGCCGCGCAGGCGCCCGAGCACGCGGAAGCCGCCGTCGACGGCGATGCCCAGATCCGACGTCATCACCGCGAGCACCGAGCCGGTATTCGCGAGGTCGTAGTGCACCAGCACCCCCGTCTCGCCCGGGGCTACGTCGAGCAGTGTCGCCGGGTCGAGCACGCGCGTGCGCACCCACGGCGGCACGAGCTTGCGATCCGACGCCACGCCCGTGCGCAGGCTCGCCTCGTAGAACTGGCTGCCGAGCTCGCACATCCCGTACTGGTTCACGATCCGCGCGCGCGGCACGCCCAGCCGCTTGGCGACAGCGAAGTGCAGCTCGTCGCGGGTCAACTCGCGCGAGCGGCCCTTGAAGCCGCCGGTCTCCATCACGCGCGTCCCGGCGGGCAGCGTCAGCGTCAGCCTGCGCGCCTCGAGCGCGTCGAGCAGGTGCACGAACGCGAAGGCCGTGCCGGTGAGCAGCACGGGCTCCGAGAGCGACGCGAGCTCCGCGACCAGCGCGTCGACGTCCCAGCCCTCGGCGTGCACGAAGAAGCGGCTGTCCTCGGTCCCGAGCTCGCGCAGCGCGCGCTCGAACATGTACGAGAGCGACGAGTCCGGCGCCTCAGCGGCCGATGGCGCGAGCACCAGGAAGCGGATGCGCGGCACGTCCGGACACAGAAACGCGCCGAAGGTCGCGAGCAGCGACGCGTCGTAGAGCGCGAGCGTGTCGAGGTGCAGCGCGCCGCGCGCGTCCGTCGAGCTGCCGCTGGTGCGGAACGTGCGCACCGTCGCCTCGGGCGGGAAGATCGCGAGCCGCGCCTCCTTGAACGCGCCGGCCGGAACCATCGGGATCTGCCGCCAGCTCCGCACGCGTTCGGGCTCGACGCCGAAGGCGGCGCACAGCCGCCGGTAGGCCGCACCGCCCGCGTACTGCAGGCGGAACAGCGCGAGCGCGAGCGACTCGAAGCGCGCGTCGTCGGCGGGTGCGTCGACGCCCTCCGCGATCCAGGCGAGCACCGCGCGCTCGATCTCCGCGCGCGTCACGCCAGCACCTCGGCGAGCACCGAGCCGGCCGCGTCGAGCAGCGGCTCGGCGATCACGAGCGGCGGCGTCAGCGCGAGCGTGCGTCCCTCCGGACCCTCGCCGAGCGTGATCCAACCCGCGTGCAGCAATCGAACCACGGCCGCGCGTGCGATTCGCGCGTCGTCGAGCTCGATCGCGAGCAGAAGGCCCCGGCCGCGCACCTCGCGCACGTGCGGACTGCGCGCGAGCAGGCCGCGCAGGCGCGTGAGCCAGCGCGCGCCGATCTCCTCGGCCGATTTCAGCAGCGAGTCGCGCTCCAACACACGCAGCACGGCGAGCCCCGCGGCGCACAGGACGGGATTTCCGAGGTGCGTGCTGGTGTGCAGCGCCTCGCCGCGCGACGCCGGCCAGCGGCGCATGACCTCCGGCCGGCCCGCGCAGGCCGAGAGCGGGAGACCCCCGCCGAGCGCCTTGCCGAGCGCGACCACGTCGGGCACCACACCCTCGTGCTCGCAGGCGAGCCAGCGGCCGGTGCGACCCATTCCGGTGTAGACCTCGTCCGCGATCAGGAGCGCCCCGGTCTCGTCCGCGACCTCGCGCAGCGCTGCGACGAAGCCCTGGGGCGGGAACACCAGCCCGCCGCGGCCCTGGATCGGCTCGAACAGGATCGCGCCCGCGTCGCTCTCGCGCACGGCCGCGCGCGCCGCGTCGGCGTCGCCCCAGGCAACGAAGCGCGTGCGGCCCGCCAGCCGCTTCGCGAACGGCGCGCGGAAGTCCGGGCGGTGCGTGGCGTCGAGCGAGCCGAGCCCGAGGCCGTGGTACGCGCCCTCGAACGCGACCACGCCCGGCCGGCCGGTCGCGACCAGAGCCGTCTTCAGCGCGGACTCGACCGCGTCGGAGCCCGAGCCGGACAGGATCACGCCAGCGAGCCCGCCCGGCAGCACGCGCACCAGCGCCTCGAGCAGCTCGACCTTGCGCGCGGACGGGTACACGTCGCCCATCGCGTGCTGCAGATCACCCGCCTGCGCAGCCAGCGCGGCGCTGATCTCCGGATGGGCGTAGCCCAGCACCGCGGCGCCGAAGCCGGCGAGCAGGTCGACGTAGCGGTTGCCGTCGGCATCGAGCACGTTCACGCCCGCGCCGCGGCTCCAGAAGATCGGCGGCGGCTCGGCGAGACAGGTGACCTCGGGGTTCTCCACCTCCGACAGGCGCAGCGCGAGCGCGCGCGAACGCGGTCCCGGCACGGCGCCGACGATGTTGGGCAACTCCTGTCCGGTCACTCGCGGATGCTAGCCCGGGCCCGATCCAGGGTACAGACCGCGCGCCGGTGGTATCGTCGCAAGCCGTGGACGGCATCGTCATGGCACGAGGCGCGCTCTGGCTCCGCTCTGCGGTGTACGTCGCGCTCGTGGTCGCGCTCTCCAACCTGCTCCTGCTCGCCGTCGTCGACCGCGTGCTGCTCGAGCCCGTGCGGCTGGGCATCGCATCCGCCGCGGGCCACGTGCTCGCGCTGGTGAGCGAGAACGTGCGCGTTGCGGGCCAGCGCGTGTTCGTGGACGGCAGCGCGGTCGAGATCGTCAACTCGTGCACTGGCATCGACGTGGGCGTGTTCCTGGCCTGCGCGATGCTGGTGTTCCCCGCGCCCTGGCGGGCGCGCGCGCTGGGCGTGCTGGCTGCGTTCGCGATCGTGTTCGCGGTGAACTTCCTGCGCGTGCTGACGCTGTGCCTGTTGAACGCCGGCTCGCCGAGCGCCTTCGAGCTGGTTCACGTCTACGTCTGGCCGGCGTTCATCTCCGGCGTGTGCCTGGCGACGCTGCTCGTCTGGATCCAGCTCGTCCCGGCGAGCGATGCCTAGCCGGGCGCTGGTCCTCATCGCGCGCTTCGCGGTGGTGTACGGCCTGCTCGTCGGTCTGTGCGCGGCCCTGCCGGTGTACGCGTGGATCGAGTCCGCCGCGACGCGCGTCGCGGGCGCGGCCTTGCGCGAGCGCGCCCTGGAGGTGCGCGAGCTCCGGCTCGAGCGGCGCGCCGAAGCGTTCGTGTACGTGTACGACCTGCGCGTCGGCGCGATCGCCAGGACGATCGAGCGCCCATACCACAAGCACGCGTTCGTGCTCGTGCTCTACCTGGCGCTGGTGCTCGCCACGCCCAGGCTCGGCGCGCGCGATCTGGCGATCGCCTCACTCGCCGGCGGAGCGGTCGTGTTCCTGCTCTGCGTGGCGATGCTGATGAGCGATCTCGAGCTGTGGGAGCGCGAGGCGCTCGCGGCCGCGGGCCATCCCGGTGCGCCCGGTCCGTTTCCCGTCTCGTTCGGCTTCATCGAGGGGCTGCACCGGACCGCGGCCGCGGGCCTCTTGCCGCTGATCCTGTGGACGTTCTTCGCGGCTTCGCGAGTCGGATGGCGCGCGCGAACACCTCGCGCCACATCGTCTGGGTGAGCACGCCCGTGTTGGTGTTCTGCCGCGACGGGTGGTAGCTCGCGAGCAGCGGCGGCCGGCCGGGCAGCGTCGCGACGCGCGCGTGCGCGAACGGGTGGCGCGCGAGCGGGCGCACGCCCCAGGCGCGCAGCACCGCGGCGTGCGCGATGCGACCCAGCGCGAGCACCACGCGCGCGCCCTCGAGCGCCGCGAGCTCGCGCTCCAGCCACGGCTGGCAGCGGTGCTGCTCGTCGCTGGTCGGCTTGTTGCCGGGCGGCACGCACTTCACCGCGTTCACGATGTAGGCGCCGTCGAGTCGCGCGCCGTCCCACAGGCCCCGGCGCTCGAGCTCGCCGTACAGCCACTCGCCGGAGGCATCCATGAAGAACGGCCGGCCCGAGCGGTTGGCGCCGTGCATGCCCGGCGCCAGCCCCACGATCACGAGCCAGCCCGCGCGGTCGCCGAAACCGGGCACGGGCCGGTTCCAATACTCGGGATGACGCGTGCGCAGGGACGCCAGGAAGCCCGCGAGCCGCGAGCAGTCCGCGCACGCCGGGATCTCGCGTTCCAGCCGTTCGAGCGCCGCCTCTCTCGCACGCATCGCGCGCGCAACCTACGCGCAAGGGCCGCGCCGCTCAAGTCGCAATCGCGGCGGGTCGATGCGGATGGATGATGCGCTGGACGGGTCCATCACTACTTGCGCTCGCGCTGGTCTTCTCGACCGGCGGCGTGGCCATCGTCGGTCAGGCGGGTTCGGCCGCCGACGGCAAGACGCCTGCGCCCGAGAACATGACGCCCGTCGAGCAGAGCTTGCCGGCGCCGACCGAGCAGACCCTCTGCGAGCCGGGGCCGGGCTTCCAGCGCACGCTCGCCGCGCCGCCGCGCGTGATCAAGGACGCGGCGGACAACAAATCGATCGTGCTGAACACGAGTGGCTACAACTACGTGCTCGAGGGCGAGTGGCGGCCGGACCCGACCGCGAAGCCCCAGGGCGTTCCCGACGGCGTGCTGCCCGAGGGCGCGCTTCCGAACGAAGCCGCTCCGCCCGCCGCGCCCGAAGCCAAGTAGCCGCTCAGCGCGCGCGCGTGGCGCGCAAGGCGCGCAGGAGCAGGAGCTGCCCGGCGAAGGCCGCGGCGAACACCTGCCAGGGCGCGCCGAAGCCCGCGATCCGCGCAAGCCCGGCGACGCCGAGCGGTGTAAGCACGGTCCAGAGCGCGAGCCGCTGCACCTCTCTCGTGGTCTGAAAGCTCTTCGCGCGCGCGCGCAGGCCGACGAGCAGGCCGAGCGCGACGTGGACCAGGGCCGCCGCCACGGCCACGCGCAGGCTCGGCGCGGCCAACGCCAGCCCGGACAGGGCGAGCGCGAAGCCGATCCGCCCGCCGCGGCGCGCGCCCAGCACGCGACGGCAGGCGACGGCGTCGCCGCGCGCGGTTCCCAGCACCAGCCCCGGGATCTCGCGCTGCTCCACGAACACGCGGCGCTTCGCCTGCGCCGAGGCGTCGCTTCCGAGCTGCACCGGCGCGCCGAGTGACTCCATCTTTCGCGCCGGGATTGTAGCCCCTACGCTCTGACCCGGGACCTTCATGTCGATGCCGACGCAATCTTCCGGAAGCAGGAGCGCGGAGCGGGTCGGTGTGCTCGTCGCCGGCGGCGGAATCATCGGTTCCGCGATCGCCTGCGCGCTGGTCGAGCGCTGCGTGCGCGACGTGTGCGTGGTCGACCTCGATCTGGCCGGCACCTACGCGTCGTCCGAGCTGAACGCCGGCGGCGCGCGCGCGACCTGGTGGCAGGAGCCGAACATCGCCTCTTGCCGCGACACGATCGCGTTCTTCGAGGCGCACGCGGACGAGGTCTCGCTGCGCCAGCGCGGCTACCTGTGGTTGTACGACGACGCCGCGCGCTACGCCCGTGCGCGCGAACGCCGCGCGCTGCAGGAGCGCCTCGGCCTGCGCGTCGAGCTGCTCGAGCCGCGCGAGGTCGCGCAGCGCTTCCCGCTGCTCGACCGCAGTCTCGGGGAGCTGGTCGGCGCGACCTTCTCGCCGCGCGACGGGCTGGTGAATCCGAACGCGGTGCGGCGCCTGTACCGCGAGCGCGCGACGAGCGGCGGCGCGCGCTTCCTGAACCGCCACTACGTCGAGGGGATCGAGGTCGTCGAACAGGCGCCCGGCCGGCGCCGCGTCGAGCGCGTGCACGTGGTCGAGGTCGAGAAGGGCGATCCCGCCGACGAGAGCGGGCTCGTGCACCGCATCCTGACACAGCACCGTGTCCCGCCCGAGTCGAGCCTCGATCACCCGAGCCTGCGCCCGGAGGTCTTCGTCAACGCGCTCGGCGCCTGGAGCCCGCTGGTCTCGGCCAAGCTCGGCGTGCGCGACTTCTCGGTGCCGGTGCGGCGCCAGATCGCGATGGTCGACGTGCGCGCGCGCGACCTGCCGCCGGGCGCGGACCTGCACGGCGCGGGCATGATCGTCGACGCCTCCGGGCTCTACTTCCACCCGGAGGGGCCGTACACGCTGGCGGGCTTCTCGAACCCGGACGAGCCGTCGGGCTACGACTTCCGCTACGACGGCGACGCGTTCTTCGAGCGCGAGATCTGGCCGCGGCTCGCGCACCGCGCCTCGGCCTTCGAGCGCTGCCACCACGTGCGCGGCTGGTCGGGGCTGTACTCGGTGACGCCCGATTGCAGCGGCGTGCTCGGCCGCGTGCCCGGCTTCTCGAACGCGCTCGAGGCGCACAGCTTCACCGGCCGCGGCGTGATGCAGTCGTACGCGGTCGCGCGCGGCGTGGCGGAGCTGATCTGCGACGGCGGCTTCCGCACGCTCGACCTGTCGCGGCTCGCGGGCGAGCGCTTCCTCGACGGACCGGATTCGTTCGTCCGGGAAGACCTGCACATCTGAGAGCGTGATCGTGAGTGTCGGCTCGCAGGAGAGCTTCGTCTACACGCTGGATCAGGTCACTGGAGCTCGGCGAGCAGCTGATTCTCGAGCTCGGCGAGGTCGATGCGCAGCGCGCGCTGCAGCGCTCGCCCGAGCTGTCGCGTCCTGGCCAGCTCCTCGACCAGCCGCTCCACGCGCTCGCGCCCGTAGCGGTGCAGCATCTGCTCGACGCACGCGTACGACTCGAGATAGGCGATCCGGGCGCTCGCCTCGTCGAGACCCGCGAACGACGGACCGCTGAGCGACGTGAGCGGCAACAAGCTCCCGCTCGCGGCCGCGGCCTGCAGCTCCGCGAGCTCGCGCGCGCTCGGCTGCGTCTGGCCGAGCGCCTCGCGCTCGAACAGCTCCGCCAGGCCCTCGTTCAGCCAGGCCGGCCAGACACCGACGGGCGCGAGCGTCGCCAGCGCGGCGTGGGTGTACTCGTGCACGAGCGTGCCGACCAGCCGCGCGTCGACCTGCGTGCCGCCGCGCACGTGGATCGCGCCGTCCCAGAAGCCGGCCGCGCGAAAGCCGAAGCGCGCCGAGTAGGACGCGTCGAACACGCCCGGGTCGTACACGAACACCTGCACGCGCACGCGCGGGTCGATGCCGATGCCCTCGCGCACCCGCTCGTGCGCGGACTCGAGCGCGCCGAGCACCGCGATCTCGAACGCGCGCGAGCCGGCGGGACCCGAGTAGCGGTCGAGTGCGACGTCCTGGTGCAGCTCGAAATGGCTGGAGCGCCGGGTGCTCCACTTTCCGTCCGCGCCGCGGTCGCGCGCCTGCGCGACACTCGCCGTGAACGCGAGAACGAGCGTGAACAGCGAAACGAAGCGCGCGATCCGCACGCACGAAGTCTAGCGCGAAACGGCCTTTCCCCTTGCATTCGAGGTCGCGCGTGCTATTTGCGCCCTGTGCCGAATGATCGGCCCAGACGCGAATCCGCGATCCCGCATCGATTTCGCATGGTCGGCGGTCGCGAAAACGGAGTGCATGACATGGCAGCGAAGAAGAAGGCGGGCGCCGCGAAGGGCGCCGCCAAGAAGGGCGACTCGATGATCATCTCGAAGTCGCGCGTCAAGGCGGCGGCGAAGAAGTGCAACGTCGGGAGCGAGTTCTACGGCGCTCTCGAAGCGCATGTCCGTTCGGTGATCGCGCAGGCCGAAGCCCGCGCCGCCGCGAACGGTCGCAAGACACTGCGCCCTTACGACGTCTGAGCGGGCTCGAGCCCCGATTAAAGACGAGCGCCGGTCGGGTCACACCGGCCGGCGTTCGCATTTAACGTGCGCGTCGCGGTGGTAGACTCGACCTGCGCTGTCGAGCGCCGGAGGAATGGATGCGCGCCGTCGTCGTCGATCGCTGGATGGAGCCGAAGGATCTGATCGTGCGCGAGCTGCCGGAGCCCGTGGCGCGCGCGAACCAGGTCGTGCTCGATGTCGAAGCCGCGGGCTGCAACTTCTTCGACATCCTGCTGGTGCAGGGCAAGTACCAGATGAAGCCCGCGTTCCCGTTCACGCCCGGCGCCGAGGTCGCGGGGGTGGTTCGCGAGCTGGGGCCGGGCGCGAGCGGCGTCGCGATCGGTGACCGTGTGTTCGCGGGCCTCGCGCTCGGCGCGTTCGCGGAGCGCGTCGCCGTGCCGGTCGCGGCGCTCCACCCGATGCCCGCGGGCATGAGCTTTCCCGAGGCGGCCGCGTTTTCGGTCGTGTATCCGACCTCGTACGCGGCGCTGGTGCTGCGCGCGAATCTGCGCGCGGGCGAGACGCTGCTCGTGCACGCCGCGGCCGGCGGCGTTGGCGTCGCCGCGGTGCAGATCGGCAAGGCGCTCGGCGCGCGCGTGATCGCGACCGCGGGCGGCGCGGACAAGCTCGAAGTCGCGTGCCGCGCGGGCGCGGATCTCGCGATCGACTACTCGAGCGGCGACTGGGTCGAGGCCGTGAAGCAGGCGACCGGCGGGCGCGGCGCGGACGTGATCTACGATCCGGTCGGCGGGGAGATCTTCGAGGGCTCGATGAAGTGCATCGCCTGGAACGGGCGCCTGCTGGTGATCGGCTTCGCCGGCGGCACGATCCCCGAAGTGAAGGCGAACCGGATCCTGCTCAAGAACATCTCCGTCGTCGGCCTGCACTGGGGCGCGTACGCGACCCACGAGCCGGAGCGCGTGCCGGAGGTGTTCGCGGGTCTGGCGAAGCTCTACGAGGCGGGTCAGGTGCGGCCGCTGATCTTCGGCATCTACTCGCTCGACGACGTGCCCAAGGCGCTCGAGGCGCTCGGCTCGCGCGGCAGCTACGGGAAGGTGATCATCGCGCCGTGAGTAACTGGCCCGCCTCCCGCGGCGTATGAGCGGGCACGGAGGCACGGCTACTGAACGCGAGCTCGCGTGGGGCGGCTTGATGGCGGCCGCGCAGGATGGCGACGCGGCGGCCTACGAGACGCTGCTGCGCGAGATCGTGCCCGCGCTGCGCGTGTTCGTGAGCGCCCGCCTCCGCGAATCCGCGGCCAGCGAGGACGTGGTGCAGAACGTGCTGCTCTCACTGCACCGCGCGCGACACACCTACCAGCCGTCGCGGCCATTCGGGCCGTGGCTGCGGGCGATCGCGCGCAACGCGACCTTCGACGCGCTGCGCGCGCGCGGCCGGCGCGCCGAGCGCGAGCTCGCGTTGCCCGACGCGGACCGGATCGCCGACGAGCGCGAGCCGTCGCGCGCGGACGCGCCGCTCTCGCCGCGCATGTCGCGCGCGCTCGCGGAGCTGCCGCCCGCGCAGCGCGAGGCGGTCGAGCTGATCCACGTGCGCGAGCTGTCGGCGGCCGAGGCCGCCGAGCACGCGGGCGTGTCGGTGAGCGCGCTCAAGGTGCGCGCGCATCGCGGCTACAAGGCACTGCGCAAGCTGCTCGCCGGGGCGGAGCGAGATGACTGAGCGCACCGACGCGCTGATCGGCTCGCTCGCGCGCGGCCTGCGGCCGGTGCGGCGCCTGCCGCCGCTCGGCCGCGTGGCGTTCCAGGTCGTGGCCGTCGGACTCGGGCTCGCGGCGCTGCACGTCGCGTTCGAGCTCCTCGCGAAGCAGACCTTCCCCAAGCCGAGCTTCGCGGCCGTCGACGCCTGGACGATCGCCGCGCACGCGTTGCTCGCGCTCGGCGCGCTCGCGTTCGCGCTCGGCGCCTGCGTGCCCGGTCGCGAACGGCTCGTGCGCTCCGGCTCGATCGTGCTCGCCGTCGCGCTCGCGGCGATCGCCTGGATCGGCTTGGCGCGGCTCGAGGTCTGGCTCGGCGCGGATGCGCTGGGGCTCGGCTGGCTCGGCAGGACGCTCGCCTGCTCGCTCGGCAGCATCGCGCCCGCCGCGATCCCGGCGCTCCTGCTGGCGCGCTTCGCCGCGCGCGCCGCGCCGCGGCGGGTGACGCGGGTGCTCCTGCTCGGCAGCGCCGCCTCGCTCGCGTTGCTCACGCCGCCCGGCATCCTCGGCTGCGGCTACCCCGACGAGCTGCACCACGCGCTCGGTCATCTGCTCACGCCCGCGCTCGGGGCGGTGCTCCTGCTCGCGCTGGCGCTGCCGGTCTACCTCAGCGCGCGCCCGAAGCCCGAGGCCTGAGCTCGGGCGGCGGCTCGGACTCGGCCGCGAACGCGTCCCAGGCGAGCGACGCCGCGTGCAGCCAGTGGCGCTCGAGCGCGAGCGGCGAGCCGTACACGCGATCGCCGACGATCGGATGGCCGAGCTCCGAGAGCGTCGCGCGGATCTGATGGCGCACGCCGGTGCGCATGAACACCTCGACCAGGCTCGTCTCGTCGCCCGTCTCGAGCGCGTGGATGCGCGACACGGCGAGCCGGCCGCCGCTCCCGACCACGCGCACGTGGCTGCCGCGGTTCTCGAGCCGGAGCTCGATCTCGCGCTCGCCTGCGAACGGCCCGTGCACGCGCGCGAGGTAGCGCTTCTCGACGCGCTTCTCCGCGAAGGCCGCGCGCGCCGCGCGGAACGACTCCTCGCGCAGCGCGAACACCAGCACCCCCGATGTGCCGGTGTCGAGGCGGTGCACCACGCCCGAGCGCAGCCCCCCTTCGCCGACTCCGGACAGCTCGGGGTGGCGCGCGACCAGCGCGGAAAGCGCGGTGCGCGTCTCGTCGGGCGCGAGCGGGTGGACCGGCAGCCCGGCCGGCTTGTCGACCGCGACCAGCCCGGCGCTCTCGCGCAGGATCGGCAGCGCAAGGTCCGGGTTCGCGATCGGTCCGGCTTCGGGCCGGGCGAAGGGCAGGACGTCGATGCGGTCGCCCGCGCGCAGGATCGCGCCCTTGGCGGCGGGCCGGCCGCCGAGCCGCACGCGCCCCGCGTCGAGCAGCTTCCGCACCCAGCCGCGCGACAGCCCGAGCGCGCGCGCGAGCCAGGCGTCGAGGCGCTGCCCGGCCTCCGCCGCGCCGACCTCGAGGCTGCGTTCCGGCTCCATCCGGCGATGTTCTCATCTCCGCGCGCGGCTATGCTCCCCGCAGGAGGAGACCGGAGTGTCGCTGCTCGCCGAGCTCGGCTACGCCCCAGACCAACGCGTGGTGGTGGTCCACGTGGACGACTTGGGCATGTCGCACGCCGCGAACGCGGGCGGGCTGCGCGCCATGCAGGTCACCGCCACCTGCGGCAGCATCATGGTCCCGTGTCCGGGCTTCGCCGAGATGGCCGGGATCGCGCGCGAGCGGCCGGAGCTCGACCTGGGCGTGCACCTGACACTGAACTGTGAATACGAGAGCCACCGCTGGGGGCCGGTGCGCAGCGACGTGCCGAGCCTGGCCGCGCCGGACGGCGGCATGTGGCGCACGGTGGCGGAGACCGTCGCGCACGCGATTCCCGAAGAGGTCGACCGCGAGCTGCGCGCTCAGATCTACCGCGCGCTCGAGGCCGGCGTCGACGTGACCCACATCGACTCCCACATGGGCGCGGTGTTCGACCTCCGGTTCGTCGACATCTACTTCCGGCTCGCGCACGAGTTCAAGCTGCCGGCGTTCATCCCGCGCCTGCGCAAGCGCGAGGCGCGCGTGCTCGGACTGGGCGGGAAGCTCGCCGAATACGAGCGCCGCATCGACGCTGCCGAGGCCGCGGGCTTCCCGGTCTTCGACCAGTTCGAGGCCGACTCGCTGTCGTTCACGCCGGGCACCGGGCTCGCGCACAACAGCGCGCGCGTCGACCGGCTCGAGCCGGGGCTGGCGTACCTGATCACGCACTGCGCGGAGGGCGGGCCGGAGCTCGAGTCGATCACGCGCGACTGGCGCCAGCGCGACGAGGAGCACCGCATCTACAGCGACGGCTCGATGGCGAAGGAGCTGGAGCGCCGCGGCATCCGCACCAGCGGCATGCGCCCGCTGCGCGAGCGGCTCAACGCGAAGCTGCGCTGACGCGCACGCCGCGCTTCTCGAGCTCCCCGAGCAGGAGCGCGGGGTGGAGCGCCTCGCGAGCGGTGGAGAGCCCCGCCGGCACCGTTCCCTCGAGGATCGCGCCGGTGATCGCCGCGGCGAGCGCAGCGGCGGGAATCAGCACGTTGTGCGCGAACACCGCGATCTCCGCCGTCGGCGGGGATGCGGGATCGGGATCGCAGCTGGCGGTGGCCGCGAGCGCGAAGCCCGCGCTCGGCTGGCGCGCGACCAGCGTGCGCAGCGAGCGGCCGATCGCGCCGCGCGGCGGCTCGAGATAGTCGAGCGTCTCGACGCAGTGGCTGTCGGCGAAGCCGTCCAGGTCCGGGCTCCACGACGGCACGACCGGACACGCGCCGATCGGCTCGGCGAAGCGCCACAGCTCGGGCAGCAGCCGCCGCAGCGCCTCGAGCCGCGAGACGTCACCGGGCGGTGTCAGCCGGCGCCGCTCGCCGCGCGCGGTCTCGGTCTCGAAGTAGCCGCCGGTCGAGGCGATCCGCAGGCGCGCGATCGCGGGCAGCTTGCGCACGAGCGCCTCGGCGAGCACGCCGGGCAGGCCCGGCAGCGCGCCCGCCCACAGCACCACCGGAACCTGCGCACGCCAGGCGAGCTCGGCCAGGCGCGCGCGGCTGCGCGGCTCGAGCCCGGCCGGCGAGAGCCCGACGAACGGAACCCGCAGCTCGAGCGCGGTCTGCAGCGCCACGAGCGGGTCGCCGCCGCAGCAGGACACCACGGCGCCCGCGCCCTCGAGCGCGCGCGCGAGCGTGCGCGGGTCGTGCGCGTTCACGTACACGCCGCGCGCGCGTTCGCCGAAGGAGAGCGCAAGTGACTCCGCGCGCTGCAGGCTGCGGCCCGCCACGCACAGCGGTGCGCGCGTCCGGCTCGCGAGCTCGTGCACGCAGAGCCGCCCGAGTCGGCCGTACCCCCCCAGAACGACGACGCCGCGCATCGAGCCGAGTCTAGCCGCGCAGCTCGCCGATCCGCTCCTCGATCGTGGCGTAGCCGGCGTCTTTCGGGATCACGACCGAGCGGCCGCCGTCGCGCTCGACCACCACCGGCAGGATCGGCACGATCGGCCGCAGCCGCGAGGCTTCGAGGACGGTCGTGGAGGTCGCGAAGCCCGACAGCGTCTCCAGGTTCGCCCAGGTCGGAATGATCATCTGCCGGCGGCCGGCGCGGAAATCGTCCAGCGCCTGCTCCGGACACAGCCAGACGTGGTCGGTGAGCTCGATCCCGTCGTGCAGCGCCTTCTGCCCCGGCGGCGTGGCGGCCGCGAAGAAGACCGTGTCGAAGCGCTTCGGCGAGTCCTCGGGCGTGATCCAGTGCGCGTGCACCGAGAGCAGCTCCGCAGCCAGCACCAGATCCTCGCCCAGCACCAGATCGCGAAACGAGGCGTCGCCCTTCTGCACGTCCAGGCGGTGGCGCGCCAGCGCCGCGGCGCTCGCCGCGTCGAGCAGCTCCGAGCTGCCGCTCCGGCGCGCGAGCAGAATCCCCGACTCCTCGAAGGTCTCGCGCACGCCGGCGACGAAGAAGCCGAGCGCCTGGTCGGCGGGGACCGTGCCGAGCCGGCGGCTCGCCTCGGAGCGCGCCAGGCCCGCGACGCGTTCGGCCAGCTCGTGGTCCTCGTCCTCGACGCGCCCGCCGGGGAACACGTAGGCGTCGGGCAGGAAGTCGCTCTGCGAGTGGCGCGCGAGCATCAGCACCTCGGGCCCGGCGGCGGAATCGCGCAGCAGGATCACGGTGGCGGCGGGAACGGGAACGACGGGCACCAGGCCACGATAGACGAGGCGCACGCGCTTTGCGCGCGGGCCACGCCGGGCGATACGATCGCGGCCGTGCCGCTCGAGGACGGGAAGGGGCGCCGCGTGCTCGAGCTCCACTCGGCGCGCGCGGTGAGCGAACGCATCGACGCGCTGGCGGACGAGCTGGCGCGGGCGCTCGGCGGCCGCGCGCCGCTGGTGGTCGTGATCGCCGAGGGCGCGCGCCGCTTCGCCGAGGCGCTCGCGCGCGGGCTCGAGGCGCGCGGACTCGCGCCCGAGTCGCTCGAGGTGCGCGCACGGCGCAGCGAGGGCACCGCGCTGCGCGAGGTCGTCCTCGACGGCTGCGACACGAGCGCCTTCCGCGGACGCGACGTGGTCGTCACGGACGACATCGCCGACGAGGGCCGCACGCTCGAGGCCGTGCTCGCGCTCGTGAAGAGCGGCGCGCCGCGCTCCGTTCGCGTCGCCGTGCTGGTGAGCAAGTCCGCTCGCCGCCGCACGCCCGTCGAGCTCGACCACGTGGGCTTCGAAGTCGGCCTGGGCTGGGTCGTGGGCTACGGCATGGATCTCGCCGGCGCCTTCCGCGAGCTCGACTGGCTCGGAGTCATCGAAGGCACCGAGTGACTCCTTTCAGCATTGCTGCGCTGCATCCGATTGAACCGACAGCGCCCCCGCACGGGTGTGAGTTCGGCGGCAATGACGGTCCCTGGCCACGAAGGCACGGGAGGGAGGAGCCATGGCGAAGAGCGTCGGCGTGCACCTGTTCACGATCGAGAGGACGATCACCGTCACGCACTACCCGGCGCAGAAGGCGCTCGTGGGAGAGTGGGCGTCCCTCAGCACCCCGCAGTTTCGCGAGGCGCTGATGCGCGCGATGGATGAGGGCGCGCGGCTCGGAGCGAAGTCCTGGATCGTCGACCTGACTCGCGATCCCGGCGTTCCCACCCAGGACGACCTGCGCTGGGTCGAGACGTTCAACGTCGGGAATGCGCTGAGTAAGGGCGTGATCGCCTGCATCAACGTCCACGGCGCGAGCACGCTCGCGAAGATGGGCGCACGGCGCTGGACGAAGAGTGCGAGCGAACAGGGCATGCTGACCTACGACTGCGTGAGCCTCGAGGAAGCGCTGGAGGCCGCCGCGCAAGTCGCGAGCGGCAAGGCCGCCTGACCGATACCGGCTCGGCGCTACCGCAGGCACGGAGTGAGTCAAGCGGCGAGACGACGGCGGCAGCAAGTCTTGCAAGCGAAGCGCGCAGTGAGGCGAAGCCGAACGTAGTGGGGTGGGGGGGG